>NZ_LQXM01000026.1 GCF_001648555.1 Rossellomorea aquimaris TF-12 | reverse complement strand
TACGTTGTAGTCTCTCCTTTTATGTTTTCTATTTCTGATTTTCTTCTACTTCCAGACCAGCAGAAGAGTAAAAATCTTGTTTATACTTATTAAATTCTTCAGTCTTTGAATTGTACTCTTTATTTAAAGACTCAACTTTTTCATATTGTTTATTAATAGAAGTGATTTGTTTCTCTAGTTCTTCTATTGTTAAGTCTTCTTTTTTGAATAGTTCATAAAGCTTTTTATCTAACGTCAGTGCCTCTAAATAAGAAGAAGTTAGTTTTTCATGAAGTTCATAACGCTCTTTCATTGTTTTCTGTAATACTTCTGCTTCTTTTTTGAGGTCTTCATTCTTTATTTTACCCACATACTCTTCAATGTTAGCAAATTCTTCTGATGCCTCATTCATAGACTTATTTTCCTTTTCGATGTACTCTTTTCTTTTTTCAATATTCTCAAGAGCATCATTTGAAAGGGATTCGATCTTTTTAAATTCTTTCATACTAAGATCCATGATTTGAGTATAAATTTCTTTCTCTTTTTCTTCTAATTCTTGAAGTGGCTTTTGAACCTTCACATACTGATCTTCTTTTGTAAACGTTTCTTCAAGAATATTATAGATATTCTCTTCAGGAGAAGATCCACCAATACAACCCATTAGCACAAAAATTGCGGCTCCTAAAATGAAAGCAAAACGAAATTTCGACACTGCTTGATCCCCCTTAACTATTTACCATCTTCTACTATATATATGTCTAACTGATTTGACAATAGGGATTTACAACTGTGGAAAAAATTGTCGATTGGACTTTTCTCCTATTAAGAATTTATGACATGAATAGAAAGAGTATTCCATGGTTATTGAATCTATTCCATTAACTTTTCAAAAGGAAAATGATAGACTATTATCATACAAAATAGCTGTGCAAATATAATGAATGAATTCAATGTCTGCTACTGTATTGAGGAGGAAAAATTTAATGATTACAATGAACGACATCATACGTGAAGGCCACCCTACATTAACAAAAGTCGCTAAGGAAGTTCCTTTGCCACCAACTAAAGAAGATCAAGAGATATTAAAAAGCTTGTTAGAATATGTAATCAATAGTCAAAACCCTGAGATAGCCAATCAATACGGCTTAAGACCAGGAATCGGTCTTGCTGCACCTCAAATAAATATATCTAAACGTATGCTGGCTGTAAACGTAACCGATAATAAAGGAAACTTATTCAGTTATGCATTATTTAATCCAAAGGTCATCAGTCATTCTGTTGAAAAAGCTTATTTAACGTCAGGAGAGGGATGTCTTTCTGTCGACAGGCAAGTCCCAGGGTTAGTTCCTCGATACGCCAGAGTTACTGTAAAGGGATGGGATGTAGAAGGAAATGAAGTAAAGTTAAGATTAAAAGGGCTCCCTTCTATTGTATTTCAACATGAAATCGATCATTTAAATGGTATAATGTTCTATGATCATATCAATCAAGATCGTCCATTTGAACCAATTCCTGGTGCAATAGCCATTGAAAGATAAGACAGAAGATAAACAAGTAAGGACTGCTACGTTTAGTAGCAGTCCTTACGTATTAATTATATTAATTTCAACTCTTTTAACCCATGGTATATCCCATTTTCATCAACATGCTTGGTAATCATGTTAGCATGTCTTTGAACTTCTTCAACCGCATTCCCCATCGCTACTCCTGTTCCAACGGATTGAATCATTTCGATATCATTCAAACCATCTCCAAAAGCATATACGTCTTCTAAATTGAACCCTAATTTAGCTATCATTTTCTTGATACCTTCTGCTTTTGATCCACCTTTTGGGAGAATATCCATAGAATATTGATGCCATCTAATAAAGGTGAAATCATCTCCATATTTATTCCGGTAAAAGTTTTCTTCTTCTTTTGTACAGAATAAGAGTGATTGGTAAATATCTCGGTCTTTATAGAATTGTGGCGAATAATCAGGATGAGGAAATTTCAGACTCCCCATACTTTCTTCTATAAAGGGATGGTGCTTATGATTCGACTTCATTGTCTGGTGGTTTAAGTGAACCACTGGATGATCGTTCGAATATGTATCCTCTAACAACGTTTCTAAAATTTCCACTTTTAATGGATTTGTATATATGACTTCATTTTCAAAGACTACGTATTGACCATTAAAAGAAACAAAGGACTCAATGCCCAACTCTTCTCTCAAGCCTTCATACATAAATGGTGCTCTACCAGTTGCAATGGCAACGTAAGTTCCATTAGACTGCAATGTCTTAATAGCTTCCTTGGTAGCATCCGGTAATGTTTTATCATGATCTAATAATGTTCCATCTATATCGAAGAAAACAATTTTTGACATATCTGTTCTCCTTTTCTTAAATAAAATATCCGTTGTTTAAGCTACTCTTATCTTAAAAGAATGTCAATAAAGGAGCATAACATCTCCATTTACCAAACTTAACCATGTAAGAGTTTGAAGATATTCCGTACAATATAAATAAGACAATAGAAACGTTCGTAGTATTCAACCTTTACTTCAAAGGAAATTCTCGGTAAACTAATAAATAAGGAGTGATCTACCATGTTAAAGAAGCTCAGAAAGAAGCTTTTGAAACGGTGGAAAGATTTACTTAGAAAAAAAACGATTGCATAATCATTATAAATACTGCTGAAATACTCATCGCAGATTTATTCTAAAATGTATTTATCCGGTTATAATGTCATACGTTTTCTTAAATATACAGGGACTGACGCCACTAGTGAGCATTTTCGTCTCCTTTGGTGCAGTCCCTATTCTTTATTATGAACGATTTATAAAGGATTACTTCAAAAACTTTATTTACAAGACATAATCCTTTATAATTTATAGCATACATAACCAATACTAGTATTGATTAGTGCATTTAATATGTTGATAACTTTTTTATCATAGATGAAAGTTAGATTTTTGAAAACGGATAAGGAGAGAGAAAAGACATGATTTTCAAAGTATTTTATCAAGAAAGTAAAGCTGAAGTGCCTGTTCGCGAATGCACTCAATCCCTTTACATGGAAGCAGATTCAGAACGTGAAGTACGCCTAAATTTAAAAGACAAACCGTATAACATTGAATTCGTACAAAAGCTAGAGGGCGCTTTTTTAGAGTATGAACAAAACCACCATTCTTTCGAATTGGAGCAATAATTAGATGAAATTTGTAAAGAATGACCAAACCGCTGTATTTGCCCTTGGCGGTTTAGGTGAAATCGGTAAAAACACATACGGCGTACAATTTCAAGACGAGATTATTTTAATTGATGCAGGAATTAAGTTCCCGGAAGATGAACTTCTTGGGATTGATTATGTGATTCCAGATTACACATATCTAGTAAAGAATGCTGATAAAATAAAAGGTCTCTTTGTTACACATGGTCATGAGGATCATATCGGTGGAATCCCTTATTTACTACGTGAATTAAATATTCCTATTTATGGTGGTAAACTTGCCCTTGGACTAATTAAAAACAAATTAGAAGAGCACGGATTATTACGAAATGCCAAACTTAATGTGATTAAAGAAGATGATGTAATCAAGTTCCGTAAAACATCGGTAACTTTCTTTAGAACAACCCACAGCATACCAGATTCATACGGGATCGTCGTAAAGACTCCCCCTGGAAATGTCGTGCATACAGGTGACTTTAAATTCGATTTCACACCAGTTGGTGAGCCCGCGAACTTAACCAAAATGGCTGAAATCGGTAAAGAAGGCGTTCTTTGTCTACTTTCTGATAGTACAAATGCTGAAGTTCCAAACTTCACGATGTCCGAACGTAAAGTAGGCGAAAGCATCAATGATATTTTCCGAAAAGTAGACGGACGCGTTATCTTCGCTACTTTTGCTTCTAACATTCACCGCTTACAGCAAGTGGTTGAAGCAGCTGTATATCACAACCGTAAAATAGCTGTATTTGGACGAAGTATGGAAGCAGCTATTACAATCGGACAGGAACTGGGGTATATAAGTGCTCCTAAGGATACTTTTATTGAGCACGGACAAATTAACCGTTTACCTGCAAACGAAGTAGCGATTTTATGTACTGGATCTCAAGGTGAGCCGATGGCAGCACTTTCTAGAATTGCTAACGGTACACATCGTCAAATCCAAATTCAACCTGGGGATACAGTAGTATTCTCATCTTCACCAATCCCAGGGAACACGATTAGCGTTAACCGAACCATCAACCTTTTATACCGCGCTGGTGCAGAAGTAATTCACGGTTCTCTAAGTGATATCCATACTTCAGGTCATGGTGGTCAACAAGAAATGAAGCTTATGCTTCGCTTAATGAACCCAACATTCTTCATGCCTATACACGGTGAATTCCGAATGCAGAAGATGCATGCTCAACTAGGAGTTGATTGTGGAGTTCAACCAGAAAACTGCTTCATCATGGATAATGGAGAAGTACTTGCATTGAGCAATGACTCTGCTTCAGTAGCCGGTAAAATCCCTTCTGGTAATGTATATATCGATGGTAGTGGAATCGGAGATATCGGAAACATCGTTCTGCGTGACCGTCGCATCCTTTCAGAAGAAGGATTGGTCATTGTCGTTGTCAGCATCGACATGAAAGATTTCAAAATCGCATCTGGCCCAGACCTGATTTCAAGAGGATTTGTATACATGCGTGAATCGGGAGACCTCATAAATGAGGCTCAAACCCTAATTTCTAAGCATTTAAACAAAGTTCTTGAAAGAAGAACATCTCAATGGTCAGAAATCAAAAATGAAATTACAGATACTCTGGCACCATTTTTATATGAAAAGACTAAACGTCGTCCAATGATTTTACCAATTATCATGGAAGTTTAATACAGAGTCATCAAAAAGAGGCTGATCCCATTCGGATCAGCCTCTTTTTATTGTTTGTTAATCGAAACAGCGTTTTTTATTATAATACCTTCTTTTCAAAACGACTAATATCAGAATCTGCACCTATCACAATAAGTACATCCCCTTCTCGAATCTGTTCATCAGCTTGTGGTGAGACAATAATATCTCGATCTCGTTTGATAGCAACGATGTTAATACCATATTGAGCACGTATATCTAACTGAATCAAAGTATTTCCACTTAAATGATCATTTGCTACGATCTCAACAATGGAATGTTCATCAGAAAGCTCTAAGTAATCTAATACATTATTTGAAACAATATTATGGGCAATTCTTCTTCCCATATCTCGTTCTGGATGTACTACTTGATTTGCCCCTATTTTCCTTAATACCTTTTCGTGATAATCATTTTGGGCTTTTACTGTGATATTTTTTGCACCAATTTCTTTTAACATTAACGTGGTTAGGATACTGGATTGAATATCATCCCCGATTGCAACAATAACGTGATCAAAGTTTCGTATTCCCAAGCTTTTAAGTACAGACTCATCTGTTGAATCCGCTACGACAGCATGAGAAGCAATAGAAGAAAATTCGTTTACTTTATCCTCATCCTGATCAATTGCCATAACCTCCATCCCTTGTTCTGACAGAGATCGTACTATGCTGCCTCCAAACCGACCTAATCCAATGACTACAAACTCTTTTTTCAAAATGAACTCCCCCACCGCTATATTCCAAATCACGCAAGTAATAGTTCAAACCTGCTTTCATATCTATATTTTAGCATAAAAAAAGGAGAAAAATTATTTTTTCTCCTTTAATGTAAACGCTATTTTCTACCTTTCACATAATCTGCATCGAACAGGAATAACCTCATCAGGAGATATAAGGATGGAATTAATAGGAGTAATCCTGCAATGAAAACAATGACTAAAGCCATTCCCATCGTTGGGTTCGTTACACCCGTTTCAATCGTAATGAAAGGTTTTAAAATATAAGGTAAATGGGATGCTCCGTACCCAAAGAAAGCAAAGAAAAATTGAAGCATTACCAATATAAATGCTGTTCCAAAGTTCTTTCGCTTGTATATCATCAGAGAAGCTCCAAAGAAGCACACTAGCGATAGTCCAAACATCCACCAAATTTCAATAGCACTCGTAAAGTGCTCAAGATTATGCTCTCTTAATGATACGAAAACAAGTAAACTCGCGAGAATTGTTGGAGGACTCCAGAACAAGGAGAATTTTCTTAACTCTTCTCTTGAATCCAAGTCTCCTGCACGGTCAGCATAGTACGTTAAAAAGGTCGCACTAATGAATAACACGGATACAATGGATAATACAACAACACTCCATGAATATGGGCTGGTAAATAGCTCTCCAGCCAGAAAAATAACTTTATCCCCTGTTAGCTCTAAAAATCCGCCTTCAGAAATTGTCAAAGCCGTTGATAGGGAAGCTGGAATCAATAACCCTGTAGCACCATACAAAAATAAATAAACAATACTGTCTTTTGATCCATAGTTATTGAAAGCATAGAAGCTTCCCCTTATGGCTAATAAAATAATTGCAATACTACCTGGAATCAGTAAAGCTGTTCCATAATAATACGCTGTATCTGGGAAAAAACCAACGAGTCCAACAAAGAAGAAAACAAAGAAGACATTGGTCACTTCCCAAACGGGTGATAAGTATCGGCTGATTAGTACATTTAATGTATGTTCTTTTCCTTTCAATCTTCCATAAAAGGCAAAGAACCCTGCCCCAAAATCAATGGAAGCGACGATCAGATAACCGTACAAAAACAACCATAATACGGTAATCCCCACTATTTCCAAGCTCATACCCATTCCTCCCTTAAAAACCGGATAATAAACCCCTTTTTAACAGGGGCTATTATTTCTTTAACTTGCTTTCTTAGGAAAGCGTTGTTCTAGCTCAGCTTCTGCTGGTTTATCTTTAAACATTTTTATTAATACGATTACACACAACACACCGAGTAATATATATAACCCTACAAATAAAGCAAAGGTTAATCCTACACCATCAGCCTTGGTCGCTGCATCTGCTACTTTCATATATCCTCTTAATATCCAAGGTTGTCTACCTACTTCTGCGTAAATCCAGCCAAATTCAATAGCAAACATAGCCAGTGGTCCACTTGCAACGATTCCCCATAGAAGTGGCTTATTCCACTCATTTCTCTTTTTCCATTTCCAAAACAGAATAAAAACACTTGAAATAAAGATGCTGAAGAATCCTATTGATACCATTAAATCAAATAAGTAATGAACCCATAGTGGAGGTCTCTCATCTTCTGGAAACTCGTTTAATCCAATTACCTCTGTATCAAAAGAACTTCCTGCCAGAAAACTTAAAAATCCAGGTAACCGGATCTCGTTATGGACTTCATTGTTTTCATCTAATGTTCCAAAGACAATTAGGTCTGCATTTTCCTCTGTTTCAAAATGCCATTCAGCTGCTGCCAGCTTCTCAGGTTGATATTCAGCTAGAAACTTCGCAGAAAGATCTCCTGCAAACGCTGAACCAAATGCAAAGATGAGTGCCGATACCATCGTCAAGCGCAAGGCTTTACGATGATAATCTCCACCTTTCTTCTTCAAAATAGCAAAAGCCGTAATTGCTGCTAATATTAAGGCAGCTGTAAGATAAGAAGTCGTTAAAACATGAAATACTTTCGTTGGTGTCGCAGGGTTGAGCATGGCCGCAATCGGATCAATATTAATGGCCTTCCCATCTTTCAATTCAAAGCCTTGTGGTGTATTCATAAATGCATTTACCATTGTTATGAATAACGCAGAGGCAGAAGAACCAATCATGACCGGGATTGTTAACAGCCAATGAACCCATTTGTTCTTAAATCGATCCCATGTATATAAATAAATTCCTAAGAAAATAGCTTCAAAGAAAAACGCAAAGGTTTCCATAAACAGAGGCAGTGCAATAACCTGTCCGGCAACCTGCATAAATGATGGCCAGAGCATGGATAATTGCAACCCAATCGCGGTCCCTGTCACTACCCCAACAGCTACAGTTATCGTGAACCCTCTTGCCCATCTTCTGGCTAATAAAAGATAATGAGGATCCTTACGCTTAATTCCCATGAATTCAGCAATTGAAATCATCACCGGCACCCCAACACCGATGGTTGCAAATATAATATGAAATGCAAGGGTTGTTGACGTAAGCATTCTACTTAATATCACACTATCTAAAACCATTCTACACTCCCCCTACTGGTCTACTAACGTTGTTTACATATAATCTATACTTCTCTTTATCACTCATACCCCATTATAAAACCTATTATTGAGTTTGTGATATATTGAACATGAATATTTTGTGACATTTTTCACAAACATTTATTCGTGTCTAATTTTAGTAGTTTCGGATGTTGATTGCAATTATGTTGCTTAGGGGTTAATAATCTGGAAGGAAGTATACTCTGGCTTTCTTTTCTCCTCTACTAGCTAAGTTCATGTTGTTTAGTAATCGGTGGATAACCTTTGGGGAATCCACTCTAAGAAATTCTCTGGCTTTTTTATTATTAATTGTGGGGTGTTTTAATAGTAAATAATCATAAATCGCCTGTTCATGTGCTTTTTTATCATAGATTTCACAATTTGGACAAAACCAAGAAGATTGGTTTCTAATCATGGAAAATTCTAGACAGGATGTGCATTGCACTCCTTTAATAATTTTTTCTTCAGTCATATTATTTGGATATTGAATATGGCTTTTATTTAAAAGATTGGTTAATCTCTTTAATTGTTTATTAATCAAATGAACAATAGAATATTTTTGTTGTAATGACATAAATGTTGGAACTAGGTTTTCTACTCTAATGATTCTTTTTAAGTTGTTTTGACTATTTTTCATTGAATTTAAAATAGAAGATGAATTGGTGAAAACAACTAAATATTCAACAGGAAGCATAGGTATCTTTTTCATTTTCATCCAGTGAAGCAGATGAATTTTATACCGTTTAGCTTGAGATAATGGATTTGTAAATCCAGTAGTCTCTCCATTAATTGTTCTAGACAATTGTTCAAACTCACCACCTATTTCTAATACACCGGCAATATTTTTTACCTCAATAATCACTGAAAATGATTTAGATAGAATCAACGAATCGATTTGAAAAAAAGTAGATCCAATTGGAAGGCAAAGGTCATTGAGGATAAATAAATCAGGATTATCGATTGTACTTAAATGACGGTCTACCTTACACTCACCATGGTAACCTGCCCATAATTTAAGAAGGTCTGCTTGAATTTGAGGAAGATGAATAGAGTCTGGAGAAATTCTTCTTATTAATGCTTGATTGTAGAGGATGGATAAGGGGATTTTCCTATTTTTTATTATCAAATTTTCTCTCCTTTCATTTAGTTGTAAATATTATTCGCTATGTTACATCAATTTCCCTCTTTTTCTTATACATTTGATAGACTTTCCATTGTGAATTTTTTATCTGCCATTATTTCTATTTATCTGCCGTTATAGTCACATATCTGCCATATTATATTTTTATATGCCGCTTTTAAATTTTATCTGCCATTATCCTAAAAATATCTGCCATTCACTAAAATTCGACATACCTCTCTCTTCACCAAAAAACCCCACACCATAAAGTGCGGGGCCTCCCTTTTATACTCACATAGCATCTAACATCTTAAACTGTGATTTTACTAATTCGTAGTAGTCTCCCTGTTGTTCCATCAACTCGTCGTGATTACCGGATTCTTTGATTCTACCGTGTTCTAATACAAAAATATTATCAGATTCTCGAATCGTTGATAAGCGGTGAGCAATGATGATGGCTGTACGGCCATTCAATAATTTTTTAAGGGCATTTTGGATTTTCACTTCTGTTTCTGTATCAATGGATGCTGTGGCTTCATCCAAGATGATGATTCTTGGATTGGCTAATAGTGCCCTTGCGAAGGAGAGTAGTTGTCTTTCTCCAACGGATAAGACATTCCCACGCTCTTCCACCTCTGTTTCATATCCATTGGAAAGCTTCTCTATAAATTCATTCGCACCGATGGCTTCTGCAGCTTTTTTTACTTCTTCGTCGGTTGCGTCTGGTCTTCCGAAGCGAATATTGTCTTTGATGCTTCCTGAGAAGATAAAGGTGTCTTGAAGCACAATGCTAATTTGACTTCTTAGGCTTGATACCGTTACGTCTCTTAGGTTAACACCATCAATTTTCACTTCACCCTTCGTAGGGTCGTAGAAACGACTAATTAGGTTTGCAATGGTCGTTTTCCCAGAACCAGTATGACCAACCAATGCCACTGTTTGACCCGCCTTCATTTCCAAATGAATGTTTTGCAATGCTTTTCGTTTATCATCATAGGAAAACTCAACATTTTCGAATTGAATTCTTCCTTTGATATGATCAAGGTTCATTGCGTCTCTTTTTTCATTTACGATTGGTTCTTCGTCAAGGAATTCGAAAATTCTCTCTGATGACGCCATACCGATGAGAAGTTGATTGTACACTTGGCCTAGTCTTGAAATCGGCTCCCAGAACATTCCTAAATAAAATGCAAAGGAAACAAATTCTCCTAATTGGAGTGAGCCACTTTGAATGAGCTGAGCACCGTACCAGATGAGAACCGCGGTACCGATGGCATTGGTTAACTCTACTAGAGGTCTGAACATGGCATTCTTTTTAGTTGCAGTTTTCCAGCTATCATAGTTTTCAGTGTTCACTCCATCAAAGAACGCCATATTTTCTTGTTCCTGAGTAAATGATTGAGTAACACGAATTCCTTGTATGCTTTCATTTAAATGGGAATTTAATTTTGACTGCTTTAATCGAACCATCTGCCAGGATCTTCTGATATTCTTTCGTAAGCTTGTTGAAATAAAGAACATGATTGGCAGGATGACCATGACAGCCAGTGTTAATTCAGGACTTAACGTGAAGAGAATAACGATAATCCCCACAAGTAGAAGCATATCCATTAATAGATTGATTACCCCGTTTGTAAAAAGCTCTTGCAGAGAATTAATATCATTCATAATTCGAACTAAAATAGATCCTGCTGAACGTTGATCAAAGAAGCGATGAGAAAGCCACTGCACGTGACTAAATAAATGCTTTCTTAAATCGTATATTACACCTTGACCTAAGCGATTCATCCACCGAATGCGAAGGACATTCGCTACGTAATTTAGAACATATAGCCCTGCAATTACACTAACCAGAGTAAATAATAAGTCTCCATCCTTTTGTCTAATCGCCTTATCGAGTGTGTATACCCCGATTAATATCGGAATGACCAATCGTATAGCTGTTGTAATAAGAACGGTAATAATCGAAAGGGGAAGTAGCTTTTTAGAATATGGCTTCAAATTAGTCAGTAAGCGCCATAGCTGTTCCCAGTTAAATGGCTTATCGATGACCTGATCGGTTGAATAATGAAATCTGGTTAAAACACTTTTGTTAACATTCTTCTTCTTTCTCATTCCCCTCACCTACCTTTCTTGAGTTTGTAGTATCTTTTTTTGATCTTTGTACTGAATATCATATATTCGTTGGTAAGGTCCGTTATTGTTTAATAAGTAATCGTGGACCCCTCTCTCTACGATTTTTCCATCTTCTAATACTAAAATTTCATCTGCATGTTTTAATGATGAAATACGATGAGCAATAATAAATGTCGTTCTATCTGACATGACTTCTTTTAGTGCTTGCTGAATCCTAAATTCAGTTTCCATATCAACGGCACTTGTTGCATCATCAAGAATAATAATAGATGGATCTGTACATATTGCCCTAGCTATCGCAATCCTTTGTTTTTGTCCTCCTGAGAGACCAAGTCCTCTTTCCCCTAATTTGGTATCGTATCCATCTGGAAGCTCTGTAATAAATTCATGTGCTTGTGCCCGTTTTGCCGCTTCAATGATATCATCCATTGTGGCTTCAGGGCGTCCATATGATATATTCGCTTTTATAGTAGATGAGAATAAGAATGATTCTTGAAGAACAAATCCAATATTTTTCCGAAGTGATTTTAAAGAATAATCTTTTACATCTCTTCCATCTATCAATATCTCTCCATCATCTGGTTCATAAAAACGAGTGATTAATTGAGTAATACTTGTTTTCCCTGATCCAGTACTCCCGATTAAGCCGATTACTTTACCTGGTTCTGCTTTAAATGAGATGTCTTCTAATGCTGCTTCATCGTGAACCGCATAATTTAATGAAACATGTTTGAATTCTACTTCACCCTTCATTCGTTCTACATTAACAACGTCAGAACGGTCTATGATTTCTTCATCGGCTTCTAAGATCTCTAACAAACGTTCTCCG
Organism: Rossellomorea aquimaris TF-12; assembly: GCF_001648555.1. Classification (GTDB taxonomy): domain Bacteria; phylum Bacillota; class Bacilli; order Bacillales; family Bacillaceae_B; genus Rossellomorea; species Rossellomorea aquimaris. The sequence continues at coordinate 288,871 of NZ_LQXM01000026.1, read as the reverse complement.
GAAGCTTTTGACTGAGAAAACAAATTAATTGTAAAACCTAGATTCATAATAGGCCAAATGATATACCACACTAGGCTATAAAATGCGACTAACTCACCCGGTTGAAGGTTTCCATTCATCACTAAATATCCACCATAGGCAAGGAGAGTCACGACACTTATATTCCCTAAAAACTCCATGAGAGGGAAGTATTTTGACCAAATATCTGATGTGAATAAGTATTTGTCCTTGTAATCTCCATTGGATTGATTAAATTTATTAATTTGAAAATCCTCTCTAGAAAGAGACTTCACCGTATTGATACCACTTATATTTTCTTGTACGTTTGTATTCAGCTTACCAAACGATTTTCTAATTCCTCGAAAGGCGGGATGAACAGCTTTATCAAATTTATAAACGGCAATTGCTAAAAATGGTAATGAAACGAGGGTGACAAAAGTCAATGAAGGAGAATAATAAAACATTACTCCAAAGCTAACAGTAATTAAAAGAAAGAATCGTAATAGTTCTGAAAAACCAAAAGATAAGAAAAAGCGAAACGCTTCCACATCTGCCGTTAAACGAGACATTAGATCTCCCGTTTTAGCATTGTCATAATATCTAAAGGGCAAGAACTGAAGCTTCTCATACAATTCATTACGTAAGCGATATACAGACGTAATTCCAAATAAGTCTCCATAATATTGTTGAATAAAAGTGGTAATGCCTTTAATCACCATAATTCCAATAAATCCAAAAGCAAGATAAGGAATCCACTCGTATTCCCCTTTTAAAATGACATCATCAATCGTTATTTGTAAAATCATTGGATAAACGACTGTAATTCCTGTTACAAATATCAAAAAGAACATTGAAATAATAAAGTACTTTTTATATGGCCAATAAAAGCCTTTTAATTTCTTAAACGTTTCCATAGTCTCTCTCCCTTCCCTTGTTGCAAAAACGACGTATAAATAAATATATCGGTTTTCGAAATAATTATCTACCCTTTTTTTAGAATTTTTTACTTTTTTATGAATTATTCATTTAGTCTTACTATTCTTATTTATGTTAAAAATAATCCAGTAAAAAAAGATCGGTCTAATGACCGATCTTTTCTCCATAAAAGGTATTATTCACTTTTTTCTATTTCATCTAAAACCCTGTTCACACGTTTTTCTAACATTTTCATCCCGCTTCCTCCGGCTTGGAAATGACGAAGGTTTCCTTCTTTGTCAAACACATAATAAGCAGGTACATATTGATTCTCAAATGCGTCCGTTAATTTGTGCTCAGAATCCACAAAGATTGGTTGAGTGATGTCATGCTCTGCTGCCACTTTCTTGATTTCATCAAGATCCAGGTCGTCCTCTGAACGTGGCATGTGGACAGCAACAACATTTAACTTATCGCTGTAATTGTCTCTGAATTCATTTACCTGAGGCATAGCCTCCTTACATAAGTGACAACTAATAGACCAAAAGTGAATAAGCGTTGGTTTATCTCCAACTAAATCTTCCTTTGATCGTTCTCCATTCAACCATTCTGTTGCCCCCTGTAATGCTGGCATAGGTTCACGAAGTCTCATAATAACTCCTCCTTTAAATTATTGGTTCTTTTAAATTATTCTTTACCGTTTTGCACTCATGATACAATTTAAAAAAGTACATTATAAACATGGAAACATGAAAAAGGCCTAACAAACGGTTAGGCCTTTATTCATTTGAAACTTATAAAGTTTTTTGTCCTGGCTTCCAGTTTGCTGGGCAAAGACCACCTGTTTGAAGAGCTTGTAGTACACGAAGCGTTTCTTCCACGTCACGTCCAATGTTGTTGTGGAATACTGTTTGGTACTGCATTTCTCCTTCAGGGCTGATAATGTATAGACCGCGAAGGGCTACACCCTCTTCTTCAATAAGTACACCATAATCGCGAGATAAACTGTGATTAGTATCTGCTGCTAATGGATATTTTAATTCACCTAGACCATTCTCTTTACGATCTGTATTGATCCAAGCTAAGTGTGTATGAATAGTATCTGTTGAAACACCGATAACTTCAGCATCTAAATCTTCGAACTCATCGTAACGGTCTGACATTGCCGTAATTTCAGTTGGACATACAAAAGTGAAGTCCATTGGATAGAAGAACAATACTGTCCACTTTCCGTTTTTCATGTTTTCTTCAAGTGATACCTTACCGAATTCTTTGTTTGGCATTACAGCGTCCATTTCAAAACGAGGAGCTTGTTTACCTACCATGCGTTCAGCCATGAATAAATCCCTCCAATGAGTTTTATGTTAAATTATCTTGAGTAAGGGAGAGACAAGATTGTCTGCCCTTTCTGACTCACGATTTCCATTATAAAGGATTAGTTAATTTTAGTCAATATCAAATTATAATAATTGTAAGATTAAAATCATTATAATTAACCTTTTCTAATCCCCTATTTGTTTTGCCCTAATCACCAACATTTACTCTTACATCTACTGATATGTAGTTAATCAGACGACATATAGAGTTTATCATTTCTCCCCAGGGGAATAAAACAATATGCACTTTAAGGGTTGCACCTTTGACATAACCCATATAGTTTTGTGTATACTATAATCGTTCAATTTAAACATTAGTAGTAAAGGTGAAAGGATGATTTGTTTGAATTACATACTAGGAATGAATGTACTGGGTGATCGGATTACCAATTTTAATTGGAATGGATTACTTGTAACGATTGGAATCGGCGCTTTACAATTGTTAGCTATTTGGATTGCTTTTATACTTGTTAAAGTTGCTGCTAATAGGGTTCTTAAAAGAATTTTCCAAAAGTATCGTGAACGAAAAGATGTATCTGAAGGCCGCGCACAAACCCTGGAGAGCCTTTCAAAGAACATTGTAGGTTATGTACTTATCTTTATATTCTTTGTTACTATACTACAAATTTTCGGGATTGAAGTAACCGCAATTTTAGCAGGAGCTGGAATTATCGGTCTGGCTGTCGGTTTTGGAGCACAAGGATTAGTTAGTGATGTCGTAACAGGATTTTTTATTCTTTTAGAAAAACAAGTAGATGTTGGTGACTATGTTACAACGGGAAGTTTTTCAGGAATTGTTGAAGAAGTTGGATTAAGAACGACTCATATTCGAGGATTTGACGGCACTTTGCATTATGTTCCTAATAGAGAGATCACAAGCTTAAGCAATCATTCTAGAGGAAACATGAGAGCACTTGTAGATATCGGGATTTCGTATGATGATGACATTGATAAAGCCATGGTCGTTCTCCAACAGGTTTGTGATCAAATTTCACAAGAAGACGACAATATTGTAGACGGACCAAACGTCCTTGGTGTCCAAACTCTTGGTGCTTCTGATGTTGTATTACGAGTTCTTTGTAAAACCAAAAACATGGAACAATGGGGAGTAGAACGTAAGCTTCGAAAAGCTTTAAAAGAAGCATTAGATCAAAATGGGATCGAAATTCCTTTCCCACACCAAGTTTATATTGAGAAAAAAGAACAATAATACGAAAAAGATGGGCTCACACACGTAAGCCCATCTTTTATGTCATTAGAGGTTTTTCAGATTGCCTATATAGTCACTCATTAGACCAATGGCAAAATCAATGGCATCTTCATTAGGGTCTAATTTTGAATGATGCAGACCATATTGAGAGTCTACTCCTAGCCAAAACATGAATCCCGGGATTTCTTCCAGCATATATCCAAAGTCCTCTCCGGTCATAGCTTCTTTACAAATGACAAGGTTCCCTTTATCAGCAGACTCTACAAACGAAATAAAATCTTTTGTCCATTCAGGGTCATTATAGACCTGGCAATACATGCTTCCATAATCAATATGTATATTACAGTCATAGCTAATTTTCATTCCTTCAATTAAAGCTTCTAATCTATTTTTTACATTGATCATGGATTTGGGAGAAAGAGTTCGAATCGTCCCCTCCAGCTTAGCTGTTTCAGCAATTATATTTTGGACCGTTCCGCTTTCCATTTTTCCAACAGTAATCACAGCACTATCCAAAGGGTCCACGTTTCGTGAGACGATCGATTGAAGCTGGGTGACAAATGAAGATGCTACAACGATCATATCTTTTGTTTGGTGAGGGTATGCTGCGTGCCCACCTTTTCCTTTAAACTCAATGAACAATTCAGAAGTATTAGCAAATAAAAGCCCTTCTTTGATTGCCACTGTCCCGACTTCATACTCAGGAGCAATATGTAAGGCAAAGATTACGTCCGGTTTCCACTCTTTCATGATGTCACTTTCAAGCATGGGCTGTGCACCACCAGGTCCTTCCTCTGCAGGTTGAAAGATAAAGAGTATGTCATCTTCGATTGGGTGTTGAATAAAGTGAGTAAGAACTCCTAACTCAATCGTCATATGAAAATCATGACCACATGCATGCATTTTACCTTCATGTTCAGAGGGGAAACCTAATCCAGTCTCTTCTTGAATAGGCAATCCATCAATATCGCCACGATATCCAATCATTCTTGAAGGCTTTGTACCATGCACTTTTACAAAAATTCCCGTCTTCCAAGTCTTCATTTCAAACCGGTCTGAAGGCATAGAGGAAATATAATTCATTAAGTATTGCTGGGTTTTATGCTCTTGGAATCCTAACTCGGGAATTTGGTGGAGATCTCTTCTTATTTTTTTATAATCTACATTAGACATGCTTCTCCTCCTAACAATATGACAGTACAAGAAAAGAACAGACGAAAAGGGTTCTTATATTCGTCCGTTCTTTTCTTCTATAAGGTAAGCGATGTAAATCAATTAAAGTTGACGTAGTTCTTGTTTAATCTCTGTTTTAGATTTTGTCTTTTCATCAATATCTTTTAACTTTTTGGCAGGTGTACCTGCAACCACGGTATATGGAGGTACATCATCGACAACGACTGCTCCAGCTGCAACTACGGAACCCTTCCCTACTGTTACCCCTTCTAATACGACTGCATTTGCTCCTATTACAACATCATCTTCAATGATAACAGGCTTAGCAGAAGGCGGCTCAATAACTCCAGCCAGTACTGCACCTGCTCCGATATGACAATTCTTACCGACAGTAGCTCTTCCACCTAGTACTACATTCATATCAATCATGGTTCCCGCACCTACAACGGAACCAATATTAATAACTGAACCCATCATGATAACGGCATTATCACCAATTTCAACCTGATCACGAATAATCGCTCCTGGCTCAATTCGTGCTTTTACTCCCTTAAGGTCTAACAAAGGTATGGCCGAATTACGACGATCATTTTCCAGAACATAGTCTTCTATTTTATCTTTATTCTCTTCAAGAATGGTAGATAACTCACTCCATTCTCCAAATACTACACCTGTATTGCCTTGAAGAAACGTTTGTGAGGATGAACCAAAGTTGATTCCATCTAATTCACCTTTAACATAAACCTTTACAGGTGTTGACTTTGTACTATTTTGAATAAAAGAAATAATTTCGTGTGCATCCATCATTTTCATTTTAATACCCTCCAGAATTATGTATATATTCAGAATTTGTTTCTTGAATTACTTTATCAAATTAAAGGAAAGAAGACAACTAAAAACCAATTTTATTCGTCTTCATTTTCATTTAAAAATTGCTTTATTACTTCAACAAATGCTTCAACCTGCCTTAATTGAAACGCAGATTCATAGCCTAGTAACCAAGTGTCTCGATGGATCAACGTATCATGCTCATCAAGCAATGGAATTTTGTAGATATTTTCTTCCATCCCATCTAGTGTTATAGCTGGTAAAATAGCATAACCAATTCCATTTAGGGTCATTTGCTTACATGTTTCAATTTGATCCACTACAATTGTTCGCTTAGGAGTGGTTTGAAATTGCCGACGCCACCAATCTTGAATTTCCTGATAATAATTGGAGTCACTTTTAAACTGGATAAAAGGTCGATCCGTTTTCATTACCTCTTCAACAGATTGTATTTCACGATCTACTAAATACAGTGTATCTTGAAACAGGTGATGCTTAGGACCTTTCCAATCAGGCGTTCCACGAATGATGCCGATATGGACTTCATCTTCATAAATGGATTTTAATATTTCGCTGCTCCATCCTGTCATTAACGAAATCTTTGCATGTGGATAGGTTTCTACGAATTTTTTTAACACTTTAGGAAGCCAATTCTGACCAACAATGGAAGCACAAGCAATTTTCAACGTCCCGTGAACCTCATATTCCAAGGATTGAATTTGCTCTTTAACGATTTCTTCTTTTAACAGCATTTCTTCAGCTAATTTCACTACAAGTTCACCAGCAGGTGTTAAGGATAACCCTTTTTGAGAGCGGAGAAAAAGTTTAGTCCCCCAATCTTTTTCTACGTTCTGGAGTCTTTGAGAGAGTGCGGGCTGGGAGACGAATAATCTTTCAGCAGCTTTGCGCATGTTCATTTCTTGTGCCAGAACATGTAAAATTTCATATTCAGAAAAGGACATATTCTCACCTTCATAAGTTTTTCTTATATTATATCTTAATAATTATAGAATTTCATTATTAAGGTTAATCGAATAAGCTGAAGTATAAAGAAGGGGTGAGCATTTATGGAGATGGTATTATTTTTGACAGGTTTTCTCGTAGCCTTAATCGGAACACTTGCAGGTAGCGGGGGACTAATAGGAATGCCTATTATGCTACTTTTAGGCATTCCTGTTCACATTAGTATCGCTACTGCTAAATTTTCAAATATCATTAGCTCTTCCTCTAGTTTTGGTTACTTATTGAGGGACAAAAGAGTAACCTTATCAGAATGTCTCCCAATCCTTCCAATTGCTTTAATTGGAGGGATGACAGGGGCTGTGATAGCAGATCAAATTTCAACTAAAATCTTAGAAACTATAGCTTTTCTATTTTTAATCATGGCGTTATTTTTAAGTATAAATAAGGGGATTAAACCTAAAGGAAATCATAAACAGCGTCGAACACTATTTGGTTACCTTTTATTTATTAGTACGTATGATGGAATGTTCGGGCCGGGTCAAGCAACAATGTTAATGTATACTCATTTATTGCACGGATCTAGTTACTTAAAATCTATTGCCCTTACAAGATTCCAGACATTTGTTAGTTGTCTTGGTGCATTCGCTATTTACTTCCAAAATGGCCATGTAGATTGGAGTATAGGAATTCCTTTTGCCGCTGGTGCTTTTCTAGGTGCATCATTAGCAGTGAGGATAGCGAAAAAAATAGATATTTCACATGTCAAGCTTCTATTAAATTTCATTACAATGATTTTAATATTGCAATTTGGTATAAAATTGTTTTTTTCATGAGCGGTCCTTTGGCAAACACAATATCCCTATAAAACTTACGACCGCAAAAAGAAGGACAATAAGGTAAACATCATGTAGAGACTCAGTAAGCCCTTCTTGTAATACATCAAGAAGCTGTGGAGGTAAGAGTTCTCTTTCTGATTTATTTAATAGAGAGTTAGTACTATCAATTGAAATATCTCTTGATATATTCGCATCTTCGAAATATTCTTTTAGTCGACTGTTCAATATTCCTCCGAGTAAGGCTGCTCCAATCGTCGTTCCTAAGTTCCTCATAAACATATTTGTAGCCGTGGCGATACCTCGAACCTTCCATTCCACACTTGATTGAATAGAGACAATAAATGCAGTAGAGGACATACCCATTCCGATTCCAATAAAGAAGGAACCGGCCGCTGCCCATAACGGGCCATAAGATGGCTCCATGAGGGAAAAGATCGTTGCCCCAATAACAAGAGACACTCCTCCTATTAATGATGTTTTGTAATAACCTATCCTTAATAAAAGCCTACCTGCAATCGTGGCAGAAATTGGCCAACCAATGCTCATAGCAGTTAATGTAAATCCTGCAACGGTTGCACTTCTTTCCATTACTCCCTGTACAAAAGCAGGTAAAAAACTTGATATTCCTATTAACATTACGCCTGTTGTTAATGACACAAGGTTCGCAACCAATATAGAACGGACCTTCCATAAATCAAACGGCATCATAGGTTGAGGCACTTTTCTTTCGTGATAAATAAAATAAGCAAGTGTAATGATTGATGTGACGATTAACAGAATGGTTTCCCATGAATACCAAGGAAGGCGCACCCCACCTTCTACCAAAACAAACATCAGCGAAGAGATCGAAATGACCAATAAAGTCGCCCCTCCATAATCAATGACTGGCTTTTTCTTTTCGATGTTTTCATGTAAAAACATCCAAAGTCCTACAATTGCAAGGATTCCCAAAGGGATATTAACCCAAAATACATATCGCCAACTCACAAATTCGACAAGGATTCCTCCAACAAGTGGACCACTTATTGCTGAAAGTCCCCATACACTTGATAAATATCCTTGTATTTTTGCTCGTTCTTCTTTTGAATAGATGTCTCCAACAATTGTGGTGGCCATAGGTAGTACAGCTCCTGCCCCAAGCCCTTGAATCAGTCTAAACATAATCAATTGCTCCATATGCTGTGAAAATCCACATAAAATTGAACCAATTAAAAATATAATAATTCCGAACGTTATGACTGGTTTTCTTCCGAAAATATCAGATAACTTTCCATAAATCAGCACAGTTATTGCATTCATTAAAAGATAGGCAGAGAAAACCCAGCTATATAAAGAAAATCCACCTAAATCCCCAACAATAGCAGGCATAGCGGTGGATACAATAGTCGCTTCAATGGCCCCCATAAACATTGCGAGCATAACAGATACTAATACAATGGGTCTATTTGTCTTTTTACCTGCATTTTTTCCAGTACTATTCATACTTTACTCCTCTAATTATGTAGTTTATTAAATGGATTTTTTCTTTCTATAAGGCTCTTCACACAATCTTTGTTGCTTTCTATAAAGGGAGTAGTGAATGTTTGCAGCTCGCTTCCTCTCCTATCACCTTTCTAAGCATGAGTTTCTTAAAATAACTACCATACACGGTTAGAGAAAAGCCTTTCTTGCACTCTGAACTTAGTTAATAAAGAATCCCCAAAAATAAAAGAGGATGACTATAAAGCCACCCTCCTACCGTTTAACACATTCATTTTTAAACAGCCTTATGTATTTGCACTTATTATGACATTTTATACATATGGCGTTGAAAATGTTTTAACACGACTCTTCTTGTCAAAATCCCTTCAAAATATCCATTTTCAGATATAACACATAAAAAAGGATGATCTACCAAAAGTTCAATAGCTTCTTTGAACTTTGATTCCAGGGAAACGGTTGGAAAGTCTGTCGTCATAACTTCTTCTACCTTCTTTAGTTCAAGCTGTTCAAACTCAAACCGTTCAAGTCCTAAAATTGAATCCGTAATAAGACTGGAACTAATTAAACCTTGAAAATGAAACCTTGGGTCAAGAACCGGAATGGAAGAATAACCACTCTTTGTTAACAATAGTAGAGCATGTTCAAGAGAATTTCCTACTTGCACATGAGCTACTTTTTCAGAAGGAATAATGAAATCTGTTATGTTGGTATCTAATAATTCCTGATTACTTAGTGAAATCATCTATAACCCCTCGTTTTATTATTAAATGTAACCACAATAATTTTAACACAATGTCAGCACAATGTATGTTTTCAAGATTAAAAATACAAAAAAAGGGAGCCAAAGAAGAATCCTTACATGGCTGCCCTTTTTCATCTTATTAGTCTTGAATTGCTTCTTGAAGAAGCTCATATATCTCTATTGCTGTAATATCAATGTTATCAAAAGGGAAGGTACTTCCTTTTTCATTTACTACTTCAATTTCAAAAGTATCCTGTTTAGGTAAGTACTTTACTTCACAAACTTTCTTTCCATTGTACTCAAAGAATCTTTGTTGAGTTTCCCCTTGTTCACCTTGTTCTTGTAAGGTTTTTAGTCTTTGTATAATTCCAAGAAGCTGAGACATAAACGGTCTCTCCTTTCCTATCTGATACTTGGTCATAGCTTTTGCATTGTACCAGATTCTATCCTGTAAATTCTAATGTTTTGTCCTTTTTTTCATAATATCCTTTATACTAAAAATAGAAATCATTTAGAAGCAGAAAGGATTGTTAAGATGAGTATTTATCGTATAGATTCTCGTATATCTTTAATTGACTTAATGGATCTATCCTTAAAGGAACGTACAGGAAGTTATGTCATTAATGAAGAGTCCCTAACTATTATTGAAACATCTGCAAGCCCTTCTATACCTCACCTAAAAAAAGGTCTCTCTAAGTTAAACATTAATTTAGAAGATATTCAATACATAATTTTAACTCACATCCATCTTGATCATGCTGGCGGAGCAGGTCTATTTTTAGAAGAATGTCCTAATGCTACAATCGTCGTTCATCCTAAAGGACAAAGGCACCTTATTGACCCTTCTAGATTAATTTCTGGAGCCAAGGCAGTATATGGAAATAAATTTGATGAATTGTTTGCCCCCATTAAATCCATACCCGAGGATAGAATTGAAATTAAACAACATGGAGACTTATTAAAGCTAAGCGATACTTGTACGTTAACCTTTTTTGATACACCTGGACACTCCAACCATCATTTAAGTATTTATGACCCTGTCTCGAACGGGATGTTTACAGGAGATACGAGTGGAATTCAATATACTGTCGGTTCGAAACATTTTTATTTTCCGTCTACCTCACCTAACCAATTTAATCCAATACAAATGAAGGAAGCTATTGCTTTTTATAAAGGTTTAAAGTTAGATTACCTTTATTTTGGACATTATGGTCCTACTGAAGACGTATCATTTGCCCTTTTGGAAGTTGAGAAATGGCTGGACTTATTTATGGAATGTGGTAAAACATATTTTGACCCGAAAAATTCATTAGAAGTTAATATTGAAGAGATTACCTCTATACTTTTCGACCTTTCAAAGAAAACCATGATACAAAAAGGAGTTGAAGCAGGGGATCCCATCTTTCAGTTATTAAGGCTTGATATGAATGTTTCGGCAATGGGAATTGTAGATTATTTAATGAAGTACGAAAAAGGAGATTGATAAACATGAAGCAAGTAATTCTATACTCTCAGCCAGAGTGCCCACCTTGTGAGGTTGTGAAAATGTTTTTAAAGGAAAACAAAATACCGTTTGAAGAAATTAATATAAAGGAGGATTCAGAAGCAAGAGATTATATTATTCATCGTTTGAAATCTTATTCTACCCCAACTATAACTGTAGATAAGGAAGTTATTACAGGCTTTAATCTTGAAGCTTTATCTAAAGCTCTTCACTTATAAAAACGTCAACGTTACACCAACATCAAAGCAAATTGATAAAAGGGGCCATTATATCGATTATATTGGCCCCTTTTACGTGTTATTGAGTTTTCATTCTCCTGATTGAATATTTTCTGGAAGTTCGTACGTGATAGAAGTTACTTTCCAGGTGCCTTCTTCTTCTGATAAAACGACCACTTCGACACCAGGAACGGTAGCAACAGGACCTTTTTCATCTCCACTACGCTCTTCCCATATGTACCATTTCCCATCTGCCTTTTTCACATGAGTTGACTCGTCATATTGAAAGAATGGAATATAATATGATGCAAAATCTGATCCGAACGTTTGGTATCCACCATCTACTTGATAGACATTTTCTTTTATAAAAGAGTTTGTCATTTCTTTTGTGAAGTACTGGGTAAGGCTATCCACGACTTTTTGTTTGGATTGTGGCTTTTCACTTAGTGAAACTTGAGTATGAAATGCTTTTTCAGCAAGTGAAAGTGCCTGTTCCCCACCGAAAGTGGATGCTTGAGTTTGGTTAACCTGTCCACATGAAGCTGAAATTAAACCTAAGATTAATAATAATAGCAAAAACTTTTTCTTTACCATCTTCTTCCCCTCCTAGAAAACTATGTATAATTATTGTAGCAATGAAATGAATTTGTTAGTAAAATTTTCCTTCGCGAAATAGTAACAAAGAATTGCAAGTTTTTCATTATAATTGTAAAATTCCCACTTAATTTGTCACTGAAACATGAATTCAACTGGTACATATAACCAAAAACCCGCCTTTCGTTCGAAAATTCACGAACGAAAGGCGGGTTTTTATCAGAATTAAGTTAAATAGCGAATAGACCTATAAATAATAAATAGTGTAATCAGTATAGTAGCAATGAGAATTGATACGAATACTGGATTACGAATATAAGGGTGCTCTTTAACGACCTCTGGAATATCTGTATCATATTCTCCTTTTAATCGTTTTTCTTGCCCTGCAATCCTAAATGTATACACCAATGAATAGCCCGCTATTCCAATAACGATAAGTGAAAGTACAATCATATAGATACTCATTGTATCCCCTCCTTAAATTCGTCTTTAGGGATAATTTCCCCTATAAGGAGAAGGATATTCAACAAGAAAGTTTCAAGGGCTTTATACATAGAACGACAAAATAGCGAGCATATGCTATAGCGATCTGTGCGTGTTTTAGTTAACAACTATTTAAAAGAGTAAACTATCTTCTTCAAATAAAAATTCATACGATAAATCAATAAACAAATACAAGCCATCTCCAAATGGATAGGAATAGGTCCTGATGGATTCTCCAGAATCAATATCACTGTATACGTCTGATAGTAAACCTTTTTTTCCCATTCTCATACGCATGATATTTTCTAAAAAGTAAGGTCGCCAGCTCCAATTCTTCCCTTTAAATGTAGGTTGGATTTGCCATTTTCGATTTACTTTTTCAATATTACTTGTTACTTGAAATCCATTTTCATCGCAAATATATAATCGAAAGCATTTATCATTGAAAAAAGCAGCCAATTCATACAATAGCTGATCATATCCATTACATTGCTTTTTTAACGGAATTAATTCATGACTAATCTCTTTATGAAATAAGTCAGCAAAATGATAACCTGCCTCTAGATGTTTTTTTTCATAACGAATATAATCCTGGCATTTCTCTTTAAGCTTTTGTTTTAATATTTCCTTATCTAGAAAAGAGGCAGAAGGGCTTTGTAAATAGTATCCTTGATAATATCTACCTCCATTTAACCATGAAAATTGAAGTTGAAAATTGATTTCGATATGTTCGAATAACAATGAAGCTCCAATTTTCCTTGCCAGAATAGACAGGCTATATAAAATATCTTTATACATTTTATTCCCTGCATCATTTCGTAATAAATTCAGATCCACTTTTAATATATCTGGAGAGAATTGAGAAATTCGCTCTAAGCTACCGCTGTTTCCCCCTACGTTATCAATGGCAATTTTGATTCCATATGTCTTGTAATATAGTAGTAAGTGAACTAATTGATCTAAATCCCCTTGAAATGTTTTTTCTGACAGCTCTAAAACAATACGATTCAATCTCAACCCTTTAGTCTCAAATTCCTTTAAAAGGGTTAAGAGTGATTCTCCATGATCAAGCATCAATAACCTGGCATCTCTATTAAGAAAAATAAAACCTTCCTGACCTTCGTCTGTAAATTTTTGAAGAGCTAATTTAGTTATTTTTTCATCTACTTCGAGTTTGTATTCATCAGGAACTTCTTCATCATTAAAGAACGGACCTAAAGTATCTATTACACCTTCTGTATTTGTTATTCTTCCTAAAACTTCATATCCAACAATACTATGTTCATCAGCACTAAATATTGGTTGAAAATACGGTATAACTCTTTCAATATTAGTCAACACATCTAAAGCGTCCATGTAATTTCCCCACCATTACTCATCTTTTTGCATAATTATAACACAATGTATGATTAATGATGGTAGCCAGTGATTTACTACCTAATAAAAAAACAATGAACATTTATAATGTTCATTGTTCTTTATTCTAAATGCTCTTTTCGCAAAGATTGATGTTTTATTAAAACACATGATTTACCAAGGCTCTGTCAACCAGTGTGTGCTGGATGATGATCAATAGCAACACAGTTTACGAATACATCCTTTTTTAAAAAATATATTATTGATTTAGAATCTCTCTGAATCAAAAAGGAAATTGATTTAACCACTGTCCCCCATCCATGGTGACGCATTCTCCATTAATATACCCAGCCTTCTCGGATGCTAAAAAGAATGCTAGACCTGCAATTTCTTCAGGTGTTCCTAGTCTTTTTAATGGTACACTATCAATGGTTCTTTTCGCAGCTTCCTCTGAAATCCATAATTTCTCTGCTCCACCAGTTCTTTCGATTGGTCCTGGAGCAATGGCATTTGTACGTATACCATATTTATGTCCCCATTCCACTGCAAGGGTTCTCGTCAATGAAAGAACTCCTGCTTTTGCTGCAGCTGAATGAGCAACACCCGCTCCTGCATTCCATGCATATGTAGCAACCATATTAATGATAGAACCTGTTTTCTTGTTCTCAATCCAGTAGTTCCCAACGGCGTGAGAGCATAAGAAAGTGCCATTTAAGACAATATCTATGACTGATTTCCAGCCGTTTGGTGTCATTTTTTCAACTGGGCAAATAAAATTACCGGCAGCATTATTAATTAACACGTCTATCTTCCCAAACTTTTCTAGGGTGAATTCCACCATAGCTTTTACATGTTCTGACTCTCTAACATCCATTTGAAAAGTCTCGATTTTACCTTTTAAAGATGAGAATTCTTCTTTTACTGCTAGAAGTCGTTCCTCATTTCTTCCAGTCACTACGACACTTGCACCTGTTTCTACAAAATGCTTCGCCATATATTTCCCCATACCATTTGATCCACCCGTAACAATGACAACTTGCTGTTCAGACATAAATTCTCCCCCTTAATGAATGAATATTCACTCATTATTTTATCACATCTATCTTAACTTTAGCTATCCTTAACAGAAAAAAAGACTGACTTTTAAGAAAATAATAACTTCTTAAAAAATCAGCCTAATATAATCAACTATCCGGGTTATTCACAATCGTTTCATGTAATTGTGCCAGTGCCTTAACAATCGTTTTATTTCTCTTATATCCTTTTGCTTCAACAGAAACATTATTAAATGAAACAAGAACTTGACCTAAAGATCGAGGAGACTTAAAGCCATAAACATACACTTTAATTGTTCCTCTTTCGGTAGGGAGAAATAGGATTTCCATTTGTTTTGTCTTTTTCATAATCCCTCTCCTTTGTAAAGCATTAGGATCTATGGTTCATTCGCCGAATTCACTCAAACTTCTTTACACCTATGAACCTATTACTCTCCTCACCTTAAAATAAGTCATTGTAACAACTGTGTCAAACATTATGAGCAATTTATTATACGAGTTTAGTAATTCTGCCTTTGGTTACATAACTACAAATTGCTGTTCTTCAACTTCTCTAGGACAAATTGGTTTGCTAAAATAAAACCCTTGTGCCTTTTGACAGTTCGCTTCCTTAAGAAAGTGAACTTGCCCTTCCCTTTCTACCCCTTCTGCAATAACCTCGAGCCCTAAACTATGAGCCAGGTGAATGATTGTGGTCGTTATCGCCGAGTCCTTTTGATTCAAACCGATTTCGCGAACAAAGGATTGGTCGATTTTTAGAATGTCAATAGGAAATCGCTTTAAATAATTCAAAGAAGAATATCCAGTACCAAAATCATCAACAGAAATAAAAATTCCAAGCTTTTTTAACTTTTTCAACATTTTTAACGTTTGCTGTGTATCCTGCATTGCTCCCTCTGTAATTTCAATTTCTATGCACGAGGCAGGGATGTTATACGAAGATAAGTAATAATCGATTGTATCAACCAATTCTTCTTGCAAAAATTGTTTTGGAGAAATATTAATAGCCACACGAACATTTCGATAGCCCTTTTGTCTCCATGTTTGTAATTGAATACAGACTTGCTCAAGTACCCAATCTCCAATTTGATGAATCAACCCTGTTTCCTCTGCCAAAGGAATAAATTGTGCTGGTGATACAAAGCCAAATTTGCGATTATTCCAACGTATTAAAGCTTCAAAGCTTTCAATCGTTCCCGTTGATAAGTTCACTTGTGGTTGATAATGAATGTAGAGTTCCTCTTTTTCAATCGCTTTCCTTAAATGTGACTCCATAATAATATAGTTGGGGAAACTTGATTTCATATGGGTCTGATAAAACCGAAAATGAGCTCTTCCTTTTTCTTTCACCTCAAATAATGCTTGTGCTGCTTTTTGAATAAGTGAATTAGAGTCATATCCATCTGCTGGATATCGGCTTATGCCGATAGAAGGACTGGTATAAAACTCCTGGCCATCAATTGTAAAAGCCTCAGCAAACAGATTTAATATTTCTTTTGCTTTTTCTTTCGTTTCTTCAAAACTACTATTTTTCAGCAAGTAAATAAACTCATCTCCGCCTTGACGATACAGTAAACATTCATCATTGGTGAGAGTAATTAAACGCTTGGTTATTTTTATTAGAAAACGGTCTCCACCTTTCAAACCTAAGGTGTCGTTTACAAATTTAAAGCGATCTAAATCTAAATAGAGTACCGAAAGTTCTTTACCGTGTTCTTCCATGTTATGAATCATTAATGGGATATGATCGTCCAATGCTTTTCTGTTCCATAAACCAGTTAACTGGTCATGGAGAGCCATGTAATGAATGATTTCATTTTGTTCGTGATGCTCTGTCACATCTTTAGCAATGATATAGCAGCCGTCACATTTTTCATTAATGACAATGGGTACGGTTTTAAGATGTGTAATCTTTTCTTGTCCCAAACTATTTCGTAAAAGGCAATATTCTAATGTTGTCGGAGTTCCTACTAACGTTTTTCTAACAGACTCTTTAATTGCGTTTTTATTTTGGAAATGAAACAGATCATAAATGCTTGTATTCGTTAACTTCTTTTTTGAATATCCTGTTAGTTGGCACCCTGCCCCATTAGATTCTTTAATAATTCCATTGGAGTCTAAAATAAAAATGGCATCTAAATTATGCTCAATTATTGATTTATACCTTTCCTTTGCCTTTAGAAGCATCTTCTTCTCGTTAACTGCTTCCGTAATATCTCTAGTAATTGAAGCTACATACTCGACTTCACCCAGATCATTTTTAATAGGAGTTAAGATTGATTCATTTACTACCTGTTTTCCCGTAGAAAGTTCCAGTTCGTCCTGGTACGTAATACTAACTCCTGAGTGTACGAGCTCCGTATACCTAATTTGTAGCTCTTTAGCTAAATCAGTAGAGACTACTTCCTCTAATAGCTTTCCCATATCCTCATTTTTAATTGACGTATAATGGATGGCGGATTCATTAATATAGGCATATCGGAATTGATTTCCGTTCTCCACCTTCATGATAAATATCATGTCATGTATATAATCTAATATAAGTTCTTTAATAACTGAGTCTAGCTTTTCATTTTCAGTGTGAAAGTCTTTGTTCGTATCAGTTAATCTCATGGATTCGTCATCCCTTTTGCCTTCTCTATTTTTCTGTCATTTTCATCCTACATATATTTTACTAGTTATTGCTAACATTTCCTATATTCATATAAGAATATTCAAACTTTTTTTCATTTTTTAATACTTTAGACCTATGTTCACTGTATTAATTACTATGCCCATCCTATATTAAGACAGGCGCAGGGATTTACCTTTGACCATACACTGATATGTATAGAGAGGAGGTTCGTTTATGTATCAACAGCACATTATGCCTTACTATCGTAGTTACCAGCCCCACGTAGGAAGGAATCAACGTTTTTTCCCTTTTTTCGGTTTACCTTTTTTAGCAGGAGGTTTAGCAGGATTGGCTATCAGTCCTTTCTTCTTTAATCGACCGTTTTATGGACCTTATTATCCGCCATATCCACCATACCCACCTTATGGCTATGGTCCTCCCCCTGCTTACTCGCCATATGGGCCAAACTATCAAGGATCACCAAATCCTGTTACAGAGAATATTAACATTTACCCTCAAAGATAATTAAAAGACTTACCCAATTCATAACTACAATTGGGTAAGTCTTAGTTATTTATTCTATATCCGTTATTAATTGATAAGAAGATTCTAATAGTTCCTGCTGACTATTTATTACTCTATCCTGCTCACTTCTCCTTACATAGTGGTAATTTCCATCAGAATCCTGATATCTTCCTTTAACGTTGTCTGAAAGTGTAATCGCAAGGATGTCTGATATTCTCTTCTTGATATTCCCTTGAAATATAGGAAATAGAATTTCAACTCTTTTCACCATGTTTCGCGTCATCAAATCCGCAGAAGATAAATACATCTTCCCTTCCCCACTATGGTGGAAATAATATATTCTTGTATGCTCTAGAAAACGGCCAACGATACTAATGACACGTATATTCTCACTTATGCCTTTTATGCCCGGGCGCAAACAGCAGATTCCTCGAACTATAAGGTCTATTTTTACCCCTGCAGAAGAAGCCTCATATAACTTTATGATGATTTCCTTATCAGTTAAAGAGTTAAATTTGGCGATGATATGACCAGTTCCATCTTTTTGGTGGCAGGAAATTTCTTTTTCAATTAAAGCAATAAATTCATCACGAATATCAAATGGAGCCACTACTAAATGATAAAAAAATGGTTTTTCAGTAAAGCCGCTTAGATAATTAAAAAAATTGGTGGCATCTATTCCAAATTTTCGTTTAGATGTTATTAACCCCATGTCGGTATAAAGCTTTGCTGTTTGATCATTGTAATTTCCTGTACCAAGGTGAACAAATCTTTCAATATGGCCGTTCTTCCTTCTCACAACCAACGTAATTTTACTATGGGTTTTTAAGGCGTTCATTCCATAAATCACATGACACCCTGCTTTTTCAAGTTCCTTGGCCCATTGCACATTATTTTCTTCATCAAATCGAGCCTTTAACTCTACTAACACCGTTACTTGCTTTCCATTTTCTGCTGCCTTTTTTAATCCTTTGATCACAGGCGAATCTCCACTTACTCTATATAACGTTTGCTTAATAGCCAGAACATCTTTATCATCTGCAGCCTCTGACACCAAATCAACAATTGGATCAAAGGATTCATATGGATGATGGAAAAACAGATCTTCACGTAAGGCTTTTTCAAATAAGTCTTCACCCGGCTGGAGGTCTTTTGGGGGCTGTGGAATAAAGGGATCAAAAGATAAATAATCTTTTCCGTCCTTTAAAAATCCAACAAATTGAAATAAAAAGGTTAAATCTAATGGTCCATTTATTTTATATACATCTTTCATATGTATTTCCAGTTCGTTCAGAAGATAGTTCAATACTGCACCTTCCATTTCACCTTCTTGTATTTCCAGGCGAACGGCTGCGCCCCACTTGCGCTTTTTTAACTCTTTCTCAATTTCAAGAAGTAAGTCTCTTGCACCTTCTTCATGTATTGTCATATCTGCATTTCTAGTAATTCTAAAAGCACCGACTGAGAGTACTTTATGCCCTTTGAAAATTTTGTTTATAAAGCATTTAATCACATCCTCAAGTAAAACAAAACAGTTTTCTTCAGGATGTGATGGTAAATGAATGAATCTATCTAAAACTGAAGGAACTTGTACAAGTGCTAATTTTTGTCCTTCATCCTCAAGCTCATCTTGAGGATTTACATTATTAAGCATTACGACTAAATTTAAACTTTTATTTAACAACATAGGAAATGGTCTATATGCATCTACGGCCATTGGAGTTAAAACAGGGAAAATTTGGTTATCAAAATACTTCTCTAAATAATGTAAATGTTCTTCTGTTAACTCTTCTCTGTTTAAAAGAGATATCCCTTCCCTTTTCAGGTATGGCATCACATCATGATTGAAGCATTGATATTGAAGCTTGACTAACTCGTGATTTTTCTCAGAGATGGATAATAGCTGATTCTTTGGTGTCATACCGGCTTTATTCTCAGGTTTTTGAAAACCGGCTTTAACCTGATCCTTTAAGCCGGCTACACGGACCATAAAAAATTCATCTAGATTCGAGCTAAAGATGGCTAAAAATTTCATTTGTTCTAAAAGCGGATTGGAAGAATCCATTGCTTCTTGCAAAACCCGTTCATTAAAAGCCAACCAACTTAGTTCCCGGTTGTTATAAAAATCTGGAGAACCAAAGTTTATACCATTCATCCCTAAAACCCCTGCCTTTCCATAAAAGAATTTTCTAGAAGTATCATTTACAGATTAATAATTTCTATAAAAAATCTATTTTCGCAAAGATTGTTGGTTTAATACGTGTTTTTGCCAATGGCTCTGACAATCAGTACGTGCCTAGATGATAATTTCGAGACAGAGCTTAATAGTGAAAAATATAAATATTTACGATACACAACAGCAGAACGTAGATCAACTACTATGATCTTCTCTAAAATAGTAACAATTTTTCAAAAAAATCCTTAAATAAGAAACAACCCTACTTTTATCCTATTAAAGAAAAAAAGAGTGTGTTAAATAAATTCCAGTAAATGAAAATGGACATTAATATTGAGCTTTAAAGCTTTTTCAAGATGTTTCTTCTGCTTTTCAACTTGATATTTTTCTGGTAAATAACGTCCGCTACAAAAGGCATGAATGTTGATTTGTTTTTGATCATCCATTTGTACTTTAATTTCCTTTACAATTTTTCTCTTTGTTGTATTGAGACTGTAGGCAAGCTTAATCAAAGCTCCCCATTCACGTAGTTTTTTCATCTCTTCTTTAGAAAACCAACTCGTAAAAGGGGTTAAATAGTGAAATAGAGTTGACTTACTTTTAAATGACGCCAAACAAGCTAAACTTATTCTTTCTTTATGGTATAGGCCATTAATCGAACGGTTGGCAATAATATAAAAGGTATGTTGACTGCTGGAGCCAGCATCAATGTACTTACCTAAATAATACAAATACGCTCCCATCCGTACCAGCTTAAGTTGATGTGGAAGATCATCCAAAATTCCTAATTTACTAAACTGTATTTGTAACGATTCGGTTAAATAAACTGAATGCTCAGCCCGCTGAGGATTGATAGAATAATCATGTTCAAGTTCTTTTATACTATTTTCAATGATTTCAGTTGTATCCCAAGGACGTTTTACAGTTTCTTCCATTTCATCTAATACTATTCCATCTCGCAATCCCTTCCGGCTAAACATAATAAAAGAAGCTTGGGAATAGTGATAAAGATGAAAGAAAACCTCTAAAGCAGGTAAAATAATATCGAATCGATCACTTGAAAGTCCTTCAATTTTTTTTAACTCACTAGCTGACAAATACAAGAGATCACTACGTAAGGTGGCCAGTTCCTCTCCACTCATCTGATATTGATGCACACCAGCAATTGAATATCCTACTCTATGCTGATGAACTTGTGCAATATTTCTTGCACTTCCACCAATCATGACAATAGGAACCCTTTTATCCTTTAACCAATCTAAAGTAGAAAATTGATCAATGAGGAATTTCTTTAATTTATTTACTGTATCGTCAGTTAAAGGGTCTTCTCCTGTAAACATTTGATTTAATGAAACTACACCGAATGGAAAACTGTGAAAATAAATCATTTTCTTATTTTCAAAATAGGTTATTTCTGTGCTTCCTCCCCCTATATCGATTGTTACTCCTGTATCTATTGGAGTGTTATTGACTACAGCATAATAACCATAATAGGCCTCTTGCTTTTCAGAGAGTATTTCCATTTGAAACCCTGTTTTTTTAAAGACGGATTCTACTATTTTAGTTTGATTTTTGGCTTGACGGATGGTAGCAGTAGCGACACATCTAATTTTTTCTATCCGATGAAAATCTGCAACTTCTTTAAAATTAACTAAAATCTCCAACAATACATTTATTCCTTTTGATGTTAAGTAATTTGATTCATCTAAATAATTTCTTAACCTGGCAACTGTCTTAACATTTTCAATTTCTTTGAACTGACCATTTATATAATGTTCATGAATAACGAGCCTTATTGTATTAGAACCAACGTCAATAATTGCAGATTTATGTTGATGCAAGCCCATGCCGAATTTACCTCTTTTCTTTAAGCACTAAAAGTGCCTTTATAAGATACCTTCAAATTTAGCAATACAATATGTTAAAATGTACTTTATTTGTTTTAAAGATGGTATTAAAAAATATAGTAGAAAAAGTTCCATTTTTCAAACAATATAAATGTCGAACCTTTCCATTCATACAAAAAAAAGTTATAATAGACATACTATCAATATGAAAGGAGACTTATGCTTGAGTAATACTAGTAAATATACCCCTACTTCCACTTCAGTAACCACCCTCTCAAAAGCCATTTTCACTGTTAATAGACATGCCAAAACAGCGGGTAATCCGAAATTTCTTTATTTTTTAAAGAAAAAAGCGTTAATGAAAATGATACGAGAAGGTAAAGCAAAAAAGGTTGGGCTCCATTTTTCTAATAATCCAAAATTTAGTCAGCAACAATCTGATGTCTTAATTGATTGTGGAGATTATTCCTTTCATATGCCCCCATCCAAAGAAGATTTTAAAGAGTTACCACATTTAGGAACACTTGATCATTCGTCGAGAAACCCTAAATGTAAAATGGGCCTTCAAAAAGCGAAAGAGATTTTAGAAGAATATACTGGAATAACGGAAAACGATGACAACCATAGGAAACAAGGAAAAAACAGTTATCAAAAACCTGTATTTAAAAAACTGGGAGATAGCTTCTTTTAATACCGAAATATTTTACTGCTTTAAAGCATATTCCTAAACTACAAAAGCCTGCCGGATTTATTCAAATCCGGCAGGCTTTTTTTATTAAACTCTACATGAAGATAGAACGAATTGGAAAGACGTTAACTAAAGAATATATTTATCAATCTTTAAAATTAATTCTGCGATTTCCGGCTTGCTTATTTGGTCTTCAGCACCTACCATTTCACCCTTATGCTTCAGATCATTTGTAATAAGAGAAGAAAAGATGATGACAGGCAATTTTTCTAATTTCGAATTACTTTTAATTCTTTTTGTTAGATGATGTCCATCCATTAGAGGCATTTCTATATCTGTTAAAACTAGTTGTACAGAGTCTTCTATCGCTTTACCTGAATCAACAAGTGATTCAAGATATTGTAGGGCGTCAGAGCCATTTTCAAAGAATTCAACCGATTCATACCCAGCCGCACCAAGTGTATCACTTAAAAGTTTTCGTAGTAAAGGAGAATCCTCAGCAGCAACAATCTGTTTATTACTTCTCTCTCTTGGTCCCAATTTCTTTACTTGATCAACATGAATTCCTGACTCTGGATTGATTTCCACCATAATGCTTTCAAAGTCTAACAGAAGAATCATTGACTCGTTTCTTTTAATAACTCCAATAATTCCTGAATTAATTCCCGAATACATATCTGACGGTTTCTCAATTTGGTTCCATGAAATTCGATGAATCTGAGTTACATTATGAACGTGGAACACAACTTTTTGTTTATTAAACTCTGCTACAATATATTTTGATTGTGGAGACTCATCACCTATTACCCCAAGGACCTTAGCCATATCAACAACCGGGAGAACTTCCCCTCTCAATTGAATAAGACCCTTTACATGGGGATGTGAGTGTGGAATAGGAATTACTGGTGTAGGTTGTATAATTTCTTTCACTTTAATAACATTAATTCCAAATTTATTGTTTCCAACTTCAAACTCAACGATTTCAAGTTCGTTTGTACCACTTTCTAGTAATATCCCTTTTGACTCATTCATTATGTATTCTTCCTTCCAATCTTAATAACCATTTTAACTTTTCTTAATCTACTCTTTTATTATATCGAACAAATAAGACAATTCTTTAGGCTCTTAGTACAATGTTCTTTTCGTTAATGATGTTTTCCCTCAGTAAAGATGCTTCTTCCTCTCAAATCAACTTTCTAGCATGAAATTTACGAATAAAATTAGTCTCTTTCGCAAAGATGGTTGTTAGTATAAATCACACAATCTCGAAGGCTCTGTCAACCATTGTGTGCCAGATGATGAAGGAAACAACCATTACGACCTATAAAAAAAAGTCCACTTGCAGAATACACAAATGGACATTATGTTTACTGTTCAATTTTCAGAACTCGGTTAATTCTTTTTCTAAGCATTTTCATACCGCTTCCTCCTGCTTGAAAATGACGAAGCTTTCCTTCTTCATCAAATACATAGTAGGCAGGAACATATTTGTTTTCAAATGCCTCCGTTAACACATGATCACTATCGACAAACGTAGGCTGAGTAATATCATGTCCTAATGCCATTTGTTCAATAACACTCAAGTTCAAGTCATCCTCAGAACGTGGCATGTGAACAGAAACTACATTTAGTAAGTCTTCATATTCATCACGTAGCTCATTAATCTCAGGCATTGCTTCTTTACATAGATGACAGCTAACAGACCAAAAATGAATGAGAGTAGGCTTTTCCCCAATTAATTCTTCCTTCGTAACTTCTCCATTTAACCATTGAGTGGCTCCTGCTAATTCTGGCATTTTCTCTCTTAATTTCAATTAAACTCCTCCTCAAATAATAAGAACTACTTATTTATAATTATTATTAACTAATATACATTATATTTAACCCACGATATCTCGTCAATAGGAATGCTCACTTATCAGTTTTAATGTATACATATATCTGAATAGAATAAAACAAACTATTTATAGGAGGTGTTCATAAATGAGAAATGGAAAAGACTCGGAAAACAGGAGCGTTCCAGATTACAATGAAATCAGTCACCACATCCTGCCAGCTCAGAACAATATTCCTTACATCGCCATTGGAAAAAATATTGAAGGAAATGATGACCTACAAGAACTGGATTATGTAGAAGGAAAAAGAGGTCTAAATAAAGAACATAACGATAATGCTAAACAGTGACTTGAAATAAAAAAGCGATGGTAGGTTCTTAGAACCTTCCATCGCTTTTTTACATTCATGCTATACTCCCCTTTTATTTCCCCATACTAAAGTATGCAATTGAGGGAGTACCCGTATATTATTTAGTTTTTCGCTTGCAGAGACTTTTTCGATAAGATTCTCATAGTCCAGTAGCAGGTTTGTTACTAATTTACTTGTGTCTCCTTCTGAGACTTCAGGATTCCCAGTCTGGATATAAAAAGGTACATTTGGATACCTTTCGTGAACATATGTTGCATAATCTAAATCCTTCTCATCAAATACAACGACTTTAAGGCTAAACAAAGATTCTTGTTCCTGTAGTCGTTGTATAATATCGTCCAGCACTTCAAAATTTGTTTCCATTTGCGAGCTTGGAGGTTTCGGTGAAATGGTTAAATCATCAATATCATAAAACCAATCTTGCCATCGACTTCCTTGTGTTTCTAGTGCAGATTGAATATTATTTTCCTTAAAGATGGTTAAAAGCTCCTTAAGGTTTGAAAGTAGGGCTGGATTTCCTCCTGAAATCGTAACGTGTGAGAAACGATTCCCCCCCATTTCTTTTAGCTTATTCCAAGTCTCTTCTGCTGTCATAAGCATAATTTCTTCCTTAGCAGATCCATCCCACGTAAATGCTGAATCGCACCATGCACAGCTATAATCACAACCAGCTGTACGCACAAACATTGTCTTTTGCCCAATGACCATCCCTTCCCCTTGAATGGTTGGACCAAACACTTCTAATACCGGGATTTTCTTCATGAAACCCTCCCCTTTTTAGGTCGATAAATGACATAACTAGTAGGAGTTTCACGTAGAAAAACCTGCAAACACTGGGGACGATGATCTAAAGTATCCAAATGGCTTTGGATAATTTTACACATAGTTTTAGCTACCACTTCAGTGGTAGGAAATTTGTTAGAATCACTATCAGAAAACAAAGTATCATTGTTCATAATACTATGATCAAATCGTTTATGAATCAGATTTTTAATGTGCTGAAAATTAATTAAAAATCCAGAATCGTCCAGTTGGTCTCCACCTATCGTTATGTTGGCAAAATATGTGTGACCATGAACTTCCTTACAGCTTCCTGCTGCTTCGTGTGGAATATAATGTGCTGCTGAAAAATGCATATCTTTATTTAATTCAAATTCAAAATTGTGCTCGGGAGTCGGGTAAATTTGTTGTAACAACTTATTCCCCTCCCTTTTTATTATTTAAGTATTCATCAAGTCCATTTTGTCTAAGTTCGCATGCAGGGCATTCACCACAGCCACTTCCGATTACCCCATTGTAGCAAGTAAGAGTATGATTTTGAATATATTCGAAAGCTCCTAAATGATGGGCCATTTCCCATGTTTCTGCCTTATTGATCCACATGAGGGGCGTATGAATAACAAATTGTTCGTCCATTGACAAATTCAATGTAACGTTTAAAGACTTTACAAAAATATCCCTACAATCAGGGTAGCCACTAAAGTCAGTTTCGCAAACTCCTGTTATGATATGTTTTGCACCAATTTGCTTTGCTAAAACCCCTGCAAAAGATAGAAATAACAAGTTTCTCCCTGGTACAAAAGTAGAAGGTAGCTCTCCAGCTTTATGAGTGATTTTTTCTTCTGATCTTGTTAATGCACTAGGAGCAAGTTGATTTAGTAAACTCATATCTAAAATATGGTGATTAATATTTAGATCCTCTGCAATTTCTCTTGCACAGTCTAATTCTGCCATATGTCTCTGACCATAATTAAAGGTAACGGCTTCGACTTCCTTAAAATGCTTTTGGGCCCAAAATAAACACGTTGTACTATCTTGACCACCACTGAATACGACTAACGCTTTCTCTGTGTTCATAAAGGTTCTCCTTTCTTTTCTAAAGGCTATAATTTTCTGCCATGAAAAGAAGAAAAAGATTCTTTAATACTCTATAACAAAAAATAACGACACCTAAGGATGTCGTTTCCTTAGTTTTTTATAGAGGGTTGTGCTAGAACCTCTCGAAACGAATAGATTCGCTTCTATTTCTTCTTTTAATCCTTACTCAATATACCGTTTTTTATGATAAAAATCCACCTTTTACATAAATTCTTTTAAGTCACGTTTTTTTATATCATTACTTTAAACGTAAGAGTCTTCTTCTCCTCTTTCTTTTTTTCGAACTAAACCTTAACCAGCCTATCTTCATAAAGAAACCAAACATAATAAGAGCAATGATTCCCATAATAGCCAATACAATAAAATATCCATTTTTTTCGTTTAATTCTGGCATATAAACAAAATTCATTCCATAAAGGCCAGCAATAAATGTAAGTGGCATGAAAATAGTCGTGATAACCGTTAATGTCATCATAATATTATTCATTTTATCCGAATTAATAGATAAATAATTATCTCGGATATCTGAAGAAAATTCACGATATGATTCAAGCATTTCTACTAATTTAATCAAGTGATCATACACATCATTGAAGTATAATTGTTCTTCTTTTAAGGAATTTAACCTTCCTGAATTACTAATTCTATATAACAGGTCCCTCATGGGTACAAGAGTTCTTCTTAACTTAGACATATCATGTCGAATGTCGAATAATTCATCCATCAAGTCTGCATCTGCGTCCTCATTTGTGTTATCTTCAATTTTATTTAAGCGATCTTCGATACTATAAACTAAAGGAAAATAATCATCGACAAGCCGATCAATAATTCCATGCATTATTTTGAACGGACTAAGTTGATTTCCTTCTTCACTTACTCTTTCCCATAATTGATCGAGTTCCCTAACAGGTTCTTTATGAAATGTCACAATGAGTCTTGAATTAACAAACATATTTACTTCATGGGAATTAAGTGTATTTTTGTTTACTGCATGCTGTAAAACGAAAATATACTGGTCATAGAAATCAATCTTGGGTCTTTGGCTGAAATCATCCAAGCAATCTTCAATGGCTAGAGGATGAAATTTAAAATAAAGTTTAAGTATTCTTAGATCTTTATTAGTAGGTTCTGAGAAATCTACCCAATACCATTTAACATCATTTTCTTTTATCTTAGAAAGTTGGACATTTTGAAATACTTCCCCATTTTCCATAATTACGCTTGTTCGAATCATTTGCTTCTCCTCAAGTTAAATTTAGATGTATATCCTTAACCATTCCCATTTCTATTATTAATCAAACTAAACCATTACTTTAATAAGCTAAAAAGTGTTAAAATATGAATCAAATTGTAAAAGTAGGTGTAGTATCGTGGAACAATATATTAACCCTCGTGTAAAAGACATACAAATTTCAGGTATTAGGAAATTCTTCAATATGGTTGCTGATATTGAGGGAATGATTTCCCTCACAATTGGACAACCTGATTTCCCGACACCGTCACATATCAAAGAAGCTGGAAAAAAAGCCATAGATGAAGATTTCACCTCTTATACACATAATGCTGGATTCCTTGAGTTAAGAGAAGCAGCTGCAGCTTTTGTTTCACATAAATATAATGTTAACTATGAATCGAATGAAGTGATTGTTACCAATGGAGCTTCCCAAGGGATTGATGTTGTTCTTCGCACCATTTTGACAGAAGGAGAAGATTGTCTTCTGCCTGGACCTATATACCCTGGATATGAGCCAATCATACGATTATGTGGGGCTAATCCCATTCATATGGATATTACACAAAGCGAGTTTAAATTAAATGCAGATTTAATTGAGAAGAGCATAACTCCATCTACAAAATGCATCATCTTACCCTACCCTTCAAACCCAACTGGTGTAAGTTTATCAAGAGGAGAACTAAGAGATATTGCTACATTATTGAAAGACAGAAATATCTTTGTTTTAGCAGATGAAATTTATAGTGAGCTCACCTATGACGATTCACATTCTTCCATTGCTGAATTTCTTAGAGAACAAACGATTATCATTAATGGATTATCAAAATCACATAGTATGACTGGATGGAGAATAGGTTTCATATTTGCACCAGAGTCCATTAGCAAGCACCTATTAAAGGTTCACCAATATAATGTTTCATGTGCTTCATCTATTTCGCAAAAAGCCGCGTATGAAGCCCTAACCGTGGGCAAAGATGATGCAATTGTCATGAAGGAAGAATATAGAAAAAGAAGAGACTATGTTTACAACCGATTACTTGAAATTGGTTTTCAACAAGTAGTAAAGCCCCATGGTGCCTTTTACTTCTTTGTAAAAATACCAGACCATATTAAACTCGATTCTTTCAATTTCTCAATAAACCTAGCCAAACAAGAAAAGGTAGCTGTCGTACCGGGCAATGCCTTCTCTAACCTAGGTGAAGGATATTTCCGGTTATCCTATGCCTGCTCCATGAAAGAACTTGAAGAAGGACTCAATCGACTTCAATCATTTATCAAAAATCGATAATACTTGAGGGACGGACCTTAAATTCAAGGTCCGTCCCTCATCCATTCTATCCTTTAAATTCACCATTATTTTTAGATGCTTTTTCTTTTTTAGCTTTGTCTTTATGAATTTTATTAGTAGCTGCACTACCCATTTCGTGAGCAAATTCTTGATTAAGTTGAGATGAATCGAACCCTTTTTTATTCTTTTGTTGCGGATCATTCTTTTTCGTACGTTTAGCCATTGCTGATGCACTCCTTTAAGCGTGTCACTGTCATCACTATTCCTAATCGGAAAAGCTATTCTTAGTATTCATCTTTTTCGTAACGATATTCAAATTTGACACCAACAGAACAAGGATTTTCATTCACTTCTTCTTCTTAATCATATTGATTCGATCCTCTACTTGAGGTGGTTCCTCCATCCACCCGTTTTTTATCATAAGTTTAATCCCTTCATTTGCGTATAAATAAATGTCTTTTGCTATCAAAGTATTTTTCAAAGTTAGATCCTTTCTCAAGCTAAAAAAAGCACCAAAACTACTCCCAACAAGTCCAAATCCATTAAGTAGATAAACGCAATACATCATGAGTTTTGGTGAAAATGGAGCTGTTGTTGAATCAGTGACAGTGCTCCCGGTAGTAGAAGATAGCTGTATGTCACATTCATGAAGAATTTCTTCATAAATTTTAATTTGTTTCTGAGCAAGATCTTTTCCCTTTACAAAAAATTGTTTCACTTCTTTCTCTTCAGCACATTGAGAAAAGCCAGTAACCAATTGCATTCCAATATTATTCACTTCAATTCCATGATGTACAGTGCCTAATTCAATGTCATTTAACACTCTTTTTTCACTAAAGGGATTGAAGCCATTCAGATAACTTTTTTCCTTAATAAATCCTGTTGTTTTTGGCATCATAACCTTTGGTGGCAGCGTTAAAATTCCTTTATTTAGCAAGTAGTGAGTGGCTAATTTATAAACTTTTTGTGTAACAGATGTTAAACCTTCATAAATAGACATAACATCTTCACGGTATGCCATACTCATATTTATAGTGTACATCCCCATACTCACTTCCTTTAAAATACGAAGAAACATAATATCAAAACCGTTGTCGTATAATTTTGGAGCATCAATGTTCACATCTTCTTTTTTAAATCCTTGAGGATAGACTATACCTTCCTTTTCGAAAATACCTTCCATCTGTTTCACAAAATGGTTTAACTCTTGCCACAGCCCTCCCATAATATTGATGGCTTCTTGATCATTCGCTTTTTTCATGAAGTATTCCAACATTCTTAAAATAAGTGTTTTCTCTTGGTATGTAAGCCACAATGTTCCAAGTTCAGATGAGCTAATTGGATTTTTCACTTTCAAGGTTTTCTTCCTCCAGTATGTTCTTTACTATTATTTATTTTCCTAATGCTTCCAAATTATTCGTTAAAAGGACTGGTTCTAGAATTATGTAAGAAAAACAAAAAAAACTGACACAGTATAAACTGTATCAGTTCAAAAAAGGAAAAGGGGGGTGTTAGTGAGAAATTAATCTCCAATTTCATGCTTAGTTATAGAATACCCGCTTTTATTTTTGATAAACCTTCTTTCTGAAAAATATTATTAATATTTTTTGAAGCTGAAATTATTTTAGTAAAACACTTTAAAAAAGCGCTTTCATAAAGTATAATAAACAAGTAAAATCTGAGAAATGGGGTTCTAATTTGTATTTAAAAGAACAATATGTTTTCAGAAATGATCAGGTTCAAAAAGCTATTGTTAGAAATTATTATGAAGAAGATTTCAATAATCTCATTCCTCTTCAGAAAAAGGCTTTTCCTCCGCCTTTCCCTTCGGAATTATGGTGGAATGAAGATCAACTAACCCACCACTTAAAACACTTTCCCCTTGGTGCCGTTTGTGTTGAATTAAATGGGAAAATAGTTGGTAGTATGACAAGTTTGATTGTTGATTATACCCTATCACAACCTGATCATACTTGGGAGGAAATAACAGATAATGGATATATCCGGAATCACATTAATAGTGGTAACACTCTATATATAGTAGATCTATGTGTTGACCCTGAATATCGAGGTTTTAAGCTAGGCAAGCTTTTAATGAATGCTATGTATGAGATTGTCATTCATTTAAACCTGGACCGTTTACTCGGTGGTGGGAGAATTCCTACTTATCATAATGTTGCACATGAGCTTTCAATAGAAGATTACCTAAATAAACTTACCAACGGGGAATGCAAAGACCCTGTCATCACGTTTCTCCTCCAATGTGGACGTACTCCTTTGAAGGCAGTAAAAGGGTACCTAAAAGATGATGAATCACGTGATTACGGAATATTAATGGAATGGAAGAATCCTTTTTACAAAAAAAAGGATTGAAAGAACAATGTTGTTCCATCAATCCACTATAAAGGGGGAAATGAGAATGAAAAGGCCTGTAGGATGCCGATTCTTCTTAAATAAATTACCCCCATACTCAACTGTTAAACCAGTTATTCACACAATATTTTTATTTTGAAATGGCTTTATTTACAGCCTCTATTACTGCATCATTCGTATCTAGCATTAATGCCTGGTTTGCCAATTCTTCCATTTCCTTTTGATTTAGCTGACGAATTTGAGAACGAGCCTTTAAGATAGAGGTCGCACTCATTGAGAATTCATCTAAACCTAGTCCCAGTAATAACGGAACAGCAATCTCATCTCCAGCCATTTCACCACACATGCCTGCCCATTTTCCTTCTTTATGAGCCGCATCAATAACCATTTTTACAAGACGTAAAATGGCTGGGTTATACGGTTGATATAGATAGGATACACGTTCATTCATGCGATCGGCAGCCATTGTATACTGAATTAAATCGTTCGTACCGATTGAAAAGAAATCAACTTCTTTTGCAAAAGTGTCTGCCATAACTGCCGTTGATGGAATTTCAACCATGATTCCTACTTCAATGTTATCCGAAACGCTTGTGCCACTTTCTTGAAGAGCTTTCTTCTCTTCTTCAAGAACGGCTTTTGCTTCTCTAAATTCTTGAAGATTTGAAATCATTGGGAACATAATCTTAAGATTTCCAAATGGGCTCGCTTTTAATAAAGCTCTAAGCTGTGTACGGAAAATCTCTTGCTCGTCCAAACAAAGACGAATAGCGCGGTAACCTAAGAAAGGGTTCATTTCTTTAGGTAAATTTAAATATGGAAGCTCTTTATCTCCACCAATATCCAATGTACGGACAACAACTGGTTTACCTTCCATCCCTTCAAGAACAGCCTTGTATGCTTCATACTGCTCTTCTTCAGTTGGTAACTCGTCGCGCCCCATATATAGGAATTCTGTGCGATACAGACCTACTCCTTCGCCGCCATTATTCTTAACCCCTTCTAAATCTTTAGGAGTTCCGATATTTGCAGCAAGCTCTACTTGTTTTCCATCCTTAGAAACTGTTGGTTCATTCACAAGTTTTGCCCATTCGGCCTTTTGATCTTCATATCGGGCATGCTCTTTTTTGTACTCTTCAATAACTTCTGGTGTTGGATTAATATGTACTTCTCCATTTAATCCATCTACGATGATCACATCGCCATTTTCTACAGTAGAGGTGATTGATTTAGTCCCTACAACAGCCGGAATCTCCATGGAACGAGCCATTATAGCAGAGTGAGAGGTTCTTCCTCCAATATCTGTTGTAAATCCTTTTACAAATTCACGGTTTAGCTGTGCTGTGTCAGAAGGTGTTAAATCCTCTGCAATCACAATCACTTCTTCCGTTACCATACTTGGGTTGGCAATTTGAACACCTAGGAGATGTGAAAGAACTCGTTTCGTAACGTCACGAATATCTGAAGCACGCTCTTTCATATATTCGTTATCCATTGATTCAAACATAGAAACGAACATATCAGCTGTTTCTTTCAGTGCGAATTCAGCGTTTACGTTTTCTGATTTAACTTTATCTTCAATTGGTGTTAGTAATTCTGGATCGCTTAAAACAAGAAGATGCGCTTCAAAGATTTGAGCTTTATCTTCACCTAATTCTTCTCTTGCTTTGTCTCGAATCGCTTCAAGCTCTGACTTAGATGTAGAAATCGCTTCCTGAAAGCGTGTAACTTCTGTTTCAGCATGATCGATTGTCTTTTTGTCGAAGCTTAAGTCAGGCTCAACTAATCGATATGCTTTAGCAATGGCAATCCCGTTAGATGCCGCAATTCCTTTTAAAATACTAGACATTACTCAGCTAAACCTTCTTTATTTAACGTTTCTTTCAGGCTGTTTAATGCTTCGTCCTCGTCACTACCTTCAGTAATGATTGTGATTTCTGCACCTTTACCAACACCTAATGACATAACACCCATAATTGATTTTAAGTTAACTTTCTTTTCTTTGTATTCAAGATGTACATCGCTGTCAAATTTGCTTGCCGTTTGAACTAATAGTGTTGCCGGGCGAGCATGAATTCCTGTTTCAGCTGTTACTGTAAATGTTTTTTGTGCCATGTAAATCGACTCCTTATTCTTATCTTGTTTTTAGTAACTTCATAAAAGTAAAGGATTATATCTAAAACGTCAACTAATTCTAGAGATTAATCCAATTCTCCTATAAACCTGTTCAATAAAAAAGAATAGCATGCAATGAAGATATACACAATTGTAAAGCTTGGTTTTTTTAGTATTTCATTAATTTGCCACTCTTATGAATTCTCTTTTATATGTATGTTTCCAATATTTATCATTTCAAAACTTATTTATGAAACTTCCGCCCTGAAAGTGCTTGCTTTTTCACGGCTGTGAATTGCGCCTCCTCCAATTCTCGCAGGAGTAGAGCAACTTGCGCCCTGATCAACCTTTTAACATGAATATTTCAAATGAAAAAAGACACTATTTTTTAAATATGGTAGATTTATTCTGGAAATAAATACTTGATATAAATTATTTGTTTTCTCTATTAAACTCTTTAACATATTCTCTTATAGATGGGTAACATATCCATTAAGAGACTCATGTAATAAAACAACAAAGAGAAGATTTTATTAATCTTCTCTTCAGTGATATCTTCAAGTCTGTTCCTCTAAACTTTCTGCAATGTTTTTAATTGTGTTATATCCTACCTTCGCTTTCATAACAGTTCCTTTTAAGGTCATTTCATGATCTTCAGAAATATTTGCATACACGTTAACTAAATCACAAATGCATCTTCCAAACAATTCGGACAGGCTTCTTAATTCTTTTGTTCCATATTCATTTTGGTCATTCATTAGTTCCTCTAAAACATCCAGTGCCAAGCTTTTCACCCTAAGTGCCTGTTCAATTTCATATTTCATATGGAACTCTCCCCTTTTTCGTCAATTCTATTACTATCATATGTTTTGAATGAAAGAATAGAACTGTTTAGGGGGACTAAAACTTATTACTAGATGATAGATTTGGTTCTAATATACTTCACCAAATCACAAATACCAGTCTAGTCTATACTTATTTGGTTTTATCTCTTTCCTTTAAAGAAGCAACATGAACTTGAATACGCTTAATAAAAAAGTCTACTTCCTCTTGAGTGGGAACCTTACGTCCATATCTGACACTTTCATACAACGAGAAAAACTCCTCATTTTCAATTAAATTCATTCTTTTAAACCAAGGTCTAACATTTTCATTTAATCGTCTGCCTACTTGATGATCAGCTGCACAGTCCTCTAACGAAACCATTGACTTCCGTACAATGTTTTTTGCTTTGGAGTATGGAATGTTTCCCCCTTCTCCTTCCTTTATCGGTCTGTGAATACTTTTAGGTATAATGACAGGCACAATTGCTTCGTTAGAGGTCAAAGCAAAATCGATTTTTCTTTTTCTTACGAAATAAATAATGACTAGAACTATAACTATCCCAATAAAAATCTCGTTCAGCCATGGAAAGGAAAAACTTTCATAAAATGCCTTTTGCTTGAACTCTTCAAGATTTTGTTTTTGCATTTCCACTCCCATCCCACTCTGACTTTCATTGTCAATCAGGCTCATCAATTTATCTCTTAATACAATCAAAGCATTTAAGATTGGATTGACCAGAAAAGAAAACATCCAAAATATTTTTGATAAAACCCAATATATCCCTTCAGCCACCATAGAGCTAACAGCTGCAAGTAAAGCACCTACCGATACTATTCCTGTCAGTATAGCAAATGGCTTGAAATAATTCTTTTTAACCCCTTTATTTTCGTTACTCATCATTCTTTGAAGTGGGGTAATGGTTCCTATTAATGTAAACAGCAAAAACAACAAACCATAAATAATATGAACATTTCCTAAATCCCTTATTGCTCCTACAAGAATGGCAAAAGAAGATAGGAAAAGAAACACTAATACCATACCGCTACTCACTTCTATCGAAGGATCTTCACTTTGGAAGTAGGATGTACTTTTCAAATGTAGAAAGAGTAGTAACGGTGTTAATACCAACCATGAAATAGAAAAAACAAAAAAACCAATCCCAAATAATAGTAGTAACACTGCATATAATAGAATGTTATTCATTCTTTGGTGCTTAGTAGATAACACTAAATACATTAGTAAAGATAGAAAAGCTGTACATAAGAGAGGTACATATTGTGTGAGTATCGCTTCTTTCGTAAATAAAATAGTCAAAATTAAAGTTGCAAATAAAATATCGATCCCTAATAACATACCCATTTTTAGAAGATGCATTTGCCTTCCCTTCATTATGAAGGAAGTTTCAATTTGCGATTCCATATAGTGACGACTCCTTGTTTTTCTTCTGTATTTAGTTTGAAAATTTTAGTTTGACTTTTGCTGATTTTTAGTAACCGTTCTTCTTCTTTAGAATCAAGTTCTCCGGCAACTATAAGAACGGGAGGAACCAATTTGCGAAGGTACAAATGCTGCAATGCAATATTGAACGGAATAGTAAAATCATCCCGGGATAATGTGGACAATAACTCCAGCCCCTTTTGACGGTGTTTTCTTCCTGTTCCAGAAGGAAGAAAGTAGTACGGTGTCAAACCTGGAATTCGCACATTTAATACGAGTGAAAACGATATATTCTTTTCTACAGCAAGGTGCATTAAGTAGGATGTATGTTTAATGATCGATTCTATTTGATCCGTGATAGAATAACGACTCGAAAGATTAATGGCAATCATCCATTCTTTCTGAGTAGCTGGTTCAAAAACCTTGGTTTGAAGCTGACCAGTTCGTGCCGATGCTTTCCAGTTCACATCCTGGAATCTGTCACCAGCCACATATTCTCTCGTTCCGATTGGGTGAAACACATCATAAAACAGGGAACTAGGAGTAAATACATCCCCTTGATTAAACGTTCGTTGATCTTCTTCAATGATTACAGGTGAAGCTGTTGGAAATACCATTATAGTTGATGGAACAGGGTCAAGAAGGTTTAATAACACTTTTCCACTTCCAAATAAATGAGGGATTTCCAATTGCATAGTCTTAATCTTACATAATCCTCTCCTTTTGCCTTTAATAGGCAAAGAAACATGGCCGATTTCTCCTCTGCCAATCGAAATCGGCATGGAAACTTCTAGGATATTTCCAGGATTCGTGGCATATGGGTGGGAAGTAGGCTCCACAATATCTTCAAATGTAAGATTCATGGTTGCTCCCCAAATTGGCAGCCCGTTGTTCTCAATTTGAAATTCCCAATTATGATCATCATCACAATGCAAACGAATTCTCTTAGGAGATTTCCCCATAGTTATTTCTTTTCCAATATTCATTAAATACCATTGATGAACCCGAAAATAAAGAATCGTTAATAAAAATAAGCCTAAACCAATATAGGATTGAAAATATAGACTCAAAGTTCCCGCAATGACTAAAATAACCATACTTATAGAGGTATTAGAGTCCTCTACAATCTCACGCTTCCAGTTCATTATGCATTCCTCGCTTCTACTGGAAGCATAACCATTTCGATAATCCCATGAATGACTTCTTCCTCTGTCCTTGTTAAAGATGCTTCAGCTGTCAACTGTACTCTATGCTGCAAAACAAATGGTGCAACAGCTAAAACATCCTCAGGAGTAACAAAGTCTCTACCCTGTATAAACGCCTGGCCTTGACTTGCTTTTAAAAGCGCTAAGCTAGCACGTGGACTAGCTCCCACTTCAATCCATTCATGTTCTCTCGTTCCACGAGTAATCTGAAGAATATACGATTCGATGTCTTGAGATATATGTACTTCCTTTACACGTTTCACCAATGATTGAATTTCCCTTAAACTCATGATTTTTTCTACTTTATCCAAAGGCTGTGAGGATTTAAATCTGTTAAGGATATTTCTTTCTTCTTCAAAACTTGGGTATGAAAAGGGGATTTTCAATAAAAATCGGTCTAATTGAGCTGCCGGGAGTGGAAAGGTTCCCTGTTGAGATTCAATTGGATTTTGGGTAGCGACCACAATAAAAGGAGGCTCCAATGAAACGGTTTCTCCATCAATGGTAAATTGTTTTTCTTCCATCACTTCTAATAAACTCGCTTGCGTACGGGGAGTAGCTCTATTAATCTCGTCGGCTAATAATACATTTGAGACAACAGGCCCGGTTCTCAATTCAAACTCCTGTGTTTTTGGATTAAAGAATTGTATTCCCGTTACGTCACTCGGTAACACATCAGGAGTAAATTGAATTCTTTTAAATGCTCCGTCAATGCATTGGGCAAAGGTTTTGGCTAACAATGTTTTCCCAGTCCCCGGGACACTCTCAAGCAAGACATGCCCTTCCTGGAGTAAAGCAATCATTAAAAGATCAATTTCTTTGTCTCTTCCCACTAACACTTTGCTCATTTCTTCTTTAATATATTGTATAGATGACATCTCATTTCCCCCTAGAAAAATTTATAAGTATAATGAATATTATAATAATAGAATAGTAAATATTTAGCAAATATTCATAAAATTCCATTTCACTATACAACTCTATTGTCACACGTTTTTTATTTAAGTATGATAGAATCATAGGAAAATTCTCTTGCAAATTGGGTGAGGAGTATGAAATACAAACGTGATGAGGCTTTTCGATATTCTTTTAAACAACCTATAGAAATGGAGTTTAAATTACTCCTTGAGAAGGATGGAGTTTTAAATGAAACTCGAAGTTCTACCGCTACTCTATTGGATATAAGTCCTCGGGGAGTTCGCTTAAAAACCCCCTTAAGTTTACCTTTAGAGGATCAAATGAATTATTTATTAGAAATGCATTTCAAATTAAATGAAGTTCCTATATCCATTATAGGGAAACCTGTTTGGAAACGGAAAGAGTTTAACTATTATTTATATGGGATAGAGGCATTAGAAGATAAACAAACGGAAGAAATCATTATTCAAGAACTAAAACATTTCGCTAAAACTAGAAAAAATAGGCTAGAACCTTAAAATTCCGCCTGACATATTCACTTATGTCAGGCGGATTTTTTGTTTTTATATACAAAACTTTACAATTTCTTTAAATAGAACAAAAATGACTACAATCATTTTTATGTATCCTTTATAAAAAGGATAACAGGAGAGTGACTGAGATGATTTCATGTTTACTATTTATATGGATTATAGGAATAATCAATGTACTTATTTTAAGAAAAGGCTGATATCAATGTTTGTATATCATCTTCCTTGTCATCCCACCATCAATAACTAAATTCTCACAAGTAATAAAGTCATTTTCCGGGTCAGCTAAAAAGAAACACGCTCTAGCTATATCTTCTGGCTTGCCGACTCTCTTTGACGGGTGCTGTAAATGATCAATCTCTCTAAGAGATGAATAATTTTCTGTTTCTATCCAACCAGGACTTATAGAATTCACTCGAATTCCATATTCACTTAATGTAATGCCTAAAGAATGAGTAAGACTTACAATCCCACCCTTTGTAGCAGAATAAGCTTCAGTATTTGGCTCAGACATAGCAGCGCGTGTAGAAGCCATATTAATGATTGAGCCTCCTTTTCTTTTCATTAAACGGGCCGCTTCCTGCGAACAATAAAACACACTGCTTAAATTAGACGAAAGAATTTCATTCCATTCCTTAGGACTCATATCCCAAAATGAGATAAAGTTTGATATGCCTGCATTATTAATCAACACATCTATCTCCTGGTGATGTTTTTTTATGGTGGAAAATACTTCTTTGACATCTTCATGAGATGAAACATCTACTTCATGAAATCGTGTGGAAAACCCTTTAGAATTTAATGCATTCTCAAGCTCTTTCCCATCTTCACGATTCTTGTCTAAAAACTCAACACTCGCACCTTTTTTGGCGAAATTCTTTACTAGTGTCCTTCCAATTCCCTTTGCCCCTCCGGTAATACAAACTACTTTATCTTCCATCATTTTCCCCTCCACATTAATGTGCCTTCAATTTTAGTAGATTACCCTTTTAATCTAAGGTTGAATCAACAAGGTCAAAAAAAGGCCATCTAACAGAAATGCTCTTTCTCAAGAGAACAACCTGATTAGAATAACCTTTTACGGTAATGCTTGCCACATCTTCAAATATAGGTATATATGATCTTCATCATTAATATTCTATACAAATGGAAACCTAACTTCTTGGTGTATCTAAATATCGATAAGAAATACTTCCACCATGGTGAGCAATTCCACGGAATTGCTTAAAGTCCTTTTGTGTAACTAATATAGACCTAAAGGTTAGAAAATCTCCCTTCTCAACTCTAATTTCATCCACTTCTTTGTTTCGTAATAACGATAATTGTTCTAATACGTCTGATTCGTTCATCTGTTCCCCTCCATCGTTAAAAAGATCTATCTCTATTGTAAAGGATATCGCTCTTAGCTCAAGAAAATATTTTTTTGTTAAATTTTTAGAAAACTCTTTACCTTTCGTGTAGTTTACGTCAAAATATTAGTAATTGTTTGTAGAATTTTGGCAAAAAAGGAGAGACCCTTGATGAAAAAAGCAGAAATTGGCAATGTGATCGAATTTAAAGAAGGTCTAAAAGGAATTGTAGAAAAAGTAAATGAAAATTCTGTTATCGTAGACCTCACCTATATGAAAAATTATCGAGAGCTAGAACTAGAAGAAAAAACGGTTGTAAATCATAAAAACTATAAAATCGTTGAAATGTAATTTGTGCAATCAAATATATGTAAGAAAGAAGCTGCTCAGTAACGCTGGATAGGGGATTTGTTCCCTTCACTAACAGGCTTATACTGGTTGGGAAAACCCATTAAATATTACAACATGTATAATAAGCCTAAATAAAAATCCACCAATGAGGTGAAGATAATAGAAACGGTAATGTAACAGAACCTTCTATTATCTTCACTTCTTTTGTCTTCTATAATGAGATAAAAAAGGTTTACTACTATCCATTTGAGGATATTCTTATATCATACTGTGCAGTTAGGTGGCATTTGAAATGAATATATTACTATTTAAAAAGGCAAGAAAAAGCTTTTGGTTCATTCCCGTGGTATTCTCCCTATTCTCATTAATATTAGCGATTATTACCTTTTATTTTGATTCGTGGTTAAGTCATAATGATTATCCACTTTTCCCAAAAGTTCTATTCTCCAATTTCGATTTATCTACAATGATTATAAGTACGATTGCTTCATCTATCATGACTATGACAACGATTACTTTTTCAACTATAATGGTTGTTTTAACAACGTTTCTTTCTCAATATTCACCAAGAACTTTGCAAAACTTTATTAATGATAGACCTACTCAACGAGTTCTGGCCATTTTTGTATCTGGGGTTGTATATTGTATCACCCTCCTCATTCTATTAAGAGATGAGTCCGGGCAAGACCTATATATATCCTCTGCATTTGCAGGAATTGTCGCCATTGTTTGTTTATTTGTATTCGTCTATTTTGTTCACCATGTATCCAATTGGGTGAAAGTTAGTAATTTAATACATAACATTACGATTAAAACCAATAAAAAAATTGACACTAGTTATTTATTCCGAAAAAATGATGTAGAAAAAGACGAGGCTCCTCCAGAGTTAAACGATGCTTTCTTTGAGGATATTGAGCCTATTTATATTTCAAGTAAACAAACAGGCTATCTTCAAGAACTCGATATTAATGGAATGATAAAAAAAGCAGCAAAAGACGAAGCTATTATTCGAATGCTAAAAAAACCCGGTGAGTATTTATTAGAAGATACACCTGTCATAACGGTATGGACTTCTAATCAAGAAATAAATAAAGACTCCTATTTGAACTTTCTCATTATTGGTCCAGATAAAGAGCCAATTGAAGACATTGAACTTGGGATTAGAAAATTAGTCGAGATCGCTTTAAGAGCCATCTCTCCTGCAATAAATGACCCTAATACGGCAAAGAATTGTATCGAGGAAATTGGAATTATTTTATCTAAATTAGCCAAGCACAAACTTCCTAGCTCCTATTTGTCAGATGAAAACAAAGTAGTGCGTATTATTTTGGAACAACCTACATTTGTCGATTATTTATATAAAAGTTTTTATCAATTAAGACATTACGGAAAACACGATATTTCAATCATCACTGAGATGTTGGGCTCATTGAAAATGATTGCGGAAAACAATAATGAAGAAACCAAAAACATTGTTTGGACATTTAAAAATCATATATTAGAGGGAATTGATTATTCAAGCCTTCAGAGTCTTGATATGCAGTATTTAATGAGACATCTGGAGGAATTAGCAATCAGCACACAAAACCCTGATTGGGATAAAGATGAAATTCGCAATCGTTTTTTTCCAGAAGTATATAAAACCGAAGACGCTCTACCAACAGATTAGAAAAGAGATGCCAAAGAATTGGCATCTCTTTTCTTAGTCCTTCTTTTTTCCTTGATCTAATTCTTTCAAGGATGGTACTTTTCCATGTGGGTGCTGATCTTGTTTCCTTACATTCCACTGTCTCTCTTTTTCATGTTTAGATTGTGTCAAAGCAGTAATAACCTCCTTCCGCGTGGTTCTTTATTAACATAAACAATGTGAATGCTTTTTACTCAAGTCTCTTTTCGTAAACTTTGTTGCTATTTTAAAGAAGAAAGTAGTAGTTGAT
Organism: Rossellomorea aquimaris TF-12; assembly: GCF_001648555.1. Taxonomy (GTDB): domain Bacteria; phylum Bacillota; class Bacilli; order Bacillales; family Bacillaceae_B; genus Rossellomorea; species Rossellomorea aquimaris. The sequence goes on along the minus strand of NZ_LQXM01000026.1, from coordinate 246,641 downwards.
TGCAGCGAGCAGTCCCCCCCACCATCCAGCACACACTGATTGACAGAGCCCAGGCAGAACTCATGTTAAAAACTACAATATTTACGAAAAGAGCCTTTAAAAAGAGAATACTTTAGGAAAATAGGTTTTCTATAACATCCGCTTCCATTTTAATCGTTACATCGTTTACTTATCTCGCTTCATCCAAAGAAGAATTAGAAACAATAAGCTCATGTAACCAAAAAGGGGATATAAATATGATAGAAGTTTACTGTATTCGAAAAAGCTCAGAGAATATATCACAAGGAAAATTCCTGAAAACGTGGTGACGGACGAAAACTTCCAATAATTTGTCAATTGTTTTTCCAGTCCAAAAACGCCACCAATAACAGAAGTAAAAATTTCACCGTAGATAATGATGATATAAATAACATAAATACCAGATACAAAAGATTTCATCACGACCGCCATTGGAATTTCATACTGAGTGACATTTGGAATCATGACCAAAGTAAAATGACTTGAGATGAGGATCAAAGTAAGAAATATTCCACCCAGGTATCCACCATACTTAATGGTTTGGACATCTTTTACCTCACTGGCAACAGGTACTAACACTGCTTGAGCCATTGCTAAGTTAAAAGCCACATACGAAAACGGAGCAATAACTGATTTCCAGCCATCATCAGAATGAGGGATGGTTAGAAACGACTCCAAAAAAAGCGAATTTTTCACTGAAAAAACCATTAATAATAGATTAAAGATAATCATGATTGGCACTACAAAGGTATTAACGGCAAAGAGACCCTTGATTCCTACCATCATAGTAAGAAAACCTAAAGCAATTGTTATTCCTATTCCTAATTGCTTTGGTAGAAGTAACTGCTCCTCAAATACAGCCCCAGCACCTGAAAGCATAACAGCGGATACCCCTATTAACATGACCATCATGACAAAATTCATGAATTTCGAAAAGACTTTCCCAAATAGGTATTCGTTAAAGTGTTCAAATGATTGAGCATTAATCTCATGAGATTTAAGCATAATCTTCGTTCCAAGTGTAATAAATAGATATCCACTTAGTAAGATGGCAATAAAGCCAATAAAACCAAAACGGGTAAAAAATTCGACTATTTCTCTTCCCGTTGCAAATCCAGCTCCAATTACAGTTCCTACATAAACTGCTGCAATTTGAAATGAACCCGTTATTCTTTTCAACATATCACCTCTAAACTCCTTATAATTCAAGATATGTACAAGCAAGGAAATTCAGAAGCAAAAGTACTCAATTTACATTATTGTGGAGTGTTTCTTAAACATTGTTTTTTACATATTCTCTTATAGTTGGTGAGGGGAACTTTGTAGGCTCCTGTGGAAGTACAATCGTGGCGGAGCTGAGGAGGCTCGGACGAACGCTGGCTGCAAGGAGAGTATTTCACCCTCACCTCTAGCACATACTGGTTGACAGAGCCATTGGCAGAACTAAAATTATAACGTGTTGCACCTCTTTCCATACTTCGTTAATCTAACGGTAAAAAAGGATATTTATTCCGAAAAGTATGTGTCATTTGTGAAATATTCCTTAATTAACATATTCAAAGATGAAATCCTTTTATAAAGTGATTATAATAAAATTATAAATTCATATAGAAAAGAGGAATTGTCATTGAATTTTCTTACTAGATTCAGCTTGAGAAATGCAGTTGCTGTATTTATTATTTCATTCCTATTAATATTAGGCGGTTTATTTTCTTTTTCCAAATTAAAAGTAGATCTCCTACCGAACATCGAATTCCCCCAATTATCTGTCGAAGTCATTTATCCTGGAGCTTCACCCCAGGATTTAAATGAAAAGGTCACCACTGACTTAGAAGAAAAGTTCACAGGTATATCAGGTATCAAAAAGGTTTCCAGCTCCACTTATGAAACCATCTCGATAATTAATTTGGAATTCCCGTTTGATACGGATATGGATGACATTGAGCAGCAAGTAAATAACTACATTCGTGAAAGTGACTTACCTGAAAATGTAAAGACAGATATTAATCGTTTTTCGTTCGGGTCCTTCCCTATTTTTAATATTTCTTTATTTTCAAAAGAAGGCACAGAACTTCAAGCTTTACTCGACGATGAAATCATTCCTGATCTTAATAAGATTGAAGGCATAAATAGTGTTTCTGTAGGTGGGTTAGAAGAGGAATTGCTTCAAATTACTGTTGATAAACAGAAGGCTACAAAATCTGGCTTGTCACTATCCGAAATTAAAGAACAAATTAACAATAAAATTCTATCTTTCCCTGCTGGAAGCTTAGAAGGAAATGACATTCAAATACCTGTAAGAGTACAAGAAAAAGTTGACACAATTAATCAATTAGAGAATCTGTTATTATCTTCTGCATTTAATCCCAATGGACCACCAGTGCTTCTAAAGGACATTTCAACAATTGAAGAAGTAACAGATAAGCCTGAAGTCACTCGTTATAATTTGAAAGATTCTTTATCTATGGCGATTACGAAAAAACAGGATGCTAATACTGTTGAAGTAGCAGATAAAGTCATAGAGGTGTTAAACAGTTACGAAGACAAATTGGAATACGCCATCGGTTTTGATTCTGCAGAAGGAATTGAAAAGTCTGTTGAAACTCTGATTAAAGAAGGTCTGCTTGGGGCATTGTTTGCATCAGTTGCCGTCTTATTATTTTTAAGAAATATTAGAGCAACGATTATCGCGATTATTTCTATCCCTCTTTCATTATTAGTCTCGTCCATTTTCTTACAGCAACTGGACATATCTCTCAATATAATGACATTAGGTGGTATGGCTGTAGCCGTTGGTAGGGTAGTTGATGATAGTATCGTTGTCATAGAAAATATTTTCAGGCGAGTTAGGAAATCCGGAAGTGCTATGAGCAACGAGTTAATCCAGGATTCTACCAAAGAAATATTAAAAGCCATCACCTCTTCAACTCTTACAACTGTTGTGGTCTTTTTACCATTAGGATTTGTTGGTGGAGTTACGGGTGAATTCTTTCTACCATTTGCTTTAACAATCGTATTTTCTTTACTCACATCACTCCTTGTGGCGATTACCATCGTCCCTATTTTAGCAAAATTCTCTTTCAAGAAGGTCCCACCTGAAGAGAAGGAGAGTAGACTTCAACTCGGTTATGCTAAAGGGATTAAATGGGCGCTAAATCATAAGAAGACCGTAATTCTTTTATCATTGGTTACTCTATTTGGATCATTTGGTCTTGCAGGAAAGCTTGGATTTACATTTATTCCGAATGAAGAGCAAAAGCTTCTGGTAGCTACTATTCAACTTCCCTCGTCCACACCATTAGAGAGGACAAATGAAGTTTCATTAAAATTAGAGGAATACTTGAACAATGAAGAGGAAATTGAGGAAATTACTGCAGGAATTGGTAGTCGTGACTTCCAAACCGGATTAAAGCGAAAGAATCAAGCTAACTATTTTCTTGTATTAAAAGATGACACCAATGTTTCGTCCTATATTAAGGAAATCGAAGCAATGATGGAAGATATTGTTTTAAAAGAAGAACCAGATGCTACTTTAGGGGTTCAAGAGCAGCAAACAGGTGGACCTCCTTCAAATAACAACGTAAATATTGATTTATATTCTAACAACCTGGATGCACTTCAAAGCGCTTCTAAAAAGGTTGAGGAATATTTAAATGACCAAAAGGATCTAAAATATGTTTCAAATAATTTCACGGAAAAACAAAAACAAGTGATTGTTGAAATTGACCCTAAGAAAGCTGCAGAAGCTGGAGTTTCCGGTTTTCAAGCACTAGGAACCATTTCAGACCAAACAAAGCCAGTAAGTGTAGGTACATTAAATCTAAACGACATAGAACGTTCTGTACAACTCTCATATAACGACTCAACATCGTCTATTGAAGAATTAGAGGAGATTACATTATTCACTTCTAAAGGACCTATTCCTTTAACACAAATTGCTGAGATAAAAGAAGTTGAAGCGTACACCTCTATTCAGAAATTAGATGGAAAAATATATGCAAGGGTTTCTGCACAAATTGCAAGCGATGATATACGTACTGTATCTGAAGAGGTCATTAATGGAGTAGAAAAGCTTGACCTTTCTAAAGAAGTCTCCCTTGAGGGCGGAGGCGGAAGTGATGAGACGGTTGAAACATTCCAACAGCTAGGATTGGCCATGCTCATTGCCATTGGACTTGTGTACATTACCATGCTCATTACCTTTGGGAAAGCTAGAATTCCATTCATTATTCTTTCATCACTTATTTTCGTTCCAATCGGTTCATTACTTGGTTTATTTTTTGCACAAGAACCACTTAGTGTATCTGTCATGATTGGATTATTAATGTTAATAGGGATTGTAACAACAAATGCCATTGTTCTTGTAGACCGTATTGGACAGAACAGAGAAGAGAAGTTTATGACGATTCGAGACTCTTTAATTGAAGCAGGGAAAACACGTTTAAGACCGATTCTTATGACAGCATTTGCTACAATTACAGCCCTATTACCTTTAGCGTTTACTACTTCCTCAGGCACACTGATTTCAAAGGGATTAGCTATCACGGTAATAGGTGGATTAACTTCTTCAACTTTGTTAACACTGATATTACTTCCTGTTTTATACGAAATCTTCTTCTTTAAAACAGCGCGTGAAGAACGCAAAAAGGAATTAAGTCAATCATAAGAAAGCAAAGAGGCAGCCGAATTTCGGTTGCCTCTTTTTATTATAATGATTCGTCGTCCACTCCATTTAACCATTGTCGAATAGGCTCAATAACTCTCTCCACTGTTCCTTCCTGGAATGGAGAATCCAAATTTGCAGCATCTACAAGCTTTGTAAATGAAAGACTCCCACCCAACTTACATAGAGCAGTATAATCATTCCAAGCCTCAGATCGGTTCTCATTCATCTTTTTCCAAAATTGGAACGCACAAATTTGCGCTAAAGTATAATCAATATAATAAAACGGTGAATTATAAATATGGCTCTGTCTTTGCCAGAATCCGCCGTTCTCTAAATAAGAAATACCATCATAATCTCTATTAGGTAAGTATTCTTTTTCGATTCTCCTCCAAGCTTCATTTCGCTCTAAAGGGGAAATTTCCGGATTTTCATACACAAAGTGCTGGAACTCATCCACCGCTACTCCATACGGTAAAAATTGAAGAGCATCACTTAAATGGGAAAACTTATATTTATCTGTATCCTCTTTAAAGAAATACTCCATCCATGGCCAAGTGAAAAATTCCATACTCATGGAATGTATTTCACAAGCTTCATACGTTGGCCAAATGTACTCCGGAATATCAAAACCTCTACTAGAGTAGACTTGAAAAGCGTGCCCCGCTTCGTGTGTTAACACATCAATATCTCCAGAGGTTCCATTAAAGTTAGAAAAAATGAAAGGAGAGTCATAATTTGCTATATATGTACAATACCCTCCACCTGCTTTCCCTTTTTTTGCCTCTAAATCCATTAAGTTATGATCAATCATAAACTGAAAAAACTCTTTCGTTTCTGGTGAAAGTTCATCATACATCTTTTTTCCATTTTCAATAATCCAGTCTGGACTTCCTTTAGGCGTTGCATTTCCAGATGTGAATTTAAAACCTTCATCATAAAATTTCATTGAAGGTATTCCAATCCTTTTACTCTGTCTTTCTTTCAACTCTGTTGCTAACGGAACAATGTGGTTTTTCACTTGATCACGAAAGACTTTTACCATTTCAGGTGAATAATCTGTTCTTGTCATACGATAATATCCTAATTCCACAAAATTCTTATACCCTAACGTTGTCGCAATTTTATGACGTATCTTAACCAATTCATCATAAAGTGAATCTAACTTTTCACTGTTTTCTTCAAAAAAAGCAATACTTGCCTTCGATGCTGTTTCTCTTGTTTCTCTTTTAGTGGATTGAGTAAATGGACCCATTTGAGCTAATGTTCTTTCTTCCCCTTCGAATTGAATTTTCGCAGAGGCAATTAGCTTTGTGTACTGAGAAGACAGTTTATTCTCTTGTTGAAGCAATGTGACGACTTCAGGTGAGAAAGTTTTAATTTCACTTTCAGCTAGAGAAAATAATTGTTTTCCCCACTTTTCTTCTAATTCCTTACGAAACGGGGACCCAACGAGTTCCTTATAATAATCCGTTACCAAACCGGAAATCTCTGGTGACACTTCATCAATGTAATCTTGCTCTTTCTGATAAAATTCATCATCAGTATTAATAGAATGACGTATATAACAAATGTTTTCCATTGTATCAACGTGAAGTCGAATGGAGTTTATTTCTTCCATTGCCTTTACTTGATCATCTACCGTTGTGGCTTCTTTAAACTTCTCCAAAGCCTTTGTGAAGGCAGGTTTTAACTTTGTTAGATCTGGTCTCTCATATGTAAATTGTTCAAAATTCATTTTGTTACCCCCTCATTTTATAATCCCAATTAGTATTATTCTACTTTTACTAGTGAAATTCCTGTTTGATTAGATTAGACTGTTATTGTTTTAGGCTGTTTTGGTAACTTTGTGGGTATTGATAAAGCGAGTAGTAGTTGATTTACGCTCCAGGTGCTCGCTTTCCGCGGGGCGCGAGTTGAGCCTCCTCGGGCTATGCCCTGTGGGGTCTCAACTTTCACGCATTTCCCCCAGGAGTCGAGCACCTTCCGCTCCAACTTTCTAAGCCTGAGTTTCTTGCTATAGACTGATATAAATACCAAATACGGTTGAGGTGGTGAGGGGTACTGCGTAGACTCCTGCGGAAGAACGTGTGTGCCCAGACCTCGGAAGCGAAGCTGAGGAGGCTCGGCCGAACGTCCACGGAAAGCGAAGCAGTTCTCCTCACCACCTGTCAACCAGGAACAATAATCATACAAAAAAGACATTAAAAATGCCCCTTTAAGCTTGAAAGGGGCAAAATAATCAATATGATAAATCTTTAATGGAAAGACCTAGTTTCTTTAAATTGGTGATGGTTTCTTCTTTTTCTTGAGGAGATAGGGCAGACATTAATTCATTAATTCTCTCTTCGTGATTTGGGAAAATGTCATCAATCAACTTTCTCCCTTCCTCTGAAATCTGAGCATAAGTCACTCGACGATCCTTTGGGCACGCTACACGATTTAAGTAGCCTTTTTGTTCTAGCTTATCCACTACATACGTTATACTTCCGGAGGCTAATAGAATCTTTCCACCAATTTGCTGCAATGGCTGGTCTCCCTTGTGATAAAGTAACTCTAAAACAGCAAATTCTGTTGGATTTAATCCATTCTCTTGAATATTTTTATTTATTTCCTCGTTTAAAGCTTTAAATGCTCTAGATAGGACGATAAAAAGCTTTAATGATTGTTGTGTATTTTGTGATTCACTCATAGGTTTCATTCCTTTAATTTAGAAATATCTCAGTTTCAAAATATTATACAAATAATTATATTCATTGTCAAACAAACAGACATCTTGTATCTACATTATCTCTATTCATTCAACCGTTCCATATTTTAATATGGATGGCAATGTATGATTCCCCACTATAATTATTGAAAAACAACGATACATATAGCTTTAATCAAAAAAGCAAGATATCGATTATTTCTACCGATATCTTGCAAATCAGCTTCTATTTAAGATTTTTAACTAGTTAGTATCCGTTGAGAGAAAAATGATGAGAGCATAAGTGGTTTATTAATTATTAAAAAGTGGAATGCTTTGGGGTATTTATATGTACGTATGTCAAGATGTTAAAAAAGATAATTATGATGCCGTTCTTTTAATTAATCCTTTAATAAATTGACCGAATTCATAAGGAGTATCTTGAAGTGAAATATTTACAACTTTGTGTGAGCATCTATCATATTCATTTAACAGCTGATCTAACTGTTGGCTGCATTCAATGGTTTCTTTGGCTGATAAACCAATCGTTTCACCTAACGAAATCATTTCAGTACGCTTATGATTTATTTTTTTTAATAACCATCTCTTTTTAAGTAATCGACCCATTTTTTTCTAGACTCCTTTATTTTTTTATCTATTTATTTATCTATTTATTACGAAAAATCGTTACTTGAAAATTATCGCAAGTATTCTATTAAAAGTAAATAGAATCGCAAAACAAGACAAAATAACTATAAATATATTAAAATTTGACAAATTTCGCTAATAATATAGGATTTGATACCCTCCTTTACTAATGTACAGAGATTCAATTTAGGATTAAGATTGTATAAACACAAAGTTGATTGTAAAGAGAGAAAAGCGAGTGCTTGAAGCGGAACTCAAAACTCATGATTAACTAATTGTATAAAAAAATCCCCTTCCATAAAAAAGAAGAGGGATTCTATTCATTACTCTATCATATAGGCAGCGTGCTCTTTAATTGGGTTCATAGGACTAGCCCCTCTACCTATTCTTGTTAAGAAAAATTTAAAACTATGAATCTCTTTTATCAAATATTTTCAAATTTTCAATCCTTTTTATCGCTTCTTTTAACCGTTCCTTACTAGTAAGCAGCCCTACACGAACATACCCTTCCCCATACTCCCCAAAGCCTATACCAGGAGCTACTGCTACATTTGCTTCTTTAAGTAAATAATGAAAGAACTCTTTAGAAGTGAATTCATCCGGAACCTTTAGCCACGCAAAAAAAGAGCCTTTTGGTGCCTCTACCTCCCAACCAATTTCTATAAGGCCATTCACTAATACTTCTCTTCTTTCTTCATAGGTATCCACCAATTTCTTTACACATTCTTGAGAGCTTAAAAGTGCTTGAGTTGCTGCCTCTTGTATTCCTCCAAAAATACTCACATAGAGATGATCTTGGAAAACATTTATGGACTCAATCACGCTTTTATTCCCAACAGCAAACCCTACTCTCCAGCCGGCCATATTATAGGTTTTCGACAATGTATATATTTCAATTCCTACGTCTTTAGCGCCATCTATTTCAAGAAAACTCAAAGGTTTTTGCCCATCAAAACCAATGGCTCCGTAAGCAAAATCATGTACTACGCAAATGTTATTCCTTTTCCCAAAAGAAACGGTTTCCTCAAAAAATTTTTTTGAAGCAATAGCCCCTGTTGGATTGTTAGGGTAATTCAAAAACATTAATTTTGATTGTTCTATTTCAGCTTGAGATAGCTCTTCATAATTTGGAAGAAAATCATTCTCTTTTCTTAATGGCATTTTCACCATGTGAGCTTCGGCTAATGCTACCCCTGATAAGTAATCGGGATACCCGGGATCAGGAACTAGCACATTATCTCCTGGATTTAGTAGGCATTGTGGAATTTCAACTAAACCTGATTTTCCTCCAAACAAAACGGCTACTTCACTATGAGGATCTAAGTCTACGCTATATTCCCGTTTATAGAAGGTTGCAATCGCCTCTTTAAAAGAAACTACCCCTCTAAATGGTGGATATTTATGATTCTTTGGTAATTTTGATGCTTCGTTTAATTTTTTCACGATATGTGGAGGAGTGGGCTGATCTGGATTCCCTTGACCTAAATTGATAACATCATGGCCTTCATTCACAGCATGATTTACTTTTTCAGCAAGTGATGCAAAAAACTGGTCTGGTAACGATTTTAATCGATCTGATTTTTGAAAGGATATCATAGGGTCCACCTTCTTCTATTTTTTGAAAATTAAATACTTTCAAATTCTAGTCACAAATGATATAACGTAACAAACAGAATGTAAAGTAAAAAATGGTATGAGGTGATGTAAATGATGCAAAAAATAGGTCTAGCCCAAATGGATATTTCATTTGGAAACCCTGAAAAAAATAAACACAAAGTAGAAAATTGGATAAGAAAAGCAAGTGAAGAAGGTTGTCAAATAGCTGTTCTTCCTGAGCTTTGGACAACAGGATATGACTTAACGCGCATTGAAGAGATTGCTGATGAGGAAGCAAAAGATTCCTCTGCATTTCTTTCTGCACTTGCAATAAAGTATTCTATTAATATTGTAGGTGGATCGATCCCATGCAAAACTAAAAGTGGGGTAACCAATACACTTCTTGTAGTTAATCAAAATGGAAAAATTGTTAAGCACTATTCGAAATTACACTTATTTAAGCTAATGGACGAACATCACTACCTACTTCCCGGGAATGATGATGGGCTATTCTCCCTCCTAGATACACAAATGGCCGGGTTGATATGCTACGATATTCGATTTCCCGAGTGGTTTAGAAAACATGTTTTATCTGGGGCACAGGTAGTGTTTGTCGTGGCAGAGTGGCCAAATGCTAGAATTGATCATTGGCAAACCCTCCTCCAAGCAAGAGCAATAGAGAATCAATGCTTTGTGATAGCTTGTAACCGTGTAGGCAGCGATCCAGATAACGATTTTGGAGGTTGTTCATTAATTATTAACCCATGGGGGAAAATCTTATCAAAAGGTACAACGAAAGAAGAATTAGTGGTTGGAGAAATAAATCTGGCTGAAGTAGAGCAGGTACAGAATAAAATTCCTATTTTTCAAGACCGTCGTCCTGACTTCTATTAATTAGAATATTTTCATTTTGGTTTAAATGTTGTTTAATTACATGAATTGGCTTTGTCAATCAGTGGTCATTAAAGGTGAGGGGCATTGTGGAGAAACCCTGCCGGGAGTACGTGGTGCCGAGGCCCCCAGAGGCGAAGCTGAGGGGGCTCGTCGGAGCGCTAGACGCAATTGGAGTAGTCCCCTCATCATCCAAGCACATTTCTGATTAACTGATCCCTTGAGATGACTCATGTTAGAAAATAACAACCTTTGTGAAAGAGTCTAATTTTATTCTTTTAATAATCTAGTAGAAGCCCACATTTCTCTTGGATTGACTTCATAAATGCTATTTTCCCTATACATAAATTGATGAATGATGAATTCTCTTCTTAAGGTTGCAAAGTCATCGTGAAATTGTAAAATGAATTCATTTATTTCTTTCTCACTATATTTTCTTCCAATTTTCAAAGCTTCCACCATGTGTTCTAGTATAAATAATTTTTTCTTTTGTTGAGATGGTATATTTTTAATTTTACCGTTCTTTTCCATGAAATTATTTAGTACCTTTTGCTTTTCTTTTATGATTTTCTCGGACATATTAGCTTCCACTCCCCCTTCTTCTATAAACCGGTTAAGGACCTCTGCATGATGCTTTAGGACTTTCTTATTCAAATAATAGTAGATTGAATTTTTCTCTCTTCTTGAATATACCAAATTACATTCTTTTAACTTAGTAAGATGGTGTGAAATCGTAGGTGCTGTTAGTCCTAATTTACCGGCTATTGCTCCTACATGTAATCGTTCAAATGATAACAAATGAATAATTTTTATTCTCGTGGGGTCTCCCATGGCCTTATGAAAGGCAATCTGTTTATTTAGTTGCAAGTAAAGGTTCCTTTCTATTCTAATTAGATATTCATCTAATTAGATAATAGTCTAAATAAAAAATTAATTCAACTAGTAATTTCTAAAGTAAATAAAAAGGTACTTCCTCATTGGAAAGTACCTTTTATTGACTCATTATTGTTCCAGTAATAATAATGTTTTCTTCTTGTCTACTTGATTTCCAGCATAGCCAGTTAAAGTTTTATTTTTTCCAATCACTCTATGACAAGGGATAATAATGGGGAAACGATTTACCTTGTTTGCCTGTCCTATGGCCCGAACTGCTTTAGGTCTATCAATCGCCTCAGCCACATCCTGATAGGACCATGTTTCACCATATGGTATCTTCTGTAATGTCTTCCACACTTCTTTTTGAAAGGGAGTTCCTTCTATTCGTAATGGCAAATTAAATTCTTTCCTTCTACCATTAAAAAATTCCTCTAACTGACTCTTGGCTTGAAGTAAGATCCCATGATTCGTATTTGTAGGGTATGACGTTTTTTCATGGACAAACTCAACGGAAAGGAGGTTTTTGTCGTTTGCATGAAGGACTAAATCTCCAATAGGACTGTTCATGACAAGTGTATACATTACTCATATCTCCTTTATGATTTAGGTAAATAAATATGGAAAACAGTTCCTTCTCCCATTTTACTTTCTACTCTTACTTTACCTTTATGTTCTTTAATTATATTAAAGCTTACCATCAGCCCAAGTCCAGTTCCTCTTTCCTTGGTGGTATAAAATGGTTCTCCTAGCTTCTTAATCTTATCCTTAGATATTCCACTTCCTTGGTCACTAATTTCTATATGAATGAAATGATTTTCAACTTCCTCTATTTTTATTGATATGATTCCTCCATCTGACATTACTTCAATGGCATTCTTTATCATGTTGATAAAAACTTGCTTTAATTGGTTTGGTTCAGCAATGATTGTAGGAAGATTTCCTTGATAGCTTTCGTTGTATTGTACATTATGCATGACTGCTTGAGCATTTAATAATTCTACTGTATCCTTCATAATTTTGATTAAATCGGTTTTTTGGTATTGAACAGCTTGGGGTTTAGCCAATACTAAAAATTCAGTGATGATCGATTCAATTCGTTGGAATTCAGAGGTGATCACATTAAAATACATTTCATGATCTTTCCCCACGCTGTTTTCAAGCAATTGAATAAAACCTTTTAAGGCGGTCATAGGGTTTCGAATTTCATGGGCTATTCCAGCTGCCAATTCCCCCACAACACTTAGTGTATCTGATTTTCTCAATTGCTCTTGTAATTCTACTTGCTCTGTCATATCTCTCATGATCGTTAAATTTAAATTTGAAAGCAAATTATATTTTGAAGAAAGCTCTACATACTGAGTTCTACCTTCGGAAGTGCAGACCTCTCTTAAAAAGTTCGACTGACCTTCTTCTTTCAATTGTTGTAAATATTCAACATAAGAATCATCATCACGATCAATATTCAATATCTCTCGTACATCTTTACCGATAAGCAAATCCTTTTTTACATTTAATATATTACTAGCTTCAGGATTAGCATCGACTACAACATAATGATGGTTAGTAAGAAGCAGACCGTCTAAAGAGCCTTCAAAAATTTTCCTGAAACGCTCTTCACTTTCCCTCAATTCTTTCTCCATTTGATACCGTTCACTTACATTTCGAAAAATGGTCATATTATACCCATCTACTGAATGAAGCTTTGAAGTAAATTCCAAATGCTTTAATTGATTGTTCGGCATTAAAAACAATACCTCATCCCGAACAGCTCCGCTTCTATTTAATTTCTTCATTACTAAATCAAATTTTTGACTCTCTAATGGATAAACAAAGTCTTTAATTTTTTTTGATAAAAGCTCAGAAAGTGAGCATTCGAAGATTTTTAATGCGGATGGATTTGCTTTTAATACTCTACCGTCCTGATCCCATAGAACGATTCCATCAATCGCTTCTTCAAACAGACCTTTAAATAACTCTTCATTTCTTCTTAACTGTATTTCCATTTGCCTTTTTTCTGTTACATCTCTGAGGATCGCCATATGTAGTTTATGATGAACAAATGGACTTGTAGTAAATTCAACTACTGAAATGTTTTGAGAATTTTTTATAGGAATTTCCCCACGTGCTTTTTTATTTTGAGAAAGTAAGGTTTTTATTTTTTCTATTTTAAAATGTGCGCTATTTGGAACAAAGGATTGGATATTGTACTTGGTCATTTCATTTCGATCTAATCCTACCTGTGAACAAAATGCCTGATTTGCATCATTAATATTTCCATCGATATCAAAAAGGACAATTCCTTCTGTGGCATTCTGAAAAATGTTCGATAATAAATGAACATTCATATGATCTTTTCTCTCTTTTTCCTTTAATTCTGTTACGTTTTTAAAATACATATAGGCATTTGTGGACAAAGAAGATCTTTTTAAAATGAGCTCCACATGAATAATCTGATCATCAATATTCATCAATGTTTCATCCATTAAGGAAACACCCGTATCCATCACTTCTTTATAGTGAGCAACAATAGAAGCAGGTACAGCTGCAAAAAAACAACTAAATGATTTTCCCACTATGTCCTCAAAAGGAGTTTGAACTGTTTGGCATGCATCTTCATTTGCATGAACAATTTTCATTTCGTTATTTATTACGAACATTGACATAGGTGATGCCATACAAATCTCTTTATCAATTGGATGGCAATCCTCTAATTGTTGATCCCTTTCCAATTTGTTACTATTAGTCATTTTGTTATCCCCCGATTCTACTTAAGCCTTCTATTGACTCATATATACAATAGTATTCGAATAGTTTTCCATATTTTTGGTGATAATTAACAATGATAAATAGGTTTTTCTTATTGTATCCTAGGGTAAGAATGAATTAGGACTTAGTTTATTACAAAAGAAGATGGTGAAAGATATGAAACAACGTGATTATTACTTCGATAATGCCAAATTCATTTTAATCTTTTTGGTTGTGTTTGGTCATTTGATTCGTTCTTTTATAGAAAGTGATCCCTTTATTCTCTCTCTATATAAAACGATATACACATTTCACATGCCAGCATTTATTCTTGTAGCAGGTTTTTTCGCAAAAGGGTTTTATAAACAAGGCTATATTCAAAATCTAGCCAAAAAACTTATACTACCTTATATTGTGTTTCAATTAATCTACACAATTTATTATTATTTTCTTTATCACAAATCAACATTTGAAATGGATCCATTGAATCCACATTGGTCATTATGGTTCCTAATCAGTTTATTCTGCTGGAATGCATTATTATATGCCTTCATCAAATGGTTTAAATTGAAGCCATTTATGGGGTTAACGATTGCCTTTTCCTTAGGATTGCTTGTAGGATTTGCTGATGTGATATCAAACTATTTAAGTTTATCCAGAACATTTGTGTTTTTTCCAATTTTCCTAATGGGTTATTACTTGGAGAAGCAGCATTTCGAGTATTTTAAAACGAGTAAAGCTCGATTCATTGCAAGCCTATTATTTATCCTTGTATTTATCGGAATGTATTTTATTCCTGAGTTCTCTGATAAATGGTTGCTTGGATCGAAGCCTTATGAAGACTTTGAATCAAATAATGTTATAAGCTTAGGAGTTAGAGCACTTGTTTACACTCTAAATGTTGTAATGATTTTTAGTTTCTTTACTTTTGTACCAACAAAAAGACAATTTTTCACAAAGTGGGGTAAAAACACCCTTTATGTGTATTTACTTCACGGGTTTTTTATTCGCTTATTCAGAGTAAGCGATCTAAAAGAATCTATAGACCCTACTTTGAGTCTAGTATTACTATTAGGAGTATCTTTATTACTAACGATGGTTTTTTCAACAAAACTCTTTACTTCCATTACTCAACCAATTATTGAATTTAAAGCCAGTAAGTTTCAAAAATTAATGTCCAAAAGAGAAATGAAAACAAGATAGAACTCACTAGAAAGGGCTGACCCCACAAACATGGGTCAGTCCCTTTTAATGAGAACCAATTATCTAAAAAACCAGGAATAATGAAAATCCATTCTATAAAACAGCTCCATTATCCTAACACTCGTCATAAAAGTTTATTTTTATATATAATTCGTAACTTTTTCTTAAATTCCTTCTAATTTATCCAAATAAATTAAAATCATGTCCGACAACCATTGAGCTTTCTCTTTACGTTAGATAAAATGATAGTCGGTACTATTTTTATGTAGTTGTCCGAACAACCGTATTATGATATGGCTCTTTTCGCAAAGATTGTTGTTTTATATTATGGATGCGAATGGCTCTGTCATCCGGTATTTGCTCGATGGTGAGGGAAACCTCTTCGCTTGCAGCTAGCGCTCGTCCGAGCATCCTGGAGAGGAAATCAACAACTACTTTCTTCTCTGAAATAGAAACACCTACTAGGAAAAGAACCTTTTATTTAAATGGTTCTGACAAACGATGCTATTGATTATTGTATAGGAGTTCGCAAAACTCATGCTGAATAACCAGGCTGGCAGTAGAGAGGTACGCAGAATTCTTTGAAGACAACAAGCGTTAGCAAATAATAAAAGAATTTCTATTAACTATTATTGTTATACATCTAATGGAATGTAGATAAAGGAGCTTAACCATGAAGAAAGTTGTTTTAAGTACGTTAAATGCAAAATATATTCACACTAATTTAGCCATTCGCTGCCTTAAAGCTTATGCTGAGCCAGAATACGATATTGAATTAGCTGAGTATACCATTAAGGATCCAATATTAAATATTGCTTCTGATTTGTTCTCTAAAAAACCCGATGTGATTGGATTTAGCTGTTACATTTGGAATATTGAAGAAACAATTAAAGTGATTCAAATTCTTCGTAAAATACTGCCTGAGGTAACAATTGTACTTGGAGGACCGGAAGTCACATACGATGTTCCATATTGGCTGGACCGTATACAGGAAGTCGATTTTATTGTGATCGGTGAAGGGGAACAAAGCTTTAAGCAACTGCTGGACGAGATTAATGGAGACAGAGATTGGTCAAACGTGCATGGAGTTGCTTTCCTATCAAATGGAAAGCCTGTAATAAAACCACAACAAAATAAAATTGATTTAAGGGAATTACCCTCTCCTTTTCGATTTGAAGAGGATCTACCCTTTCTTTCTAAACGAGTTACCTATATTGAAACAAGTAGAGGATGTCCATTTCGATGTCAATTCTGCTTGTCTTCCATTGAGGTAGGAGTAAGGTATTTCGATAGAGAAAAAGTAAAAGAAGATATCCGTTTCTTAATGAACAACGGAGCCAAAACAATAAAATTTGTAGATAGAACCTTTAATATCAGTCGTAGTTATGCCATGGAAATGTTTCAATTCCTTATTGATGAGCACCTACCAGGTACTGTGTTTCAATTTGAAATTACAGCAGATATTATGCGTCCGGAAGTCATTGAATTCTTGAACAATGAGGCTCCTCCCGGATTATTCCGATTTGAGATTGGAGTTCAATCTACAAACGACGAAACCAATGATTTAGTTATGAGAAAACAAAATTATAATAAGTTAACTCGAACCGTTACTATGGTTAAAGAAGGTGGGAAGATTGATCAACACCTGGATTTAATTGCAGGTCTCCCTGAAGAAGATTATTATTCATTCCGTAAAACCTTTAATGATGTCTTTGAGTTAAGACCAGAGGAACTTCAGCTTGGGTTCTTAAAAATGCTGCGTGGAACTGGTTTAAGAATTCGTGCTAATGTTCATCAGTATACCTATATGGATCACTCTCCTTATGAAATTTTAGGGAATAATGTATTGTCTTTTGATGATATTGTTAGAATTAAACAAGTTGAAGACGTCCTGGAGAAATATTGGAATGATCATCGAATGGACCATACTATTGAGTATTTAGTTACTCATTGTTTTGAGACACCTTTTGATTTCTTCCAACAGTTCGGCTCCTATTGGGAAGGTCAAGGGTGGTCACGGATCGGTCATCAATTAGAAGATTTATTTAAAAGATTATACGACTTTTTAGCTTCCCAAGGTCTGGGTACCATCAATGTCATTGAGGGCCTTATGAAATTAGATTACTTGGAAAACCAAAAATACAAGCCAAGAAAGCCTTGGTGGAATCATGAAATGACAAAAGAAGACCGTTCCATGATATATCAAACCTTGTTACGCTCTCCTTCCATAGCAGGAAGTGAATTTGCAGAGTTGAACCTATCTGAAAAAGAGGTTTATAAACATACCTTATTAGAAATGATACACTCAACTGATGGTGAGGAAATCTATCTTTTGGCATACTTTGAACCTTCTTCAGGAAAATCAACAGTCTTTACTTTCAATAAAAAAATCGTAAGCTAGACTAATAAAGAGAAAAAATGCTTAGCATTTTTTCTCTTTTTGGTTTGATTTTGTTTTCTTTTGAGTTACTTCCAACAGCTTTGCTGCATTGACATCTCCAAATTCTTGACCATATTCTTCGTGTGAAGATTCTTTTTTCTTTTTCATTAGCTACGCCCCTTCATCCCTTTTGAAGAGTTTCTATTTTTCCCTTTACCTGTATCTTCACCATTTGTGAATTCAATTGAAAGCTCTGTTTCTTGCTTATTCTTAGGTGGGGTTTTGTTGTTTTTTTCAGCAGCATCAAATTTCGCTTTGCGTTTAGTCACTAGATCATCTCCTTTTCTACACTTACTTTTCCCAGTTCCAAAATTCCCATTCTTAGAAGAACGAATTAGTCAGATTTCAGTTTTTATCAACGTTTTTAATTAATATAATAAAACCTGAATAATTGAAGCACTTTACCCAAAACTAAGTAAAAAGATAGAACGAGGAAATAATATGATCCTTACTTTATTATTCATATACATATTTATAGGCTGGAAATTTGGAAATTGGAAGGAATTTCATTCCTATTATTCAACGATCTTATTTTTTATTATTGGTGATTTACTCTCCCAATTTCTTTTATACGATTACTCAATGTGGAAATTCCAAGCTATTAGTGAACTGGATCAGAGTTTAAAGCTTAATCACACTTTAATTTCTCTTTTAAAAATGATTGTTCAATATACGGTAACCGTTGCAATTTTTATCGGAAGACTTCCCTCTTCTTTGCTCAAAAAAGTAATATGGGTCGGAATTTGGACAGGAATTTTTGCCATCACAGAAGGATTTACTCATTTTATAGGAATTATGACCTATCACCATGGATGGCATTTTGGATGGGATCTTATATTCAATGTCATGATGTTGTCTGTATTGATCATTCATCACAAGCGTCCAATAGTCGCCTGGATCATTTCCTTCCCTATCGTTCTTTTTCTTTGGTTCTACTTTGACGTTCCTTATTCTGTGATGAAATAATGCTTTCCATTGTTGTTTATGGTCAACCAGCAAAGTTAGATTGTTCCGAATAATTATTAAGTACAAAAAAACGATACTTTTTAGTATCGTTTTTTTAATAGACATTTTTCACTTAAATAGTAGTTAGATTTATTTTATGGATTTTATTTAGATTAACCAATAATAACCCGTTCTTTAGGATAATGGTATTTTGTTGTTTTTTCTTTTCCTCCTATCATAAAGAGAAAAGATAAAATCCCTACACGTCCAATAAACATTAGAACAATAATCACACATTTTCCAATAGAGGTCAGTTCAGAGGTTATTCCTAATGATAACCCAGTAGTACCAAATGCAGAAGCCACTTCAAAAACAATTTCAACAATAGAATGACTTTCAGTAAAAGTTAATATTATGACTGATAAAAAGCAAATAAAGATTGCCATCATAGTTACAACTAACGACTTTATGATATCTTGTTCGTGTATTTCACGTTTGAAAATTTTGATGGCTTTATTTCCCTTAGCAAAGTGAAATAGAAAAAGAATATTAAGTGCAAATGTAGTAGTACGAATCCCCCCACCTACTGAACTAGGAGAAGCACCAATAAACATTAATGCACACATCACTAAAAGAGTGGGAGATGAAAATTCGGCCACATTCATAGTGGATAAGCCACCATTCCTTGTAGTTGCAGACTGAAATAGTGCATAAAAGAAAGATTCATGCCATACCATACCATTAAAGAAACGGTTATATTCAAAGACAAAAATAATCACGGTACCAAATAATAATAAACTAAAGAAAGTAAGGGTAGTAATTTTTGTATACAGTGAAAAATGATGCTTATTTCTTTGCTTATTCATAAGAAAGTTTTTTGTTTCAATTAATACAGGAAAACCAATCGCTCCCAATGTTAATAAAACGATTGTAACAAACTGAACAAAGTAATCATTTTTAAAAGGTATTAACGACTGTCCAGTGATATCGAATCCAGCATTTGTTGTAGCACTAACTGAAGCAAATAGTCCTTGTAGGAAAGCTTCCTGCCAAGTAGTATAATATCCCAAGAAATAAATCCCGAGGACCAATGCCCCAATTAATTCAATAATGATTATTAACAATAAAATTTGCTTTAGTAAGTTTACAAGTCCGGCCAAACTTGTTTGATTTTGATCGGTCATAATTAATTGTCTTTCTTTAAGTCCGATTTTTTTTCCAACAATCAACCAAAAGAAAGTACCCAGTGTCATGATCCCTATACCTCCAAATTGAAGGACAAACATTAGAAGAAAAATTCCGGTTGTACTAAAGGTATCCACAGTACTTACTACGGTTAAACCTGTAACACTTACTGCGCTAACTGCTGTAAATATTGCATCCAAAAAGGTCCATTTCGCACCTGGTTTGTGGGCAAATGGTAAGCTTAGCAAAATGGTAGCTATTGTTACAGCAATAAAATAATATGAAACAATAATTTGAGCAGGCGTTAATTTATTTAAATTTAATCTCAGTTTATACCACATCTATGTATTTCCCTTTCAACTTTTATTTCCTTCTCTATCTTAATGAATTTCCACTCCGATTGAAAGGAAAAAAGGAGATTTCCTCAATGTTATTCTTCCTTTAATCGAATTATTTTAAACTAAACTGTATTGTATTGCATTGTTCAATCACTATTGAAACATGTAATCAATTCATTTCAGGAGAAAAATTACCATTCATGTTCGCATGAATACATACAAATAATATAGGTACAGAAACAATTATTGTTTCAAGTTCATGATAAAAAGGAGGAAACAACCTTGGCTAGAAGTAGAAATAAATTATTAGTTCCTGGTGTTGAACAATACCTTGATCAAGTAAAATATGAAATTGCTCAAGAGTTTGGTGTGACTTTAGGATCAGACACTGTATCACGCTCTAATGGATCTGTTGGAGGAGAAATTACAAAGCGTCTGGTAAAGCAAGCCCAGTCTCAAATTTCAGGACAATCAAATAAATAAAATGGCATAAGCTAGCTAGAATATTCTAGCTAGCTTTTCTTATATATTTTATACAAACTGTTATTCCAAAAATAGAAACAATCTTTAACAGAGCCATTCATAACAAATAAAAAGCTCATTCCTTCTCCAAGAATGAGCTTTTTATTTGTTTAATCTTTTTGTTTCTTATTGTTATCTTTATTTCTCTCGCTATGATTATTATTCTTTTTGTTCTCATTCACATTATTATGTTCATTTTTAATATCATATTTTTCAGATCCATTTCTTCCGGTATTACTTTTGCTTTGATCTTTATGATTAGAACGATTGTCTCTATTAGATTGATTTTCTTTTGTATCTTTTTCATCATGATTTTGCTTCCATTGAGAGGAGTTCGGTTTCGGTTTGTCTTCGGACTGAGCAGGGTGTGTATTCTGAGCTTTTTTGCTTTGACCATAATTCTGTTTAGGTACTACACTTTTTTGATTCTTTTCATTATCAGTCCCATTCGTTGTGCTTTGGCTATTACTTTTCACCGAAGGTTCTTCTTCTTTTATAGAATTATTTTTTTTATGATCATTAACTGCTTTCGACTCTTTCTTCTTTTCAACAGACTTGTTGTTACTTTTTTGTACTTTCTCTGTCTCTCGTAGCAGTGATCCAGCTGTCATCCCTTTTTTTGTTGCCTCTTCTCTTATATCTTTTGATGTTTCTTTAACGGTAATGTAAGCATTATATTTAGAACCATATTCTTCCACCAAGTCATTTAATGAACTTATAATAATAGAGTTATCTTTATTTTCATCTTCATTAATCAACGAAGAAGTGATAAGAATATTTTGTCCTTCTTTCAGATAGCCCAATTTTTCACTCTCTTGGATAATATCTTTTGTAACTTTACTAAGAATTTCCTTATGCCACTCAGGTAGTTGTTTTAAAAGTGCTTTCCCGTCTTCATTGTAAGGCTCTATACTTATCACTTGTTGTTCCTTATTAACGGTTAATTCTACGCTAGGATTGATATCAACAGACACATAAGCATATGCTTGATTATTTGGTAGAACTGTATTTGAAATAAGAGTCAGGATTAAAATACAAGCCATAACAAGAGGAGTGGAAACCTTCCAATTCCAATTTGTGAAAAACTTCTTCATTTTACGTTCTTCTACTATTGGAGAAAATGGAATCTCTTCACCTAACGAATATTGTTGATTTGGCTGTCTTTTTCCTTTAACAAATTCTCCTTCTGGGGTCAACATCACGAGGATATCACGTTTTATTTCCATAATGATCCCTTTATTCATATATCCAACCGCCCTTTTAAGTAATCCTTTAAATATACATAATCCCCGACGATAATGAGAGAAATCGCAATAATATATTTTCTGTTTCTTTCGATGGTTTTTCTACTCACCACTACCTGTTTCTCTAACATTTTTATTGGCAGTCGTTTCTTTTCGAATAAATATTGAAGTAACTCTTGAGAGTCGACTACTGTCTTCGCAATTTCAATTGCATTTAGTCTCGCGTCCTCATGCTTAGGTGATTGCTCAACTATATCTTGAAAAGATAATTTATATTGAGAAAGCTGCTCCTGAAATGAACGAATCTCTTCTCTTCTTTTTATGGTTTCTTCCTGCCTCTCATACTCATCAACAGAGGCAACTTGTTCAAAGGTCAAACCAGGTGAATCTTCTTCATCTTCTAAAAGACTCATATCTATGCTAATGTCTTTGTATCTGCCATTTTTCCTTATGTAGTCAATTACTTTTCTTTTAATAATGATTTCTGAAAAGCTGATAATGGAAGCTCCACGCTGTGAATTATATTTTAATAAAGCTTCATGAAATGCGATTAGACCGATGCTAAATTCATCATCACTTTCATAAATATATCGTTTGCACACAGAAGAAACTGTCTTTTTGATGAATGGCTTATAGTCATCAATTATCTCGTTCAACAATTGTTCATCACCTTGTTGAATTTGAATGGCCACTTCTTCAAGTGTCTGCTTTTTTTTCTTTTTTGCTAATAGAAATAGTAATAAATTTAGCATCAGTCTCACCCCATCCTGCTCACTATTATACTAATACATCTCGATTTTTCAATGGATAATAGAGGGGAAGGGGCTTCAAATTAAAGTGTGTGCTATACGATTATCATTTGTCAGGCATTTAAAAAGGTAATTTTCCGTATAGAAAGACACTTTAAGGTGAGACCCCTTCTTGACTGATATTAGAAAGAAATATTATACATCTAATACATTCATCCTTTTTTCACTATAATGATCTTACTCTTTATGATGTCCTTTGTTCTTTTCATGTTTATTTCCTTGATCACGCTCTTCTTTCTTTTCATTACCATTTTCTTTTTCTTGGTCTTTTCTTTCTTTACGTTGTTCTTTCATTTTGTTTTTCTCTTCATCGCGCTGCTGTTTGATTTCACGTTTCTCTTCTTTTCTTTGCTCTTTCTGTTCATGCTTCTCTTCTTTTTTCACTGACTGCTTCACTGGAGCTAGAGCAGGTGCTTCGGTTTCTTTCTCAACCTCTTCACTATCTTCAGATTCTACTTCAGTTTCAGTTGATTCTTCAACATTTGTTGCGTCTTCAGATGTTTCTGTCTTTGTATCTTCTACATTTGTTTCCATCTCTTCTGTAGTAGCCTCAGTAGATGTTTCAGTTGTAGTATCTGTTTCTTCTTCTTGCGCTTCTTCCTCAGACCATTTTGCTTCGAACTTAGCAATTTTAGCTGCTAGTTTCACATAGCTTTTTTCAATGTTTCTTTCTAAAGCAGCCTTTGCTTTAGGATTCTTTACTTTTTCCATTGCTGCTTTTAGAGCAATAATGTTTTGTGACATTAATTCTTCCATTTCACTCATTTCAACTTCTTCAGAATCTGTTTCTTCAGTTGTTGCATCTTCTGTATTTTCTTCTGTGTCTGTTTCTTCAGTCGTTGCATCTTCTGTCATTTCTTCTGTGTCTGTTTCTTCAGTTGTTGCATCTTCTGCATTTTCTTCTGTGTTTGTTTCTTCAGTCGTTGCATCTTCTGCGTTTTCCATCATTTCGATTGCTTTGTTAATCGCTTCAATAGCTTCTTCTTCATTTCCAGATTGGAATAATGCTTCTGCTTCTGCTAAGCGCTCTGCTGCAAATTCTGCAAGTAGTTTCGCTTCTTTTGCATCATCCATTGTAAATGCAAGCTTCACTTTTTCTAAAGCCATCTTTGCAAAATAGAAGAAGTCCCCTGGTAATAAAGATGGAGCATCCATAGACTCTTCCAATTTTTCAATTTCGTCTTTTGTTGAATCAACCATTGCTTCGTCGTTTACTTGGACATCAGTATTACTTGTAGCTGTTTGATCTCCTAATTGAACACTTTCAAAATTTTGATCGTCTGAATTTGCATAAGCTAATGAACCTGAAAAGCTAATGGATCCTGCTACTAATACAGCTAATGATGATTTCATGATTTTTGATTGTTTTGACATATGTAACACCTCATAATGTATTTTTTTCTTAAGCGATCGCCTTACTAAAGGAATTACGTTACAACGAATTTTTTTTAGGGGGTTTTAAAAAAAAAAATAAAAAAACACCCAAAAAAGTTTTTGAGTGTTTTTAAAAATGGCACTTTTAGAAATGATTTTTGCTTCCTAACATATGTTCTACTAATGGCCCTAATCAGCCTGTATGGGATGGTATGGAGGAAACGCTCCACTTGTAATTACGTTCAATCGAGAGCATTCTAAGCTTCCCTTCCGGAGCTCAGCAGATACGTAACGTACTTCCGCAGGAACCAACGCAGTCCCCTTTCACCATCTATATAAATTTAGTGACAGTGCTAATGCGAATATAAAGTTTGAAAAAGTTATTACTGAGTATGTTAATAATCGCTGCAGGTGAAAGACTCCTGTGGGAATAGTGAGTGGGACGCCTGAGCTTAAGCGAAGAGGATGCTCACCACCCGCCCCGCAGAAAGCGAGCATCCTGTATCGCTCACAAATTACTACTTGATTGTTTTGCTTTCTTTCTTGATAGTAAATAACCGCCTATAGCTAAAAGAAGTAAAACAGTCCAAAATACGAGCTTCCAACCTTTTGATTCTGGAAAATGATGATCTAAAATCGCCACATCAGGATGTGCTAACGTAAAAACGGCTAATTTCACACCAACCCACCCTACAATTAAGAAAGCTGCTGATTCTAATGTTGGGTATTTTTCTAACAGCTTCACAAACCATGTCGCTGCAAATCTCATAATGACAAGGCCAATCACACCACCTAAGAACATTACGATAAATTGCCCACCATCAATTCCACCAATATCAAACCAGCCTGTTGGTTGTAGTGTAACAGCCAATGCAACAGCCGCTAACATTGAATCAACTGCAAAAGCTATATCAGCAAGCTCTACTTTGATCACAGTTGTCCAAAAGCCAGAACCTTTATTAGGAGCTGTTTCTACGTTAGTAGAGTCTTTTTTCTTTTTCACAAAATGGTGTATGGAAACATAGAAAAGATAAATAGCTCCTATCGCTTGAACTTGCCATACGTTGACTAAAAATGAAATAAGGAAGAGAGCACCAAAACGAAATACGAAAGCTCCTAATAAACCATAAAATAAAGCTTTTTTCCTTTGTTCCCCGGGTAGGTGCTTTACCATAACTGCCATAACCACTGCGTTATCTGCAGCTAAAATCCCCTCTAATCCCACCAGGATGAGTAAAACCCATCCGTATTCTAATAACATTGAAGCATCCATTATTGTTAAGTCCCTCCTATTTACTCAATTAGTTTTCCTTTAGGCAAGATTTTTATAAAAATAAAAAGACCCTTGCCTAAAAAGGCAAAGGTCTTGCTTAGCATAATCAGATGCCAATAAAGCCGATGGAAATCTCCATGAATTGACGACTTTATTTAGGTATAACCCTATAGCTACTCCCCTTTGACAGGTAGAAAACATTCATTTGTATACATGTATTCTACCTCATCAACAATTATTCGTAAAGAAATAAAACTTACTTCATTCGTAAAAGAACCCATCGTAAAAGTAGTCCAATTCCTACTCCTGGAATAACAAATAACATCGGCAGGAAGATAGGACCTATAAATTTCCCAAATACATATACGTTAGGTGAATACATCAACCCAACCGTTACAAAATAAGCTGAAAAAACAAATGGTAAATAAACATACTTTTCCTCTTTTTCCATTGAGATCTTATAGGCATCCCACATGGCAAACATATATAAACAGGGATAAAACATTAACCATTGGTAATTGATGGTTTGGGCCGCTCTCTCTGTTTCCCCTAAAAAACTATACATTATTGCTTGATTAAAGTTGCTTTGTACATTAAAAACAATTTCAAGCAGCACGAATAATGTTCCTTTAAACCAAAGTCCAACCAATAACTGAGGAAAACCCGGCAGAGCAATGCTCCAAAGAATTGCTTCTAACTTGGTAATCGATGATCTCATATGTATCTCTTAAAGGGTTGGTTTATGAACATTATGGAAAAACCACTTATGGAATATTGGTTCTCTAAACGGCATAAATAATATTGGTTGAGTATCTTTGTAAGGGATAATAACATCTCGAGAGTCCTCCTATTGATGCTTCTCTCTTTATATTTACCATTTCCCTCCTAATTATTACGATGATGACTCTATTTAAGGTTTTTATAATGAAAATTCAGTTGATTTTTACATGTAGCTTTTCATTAGATGAATTCTTATTATAAAATTCAACCATTTTAGGTAACTGACTTGAAAGAGTTGGACAAGAAATGGAAGACCCCACTAAATCTTCTTGGGCTTGATTGCAATTAAAAGTGCTATCAAGGGTAAAGTAATCCAATGCTTCTCTTTCAACCTTTAAATATTTTCTGACATACTTGAATTGCAGAGCCCAATTCGAAAAAAACAATGGTATTTTACCCTTAGGGTGCCTTTTATACATATTCCATAAAATTTGATCATACACCTCTCTTACCTTTATAGGCTGAGGATCTGTAAGATGGTAGGTTTTCCCTATACCTTTTGGAGAATGACCAAGAAAGATTGTTCCTTGAACTACATATTCCACTGGTACAATATTAATAAAAGCCTCTCCGCTTCCTAGATAGGGTATCCAAGGAAGGAAGGATAATCGTTGAAACATATTCATAATAAAGTATGGACCATCAAATTTAATTGTTTCTCCAGTCTCTGAGTGTCCCTTTACGATACCTGGTCGAATAATTGTAGTAGGGAGGTCACCCTTTACCTGTTCTACTAGTACTTCTGCTTCATATTTCGTCTGTTCATAGTAGTTATTAAATTCTTCAGGCTCAATCAAATCACTTTCTACTATCTCACCTTTTCTTTTTCCTGCAACAAAAGCTGTACTAAAGTATACATAACGCTTTAATTGAGTTACCTTTTCACAAAATTCATTTACATTTCTTGTACCCTCTACATTTACATTATAGGCAAGGTCCTTTGGAACAGCTAAATCATATATTGCTGCCAAATGAAAGACATATTGTACGTCTTCACAGACTTCTTCCAATATGTCTTTAGACAATCCAAGGTCAGATTTTGTAATGTCTCCCTCTACCAAAATAATATTTGTCTCTTGTAAATTTATTCTTTTTCCTAATGTAATGAGGGCTTCATTTGCTTGAGAAGTTAAGCTCGGCAGGTGAAGTAAGTATACTGTCCCTGCTTTCCCTTGTATGATTAATTCTTCTAATAAATTGATGCTTAAAAACCCTGGAAAACCAGTAATGAAATATACTCCATTCTTCATAATTAAATGCCCTCTCTCACTAGTATTTTATTATTAAGGGTATTTCCACAAACTTTATTGTTATTAATCACACAAGACAATAGTGATGATTCGCTCTCCAGCTGGCTTTATTTCCCCTTTAAGGAACCAAAAAAACTCACCCTATCATCTTCATTATCCTACCATTTTTTCAATAGTTGATAATGATTACGCAGATGTAGGGTAAGTTTTAGGAAATATCTTAAGAATGTCTTCTGTGTTTTTTCTTCAATCGTCTTGTTTCTTTATCAAAAAAGCTGTACACAATTGGAATCACATAAATGGTAAGTAAGGTACTACTTATCAATCCACCAATTACAGCAATCCCCATTGGTTGATTAATTTCGGTTCCTTCACCCAACCCTAATGCTAAAGGAAGTAATCCAAGGATGGTTGTTAGTGCTGTCATTAATATCGGACGTGCACGATCTTGTACTGCTTCTACTATGGCGTCAAAGCTCTCTATTCCCGACTCCTTTCTTTGGTTAATATAGTCTACAATAACAATAGCATTATTTACGACAATTCCCGCCAGGACAATAACGCCTATAATTGCAGAAATACTAATCGGAGTTTGGGTAATAGCTAATGCAATCGCTACACCTATGACCATTAATGGCACAGTAAACATAATAACAAATGGATATTTAAATGACTCAAACTGGGCTGCCATTACCATGTAAACAAGTACAATAGCTAATACCAGAGCTAATATCATGTCATCAATTGAGTCCTCTAATAACTCTCTGTCACCGCTAAAGGAAACCAATGTTTCATTAGGAAGATTTAAGGATTCAATTCGACTGTCCACATCCTTCGAAATAGATCCCAAATTAGTGTTACTTGAGTATTTAAGGGTGAATTGAACAGCATGCTGCTGGTCAATCCGTTGTATACTAACTGGTCCATCTTCAATGCTAAAGTCAACAACGGAGTTCAACTGAATATATTGTCCTTTACCATTTGGAATTAGAAGCTTCTTCAATGAATCTAAATTTTCTGTTATGTTCCTGTCATATTGAACAAACACGCTTAAAACATCAGAATTTTCTGTCACCATTTGGGTAGCCATCACGCCTCTAGTTACATCTTGTACGAGTGTACCAATTTGAGCAGGTGCTAATCCTTGTTCAAGGGCTTTATCCCGTTTTACTTTTAATTGTACTTCTTTAACCGTTTCCATTTGATCAGTTGTTACTTCGGTTACGTCATCCATGTTTTTTAATGAGTCAAATAACTTTTTCACTGATTGATTTAATCGTAATTGATCTGTATCTCTTAAGTTAAAGGTAAGAGTTTGAGGACTTGACCCCGATGTGGATTGAAGATTAAAAGATATTTTAGCCGTTTTATTCACTTTTTGAGCTGATTGTTCAATCACAGGTTTTACGTTATCAGCAAACTCAAAAATAGACTGTTTACGATCCTCTAGTGGCTTCATTTTCACATAAATTTCAGCTATATTTCCTTTTTCATTCCCTCTAAATGATTCTTCTTGAGTTGTTCCAACCAAACTAACGAACACATCTACATCTGTTTCTTCTTTTAGTTGATCTTCAATTTCTTTTACTACTTTATTAGTTTCATCAACAGATGCTCCATTTTCTAATTCTACTTTCATATTAAAAAATCCTTCATCCGTTGCTGGTAAAAACTGAGTACCTACGGTCGTTAAGCCGAATCCTCCTAACAATAAAGTCAGGACTGTAATGGACAAAACAATAAACCGGTGATGAAGCGCCCATTTTACTGAACGAGCAAATGTCTTTCTTCCCTTAGACCGACGTCGTCTGGCTTCTAAATTCCCTTTAGGTTTTTTTAATAATCTACTAGCTAACATAGGGATAACAGTCAGGGCTACAACAAGGGAAGCAAGTAAACTAAAAGAGATGGTTAATGCAAACTCTGTAAATAATTCACCGAGAAGACCAGAAATGAATACCACGGGTAAGAATACAGCAACTGTCGTTAAGGTTGAGGCTGTAATAGCTCCTCCTACTTCTTTTGCACCGATACTTGCAGCCTCCTTAGGGGGTTTCCCAAGTGACAAGTGTCGATATATATTTTCAATTACTACAATTGCATTATCTACTAACATACCTATCCCCAGTGCTAATGCACCCAGGGTCATTATATTTAATGCAAAGTCCGCAAAGAACATTAACACAAATGTGACAATAACTGAATATGGAATGGCCACACCTATAATTAATGGACTTTTTATATTTCTTAAGAACAGAAATAGAACAAGCATAGCAAACGCTCCACCAATAATGAGAGCATTAGCGATATTTCCGATTGCTTGGGTTATGTAATCCCCTTGGTCAAAAAGGATATCTGCTTTAATGGATTTATATTGATCTTCTGATAAAAGCCTGTTTAATTCCTTTTGAAATTCTTTTGAAACTGAAGCAGTGTTTGCATCTGACTGCTGCAATACGCTAAATAGAATTGCCGGTTCTTGATTAGCCCTCGTGATGGTGTTAGTGCTTTTCTCTTTCAGCTCAATCTTAGCCACATCAGAAAGAGTTACGTTTTTTCCAGTTTGAGGGTTTACCTGTAATACTAATTTTTTCAAGTCCTCAACACTCTGAAGTTGACTCATTACTCTAGTTGTTAGGGTCTTCCCATCTGTTTTAATGGTATCACCAGGAGCCGTAACATTATTTGCTCTTATAGTATTAATAACGCTGGACTGAGTTAGTCGTTTTTTTTCTAACTCCTGTTGATCTAATTCAATGACTACTTCATCATTAAATGATCCTGAAACATTAACATTTGCTACTCCCTCTACCCTAGTAAGCTCTAATTTTAATTTTTCCGACAGTGATTTCAAATTGTCCTTTTCACTTTCCTCTCTCAAGGAAACTTGAATAATCGGAAATTGTGCCGGGTCAAATTTAAGGAATCTAGGATTTTGTGCACCATCAGGTAAAGGAGTTTGATCGACTCTTTGTAATACATCATTTTCTATCTCATCAATTGAGGTTGTCCAAGAAAACTCTAAGAGAATAAAGTTGGACCCTTCTCTTGAAGTGGATTGGATATTTTTCATACCCGGTAACGTCGATAAGCTTTCTTCTAATGGCTTCGTCACTTTCTCTACTACTTCTTCTGGACTTGCCCCTGGATAAGAGGTCACCACAACTCCCACTGGAGGATTTAAGTCAGGTATTAGCTTTAGTGGTATGCGGAATAATGACACTCCTCCAAGTATTAAGATTAAAAGCATCGTCACTACTGTAAATACAGGACGACGTATGGAGAAATCACTAATTTTCAATTCTTTGCTCCCCTTTCCATTTCTATATTCAGTGAATTTTTCATTTAATTGGAAGCAGTTTATTTAACTATAAGTCCTTCTGTCCTAACCTTCAATATATAAGATTCCACTTTCATATAGTTCACATATTGTTCACCAATATAAATAAATCTTCTAATTCTGTAAATAATAATTCTATACAGTATAGTAAGGAGCATTAACATGCCAAATTGGCTTCCCTTTATTATTCTCGTCGCTACGAGTATCATCCTATTTGTTTATACATTAACAATGAAAAGACAAATTTCATCTTATATCATCCTGTTTTGGTTGTTTATATCTGGATTAGCTTATCTCTTCGAATATATTGTATTTATCCTTTTTAACAGTTACGCTTACCATCCCCATCTCCTTGAAAATAAATATAATGACAGCGTTTTTGGCTCTATTAGTTCACAAGCATTCTCTGTACCCATTGCCATTACAATTATCGTCGTTTATAAACTTAAGATTAAATGGACCCTTTTAATTATTGGTCTATTCTATCTTATTGAAGCCTGTTTCATGTTTTTAGATATTTATACTCAATATTGGTGGAAATCTTTATATACTTCACTCTTTCTTATCTTTTCCATTTTCCTTGCAAAAATATGGTGGTGGTTATTAGAAACAAGGTCAAATAGACTGCTGTATTTTTTAACATTATTCTTTGCCTTATCAACTATTACATTGTCCTTGGGATGGATCTTATCACCACTTTTAAAATGGTATGAAATACCATTGAATGTTTTCTCAAATGAAATGAGAGATATTATTGCAGGCAATAGTTTATATTTGTGGTTCGCAAACCTTTTTTACAGTTTGGTCATTACGTTTAAAAATAAAGTGATTTCCTTTTACTTCTTTACCATTGCTACCCTCTTTATTTTAGAACTATTCATGCAATCAGTAGGCATTTTAACCTTCAAGAGTCCTTTACTAATGCTGGTGTTTCCACTCTTCCATTTATGCATGATTGGAATTGGGACTACCTTATATAATAAAAGTCTTACCGAAAAGAAAAAAGGATTGTTCTAAGCAATGAGAGAATAATGATTCTCATCTTAGAACAATCCTTTTCATTAATGTTTTACAACTGAATCAAGTTCAGAATGGTCCTTTTCTATTGTCCACCCCGTAAAACCATATAGTACTGTAATGATTGGCGATATTAAGCAAAATAGTGCAAATGGTAAATAGGAGATAGTAGAAACCCCTAAAACATCCGTTAAGAAAATACCACAAACACTCCAGGGTACTAATGGATTGATGACAGTACCAGCATCCTCTAATGTCCTGGACAAGTTTTTCGGATGAAGACCGAGCTTTTTATATTGTGATTGAAAGGCTTCCCCAGTTAATAGGATTGATAGGTATTGTTCTCCTACAACTAAATTAATGCCTATTGCCGACAGAGCTGTTGATAAAATGGTACGTCGAGTTGAGTGAATCATGCTTGAAACCTTGGAAAGTAACGCTGGAATAATTCCTAACTTAAATAATAAGCCACCTAAGCTTAATGAAAGTATGACAAGGGAAATAGTGAACATCATGCTGTTTACCCCGCCACGAGTTAAAAGCGAATCTATTGATTCAATCCCCGTTTTAGATTCATACCCCGAAAATAAGATTGTAAAAAGTTCATTCGCCTTTGTTGATCCATGAAGAAATGATATACCAATTGAAATCACTACATTAATTGCAAGAGATAATAAGGCTGGTACTTTAAATAATACGAGAACAATAAGTGAAGCTACTGGGATTAAACTATACCAATGGATCAACCCAGTTTGAGAAAGTCCTTCTTGTAAAAAGTGAAGCTGTGACAAATCTATATCATTCTTACTAGGTGACAATAATGCAAATACCATGATCGAGATAATAAAGGCTGGGATGGTTGTCCAAGCCATATTTCGAATATGAGTAAATAAATCTACCTTCACGATGGAGGATGCCAAATTCGTGGTATCTGATAATGGAGACATCTTATCACCAAAAAATGCACCTGATACAATGGCTCCTGCCGTTATGGCCATAGAAAAACCGAGTGCTTCTCCAATTCCAATTATGGCGACACCAATCGTGGCGGCTGTTGTTAAAGAACTTCCTACTACCAACCCACTTAATGAAGTTAACAGAAATGCAATTGCATAGAAATAAGAAGGTGAAATAAAATCAAACCCATAAAACATTAATGTAGGGATTGTTCCACTAATTAACCAACTGCTGACAAGGAGACCAATAAAAATAAATAATAGTATCGCTCCTAAGCCACCCTGTGCTCCCAAAATCATTCCCTCTTCAATGTCTTTAAATTTCACCTTTCTAATCAAACCATACATCATAAGAAAAAATAGTGAGAGAATGATTGGTATGTGTGGAACTGCTTGTACACCAATAATACTTACGCTTATTATTCCTAACACCATTAACAGAATGACAGTTGCCTCAACTACATGAGGTTTATGAACTGCTTTAATATTTAACATTTAGAACACTTCCTTTGACTTTTTGATACGATATGTTGAACTTCTATTTAGAATATGTCCAATTAGAGATGAAACACAAAAAACCCCTCATCCCTGATAGGGACGAAGAGTTCTCCGCGTTACCACCCTAATTGAAGCAAACCTTGCTAATGTTTACCCCCTCTTAAAAAGGTTCGTCTCTTTCATAAACAATGTAATTCAGTAGCCAATGACCTAAGCTTTCACCAACCGCTTAGTCTCTGTATGCTGTCTTAAGGTTCCCTACTTCGTTGTTTGAGACAAATGATATATTTTTTTGATATTAACGCCTTTAATCCCTTTTACTCTTAAACGCTTTTAAGCACTAAAGTATTTTATACTATTATTTTAACATGGTCATATTTTATGTCAACATTCTTTTTTCATTCTGGCTGTTTTCAAAAAGTTCTTTTCGTAAACTTTGTTGCTTATTAAAAAGCGAGTAGTGGTTGATTTCCGCTCCAATGAACTTTCAAAGCATGTTTCATGAAAAGATATCAGTAAAAATAACTATCTTTTAGTAACATTTTCTATTAAAACAAATCTGTTTTCTATAGATTTTCTATGACTCCTTGTAGCTCTGTCACGAAAAAAGTCTCATAAAGATGGTGGGGGAATTGTGTAGACTCCTGCGGAAATACGGTCTTGCAGAGAACCCCGAAGCGAAGCAGTTCCCCCCTCCATCTCTTTGCAAAAAGAGCCTTTTTTAAAAAAAGATTACAGCTATTTCTTTCAAGAGAATACCACGCACATAAATATAAATATCGTATGCAGAGCCCTTTATGAAAAAGGTATAGTCTTCATATGCCTGAAGACTATACCTTTTAAAAATTCTTCACTATTATACTAAAAGAGTGTGTAGAAGAGGCTTTTCAGCCATTTGTGAGGGTTTACCTATGTAATACCCTTGTGCGAAATCCACACCTATATTTTTACAGTAAGTTAATTCTTCTTCCCTTTCGATCCCTTCTGCTAACACATAAATTCCTAATTCCTTTGATATCTTTAATACCCTTTCTAAAAATTGTTGATTTTCTTCATTTGAATCACAATGGTTAATATAAGAGCGATCAATTTTCACATAATCCGGTTGAAGCAAGGTTAGCATTTCAATTGTAGAAAATCCTGAACCGACATCATCTAGTGCTACCTTCATACCCTCTCGCTGATAAACCTCCAAGACAGACTTTAAATGATTAATATCCTCAATTTTTTCTGTTTCCACCACTTCAAACACTAGGTCATTTGGATTAACACCATATTTATTCACAATATTAAAGGTGTGCCGCAAACAGAATTCTGGATTATAGATGGTAGATGGAAGAAAATTAATAAAGCTTTTAATACCCGTTTGAATTTGTCCTTTTCGACTTTCAATAGCGGATTGTCTAGCCTTCTGGTCTAACATTGAATGAAATCCTGTAACTGAAGCAGTTTCAAATAATGTTGCAGGATTTATTTGGTTGTCGGGATTTGACGATCGAAGAAGGGATTCATACCCATATAAACGAAAATCTTTTAGA
This sequence comes from Rossellomorea aquimaris TF-12, assembly GCF_001648555.1. Taxonomy (GTDB): domain Bacteria; phylum Bacillota; class Bacilli; order Bacillales; family Bacillaceae_B; genus Rossellomorea; species Rossellomorea aquimaris. The sequence continues at coordinate 211,803 of NZ_LQXM01000026.1, read as the reverse complement.
TTGATGATTGGCTGAAGATGACTCTTAAACTGCCCATTTTGGATAATTTCAACTAATTCTCTTTTCTTTATTCGATTAATGAATTCAGATACAGGGCTGAATTCTCCAGGTATCTCAGTCAAAGAAAGGCTGCACTTCCATTCTTGCTTCTCAAGCATTTCTATATTCATACTCAAGGTTTCCTGTAATGCCTCCTGACTGTTATAAGGAAACACGAAGGTATAATCATTTATCTTTTTAGCTCTTTCAATGGGTGATGGTAATACTTTATTATTATGTAAAATTACATTTCCACTTTCGTAGAAGTTCATGGTTATACCACAGTTAGCGCATGCAAAATTCATTTAATACCCCTACCTTTTCACATATCTAGTAAAATATCTTTACAACTATATTGGTATTCTAAGTCTTTTCGCTTACTAATTGCTAGTAATATCCTTTATTTTCACAAAATTAGTTTTCTTTTTATAAATTTGTGGACTTATGTCGTAAAGTGGTCCCTGTTAACCACGAGCACTACTCGACCTGCGGTAAGCGAAGTAGTTGCCCTTTACCATCAGCATAAACTGGTCTACAGAGTCATTAATGTCCCATATTATAAAGAGCCTTATGAAAAGAGTTCTTTACAAACAAAAAACATCCTTTAAAGTGAAAACCTTAAAGGATGTTTTTATTACATTAAGCTATATAAAGAAATGTCTGGGTTTTTATCTTGGAACCATCTCATGGCAAAGTCATTTTCAAATAGGAAGACCAATTGACCGTGACGGTCTTTAACAAGCATACTACGTGTACTTGACATAGAATCCTTTACGTCTTCCTCGTTCTCAATCCAACGGGCAATTTTAGAACCAATTGGCTCCATTTTCACATCAACATTATACTCATTTTTCATACGGTGCTCAAAAACTTCAAATTGAAGCTGACCTACAGCCCCTAAAATAACATCCTCTGTGCGGAGAGTTTTATAATATTGAATAGCACCTTCTTGAACAAGCTGAAGAATTCCTTTTTGGAAATGCTTTTGCTTCATCACATTTTTCGCTGTTACACGAACAAAAAGCTCTGGCGTAAATTGAGGTAGCTTTTCATATTGGAAGTTCTGTTTACCCTGAACAAGGGTGTCTCCTATTTGATAGGTACCTGTATCATAAATACCAATAATATCTCCACTAACCGCTTCATTCACTGTGCTTCTATCATCAGCAAGGAATTGAGTGGATTGAGCAAGCTTAATTGTTTTCCCTGTACGGGATAAATTAACGGTCATCCCTCGTTCAAATTGACCTGAGCATATACGCAGAAATGCTATGCGGTCACGGTGAGCTGGATTCATATTAGCTTGAATCTTGAAAATAAATCCGGAGAATGCCTCTGTTGTCGGTTCAATTTCTCCAATATCTGAATTTCTCGACTGTGGAGAAGGGGCGAATTGCAAATAGGTTTCAAGGAAGGTTTGCACTCCGAAATTAGTTAAGGCACTACCGAAAAATACCGGCGAAAGCTCTCCATTTGCAATCCGCTCCCTAGAGAATTCATTTCCCGCTTCGTTAAGTAATAAGACATCTTCTAATGTTTGTTTATAAAGATTACTTTCCTTTAAAGAATGATCTCCCGCAATTTCACCTTCTTCGTTTAACGGGATAAATCGATCATCTTCATCCACTCGGAATTGCTCGATTCGATTGTGAAAACGATCATATATACCAAGAAACTCTTTTCCCATTCCAATTGGCCAATTCATTGGGTAGGATTGTATACCTAGCACTTCTTCTAATTCTTCTAATAATTCCAATGGCTCGCGTCCCTGGCGATCCAATTTATTAATAAAAGTAAAAATAGGAATTCCTCTCATGCGACAGACTTTAAATAGCTTTAATGTCTGTGCTTCAATTCCTTTTGCCGAATCAATAATCATCACTGCACTATCAACAGCCATCAAAGTTCTATACGTGTCTTCGGAAAAATCTTGGTGTCCAGGAGTATCCAGGATGTTCACTCGATAATCGTCATAATTAAATGCCATTACAGAAGAAGTAACGGAAATTCCCCTTTGTTTCTCTATTTCCATCCAATCAGATGTAGCAAATTTCCCTGATTTTTTTCCTTTAACTGTACCAGCAGCACGAATGGCGCCTCCAAAAAGAAGAAGCTGTTCTGTAAGAGTAGTTTTCCCTGCATCAGGATGGGATATAATTGCGAAAGTTCGTCTAGATTGAACTTCTTGTATAAAGTCTATTTTCATTCATAAAATCCTTTCTCGTCATTATCACTTTTTCATCATATTCCTTCTAAAGTAACAATGCAACAAAAGAAAGAATGAATAATCCCTTGGTTTCTTCTTAATACTATAAGAAGCTTTTATCCTTTTACATTTCTCTAGTCCACTGCATTATTCTCGAGCTTAAACTTTCTGCCTTGTCTTCTGAGATTCTTTCGTTCAAAGACTTCCTAAGTTTTGACTGAATATCGTCTTCTTCATATGTAAAAGAATAGGACCATTCCATATCAGGAACGGCAATTAAAATAAACTCTTCTTTCTTGTTTTCATAGATATATACTTTTTGTTCCAAGGCTTCCAAAAAATTTTTTCTTATTTTCATTTGATGAATCCCCTTTCATGAAAACGCTGTATTTGCGCATACTAATGACGAACTTGTCCGTACAACCTTTAAAAAAATAAGATTTTATAGGTTGTCAGACCTCTGAAAGAATTGTAAAATAAAATTCCGAATGCATCAAGTTTATTACTTATATTGAAGAGGTGAAAGGTAATGCAATATTTATGGGGTGTTTTAGGTATTATAGTTGTTCTAGGAATTGCTTTTGCATTTTCAAACAATAAAAAGCGTATTAATCTCAGAACTGTCCTAGGTGGACTTGCAATACAATTAATTTTTGCTTTTCTTGTATTGGAAACAAGTTGGGGACAGAATGGATTAGAAGGTCTGACAAAAGGTGTTAACCAAATTATTAATTTCTCTAACGAAGGAATTAACTTTCTATTTGGTGGAATTTATACAGAAGAATCAAATATCGGGTTTGTATTCGCATTTAATATTCTTCCTGTCGTAATATTCTTCTCATCTTTAATTTCAGTACTTTATTATTTAAAAATCATGCAATTCTTTATTAAGATTTTAGGTGGAGGATTATCTTGGCTTCTTGGAACAAGAAAAGCTGAATCAATGTCTGCTGCTGCCAATATTTTTGTTGGACAAACAGAAGCTCCTCTTGTTGTACGTCCTTTCCTTGCAAAGATGACGGAATCAGAATTATTCGCTGTAATGACAGGTGGACTAGCCTCTGTTGCCGGATCTGTACTTATTGGATATTCATTATTAGGAGTACCACTTGAATTCTTATTAGCAGCAAGCTTCATGGCTGCTCCAGCAGGGTTAGTTATGGCTAAATTATTTGTTCCTGAAACAGACAATTCGCCAGAACCAGATTCCTTTGAAATGGAAGCGGATACTGATTCGACAAATGTCATTGACGCTGCTGCTAAAGGAGCAAGCGTTGGACTTTCATTAGCTCTAAATATTGGAGCTATGCTACTTGCATTTATTGCTCTTGTTGCATTAATAAACGGAATTCTTGGAGGGATCGGAGGATTATTCGGTCTTGAGAACTTATCCCTTGAATTAATTCTAGGTTACGCGTTTGCACCATTAGCATTTGCCATTGGTGTTCCTTGGAGCGAAGCTGTTTTAGCTGGTAACTTCATTGGTCAAAAAATCGTTATCAATGAATTCGTAGCTTACTCTGCATTTGCACCTGAAATTGGTAGTCTTTCTGACAAAACGGTTGCTATTGTTTCATTTGCTTTATGTGGATTCGCGAATATCTCCTCTTTAGCTATACTGCTTGGAGGATTAGGAGAGCTTGCACCTAACAGAAGAAGCGATATTGCTCGCTTAGGTGTTAGAGCGGTAATTGCAGGGGCATTAGCTTCCTTACTAAGCGCTGCAATCGCAGGAATGTTTGTTTAATTCATTTTAATAAAAGAGAAGGCTCACGCCTTCTCTTTTATTTTTAATATTTACGAATATAGAGCTTTTTTATCCACTCTTTCACACTCTGGTATAAATACTTCGTCACTGCTTAAATAAACTCTTTTCTTTCCTGATTTTTTTGCAATGTACAGCCTTTGATCGGCTAGGGAGATAAGTTTTTCAGGTTCATTACTTTCATTCGAACAAGCCAGACCAAAGCTCATTGAAATCGAAGCAGTATTTACGTTCTTTATTCTTAAATATAAATCAGACAAAAATTGTTTCAAGGTTTCTTCCGTCATCTTTGGCATAAGAAGAGCAAATTCTTCTCCTCCATACCGATATGGTTCTGCATCATATTCCTCAGTAAGAGCTAACAAAATTTCTCCTACTGATTTAATCACTTCGTCCCCTATTAAATGACCGTATTCATCATTTACTTTTTTAAAATCGTCAATATCTCCTAATAATAAGAAAAAATGATTATTTGATTCTAATTTTCTTCTGAATTTTTCTTGAAATGATCGATGATTGAATAAACCTGAAAGGTAATCCCGATGAACAAGGTGATGATAAGCTTCTTTCTGAACAAAATGAGATCGTTCTCTCAACATAATGAGAGCTCCAAACAACCCAATAATCCATAAGAAAAACAAATTAAAAAACAGTGTAAAAGCATGATGAAATTGACTGAGGTTTTCTGTTATCATTCCCATTCCTATGTAGCTTAAGCTGAATGCAGAGAGAGAAATCAATGCCCCTTTAGTTCTCCAGTAAATAGTTGAATGCATGACAAACAGAATAGAAATAGGATAAAGAGGACTATGTATCCCGTCAGATAAAGCCATTAACCAAATTAAAGCAATATAATCAAAAAGAATTCCTACTTTTAAAACAATATGTAAAGTTTTCTTATCCTCCCTTGCCTTTAATAGTGCAATCTGGGCAATCAGCATGTAAAGGACACCAGTAACTAATAAATAGGGAAAGATGGCTTTATTTGTAGATAAATTCAAAGAGAATGGAGGTACATAAAACAATATAGAAGCAATGAACACAAATAACCATCTCAAATATGAGAATAATTTTTCTGTCTCATAGTCATTTAAATACAAAGAAAATTTCATATTCTTCATTCTTTCATCTCTTATTTTTTATAGTATTCTTAATTTAACAATAATAAATAATATAGTCTATCTTTTTTTCCTTTTTTTTACTTATTTGTAGCATAAGATACAAATAAAGCAGGCCATGTAAGGGCCTGCTTTTCCTGTATTTATTTAGTTGAAACATACTTTGACTTGCTCTCTTCAATAGCAATATTTTTGTCACTGTGAGGGTATTTGGTATTTTCAATTATTTGATAATCTTCATGCCCTTTTCCAGCAAAGATAATAATATCACCCGGTTCGCTCACTTTGATTGCATGCTTAACAGCTTCAGCTCGATCTCCAATTAAAGCATATTGATCGTGCTGCATTCCTTTTCCAAGATCATTTAAAATACTATCATATTCTTCGTATCGAGGATCATCTGTAGTAAGAATAACATAGTCTGCTAAAGAAGCTTTCTCTGCCATAGTAGGACGCTTGGATTTATCACGATTTCCACCTGTACCTACTAGAAAAATAATTTTATTTTCTTTAAAAGGAAGGACGGACTGAATCGCATTTTCAATGGCATCCGGTGTATGAGCATAGTCAATATAAACAGATAATGGAGCTTCCATCTCCACCTTTTCCATTCTACCGTTTACAGGAGGCAAATTACGGATAATATCCACTAAGCGAGAAACCTCCACTCCTCTTGCATAAAGACAGGCCATTGCCGTAAGGACATTGTAAACATTAAATTTACCTAATAGTCGCATCTCCACTTCAAATATTCCATCAGGAGAATGTAATGTGAATTTTGTAGAATCATTATAATACTCAATATCTTCAGCTTTGAAATCTGCGTTTGATTCCAGTCCATAGCTAATGATTTCATGTGGAGTCATATAACTATAACGATGGTACCATTCATCATCTGCATTTAATACAACATACTTAGGGTTTTGCAGGTCTTGCCCTAATTGGGAAAACAATAGCCCTTTGGCATATCCGTAATGCTCCATTGTTTCATGGTAATCCAAATGATCGTGACTTAAATTTGTAAAAGCCACAACATCAAAATCAATTCCCCATAGTCTACCTAATGCAAGTCCATGTGAGGATACTTCTAGAGTAAAGTTCTCTATATTTCTATCTAAAGCTTTTTGAAGCATTTGCTGATTGGTTAAATTATCACAAGTTGTATTTTCACTTGGGAGCAATTCCCCATCTAAGTTAAAGCCAATCGTACCAGAAAGAGCAGAACGTTGATTATCCTCTTTTAAAATGGAATGAATGAGGTTTGTCACGGTGGTTTTTCCATTGGTACCGGTCACCCCTATAACATTTAGCTTTTGGGATGGATAATCATAATATTTATTGGACAGTTGAGCCAATGCTTTAAAAGAATCCTTTACCACTACTAATGCTGCTTTTTCTAAGTCAATATCTAACTGCTTTTCAGCGATGATTAGTCTGGCACCATTTTCTACCGCTTTTTGAGCAAAATCGTGTCCATCTACGGTATAGCCTCTAGTACAAATAAACACACTTCCATCCGCTACTTTACGAGAATCTACGTGTATTCCATTTATTTCAGCTGGAAGTTCTCCATGAACTTTTTTTAATTTAAGACTTTCTAATAAATTATATGTATTCATACTATTCCCTCTCAATAATCCAATTTTGATTAATTATATTGTATCTTATCATCTTCCCTTTGATAAGAGAAATACCTCCTAAATAGAAAACATTTTTAATATCTTGATTACTATTTCTATACCCATCGTTTATTAGATTAAAACGATAAAAGAGTCTTTCACACACCTATTTTTAATAGGTTCATGAAAGACTCTAAGGAAACTTACTCTACAACCATTTTGGATTGAACATAATGCCACAATAACTTTTCCGTATGTAAAATTGAAGATTCATGTGTACGTTCGTAAGCATGTGAAGCATCGATTCCTGCACCTATTAAACCATGAACAATATCAAAGCCTGCTCGAATAGCTGCTGATGCATCTGATCCGTAGTAAGGATAAATATCTACTTTATAGTCAATACCGTTCTCTTCTGCTAATTGTACTAAATGCTTTCTTAACTCATAATGATAAGGTCCACTGGAATCTTTCGCACATATAGAAACCGTAAACTCATCTGTTTGCTGACCATCACCAATCGCTCCCATGTCCACAGCTAAATACTCAATGGTTTCTTCTGGAATATTGGAATTACCACCGTATCCAATTTCTTCGTTATTGGAAATTAAGAAGTGAGTTGTATAAGGAAGTTCTACACCTGTTGATTTTATCTGCCTAATTAATTGTAGTAACATCCCGACACTAGCTTTATCGTCTAAATGACGAGACTTGATAAATCCACTTTCTGTGATCTCAGCACGGGGATCAAATGAAACGAAATCTCCTACTTCAATTCCCAGCTCTCTTACCTCTTTAGCATTTCGTACTCTCTCATCAATACGAACTTCAATATTTGTTTCGTCACGCTTCGCATCACCTGCATTTTTATATACATGGACACTTGTTTGATGCATTAAAATTGTTCCACTAAACGTCTTTCCTGTGGATGTTTCTATCTCACAATATTCACCCTCAACGGCGTTCCATCGAAATCCGCCAATCATGGATAAACGTAAACGTCCATCACTCTTAATTTCTTTTACCATTGCTCCTAATGCATCAACATGAGCTGTAAGCATCCGATGTCTAAGGGTATCTTTTCCTGGCAATGTAATGATAAGAGCTCCTTTTTTATTGCGAGACATCTCTAATTCTAAATCTGAAAGATACTCTTCTACAAAATTCATGATTCGATTCGTGTTCCCTGACGGACTTGGAATTTCAACTAACTGTTTAATTAATTCTAACGTTTTTTTTGTATTTGGATATGTATTCATGTTAAATCCCTCCCACCTTTCATTATAACGTGAATTCTTACAAATCTACAAAGTCTCGACCAATCATTGTGGTAATGAATTGTATATAATGAAAGACATCTGCTCTTTTCATCTACATTCATCGAATCTTCCACTTTATTTCCCTTTGGATTCCTTTGGTTGGTTTAATATATTTCTTTCTCTTCTCTTTATGAAATGGATGAATAAACCCACAATCATCACACATTAAAAAGGTGATGTTTCCTCCTACTTTTTCTCCATTAGTAGTGAATGGTGATTTTTCCGCACCTAAAGAGTACTCTTCTCTATATAAAAACTCCATTTCTCTTAAGGAATCTCTCCCACAGTATAAACATCCTTTAAATATATTCATCTGCTTCATCCTCTCCTTTTGTACATGCCTATGTTAATGAAGGGAATACTATGAAGGTGTTATTTTATGTTTAGCCTTTAGATACAATTTTTCTTGAAAAATGAAAGTGGGAGTGATAAAGCCGTGAATTCTTCGCAACTAGACACATTACCACAAGGTAAAAAACACCCAAAGGGTTTATACCTACTGTTCTTTACTGAACTTTGGGAGCGATATAGCTACTATGGTATGCGTGCACTTTTAGTGCTCTATTTAACGACTGCATATATAAGTGGAGGATTAGGTGTTGATTCAGCTAAAGCTTTATCGATATACGGAATGTACACTGGTTCGGTTTATTTCACACCGATTATTGGTGGCTGGCTGACAGATAGATATATTGGACTGAGAAGAGCGATTACCATTGGTGGCATAACGATGGCATGCGGGGATTTCAGTATATTTCTAACTCATTCTCAAACGGGATTATTTTTTGGCTTGGCTTTACTTGTCATTGGAAACGGTTTTTTCAAACCTAATATCTCTACCCTCGTTGGAGAACTTTATCCAAGAAATGATAAGCGTAAGGATGCTGCTTTCACTATTTTTTATATGGGGATTAATCTTGGTGCTTTTTTTGCTCCTCTTATCGCAGGGTTTCTTGCAGAGGATCTATTCTTAAATACGATGGCTGATGGATCGATGCATTACGGGTTTAAGTGGGCTTTCCTAGCTTCTTCCATAGGAATGGTCATTGGACAAATCATATTTAGCACATTAAGCAAAAGGTATTTAGGTTTAGTGGGATTAAAACCGAATAAAGCTTTAGCAGAGGAAGCAAATGCAAACGTAAATGTTCCATTATCAAAAAAAGAAAAACAGAGAACAACAGCAATTCTCATTCTTGCCTGCTTCGTAGTATTCTTTTGGGCAGGTTTTGAGCAAGCGGGCAGTTCCTTTACATTGTATACAAAAAACTTTATTGATCGGGATGTTTTTGGATACACGATCCCAGTTGCCTGGTTTCAATCAGTAAACCCTTTATTTATTATTATTCTGGCTCCCATCCTCTCCAGCGTCTGGTTAAAATTATCTCATTCTAAACGAGGAGATATCAATATGACTACTAAAATGGCCTTTGGAATGATCCTGCTAGGTCTTGGTTTCATGGTACTAATTCCAGCAGTTTTACAAACAGGTTCTGACGAGCAAAATGTGGTTGTAAAAGCAAACTTACTGTTCATCATCTTCACCTATCTTCTTCATACTCTTGGGGAATTATTTCTGTCTCCAGTTGGACTTTCATTAGTAAGTAAAGTTGCACCTGTAAAGATCGCGTCTTTACTAATGGGCGTTTGGATGGCAGCGATTGGTGTAGCCAGTTTGTTAGCCGGACAATTAGCATCTTTAACTGCTACCCTTGGCTATTTAGAGATCTTTGCAGTTATAGGGGCAACAGCAATCATTTTAGGCTTGATTTTATTAACCATTTCAAAGAAATTAGTGAATATGATGAAAGAGGAAAATACCGTTTAACTCCTTTAAGCATTGTAATTCCTGTAGCGTTCCTTCAAAATAACAAGTGAATGGTCATAGTAACAACAAAAAAATCTCCGAGTGGCGGCTCAGAGATTTTTTTGTTTCAAGTTGAATGCTTTAGATTTCCTTCTCCATCACAACGTTGGTGGTTTTGTAACCAATTTTTTCGTATAGATTCCTGGCAACTTTATTGTGACCAAATACATGAAGTCCAATTTTTTGTACACCTATTTGTTTTGCTTCTTCTTCTACCTTTTTCATCGCGTCTTTCCCGTATCCTTTTCCTTGATGCTCCTCTAAAATTCTTATATCATATATGAATGCTTTTTCAGAAGATTGTTTAGCCAGCCATATAATACCCACATCTTGGTTGTTCTCTTTCAAAATCGTATATAAGTAATTATTTTCTGTATTCTCACCATTCGGCAAAAGTTTAGCAAATTCTTCTTTTGCTTTCTCTAAAGACTCTTCCTCTTCCCAATTTCCTGATAACACTTTTTCTTTCGCATAATCTTTAACAGATATATCAAGATATTTTTGGAACTCACTAGAGCTCATAGTTTGTAACGTTACCAATTTGTTTATCCCCCTTTAATATTCCTTCTTATACGAATGATTTTATTCCAGTCATTTGCACTTACCACTAGCTGTACTATGACAACCCTCTTTAGATTATTCTTACGGATGGGATTAGATTTAGTTTCATTATTAATTAAAAATTTGGTTTTTTCGTTTCTGTTCTTATTTAGCTATTTGCTGATTCCTTTATTCGTTATTTTTCGAAACTATCAGTGAAAACCCTTGATTTATCCGTGGTGATTCACTATTTATCCGTATGAGTCCGGAGCATATCCGTGAAATACACAAGTTTTTCCGTTTCATTGTGAATAATGAAAATGATTCTAATTAAAAATGGCTTTAAAACCGCCAACTACAAGCGGATCAGCCACCTTCACCCTCTAGCATATACTCGTTGACAGAGGAATTAGCAGATGTTTAAAAACAACAAACTTTGCGAAAAAAACCTAAAAAAAAAAGTATAAAATCTTCGCGATTTCATACTCGACCCAAACATGGCTATTTAATACTTTTCTCTGCAACACTCCCATTTAACAATCCACCTATTAACAAAATAGTTGAGGAAATATAAAACCATACAACCAATGTTATTACACTACCCAATTGACCATAAAATTGAGTGTAATCATTCAGCTTTACATACGTTCCATACAGTAATGAGACAAGCTGCCAACCAAATGTAGCAACTAATGCTCCAGGTATAACATGAATAAATGAAATTCTCTTACTCGGTACCACTAAATAAAGGAAAATAAATAACGCCATCATAAAAATAGAGCTTAACCCCCATTTTCCAAGTACCCACGCTTGGCTCCACTCACCTTCAAGCTTTCCTTCTGTAAATCTAGCGTGACGAACATATTCTTCAACAACTGGAACAATAAGAGAGAAAGAAATTAAAATCATAAACCCTACTGTTAGTAATAAATCATACAGTAAGGCAATCAGAAAAGGCTTCTTTCTTTCTATTCTGTACGCCTGGTTCAATGAACGAACCATTGATTGTACAGCCATGGAAGCTAACCAGAAAGTAAAAATGATGGAAATAGATAAAATATCACCTCTTTGATCATACAATATACGATCTATATTACTTTGAAGAATGGCATAGGATCGTTCAGGAGCAAACGGTTTAATAAGTAATAACACATTTGTTTCTGAAATAGGTAGATAGCTAATCAAGGAGAAGACAAAAATTAAAAACGGAAAAATCGATAATAACAAATAATAAGCAAGTTGAGCAGATTGATCAAAGAACCGTTCTTGAAAGAAGCGGCTGACTACCTGCTTAATATGGTGGATCATGTTCATAGTGAGTACCCCTAATTAAACGATAATACTATTATGTTCCCCAACTATAGAATTTCAATCATTTTGATGCTGCAAAAGGAAGCACTAAGCCTCCACCTCTAATCACCTAGGAATAGTGAAAAAACCGTATTCCTATATTCAAGCGAATCAATAAAGGATTTTTCCCTTTCATTCGAGAAATTACTACAAGAAAGGTTTTTTACCTTTATCTAATTTTTGAACAGCAGAAAGGGAGATCTCACATGACAAATAAAGATAAGACAAATTCTATGGGAAATGAGCATGTACATACTGATTTCATTAATAAAATGACATATGGAGATTACCTTCAACTCGATACATTATTAGATAGTCAGAAAAGATTGTCAGGACATCATGATGAGATGCTATTTATTGTGATCCATCAAGTAAGTGAACTTTGGATGAAGCTTATCCTTCACGAGCTTAGGGCCAGCATTGAAGCAATTAAAGCAGGAGAGCTTTCTCCAGCATTCAAAATGTTGTCCCGTGTATCAAAAATACAATCTCAAATTATCCATGCATGGGATGTGTTGTCTACCCTTACACCGTCTGAGTATATTGAATTTAGAGATGATTTAGGTCAAGCATCCGGATTTCAATCTTATCAATACCGAATGATTGAATTTGCGTTGGGCTATAAAACACCACATGTACTGGAAATTTATAAAAAGGACCCTATACTATTAACTCAACTCAAAGAGGCATATGAAGCACCCTCATTATATGATGTCGCTATACTTGCATTAGCTACGAATGGACTAAACATCAATGAAGACATCATGAACAGAGATGTCACAAAACCTTACCGAGAAGACGAATCAGTATTAAATGCTTGGACAAAAGTTTATGAGGATACAGAGAAATATTGGGATTTATATGAGCTCGCCGAAAAACTTATCGATATTGAAGATTGGTTACAGCAATGGCGTTTTCGTCACATGAAAACAGTAGAACGGATTATAGGACACAAGAAAGGCACAGGTGGTTCAAGTGGGGTTGGATACTTAAAAAAAGTTCTCGATCATCAGTTTTTCCCTGAATTATGGGCAGTGCGGACCAATATTTAATTATTCTTTTCGCCTTTTTTTAAATCTTTTTTATCCAATCTTCCATTTGTCCTATTTTCCAGAAATCGGATTTCCTATTGCTTGCAATCTTCATTATTTCTTGCTATTATTAATGTGAATTATTTTTGTTCGGAATTAAAGGATAGACAAAGTTTTTAAGCTTTTCGCCTTGAAGTTTTGAAGAGCAAGAATAGTAATACAATTGTGTGGAGAACACACGAGGAGGTAACTAATATGTTACAAGGTACAGTTAAATGGTTTAACGCAGAAAAAGGTTTCGGATTCATCGAGCGCGAAGGTGGAGACGATGTATTCGTTCACTTCTCAGCTATTCAAGGCGAAGGATTCAAAACTTTAGAAGAAGGTCAAAAAGTTTCATTTGAAATCGTTCAAGGAAACCGTGGCGACCAAGCTGCTAACGTTACAAAAGCATAATGAATGCTTTAAAAAAGACTCTACTCTGTGTAGAGTCTTTTTTGTAGGTACTTTTCTTAAAGATTTTGAATTACAGCCATAAATCATTATTATGGTCCCTAAATACATACTTTCTTTTATTAAATAATCCAGGAGGTTATCTTAACTTATGGCAGAACACTCTTTCTATATCGAAACAAATTGGCCCGGCTTACGAAATGATGTGGGATCTCTTCAATCCCCCAACGTCCATACAAAGATATCAATTCCAAAAGAAATGGATGGTCCAGGTGTTGGAACGAATCCTGATGAGATGCTTCTTGGAGCTGCCGCTACCTGTTACATCATTACTCTAGCCGCTATGCTTGAAAGAAGTAAAATTAAGAAAAGCATGCTCACGATGGTTTCTGAAGGAATTGTTGAAGTTGAAAAAGGGGTCATTACATATAAAAAAATCATTCATAAGCCAGAACTGATTTTGGAAGCAGACTGTACAGAAAAAAATGTATCCACTGCAAAAAAATTATTCTATAAAGCGGAGAAATCTTGTATGATTTCTAGAGCTCTAAAAGGGAATGTGGAAGTAGAAGTCGAAGAAACCATTAAATTATCACAATAAAAGGGTGCATACATCTCATGTATGCACCTTTTAACAATTATGATTCAGAGTGAACCAGTTTAACTAACATATGGGATAGCATATGCTGCTCGTCTTTGTTACCGGCTTTCCATAATTCATATAATAACTTTTCTTCTCTATTTTTCGGCTCCTCATGAGCTGCTAAATAATCTCCAACTTTTTGAGCTGCTTTTGCTTGTTGTTCTTCATTCAATCCTAACTTATCTGCTAATGATACCTTATTACCTAAGTATTGTTTAAAGTGATCAAAATTTGAAAGAATGTCTTCCTTTTTATCTTCGGACATATTTGATAATGTACTTTCTACCTTACTTTCCATTTTATCTTCTGTAGAATGATTTGCCATGTACAATCTCTCCTCTCTCAATCTAGTTAATGTATTCCCGTATTAACGTCAAATAAACATTAAATAGCTAAAATTGGGATAAAAAGTAATTTAATAGGAAGTAAGCCTCCCCCTTTTTACTTCAAGCTGTTGGTTTATTAATGGAAACAAAGTTTAAGAAAACATCCTTTCTTAAACTCTCTTTGATTTGTTTAAAACTTTCTTTATGGGTGTAAACAATAGAAGTAGTAAATAATAACTCGTATCTTAGTTCTTAATAGGAGGATTCTAAATGACAACCAAAAAAGTAGCGATTATTACAGGAGCAAGTAGTGGAATAGGACAAGCAACTGCAAAACAATTAGCTTCAAGTAACATTACCGTTATGCTTGCAGCTAGGCGAGAAGATCGCTTGCAAGAGTTAAAAAAAGATATCGAAAAAATGGGGGGTGAGGTTGACTATACCCTAACGGATGTATCGAAAGTAGACGAAATGGAGCACTTGGCAAAAAGAACAATTGAGCGATTTGGACGAATTGATATTTTAGTAAATAATGCGGGCTTAATGCCTCTTTCTTTGATAAATAAACGAAAAATTAAAGAATGGGATCAAATGGTTGATGTAAACATAAAAGGGGTTCTTTATGGAATTGCTGCTGTTCTTCCGTACATGGAAGATCAAAAATCTGGCCATATTATCAATATTTCTTCTGTTGCTGGGCATAAAGTAATGCCGGGTAGCTCCGTATACAGCGGTACAAAATATGCCGTAAGAGCCATTACAGAAGGGTTAAGACAAGAAATGAATGCCTCACACAATATAAGAACCACCATTATTAGTCCAGGAGCAGTAGCAACAGAATTGACCCAAACCATTACAGATGAAGATATTCTAGAAGCTTTTAAAGAACAGGAGATGAAACCTCTCGATAGTGAAAATATTGCAAAAGCAATTTCTTACGCAATTGTCCAGCCAGACCATGTAGATGTAAACGAAATTATCGTTCGCCCTACTCAGCAAGGAATGTAAACAAACTAGGAGGAAACCATCATGCAAACCAATTTTGATAAGTTATTTATTAATGGAGAATGGGTTAAAGGTAGAAGCAAAAGTGTCATTACAAATACCAACCCTTTTGACCAATCAGAACTTCTTACTATTCAAGCAGCAAGTAAGGAAGATGTTGATCACGCCTATAAGTCATCAGAACAAGCTCAAACTAAGTGGGCACAAGAACCACCTCAAGTTAAAAGAGAAATACTGGAAAAAGCCGTCCATCTTGTTGAACAAAATAAGGATATGATTATCGATTGGCTTATTAAAGAATCTGGAAGCACGTATATGAAAGCTGCTGGGGAAGTAAAAGTTTCCATTAATAGTATGAAGGAAGCTGTAACTTACCCTTATAGAATGGAAGGGAAAATACTCCCTTCTCAAGTACCTGGGAAAGAAAATCGGGTATACCGAGAACCATTAGGTGTCGTAGGTGTAATCAGTCCTTGGAACTTCCCGTTTCACTTAGCCGTCCGTTCTATTGCGACAGCATTGGCAACAGGAAACGGAGTCGTAGTTAAACCAGCTACTCACACTCCCGTTACCGGTGGTTTATTATTCGCCAGTATCTTTGAAGAAGCCGGACTTCCAAAAGGCTTGTTAAATGTAGTTGTAGGAAAAGGTTCAGAAATCGGGGACGACATTGTGACTCATCCTATACCTAGGTTAATCTCATTTACAGGTTCTACTGAAGTAGGACGACATATTGGAGAACTTGCAGGTAAGAACCTTAAAAAAACCGCTTTAGAACTAGGTGGAAATAACGTATTTATCGTTTTAGATGATGCGGATATCCATAACGCAGTAGAATCTGCATTGTTTGGCAAGTTTTATCATCAAGGTCAAATTTGCATGTCTATAAATCGAATCATGGTACAACAAGAGGTCTATGAAGAATTTGTTGAGGCTTTTGTATCTAGGGTAAAGGATTTAACTGTTGGAAATCCCGCAAATAAGGGCACTCAAATCGGACCACTAATTGATCAAGATCAAGCAGATCGAATATTAAAGGATATTGAAAGCAGTAAAGCAGAAGGTGCAGAACTGATTCTTGGAGGAAACTCTGAAGGTAACCTGCTCTATCCTACGGTTTTAACAGGAGTAAACAATCATATGCCGATAGCAAAAAATGAAATTTTTGGACCGGTAGCAGCTATCATCCCTTTCAAAGATGATGAGGAAGCCATGAAATTAGCGAATGAGCATCCATATGGACTAAGTGGTGCCATTCATTCATCAACAGAAAGAGGAACTGCATTAGCTTCTACTATCCACACTGGAATGATCCACATCAATGATCAATCAGTGAATGATGAACCCCATATGCCTTTTGGAGGAGAAAAGGACTCTGGACTGGGTCGCTTCAATGGAGAATGGGCTCTAGAGGAGTTTACTACGGTAAAATGGGTAGGAGTACAGCATGTGAGAAGAGATTACGGACCATTTATTGAAAAAAAATAGTGGTATTTGAAAAAGGAGAGCAATTTTCATCGCTCTCCTTTTTTTATAACTCGTCAAAGCCATTTGCATCGGAGGTTTTCGTATATTGCCTGGATTTTTGTTCAAAGAAGTCTGTCTTTCCTCTATCCACTTCCTGATATGCCACAATCCACCTTAAAGGGTTTTTCTCGTATCCTTCAAATGGTTCTTTAAACCCTAGCTGTTTTGCTCTTTTATTCGCCATAAATTTAATATAATCAGACAAGTCAGTCATCATTAGACCATCCATGTGGTTGCCGATAATCTCTTCCCCCCACTCGATTTCAAGCAGAGCAGCCTTTCGAAATGATTCTGTTCCATAGTTATTTAATTCTTCTGTTCCAAAAACTGGATTCTCTCTTATTATCTCTTTAAAAATCTTTTCAAAAAGACCCACATGTAATTGTTCATCTCGATTAATATAATTAATCATTGTACTTGTAGCAACCATCTTTTGATTCCTAGCCAAATTGTAAAAGAAAGCAAATCCAGAATAAAAGAATAATCCTTCTAAAATCACATCGAAAATAATGGATTTTAAAAGATTTTCAATGTTTGGAGACAGAACAAATTCATTATAACCATTGGTGATAAACTCGTTTCTTTTCTTAAGAATGGGGTCATGCTTCCAATAATCAAACACCTCATCCTGTCTCTTCTTTGAAACGAGACTTGACAATACATAGCTATATGAATGATTATGAACAACTTCTTGCTGTGCTAAAATTATCATTAACGCATTCAAGCTAGAATCGGTTAAATAATCTGCTACCTTTCCAGCATAATCCGTCTGAACACTATCAAGGAGAGCAAGCAGACCAATGATTTTCAAAAAGGACTCTTGTTCTCTAGTAGATAGTGTTGGAAATTGCTTTATATCCTTCGACATATTTATTTCAAATGGCGTCCAGAAATTCCCTAACATTCTCTTATATTTTGGGTATGCCCACGGAAAACGTACATCGTCCCAATTTAATATGTTCGAGCTTTTTCCGTTAATAATAGCCGTTGATTGATTTGGTGCTTCTGAGTCAATTAGTAATCTTCGTTGTAAACCATTCAAGATTCCTTCTCCCCTTCCATTAACTGTGACAGCTTTCGCACTCTTCAAAATTCGATACGGATGTTGATCGAACATAGTAAGTTGTTTTTAATCCTGACCTCCATGCATCCAAATGCAAAAATAGTAAGTCTTTTGCTCGAATATCATTTCGAACATACAAATTAAAGCTTATACCTTGGTCAATATGGTTCTGTCTTTTAGCATTTTGTTTAATACTCCAATGTTGATCAAGATTATACGCAGTTTTGTAATACCACTTCGTTTCTGGAGATAAATCTGGCGCAGTTACAGGGATCTTATAATCCTTTTTTTCTTCTGAATACTCCAACCTGAACAAAGGGTCGATGCCAGCAGTTGAACCTGCGATGATGGATGTCGAAGAGTTTGGAGCAACGGCCATTAAATAACCGTTCCTCATTCCGTTACGTGATACTTTATTTTTTAAAGTTACCCACCGTTTCCCATAATAATTTTTGTTTGTGAAATAAGCTCCAGTAGACCAATCAGATCCTTTGAAGTAAGGATATGCTCCTTTTTCCTTGGCTAATTCATGACTAGCTTGGATTGTATAATAAGCTATATCTTCATATAAGGAATCACAGTATTCCACCGCTTCTTCACCTTCCCATTGTATTCCTTTTAGCGCCAGCAAGTGGTGCCAACCAAAAGTTCCTAACCCTATCCCCCTGTACCTTTGATTCGTTAACTGTGCTTGCAACACAGGAATTTCATTCAAGTCAATTACATTATCCAATAAGCGAACTCCAATAGAAGTAACTTTTTCTAACTCATTGTCCGTCACTGCTTTAGCTAATGAAATGGAAGCCAGATTACATACAACATAATCGCCTGGAGATTTGTACGTTATGATTTTCCCGCCTTCCACTCTTTCTTCTTCCATAACAGTGGCACTCATATTTTGAGTAATTTCAGTACATAAATTACTACAATAAATCATACCTTTATGGCGGTTGCTATTTTGTTGATTCACTGTATCTCGATAAAACATATAAGGAGTTCCTGTTTCCAGTTGCGAAATCATGATCCGTTTAAAGACTTCAATAGCTGGAACAACTTCTTTAGAAAGAGTTTGATTATCCACACATTCCCAATACTTTTTTCGAAAGCTCCCTCTTCCTTTCTCCTCGTCATAATAATCTTCTAAAGAAAAACCCATGACACTTCTTACTTCGTGAGGATCGAATAAATACCAATCTCCCCTTTTCTCTACTTGCTCCATAAAAAGATCTGGCAGTGAGACTCCTGTAAATAAATCATGAGTTCGCTGACGTTCGTCCCCGTTATTTAATCGACTATCTAAAAAAGGAAAGATATCTTTATGCCATATATCCAGATATACAGCTATAGCTCCTTGTCGTTGTCCTAGTTGATCAACAGATACCGCAGTATTATTAAGTTGCTTCATCCATGGAATGACACCAGAACTTACACCTTTAAAGCCTTTAATATCACTTCCCCGGCTTCTAATCTTTCCTAAGTAAATACCTAACCCACCTCCATTTTTACTCAGTGTAGATACATCCGTATTGGCGTCATAAATGCTTCTCAAATCATCTTCAACCGTATCTATGAAGCAGCTTGAGAGTTGTCCATAGCTTTTCCCTGCATTTGCAAAGGTTGGAGTTCCAACGGTTAAATACTGATTGGATAATGCCCAATAAGCTTCTTCTATTCGCTTCAGTCGTTTCTCTTTAGGCTCATTCATTAATAGGGTCATGGCGATAATCATGAATCGTTCTTGTGGAAGCTCATAAACAACACCATTATGAGACTTGGTTAAATATCGTTCTGCCAGAGTCACAATTCCTATATAAGTAAAATATTGATCTCTTGATGAGTCCATGATTGTGTGTAAATACTCTATTTCATCCCTTGAATATTTCTTTAATATTAAAGGGTTGTATAATTTCAACTCTGTCAGGGTATGAATTAATTGCTGAAAGGAACCATACTTTTCTTTGTGAGAGTAACCTCTTGATTTTGCACTAGATTCATAAAGATTTTTCAAATATATTGATGCTGCTACATAGGTCCACTGAGGTTCCGTTGCAGAAATCTTTTCTACTGAAAATAAAATAAATAAATGAACGAGTTTTTCTATTGTGATTTCAGGATGATCATAGACATAACGATTTGCTTTATCTTTAAACTCCTCAAAGCAAAGTGACGGAAAATCCCTTTCCAATTCTTTTACCATTTCATTTCCTTGCCTAATGAGTTTCTGTTTACTTTCTGATTCTTTAACGACAACTGACATTGTTTTTTCCTCCCTTTACTACACTTATCCTAAGGAGGGAAAGATCGAAAAAAGCCCATCCAATAGAGGATGGGCTTAAAAACGTTGATAAAATTATAGACTCAAAAGCCGTCTAAAATACTACCCTCGTTCTATCCTCCCAATTCCCGAAGAAGATAACACGTGATAAGTACGGCAGGTCTCCTGACTTGCGCTTCACCCTACTTTAAGGCCTTCCCATCAATTTGACAGTGGCAGTTCCTTATTTCGTCAGCACTTACAGTTGCGGGGACAGCTCTGGATTTTCACCAGATTCCCTTTTAAGTCTACTTAGACACCATACTTACGGTTATAATCAATATGTAGTTATAAATTATTAAAAGAACACTATATTTTGTGTTCTGTTACATCATAAACAATTAGAAAGCATTTTTCAATAGAATCATTCTTTTATTTTTTTTGAAATAAACAAGCCCATAGAAACGATAACCCAAACTCTTGATTGGGATCAGAAGAATGATTCATTCTTCTCATTTCAATTAGTTCAAAATCTTGAAATATTTTTTCTAGCTTTTCTTTGGAATATGCCATTCCACCTTTCATACTCCAATTTCTATAAACATCCCAATCACTTTGTGTAGTTCCATTTCGATCATCCTCATCATCAGCAGCAAAACAAGTTAAACCAAAATGACCGCCAGGCTTTAATACAGACATGACTTTTTCCACATAAAGAGGTCTTCGGTGTGGAGGAATATGATGTAAGCAACCTGAATCATAAACTAAATCATAAGATTGAGCCGAAACATCCAGAGTGAATAGGTCCTTACATTGATAAGAAACTTGAACACCCTGCTCTTTTGACCTTTCCTTAGCCCAGTTTAACGCTTCCTGAGATAAATCGATGGCATCAACAGAACAACTCTTAGAGGCAAGGTAAATGGAATTCCTTCCAGGTCCACACCCTAACTCAAGTGCATCCTGAGCTATAATCTTTCTATTTTCTATATATTGAACTAAGTTTTCATCAGGTGCATTTATGAAAAATGGGACCTTCTTATCTCTATCTTTATAGAACTCATCCCAAAAAGGTGTAGGGTCACGTAAAAGTGAATCTAGCATTGTAACAACATCATCGTTTAAAAAAATAGTTTCCTCTACTTTGGATTTAATCATCTTTTTTTCTCCCCTAAAAACAGATTTTCCCTTCTATTATATATTCGACAAAAGCGAGTGAATCCCTATTTTATCAAAGGATTTCTTATTTAAATTTCTTAAACATTGTTGCTATTTCAGAGAAGAAAGTAGTAGTTGATTGCAGCTAGAGAATGCTTAAGGGCGGTCAGTGAGCATCTTCGGTTGGGCCTGCGGGGGAACGCACATTTTCAGGATTTTTCAGAGTATTTGAATTCTATCATTTAAAATATGCTTAGAATTATTTTTTTCACTAAATAAACTAGAAACCGTCTAATTTCAAGTGTTCTATTGCAAATAGAAGAGAAATAACCTCCCTCATGAAGTTTGAGTATTGTATATAAAAAATTTATAATTCTTTTATGAAGGCTGTTTGACCGTATTCTTTGGTCCCCGTATTACCTTTTTACAGGTTAAGGAGAGATTTTATCCTTAACCTGTCTTTTTTTTGATAACTTTTTAATTTACAAATAGATTTCATGAATGAACTACAAGATATTAGTAAACGCATTCATCCTGTATATTATTGGAGTGAATATACTGCTTCATGTATTTCATGCTTATTACAATCAATACTTTTTTCTAAAAAGGTTTCTTTTTCTGCCTCTATCATTTAAAATTCCCTTTAAGTGATTTTTTTCATGAATCACACCTTAGTTTTGAAAGGAGCACATTATGAAAAAACTACTTACAACACTTTTATTAGCAACAATGTCTCTTGTACTAGCCGCTTGTGGGGCGAATGAAGAAAGCCAGAAACAAGCTGACAATAAACCAAAGACAGAAGAAAATAGCAAAGATCAAGCAAAAGCTCAAGAAGAGCAAGCTAAGAAAATGGAAGAAATGCAGAAAAAAATGGATAAACAAAAAATTGAAAAAGATAAAATTGTAGCCATTGTTAACGATGAAAAAATCAAAGGTGAAGACTATAATAATGTTCTAAGTCAATCTCAAATGCAATTTCAACAAATGGGACAAGACCCAACGAGCAAAGATGCTGCAAAAAAAATTAAAGACCAAACGATTGATAGCCTTGTAGGACAAACCCTTTTAATGCAACAAGCAGAGGAAAAAGGTTATACAGCTTCTGAAGACGAAATTAACAAGCAATTAGAAGAAGTAAAGAAGCAATATGGTGACGAAAAGAAATTTGAAGAAGCAATGAAAAAAGCTGGGTTTACAATGAAAGAGTTGAAAACTCAAATTGCTGAGAATATTAAATACACGAACTATGTTGAAAAAGAAATTAAGATTGAAGATGTGACTGAAGAAGAAATGAAACAAGCCTATGACCAATATGCTGGTCAACAAGGGCAAGATCAATCAAAAGAAGCTCCTAAATTTGAAGAAGTTAAACCTCAAATTAAGACTCAACTGGAACAACAGAAAAAACAAGAAAAACTAGTGAAACATGTAGAAGAATTAAAGAAAAATGCTAAAGTTGAAGTGAAAATATAATCGGTTTGACAAAAAACAGCACCTAACTTAAGGTGCTGTTTTTTATTTAAGGATTTCTGAAAATATTGTTGTAATCCTTCACAGAATGAATATAGGGAATTACTCTAAATTGAATAGGTTTTTAAGAGAGAATTGAGGGTATTGAATACCATTAAGAGAGAATTTCA
Source organism: Rossellomorea aquimaris TF-12 (assembly GCF_001648555.1). Lineage (GTDB taxonomy): Bacteria > Bacillota > Bacilli > Bacillales > Bacillaceae_B > Rossellomorea > Rossellomorea aquimaris. The sequence continues at coordinate 188,877 of NZ_LQXM01000026.1, read as the reverse complement.
TATAAAGGAGGACGATATTTATGAGCAAAAGATCAAATGACAATCCAGAACAAATCAATAAGGATCATGATGGCATTCTTGATCGGTATGAAAGCGAGCAAAATGTCGACCCCATTCCACTTGAGGATTTGAAAAAGGAACAGCGCGAAGAAAAGAAAAAGCATCATACGAAAAAAGATTCATCTAGTAAAGAATAGGCTAGAAAATCCTTTTATACAAAAATGAAACCTCCTTAAAATCATTAAGGAGGTTTCATTTTTTGTTTAGGGAAAGATTCGAGAAACTTGAATACTCCCTCTAGTCTTTTATTTTGAAATCCATTCCGTATGGAAGGTTCCCTCTTTATCAATCCTTTGATACGTATGAGCACCAAAATAATCACGTTGAGCTTGCAGCAGGTTAGCTGGAAGCGACTCAGATCGATAGCTGTCATAATAAGCCAACGCACTAGCTAAACCTGGTACTGGTACACCCAGTTTAATAGCCGTCGCTACGACTTCCCTTGCTTCGTCTTGATAAGACTCTACAATTTCCTTAAAGTATGAATCCAACAATAAATTAGTTAAACTTGCATCTCGATCGTAGGCTTTCTTGATTTCTTGAAGAAATCCTGCACGAATGATACATCCTCCTCTAAAAATCATGGCAATTTCACCAGGTTTTAAATTCCAGTTATGTTCATCTGATGCAGACTGTAATTGAGCAAAACCTTGAGCATAAGAACAAATCTTACTTAAGTATAAAGCTTTGCGAATCATTTCAATGAAATCTTCTTTATTTCCTGTAAATTTATTATTTTTGGGACCTCTCAATATTTTACTTGCCTTCACTCGCTCTTCCTTCATGGCAGAAATGAAACGGGCAAAAACGGATTCTGTAATGATTGAAAGAGGAACACCTAGCTCAAGAGCACTTATACTCGTCCATTTTCCAGTACCCTTCTGACCAGCTGTATCCAAAATAACTTCGACAAGAGGCTTACCTGTCTCTTCATCTACTTTTGTGAAAATATCGGCTGTAATTTCAATAAGGTAGCTATCCAGCTCTCCTTCATTCCATTCTTTAAAAATGTCATGAAGCTCTGTTGCATCAAGGCCTAACACATTTTTCATAAGATAATATGCTTCACAAATTAATTGCATATCACTGTACTCTATTCCATTATGGACCATTTTCACATAGTGTCCGGAACCATCAGGTCCAATATACGTACTACATGCCTCTCCATTTACCTTAGCCGCTATGTTCGTTAAGAATGGTTCTACCCGATCATATGCTTCTTTTTGGCCACTAGGCATAATAGCAGGACCATACAGTGCCCCCTCTTCTCCGCCAGAAACACCTGCTCCAATAAAATTGATGCCCTTTTCTTCTAAACTTTTATTACGGCGAATTGTATCCTCGTAGAACGCATTTCCACCATCAATTAATATGTCACCTTTATCCAGGTGTGGAAGTAATGATTCAATGGCTTTATCTGTTATAGTACCTGCTGGAACCATAAGCATTATCTTTCTTGGTGTTTCAAGTGATTGAACAAATTCTGCTACTTGGCTAGAACCAATGATTTGTTTGCTACTGTGTTCCTTTAAAATTTCGTTTACTTTTTCATCTGAAACATCATATATAGAAACAGAATATCCTCTGCTTTCAAAATTCAAAGCAAGGCTTTTGCCCATTACTCCAACACCAGCGACTCCAATTTGTTGTTTATTCAAATCGTTCATTCCTTTCAATGTATGTATTAAATAATCCATTCACCGTATATATTATAATACGAAATAAATTTTCATTGTTAAAATATATCGAAAAAATATTTTTCATCAATCTTATTTTGACGATTTCCACTCAATTCTACACAAAATCATTCGTACTCTCACTATTTACCACAGTTTTATGCCATTTATTCATATGAAGGCATAATGGATAAGTTATCTTACTCTAAAGGAATAGGCTAATTCATTTTTCCCATCTAACTTAAAAGCAATTAAGTTCATTCTTAAAGGAGGGGATATAACATATATTGGAATAAATCCAAAGGAAGGGGATCCTTTATGAAAAACATTTTGCTTTTTACGGACCCAGGAATAGATGATTCTATTGCCATTATGTATGCCTTGCTACACCCTGAAATAAATATAGTTGGGATTGTTTCAGGGTACGGAAATATAGATAAGGAACAAGCCACAAATAATGTTGCTTATTTACTTGACTTAGCAAATCAAACCTCTATTCCTTTAATTGGTGGGGCTACACGTTCCTGTACGGGTAAATACCCTATTTATTATCCGGAAATCCACGGGAAAGATGGTTTAGGTCCTCTCCAACCTCCTGATACGATTAAAGGGAAGCTCTTAAACTTTAGTGAAATATTTAAGATAATTGAAAACCACCCTGACACCATTGTTGTAGATGTGGGAAGAAATACCTCCCTCGCCACCGCATTAATCTTGGATGAGAATTTCGAAAAGAAAATAAAAGAATTCTATATTATGGGAGGGGCTTATTTTGTTCCAGGAAATGTAACAAAATTGGCTGAAGCAAATTTTCATGGAGACCCTGTTGCAAGCAACTTTGTTCTCGGTTATTTAGAAAACGTAACTACTATTCCCTTGAATGTCACGAATAATGCTGTCATAACAACTGAACATATTCAAATGATTAAAAAACAATCTAATAACCCTCTCATATCTATTCTTGACGATGTATTTGATTTTTATTTCAAAGCTTATCAAGAATTAGTTCCGGGAATTAACGGAGCACCTCTTCATGATGTTGTGACCCTCAGTATATTAATGAATCCGGACTTTGGAAATTTTATTAAACGAAAGGTGAAAGTGCAAACCTGCGGTGAAGAAAAAGGACAATCTTTAGCTGACTTCAGAGTTGGTTCAGAACAAAAAGAAAAAAATCAGCAAACAAAAATATACCTTACACTGGACTACCAAGCCTTCGTAAATGACTTTATTAAGATCATGACCAATGAGGGGTAATCCTACCGGTATAAATATACACCAACCCTTTAAACTGGGTATTTACGTGCGTTTTTTTCTAATTTTTGATATACCTCTTTTTCCAAATCAACATTCATTTTATCAGCAAGTTGAACTAAATAAATGAGTACATCTGCCATTTCTTCTTTAATATTTTGATGATTACTTGAAATAGCCTCTTCACTCGTCTTCCATTGAAAGTTTTCAAGAAGCTCATTGGCTTCTAATGAAATCGATAAGGCTAAATCTTTTTCGTTATGATTAGGACCCCAGTTTCTCTCGTCACGAAACTGGATTACCTTTTCATAGATTTTTTTCATGGTTCTATCTCCTTTTTTCTCGATGATAAATTTTTAAATATAGACATTCATTTCATTCCATTCCTTACTATATCATGTTACGCACAATTTTCATTACGACTTATATGTCTTTAATTCAACAAAAAAGAGTGACATAGTCACTCTTTTTTCCTTAATTGATTTCTTTGTATTATTGTAGCATTTGCCATACCATGACCTTCACACATGGTTTGTAGTGCATACCGACCACCCGTTTGTTCAAGTTCATGCATCATACTTACCATAATTCGAGCTCCATTTGCTTCTAAGGGATGCCCAAGAACAAATTCTGTCTTTTATTAACTAGCATATTATTTTATTCATTGTACAACCTATTCCTGTACAACCATTTACGAAGGAGGCAACCTTTTGACCAACAAGAATGATAATCGTGAACGAAAAAACAAGTACCCTAACAATAAGAGAAATGACACGGAATTCTCAAAAGAAATAAATATTCGAAGTGAAATAACCAAAAAAGACTTAGGAAAATAATAAAAATGTCCATGAACAGTTCATGGACGTTTTTTTATTATCTCTGTGGAATATCAAATTTATCTCAGAACAGTGTTGGGTTTTTTATCGGTTGATTTGGCTGTTTTTACGGTGGAATGTATATTTATTGCGGGGGTATCCTACATTTTTGCGTAAATTTCATTCCTTTATGCGTGAAAAATACTGATTTATCCGTTTCCCTGTGAATAACGAAAATTATTCTAATTTATTATCTACATGAGGTCAGGTCATTGTCTGATTTCCGTTGAATTGGCTCATTATTGCGTTGGAATATAGGTTTATCCCGTAAGTATCCTATATTTATCTGTAATCCTCATCTTTTTATCCGTATAAATCACACATTTTCCCGTATCAGTGTGAATAACGAAAATTATTTTCTACACTTGAGACCAGTCCAGTCATTAAAACAAAAAAACAGACCCAAAAATGGGTCTGTTTTTGAAAAGTAAGTTTTAATTACATTTTGCGAACGTTAGCTGCTTGTGGTCCACGAGCGCCTTGTTCTACGTCGAAAGAAACTTCTTGACCTTCGTCAAGAGATTTGAATCCTTCACCTTGAATCGCTGAGAAGTGTACGAATACATCGTCTCCACCTTCTACTTCGATGAATCCAAAACCTTTTTCTGCGTTAAACCATTTTACTTTACCATTTTCCATGTTTGTTGCCTCCTAAAGTGCGTTACACACAATGTATTACTATTCTTGCGATATCAGGTGAAAAGCAAATCTTGTTCTTCCCTTGTATACCGAACAAAAATAATTCTCCCTTAGAATAACAGCAATTAAATAAATAATCAAGTAGTTGGGATGTAAGATTTAAAGGTCAGACATCTAAAGTGAAAAATGCTGTAATTTGATCTAAGCTCGATCTAAAACGAATACCTAAAATCGTTCCATATTCCTTTGATTTCTTGGTTATACTTATAGTATAAACATGAAATATTCAGATAAAACTCGGCGAATGAATTAGCAAATTAAATCTTATTTCCGATTAGGATAAGACAAAAGAAGCATATTTTTTATGGTATAATAAATATGAAAGGAAGTGCCGAATGAAATCTTCTAAAAATCGATATAGTGATGGTGCAATCGTAACGATAAAAGAAACTGGTGAATCAGTGACAGTTATGAAATGGCAATATGTTAAAAACATGAAGCGATATTCTTATATCGTAAAAGAACACCCTGGAACGTTTTTCTTTGAAGAAGAATTAGAAGCAAATGAATAATGTTTAAGTAACTGTAGCAAATCGTCTACAGTTTTTCTTTTGACTATAAACATAAAAAACAAAAAGGCAGGAATCTTCAAATAAGATTCCTGCCTTTTATTAAAATATGACCTGTGAGGGACTTGAACCCCCGACCCCCACCCTGTCAAGGTGATGCTCTCCCAGCTGAGCTAACAGATCGTTGTTTAAAGCTACATATTCAATTATATTCATAGCAGACAAATTGTCAATGACTTCTTTAACATTCTAAAAGTTAAAGTTCAAAAAAATAAACATCTCCGAATAAAGAACGTTTGTTCGTATATACTTATAGTATACCTTTTATAAAAGGAGTACGACTATGATTCATACACTCAAACGATCTCTTGAAGAAAAACGAGCCATTGAAATCATTTATATGAGTCATCAACAATTCTCTAAGAGACGGATACTCGTAAAGCATTTGAAAGGTGAATATGTTGTTGGCTACTGCTTTCTTCGTAAAGATATTCGAACGTTCCGAATTCAGTCCATTTTAGCTGCTTTCCCACTTTCTTCGAGACAAGACTATAATATTTCTTAACTTCAAAAATTGAATAAATCATCTTTTTTTCAATTACACCCTATCCCTCAACCATAAAAAAGAAGCTGACTTCAACAAGTCAGCTTCTTTCAATTTATGCCGTTGCTTTCGTAGGGTGTTTATCTTCCCTTTTGATGAAGTATTGTAGTCCTAACATGATTACAAATAAAATTAATCCGTATATATCCGTACTACCTTCAGGATATATCAACAACAGTCCTGTAATGACACACAGAACTCGCTCGATGACATATACTCTCCGGAACCAATAGCCAATCATTCCGGCTCCGATGGCCATCATACCAGTTACAGCTGTAAATATAACCCATAGCAGGCTTGGAATAGTCGTATCAATCATTAATAACTCTGGGGACATAACAAACATGTAAGGAATAATAAATGCTGCAATGGCTAGTTTTGCAGAATTGACTCCAGTACGTATTGGTTCTCCGCCAGAGACACCGGCTGCAGCAAAAGCTGCTAGCGCTACTGGTGGAGTGATATCAGCAATAATCCCAAAGTAGAATACAAATAAATGGGCTGCTAATTCAGGTGCACCTAATAAGATAATCGCAGGTGCAGCAATCGTTGAAGTGATTACATAGTTTGCTGTCGTAGGAGAACCCATTCCTAAAACAATCGATGCAATCATCGTAAAGAATAATGTTAGAAGAAGCTTTGCCTGAGCAGAATTAGTTAAATCCGCTGCTAAGTCTACTAGACCATTCGCTAACGTTAATCCTAAACCTGTTTTGGTTACAACTCCTACAATAATTCCAGCAGCTGCCGTTGCTACGGCTACTGAAAGGGCTGTTCTTGCACCATCTACTAGAGCATCAATGGCATCTTTCCAGCCTATCCGAGTATCTTTTCGTATGGCACTAATGGCCACTGTTGCTACTATGGACCAAAGTGCTGCTCTCATAACACTCATACCACTTACTAACAAAATAATGACAGTTAATATCGGAAGCAATAAGTAAATTTTCTTTAGAACCTCTTTGCGATTAGGCATTTCTTCTTCAGTAAGGCCACGAAGACCTATTCGCTTCGCTTCAAAATGTGTCATGATCCAAATTCCTGTAAAATAAAGAACTGCAGGTATAGCAGCAGCCTTTGCAATATCCCAATAGGATATTCCACCAATGAACTCTACCATTAAGAAAGCAGCAGCTCCCATGATTGGTGGCATCAGCTGACCACCTGTTGATGCAGCCGCTTCTACTCCGCCTGCAAACTCTTTACGGTACCCAAGTTTTTTCATCATTGGAATGGTAAATGAACCGGATGTAACTACGTTTGCTACAGAGCTTCCGCTAATTGTTCCTTGTAAGGCACTTGAGAAAATCGCAACCTTTGCAGGTCCACCAGTTCGCTTCCCAGCAATGGCAACAGCCAGGTCATTAAAGTATTGACCAACACCGGTTTTCACAAGGAAAGATCCAAATAATAAGAACAAGAAGATAAAGGTAGCAGAAACGTATAATGGAGTTCCAAGGATACCTTCTCCTGTAAAGAACATGGTTTTCACGATATCATCTAAATCGTATCCTCGGTGAGCAAGGAATCCTGGCATCTGCCTACCATAATACATATATAGCAGGAAGGATGAAGCAATAATGGTAATTGGAAGCCCCACCGCACGTCTAGTTGCTTCAAGAACTAAAAGAATAGCTATTAAACCAACGTAGAAATCTAAGGATGTCATTAAACCTACACGGTTAACGATATCATCCTGCATAATCGGCCAGTAAGCTCCAATCCCAACTGAAACTACTGCTAAAATAACATCATACCAAGCTATTTTATCCTTACGTACATTCTTTTTTCTTGCAGGGAACAAAAGGAATACTAGAGATAGAGCAAATCCTAAATGTATAGATAATAAAAGTTGTCTTGGTAATATCTGAGAAATAGATGCTACTAATTGGAACAATGAAAATGATAATAATCCAAAGAAAATAATCCACTTGAACATACCGTGATGTAATTTTCGAGTGGAAGACTCCGGGTCATATTTTTCTAATAATTCTTGTTGTTGTTCTGCTGTTAATGACTCAAATTCTTTATCTTTTTCCAACAACAGTCACTCCTTTCCATTGATTAAAAAGTGATAGTTTTTTAAATTCCATTCGGACAATCGATCCCTTTTCAAAATAATTCGCTAAAGGATACTCTTTATTCTTATAAACAAAACGGTGATTTGCTATAACTTGTCCAATTTGAATATCAATAAATGGGAACTTTCTATTCATGTTTGATATTAAATATTTCCCTTCCTCTGTGACTTCGAAATTTTCGTTTCCTTCAGCGTTTGCAGGCATACCAATCGAAGTGTCTTCATACAGTAGCATGGTTTGTTGAATGTGAAGGGGAGGTGTTTGGCGATAGAATTCTTCTACTTCTGAAAGATGAATGGAGTGTGTGTACCGCACAGAAAAAGTATCTCCTTCAGAAATATAGAACAAGACAGGTTCAGTGCTATCCTTGTCTCTCGACTCTATAACCAAGTAAGTTTGCATGGGAATTAAAAAGAAAAATAAGAGAATAAGAACAATGAGTATTCCTCCTACGAATAAAAGCCTTTTCATTACGAGTACCCCCATTATTCAAATAGTCATTCATAGAGTTAACCTTCCTAAGAAGCATTCAAACTAAATTTTCCCCTAGACCAAAACAAAAGAATAGACCGGTTTTAACGGCCTATCCCTTCATTTCTCTTTTGGTGAATTACTATTCTTTTGAAATTCCTTTTTCATCAAAGTACTTCTTCGCTCCTGGATGTAATTCGATTCCCATACCTTTAAGAGCATTTTCAGCTTTGATTACCTCACCTTTTGCGTGAGTAATTTTATCAGTATTTTCAAAAATTGCTTTAGTCACTTTATAGATAACATCTTCAGAAATATCCGCATTCGTTACTAACATTGCACGAACAGCAACTGTTGGTGTTGCTCCCTCTACTTTGCTGTACGTACCTGCTGGAATTTCATCTTCAGCATAGTAAGGATATTTTTCGATTAATTCATCAATTTTGCTTTTCTCAACAGGAACGATCGCAATATCTTCTGTTGCAGCTAATCCTTCAACCGCACCAGTTGGTGTACCTGATGTAATAAAAGCAGCATCGATAGTTCCATCCTGAATACCAGTGGTAGAATCATCAAATGATAAGTTACGTGCTTCTAAATCTTCTAATTTGATACCATGAATTTCTAGAATCTGCTTAGCATTTAGTAATGTACCTGATCCAGCTTCACCGACAGAAACAACTTTTCCTTTTAGGTCTTCAACAGACTTAATTCCAGAATCTTTCGTTGTTACGATTTGAATCGTTTCAGGATATAGAGTAGCAATACCACGAGCATTTTCTACTTTATTATCACTAAACATTTCTGTACCTTCAGATGCATATGATGCAATATCTGTTTGTGTAAAAGCGATTTCAGTTTTTCCATCTTTAATGGAAGCCATATTCTCTGCTGATGCTCCAGAAGTTGATGCAGTTGATTTAATACCAGCTTCATCTTGAATAATTTTTGCGAAAGTTCCGCCTAACGGGTAATATGTACCTCCTGTTCCACCAGTAGCAATACCAATGAAGTCAACATCTTTGTTTCCTTCACCATCTGACGATCCGCCACCTGCTCCACCGCCACATGCTGCAAGAACTACTGATAGGACTAGAAGTAGAGCAGTACCTAGAAATAAACTGCGTTTTTTCATATTCTTATTCCCCCTATTAAATTTGTATTTTTCATTTAATAATTGTATCACATACTGTAATATTTATGTCAAATTTGATACTCAATTTCAAAAAAATCCTTATAAAAAATCCAATTAAGTATATTTTTACTAAATGGCTGTTCATAATTAGGTATGAAAGAACTATGAATTGCAAATAAAATCCGAAACAAAAAGCTGGTTTGTATACCAGCTTCTTACTCTTTTTATCCAATAAGCTCCTCGTCTTCAAAATGCATTTTATCTTCCTCAGAGATGTTTTCATCTCTGTCACGAAGACTGTGGGCAATTCTTGAAGAAGCATTCGCAGCAATGCTGGCTATTATATCATCTAAGAATGTATGAACCCCATTACCGCTTTTGGTATCCAACTCTCGAATAATACCGATCTTATTTTTGTCCAAATGGCCAAAGGTTGTGACAGCAATACTTCCATAGCCTAAAGCTGCACCTAATGCAATGGTTTCATCTACTCCAAATAGACCTTCATCTTGTTCAACAATCGATTGTAACGGCTCTGATAACTTCTTGTCTTCAGCAAGTTGATCCAATTCAACTCCTACTAGTATTGCATGCTGAATTTCTCTCTTAAGCAAGACTTTCTTCACACTATCTACACAATCTTCCATATCTAGTTGATTGTTATATGGATATTGCATTTCAAAGACGATCTCAGCAATATCTTCTATTCTAACGCCTCTTTCTTTAAGCTTCTTTAAAGCCGCTTTTGTTACATCTCTTGAATGCACTGGCTTATTCATTTTATGACTCCCCTCTTTAATTCTGTTTTTTCGTTCTTAAATTATATCATTTTTAAGAATATTCGTATTGTAATCAGCTTCCGGGAATTCTTTAAGAGATTATGATACAATCTTTCTGTAAACGTTAACACTTATTTAGGAGGGTAAAACATGACCGCTGCAAGAGGAACTGTAAACGAATTAAACCTCTTTAGTAAAGAATTAAATGAAGAGATTAAGATGCTGGTATATCTCCCTGCTACCTTTTCTCCTCTATATAAATATTCACTATTAATTACACAAGATGGGAAGGATTATTTTCAACTTGGGAGAATCCCCCGTTTAGCTGATGAATTACTTTCCAATAGAGAAATTGAAAATATGATAATTGTCGGTGTACCCTATAAGGATGTAGAAGACCGCAGAAGAAAATATCATCCTAATGGTGAGGAGAACGATGCTTATATTCGCTTTTTAGCGCATGAGCTGGTTCCATACTTAGACGAACATTATCCTACCTACCATATGGGTATGGGACGTGCATTAATAGGAGATTCACTAGGAGCAACTGTTTCGTTAATGACAGCATTAAAATACCCAAACACATTCGGTAAAGTTCTATTACAATCACCTTTTGTAAATGAAAAAGTGTTGGAAGACGTTGAAAAATTTTCTCAACCACAGTTGTTATCGATTTATCATATTATCGGTAAGAATGAAACCGAGGTAAAAACCACCGATGGAAAAACAAAGGACTTTTTGAAACCAAACAGACAAATGCACGATTTGTTTGAAGAAAAAGGGTATTCATCCTTTTATGAAGAGTTCGATGGTGACCACACTTGGAAGCATTGGCAGCCGGATTTAAAACGAGCATTAAAGATGATGTTTAGCTAATACTGAAAGGATGGTATATAAAGGCAAGTGAATGATGTACAGTCAACTCTTGCCTTTCCTTATATCCCTTTACATAAAGAGAAAATTGTCTTTCATTCGTCCTATATTAAATTTTTTAAAAATTTGCTATACTATAAGTTAAACAAGAAGTTATACACGAACGTAACTATGGAGGAGGAATGAAGAAAATGAACTACGGTATTGTCATTTTCCCATCTAAAAAGCTACAAGATAAAGCAAATTCTTATCGGAAACGTTATGATCCTCATTATGCGTTAATCCCACCACATTTAACATTAAAAAATGTCTTTTCAGCTGACGATGTTCAAATTAAAGATATCGCAGATAAACTCACAAATATTGCCAAAAAATATGATCCGTTTAATTTAAAAGTATATAAAGTTAGCTCCTTTCAGCCAGTTAACAATGTCATTTATTTTAAGGTTGAATCAACGACTGAGTTAGAGGGTCTTCACCATGACATGCACCATCAAAACTTTATGGGAGACGAACCAGAATACGCCTTCGTTCCTCACATTACAATTGCTCAAAAGCTTTCTAATGATGAGCACTCAGATATTTTTGGTTCTCTAACCATGATGGGTGTGAATCATGAAGAGACCATCGATCGTTTCCACTTACTATATCAATTAGAAAATGGATCCTGGACAGTCTATGAAACATTCCGCTTAGGAAAGGACTGTTAACTCTTTGAAGGTAGAGATTGCGACAACAGAAAATCAAATTCAAGCAGTGTTCTCTGTCAGAAAAACAGTATTTGTGGATGAACAACAGGTTCCTCTTGAAGAAGAAATCGATTCATTTGAAAATGATTCTACTCACTTTGTACTGTATGATGGTAAACGCCCTTCTGGTGCTGGTCGTTTCCGCATCGTTGATGGTATAGGCAAAGTAGAAAGAATTTGTGTACTTAAATCGTTAAGAGGTAAGGGAGCAGGAAGAGAGATCATGCTCGCAATTGAGGACTACGCTAGGGAAAAAGGATTATCGAGTCTGAAATTAAATGCTCAAACATATGCAATTCCTTTTTATGAGGGATTAGGTTATGAAATAACTTCTGAAGAATTTTTAGACGCAGGTATCCCCCATAAAACAATGAAAAAAATGATATCTTAATAAAACAAAAAGAACAAAACTTTAAGCCGATATGGCTCAATAGTTTTGTTCTTTTTGTTTTATTTTCTCCCATTTTGTTAAGGTATAAACTAATCTTAACTAGTCGATAATGATGAAATAAATGGGAAGGGGGAACCCATATTGGAAATTAAGTCAATTGCAGTAGAATTAATTATTGGTTATTTTGCTTTACTATTAATCACAAAAATTCTCGGAAAAACACAAATCACACAAATATCTGCATTTGATTTCATTTCTGCATTAATTCTTGGTGAGCTTGTTGGGAACTCCCTTTATGATGGGAAGACGACTGTTGTACAAATACTTTCAGCCATTACTATTTGGGGCAGTTTGATTTTCTTCACAGAGTATGTCACTCAAAAATCCAGACGCTTCCGACATCTATTAGAAGGAACACCGGCCATCATTATCAATAAAGGGAAAATTGACTTCAAAGAGCTAAAAAAAAATCATTTGGATCTTAATCAACTTCAACACTTACTTCGAGCAAAAGATATTTTCTCAATACGGGAATGCGAATATGCACTACTAGAATCAGACGGTACTCTAAGTGTTATACGAAAATCAATGTTTGATAGCGTTCAACGACATGATTTGAACTTACTCCCAACAAAAGCAACTCTCCCCCTTTCATTGATTGTGGATGGAGAAGTGGTTCATGACAATTTAACATTGGCGGAGTATGAAGAATCCTGGCTAATGGATGAGATAAAGAAACAAGGCTTTCAATCCCCAAAAGACGTATTATACGCCGAATGGCAAGATGGTGAAAGCCTATTGATTCAAGGATATTAATTTAAGCAGATACAATCATCAGTTCATTGTCTTTTAGGATGAACTGAATTAATTTTTTACGTTCAAGACTAGTCAGATAAGCTGTTATGGATGTTCTGAACAATAGCCATTGTCCTATGTTTTTCGCAAACACCCCGTGAATATTCAGGAAATTCTTCGATAAGTTCTCAAAAGATACTCCTGCACCGGATTCATTTACTAGTGATAAAAGTGTATGTAATCTCTCATTATGAAGGCTAATATTTTGCTTTACTGTATGATAAAAAAGCTCTTCAAATTCTCCATGACCTGGGACAGCTCCTTTGCACTTTAATTCAAACAGTTTTTCCAGGGATGAAATGGTCTGATCAGCATCTACTATAAAAGGAATAATATGTTTTTTTAGAACATCTTCCCCAAAATAACTATCTGCTGCGTACAAAATATCTTCTATTAATATTCCCACCTGAGCATATGAATGTCCCGGTAAATGTATAGCCTGAAAAGCGAACGGCCCTATTGTATTATTACCGGTATTAATTTCATAATCGATATTCACCGCTTGTCCTTCAAGAAACTTATTCCTTAATTCTCCTATAGGTTTTGCTCCATTAAAGAGATAGATAGGTTCTAAAATAGGATGCTCTAGTATGGATTTTTCTAGGCTTGGTGCAAACAATGGTATTTCCAATTTTTTTTGTAAATAACTAGCTCCTCCAAAATGATCCGTATGGGCGTGAGTAATAATACAATAATCTAAAGGAAAGCCTTTTTGATTTAATATCTTTTCAACCTTTTTAATGGATGAATCATCCAAGCCAGTATCAATTAAAAGACCTTTTCCATCCCTCGTACAATAACCAATATTGACAGCTCCTGTAAAAACATAACAATGTTCATTTAATTGTTGAAGTTTCACTTTCTCACCTTCGCTCTCCAAAAATCAATAGAAATGAGGTTCTTTGACAATGTCATAAGATCATTCTGCAAAAAAGCAAAAAACGCCTTTTTACCATGCTCGCCTTAAGCTTGTCGGGGCTGGTCAAGTCGTTTCCGCTTTTCTTTTTATACGTATTCGTTAAAGTAACTGCCTTTTCCTGTAACTTTGGCTAATATCTCTGGTGGAACAGATGGTTTTTGAAGGTTTGTACTGTTGGTTGTATTCACAGAATATCTTAAATGATTTTCATGCATTTCTTCATCATTTGTATCCGGCTTATTTTTTAATGGTTTTATAGGTTGAACGGGGAAAAATTTAAATGGGTGTTTTTCTACTTTGATTTCTCTTTCTTGATATTGTTTATACTGATGTTGTGGTATTGGAGCAATGTATCCCATATTTATGACCTCCTTAATGATTTAATACCCATATCTTCATCTATTTAAAACGTTTATATGGTATGTAAAACTAAATTTATTAAGTGAAAAGTTTGTACAAAAAACATTACCTTCGCTCTACTTACTTAAATGTGACATTAAATAAAGGGAGAATTAACATAAAATACGTAGAACAACGTATTTTTATGACCATCCTCCCCAAATTGTTCTCATGTATTATTTTTTACCTTTATTTATCATGTTTGAGATGGTGCCAAAATCTAATTGCTTACCTTCATTTACAATCGATTTAACAATTTTATCTTCCATCTCTTTATTTACGGGTTTATTAGCAATTTTAGATACACGTTTGATAACACTTCTTACAGTCGCTTCATCTTTGAAATTTGCATTTTGTAATGAATTAGCAAGTTGAAACACTTCATTCATATCCACGCCTGTTTTCTTTTCCAAGTTCTTAAAGAAATTATTATTCATTTCACATCACGCCTCCTTTTAACTATAAATATCTTATGTAAGCATAAAGAAGAGGGTGATAAGGAATTGTTAATTGCTCATATTCAAAGCATAAAAAAAGCAAGATCCCTCTAATTGAGAAATCTTACTATTTTTATCCTACTTAATTAATTATAGAAGCTAGCACCGACGATGATTAATAAGATAAATAATACTACGATTAGTACAAATGTAGAACCGTAGTATCCACCTCCTGGGTAGCCACAGCCGCCATATCCATATCCGTAAGGCATTGAGTATCACCTCTCTTTACCTTTAGTCATTACTAACATATGTAATATGACTCTCTTTCGTATGGGCTATTGATGAATTTATTGTGTGTTTGTCCAATTGTAGAGGTCGAAGGTCAGGTTTCCCTCTCTGTCTAATTGAGCTAGAAATATTTTATCAAGCGTTAGATGCCTATTGGATATCTCTTTCATTAGCCAGGGTTTAGGAAATCCAACCTCCTTCAAAGCCTCTATATCTATCTCACCATCTGTTATTACGGCTTGTGGAGGGCTAGCGATTTGTAACATTTGAAATACATCTTCTTTTACAAGAGGCTGTTTTTCTTTTTTTAGCATAACGCTTAAATCTCCATTTGTATCTAATGAAGCAAATTCAACATCCGACACTCGGAATACATCCTTTTTTCGAAGCTGCTCGAGTAATTCGTCCACGGAATATTTCTCTTTCTTTAAAGCCGCATCATCTAGCTCTCCATCTTTAATAAAGACAGTCGGTTTCCCTTCAGCAAATCGTCTAAACTTAATACTCTTAAGTGACAAGTAGGAAAATAAGAAAGGGAATACAAACCAGATGAGAATGCTCATTAATCCTTCACTTAACGGAAGCTGGAGATCCATCGAAAGAGTACCTGCTAAACTTCCAACTGTAATACCCGTAATGTACTCAAAAAAAGATAATTTTGAAAGCTGTTTTTTCCCAAGTAATTTTGTAATACAAAATAAAGAAAGTAAGATAAATATACTCCGAAATGCTACCTCTAAATATTCTGGCATAACCCTTCACCCCTATTACCCCTTTGGTTTAAAAAGGAGAGCTCCTATAAATCCAAATATGATGGCAGCTGATATACCTGAGCTGGTAACTTCAAACATTCCTGTTAATACTCCGACAAGTCCGTGTTCTTGAGATTCCTGCATTGCTCCATTTACGAGAGCGTTTCCAAAGCTTGTAATTGGAATTGTGGCACCTGCTCCTGCAAAATCAATCAAAGGTTCATACAACCCCAATCCCGAAAGTATAGAGCCCGCTACGACTAAATAGCTCAAAGTATGACCAGGAGTTAATTTCGCAACATCAAACATCAATTGACCTATGACGCAAATTACTCCACCTATTACAAAAGACCAGAAAAACATTGCTAGCATACCAATGTGACCCTCCTTTCTTATTCTTATAAATATTCAATGGAAACGGCATGGGCAATACAAGGTATACTTTCTCCTTGTTGAAAGGTTAAAGGTGATAACAGTGCCCCTGTGGCTATTACCAATATTCTTTTATAGGTTCCTTTTTTCATTTCATTTAATAAATGACCATACAATACAGTTGCAGAGCACCCTGGACCACTTGCACCTGACTGTACTGGTTGATCACTTCCATAAATCAATAGACCACAGTCTTGAAATTTCTTCTCTGATACTGTATATCCTTTTTCTTTAAGCAACTCAAGCGCTGTTTTCCTTCCGATTGTTGCAAGATCCCCTGTAATAATTAGATCATAGTAAGATGGATCTCTATTTAGATCCTGAAAATGGGCGACAATGGTATCTACGGCAGCTGGTGCCATAGCACCTCCCATATTAAATGGATCTGATAAACCCAGATCAAGGACTTTTCCAATTGTGGCAGATGTAACTCTTGGTGCTGACGTAGTCAGTTTCGATCCGCTCCCGACTACGGCATAACCTGCACCCGTAACCGTCCATTGAGCTGTTGGAGGTTTTTGCCCACCATATTCTGTCGGATAACGAAACTGTTTTTCCGTTGCGGAATTATGGCTTGAAGCACCCGTTACAACACATTCTGCACCATTATGATTTATTAAGAATCCAGCAAGAGCCAGGCCTTCCATTGAAGTAGAACATGCACCGAATAACCCGAAATAAGGGATACCGTTAGTTCTGGCAGCAAAGCTTGAAGGAGTAATTTGATTGATTAAATCTCCTGTAAGGAAAAATTGAACATCACTACTTTGAAGGGACTGTTTTTCTAGAGCTATTTGTACAGCATCCTCAATTAGTGTTCTGTTCGCTTTTTCATAGGTGTTCTGTCCCATCCACAAATCATCATAAAATTGATCAAAATCACCTGAAAGGTTCCCTTGCTTTTCAAATGGTCCACCCACTACACCAGTAGAAAGGATGGCAGGGTTTGTTGGAAATAACCATGTTCTTGAACCCTGAAGCATTAAATCACCCCCAGCTGTATTAGGATGGTCTTAATTAAGGCGACTACAAATGCAGAAAAAACTCCGAATACAATGACAGAACCAGCTAGTTTAAAAATATTTCCTCCGACTCCTAATACATAGCCTTCTGTTTTATGTTCTATTGCTGCAGAAATGACAGCATTTCCGAACCCTGTTACAGGGACAGCACTGCCTGCTCCCCCGAATTGTCCAATATGATCATATACACCAAAGCCCGTAAGAAGCATGGCTATAAATACCATTGTTGCAACGGTTGGATTTCCAGCGGTTTGTTCCGTGAAGTTAAAAAAATAAATATAAAAATAGGATATAACCTGTCCTATAAAACAAATAAATCCTCCTACAAAGAAAGCCTTTATGATATTTTTCATAAGGGGTCTCTTTGTTTCATATTGCTTTTCTAAGTTCTCATACTTCATTTGTTCGGGAGTTTTTGGAGTTTTTCCCACTACTTATTCCTCCTACGTTTTTTCCTTTTGAAGCTTAACGATTTCTTTGAATTTTTTTTCAGCATCCTTCTTCGAAATCGAACCGTTCTCAATCTTTTCTTTTAATCGAACAGTCTCTAAAAAAATTTTATAATCACTTGATAAAATAAAATCCTCTTCTGGATATTTTTTCTCTAGATAACTATCCATCTTCTTTTCAATTTTCTTCATTTGAAATCTTTTGAAATGTTTTACTTTATACACTACTAAAACGTTATCCTTACCTTGAATTACTGCAACATCATAAAGTTCTTTCATTTTTGAAATTTCTTTCTTAATAGCATGACCAATACTATCTGTTTCAGGATTTTCAACCAACTCAATTGGTGGGGGATTTGTTGTTTTCAAGAGAGCAATTTTACTTTCGCCACCGTCTTCTTTGTTGGCACACCCCATTAACACTCCGACACTAACCGTAACCAATAACCATTTTCTTGTCATGACACATCCCTCTTTTTCTGTACTCACTCTTTATTTTTTTCATAAAATCTAATTTTATGAAAAAAAAAGGCCTGCTCATTAAGAGCAGCCTAATTTTTTTTCACTTTTGATCCGCATCCGCAGCTTTTTTTCTTTTTCGTCTTTGTTGCTTTTTTCTTACTGTTTGTAGAATATTTTTTCATTTTCACAAGCCTCCTTCTTCATTATTGTATGTGATAGAAGGAAAGCTTGTTTCCACTAATTACCTAATTTTAATCAGTACCTGACCAACTTTGAACAGCAGCTTCAAGTATTGAAGCAATACCAGCAACCGCTAAAATTGTGGTAATAGGAGCAAAAATTGACGGGAAATAGTTATTCAATCCATATAGACTGATGGCCACCCACATTCCTGTACACCAGTAACAAGAAAGTAACTCACCCAAGAATCCTTTGATTCCCCCTTTCTTCGGAATCAGGTAAATATCTTCCTCACCATTCTCCGAAGGCTCAGTTACTTCATCAAAAAAAGGGGACCTAATAAATTCAGTTATCTTATCGAATACAATCAAGTGAGTCAATCGAAATACAGCTAAGCCCAAGCAAAATAGTTCGACGAAAGGTATTCCCACTTCAATCAATTCCTTTCCTTATACAAATTATACAAGCCCAAATTTCCAAAAGAGGGCAGATGTCCGTTACCTAATTGCCTATTAGACAATATGTTATAAGTGTAAATGAAATTTATTTTAAGGAGGAACTTTTATATGGGTTGCGGAAGAGATAGAGATAGAGTTGCTGGTGCAAGAGATCGCGGTTGTGTATGTCAAGCCGTTCGTGCTATAAAAGATATCCAAGACGTAGCTGGCGAAGAGTGTAATGATTGTAAAAATGATTGTTTCCTTGAGCCACTAGGTTCAATGGTAAGTCCGTCCAATCGTTTAAATACACGTATTTTCAAGCTATATCTTAAAAATGGAGATACATTTAAAGCACACATCAAGGGCCGCCCTTGGAAATCACCGTTTTTCCGAGTAAAAGAAGTATTTGACAATTGTTGTGCAACACTTCAAGTGTTAAGACCTGATTACGAACTGCATTCTGATGAAGATACTATGGATTCTTTATCTAATATGACAGAATGGGTATTCACTGGAGAGTGTATCACAGTAGACCTTGATTGCTTCTGTGCTATTCAATGTATCAAAGATGTACACGTTGAACTAGAGTGCGAAGACTAAACGAAAAGCGGAGCCGACTGTTTAGGCCCGACAAGCACAAATGAGAAATCCCTAAAGGCGTTTTTTGCCTTTGGGGATTTTTCACTTGTGACCTCGAGGGACTAGGAGGCGGAGCTAGACATTAACGAAAAGCGGAAGGGCTTTGATTTGGGGCGACAAGCATTTTGAGGGAATCCCAAAAGGCGTTCTTTGCCTTATGGGATTCTCACGAAATGACCTCGAGCCCCTAAGCCCTGGAGCTGGACACCAACGAAAAGCGGATCCGACTGTTTAACCACTACACTCTATAAAGAACAAAAAGCCAGGCGGGATTTCCCGTCTGGCTCTATTAATGCAAGCCAATCATTTTGATGGATTTCAAAGCACTTCTTTTAATCGTAAATTCTTCTCCCTGAAAAGTTTTTATTGTAATTTCATTACCAGCATCATTGGTCATTACACCTTTATGAGAAGATTCCTCAGTGGAAAATTCACAAGGAAAAGGTACTTTCCCTGAAATGCTTTCAGAAATATAATCTAACTTCTCGTCTATACTAAGCTCTTTAAAGGGTTTGACTTTTCTAAAAGCTGAGGCACCTGAAAATTTCTCTTCCTTACTTGATGTATTTTGTGCAATTTCTTCGTCTTTTTCATTCGTTGATTTCTTAAATTCTTTTTCATCCTGATATGGCTCTTCTGTTCCAATCTTTCTTTGGTAAGAAGAATTCTCTTTTTTACTCGATGACATCTCTTCAACAGGCTTTACTTCTTTAGGCTTCGCCTTTGAAGAGCGATATGTTACTTGCATATTCGCCTTAACGTTCTCAAGTTTAGGTTGTTGAATATAGAGTAATGGTTCCTTCTTTGCTGATTTTTCCTTTTTCATACAAACACCTCCTATTACTTCTCCACTTCTATATGTATGCGAGAAGTGCCCAGGGGTTTCATGAGAAAATAACCAAACGGACATTTTATTAAAAAATAAGCTTTGTGATCCTTACGAAGGTTCTTTTCGTAAAGATGTTGCTATTTCAGATAAGAAATAGTATTTGATTTCAGTGACAGGATGCTTGCTTTCCGCGGGACGGGCAGTGAGCCTCCTCTGCTACCGGGGTCTCACCTGTCGAGCTCGCGGCGGGATTAGGGACTCGAGGTCATAAGCACCTGGACAAATTCCCTCCGCTTTTCGAACTGTCCCTCTTTTTCCACAGGAGTCGAACACCTTCCGATCAAATCGATTTTCTAAGCATGAAATTTTAAAAAAAATGAAAATAACTATTTTTCAAGAGAGATTTTTTTACTATTAATCTCTGTCACGAACATTCTTAAAGATGGAGCCAACCTTGAGAAAAAACATTAAAAAACCTGATAACAAGAATAAGTCTTGTTATCAGGTTATATTTTTTATCCGAGTATATGGTAGCCTGAATCAACATGAAGATTCTCTCCAGTGATTCCTCTGGAGTAATCACTAAACAAGAATACTGCAGTATCTCCGACTTCCTCTTGTGTTGTATTGCGACGGAGTGGAGCTCTTTCTTCAATTTCTTTTAGGATACTGTTGAAATCACCTACACCTTTTGCAGAAAGTGTACGAATTGGACCGGCAGATATGGCATTTACACGAATGCCATTCTTTCCTAAATCACTTGCTAGGTATTTTATACTTGCTTCTAAAGAAGCCTTTGCTACACCCATTACATTATAATTTTGCATCACTCGTTCTCCACCTAAATAGGTCATTGACACAATACTTCCACCTTCGGTCATGAGGTCCTTTGCTACTTTAGAGACAGCCGTTAATGAATATGAACTAATGTTGTGTGCAAGAAGAAAACCGTCTCTTGTTGTATTCATATAATCGCCAGCAAGTTCGTCTTTATTGGCAAAAGCAATACAGTGGGCAAGGCCATGAATAACTCCAACTTCATCTTTAATAGTTGCAAAACACTTTTCAATATCTTCATCACTCGTTACATCGCATGGCAGGACGAGGGAGTTTTCTGCCCCCTCTAATGTACCTGCAAGATCCCTTACACCCTTCTCAAAACGTTCACCTGCATATGTAAAGATTAATCTTGCACCTGATTGATGTAAAGAGCGTGCAATCCCCCACGCAATACTTCGTTTATTGGCAACTCCCATTACCACAAATGTTTTACCTTTAAGTGAAAGAGTCATTTAAATCCTCCTATTATTACATGTTATTAGTACCTGCTACTAATTTTACATGAATAAACCGAAAAAGAAAAGCAGTAATTATGAATCATCCTTTTTGCAATCATTATAATATTCTATTCTTCACTTCATCAATTTGAAAAATATGTCGTGACTCGTGCATACCTAAAAGCTCAAATACCTGCCAAATGGGCATGTTTCCAAAACGGTGGTGATTCATTGCCTTCTTTCCAATATCCTCTTTCGAATACTTATTTATAAAACGCAAGGTCTCTTGTCTGGACTCATCTAATGCCTGAACCAGGTATTCTGTGGACTTTGGCTCATCTGTCGGTTCAATTGGGGCCTTTAATTTCTTAGATGTATCTTCGAAAACAGATAAATCAATATCTTCCCCAGTTGCTTCTGCTTCTTCCTCCGCTGCATTCCATGCTAATTTAATAAAGCGTTTCTCAGCTCCAGCCAAATGTAAAATAATTTGAGCGATACTCCACTCACCGGCAGCAGGCTTTTCATTCAACTTTTCTTCTGGTAAGTGAATGAAGCTTTCTTTTAAACGTTCTCTAACTTCCATAATTTTTTTCTCCCACATGATTACACATCCTCTTCCTTCATTTTTACCCTTACTTAATTAATTAGAGCTTATATTCAAAATCCCTTTAAATAAATAAAACTTCCCAAGAATAATATCTTGGGAAGTTTTGTTTTTTCTCGATTTAACAGTACTCACAAAACTCTAGTTCTCGTTTTAATTCGTCAACATACTCTTTTGAGCCAGTCACGATTAAACGATCGTTCATGTGTAGTTCCGTGTCTCCATGAGGAACAATGGAATCTTTCCCTCTAAAGATTCGAACAAAAATGACATCTCCAGTGAACGGGAATTTTCGGAGAGTCATACCTTCAAACTGACTATTCAGCATACGGATTTCGTACAGAGAAGTTTCTTGGTTTGTAAGAATATTCATTACTGAAGGTGATTCAATCAATGCACGTAATAATGCTTTTGTTGATAAGAAAACAGAATACACTTCAATTTCCTGTTCTCGAAGAGTTTCATGTAAATCAGGACTCTCAACACGTACGATGACTCGATTTACACCATACTCTTTTGCAGTAACAGCAATTGTCGCATTCATTTCCTCATCACCTGTTGAAATGACCATAATATCTGCTTCAAATAAATCCATTGACTCAAGTGTTTCCAATTCATAGTTATCAATTTCATGAATGGTGAATAAAGAGTCTGCAATGTTTCGATCTGATTTATCTTGCTTTGTATGGTATAAAACTGGCTCATAAAGAGAGGAATGTAGCTCTCTGGATACAGGCATCGTCATTTGGTTTGCCCCTAAGAATACAACCTTAAGCTTCTTCTCCTTTGCACTTTCTCTTGGAAATAGCTTTTTAAAGAAAATAGGCGTAATGATACACGTAATGACTGCTACTAGTATCAGAGTACCACTCATTTGAGAAGTGATGATTTCCATTCTCTCAGCAATTTTAGCAGCTGCGATAACAAGTGACAGAGTTGATGTTAATAAAAATGCTGAAGCAAATGTTGTCTTTGTGTCATACCAAATCTTTAATATATAGACAGGAATAATTTTAGAAATCAAAAAAGCCATAAGTAATAATGGAATTAAGAGAAGCATCTTTTTATCACTTAATAATGAACCTAAATCTAATTCTACCCCGACCATTACAAAGAAGATGGGAATGAGAAAACCGTAACCAAATGAATCCAATTTATGAACCATCTCTTGATTGGGTGCCAATAATGAGACTAGAACACCGGCTAAAAAGGCACCTAATATATTTTCTGCACCTACTGTTTCTGAAACAGCCACTAGCAAAATAATTAACGTAAAGACAGCTCGTGTACCAATTTGAACAGTACCCGTAGATAAACTTTTGATAAAGTTGTTGTTTTTCATTCTCTTTGCCAGGAAGTATAACAGAACTCCAACCCCGAAAAGAATGAGTAGAAGCCACATATTTCCGTGACCCTCTCCATATAAAGAAACAAATACCGCAAGCAAGATCATTGTAGCTAAATCAGCAATGACAGCCACAAGTAAAATAATCTGTCCGATTGCACTTTTCATAATATGAGCTTCTTTTAAGGTTGGAACGACAACACCTAACGAGATTGTTGAAATAATTAACGTCATTAGGAACGCATTATCAATTAGACCAAATAATACGAATAAATATGATAGTCCTAATGATACGAAGAATATCCCAATAAATATGATAATGGCTAATTTTAATCTATTTGGTTCTTCTTTACCATTAGGCAAAATTTCTTTCTTTTTCTTTCCTTTTGAAAAAGCAGTAAAATCTATTTCCAGTCCACTTAAGAACATAAGAAATATAAAACCTAGCGTCGATAATGTCTCTAACCACATATCTTGGTGAACAAGATTGAATCCACTATTTCCTATTACCAATCCCATTATAATTTCAGCAATTACAACAGGAATAAAGTTCAATTTAAATCGGTGCAATAATATGGGAGTCAAAAACGCTACGAGAATAACGATTACTAAAGATGAAACGGATGCATGTTGCTCCATCTACGCCTCCCCCTTTCCTTCTATATTAAATAATTCATAAATAACGTGGCTAAACCAAAATAAATCAAAATGCTAATAATATCATTTATTGTGGTGATAAAAGGTCCTGAGGCAACAGCAGGGTCAACCTTTAATTTGTGCATGAGTAATGGAACAAGAGTCCCTGCCAAGGTTGATACAAATAAAGATACAAGAATGGATATTCCAACTAAAATGCCTAAAAATAGTTCTCCTTTCCATACATACACAACAATACTTACAACAATACCACAGGAGGTTCCAGTTATAAGACCTGTACCTGCTTCTCTTATAACCAATGTCATTTTGTTCTCTTTTTCTAGATCTCCAGTTGCTATTCCTCTTACAGCTACCGCCAAGGCTTGAGTTCCAGAATTCCCAGCCATACCTGCAATTAAGGGAATGAAAACAGCTAATATAGCTACCTTATCTAAAGTTGCTTCAAAACGCCCAATCAGGCTGGCTGTAAACATACCGAGAAATAAAAGTGCAATTAACCATGGAAGACGCTTTTTGGCTGCATTAAAAGGGTTCCGATCAATGGAATCCAAGTCTGCGATACCTGCCAGTTTAGAATAGTCATCTGAAGCCTCTTCTTCCATTACGTCCATAATATCATCAACGGTAATGATTCCAAGTAGATGATGTTGAAAATCAACAACGGGTAGTGCAAGAAAATCATAGTCCTTCATTTGTCTTGCAATGGTTTCTTGGTCTTCACTTACCCCAACAGACATGACACGCTCACTCATGATTTCAGAAATCATGACATCATCATGACTAATGATAAGGTCTCTTAAGGAAATAACCCCTACAAGTTTTTTGTCTTCATCCACTACATAAATATAATAAATGGTTTCAGCATTGGGTGCTTCATTTTTTAATATATACATGGCAGATCGAACTGTTTGATTTTGTGAAATGGCCACAAATTCTGTGGTCATAATACTACCTGCTGTATACTCTTCGTAGTGTAGGAGTTCTTTGATTTCTTTTGCTGACTCGTCATCCATAATGGTTAAATAACTGACCACTTGGTCTTTATCTAATTCATTTAATACGTCTACTGCATCATCTGCGTACATATGAGATAGCATTTCAGCAGCATATGTAGGATTCATTTTTGCTAATATGTCTTGGTAGTCTTCTTCATCTATATCAAGACTTTCAAATAGTTCTGCCATTTCCTCAGGAGAAAGATAGTGATACAAACGACTTCTTTGATGTTCATCTATTTTGGCGAAAAACTTTGCCTGATCATAAGAGTGTAATTGTACGAATTCAGAGCGAAATAAATCCAGATCTTCATCTTGAAGGGCTCTAATGAGAAGTTCTTCATCATACATCTCTCGTTCAGTATTTCTCTCTTTATCTTTATCTTGAATGACTTCAGTCATTAAATTCACCCTCCTTTATATAGTGAATCGAATATAGTCTTAATAATACTAGCAAATCTTGTATCAATTGTCGCCCATTAAGTTACACGTATTGAATTTATGTGTTGGGTAAAACTCTTTTAAATAAGCTCTTATCGAAAACTTTGTTGCTATTTTGCAAAAGGACAGATGTGGTTGAATTCTTCTCCAGAATGACTGCTTTCTTAGGGAGTCGATCACTTGCAGCGAAAATCAACTTTTCTAAGCATGTTTTTTTGATTTTATATAAAAAGAAGTAAACTTTTAGAAAACAACTTTTTTAAAGAGAGCAGTGGTCCATCTTTGCTTGAGTACATGGAATCCCTCTTTTTGAAATGTTTCTTCTAAATACTAAACTCTGTCACGAACTTTATTTTTGATGGTGAAGGGAACTGCGTACACTCCATTTTTGGGCTTGGCGTGACCCCGGAAGCGAAGCTGACGAGGCTCCACCGAACGCTAGTTGAAAGAGGAGCAGTTTCCCTCGCCATCCAGCACATACTGGTTGACAAAGCCTATTGCACACCTCATGTGATAACGCAACAAGCTTTAAGAAAAGAGGCTAAATTATTTTTAAACATCTTTTTATTTTGTAACACCGAAACATTAATATGTCATAAAACATGTAAAATGAAAAGAAAAATGAATAAGAATCTTTAAAGAAGGTGAAAAAATGAAAATTGATATTATCGGTGACATTCACGGTTGCTATCAGGAGTTTAAGGAATTGACATTGAAGTTAGGCTATAAATGGGATACAGGCATCCCCATCCACCCTGAGAATCGGCTGCTGGGTCTTGTCGGTGACTTAACCGATCGTGGTCACCATTCCCTTGAAGTAATTTCGGTCATATATAACCTTTTTCAACAAGGTCTAGTATATTATGTCCCTGGTAACCATTGTAATAAGCTTTATCGCTACTTTCTAGGAAATAATGTGAAAATTCTCCACGGATTAGAAACGACAGTTGCAGAACTAGGCACACTACCCATGTCTGAGAGAGACCGTTACAAAGAAATGTTTATTCATTTATATGAGAATTCTCCTCTTTACCAAGTCTTTGAAGGAGGTAAATTAGTCATTGCCCATGCAGGAATTAAAGAAGAATACATAGGAAAAAAAGATAATCGAGTGAAAACCTTTGTTCTTTATGGGGATATTACTGGTGAAAAAAACGAAGATGGAACTCCTGTTAGGAAAGATTGGGCAAAGGAATATAAAGGGGACAGTTGGATTGTGTATGGTCATACCCCAGTAAAAGAAGCACGTATCGTAAATCATACTGTAAATGTTGATACTGGAGCTGTTTTTGGTGGGAAACTTACGGCATTACGATACCCTGAAATTGAATTGGTAAGTGTCCCATCTACCATGCCATTCGTAGAAGAAAAATTTCGTCCATTTGATTGAGAAAAAGAGATTCCTATTTGTAAGGAATCTCTTTTTCACCTTCCATCAAGGAGGTTCTTCATATCTTCTGGTAACATAGAACTGAAGCTCATCCAAATTCTTTTTATGGGATGGAAAAATGCTAAAGATCTACAATGAAGGGCTTGCCTGTTTAATATATTCAAATCCCCACCGTATAAATCATCTCCTACTAAAGGATGACCGATTGAAGACATATGGACTCTAATCTGATGCGTTCTGCCTGTTTCAAGTTTTAACTGAACGTGTGCAAAGCCTTTATATTGTTTTAAGACATCATAATGTGTAATAGCAGGTTGTCCGTCTTCACGAACTTCTCTTTCAATTATACTATCGTCTTTTCGTCCTATAGGGGCTTCTATCGTTCCTTTTTGAAACAGAAGTTTTCCTTGAGCTATTGCTTCATAGCTTCTCTGAATCCTTCTGTCCTTCTGCTGGAGGCTGAATAAATGATGAACATGACGGTGTTTTGCAATTAATATAAGTCCAGAAGTATCTTTATCTAAGCGGGTTACTATATGAACCGTTGAAGAAATACCCACCCTCTGATAATATCCATATATTCCTGCAGCGAGACTATTTACATCATGATCGTTTGTAGGGATAGACGGTATTCCCCAATCCTTGTCTATTATAAGAACATCATTGTCCTCATAGACAATGGTTAAAGGAAATTCCTTCCCAACCAAAGCATCACTACTTACTTCCTTAGGAAAGGTTATTTTTACAAAGTCCCTTTCATGAAGTACATACCTTACATTCACTTCTTTACCATTTACAGTTATTAAACCTCCGTCAAATTTAACGGAGGTCAAGGTTCGTTTAGAAATTTGTTGATCAATAAGAAATTCCCTCAAAAGCTTTCCTTCATAGGAAGAATCGACGATCCATTCCAGTGAATATGGTTTCATTTCTTTATTCATCAGCCACAAATGAGTCATGAACTCTTTTCCAGAAAGGAAATGGACGGAACCTAGCAAAACGAATCTTTTCATCGGCTACACGATATTGAATCGATTTGACGTCTTTATGGAGTAAAGAGAGATGATCAATAGTAATTAAGAAATCAGGTCCATTCACAGGTTTTAGCATACAGGTATGATGAGCAGGTAAAATTAATGGTGACCCTATCGTTCGAAAGACACGATTATTAATGGATGCCATTTCTGCAAATTGTATGGCAGGAAGAGATGGGTGTATAATCGCACCCCCTAAGGCCTTATTATAAGCAGTACTCCCTGATGGGGTCGAAAGACATAACCCATCTCCTCTAAAGCGTTCAAAATGCTGACCTCTAATTTCAACATCCATAACAAGTGTACCTTCCACGCTCTTTACAGTAGATTCATTTAACGCTAAGTAACGGGTCTCTTTACCTCCGTGCTGGTAGCGAATGATTGTTTCTAATAATGGGTATTCAATAATTTGATACGGTGTTTTTGCTATAGCAATAACTAATTTCTCGATTTCTTCTGGTACCCAATCTGCATAAAACCCCAAATGTCCAGTATGCACACCTACAAATGCTGTTTTATCCAGTCTTGATCGATAACGGTGAAATGCATAAAGTAGCGTACCGTCTCCTCCAACAGAAATCACAATATCCGGTTGATCATCATCATAGATAAGATTAAAATCCTGAAGGTATGTCCTCATTTTGTGCATAAGGGTATTAGATTTTGAATCACCTTTAGACGTTATAGCAAACTTCATTCGTTTTACTCCCTTCATTCAGCTACTTTTATAGGGACCATTTGAACCGCTCCTGCGCTGATCTTTGTCTTTCTTGTTTGTGAATATCGCTTGTGCCTCTTGAATTTCTTCTCGAATCAAACTCATTTCTTCGTCTAAGCGAAAGGATGCTTCAGCAGCTCCCTGTAGACGAAGGCGGATCTCCTCAGGAAATTGACCACTATATTTATAATTCAAAGAATGTTCTATTGTTGCCCAAAAATTCATCGATAAAGTTCGAATTTGGACTTCAACAAGAATATTTTTTTCTCCATGAATCGTTTGGACTGGATAGTCAATCACAACATGATAGGATCGATATCCACTAGGTTTTTTATTAGTAACATAATCTCTCTCTTCAATAATGGTAAAGTCTTTTCGAGTTCGGAGTTGATTTACAACAACATGGATATCTTCCACGAATTGACACATCATCCTCAAACCTGCTATATCTTGCATTTCCGTTTCAATATTAGAAAGTTTAATGCCTTTCTGATTTGCTTTATCTAAGATGCTTGCTATTGGTTTTACTCTTCCTGTAACAAATTCGATGGGGGAGTGTATGTTGTGGAGCTCATACTCTCCCCTCATTCCTTTAAGCTTTATTTTCAATTCATCAACTGCTTGCTTATAAGGAGCTAAAAATTGTTCCCAATGATTCATTCCCCTCACCTCTTTCAGGGACACCCAACGTCTAAATTATCAAATCTATTGTTGCAATAGTGTCTATCTTTCTATTGTAAGCAATCGAAAATGGCTAGAAGAGCTTACTGATTTATAAATACGCTTTCAACCTTTTTAACCATTTCGTCACCATAGTTACCATTTCCTTCAATGTTACTAATCAAATAAGATAATTCTTCATGAAATTGATCTAGACTCAGTGAGTAATTATCACTTTTAGCGATAACAGGAGTATTATTTTCCAATGCTCTTTTAATTTCTTCCCACATCGGTTCTTCTAAATACAAATAGACATACTCTTCCTCGTTTTCTGCCAGATATACAAAAGAAAACTGTTCAGAGTCTGCAATTATTTGACAGGCAGCTGAAGTATCTTTTAAGAGATCTCCTTGATCTGTATGTAATAGTAATGCCTCATTGTCATAAGTCGTTTTGTGAAATTGAATTATTTTTCTCATGGCTTTATTCATCCTTCCTTCAAACAATCAGTACTATTTTAACATAAGATAAACGTTTCATCTAAACATTGAAGTTCCTTTCTACAAAAGAGATAATAGATATATTACGAAGTGAAAGGATGCTTCCTGTGGCACAAGAAATCGAAATAGAATTTAAAAATTTATTGACTGAAGATGAATTTGATGCTTTAACTTCACATTTTAAGATTCCACAATCAGAATTTAAATCCCAGGACAATCATTATTTGGACACGCCTTTATTTCTTTTAAAGGATCAAAGCTCTGCCTTAAGAATCAGGGAGAAAAATGATGAATTCACCTTAACGTTAAAAACCCCTTTGGAAGAGGGTTTGCTTGAAACCAATCAACCTCTTTCCCATAAGGAATCACTTTCTCTATTAAAAGAAGGAGAGTTTCCAGATGGTGAGGTAAAGGATGTATTAAATATGCTTTCTATTCCCATTAGCTCCCTGGAGCATTTTGGAACGCTAACGACTAATAGAGCTGAGATAGAATACAGGGGTGGTCTGCTTGTTTTTGACCAGAGTTCCTATTTAAATAAAGTAGACTTTGAGTTAGAATACGAGGTGACGAATAGAGAGTTTGGAGAAAAAATCTTCCTTGAACTATTACAGGAGCTATCCATTCCTGTTCGAAAGACAGAAAATAAAATCAAACGATTTTATCGCGAAAAGATAAAACAAACAAAAAAGTAACCGATACATGCATTAAGTACACGTCGCTTTTTCGATTAGATTGTTGTTTCACTATTAAACTCTTTTACGGATTTTCTTATAATTGGTGAGGGGAACATCGTAAAATTCCCGAGGAAGCGAAGCTGATGATGCTCGCCAGAAGGCGTGACCGTTCTCCTCACCATCTAGTAGATACTAGTTGACAGACCATGTTTAAAATCAACTATTTTTGCGAAAAAACCCCATAAATATCAATATCGGATTGGAGTCAGGTTAATGAATGTGCAACAGTTGAAAACAATAATGGAAATACAGGCCCTTGGAAGTTTAGGTTCCATATCATCGGCTCAAAATAGTAGCAATCAGTCTACGGATATGTTTCAACAGCTATTAAATCAAGCCCTTCTTTCTACAAATAAACCTTCATTCTCTGCAAATGCTCTAGGAGCAGTGAAAGAAATGATCGAAAGTCAACTACCTTTAACTGCTTCTGCTCAAAATAAAGTTCCGCCTCTACCAACTGTAAACAATAAAGAGTGGCATTCCCCACAAAGTATTGATTCTATTATTTCTCGAGCAGCAGATACATTCAAGCTTCCAAAGAAGCTAATCCAGTCCGTTATTAAACAAGAATCAAACTTTAATCCTAATGCCGTCAGTCATGCTGGTGCTTCAGGGTTGATGCAGTTAATGCCTAGTACAGCAAGAGGACTTGGTGTTACAAATATCTTTGACCCTGAAGAAAACGTATTTGCCGGGGCAAAATATTTAAAACAAATGTTGGATAAATATAATGGGGATATTCATTTGGCTCTAGCTGCTTATAATGCAGGTCCAGGAAATGTAGATAAATATAATGGAATCCCGCCTTTTAAAGAAACAACGAATTACGTAAAAAAGGTTACAACTTCATATTTTGCATAGACTTCTTTAAAACTAGAAAAAAAGCATTCATATAAGAAAAAGCTCATTTGTATTTTCATCATAAATGAGCTTTTTCTTATATAAGGAAACTACCTTTCATGTATATTAGCATTTGCAACTCTCTCTCTTTGCAAGGATAATCAGTAGGAAAAAAGCCACACTATTATAGTGATTATTAAATGATGTAAGGCGATTTGTTTGAGATATACAGGAAGGCTTGCTAGAATAAACATACAATCTAAGTAAAAAGGAGTCATTCTTATGGTCGAGAAACCACAAATGCCTTATAATCTGATCGGCGAAAAGAAACTCTCCATGCTCGTTGAGGTCTTTTATAAAAGAGTATCTGAACATCCAGAATTGGCATCGATCTTTCCGGATGATTTAACAGAAACGGCTCGTAAACAAAAGCAATTTTTAACTCAATATCTAGGTGGTCCAGCAATTTATACAGAAGAACATGGACATCCAATGCTACGTGCAAGACATTTACCTTTCCCCATAACAGAAGCAAGGGCAAAAGCGTGGTTAAATTGTATGTACGAAGCTATGGATGAGGTTGATCTAGAGGGTCCAATCAGAGAAGATTTTTATCACAGACTGGTCTTAACTGCTCATCATATGGTGAATACTGAAACACCAAAAGGAACAGACGTTGACTAGAAAGACAAGTTGGAATCACCTTAAAGGGTGTGGACCAGAAAAAAAACCTCTAGAAATATATATGTTCGTTGATCCGCTTTGCCCAGAATGTTGGGCTTTAGAACCAATCTTGAAAAAGTTGCATATTGAATACGGACAATATTTTCGTATTCGGTATATTCTTAGCGGACAGCTTTCATCCTTAAACTTAGCAACAAAACGTAAAAAAGAAGATTTAGCTCAGCAATGGGAGAAAACCGCCAGTCGGTCTGGAATGTCTTGTGACGGAAGTTTATGGATAGAGAATCCTATAGATTCTCCATACCTTGCTTCTTTTGCAATAAAGGCTGCAGAATTACAAGGAAAGCATTCAGGAATTCGCTTTTTAAGATTTTTGCAAGAAAGATTATTCTTAGAGAAGCAAGATATTTCAAGTATTGAAGTATTAAAGGAATGCGCTCAATCTGCAAAGCTGGATTTAAAAGAATTTATGAACGATATTAATTCTTCTTCCGCGTCCAAAGCGTTTCAATGTGATGTAAAAATCACATCTGAGATGGAAGTGGATGAAATCCCAACTCTCGTCTTTTTTAATGAGAATATCGAAGATGAGGGATTGAAAATCACTGGATTGTATTCGTATGAAGTATACGTACACATCATTGAAGAGATGCTTGCAGTTAAGCCTGAAAAGCAATCATTACCTCCACTTGAGGTGTTTATGGAGTATTATCGTGTTGTAGCATCTAAAGAAATAGCCGTTGTATATGATATGTCTATTGAAGAAGTAGAAATACAAATGAAAAAATGGACTTTACAACAAAAAGTAAAAAAGCTCCCTGCGAAGCACGGAACGTTCTGGAAATATATTAATAAATGATGACTATTTATTATATCAATATATAAATATGTTCATATAAACAAGAAAAGCCGATGTTGTTTCCAACATCGGTTTTTCAATACGAACAAAGGGGATGGGAGAAATTTTTCACGGTCAAACAAAGGGGTATATGTTTGCTTGTGATCAACTTCACAGTGCTATATTATCATGTATCCACTTGTATTGGCAAGTTGTTTGTAAGGTATTTCACAATATTGTCAAAATCCAAGAATGTTCTGTTTTTTCTCTTCATATACATATTATAAAGACTAGCTGAAATTGGAGGGAATCAAATGGGCATTTGGTTAAAATATGGAGTCCTCCTCTTCATGTTCATCATAAGCTTTTTTATAAATATTCTTGGACTAATGAGTCTCATCCCCATCTATTTAACATCCCCGATTCTCTTTCTTTCCCTCCTTCTATTTTTCTATTCCCTTGGGAATCGAAATCGATTTAGAGGATTTCATAAATTATAAAAAGGACGAACCCGTTGGATAAGGTCCGTCCCTCTTCTTCTATTGCAGCTTCTCTAGAAGCTCTTCCATTTCGTTAAGTTTTTCTTCGAACACTTTACAAGCATCTTCTACTGGCTTAGAGGTAGTCATATCCACTCCAGCCTTTTTTAATACTTCAATTGGATAGTCAGAGCTTCCCGCTTTTAGAAACTCAATATAACGTTCTACTGCTGGTTGACCCTCATCAAGAATTTGTTGACTTAATGCAGTCGCTGCTGAAAAACCAGTTGCATATTGATATACATAATAATTGTAGTAGAAATGAGGAATACGAGCCCATTCTAATCCTATTTCCTCATCAATAGTTATATCTTCTCCAAAATATTTTTTATTTAATGCATAGTACTCTTTTGTTAAGAAATCAGACGTTAACGCTTCACCCTCTTGGGCCTTTTTATGGATGAGATGCTCAAACTCAGCAAACATTGTTTGACGGAAGACCGTTCCTCTAAATCCTTCTAGATAATGATTTAAAAGGTATAATCTCTTCTTCTCATCATCAATCGTATTCAAAAGGTAATCATTTAACAGCGCTTCGTTACATGTAGATGCAACTTCCGCAACGAAAATGGAGTAGTGTCCATATGTGTATGGTTGAGCTGACCTAGTATAGTAACTATGAACACTATGACCAAACTCATGAGCCAACGTAAATAAATTATTTACATTATCCTGCCAGTTCATTAAAATATACGGATTGGTTCCATAGGCACCCGATGAGTATGCACCGCTTCTTTTTCCTTTGTTTTCTACGACATCTACCCAACGGCTTTCAAAGCCTTCCTTTAACACCTTTGCATACTCTTCTCCTAATGGCTCTAATCCACTTAAGATCATGTCTTTAGCTTCATCATAGCTGACGTCCATCTTTACCTCTTTCACAAGAGGAGTGTACAGGTCATACATGTGAACCTCATCTAAACCTAATACTTTTTTACGTAATTTCACATAACGCTGTAACAGATGTAGATTCTTATTAACTGTTTCCACTAAATTATCATAAACTTGTTCAGGGATATTATTGTTTGATAATGCTGCATGGCGTGCAGAATCGTAATGTCTTACATTTGCCACAAAATTATCTTTTTTAACCGTACCACTTAAAGTAGAAGCAAATGTATTTTCGAATTTACCGTAGGTCTCGTATACCTTCTTGAATGCTTCTTCTCTCACACGACGATCACTGCTTTCCAAGAAGCGGATAAGGCGACCATGGGTAATGTCGACTTCCTCTCCATTCTCGTCTTTAATGCTAGGAAATTCTAAGTCTGCATTATTTAACATTCCAAATGTATTACTGGCTGCACTGAAAACTTCAGATGCTTGGGCTAATAAGGCTTCCTCTTCGCCAGATAACACATGTGGGCGTTGCAGATTAATTTCTTCTAAAGCGTGTTTGTATTTCTGGAGTTCTTCCTTCTCATTTAAGTAGCTTTGAAGCTTAGTCTCGTCAATAGACAGAACTTCAGGTACTAAGTAAGCAAACTTACTTCCTAATTGTGTATATAGGCTTTTAGCACGATCATCTAATCCTTGATAATGAGAATTTGTCGTATCCTGATCATAACGCATATGAGAATATGTATATACTTTACCCATACGTTCCATGATTTCATCTTGAAAGGCAAGAGCTTTATATAACTGGTCTGCACTTTCACCCAATGTTCCTTTAAACTCTTCGGCCTTACCAGTTAATTCTTTAATTTCCTTATACTCATTTTCCCATGCTGCATCACTTTCAAATATATCTTCCAATCTCCAAGTTAACTTTTCCTCTACCTCTTTTCTTCCAGGCAGACTTTTCGTAGCTGTATCGTTTGACATAATCATCCTCCATTCTAAAAATCACAGAAAATTCCTTATAGTTACATTCTCTCTTATCTGGAATATTCCTGCAAGGAAACAAGCTTTCTTATTCCATTTTTAATATATGCTTCAATATAGGAAAAAACTCCTTCTCATGTTTTTCAAACTCATGAAAATTTTTGGGGAAATTCCAAGTGTGAGATAAACAATAGTTTCCATCTATTCTTTTTACAATAACCTGAGCCTCTTCCAAAATAGTAAGATAATCCATAATCAACTGATGATAGTCCGTTTCCATCTGTATAAGTGGAAAAGATCGTACCTTTATATCTCCTCTATCTATTCTTTTCCTTACTTGTCGAATAACTAGCTTGCTGGAAAAAATTCGATACTTCTTTAAAACATCCTTCCAAATATAGTATTGCCACTGAACTGGGGGGGTTAGAAATAAAATAGCGTGTGGAAACAATGGAATTCCAATATACAGAGGTAAATAAAGAAGAATGTCTCCTTCGAAGTAAACTTCCCTTAAAAATGGTTTGTCCCTATCATTATGATAGGTTAGCCTATTTCGAATCCATTTCTTTCGATTGGTCGTCCATACTCTGGGGATAAAAGCATCCTTCAATTGCGATGGATATAAGGAGATGGGAAGGGTGAATTCATCCAAAGGAATTTTAAGAGAATAAGCTGAAATAAAGGTTGAGGCTGTTACTGGAATCAGTCTTGTGTAGAGATGAAAAACTTTATTCTCAGGTTGAAATTGAAGGAGATAATAATGAAGGTGAGGCGAATAACTAACTAACGACTGTTGAAAAGAAGTTAAGTGAAGAAGTGAGCTTTTCTTAATAGGTTGAGTTAATACCCAAAAAGGTATAATCCCCATTTGTCTATATCCTATTGTACGGCTCTTCACATCAGAAATAGGAATAGAAGAGCATTGAATTTCAACAGCGATTGGCTTCTGAGTTGTTTTGATGAATAGATCAGGAGTTTGTCTTAGTTCTTTTAAAAAGTATTCTACATAAACTTCAGGAAATAGTTGGTTGAGGCGATCATACAATAGTTTTTTGCTTAGTAGATGATGAGCTGATTCGCTTATATGACGGTGATCACACGAGGATTTGGCTGGGTGGGCAAAATGAGGAACATTTTGATTGCCAATTCGAAGAATTAATGATGCAAAACATTGCGGACAATAAAATTGATCTTTTCCTTTTTTTCTAAACTCTTTTAATTCCTCCCTTGTATAATGAATGGTCGTAAATAATTTTTTATTCTTTAATGAAGCTGTTAACATGTTACACCTCCTACCTAAAGTATTCGAGATTCAAATTATTTTCCCTTTAAAAAACCTCATGATTTTTAAATCATGAGGTTTTTCTGGACTATTTTAGTTCAGATTTCTTAGATATTCTTGTAATCCTCCTGCTGGAGTCTTAAAAACTCGTATTTTTAGACTTATATAATATTATAGAAGTGGAGACATTAAACGTGAGGTTGATTCTAATATCCGATAGCCTATATGTCTCTTTTGAAATTCTTCATGCAGTAATTCCTCTGAATCCTCTAAATCGTGTAAATATTCTTCCACAAGGGATTGAGTACTCGTTGTTTTATATAAAAATGCATTTACCTCAAAGTTTAAATGAAAGCTTCTCATATCCATGTTCGATGTTCCAATTGAAGCTAATTCCTGATCTACAATAACAATTTTACTGTGCATAAATCCTTTTTGGTACTCGTATATACGTACACCTGCTTCCATTAACTCTGGAAAATAGGAACGGGATGCATGAAAAACGATTCTTTTATCAGGCTTATGAGGAACTAATAGTCTTACATCTATTCCACTTAGAGCCGCAATTTTAAGAGCTGAGAATATATCCTCGTCTGGAATAAAGTATGGAGAAGCAACCCAAACACTTTGCCTGGCAGATGTAATCATGGAGAAAAATAAATTCTTTAATACACTTAATTCATTATCGGGACCACCAGCAATCATCTGCACTCCCCCATCTTTAACATTTTCCAATGGGTCAGGGCTTAAATATCCAGGTGTTAAAAAGTCATCATTTGTCATGTAATACCAATCTTGTAAAAAAATAAGCTGTAAAGTTCGAACAGCTTCCCCTCTTACGAAAAGATGTGTGTCACGCCAAAAGCCAAATTGAGGATTTTTCCCTAAATACTCATCTCCAATATTAAGTCCACCTACAAAGCCTATACTTCCATCAATAACAATTATCTTTCGGTGATTACGGAAATTAAATTTATTATTCAGTACGGGAATTTTCACAGGACCAAAAGGAACAACCTCAATACCAGCATCTTTCAATTCCGAAATGTAATGATTTGATAATTGCCACGCACCAACAGCATCATATAGAAAACGAATTTTCACACCATTTTTTGCACGATCAATTAATATATCTTTTATTTGGTTTCCAACCTCATCATGGCGAACAATATAATATTCTAAGTGAATGTGGTGTTTAGCTGTTTGTAACCATTTTAAAATTTCTCCAAACGTTTCTGTTCCATTTGTAAGGACTTTTGTTTCACTTGAAAACGAAATGGCACTATTCCCAATACGTTGAGCAAGTTGAAAGTGCTTTTGTTGGTATAATCCGAACATCTCAGCATCCATTTCTTTTGGACCAGGCTCATATTTTGTATAGGTTTCCTTGTCGAGAATATATTTCTTTTTATACATCTTTTCTTTCCGATAGTTTCTTCCGAAAAGCAAATAAAACACGAAACCTAGAAATGGAAAAGCCCCCAAAACAACCAACCATGTTAAGGTCTGAGTTGGGTGTCGATTTTCAAAAAAAATCAGGAACCCAATAAGGATGACTGAAATTGTAAAGACAATGCTTATGTACTTTACCATCCCTGACAAGTATTGATCAAAATATAGAATATAGCTGGCTACAAGCACTGCAATAAAAAGGAGTACTCTAACAGTATTTTTCATTCTTTACACCTTCCATAGGCAAAATATAAATAGATAATCCATTTTTTTGCTTTCTAAATAAGAATAGTTATAGAAATATTAAAAAAGAATAAAAAAATACCGATTTCGAAATGAAACCGGTATTAGTTCTTACGAAAAGTGTGTACTTAATGTTTCAAATACATTTTCATTAACAACAACTTTTCCATACTCTTCTAGACGGTGAACGGTCATTCGAGACTCATCAGCATATTCAAGTAGGATACTCAACATGTTGTCAATTTCTTCCTCAGTGAAATGTTCTTCTGAAAAATTAATGTAAATAAAATATCTGTTCTCAAACGAAAGTAACTTTGTTGCTAGATGCTCAACAGGCATATCTTTCATTCGATGAGACAATGAAATAGCATCTTCGAAGTCGTTAAATTTTAAAGTGAAATCTAACGCAACCTCTGCATCTTCATCTTGATTTTGTTTAATTTGGAAATGTTGATCTAATAGATCTTCAATTCGCTCATCTACTGGCAGTTCCTTTAATTTATCTTCAGGTATAGGCAATTCGAAACGCTGCCCGTCTTTGGAAACTTGGGCTCTCGTTACCAAAACTTCTAGACCTTTATCTAATGCTTGAACTTGAATCCATAAGGGACCTTCAATACCGAAGTCTTCTTCTTGATGGACTTCATCCATCATTTCCCAAAAAAGTTCCTCGCTTCTTTCGCGATTATACCAGATTTCTTCCCGATCAAAACCACGATCTTCAATATCCCCATAAGATATATAAAATTTAACGGTATTTTCGTTAATGCGTTCTATTTCCATTTAACACCTCTCCCTTCTTGCTTGAAGTTAGTGAAGGGACTACACCCTCTGAGCATTCATGCTCTATTGCTGGTGAAGATAGAAGATACATTTAGGTTAGTTTGTACCTTGTACTTCTATTTTATGATATGCACACTCAAAATGGTATAAAAATAACACCCATTTTTCTTCACAAATCCCACTATTTAACGTGTGTTTTTGACATTTTAGCGAATATTTGCAGAAAATTCAAGTGTTAAAGCTTAGCCTAATATAAAAAGGGGTGACCCGAAAGGATACGCAACGCACCTTAAAGGGTCAGCCCCTTTTAATTGTTGTATATTCTCCATCCCTTCAATATATGCAGAGGATGAATAAATACTTTAGTTTACCATTCGTTGAGCTTCTAGAAGTTGGAATGTACGAACCTTTCTAGGAAGGAAACGTCTAATTTCATCTTCGTTATAACCAACTTGAAGACGCTTTTCATCTAAAATGATTGGTCGTCTTAACAAGCCAGGATTTTTTTGAATTAGCTCAAATAATTCTTGAAGTGGTAAAGTTTCTAAGTCTACATTAAGCTTCTGAAATGTTTTAGAACGAGTTGAAATAATTTCATCTGTTCCATCCTCAGTCATACGAAGGATTTCTTTAATTTCATCAATGCTTAACGGTTCAGAAAAAACGTTACGTTCTGTATATGGAATCTCATGCTCTTCTAACCAAGCTTTTGCCTTACGACAAGATGTACAACTAGGTGAAGTGAATAATGTAACCACGAATCATTCACACTCCCTTAAAATTTTTTTATAATATAGAGTATTTTATATTTAAACAATATGTGTTATTTAAAATTAGTTTAAATAAGAAATCTCTATTATGTATTATACATGAATTCATTACCCTTGAACATACTTTTAAACAATTTGTCAAATTTATTAAACATAACCTTAACATAAGGTATATTTACTGTTTCTATTATAGGTTTTACCCTGAACTATGTTTTCTTAAACATTTATTTATGAAAGGAATTTTTTCATTTAGAAAACCTTATTGCGAATAACAATAAGGTTTCCGTAGGTAGTTATATATTCTTTAGAACATCCTCTTCACGTTCTTCATCTATCTTTAAAACTTCGTCTACTGGTTGATAAGAAGCACCATAAAACTTTTTATCTTTGTACGTGTGAATTAATTCATATGTCTTTTTCATTGATTCAAATATTAAATCTTCCGTTTCATGGTTAGGAGCCCAATAAAGAATTTCCATTTCATTTACTTCATTAGTAGCTAGAGAACGACGCGCATAACCGATGCTGATCGCATGTTCAAATCCTTCTCTCTTGTAAAACTTCAAACGTTTTTCTGTATCAGTGTCATCATAATCAACTGGTTCAACCTCTAAGATAATGGCTTTGTTCTTTTTCTTCATTTTTTCAAGTAGTTTATGCCCTAAACCTTGACCTCGAGCATCTTTAGAAACAAACAAGTAATCGATAAAAATAAATTCATCTAATTCTGCATACATAAGAACATGATGTTCACCTTCATCTTTATGGTAAATGTCACTTCTCTCTTTAAGTAAAGATTCTAGATGTTCTTTTGATTTCATTTCCTCTACAGGGAAATATTGATTTAATTTTTCATACCAATGCATGGACCTACTCCTTCAAAATGAATTTTTATTGTTTGACTAACGAGATACAATTATTTTTCTCAGAAAAGAAATGTTTATGATTGATGTTAGTCTTATCCGTGGGATAAATTAAATACGGACTCACAGGCAAGTTTAACCTGAGATGGGGGGTATGTGGTTGAAAGCGGTTAATAATACCATTATAATCATAACAATTCTGACTATTTTTTTCAAATATAGTGATTATTAGCTGGATTTATTTATTATTTGATACCAATTAAGATAGCTAAATCTTGATTTCACTCTCCCTCTTTCAATTTATAAGCCGTCAATAAAAAAGAAACGAACCTTTTTTCAAGGTTCGTTTCTTTTATTTATTACATCATGGAGTATAGTCTACACCCTCAGTATAAGAGTTTCCTGCATCCCAAAGAAGAAATTCATTAATACCTTGATCATTTAAGGCTTTAATTTGAGCTTCCACCTCAGCTTTTCCATAAGCTTTATAATTTCCACTACCTAACCAAGAAGCTGTGAAATCTTGCAACCAGGGCCTTGAGATAGGTGGATTTTTTAATTCAGCCAACTTGTTTTTCTCTAATTTCGTATATTCTGTAACCAATTCATATGGTTGCAGGTCCGGTTTAGAAATGCCAAAGTATGGTGTCCAGTGGCTAGGATAAATCATTGAAGATATTACATCTACATTTTCAGATATTTTCGAGAAGTTCTGGCCAATACCAGGTGCTTCTGGCAGAGTTGCTGTATATCCAAAAATATCTACAGATACTTTTACACCATATGGTTCTAATTTTTCATGAGCATATTCTACAAAGTCTGTCACTGCTTGGACACGCTTTTGTACGTTATCAGTATCATTTTTAGCGTATTCTCCACCATCATAAATTAGTTCTTCATCACGTTTTTCAAAGCCTTCAGGGAAACGAACGTAATCAAATTGAATTTCCTGGAATCCCATTTT
This sequence comes from Rossellomorea aquimaris TF-12, assembly GCF_001648555.1. Taxonomy (GTDB): domain Bacteria; phylum Bacillota; class Bacilli; order Bacillales; family Bacillaceae_B; genus Rossellomorea; species Rossellomorea aquimaris. The sequence continues at coordinate 147,172 of NZ_LQXM01000026.1, read as the reverse complement.
TGCAGCCTCGATGGCTATTCCTACATTATAATCCCATACTTCCTTTAAAAAAGGATTTACAAATGAATCGCCTCTACCGTTTTTCCAAACTTGGTTACCATCCTTGAAAGATAATTCAGGTTTGGCGTTCGCAAGAACAGTATCTTTAAAAACAACAACTCTTGCAATAGGATAGATTTGCTTATCTTCCATGGTTTTTAAAATTGCTTTAGGATCTTTAATATAAGGCTGCCCAACACTTGCATATGGAGAAGAATCTTCAGGAATATAAGTAACGTACCCATTGTCATCTTTAATATCAACAACCATGGCATTTAAATCCGTAGTGTCCATTAACTTTACTAATTTTTCAAACCTTGCTCCCCCTGCTGAATGCGCCGTAACATATACTCCTCTAACAGCATCAGGATATTCGAAAGTAAAACCCGAATCAAAAGCAAACCTCGGTAGTGGTTTTGCAAATTCTTTCTGATTCAAAGAAAAATTCCTTTTTTCATGTGTAGCCCAAATTTCCTTTTCACTACTTTCTGCACTTGCTGTTTGGAATGGCACAAAACACATTGTGACTAGACATAAAGATGTCGCTACTTTACTCCACTTCAAAATTAACCTCTCCTCTATTTAGTAAGCTATCTAGTAAAATATGTAACATATATACTATTTTAACAAGGAAGTAACTTGAAAGAAAAGGGATTATTCACCTATTCTGTCGAAATTTCCTCGGAAATTTCTTCTTATTTAAATAATATGATGAGTATTAAAAAATAGAAGAATAAGCCTCGTCCATTTTCATTCATTGTTTTGCTATTATAATGCTATTTTAGTTAACAGTGATGGTAGTTTCTGAATATAATTTTAGCCTTAATGTGGAGTGTACATATACAGCCGCTTTTTAAGGATACCCTCAAAAAGACTACAGATAAATATAAAAATCCCCCTTATGCATAAGGGGGATTTTTATAAAGTATTAATGAGTGTACTGAGCTTTGTATTGTGCAAACTCTTTCTCAGAACAATATACAAAGTGACCAGGAGCTACTTCACGCATTTCAAGATTGTCATCCTCTGTATAATTATGAACAGAAGGATTGTATTCTTTTCTTCTACGAGAGCGCTCATACTCAGGATCCGGTAACGGAATAGCAGAAAGTAAAGATTGTGTATAAGGGTGCAGCGGGTTCTTATACAAGGCATCACTAGGTGCTAGTTCGACTAACTTACCGTAGTACATTACACCAATTCGGTCACTAATGTATTTAACCATGGATAGATCATGGGCAATAAATAAATACGTTAAGCCTTTTTCCTTTTGAAGCTGTTGCATTAAGTTAACAACCTGAGCTTGGATGGAGACATCCAAAGCTGAAATTGGCTCATCGGCAATGATAAAGTCTGGGTCAACGGCAAGAGCACGGGCAATTCCAATACGCTGTCTTTGACCACCAGAGAATTCATGTGGATAACGGCCGGCGTGTTCTTTGTTTAATCCTACTGTTTCAAGAAGATCATGTACTTTTTTCAAACGTTCTTCTTTAGAAGAAGCCAAACCGTGAATATCAATACCTTCTGCAATGATGTCAGCAACCTTCATACGCGGGTTCAACGATGCGTATGGATCTTGGAAAATCATTTGCATTTTACGGTTGAATTTTTTTAACTGGGAACGTGATTTCTTTCCATGAACATCATCGCCGTTAAATAAAACTTGACCGTCAGTTGCGTCATATAAACGAATGATTGTACGACCAGTTGTAGACTTACCACAACCAGACTCACCTACAAGACCAAGGGTTTCCCCTTTGTAGATATCGAAGGAAATATCATCAACAGCTTTTACCATATTTGGTTTACCTGGGTTAAAATACTGTTTTAAATTCTTTATTTCTAGTAATTTCTCTGCCATTATGAACGAACCTCCTCAACAAGTACAGGCTCCATATAATTAGCCGGCATTTGTCTTTGTCTTACTTTTACCGCCTCAGGAGGCTCAACCTTTGGAGCATCTGGATGCATTAACCAAGACTTAACATAATGTGTGTCTGAAACCTTGTAATAAGGAGGTTCCTGTTCAAAGTCAATCTTCATTGCATATTCACTTCGAAGGGCAAAAGCATCTCCCTTTGGAGGGTTTAATAGGTCAGGTGGTGTACCTGGTATAGCAACAAGCTCTTGTTCACCTTCAGTATCAGTTGTAGGCATTGAACCAATTAATCCCCAAGTATATGGATGACGGGAATCATAGAAGATTTCGTCTACAGTACCAGTTTCGACAATTTGTCCACCATACATAACCGCTACACGATCCGCTACATTTGCTACTACACCAAGGTCATGGGTAATAAAAATGATGGATGTATCGATTTTTGTTTGCAGGTCTTTCATTAGCTCTAAGATTTGAGCTTGAATTGTCACGTCAAGTGCGGTTGTTGGTTCATCTGCAATAAGTATTTTAGGATTACATGCTAATGCGATGGCAATAACAACACGCTGGCGCTGACCACCTGAGAATTGGTGAGGGTATTGCTTGAAACGTGTATCAGGACTTGGAAGCCCTACTAACTTAAGTAACTCAATAGCGCGTTTTTTAGCGTCACTCTTACTCATATTTTGATGTTTTACAAGTGGTTCCATGATTTGTTTACCAATCGTCATTGTTGGATTTAATGATGTCATTGGATCTTGGAAAATCATAGAGATATCTTTACCACGAATTTTTTGCATTTCTTTTTCAGGTAACTTTGCTAAGTCTTTATTTTCAAAATGGATTTCTCCACCCTTTATAAAGCCAGGAGGGTTGGGAATCAATCTCATTAAAGCTTTCGTCGTAACAGATTTACCTGAACCTGATTCACCTACGATAGCTAATGTTTCACCTTTATCTAAATGAAAATCTACACCGCGAACCGCTTTTACTTCTCCTCCATGCGTATTGAAGGAGACATGCAGATCTTTAACTTCAAGAATTTTTGACATAATAACTTATCTCCCTTCCATTACTTACGCATTTTCGGATCTAGTGCATCACGCAGTCCATCCGCCATTAAGTTAAAGCTTAAGATGACTAATGATATGACAGCTGATGGTATAAGCATCATATGAGGGTATGATTGGATTGATCTGTATCCATCATTAACCAATGACCCCAGAGATGCTCTTGGAGGAGCAATCCCTAATCCGATAAAGCTTAAGAATGCTTCAACATAAATCGCAGTAGGTACTGTAAACATAGTTGTAATAATAACAGGTCCCATTACGTTTGGAAGCAAGTGTTTAAAAATTAAACGGTTGCTGCTTGCACCTAATGTACGGGATGCAAGGACAAACTCTTGATTTTTTAGCTGTAATACTTGACCACGGACGATACGGGCCATACCGGTCCATCCCGTTATAACCATGGCCATGGTTATGGAGAATATACCCGGCTCAAAAATCAGGATAAAGAGAATGACGACAATCAAGTTAGGAATTCCGACAAGGATTTCAATAATTCGTTGCATTACATCATCGACCTTACCGCCGTAGTAAGCAGAAACCCCTCCATAAGAAATACCGATTAGAAAATCGATAATTGCTGCAAGGATACCGATGTATAATGAAACTCGAGTACCATTCCAAGTACGAGTCCAAAGGTCACGACCCAAGTCATCTGTACCGAACCAATAGCTCTCTTTAATTTCCCTTGCTTCATACATATCAAAACCATCAGCATCTTTTCCATCAAAAGGAAGCCACTCAATACCTGAAAGCGCTTCAATTTTAGGAGGTAGCTTTGCATGGCGTATTTCTTGATCACTAAAACTATATTTATTCATCGAAGGGCCGACGATTGACAGAATAACGATGATAAGAGTAATGACCATCCCAATAAGAGCACCCTTATTCTTGCGTAGGCGAACCCATGCGTCCTGCCAGAAATTTAGACTTGGACGGGATATTTTTTCCGCTTCATCTCCGCCAGCTGTTTGAGGTTGGAATAGCTCTGGACTTAGTTGATCTAATTTCTTTTTGTTTGATTCCATTATTTCTTCCCTCCAGCCAAACGAATGCGTGGATCAATGATTCCGTATAGAATATCCACTAAGAAAATGACAGCAATAAATAAAGCACTAAAGAATAATGTAATCCCCATTATTACTGTGTAATCATTCGTATTAATTGATAGAACAAATTGTTCACCTAGACCAGGAACAGCGAAAATACGCTCTACCACTAGGGAACCAGTCATAACAGCAACCGTCATAGGTCCAACAATCGTTACAATTGGAATCAGTGCATTTCGAACAGCATGCTTAACAATTGTACCGGTTTTAGAAATCCCTTTGGCAGTTGCAAGTAAAATATAATCAGAGTTTAAAATTTCAAGCATTTCAGTACGCATAAAACGAGCAATGGTCGCAACTACTCCTACTGTTAATGCCAATGTTGGTAGAATAGTATGTTTGTACTCTCCCCAAAGTGCTACTGGCAGCCATTCAAGTTTGACCCCTACGTAGTATTGCAGTAACCCGGCAAATACAAAGGATGGAATGGAAATACCAAGTACAGCAAGTGTGGTTGATCCATAATCTAACCAAGTGTTATGCCTTATTGCCGCAATAATTCCGACAAGTAGTCCTAAGAAAGTACCTAAAACCATAGCTTGGAATCCAAGAAGTGCGGAAGGACCGATACGACCTCCAATAATTTGTGTTACTGGGCGATTGTCGTATTGGAAGGACAACCCTAAATCACCTTTAGCTAACCCTACCATGTAATTAATATACTGTTCAGGCAGCGGGTCATTAAGACCATATTTGTTTAAGATGATTTCTTGTTGTTCCGGAGTTAACCTTTCTGTGTTTTGTAGTGGAGATCCAGGTAGGAGCTTCATCAGAAAGAAAGTGGCGGTTGCAATGATAAGCAAAGTGATGATCATATAAACGAGACGTTGAATTGTATATCTGACCATTCTTTAGCCCCCCTTTTTGTCTAGTATAGTCTACTTAATAATTATATCTAATTTCGACATAATTTCAATATTTTTTTACAATTGTGATAATTATCGACATTCACTGGAAAAGGAGAGTATATGCTCCATGCATACACTCTCCTTTGAAGGTTTGTTCATTGAGTTACATACTACTCAATGTAAGCCCATTTGTAAGATGCATCTGCACCAAATGAGTGACGTAACAGACCTTTAACATATGGACGCTCTAAGAAAGCAGATCCACGTTGGTACATTGGGCTGATCGCTTGATCTTCGAAAAGAATCTTTTCAGCGTCAACCATTGCTTGCCAGCGAGCTTCAGGATCGCCTAGAAGTTCACCTTTAGCTTTTTCAATTAACTTGTCATACTCTTCATTAGAGTAAGCCATTTGGTTATGAGCACCATCAGTAACAAACATATCAACGAATGTCATTGGATCTGGATAGTCAGGACCCCATCCAGCAAATGATAGGTCATAATCACCTTTAGATTCTAACTCAAGTTTTTGTTTGAAAGGTTGAGCTTTAATGTTAACAGTTAAACCTTCTAAGTTTTGCTCAAGTTGTTCTTTAAGGAATTCACCGATCTTTTTAGAGTTATCAGAATCATAGTTTAGTAGAGTAAGCTCTAAAGAATCTTTTCCAAGCTCTTCTTTCGCTTTAGCCCAATGCTCAGCAGCTTTATCAGCATCAAATGCACCGAAATCACCTACAGCTTCACGGTAATCAGAACCGTCTGGACCAGTTACGAAATCTTCTGGTACTAGGAAGTACGCAGGGATAGATCCGTTGTTAAGAAGTACATCTACCATACCTTGTTTGTCATATGCAGCGTCAATTGCTTTACGTGCATTTACATTAGCCATGATTTCATTCTTTTGGTTTAAACGTAAGAAGAATACAGCAGTGTCAGCTTTTGTTTTGAAGTTATCGTCTGATTTGTATTTGTCAACAAATTCAGCAGATAGACCAGCAACATCAGCTTTTTCTGTTTCGTAAAGATTTACTCCAGTAGCAGTATCTTTAACGATGTTGAAGTTAACTTCTTTTAACTTAACAGCGTCTGCTTCCCAATAGCTGTCGTTCTTTGTTAATTTGTAGCTTTGCTCATGCTTCCACTCAGAAAGTGTGAAAGGACCATTATAGATTGATGTATCTGCTTCAAGACCATATTTATCGCCTTGAGACTCAACATATGCTTGATTTTGAGGATAGAATGTTGCGAAAGAAAGTAAAGCTTTGAAGTATGGTACAGCTGTTTCAAGCTGAACTTCTAAAGTTTTTTCATCAACTGCTTTAACACCTAGTTCTTCAACTGGAACACTACCATCATTAACTTTTGCAGCGTTTTTAAGATCGTACATGATGTACGCATACTCTGCACCAGTGTCAGGGTTTAAAGCTTTTTGCCAAGCGTAAACGAAGTCATTAGCAGTAACTGCTTCTCCGTTTGACCATTTAGCATCACGGATTTTGAAAGTGTATGTCTTACCATCTTCACTGATTTGTGGCTCATCAGCCGCCATACCAAGAACAGGCTCGTCATTTTCACCTAAACGGTAAAGACCTTCAAATACGTTGTTCATTACTTTGAATGAAACTGAGTCAGTTGCAAGTGTAGAGTCCATTGATGGGATCTCAGAACCCTCTAGTAAGTTAAGTACTTGTTCTCTCTCTTCTTGTTTTGGCTCATCGCCTTCACCATTTGCTCCTTCATTGTTGCCCTCAGTTTTCTTGTCGCCGCCACATGCAGCTAAGAAAGTACTTAGAGCTAGAAGAAGAACTAGTAAGAATGAAAACTTTTTCTTCATCTTGAATTGACCTCCTCGTAAACCTCATATTTATTTATCTTCTAATTTTCAGAAGATTTGTTACTTATTATACATGATAGAGAAATTATTGCAATATGAATTTAACAGTTTTTTTGCAAAATTATATGTTTAATAGTTTTTATGTCCTATAAACGTTGTTAAATAAGGATTCTACTTAATCATTTTAGAGAGTTGTTCCTATTACAAATGTTACAAGTGTAAATTTTAGTTCTAATTTCAAATATTGGAAAACGCTTACTAAAAACCAAGTAATTTAACATTTCTATTATAATTATAAAATATTTTGGCTAAATATTAATTTGGAAGTGTCAGTCTCTTCTTATTACAATGATTCAGTAAATCTAATAATTTTCACGTGTACGCTGACTATGGATGAATGTTCATTTTTGAAGTACAGAGCATTAATCCTTGTATATATATAAATGGGTTCTTGAAAACCTTAATTCTGTTCATGTATACTTTGGATAAAACTATTTAAGGAGACTTATGAAACGAATAAACATGTTTTATCTCATATCTTTTTTATTTTTTATTATTTCAACCTGTTATTCCCTTACTCAGAGAAAAACAATACTTCTCTCTATTATTGATAGCTTGTTTATCGTCGGTATTTCTTACGTTATAATAGGAGCACTTCTTTATATATTTGAAAGAGGTTTTTTTAATGGTATTGTATATGCTCTTAAGCGATTTCGCAGTAGCACTAAGCAAGGGAAGTTTCTATCCCAGTTTGACGATCTGGATAAGACAAATGATCCTCATGAAGAATATGGAGCTGAACGAAGATTTACGATCACTAAACCATTCCTCCTTTTAGGGAGTATGGCTTTTGTTCTTTCAATCGCGCTATCCTACCTTCTGTACACTTGAATTACCCTTTATTATTTCATATAATAAAGCTATAAATAAATGAATGATTGATAAGCATTGAAGAAGAGTAGTACCTATTGCTTTGATTTATAGAGAGCTTGTGTTTGGTGAAAACAAGTAATCAATCTGTAGGGAATGGACTTCTGAGCTTTATTTGTGAAGCCTTTAGTAGCTAATAACGTATTTACCTCACGTTACAGAGGTCCCATGATTTCATGGACTAAGCTGACTCAACTTGTTGAGTACTTAGGGTGGCACCGCGGAAATGATCCCATTCGTCCCTATTTTTATTAGGATGAGTGGGTTTTTATTTTGTCTATATATAGGAGGAAGTTATATGAAAACAATCTTTAGTGGAATTCAACCAAGTGGAACGATTACCCTTGGTAACTACATTGGTGCAATGAAGCAATTCGTCGAACTGCAAGAAGAGTACAACTGTTACTTCTGTGTCGTCGATCAGCATGCCATTACTGTGCAGCAGGATAAAATGGAGCTTCGTAAAAACATTCGCAGTCTTGCAGCTCTTTATATTGCATGTGGTATCGATCCTGAAAAATCTACATTATTCATTCAATCTGAGGTTCCTGCCCACGCTCAGGCAGGATGGATATTGCAATGCGTTACTTATATTGGTGAGCTTGAAAGAATGACTCAATTCAAGGACAAATCACATGGAAAAGATGCTGTATCAGCTGGATTACTGACATATCCTCCTTTGATGGCCGCGGATATTCTTCTATACGGAACAGATTTAGTACCTGTAGGAGAAGATCAAAAACAGCATTTAGAGTTATCAAGAAATTTAGCTGAGCGTTTTAATAATAAGTACAACAACATATTTACTGTACCTGAAGTTCGCATTCCAAAAGTAGGGGCACGAGTCATGTCTCTTCAAGACCCTTTAAAGAAAATGAGTAAATCAGATGAAAATCAGAAGTCCTTTATAACTTTATTAGATGATCCTAAGCAAATCGAAAAGAAAATCAAGAGTGCGGTTACAGATTCAGATGGAATTGTAAAATATGATAAGGAAAACAAACCTGGTGTTTCAAACCTCCTTTCCATATACTCCATTCTAGAAGGAAGTTCTATTGAAGAACTTGAACAGAAGTATGATGGAAAAGGCTATGGAGAGTTTAAAGGGGACTTGGCTCAGGTCGTAGTAAATGCTATTAAGCCTATTCAGGAGCGATATTATGAACTAATTGACTCTGAGGAGCTAGATGACATTTTAGATCGGGGTGCTGAAAAAGCAAACTTTTCTGCCAATAAAATGTTAAAAAAGATGGAAAAAGCAATGGGATTAGGCAGAAAAGAACGTAGAAAAAAATAGAGCAAATGCCTAGAGCCTTTTATATAAGGTTTTAGGCTTTTTTGTTTGTCTCTTTTCTAAATGTCTGAAAGCATCTTCCACTCCAATCAACTTTCAAAGCAAACGTTTCCTAGCTTTAAAATGAAGCCTGATCAAGTGCTATAAAACTACAATCTTTGCGAGAATAGCCTTTCATAAAGATTGTTACTATTTCAGTTATAAAGATTGCAGTTAGACATATTTTTGCAGAACCTTAAAAATAAAAAAATTCACTTAAACATGAATAAAGCCCTGTGTCAATAATAGACACAAGGCTTTATTCATGTTTAATTTACCTTTGGACGATTTTCAACTTCCCATAACTTTTCAAAGAAAGGTTGTCCTTTTATTAGATTTTCACAAAGGATTAAATGTTTTTCCGACCAACCACATTGAATTTCCTCAAACAGCATTTGCCAAATCTCTTCGAATTCTTTTTCTTGAATTGTTCTATAACGCTGCGGTGCCCATTCGGTATACCAATAGCGGATTTCAGAGGTATTCTTTGAGCTGTGTAGTTGATCTAATGCCATAAATAATAGCTGTTTAAGCTGTCTTTCTTTCCTTGTCAATCCACTCATCATATAAGGACTTGGAGAAAGTATATGATAGGCCTCTTCCCTTTTCGGCTCTGATTGAATGATATAATGTTTGCCTTCATGCCCCTCGACCATCTCATATACTAGCTGTTCCTGCCTTGGGATAAGTCTACTTTTTCTAATAGGAACCGTATACCCAATTGTATCAACTGCCAAAATGCCTGTCCCATCTGTGACAATAAAGCAGTAATCCAATTGAATTCGTTCATGGTTTTTCCGCAGGTATGCTTTTTGATAAATATCATGGAGCAGTTGTTGAGGTAACTCAGATAAATCGTTCTCGATGTAATGAAAAAGGATAGAATCTACTTTTATTAATGGAACTTGATCTAAAAGTTCAATAACATCCTCTTTTCTCCACTCATGAAAATGGCAGATATTGTAACCGTTTTCTTCACCTTCGAACCAGTTCACCCATACATCATGAAGATATAACATGATTGACCCCTCGCTTTGCTACAATGTTATTTGTCAATCAGTATAGGCAGATAAGAGTAAATTTATTCCTATTTACGAATGGTTTTATAGATAGTGGTTGTTTTTTCTTCGTGGGATATATATCGAAAGGGTCACAATGAGCAATCCTAACAAAAACAAATAACATTCTACTCGTGTAATAACAAAAAGAATATAGTCTGTGAAGGTCATTCCTGTTGTAAGAAGGTTTAAATAAATGATTAAACTAACTCCACCTGCAACAGCTAGTCCAAAACCAATAAATAATATAAACACCCGTAACACCATACCTTCCGCCTCTATCCTTTAATTTAGCTCGTCCATTTATACTACAGTTTATGAGAAGAACCTGGAGTTATGCGTAATTTATATGCCCAAAAATGAAGTTGAGTGAAAAAAGATGTCACATTAAAAGGCAAGACTACAGATGGACTCGTACATTCTACCGTAATCTTGCTATTTGCCTAGAAGTAGACTCTTGGAAACGTGTCAATGGAAGAAATAAAAGCCAGTTTAAGTATGTTTATAAAATAACTTGGAAGGCTTGCCTAATAATTGGAGAGTCGTTGCCTTTTTTTTCTTTAAGTATGACTGTACTAAATAATATCCTGCAGCATATCCCAGCATTTTTGGGTAAGATTTCTGTCCAAGCAATAAATAGTCATGCTGAGGAGAGTTTCGGTTTAAATCAAGGTTCGGCTCAATCCACTTTTTAAAATATTTTGAAATTTCATCTTCACTATAAGCATTTACCCAGGAAGCAACATACTCATCTCCACAATACTCCCGCACGGCATTTTCAGCCAGTCCTTCAAACACAATTGAATCCAATAGGGAATATTGGCTATCCTTCTTATTTAGAAGAGACATTCGTACACAATGGTGATACTCATGAACAAATAAAGATTCATATTCTTTCAAGTTTTCTTGCTGAGATAGAAAAAAGAAAATTTCTTCTTTAAAGCAAACTCCAGACTTTTTCATTGATGGCTGAAATATTCCCTTTCTTTCTTGAACTGGAAATAGGTAAATGGGTACATTGGGCCCGTTCCATTTCTTACGGTATCTTTTTTCGTAGCTAGAAAATTGTTTCCATAATTGTTTCTCTTTCATATACTTATAAATTTTTTCTGCATGAGATGATGGTCGGTACATTCCATGCTTTTGAAGGTAATGATAAAAAGATTCTTCATCATCTTTGCCCTTTCTTGTTTTCTTTAAAAGTTCTAAAGGCTTATTGAGTAATTGTTCTAACCATTCATCTGTTGGAGCAACGGTCACCTTCATCCCTCTTTCGCATTCTTTTTACAATGTATATGTATAGAGGATCTTATTAAGTAACCTTTTCTGTATTTAATCGTGGGGCTTTCAGTAGCTGGACATATTTATGTGCTTACTTTCTCCACCCAAATTGCAACAAAGGTTACTAAGAGAGCAAATAAAAACGAGCTTTCGTATCGAAAGCTCGTTTTTAATCAATTTCATTTATTAATTTGAATATTTCTTGAACACGATTGTAGCATTGTGACCACCAAAACCTAAAGAGTTACTCATTGCTACATTTACTTCTTGCTTTCTAGCTTCGTTGGCAACATAATCTAAATCACAATCCGGGTCTGGAGTTTCAATGTTAATTGTTGGCGGAAGGATGCTGTCTTTCATTGATAATACGGTAAAGATAGCCTCTACTCCACCGGCTGCACCAAGAAGGTGGCCAGTCATTGATTTAGTTGAGCTCATCGCTAACTTATGGGCATGATCTCCAAATACTTCTTTTACTGCCATTGTTTCATATTTGTCATTGTATGGGGTACTTGTTCCATGGGCATTAATGTAATCCATCTGATCTGGTTGAATATCTCCATCTTCCAATGCCATTTTCATCGCTCTTGCTCCACCTTCACCACCAGGTGCCGGAGCTGTAATATGATAAGCATCTCCCGTACAACCATATCCTACAAGCTCTGCATAGATTGTCGCACCACGCTTCAGAGCATGCTCCAGTTCTTCTAATACGACGATTCCTGCGCCTTCTCCCATGACAAACCCGTCACGGTTGGCATCAAAAGGCCTTGAAGCTTTTTCTGGATCTGGATTTGTCGATAATGCAGTGTTAGCACAAAAACCTGCAACAGACATTTTCGTAATTGGAGCTTCTGCACCACCTGAGACCATTACATCTGCTTCTCCACGCTGAATTACTTTAAATGCATCTCCAATGGAATTTGTACCTGTGGCACAAGCTGTTACTGTACAGGAGTTAAATCCTTTTGCTCCAAGCATAATGGAAACTTGTCCAGCGGCCATATCTGGAATGATCATAGGAACAAAGAATGGGCTTACTCGTCGATATCCTCGTTTTTGGAAAGTTTCATATTGCTGTTCAAATGTTTCCATTCCACCAATACCAGAACCAATCCAAACTCCTACTCGATGTGCATTTTCATCATTAATTTCTAATTTGGAATCTTTAACTGCTTCCATAGATGCAGCAATGGCATAATGTGTAAAGCGATCCATTTTTCTTGCTTCTTTTCTTTCAACATACTCTTCAATATTAAAATCTTTTAATTCAGCAGCGACTTTGGCTGGGTATTCATCAGCATTTAGTCGAGTCATTGGGCCGACACCCGTTTTTCCTGCTAATATATTTGACCAAGTTGATTCAACACTATTCCCTAGTGGTGTAACAGCACCTAATCCTGTTACTACAACACGTTTTTTCTTCATATTGTCCATCTCCTTTTATGCAAGTATAGAAGAATTATTATTTACCCCAGCGCATGGCGATTGCACCCCAAGTTAATCCACCACCAAAACCTACCATTACTACTACATCATCGTCTTTTACTCTTCCAGCTTCTAAATCTTCAACAAGAGATACTGGAATAGATGCTGCTGAAGTGTTTCCATATTTGTTCACAGTTTTTGACATCTTTTCGACTGGTAATTCCAAACGTTGTCTTGCTGCTTCCATAATTCGTATATTCGCTTGATGAGGGACTAAGAAATCTACATCCTCTTTGGTTAAACCTGCTTTTTCAATTACGTTTACACTTGATTCACCCATTTGACGAACGGCGAACTTAAATACTTCTCTACCATTCATCACAATGTTTTTTTCCTGATAGAGATGCTTTGCTCCTGAACCATCTGCACCTAGTTCAAACGCAAGTATTCCCCTTCCATCACTAACAGGACCAATTACAACAGCACCAGCAGCATCCCCGAATAAAACAGCTGTATTCCGGTCATCCCAATCGGTTATTTTAGATAGTTTTTCTACACCAACTACTAGTACGTTCTTGTATACTTTGTTATCGATAAACTGTTTTCCTGTGATGATTCCATACATAAATCCTGCACAGGCAGCACTGATATCCATAGCTGCCGCTTTTTTGGCTCCAAGTCTCTCTTGAAGCAGGCATGCCACTGATGGGAAAGGATTATCTGGAGTGACAGTGGCAACTAAAATGAGATCAAGTTCCTCTGGAGATATTTTTGCGTCAGCTATTGCCGTCTTCGCTGCCTCATATGCCATATCAGAAGTGTCTGTTTCATTATTTGCTATTCTTCTTTCTTCAATGCCCGTTCTCGTACGAATCCATTCATCTGAAGTATCGACTATTTTTTCGAGATCTGCATTGGTTACAATTTTTTCAGGAAGGTAACGCCCAATTCCAATAATTCCTGCGTTCATACTGGCATCCCCTACTTTCATAATTAATAGTTTATTTATTTTTATAGTTTATTATCAATTATTATGACTTGGTACTAATTCTAGCGAAAAATTCGAGTTTCTGCAATTATTTTTTACTTCTTCTTTTTCTACACGTTTCTCTTTTCAAGCAATTGATCAATGAGTCTCCATTTTTATTACACGCCTCTTTCCTCCAATCAACCACTATTTTTTCTTTCTGTAATAACAAAATAGAGTCTATAAAAAAGACTGTTCAGTTTTCACACTGAACAGTCTTGGTCGCGATCAATTACTCATTATGTAAGGCGTCCTTTTTACCTAATTCATAGGCATCATTCATTAATTGCGTAAAAAGCTTCATAAATGGTTGAAGCATTTCTGGTGAAAACTCAATTCCAGCTTCATCTAATTGATGTTTTGCTTGAGGTAAGTATTTCATAGCGATTTGCATAAATTCCATTGTTTTATCTTCGTTCATTGTTTAGGCTCCTTTCCATTTGGTAATTTTCCTTCTTCAATGTAACGATTTACATGTTGCTTCATTTCAGACTGAAATTTTTCAGGTACAACAGGACTAAATCTCCCCATGGTAATGACACCGTCTTGAAAATCGAACTCTAGATTTCCTGATGATAATTCACCTTTTAAGAATCTATCTGCTACAACTTCATAAAGTTTATCCGCATGCTGTACAGTACTTGTTAATACTGTCGATTCCCCTAAATCAGATTGATCAGATACAAAACCAATGGCGAATAGTCCCTTTTCTTTCAGTTTTTCAATTACAGCTACATTATAGCCATCTCCTGCGGGATAGACAACATCAACACCATTATTAATTTCCTTTTCTAATCGGACAAGGGCAATGTCTTGATCATCCCAATGTTCGGTGTATTCTACCATTACTTCTACGTCTTTGTTTTGAAACTTTGCACCATCTATAAAGCCTTGTACTTCGGGTTGCCAGTCAAACGCAGCCACAACACCTATTTTATCTGTTTCAGATTGGAATGCTGCAGTCATCCCGCCGAAATAACCCATTGCATAGCCTTTAAATCTTAGACTTGTCGTGTTTTTTTCAGTAGCATTACCATTAAAACTTACAAAATGAATGTTTGGATAGTCACTTGAAAGATTATTAAATATCTCTGAATATTCACTTCCATGACCGAATACAAGATTAACATCATTTTTATTAAATTCTCCAACAGCTTGCTTAATTGATGTATCATTATTCATGCTCTCTTTATAGAATACGTCTGCATTGTATTCTGACTGGATTTTTAATAAGCCTTTATATCCTTTTGTTCCCCATACTCCATCATTTACCGTTTCAGGAACTAATAACCCAACTTTTTCCATTTCTCCTGTGCTGGTCCCATTTGAACAACCACTGATGACTAATAATAATAATAATATGACTAGGTAATACCTCTTACACATGTGCAGCAACTCCTTTAAGGCTCATGCAGCTTCCATTAAAGAAAAGATAGAAAAATATTACATCGATTTCATTTTACCCTTAGTTGAATGTACATGAAAAGAGAAAATTTACTTATTCTTAAATTTCCTCCCTATTTATTCCTCTTTTTTGTTCTTGAATGATTTCATCATAGGATTGTGAAGGCTTCACGGTAAGAATATTTTTATTAGGTGTGCATTGGATAGGCTCTGAAGAAAATGTTGATTCTGTGATGTGTGATAAGGCTTCACTCCAACTATTGTCAGAATCAGGTTTTAATGTAAACGTTTTTTGCTCTAAAGAATTTGAAATAATTGAAAAAGCTGCATCTTTCACATAAATAGCACCACTTGTATCGTCAATATATTCATAACATCCTTCTTCACAATCCTCATTTAACAATTGAGCAAACAAAAACGATGATGGCTGATGTATGCCAAATAATGTAGGAATGTAAAATGTAGTAACAGGTCTTGAACCTTGAGACCTACTAGTTTTCCTTTCCCTATTGGAATAGATCTCAACAATATTCGGAAGTTGTTTCTGCTCCTCTAAAATGGAGTCAACTTCTGACAGACATTGCAGCTTATTACCTCTAAGTTGATCGTAATACGGAAGAAACAATGTAGCCTCTGATTTTATTTCCCTATTCCAATCGCTAAAAGCAATGTATTGTATATTAGCGTTTCTCCCAATCTCCATCCATTTTTCCTCTGTTGTGTCATTGTCGTCAATTGCTGTAACAGTCCATCCGCTTTCAAGTAGTGCACCACAAAGCTCAAATCCTAAAAACTGTTGGGCTGCCAAAACTACTGCATGATTCAACTCAATCACTCCAATGTGAAATCATATTATAATTCTTTCTCATGTAATGAGAAATAAGATGCAAACTTTTCTCCCAAAGAAGCTCTTTTTTCGGGAAGTACGTAAAAGAGGTCTGTTGAAAGTCCTTTATCGACTCTTTCCCTATATATATCTTTTATGAGAGAGAACTGATTATTATAACGATTAACAGTGGTTGACTGAACGATGTATAGGGGGATAGATATCTTCTTATATACTTCATAGTCTTGAGAAGGCTGAGAAAAGAAGGCTTCACATTCCTCTTCATTCATTTGAAAAGAAAAAGACAGTTCCTTTATTAGCCTTTTATAGAAAAACTTTTGTTCTTTCTCCTGTTCCAAATGTTTATGAAGTGATACGCATGGTGTGAACATAATTGCTCCTCTAATATCCTCTTCCATTTTAGGATAAAGCTCTTTTAAAACTAAGGCACCCATCCCTTCAGCTAATATATGAATTTTTCCATTGATGATTTCGGATCTTTTTACATGTTGGTATAGTCTTCTAGCTAACTGTACTGCTTGATTGCTTCCCCAATTTGCTCCATAAAGGTTGCTATAATATACAATATACCCCTTTGAAGTAAGCTCTTGAATCCACTTTACCCTTGCTTCATGCTGGACCCAAAAGCTGCTTTTTTCATCTACATAATGATGATGATCACCTAAGATCATCACAGCAAACCCATTTGGACGTTCAGGATAATGAATCATACACCACTCATTCTCTAATTGAAATAAACGCTGGTACATTAGAAAGTCTCCTTTTACATAGTAAGTCATTATAGTTTATGTAGAGACAATACTAATGTTTATGTAAAACGCCTATATTAATGTAAAAAGGAGTATTATTACCTTTTTACATTAATATAGGTTGAATAAATGATAAGGGTTACATTTTCACATATTCGTCATTTATTATTTTCAAAAGCTGTGGTAAGATAATAAAGATTGAAAAAGTTTAACCATTAAATAAATAGTTTAATACATAGAAACGAGGTGACTTGACGTGAGATTTTTTTGGACATTCTTTTGGGCGTTTGCTCTAACAGAAATGTTAACTTACGTTGTAAGTTCAATGATTGGGGTTAAGTTTCACTTTGAAACAGGCTTAATCTTGTCTGTTTTAGTAACCGTTATTCTTTTTGTTATTACACTTGTAATTCCAAATGAACCAGTAGAAAAACATTAATAAACATTGTAATTCGAGAATCCTGGGATTACATACAAAAGTCGTTCATTTCACATAAGAAAAAGCAGGGGTTTTCATAGCCCCTGCTTTTTCCTTTTATTTCAAACCACGCATTTTGGCTTTTTTGCATAGATTGATGTTGTGTAACATGGTAACTCTGTCTACTAGAGTCTGCTAGGTGGTGAGGGAAAGGTTCTCGACTCCTGAGGGAAAGCACGAAAAGCCAAGGGGCTTTGTTCAGGGACAACAAGCATAAGGAGATTCTGACGGAAAGGCGCTTTTTGCCTTATTGGCAGAATTGACTTATGACCTCTAGTCCCTTAGCCCCGGAGCTAGACAGTGAGCCTCCACAGGGCAAAGCCTGCGGAGGCTAAACTCACGCCCTGCGGCGTTCCAATCAATAACTTCTCGCTTTTTCACAAGCATCAAAGTATGCGAAAGATCCTTTTATTTTGATCTAGTTTGCAAATCTATTCCTTTCTCCCCTGCTTCTATTAGAACTTCCTCATTTTTTCCTATCTTTCCAGCAATGATTTCCCGTGCGAGCTTCGTCTCGACTTCTCTTTGTAAATACCTTTTTAAAGGACGGGCTCCATAAACTGGGTCATAGGCAGAAGTTGCAATAAGTTCCCTGGCTTCCTCTGTTAGAACAAGCGATATGTGCTGCTCCTTCACTCGATCCTGCAATTCTAACAATAGTTTGTCAATGATTCCTTTCACATTAGCTATACTAAGTGGTTTAAATAGGATAATATCATCTACACGATTGAGGAACTCAGGGCGAAATGAGCTTCGAAGCTGACTCATGACTAAATCTTTTGTCTCGGTATCTATTTCCTCTTCTCCTTTATTTCGTTCCAAGAGGTGGGTAGATCCGATATTTGAAGTCATAATAATAACTGTGTTTTTACAATCAATTGTTCTTCCTTGTGAATCTGTAATACGTCCATCATCCAGCATTTGCAATAAAATATTGAATACTTCCGGATGAGCTTTCTCAATCTCGTCTAAAAGAATAACGGAGTAGGGCTTTCTTCTGATTGCTTCTGTTAACTGCCCTCCTTCTTCATACCCAACATATCCTGGAGGCGCACCAATTAACCGTGATACTGCATGTTTTTCCATATATTCAGACATATCAATACGAATCATCTGCTCCTCACTATCAAACAATGTGTGTGCCAACGTTTTAGCAAGCTCTGTCTTTCCTACCCCAGTAGGACCTAAGAAAATAAAAGAACCAATCGGTCGGTTCGGATCCTTTATTCCTGCTCGTGCACGAATAACCGCATCACTTACCAATTCAACAGCATCTTCCTGCCCTATCACACGTTCATGGAGGATTGTTTCTAACTTTAATAACTTCTCTCTTTCTCCCTCTACAAGTTTCGTTACGGGAATTCCAGTCCATCTAGCAACAATATTGGCAACTTCTTCTTCTGTTACTTCTTCTCTTAGCAGTCTTCCTTCCTGCTCTTGCATTGTTTCAGCTTCCAAAGTTTCTAATTCCTTTTCCATAGCTGGTATACGCCCATGTCGAAGCTCTGCCGCTTTATTTAAATCATAGTCACTTTCAGCTTCTTCTAACAATCGTCTTAATTTATCAAGCTCTTCTCTCTTTTCTTGAACAGCTCCGATGCTTTCTTTCTCTTGTTGCCATTTTAACTTCATGGCATTGGCTTTTTCTTTTAAATTACCCAGGTCTTCTCTTATTATATGAAGCCTTTCTATGCTTGCCTGATCTTTTTCTTTTGAAAGAGCTGCTTCCTCAATTTCAAGTTGCATTACTTTACGGGTTACTTCATCTAACTCAGTTGGCATAGAATCAATTTCTGTACGAATCATAGCACACGCTTCATCAACTAAGTCTATGGCTTTGTCTGGAAGAAAACGATCTGAGATATAGCGATCAGATAATTTGGCAGCAGCCACGATTGCACGATCATGAATATTAACACCATGATGAATTTCAAATCTCTCTTTCAAACCCCTAAGGATAGAAATTGTATCCTCTACATTTGGCTCATGAACTAATACCTGTTGAAAACGTCGCTCAAGGGCTGGGTCCTTTTCAATATATTTTCTGTATTCATTTAGGGTAGTAGCTCCAATGCAATGCAACTCTCCCCTTGCAAGCATGGGTTTCAGGATATTACCTGCATCCATGGCGCCTTCCGTTTTACCTGCTCCCACTATAGTGTGCAGCTCATCAATAAATAGAAGGATTCGTCCTTCACTTTTTTTCACTTCCGTTAACACTGCTTTTAGCCGTTCTTCAAATTCACCTCTAAATTTAGCACCTGCAACTAGTGAACTCATATCTAATTCAAAGATTGTTTTATCTTTAAGACCCTCTGGAACATCTTTTCTAACAATTCGCTGGGCTAAGCCTTCTACTATTGCGGTTTTCCCAACTCCAGGCTCTCCTATTAAAACAGGATTATTCTTCGTTTTACGTGACAGGATTCGAATAACATGACGAATTTCACTATCTCTTCCTATAACAGGATCAATTCTGCCCGCCTTCACATCAGCAACAAGATCTCTCCCATATTTCTTTAATGCTTCATATTGTACTTCCGGATTTTGAGTAGTCACTTTACTCCCTCCTCTTATTTTATTAATAAGAACGTTAATTTCGTTATGCGTGACACCTTTTGACACCAAATATTTTGTAATATCATGGTCACCTTGCTTAAACAAGGCAATAGCAAGGTGTTCAATTGAAATGTAATCATCTTCCCAGTCACGTTTTATCTTGTCACTGTCCTGTAATAGTTGATGGATATCCCTTTTAAAGTACTGTCCATACTGGAGTCCGGATCCTTCAACTGACGGTATATCATCTAATTTCTCTTGTAAAAACAATTCAAATTCAGGAACGTTTATTCCTGCTTTTAAATAGATCGATTGTAGTAAACTTTCGTGGTTACTGATTAAAGCTTTCCATAAATGCAGTACTCCTATATCCGTATGTAGCCTTTCTTTGGCTAATTCCCCACCAGCAACTAATCCTTCTTGAATGCTATGTGTCATCTTTTCAAAATTCATCGTATACCACCTCGGGAAGAATTTGACCTTTATTGACCTTTGTGTTTATTATATTCCTTTTTATAACATTTGAAAAGAAAAAAGAACAAGGAATTTACTGCATGACGCCTTTCGACAACGTAAGCAGTTTTCCTTGTTCCAACTTATTAAGGTTTTCTCATGTAGGTCCAATGGCGATTATGGTTTGAGTTTTCTGGGAACCGGTCTCCCGCTTTTAATCTTAGTCTTTGGGGATTTTTCACATTACTTCCTGTCTCACCGATTTCAATGTATTGACCATTATTCGGTGCTTTTTCTCCACCTTTAAAATGTCGTGGTTGTCCCATGTATACCCCTCCTTTTCGAAGCATTGCTTCCTTCTTATTTTTCTACAATCATTCCTGTTCATGCATACCAGATGAAGGATATCTAAATCAGTTTCGTAATAATTTCATTACTGTTTTATTAACATTTAGAAAAACCCTTTACAGTCTTTCCCTTTATGGTGTTAAATTAAAAAATGTGGATAATAAAAGGTTGGAGGATATGTAATGGATTTTTATCTTGTTTTGAAATATTTATTCTTAGGGATTTTTCAAGGTTTTACGGAACCAATTCCCATCTCATCTAGTGGACATTTGGCGTTGGCACAACATTTCTTAGGGATAGATGATCCTTCTCTAACGTTTGAAATATTAGTCAATACAGCTTCGTTGTTTGCAGTATTAATTATTTATCGTGAGGATATTTGGCGTCTAGTTGTTAATGGGCTAGGTTATTTTAAACATAAAACACCTGAAACAAAACGTGATTTTCATTTTATTGTGTACTTAATAATTGGTACCATACCTGCTGGTGTTATTGGTGTACTTTTTGGTGATGTTATTGAAGAAAATCTATCTAAAGTGATTACAGTTGGTATTACTTTAATTATTACAGGATTTGCACTATGGGCAATCCGTAATTTTAAGGGTGGAAAAAACGACGGAGATTTAAATATAAAGGATGCTCTAATCATTGGAGCCGCTCAAGCAGTAGCACTTATTCCAGGGATCAGTCGTTCAGGAGCAACTATCGTTGCTGCTATGGCGAGGGGAATGAAAGCTGAAACTGCCTTGCGATTTTCCTTTCTATTATATATCCCCGTCAGTTTAGGAGTCATGGTATTCGGAATTAGTGACTTAATGGAAGCCAAAAACCTATCTGAAATGGCGATTCCTTACACTGTAGCGTTTTTAGCTTCCCTTGTTGCTTCTTACTTCTCGTTAAAATGGTTTATGAATATTATGGCTAAAGGGAACCTTAAGTATTTCGCTATTTACTGTTTCATAGTAGGAACATTGGTTATTATTTTTGCCTAACCACCTATTAATTGTCTATTGTCTTTGATAAAGTTAAAGGCAATAGACTTTATTTAAAGAAAAGATGTGATCTAAATGAGTGATTTAATTAAAGTTCCGACTGAAATTAGAAGCATGTTTTTAGAAGCCAACATCTTAAAGAGCGTTAAAAAAGGACATTACCTCTTTCAAGAAGGACAGATGGCTAATGAGCTTTTTTTGATCAAATCAGGAAGAATTCAGGTTAGTAAGGTCATCGCTGACGGACGAGAGCTTTCAATGCGTATATGTTCCAATAATGATGTCATAGGGGAATTAACGTTATTTTGTAGAGAATCATCCTATATGTTAAATGCAAAAGTCATGGAAAACGTTGAAGTTTATGCTCTACCTAAAGAAAGGTTCGAACAACAGCTCTCTAATAATGGAGAATTAACCATTCAGTGGTTGAAATGGATTCAGCATCAAAATCAGCAAAACCAAACAAAGTTTCGAGACCTAATTCTTCATGGAAAAAAAGGAGCATTATATTCAACTATTATTCGATTAACAAATAGTTATGGTAAATCTTTGGATGAGGGCATATTAATTGACTTCCCTTTAACAAACCAAGAGTTGGCCAATTTTTGCGGAACGTCTAGAGAAGTTGTGAATCGATTACTTAGCGAGTTAAAAAAACAAAAGGTCCTTTCTTTAGAGAAAGGATATATTACGGTTCATAACCTGGATTATTTAAAAGATGAAATTGATTGCGAGAATTGTCCCATTTCAATTTGCAGAATTGATTAAAAAATCGGGTGCATCTATTCAAGAGGTGCACCCGATTTTTTTATCTTATTCCTAAAGCAATCTTCGCGTACCTAGACATATT
The DNA here is from genome assembly GCF_001648555.1 of Rossellomorea aquimaris TF-12. Taxonomy (GTDB): domain Bacteria; phylum Bacillota; class Bacilli; order Bacillales; family Bacillaceae_B; genus Rossellomorea; species Rossellomorea aquimaris. The sequence continues at coordinate 124,655 of NZ_LQXM01000026.1, read as the reverse complement.
GTCCTTACTCCATGGTGGATTCCAAACAATATCTACTTCCGTCTCTTTAACTTCTGGAATATCGCTTAAAGCCGCTTTTACTTGTTCTACAATGGTACCAGCAAGGGGACATCCCATTGAAGTCAGGGTCATTGTTACAGTAGCTTTGCCTTCCTCATCTAAATCCACATCATAAACTAATCCTAAATTAACAATGTCTATACCTAATTCAGGGTCAACTACCTGTTCAAGGGCACCCATCAAATTATCTTTAAGATCCTGATCCATATTAGCACTCCTTTATGATTTAATAAGGATTTTTCATATTAAACATTAAATCCTTTATACTTAATGTGTTTTTTCTTCATCATCTTAACAAAAATAATACAATAAAACAAAAATATTAGGCTGATAAGTGCTTTTCAAACCACTCCACCAGTTTTATCACACCTTCTCTAGATACTTTGTGGTCAGCCTTCTCATCCTCGACAAATAATAAGTTATCTTCAAGATCTTCATAATAGGGTAAAATACTATGATAAAACTCATGTGTCAGTTGGAAGGGAACAACCTTGTCCCTTTTCCCATGCCAAAACATAAGAGGTCTACCCTTTAGTTTCTCAGGTTGCAGGCTTAAATCATATTTTTCTAATTCCCTAAAGATTCTCATCGTTTCTTCTTCTGTATAAGGAATCTTATAGCCAAGTGCTTTTACTTGAGCAATTTGAGCTTTCGCAAATTTTACATAAGAAGGATTACCCATTAAGGATACTGCTGAAGAAATCCAGTCATACTGAGTTAGTGCTCCCAGGGTGACAATTCCTCCCATGGAGGTTCCTGCAACACCAATTTTGCTTTCACTAAGTAACCCCTTTTGATCAAAGTGACCCTTTAGAATAGATAATTCATGAATAGTTTGCAGAACAATTTCCCAAAATATTTCTCCTAATTGCTGCTCAGACTTTCCTGAATCCCTTTCACCATGCTCCATACTATCAGGGAGAATTACTCTAAATCCTTTTTCAGCTAAATAATATGCATAGTGCAAATTATGTTCTTTGGCACTTGTAAATCCGTGGATAAAAAAACATAAGGGTAGTGGTTTATCCAAACTTTCTTCTTTAACAAGTTGAAGAAAGGGAATCTTGTTAATGCTTGATTGTTCTACTAATATCATGTTTCTTTATCCCTCCTGGATGCTTTTCCTTTATAAAGATATCTTAGATTTGGTAAGATGAATAATATTTAAAGGATTGTAAACATTTTTTAAATGTACCTTTCTAAAGTAGACAGCTTTCAATGTCTAACGATACACTAGAACCAGGCATTATTTCAAAACAATTGCTTAAGATTGGGGAATTATATTTATGAGTTTAGATGAAAAACACTTAATTGTTCTTGATTTAGATGGGACCCTCCTTACAGATGAAAAGAAGATTTCTTCTAAAACATTTGACATTTTATCAAAAATTCGTCAACAAGGCCATGAAGTCATGATTGCCACAGGCAGACCTTATCGTGCAAGTGAAATTTATTATCAGGAATTAAAGCTAACTACTCCTATCGTTAATTTTAATGGTGCGTTTGTGCATCACCCTACTGATGATTCATGGGGAACTTTTCATGAGCCGATGGATTTAGAAGTGGCAAAACAAATTATAGATGCTTGCTATGATTTTAAATTCCGAAATATTGTAGCTGAAGTAATGGATGATGTATATCTTCATTATCATGATGAGCGAATTATTGACGTATTTATGATGGGAGACCCATCTATCACTACTGGTGATATTCGTAATGTACTTACTGACCATCCTACATCGATGCTTATTCATGCTGAGGAAAGCGACGTTAAGGAAATTCGCGCTCACCTTGATGATGTACATGCTGAATTAATTGATCACCGACGATGGGCAGCTCCGTGGCACATCATTGAAATTGTTAAAACAGGGTTAAATAAAGCCGTTGGAATAGAAAGGGTTGCTTCTTCATTAAATATTCCACAAGAACGAATTATTGCATTCGGAGATGAGGACAATGATTTGGAAATGCTTGAGTACGCAGGAACTGGTGTAGCTATGGGGAATGCAATTGGACCACTTAAAGACATTGCCAATGAGGTAACCTTATCGAACGAAGAAGATGGTATCGGACACTTTTTACAAAAGCGCTTTAACCTCTAATGATGGTCAAACCTACTGGTAGCAGTGGGTAATAATTCATACACTATTCCACCCTTAACTAGCCATACTAAAAAGGAACGCAACTATTCGCGTTCTAGTTATATGAAGGGGTGGTAGTGTTGGGTAGAAATAAATCAAAACGATTTGTACAACAAGGTAAAAATGCGGTATCAAAACACGATGAACGTATCCCTTATCATTTGACATATGCCGAAGCAGAGGCCAAAAAGCTTTCTTCAAATGTTGAAAACTCCTCCCTAGGGGGAATGGAATAATGAGTAATCCATTATTCCGACAAGCAAGACAGGCGGTAATCTCTGCAAAAGAAGCATGCTCCTCTGGTGATAATGCTAAAATGTCCATTGATCAAGCTAAAAATGCCTTGTCTTCTGCTTACGCTAACTCAAATGTAGAAGAACAAAAACAATTACATGTTCTGCAAGATGAATTGAACCAACTCCAATAATGAAAAAAGGGTGAACCTAAATCAATAGGTTCACCCCTTTTTTAGTGTTTCAGCCTCATTAGATAAGGATGACGGATTTTCCCGCTCATTTCATCCCGTTCATACAGAAGCAGAAAACATTCATTGGCCTTGTTACATCTAGGGACAGGGAATGAGAAGCTGAAGTCTGTCCAGGCTGGAGCATCTTTGTTCACTTTCATGAGTGTTTCATTAATTAGTACGTTATGTCCATCTTCTACACTATAATAAAAGCTTCCAGCTGACACATTTGCTTGTCCTCTTACAACCAATTTATCATGGTGTGATCGAATACTGACATGCCTAAAAGATGGATTTTCCTTTAATACAATAAAAGTATGAGAAGCTCTTAGTGGTGTATTGAAGCTACTTAGGTCTTCTCCAAGAAGTCTTGCATGTATGGTATACTTCCCTGGCGGAACACGTTTCTCATCATGATAGTAATTCCACTCACTTTTCCACAGCTTTGTTCCCCCCGGCTTCAAGTGAACAGTGTGTAACCTTTGAAGATAGGATTTATCCTTACCATATACATAGATCTGTTTTCCTTCTTCATTGGTAATCACAAAATCAAAAAATTGACTCGTACGGAACGTAACATTCTTTTTCATACTTGATTGATTATAAAGAATAAGCTGAATGGTTACTGACTCTTCTTCAGGAAAAGCTGTGACAGAAAAAGTGATAGGAGAATCCTGCTTCGCCTCCAAATTGAAAGGTAAACAAATAAATAAAAGACCACTTATGATCATCCATGAAATTACCTTCAAGGTGATACCCCTTTCTATACAATTCAGGTTCACCTTTTAGTATTTGTAAAAATATAGAATCTAATCTTTTCTAAAGAATCCGAATATGCCTGTTGTCTGAACAATATTCGTAAAGGCATTTGGGTCTACCTCTTTGATCACTTGTTCAATCTCGTACAGTTCATACCTTGAGATTACAATAATCATCATTTCTTTGGCCTCACCTGAAAAAGCACCTTTTGCAGGTAATGTAGTAATACCTCTCATTAACTTCGAATGAATGGCTTCACGTAATTCATTCGATTTTTTAGTCACAATCATTGCGGTCAGTTTCTCATGACGTGTATGAATTGCATCAATAACACGAGTAGAAGCATACAACGTAACTAACGTGTACAGTGCTTTTTCCCAACCATACAAAAATCCTGCTGATGTTATAATGACTGCATTCATTAAAAAGAAATACGTACCCACTGGTTTATCCTTCATTCTAGAGAGAATCATGGCAATAATGTCCATTCCCCCCGTTGAAGCTCCCCACTTTAATGTGATACCTACTCCCACAGCAGCGATAACGCCTCCAAAGACAGCATTTAACAAAATATCTGGAGAAAGTGAAATAACAGGAATAACCTCTAAGAAAAAAGAAGTAAGAAATACTGAAATAAAGCTATAAATCGTAAAGGAACGACCTACTTTCAGCCACCCTATTATTGTGACAGGAATATTTAAGATGAATAATAAAATTCCTGTTGATATATTAAATGGGGCAAACTCTTTTAATATACTTGATAATAATTGGGCAATTCCTGTAAACCCGCTTGCATATACATTGGCAGGAATAAGAAAAAAGTTCATGGCAATTGCTCCAAGTATTGATCCTATTAGCACGACGATAAATTTTTTTGCTTCTAGATGAACATGATCTCTCGACATCGACAGACCTCCTTCGACATTATATTGTTATCTTGTATGTTCCACAATATATCATAACTAAACTAAACACTTTCTTCACCCTTTAAATATAAAACAATCCTTTTTACATGAAATTTAGCATGAATAGATTGTTATTTTAGTCAAATATAGCTAGACTTAAGCTATAAAGAAAAGGTAAAGGATGATTAAGATGACAGTGAAATTGTTTGCTGATAGCGCATGCGACCTTCCCTCAGAATTTTATGAACAAACCAACATAGAGCTTCTCCCATTAAAAGTACATATTGACGGTCAAGACTATGAAGACTTAGTTACCATTGAACCTAAAATGGTGTTTGACAAAATTCGTCAAGGTCATATGCCTAAAACTTCTCAAGTTTCCCCGGAACATTTTTTAAAGAAATTCACAGAGCTTGCAATAAATAAAGATACCGGTATTTATATAGCTTTTTCTTCACAATTATCGGGTACATATCAAACGGCAGTCATGATACATGATCAAGTAAAAGAAGAGTACCCTAATCTGGATTTAACCATCATTGACTCTAAATGCGCTTCCCTAGGCTATGGGTTAATTGTCAAGCATGCTGCTGAAAAGCTACAACAAGGTGGAAGCAAAGAAGACATCCTGGATACAATCCACCACTATACAGAACATATGGAACACTTATTTACCGTAGAGGATTTAGAATACTTGGCAAAAGGAGGTCGAGTCTCAAAAGCTTCTGCATTTCTAGGAGGCCTTCTAAATATTAAGCCTCTTTTACACGTAGAGGACGGGAAACTGGTTCCTATTGAAAAATTACGCGGAAAGAAGAAGCTCCTTAAACGAATCCTTGATCTCATGGAAGAACGTGGATCAACCCTTTCTAATCAGGTTATTGCCATCAGTCATGGTGACGATATAGAACTGGCAGAAGAAATGAAAAGATTAATTGAAGAGAAATTCTCTCCTAAAGAGGTTTATATTAATATTATTGGATGTGCTGTAGGATCTCATACAGGAACAGGAACGTTAGCTGTCTTTTTCTTAAACTAATACACATAAATCTACACCCCCTTTCTCATACTAAGGAAGAAACGTTTTTAGGAAAGGGAGAATACCATATGCCACATACATCTGATAATGAAAAAAAAGCAAAAGACAATAATGCTTTGCTTCAAGAAAAAAACAAAATAAAAGAGTACAATCGAAAATCTGGCAAAAACCAATATTCAAAGAAAACCGATCATCTATAAGGGGACATTGAACCACTCATGAAAGAGTGGTTCTTTTATTTTCGTTCTTTTACCTTTTCCTATCAAAAAATTACGAAATATATACTCGTAGAAGTTGTATGAAGGAATCGGCCATGTCTATAATGAAGAGTGAGAATATATAGAGGAGGAGTTACATATGGCGAAAGAAAGTTCATTCGATGTTGTCTCAAAAGTAGATATGTCTGAAGTGAGTAATGCTATTCAAATTGCACTAAAAGAAGTACAAACTCGCTATGACTTTAAAGGTAGTAAGAGTGATATCAAACTTGATGGTGAGGAAATTGTTCTTGTATCCGACGATGAATTTAAAATGAACCAATTAAAGGATGTACTTTTAAGCAAACTAATTAAACGAAATGTTCCTGTTAAAAACCTTGATTATAGTAAGCTTGAAGGTGCCTCTGGCGGGACTGTCCGTCAACGAGCAAAGCTTGTGCAAGGAATTGATAAAGAAAATGCAAAAAAAATTAATACAATTATCAAAAACTCTTCTGTAAAAGTGAAGAGCCAGGTTCAAGATGATCAAGTAAGAGTAACTGGAAAAAGCAAGGACGACCTTCAAAAAATCATTGCCAGCATAAGAGAAGCTGATTTATCCATTGATGTCCAATTTGTTAATTTCCGTTAATATCGTTTCTCACCAAGGTCTAATGGGTAATATAAACTCATTAGACCTTTTTTATTACTAGTTGCTATTTGCCAAAGTTGATTGAGGCATCGTTTACGAATAGAGCCTTTAGGGGGGAAAAAATTGAGTAAAAAAGTAATTGTTATAGGCGCAGTTGGTGGTGGAGCTACTACTGCTTCTCAAATAAGAAAACTGGACGAACATATTGAAATTATTCTCTTAGAAAAAACATCCTATCTATCTTATGGTGCATGCGGGATGCCTTATTATTTAGGAAATGTCATTAAAAAAAGAGAAAGTCTATTTGCATCAACACCAGAAAAATTACATACTAAAAAAAATATTGATGTGAGAATGCAGCATGAAGCTATAGAGATTGATCGAAAGAATCAAAAGATAAAAATCAAAGACCATCAAAACAATCGAGAATACCAGGAATCATATGACTACCTCGTCATAGCGACTGGTGCCAGACCCTTTATTCCAAAGATCTCGGGATTAGATAAAATTCCTTTTTTCAACCTGAGAACTGTGGAAAATATGGATAGATTAAAACAATACATTGAAACAGAAAAACCAAAAACATGTACCATTATTGGTGGTGGATTTATTGGGGTAGAAATGGCAGAAAACTTTCAACATCTGGGGATAAAGGTTAACTTAGTAGAACGTTCAAACCATATCTTAAGTATTGTGGATGAAGAGACAGCATTAATTGCTCAGGAACATATGAAGGAAAAAGAAATTTCGTTGTATTTAAAAGATGGCCTTAAAGAAGTTCTTTCATCTAACACTCTGCAACTCGATAGCGGTAAATCATTGGAGTCTGATTTTGTGCTCTTAGCTGTAGGCATAAGACCGAACAACCGTATTGCAGAAACCTCTGATTTATCCATTGGGGAATCTGGTGGAATAAAAACCAATCAATTTATGCAAACGAATGACCCTTCTATATATGCTGTTGGAGATGTAGCTGAGTCGTTTGACTATATCGATGAGAGTCCTAAACAAGTTCCGTTAGCTTGGCCAGCACATAGACAAGCATATATAATCGGAAAGCATATAACAGGCAGTCCAGTTCCTTTTAAGGGTATGCTTGGAACAACCATTGCGAAAGTCTTCGACATAACGGTTGCCTCAACAGGATTGAGTGAAAAGGAATTAAAAAAGCGGAAATATTCGTTCCATACCGTGGTTCATGAAGGTAAGTCTCATGCAGGGTATTATCCAGATGCAAAACACGTTTATATGAGAGTTCATTTTTGTACTAAAACCGGAAAGATATTTGGAGGAAATGTAGTAGGTGGCGAAGGAATCGATAAACAAATTGACCTTCTTACTACTGCCATTTACGCTGGCCTAACCGTTACAGAACTTCAAGAAATTGAGACCTCTTATGCTCCACCATACTCTTCACCAAAAGGATTTTTAAATATTGTCGGGTATAAGGGTGAAGGCATGATGAAAAATAATAACGAGTGAAGATAAGATTTACCCTATTATGAGGGTAAATCTTTTTTTTGAGTATGTACCAACCTGCAATGAGGATGCTCACCTCACGCCCCGCCGAAAACGAGCACCAGGAGCTAAAATCAACCACTACTCGCTTTTTCAAAAGTACCAAAGTTTACGATAGCAGCCTTACCAAAAGAGCATTCTACAAATATTCTCTAAACATGTTAATAATTACACACTCCGGGTAAACACTAATCTAAGAAACCTTATAGCCTCTCTTCATTAAAAAATTGACTAACTTATATAAGGAGTGTTTTCATTGTCACAACAACAAAACAATAAACAAACCTTCCCACCTCAACATCAAAACCATCAACCAGGTACAATTGATGAAATGAATCCTCAACCGATTCATACTGATCAAAATTATAAAGGCAGTGGAAAATTAGATGGCAAGGTAGCTCTCATTACAGGTGGAGACAGTGGAATTGGTCGTTCAGTAGCATGGTATTTTGCTCGAGAAGGAGCTCATGTAGCCATCTCATACTTAGATGAACACGAAGATGCTAACAAAACGAAGGATCTTGTTGAGGCAGAAGGAGTTCAATGTATTTTATTAGCAGGTGATATTGGGAGTTCAACGTTTTGTGAAGACATTATAAATAAAACCATCTCAAAGTTTGGAAAGCTGGATATACTGGTCAATAATGCAGCTGAACAGCACCCGCAACAAGGACTTCAGGATATTAGCAATGAACAGTTAGAAAGAACATTCCGCACCAATGTTTTCTCAATGTTTTATTTAACAAAAGCTGCTCTTCCACACTTGAAGAAGGGTGCGTCTATCATAAATACAGCTTCCATAACAGCATATAAAGGAAACAAAGATTTAATAGACTACTCTTCAACCAAAGGAGCGATTGTCAGCTTTACACGATCTTTAGCCGAAAACATCGCTTCAGATGGAATTAGGGTAAATGGAGTGGCACCTGGTCCTATTTGGACTCCTCTTATCCCTTCAACATTCAGTTCTCAGAAGGTTTCACAATTTGGGTCCAATACCCCTTTAGGTCGCGCAGGACAGCCTTTTGAATTAGGACCCGCTTACGTTTATTTAGCAAGTAATGATTCAAGCTATGTTTCAGGGCAGATGATTCATATTAATGGTGGAACAATTATAAATGGATAAATAAAAAAACGGACTCCTTTTATATAAAAGGAGTCCATTTTTGGATGGGTTTATTATGCCTTGGTCTCTAGATGACTACATGAGTACCTCTCCACTAGTTTGTGCGGGACAATAATTCTCTTTATAGGGTCTTTAGGATTTTCAATCTTTTGGATGAGGCTTTTAGCTGCTTCATTACCTAAATTAAAAATATTAATATCCACTGAAGTTAAAGGAGGACGAGACATTTCAGCCAGAAGGACATTGTTAAAACTGATAATCGAGATATCTTCAGGCACACGTATTCCCATTTCATCTAAGGTGTTCAATACGCCTAATGCCATTAAATCATCCGCGACAACTAATGCCGTTGGAGGTTCATTTAGTTGCATGAGCTCATTAATCGCTTCACGGCCCCCTTCACGCAGGAATTCTTCGTGAATAATATAATCTTCATTCATATTAATTCCCGCATCTCTTAGTGATTTTTCATAACCGAGTAAACGTTCAACCGTTACAACTAGATTTAAATCACCGCCTATGAACCCTATACATTCGTGTCCTAAACCAAGTAAATAGTCTGTTACTTCTTTCGTAGCACGATAATTATCATTATCAACGTGTGTAATTTCCTCAGAATATTTATATGGCTTTCCAACGACAACAAATGGAAAATTTCGTTCTTTTAAGTAGTTCATGACTCCATCCTCAATTTTAGAATAGAGTAGGATAATTCCGTCTACTCTTCCCCCTTGCACCATCTGTACAACACCTTCGAAGATTTCTTCTTCACTTTGACCTGTTGTCATTTGAAGGGCATATTGCTTTTCATGAGCTCCTTCACTTAGTCCTCTTAACACCGTTGGAAAGAATGGATTTTGAGAAAAAGTGCTAGCAGAGCCTGGTAAGACTAAACCAATGACTTGTGTAGACTGATTTGCCAGGCTCCTTGCAATAAAGTTCGGATGATAGCCTAAATGATCCATAGCCTCTCTCACTTTTTGCTTTGTCTTTTCACTTATTCTCGGGTTGTTAGCAATAACACGAGATACAGTTGATGGTGCTACATTTGCTAACTTCGCTACATCCTTAATCGTGACAGCCATCATTCCCCCCCCTTTCAATTAAAACGAGAAGCTGGCTATACTAATTTTTCATTTTGGAACGCTCTTTTGGTTTTCTAAATAAAGAAAGGTGATTTTCTCTGCAATCAACTACTTCTGTCTAACCTTAAATAGCAACAAACACTAAGATTAAGAGCCTTTTGAAAAAAGGTGGTAATTAAAACGCTTCCATTTTTGACGAATAGGAAGGGCTCGCAAGTAGAGCCCTTCAAGAAATTCTAAATTATTTTTTTTTATTCTTTTTTCCACGCTTCCACACTAGATAGATAAACAAGAGAAATAAGACATAAACTGTCCCTAATGCTGCAAGATAAGGGTAATTTAATCCACTCTTTTCTTTAAGAGAATAGATTTCGGCTTCTTCGCGATCAAGAACAATAGTATAGTTACCATCTTCATCACTTCGAACCAAATCTCCTGCTAACAATCCTTTAAGTTCACTATTTTCAGCTAAATCTTCTTCACCTAGCTTCACTTTCTGAGACTGACTAGTATTATTAATAGCAACTACAATCGTTTGATCCTTATATATACGTTTGTATATCCCCATGCCATTTTCTTCATAGATTGGTTCGATGCTTCCTCTTGTTAAGGCAGGATAATCCTGTCGCACCTTACCTAGTTGTGTAATGTAATCAATCAGTTCTTTGTCTGTCCTAAAGTTCATCAGGCGACGATTATCTGGGTCATTCCCTCCATCTTGGGCAATCTCAGATCCGTAATATACAATGGGGATTCCTGGAGTAGTGTACATATACGTTAAAGCCAACTTCCATCGAGTACCAGGGAACTGTTTCTCCTGAACCAGCAGTCGAGTAAACCGTTCCATATCATGATTATCAATAAAAGTTCCCATTAAGTAAGGATTATTATAAAATGTTTCATTGTATTTCCAAAAGTTGAACAGTCGGTCCAATGAATGGTCCGGCTTTTGAAAAGCAGAACGCATTTCTTCTGCTTGAGGAAAGTTGACGAAACCGTCGATTCCGACATCATTATACTTGGAAATCTGTTGCGGATCCCGGTCAAAGACTTCACCAAGAAGGTAGAAATCTTCTTTTACCGATTTTACTTCTTTACTGAAATCCGTCCAGAAAGCCTGGGGAACATGTCTTACAGTATCCAAACGATAGCCATCAATATCTGTTTCATTTATCCACCATTTTGCAGCGTCAAACAGATAATTCCTAACCTCAGGATTTTCCGTGTTTAAATCCGGAAGATCATACAACCAAGCATTTTGGACACTTTCTTCATTATTAAAGTTCATTGGTTGTTTTTCATGAAACCAATCTGTTTTTTCAGGGTCATTCACCCAGGGATGCTCCGGTCCAACATGGTTCACTACAAAATCCAGCATCACTTTAATATCGCGTTTATGGGCTTCTTCAACAAGCTTTTTAAAGGTTTTCATGGAACCGAAATGTTCTTCTGTTTTATAAAAATCCGTGATCCAATATCCATGATAGCCCTTAGATTGATTTTCGAATACGGGAGTTAGCCAAATAGCCGTAAATCCCATCTCTTTAATGTAGTCAAGTTTGTCAATGACACCTTGGAAATCTCCGCCTTGATAAGCCTTAGGGTCCTTCGTATCAACGGTAAAATCATTGCTTGTATCTCCATTATTAAATCGGTCAACCATTAGAAAATAAATCGTTTCATCCTGCCACTTTCGTTCTTCTTTTTCAACTGCACCTACCGGAAGGGCGTAAAAAAGAAGAAACGGGACTAAAATGAGAGATAATACTCTTCTTTTCATCTCCGCTCCTCCTCAAATGTTAGTAACGCCTATAAGATTATCCTTTTGTACCCCCTGCCGTCAATCCTGAAACAAAGTATTTCTGGAAGAACAGGAAGAGAAGGGCAATCGGAACAGCTATTAAAACTGATCCTGCAGCAAAAGTCGTAAATTCTGCACCGAATTGTTTTGCTACCATGTCATACAGGGCAACAGGTAGTGTATACATTTCTTCTGAACGCAATAATATACTTGCTATGATAAAATCCGCAAATGGTGCAATGAATGAAAACAATGCAACAACGGCGATGATTGGTTTTGCAAGAGGCATAACAATTTGGAAAAAGATTCGTAAATGTCCTGCACCATCCATTTTTGCTGATTCATCAAGTTCTTTTGGAATCGTATCTAAATACCCTTTCATTAACCATGTGTTCATGGGAATCTGTCCACCTACATAGACAAGAATTAATCCGATATGAGTATCTAGTAATTTAGTTAATAAGGCTAGAACGAAAATCGCAATTAATGCAGCAAAGTTAGGGATCATTTGTAGTATTAAAAATGTCATTAATCCATTTTTTCTTCCTGTAAATCGATAACGTGAGAAAGAATACGCTGTTAAGCTTACTAACAGAACGGTTAATGCCATTGTAGATAAACTAACTTTTAATGAGTTCCAATACCAGAGAAGATAGTTACTTTGCTCTAAATCAAACAATTCTTTATAGTGGGCCAACGTTGCATTTTTAGGTATGATGGAAGACCCCGATAAGCTTTGACCAGGATTAAAGGATGAACCGATAATCCATGCAACTGGGTACAGAATAACTGCAAACATGATTCCAATGGCTATATACGATAGAGTTAAACGTATGGTTTTCTGTCTTTTCATATTCATCATTACATCATATCCTCTTCTTGGAATGATTTCGTTCTCTTGAACTGCCAAATCGCTACTGTAATAACGATAATCGATAGTAGTAAAGTGATGGCAGCAGCTTTAGAATATTGTGCTGATGTCATCGTTAAGCTGTAGATCCAAGAAATTAAAATGTCAGTTCCACCTGCGTTCTGCCCTGTTAATGCAGGTCCTCCACCGTTGAATAAATAAATAACATTAAAGTTATTAAAATTAAAGGTGTACTGTGTAATAATGATTGGCGCAGTTGCAAACAGAACCAGTGGTAAAGTAATGTTCTTGAATTTTTGGAAAGCTGAAGCACCGTCAACAGTTGCCGCTTCATACAGTTCATCAGGAATGGATTGAAGCACACCTGTTGTCATGGCAAAAATGAATGGGAAGCCTAACCAAGCTTGAATGAAAATAAGGGCAATTCTTGTATACATGGGTTCAGTCATCCATGGTAACCCTTCTATTCCAAACATTCCTAAAATATCGCGATTAATGGTACCAAATGTTTCATTAAACATTCCGGCAAAAACGAGAATCGATACGAACGCAGGAATCGCCCAAGGTAAAATAAAAACTGTACGAATGATGGCTTTCCCTTTTAAATCCTTTTGATTTACTAAAATAGCTAAGAATACTCCTAATGCAACTTGAAATGTTGTTGCACCAAATGTCCAAACTAAGGTCCACGCTAATACGGTAAAGAATGTCTCTCTCCAAATATCAATCTTAAAAATGTCAATAAAGTTTTGGATTCCAACCCAATCGACCAGCTTAGCAGGTGGTGAATGATATAAATCATAGTTTGTAAACGCAAGTAAGATTACAAATATGATTGGGAATATAACAACGAACACTAGCAATAAAAACCCTGGTGACATAATGAGATATGGGAAGCCATTGTCTACTAAGTTTCTATATTGCTCTCTAATTGTACTCAGCTGTTCTCCTCTGTCCCTCTTTTCACCATTTACATATGCATCACGAAGATTAAATAAGTAAAAGCCGATACCAAAAAGCAGGACAATAATTGCTAATATTCCATATACCATTAAGAAAATGGAATGATCTCCGTAAGAAATATCCGTTCCTAATGTTGTAATTCCCCAAAGTCCATAACCGATCAAGTCTCTAAAGACAAGAATAAAAGCGGCTGTCATGATTAAGAAAAATCCGCCTTTTAAAAACTGTCTATGATACATCTGACCTAATCCTGGGATTAGGGAAAGGGCCAATGCTGTTTTTCTATGTTTTGTTTGATAGGATTGTTCCTTCATCCTATATTCCCCTTTCTACATTCAACTATTTTAGTAAGCTTCAAGAGCTTTAGCAGATGAAAAGCAAATGACTTTAACATTTTTCTGTAAACATGAAGGTTGTTCAATATTCTCGGTATAAGGTTAAAGTCTTACCCATTAATGACTTTTCCACTCCTAAAGCCCTTGAATAGGTCTTTAAAAGGATAGCAGTACCTCTCAAGGTTGAGAAGGTACCGCTATGTTTTAACTATTAATTTGAGTGATTAGCATCAATGTTTTGCTCAATTTGCTTCACTGCTGCATCAAGAGCCGCTTTAGGTTCTTGTTTACCAGTTACAACAGTTTGAAGTGAGTCAGCCATTGGTCCCCAAACCTCTCCCATTTCAGGAATGTTTGGCATTGGTACAGCGTATTGAGATTGCTCAGCAACCGCTTTAGCACCTGGGTTTTCAGCAATCGCAGGATCGTCGATTAACCCTTGGTTTGTTGGAACTTCTTGAGTTTGTTCGAAACGTAATTTAGCATACTCATCTTGAGTAATGAACTCGATGAACTTCTGAGCCCATTCTTTATTCTTAGAGTATCCTGATACATGCCATCCTTTAACACCCATGAATGTTTTCATTGGCTCACCGTTAGGAAGCTTAGGCATAGCAGCGATACCGATATCAATTCCAGCATCTTTATATCCTTGGAAAGACCATGGTCCGTTCATTACTGAAGCCACTTTCCCTTCACCAAATAGACCGTCAAGTGCTGAACCACCATTTTCACCAACGATACCTTTAGGGAATAATCCTTCAGAGTACCACTTTTGAATATATTCAGTACCTTCAACAGCACCTTCATTGTTTAAACCAAGATCTTTAGAATCTAGTGCTCCATCATTTTCAGCAAATACATATCCGCCGAATCCACCAATTGGTGCATGAGCGAAATAGAAGTTATCCCAAAGAGCTAAGAAACCGTAGTTTCCATCTTTAGTATATTCTTTAGAAAATGTGTAAACTTCATCCATCGTTTTTGGTGCTTCTTCCATTAACGCTTTATTATAAACAAATACTGGCGTTTCAGAAGATTTAGGAAGACCGTAAAGTTTTCCATCGTAGCTTTGAGCTGTCATTGATGACTCAGTAAAACGATCTTCAATTTCACCATCAACCTCTAATGCCGCAATGTGACCAGCAAGTGCAAGTTCACCGATTTGGTCATGTGGTAAAGTTAATACGTCTGGGCCAGTTCCAGCTGGACCATCTAAACGTAATTGTTCTTTCATTTTTGTAGCCATTTCTACTTCTTTCACTACAATCTTGATGCCCGTTTCTTCTTCAAACTTGGCACCTACTTCATCTAGCCATCCAGTTTTCTCTTGATCTTCCCAGACAACTAATTTTTCCGGCTTGTTTCCATCGTCAGCTTTTTTCTCGCTGTCGTTACTTGAAGATCCTTCTTCACGGTTAGGACCACAAGCAGCTAACGCCCCTAGTACAAGCATGATTACCATCAATAATGATAATGCTTTTTTCATCTTGACCCCTCCTAAGTATAGTAAAAGTATTGAATCATATTTGTGAATTGAACAAACGTTTGCACTAACATCTATATAAGTTTAAAGATATCGCTTACATTTTATTGTGAAAACGATTGCACAATCTACTTCTTATTATACAAACTATATTTATTTTGACAATACTTTTTTAAAATTTTTTGAGAATATAAGATTTATATTGAAAACGTTTTAATAGACTAGAACTGTTTGTTGACAACGTTATTTAATTAGAATACTCTTTAGGGGGAAATAAAAAGAGGGGGATTTCAAATGATATTGGAAGCAGTCTACCACCGTCCAAAAGATAATTATGCATACGCTTGCACTAATAATGAATTACACATACGTATTAAAACAAAAAAGAATGATATTCAAGAGGTTACTCTACTACATGGAGATCCTTATCAATGGGAAAATGGAAAATGGATTTATGAGAATAAAAAAATGATTTTAACAGGAGCCGATCATCTATTTGACTATTGGTTTGCTCCCATCTCTCCTCCCTTTAAGCGTCTTAGGTATGGTTTTCTTCTCAGTAATGAAAGTGAAAAAGTATTTTATGGAGAAAAAGGCTTTGCAGATTCTCCTTCTACTGATATTGGAGATTATTTTTGCTTTCCTTTTTTAAATGCAATCGATGTATTTAAAGCTCCTTCATGGGTAAAAGATACAGTGTGGTATCAGATTTTCCCAGAGCGATTCGCAAACGGAAACGAAAACAATGATCCTGAGGGTTCCTTGAAATGGAATAGTTCTGACCCAACACCTTCAAACTTTTTTGGCGGTGATTTAGATGGCGTTATTCAAAACATTCCTTATCTTAAAGAGTTAGGAATTTCAGGCATCTATTTCACCCCTATCTTTAAAGCTCAATCTAATCATAAATATGATACAATCGATTATTTTGAAATCGATCCCCAATTCGGTACAAAAGAGACTTTGAAGAAACTGATTTCTACTTGCCATGAGCATGGAATGAAAGTTATGCTCGATGCTGTTTTTAATCATAGCGGCTTTTATTTTGAACAATTTCAGGACGTACTAAAAAAAGGTGAGAACTCCCCTTACAAGGATTGGTTTCACGTTAAGGAATTCCCTTTAGACATAGACATGGTTCCTCCTAACTATGACACGTTTGCATTTGAACCTACAATGCCTAAACTAAATACCGAGAATAACGAGGTTCGCCAGTACTTATTAGAAGTAGGTCGTTACTGGGTAAAGGAATTTGATATTGATGGTTGGCGCCTTGATGTGGCAAACGAAGTAGATCATCATTTCTGGCGTGAGTTTAGAAAAGAAGTAAAGAGTATTAAACCCGATCTTTATATTCTGGGAGAAATATGGCATGATTCCATGCCTTGGTTACGAGGAGATCAATTTGATGCCGTGATGAATTATCCTTTCACAACCAACCTTTTGAATCTATTTGCTAAACGAACCATCACTCCCACACAATTTGTTGAAAATATGACGACCGTTGTTCATATGTATCCTAAAAATGTGAATGAAGTGAATTTCAACCTTGTAGGAAGTCACGACACCCCTCGTGTATTAACAGAGTGTGGTGAAGATATTCAGCGAGTGAAGCAGATTTATACGTTTATGCTATCTTTCACAGGAACTCCTTGTATTTATTACGGAGATGAGATTGGGCTAACAGGAGGGCAAGACCCCGGCTGCCGAAAATGCTTCCCATGGGAAAAAGAGCATCACAATGAGGACTTATTTACACATATCCAAAAATTAATTCAACTAAGAAAAGATTATTCGTTGTTAGCCAACGAAGGAGCTCTGGCTTTCTTACCTGGCTACCTCCATGATCAATGTCTCGCATTTACTAAATCAAACGGAAAGGACACGATATTGGTTCTTCTCAATTGTAAGGATGAACCCACATCTTATTCCTTACCGTTTAATTTAAAAGGAAAGAAAATTACAAATCTGTGGAGCAATGAAGATTTTGCTGCTGAAGCAGATTCCATTGAAGTTGAATTAGAAGGCTATGGATTTGCCTTCCTTCATTTCTAATTTATAAAGCTTTCACACGGGGGACTCCCCTCTTTCATAGGGGTTAGTCCCCTTGTCTATTCGACTAACCTTATCTAGGCTTTTGCTTTTTAGCCACATTAAAGGAGTAACTCTATATGAGTAAGAACCAAAAGAACATGACTCTCTTCGCCCTGACTTGGCCTATTTTCATTGAAATATTTCTTCATATGCTTATGGGTAATGCAGATACATTAATGCTCAGTCAATACTCTGACGACTCCGTTGCAGCAGTTGGTGTTTCTAATCAAATACTGTCTTTAATTATTGTAATGTTTGGTTTTGTAGCCACTGGGACTGCCATTCTTGTCGCACAAAACTTAGGTGCAAAAAAAGAGCAAGTAGCAGGAGAAATTTCGATTGTCTCCATAGCAGTGAACTTACTATTTGGACTATTACTTAGTCTTGTATTAGTTCTTTTCAATGAACCTATACTATTATCAATGGATCTCCCTCCCTCTCTTATTGAGGAAGCTTCTACTTACTTGAAAATTGTTGGTGGCTTTGCGTTTATTCAAGCACTCATCATGACGGCAGGAGCCATCATGAGAAGCTACGGATATACGAAAGACGCTATGTACATTACAATCGGAATGAATATTATTAATGTTATAGGAAACTACTTATTTATCTTTGGACCATTCGGAATTCCTGTTTTAGGAGTTGAGGGTGTAGCCCTTTCAACTATTGGGTCTAGATTTATCGGTTTCTTTGTGGCAATTCTCGTAATCTCTAAACGAATCCCTTCAGCTCTACCCTTTAAGAAATTTTTCCGTATCCCTATCACTCATGTAAAAAGCTTATTAAAAATCGGGATTCCTTCTGCCGGTGAGCATTTGTCCTATAATGGATCACAAATGATCATTACCTATTTTATCGCTAGTTTAGGTACGAATGCCTTAACGACTAAAGTCTATACCCAAAATTTAATGATGTTTATCTTTTTATTCAGCGTGGCCATTAGTCAAGGAACCCAAATAATGATTGGTCACATGATAGGTGCAAAGCAATTTAATAGTGCTTATGATAGATGTTTAAAAAGCTTAAAAATCTCTATTGTTATTTCTCTTATCATGGCAGGCATCTTTTCCATTGCTGCTGAACCGTTACTAAGTATATTTACTGATAATAAAGAGATTATATCCCTAGGTAAAACATTGATTTATTTAACGATCATTTTAGAACCAGGACGCAGTTTCAATTTAGTAGTTATCAATTCCTTAAGAGCCACCGGAGACGTACGCTTCCCTGTATATATGGGAATCCTCTCTATGTGGGGAGTCAGCGTTACCCTTTCCTACGTTTTAGGAATATGGCTCGGTTTAGGATTGATTGGCATTTGGATTTCCTTTATTGCAGATGAGTGGTTGAGGGGGTTAATCATGTTAAAACGATGGCGGTCAAAGGTTTGGATGAACAAAGGGTTTGTAAATTCTCAAGAACAAAGTGGTTAAATGCTAGAGTGAGATCTCACACAGGAGAACTCACTCTTTTTTTAATACTCTCTTAACTTCCAGTGTTTGAGAAAATCTTCTTATATTCAACTAAAAAACCTGGAGGAGTTTTTTCCTATTTTGTATGGTTGTCCACACCATTCCACCGTCTTTACATAATGTAGTAGTAGAATCATTCAGGAGGTGAAATCTATGTCTTCAATCCTAAAAACTCATTGTGGACTATGCTGCATCGGAATCGGTCTGGCTATTTTCACACTATTTTTAGCCCCAATTGCTCTAGCTCTAGCTGCTAAAGCATTAGTTTCTTCGACTATTGCTTTAATCATTCTAGGGATCATAGCAATTGCATTAATCGTCATCCACTATTTCTTAGTTCGATCTTTAATTAGATTTGCTGAGAAATGTGGTAAGCGATGTAGTTAATTACTAACTACGAAGGCACCCTTTGATAGGGTGCTTTTTTATTTGTTCTCATAATAAGGTAGGGTTTTGGTTTTTTTGGAAATTGGATCGTTTTTTATTCATTATGGATTGAAATTTCTTACTTTTGGATCGTTTACTGTACGATACGGATTGTTTCTCAACAATATCGGATCGTTTTTACCTCATTTATGATCGATTACATCATCCCCCTCATATGTCCTTCTTTATATTCCAAGAAAACTTCCCCTCTTCAACAAAATAAACCGCTTACAAAAAAATAATGTTAACTTTTTTTACATTTAAGCGCTTACATAGGAAT
This sequence comes from Rossellomorea aquimaris TF-12, assembly GCF_001648555.1. Lineage (GTDB taxonomy): Bacteria > Bacillota > Bacilli > Bacillales > Bacillaceae_B > Rossellomorea > Rossellomorea aquimaris. The sequence continues at coordinate 104,979 of NZ_LQXM01000026.1, read as the reverse complement.
TTACCTCTTGAACTTTTGTTATTTTCTGAATATGATAAATAATATAACTTATTCATGTGATAAAACCTAACATACTTTCTAGGCATCAGGAATAAAAAATTTTAGGAGGAATTCAAAGGATGAAAAAAGTGGAAGCGATCATTAGAGCTGAATCATTTTTATCATTACGAGAGGCATTATGTCTAAGGGGCTTTAGCGGATTAACAGTTTCGGAAGCAGCAGGATGCGGTAAGCAAAAAGGAAAACAAGGAATCTTTCGAGGAAATAAATTTGAACTTCAATTAGTTCCTCGTGTAAAAGTGGAAATGGTTGTAGATGATGGTCAGGTGGAAGATATTATTGATTTGATTGTTGAGCAATGCAGTACAGAAACCGTTGGTGATGGGAAGATATTCATTTATCCTGTTGAAGATGTTATTCGGATTCGAACTGGAGAAAGAGGGAAAAAGGCTGTTTTGTAAGTTTCATAGAATTTTAATTTAAGACTAATTTGGAGGGATATCATTGATTAAAAAAATATCTGTTTTGTTTCTTTTGTCTTTATGTTTTAGTACCTCTGCCTTTGCTAGTGCACCAACTGCACAGTCCGTTCAAGCGTCTGTTGATTCACTTTGGGTCATGATTGCTGCTGTACTCGTATTCTTTATGCATGCAGGCTTTGCCATGGTGGAAACCGGTTTTACTCGAGCGAAAAATTCCTTGAATATTTTAATGAAAAACTTTCTAACCGTGGCTATTGCTTCTGTTTTATTCTTCATCGTAGGATTTGGATTAATGTTTGGTAGTACTGGTGGGGGATTCTTAGGTACAGATAGCTTCGTTCTTTCAGGACGAGAGGATATCGGCTTCTTCCTCTTCCAATCCGTTTTTGCCGCTACCTGCGCAACAATCATTTCTGGTGCTGTTGCTGAACGGATGAGGCTAAAAAGTTATATCTTACTAACTGTTGCTATGACGGGACTTATTTATCCCATTGTCGGTCATTGGGTGTGGGGTGGAGGATGGCTCTCAGAACTGGGATTTGTAGATTTTGCAGGTTCTACCGTCGTTCATTTAACTGGGGCTGTCGGGGCATTCATTACAGTCTTATTCCTTGGAGCCCGTATTGGAAAATATAATAAAGGAAGAGTGAATGTTATTCCGGGTCATAATATACCGATTGGTGCTCTTGGTGTATTTATTCTATGGTTCGGGTGGTTCGGCTTTAATGGGGGTAGTAGTTTAGCAGCGGATCCGACTCTTGTTCCTCACGTTATTACAACAACATTATTTTCAGCATCAGCAGCCATACTATCATCTGCTTTTTATACATTAGCCCGCTTTAAACGAATTGACCCTTCCCTAACGTTAAACGGTGCATTAGGTGGTTTAGTCGGCATTACAGCTGGTTGTGCCAATGTATCTCTTATCGGCTCCCTGGCGATTGGTTTAATCGCTGGTGTGATTCTAGTAGAAGCAGTTACAATTATTGATTCTAAACTCAAAGTAGATGACCCAGTAGGAGCCATTGCCGTTCATGGAATCTGTGGAGTTTGGGGAACAGTTGCAGTAGGATTATTCGATGTATCAAATGGATTACTTTACGGTGGCGGAGCATCTTTATTAGCCACACAATCGCTTGGAGTCGTGGCAGTCATCGCTTGGACTTCTATAACTGTAGGTGGTTTCTTGTTTATCGTGACTAGAGTTTCCAGTATCCGCGTTTCTCAAGAGGAAGAATTATCAGGCTTAGACTTTACTGAACACGGTTCTAACGCCTATGAATTAAAAGATACGGTTTTAGAATCAAACGTTTCCTCTGCCTCTCCATTCGGAAGTGATTTAGTCGATCGGTTAAATTCTATCGGTACTTCTAAAAGCCATAAAACGATGAACCATCGAAACACCATTTAATTGGACTTAAATGGATTACTCACTAATGAGTAATCCATTTTTTATTACAAAAATAAACTCATATGGCAGGTGCTATTCACCTCCATACGAGCTTATCTATGAAATAGTCGAAATGATTTTTTCTTTTTTATCTCTAGGTACATAATTTTTTTGTGAGAAAACATTATATTGATTTTTTCTAATTTCTTTTAAAATAGCTCTGTACAATAATGCAGCACCCTTGACGGGGGTTCTTGAATAAAGAGGATAAAGGTTCATTGTCCTAAATGATTTCTCATAAAAGCTTTCAGCTATTTGGGCAAGTTCCTCCCAAATTTGGCGAAAGGCTTGATTATTTTTGTGGGACTGTAAATCGGTAATCGTATATTCATACTTTACTAATAGATCTTGGGGGATATATAATCGGCCTCGTTCTAAATCTTCTCCGATATCTCGAAGGATATTTGTGATCTGCATGGCATATCCCAGGTGAATGCCATCTTCTCTAAGCTCTCTTTCCTTGCCAGGGGCAAGTATTGGAAGCAGCATTAACCCCACAGTGCTTGCTACATGGTAGGAATATTCCAGAAGGTCCTGGACCGTTCGATATATCTTTTCATCAATATCCATTCTCTGTCCTTTTATCATGTCCTTAAATGCCTGGGTGTCCATATCGTAATGATAAAACACATCGGAAAGAGCTACCCACATAGGTTGATTATGATCAAATTCCCCATCGAGAAAGCTTTCAAACTGCGACTCAAATTCCTGTAGATCTTCTATTGGCCTTAACCCTTCATCTACCAGATCATCCACTTTTCGGCAAAAAGCATAAACGGCCCATACGGCTTTCTTTTGATCTTTTGGCAATAAAGAGAATGCTTTATAGAATGTCTTTGAGTGATGTTTTATCAGATTCTCACAATGATCGTAAGCTTCCGAGATCTTGTTCATGCATAGACACTTCCTTTCTCTCAGACTCTGTTTTGAATTGTTCAGAAAAGGCATGAGCTACCAGCTTTGCTCCTTGCATCACTATGGGTATTCCACCACCTGGGTGTATGGAAGCTCCTACAGCAAACACATTCTTCTCTTTAAAAGGCTGAACCTGAGGTCTGAATGGTCCTGATTGAAAAAGTGAAGGGGCTATCCCAAAGCTTCCTCCTGAGTATAATCCCTCTTGCATTGCTTCTTTTGGTGTTCTGACTTTCATCCAAGTTATTTTCTTTCTTAAATGGTGAAACCCCTTTTTTTCCATTGTATCTAAAACATAATTGGAAATAAATTCTGTAGCCTCTTTCCAATCCACATTCTCTGAAGATGGAACAGGAACAAGAACATATAATACACTACTACCTTCAGGAGCAAGAGAGGAATCAATTTTCGAGGGATTAAACACATAAAAAGACGGTTCTTTAGGAATTCGTTTATTCTTAAATATTTCCTCCATATTCCCTGAAAAATCTTCATTTAAATAAAATTGATGTATTTCTTTATTTTGATATTCATCCTTTACCCCTAAGTATAAAAGGACACAACCAGATGAAGGTTTATATGATTTAGGAGCCTTCTTGTTCATTAAGGACGCTGAAGTTGGAAAATCACCATTCATAATAATGGCATCTGTTTTTTTGGTTTCATTATCGACTACGATATGAGTTGCTTGATTTCCATCTGATATCACATCTGAAACAGGTGTCGAAGTTTTGATGGTCACATCGTTTTGATCACAGGCTTTTTGAATGTGATTCAATAAACTGGCATATCCACCTTTTATATAATAGATTCCATGTTTATGTTCACTAAAAGACACCAGGCTATATATGGCTGGAGTAGTATATGGATTTCCTCCGATGTAAAGAGTTTGGAGTCCATAAGCCATGCGAAGTTTCTCATGATTAAAATAGTGTTTTAGATTTCCCATTACATTTCGATAAGCTTTCAATTTATATAATGATTGAAAGGTTCTCACATTGACATAATCTTTCTTTCGATGAAAGGACGATTCTAAAAACTGCGGCTGACCTAATTCAAACCTTTGTTCCATGTCCTCCATAAATCGAAGAAACCCACCTTCTTCTCCAGGGAACTGCTCTTCAATTTCTTTGTATTGTTTTTCTTTATCTGCATATTTTTTATAAATCTGACCATCAGAAAAATGTACATGGTACAAAGGATCACATCGAACGAATTCAATGCTCTCTGTGTTTACACCTGCTTCATTCAGAATTGACAAGAGCATATGAGGCAATAAGACAATGGTCGGACCTTGGTCTATCTTGTACTCGCTCTCTCTCACAAAAGCTAAGCGTCCACCAATATTTGCGTTCTTTTCGTATACGGTCACTTTGTGACCTTCTTTTGCTAATAATAAACCTGAGATTAGTCCACCAATTCCTGATCCTATTACTGATACATTCATAGTACTCGCTCCAATCCTTCTTGCTTCGTGAATGAAAAGGAAGGATCTTCATGAAGAAGCATATTTGTTGTTATTCGAGCTGACTCTAATATTGTAGGTAATCCACTTCCTGGATGAGTTCCGCCCCCAACTAACCAGCAATTTTTAAGCTCTTCGAATTTGTTATGCGGCCTTAAAGCCATCATTTGAGAAAGTTGATGTCCTAAATTAAAAGTTGCACCTTGAAAGATATTAAAGTCGACTTCCCAATGATGTGGACTAATTATCTTTTCAGCTTTAATGTGCTCTCGAATATTTTTGAACCCTGTCTTTCTTTCAACAGCATCCAGAACCAAGTCCCTGAACCTTTGTTCATTCTCTGTCCAATCAATACCACTTATATTATTGGGTACTGGTGCAAGAATATATAATGTAGAATGTCCTGGTGGTGCCAGGGTTTTATCTGTTACGGAGGCATTTTGAATGTAAATAGAAGGATCGCTTGAGAGAGTATAGGACTTCGTAATTTCTTCCACATTCTTCTTATAGTCTTCCGAAAAAACAATTGTATGATGGGGAATATCAAATTGTTTATCAATTCCTAAATAAATCATAAAAGTCGAACAAGAATACTTTTTCTTTTTCAGTTTTTCTTTACTGTATTTTTTTAAAATACCTTCATCTACCAGATTAGACATCACATGGGCAAAATCACCGTTTATAATAACCTCATCAGCTGATACCTTGTCTCCATTAGCAGTAATAATTCCTTTGACAATATTCCCTTTCTGGATCCATAGCTTGTGAACTTCATTGCCTAAATGAATCGTGCCACCATTTTCCTCTACTACTTTTGCCATGGCTTTTGATAGTTGATTTAAACCTCCAATCGGGTGAAAAATACCATACTCGTGTTCCATAAAGGAAAGAATAGAAAAGGCACCAGGACATTCCCATGGTGACATTCCTAAATATTTGGATTGGAATGTAAAAGCTAATCGTAGTTCATGTTCTGTAAAATAATTACTCAATACATTGTATAAAGATTTCCCTAAGGAAAGCTGGGGAAGTGCTCTCAAAACCTTCCAGGTAATATATTGATAATATTGGTCCATCGGACTCTGAAGGATAGGTTTTAATCGGTTCATCTTCTTTCTTGTATCGTTCATAAAACGCGTATACCCTTCAGCGTTACCTGGATAATGTTTATCAATCTCTTCTTTCATTTTGATTGGGTCTTTAAACATTTGAACCTTTTTATCTTTGAAAACCAGCTCATACATCATCGGTAATTCTTTTAAATCAATATAATCATGAAGGTTTTTACCTGCAGCCTGGAATAGTTCTTCGGCTATCTCCGGCATGCTTAAAAAAGTAGGCCCAATGTCAAATGTATAGTCATTCATTTGAGCAGAACCATTTCTTCCTCCAACAAATAACTGCTTTTCAAAAATTTCTACTGTATAGCCTTTACTAGCGAGTAGCATCGCTGCAGCTAAGCCACCTGGACCAGCGCCGATGACGATAATTTTTTTGGTCATCGTATGAGCCTCCAATTATATTTTATTTGTACAATTATTATACAATACTTATACAATAATAGTATACAATTCTTTTCCACAGGACACAAAATTTAAACTCTTCTTTTATTGACGTTGTCAAAATAGACAACGTCATTACATTTTATTTAGATTAATCTTTATCTTGAAATAAGTGATTGGAGCGGAAGGTGCGCAAACTCACGCCCCACAGAAAGCGAGCACCTCTCGCTGCAATCAACCATTACTTACTTTTTAAAAAGCAACAAAGTTTACGAAAAGAGCCTAAAAAAAAGAAACATAGAAAGGTTGCTTTCCCTTTACTATGTCTCTCTTATGTTGATTTTATAACTCTATATCTATGTTCGGACATGTCATTTCATGTGTTTCATTCTACAATCTTTATATCATAGTCTTTAAACCAAACATGAATTTGAGCTAAGTGAGCTAATAATTGTGGCCCTGTCATTAATTGACCAAACCATGGAACCTGGAAAGCAGACCCTCCCGTTGAGACAATTTCCTTCAACCGTTTTTCATCAAATAATTCATAAAGAATGCTTGATTTATCCTCTAAAATTTCTACCAACCAATCCTTTACAAGCTTCGTATAAACAGGATGATGGGTTTTGGGATAAGGACTTTTTTTGCGATAAAGAACTTCGTTAGGGAGAATTCCCTCTAGTGCTTTTCGAAGGATACCTTTTTCCCTTCCTTCATGCATCTTCATTTCCCAAGGGATATTCCACACGTATTCTACTAACCTGTGATCTGCGAATGGAACACGAACCTCAAGACTTGCTCCCATACTCATTCTGTCTTTTCGATCCAGCAAGGTAGTCATAAACCAAACTAAATTCAAATAGAATAATTGCCTTCTTTTCGTTTCAAGCTCACTTTCACCTTCTAATACCGGCGTTTCTTGTACAGTACGTTCATATTGATTAAGAACATATTCTTCTAAATTCAATTTCTTACTCCACTTTTCCTTCAGCAGTCCCTGCCTTTCACTGGTTGAACGCATCCAAGGGAACCCTTTTCGATTAAAATCATCTGGTCGATGAAACCATGGGTACCCGCCAAAAATCTCATCTGCACATTCTCCTGAAAGACCCACCGTAAAGTTATTCTTGATTTCCTTACAAAACCACAGTAAGGATGAATCAACATCCGCCATTCCTGGAAGGTCCCGTACGTGTACCGCTTCGACTAAATAATTTTTCAACTCCTGTTGACTAATCACACATTTATGATGGGTTGAATGAAAGGTCTCTGTCATCTTTTCAATCCAAGGAGCATCTGAATTAGGTTGAAACTCATTAGACTTAAAGTATTGGTCATTTTCCTCATAGTCTATGGAGTAAGTATGAAGGCTCCCCTTTCCCTCAGTCTTATATGCATTTGCAGCTACCGCTGTAATTGCACTTGAATCAAGACCACCTGATAAAAATGTACAAAGAGGAACATCCGATACAAGCTGCCGCTTAATGGCATCTGTTAGTAAGAACCTCACTTTATCTACAGTCTCATCAAAGGAGTCAGTATGCTTCTTACTTTTCACATTCCAATATCTCCAAATCTTCGAACCATCCTTCGAATAGACCATAGCATGAGCAGGACGCAACTCTTTTACACCTTTAAACACACCATTACCAGGAGAACGTGACGGCCCTAGACCTAACACTTCTCCTAATCCTTGAAGATCCACTTCCGGCTTTACATTAGGATGAGCAAGTAGGGATTTTATTTCAGATCCGAACAATAATTCACCATTCTCTTCTACATAAAACAAAGGCTTTACACCCATTCGATCTCTTCCAATAAATACATGGTCCCTTTCCCCGTCCCATACAGCAAATGCGAAAATTCCATTTAAATGGTTAACACATTCTTCTCTCCACTCAATATATGAAGTTAATAATACCTCTGTATCAGAATGTCCTTTGAAAGTATACCCTTTGGAGAGAAGAACACTTCTCAAATCCTCTGTATTATACAGCTCTCCATTGTAGCAAATGGTATAAAGTTTTTCTTTATACTTAATACTCATTGGCTGTCTTCCACCTGCTGGATCAACAACGATTAATCGTTTATGTCCAAATGCTACGTGCTGATCCAACCATACATTCGTTTCATCAGGCCCTCGTTTTGAAAGGGTTTCTGCCATCTTTTCTACTATTACTTTTTGATTTGAAAGATCTCGTTTATAATGTATCCAACCAGTAATTCCGCACATTATGATCATCCTCACTTTCTAGTCAAACAAAATGGGCTCTTTGACACATAGATTATCTTATGCATGTGATATCAAATGGTTAATTGCCTCAATCAAACTTCCTATGAATGAAATATGATAATTATGATAAGAAATGTAGCTAAGGAGGGATATTCATTTGAGTAAAACATACCGATCAAACATACTAAATTCCCAAGAGAGGGCTTTCTCTGAAGGAACCGTTCTATTTGAAGACGATTCGTGGCTATTCTTTGAAATAAATGCTGATGAAGAAACAGATCTTGAATTTTACCTGAATCATGAAGTTAAATTATTTAGAAACAGCGATTGGATAGCAGGGATTCTTTTAGAAGACGGTATTATCGTTACACCTTATGAGCGAGTACGAATCGAGAATGGAGATAGAGTTCAAATAAAGAAACACATCATGTATTCTCTTGAAAATCTGTTAGATGAGATTTCCGACGATGCCTTTCACCAATTTATTACGACACTAAACAATCTACATTATTCAATCTATGATAGTATATTCTGTCATAATCATCTTGTTTTCTTAGAAAATCAAAAAATTAAGCAAGGGGTCAACTTTATGACCTTCGATAATGGAATTGAGGTATGTGCCGTTCAACATCACTTCACTTATTATAAGAAAAAGAGAGATCGTTTTGAATTCACATTGAGTACAGGAAAACGTATCGTAATTGAGAATCTTCTTCCATAAGACAGCAAATGCTTTAAAAAAGAAAGCATTTAAATGTAAGTTAACAGGTTTTCTTCAAAAGCAATAAAAACAGGGTATAGAATCACACTTGATTCTGCACCCTGTTTTTTTATTGGATATTTAGGATTGATTAAAATATGAATTCCAAGAAGGCCCACTATATAAATCTAATAGACAATAAGCCAGTTATTAAAAGGACTACCCCTCCCAAAATCACTAAAAACAATCCCCTATTTAAGTTTATTTTCCATTCTTCCGCACCATTGAATACTAACCCGATTCCCATAAGAACAAAAGCAATATATCTTAGAAAATAAATATTTAATATAATAGATAGAAACATAGTCATATACCCAATATACACCAATGCACCTAACAGTATTGGAATCGGGTTGCTATGCTTGTCCTTTATTTTCCCTTTCTCTTTTTTCGAGAATTTCACATATTTTCTTTTGGCAAAGATAGACCCTATTAACATAAATAAAATAATAGCTAAAATGCTAATCGTGATCAAGTATACTCCTCTATTCGGTTATAAGTATTATAATTTGCATATCTCCATACATTTTAACATAAATAACCAATTTTCCAGCAATGTTTTTTCATTAAATGCTCCTTTAACAGCACCATAATAAGTAGGTTTATCTTATAAAAAAGTAATCAAAAAGCATGATGATTGAATTGCTAATCATCATGCTTTTTATGCGACATTTATTATGTTTTCTATGTTTTGATCATAAAAACGTTAATGGAAACACCGTAGCTTTTTTTGTGTATTACGGCTGATGGAGCGTCACCAAATTATTTTCTTCTAAAAACTCATCCATTCGCTCTAAAGACATTGGTTTTTCAAACAAGTATCCTTGAGCAAAATCACATCCGAGACCTTTTAGAAGTTCTAATTGCTGAGAGGTCTCTACACCTTCAGCAACCACCTTCATATTCAAACCTTTTCCCATCATGGAAACAGATTGAACAATGGCTATGTCTGGAGTATTATGATTCATATTCTGAACAAATGATCGATCAATTTTCAAGATGCGCAGGGGTAAATGCTTCAAATAACTTAAAGAGGAATAACCCGTTCCAAAGTCATCAATAGCAAGCTTCACCCCTAAATCCGCTAAAGACTTCATTACTTCAATAGTATGAGCAGCATCATGCAACATAATCGTCTCTGTTAACTCTAAACAAAGATATTCTGGAGGCAGTCCAGTAATCATCAAAGCATCTTTAACATCAGAAAGAAACATTGGATTTTGGAATTGATGGGCAGATACATTGACAGAAATATAAAAGTCTCCTTTTTGTGAATCTAACCATTTTTTCAGTTGAATACATGATTCAACTAGTACCCACTTACCTATATCTTGAATTAAACCTGTTTCTTCTGCCAGAGGGATGAAATTTACAGGTGAAATTAAGCCCCAAGTTGGATGCTGCCACCTTAATAATGCTTCGCAGCCAACTAATGTACCATCAGACACTTGAATAATCGGTTGAAAGGCAATGAAAAACTCCTGTCTTTCAATCGCTTTTCGCATATGAGCTTCCATTTCGACCTTTCGAAGTGATTCATCATTCATATCTGATGAGAAATAAGCTGTGTTATTTCCTCCCTTTTCTTTTGCCCGGTTTAAAGCAGAATCTGCATTCCGTAAAAGCTCTGCTGATTCCATTCCATCTTTCGGATACATCCCTACACCAATACTGACAGTAATATAGAATTCCTTCCCTTGATAGGAGAAAGGGTCCTGAATGGTTTTTAAAATCGATTCTGTTACGGTGGATATAAAGTGCTCATTCACATTTTTCGAAAGTAATACAGTGAACTTATCTCCACTAAAACGACCTAAGTAGGCTCCCTTTGGTAATGTCCTTTGAATTCGCTCAGATAACTCTTTTATAATTAAATCCCCTGCCGAATGTCCCAAAGTATCATTAATCATTTTAAAACGATCCATATCAAGAAATAGAATGGCAAGTTGCCTCTTTTTCTTATTGGCTATGGCTATTTTTTCATCAACTATTTCTCTGAACTTTAATTTATTGGGTAATTCTGTTTCCCCGTCAAAGTAAGCTAATTGGGTGATTTTCTTTTCATTTTGTCGCTCCTGAGTGACATCTCTTCCAATTCCAAATATCCCCACACATTCCCCGTTAATGGTAATAGGTATATTTTTAATCTGGAAGTAATTCTCTACTCCAGTTTTAGATTCAATTGGAAGATCGTAGTACTGTTCTCTCCCGTTCATGGCACGGTAAAAGTGACGCCTCACTCTTTGTCGGTCTTCCTTATAAATGAAGTTAAGGGCAGATTTCCCGATAATTTCTTCCTCACTATACCCAAAGGTTTTCACAAATGACGGATTAACAGAAGTAAAACGTCCCTTTAAATCGGTACTGTAAACAAAATCAGTATTATTATCAAACAACGATCGATAATATTCCTCAGATACTTGGATATCTTTATTTAGCGTCTTGATATCAACAGCAGCCGTGTTAATTAAATTGGTTAAGGACATCATGGCATTTGCTTCAGGAGTCAATTGAAAGTTAAATTTCATATTTTCCAAAGGGGTTTTAACGGTTTCAGATAATCCTAGATAAGTTAATGAGTGTGCGATCATTTTCGGTTTATTATCTCGACTCAAACCGAATTCACCGTAAGAAAAGAAACCGCTCACAGGCGCAATCTGATTAAGCATGGTTAGCTCTTGATCTGTAAAATCTTTAATATATCTTCTTCTGGCTACACAATTATATACAAAGTGAGTCTCCATTGGGTGATGTTTTAATTGATTTAATTGTTTTGTTGTTGATTTCATTAAATCCTTAACATTCACAAACCCAAAGGTTACTTTATCTCCAAATGCCACAGGGCGACTCACTTCTATTCTGCCTTGAGACAATACATTAATCACATAAACGGCAATTTTTTCAGAACCATCTTTCATTAAGAAAGGAAACTCAATAGAAGAATCAGGGAGATCGTGAACAAATGATTTCCCTAAATACCTTTCAATTAGTTGAAGCGGTTTTTTATGGTTTATTTCGTAAATGATGTTGCCTTTCGCTTTCGTAATTTCAAAGGTAGGTCCTACTTCTTGCCATTCCTCAATGGCATAGGTATGAACAGATAGTTCATGACCGTTCAAGGAAACCGATGCGAATCCCTCACTTGATATGGAATTATTAGTAAATACGTAGGATGGTCTGGATGAACGTTGATCTGAGGCCACTCCACCAACCACCTTGATCTCGTCGCCTCGCTCTGATATACCTTCTAGAAATCCAGGAATGTCTAATTTTATGTGACTGGCAAACAAGATGATTGCTTTCGTATCAAATCTGACTATTTCATCATATATTTCTTGACCGTCCTGATGACTGGAGACGCTTTTTTCTTTTAATAATGCTTTCATTTCTGTTTTCTCAAATACTGTAAAGCAAAGAACAATATCAGAAACTAACGTACCTTCCACTACTTGACCGTTTGAACTGCAGCCAATGAGGTTTCCTTGGGGTAATAAGTGATTTATTTCCATTTGTAGATGTTGAATGAAAGAATGAGAAGAATGTCCGACGAAGGCTTGTATGAGGAGAGAAGGATATTGATCTAAATCATTTTCTTGTATAAAAAACCTTAAAGATTGTACATCACTATATATATATTGAAAAGTCTTAACCATGTTCTACACCTACTTCATAGACATTGTTTCTATCAAAATACCACAATTCGACAGATATGGATATATATTTTAAGTAAATGGGCAAAAAAAAGAGCTGACCAAAAAGTCAGCTCTAATTATATTACCACCCAAGTGGTAAACTCAATCCTAAATAAAGAACAATAACAAGAGATAAGATAAGCAGTATCCAAAATATTTTTGTACTCTTTCCTTTGTTCATTCTTACTAATAACATTTCGAACATACCAATGACCCAAATACCTACCAACCCTTTAATTCCGTATAGGGCAGGATCAATTCCTGAGTGCTTCCAGAACAGTAGTGAACCTGTCAAAATGATTAATAAGTAAAAAAGTCTTAAAACCATGTGTACAATTTTCATGCCTTTATTCTTACCTGCATTATGTAATCCTACTGCTACAAAAAAGAGAATAATGGCGATCACCCATGTTGTTATATGGGCATGTGTTTGATCAAACATAGCGAACCTCCCACAAATAGATTGTTTACGCTCATAATATTACCATAGTCTTTGTACGAACAGAAACTTTAACCTAAGCCTGTAACTGATTTGTCAAAACTCCTACCGACTCTATTGACACTTCCACAATATCACCTTTTTTTAAAAATCGTGGCGGGCTAAACCCCTTACCAACACCAGCTGGGGTTCCAGTTGCAATGATATCTCCCGCTTCAAGGGTCATTCCCTTAGATAAGGTAGAAATAATGTAAGGAATAGTAAAAATCATTTCTCTCGTATTTGATTGCTGACGTATTTCAGTGTTAATTCTTGTTGTAATGTTTAAGCTATGGGGGTCATCAATCTCATCCTTCGTTACAACCACCGGCCCCATTGGACAGGTTGTATCCAGGCTTTTACCGATGAAAAATTGACTGTGCTTTTTTTGCAAATCACGAGCAGTAATGTCATTTACGATTGTATAGCCAAAAATAAAATCCAGTGCCTTTTCAGGAGGAATACACTTTCCTTTTTTCCCAATAACTACAGCAAGTTCCCCTTCATAATCTAACTCTTGAGTCAGCTCTTCATGATGGAATACAGTCTGTTGATGACCTACTACTGTATTGGTTGCTTTCGTAAAAATCATGATGTCTTTAGGAATTTCCTTTTCACTGCCCATTTCAATGGCATGATCACGATAATTTTTTCCTACGCAAATAATATTCCTTTTTACATTGGGAACAGGGGATAGCCAAGTAATCATTGATTCCTCATAAGAATGTTCCTTTACTTTTTCTCCTGCTTTTCGAAGAATCTGTAAAACTCTGTCTATGAATTCTTCTCCCTCTTCAATCCCTTGAAGCAACTCATTTGGAAATGAAAGGTCACACTTGATATCTTTCATTAATCCAACAAGATCAATCAAAAGACCTTGTTCAACAACTCCGTAGGTTTCACTTTCGTTTATTTTAAAGCTGGCAAATTTCATATTTGAACACTCCCCTTTGCGACCATCTATTATTCTCCTTTTTTGACCAAATGACTTTTTCCGTAACTTACTATTCTCCAAACTTTTTCAGCTGGCCCATAAGAAAATTTTGATAGCCAAATTTCAGACAGTAATACTTGGATGAGATATATTCCAACTGCCAACAAAGTTCCTGTTGTTAATGTGACCTCACCATACAGCCCAAGACCGTAAGAATAAAAGATGAAAGTACCAATGATCGATTGGAATAAATAATTCGTTAAACTCATTCTTCCGACAGATGCGATTGGCTTGCTCCAATTCTTGATTTTTTCATTCAATAATAATAAAGAAAGGATTATTGCATAAGATACTGATAAGAAAGGACCTCCAAAAAAGTCTTGAATATAAGAATAAGCAAAGTTTGAATCAATGACAAATGGCAGTAATTTTACGATTACACCAATCATAAATGCACTAACACCAATAACCATCCATCTATATTTATATTGCTCTACTTTTTCTAACAATCGCAGCTTACTAGCCCCAGCTCCAATCATCATCATTGGTAAAATAGACAATAATAAAAATAATATATTTTCTGGGGAATTAACAGCATACCAATCTTGAAATCTTTGATTCATTATATCTGAAAAACTTCCTGAACTATACGCTGCAACAGAATCCTGAAGTGCAACAATATTTGTGAAGTGCTGGACACCTGTTGGGTCAGCAAAAGTCATTAGTACTAATAAAATACTAAAAAACAATTGAGGCAAAAGAAATAGTAATCCGCCAATCCACAACAACACTTTCCCTTTAAACCTCATGAACAGAAGAAGCAACAATCCAAAAATAGCATAGTTAATCAGAATGTCACCTGACCATATTAGAAACGCGTGAACACACCCAAACACTAATAATACTAACAGTCTTCTTATTCCAAATAGGTAAAATGAAATTCCCTTTGAATCTGCCCGTTGCTGCTGAATCGCTAATCCATATCCAAAAACAATAGCAAACAGAGGATAAAAACTAGCTTGTATCAGAACGTCAATCCAAGGATAAAGCGCAATATCTTCAGGCGTTTTCCACCAAGTGTATGGATCTATATACAGAAACGGTGAGTGAAAGGAAATCATATTAATCAATAAAATACCTAACAAAGAAAATCCTCTTATCACATCCAAATTTATTATTCGGTCTGCTTTGCCTGTTGGCGATAAAGTATTCATAGTTTTGTCCTCCAAAAATGTAGATTCAGTATCTATTTTAACTTGAAATGATAAATTAGGCGATTATCACCTATTCTTATATCTCACATAGAATAACAATAATTAACTTTGTCTTAAAGGTGTGAGTAGTAATGCCCGCAATTGTCGGAATTGCTCAAGTCATAAATGTAGGATCCAGTGGGGTTTTTCACATTGGTGATGTCTTTACAATAAGTCCACAATCTACTGCTAAAACCTTTGCAGGAGCCGGTTCATTTATAACAGGACGTGGAATATCCGTCTATAATGAAAGCTCGTTAACCTATACCGTGGATGATGATGGAATGGATCAAGGAATTAACTTTAACCTATGAGTGTGATGCCTAATGAATTATTATGTTCAGCAATCTATACAAATTCAATATATTAGAATAGGAGGAATGTCTAATTCCTCTGTTCTCCAGATAGGGACATGTGGTCAAATCACACCAAACTCCTATCTATATAATACAGGGGGATATTTAGAACCTGCTCCAAAAGCTGAGAAAAATGGAAAAGGCATTCCTCCTGCCGCACCATTAGTTCCGCTTCAATCTCCTTCCTAAAGTTTAATTGTAAAGAAAGAGGTGGTAATTTGAATCAATATTATATGTCCCCCCAGCAGCTGTATCAATATATTGAAATGCTCAATACAAAAATTGTCGCGTTAGAAAAACAAGTGAATGAACTTTCAAATGAGCTTACCTCTTTAAAGGATTCTCCTAAAATAAATGTGGAAAAAATCGAGTATAAATTTGATCAACTAAAAGTCGAATCTCTTGACGGAACGTTAAATATAGGAATTAACCCTAATAACTTAAAAGAGACGATTGACGATTTCGTCGTTGACCAAAACGGGAAAACAAAATCTGTTAAAGACCTAACCCCTTATCGAGAACGGATTTCTTCAGAGATTCAATCGTATATTGAGAAAGAATTGCCCTCCTTGATTCAGGATAATGAAATGCAATTTCAACGCTCACTTGAGCCATCTTATTATGAGATGATTCAACAGGACTTATTAAATCAAATGCCACAACGTATTGACTTCTATTTAGAAAACATCCCTTTTATCGAAGAAAAGCATTCAGATGGTGAATGGGAAAGAAAAATTATTTCTAAAATTAAAAATGATATTCAAACAGCTCTATACTCGTTTATGTCTCAAGCTCCAGAAAATATGGAAGGAATGAAAAACGATGAACCTTCAAGTGATTAATCGGGAATTAACAGTAGGAAACATTGAGATAGCAGGAGTCGCCAGTTCCTCACTGGTCCTAATCGGCGATGCTGACGTAATTCAACTTGCATCTGCCTTTGACACACCACCTGAATCTTTAATCATTGGTCCTTTCGTCCCTCTTACTCCAAAAGGTTAATATGTTTAAACGCTATTCAATTGTAAATAAATTAGAAGGAGTCACTTTAGCTTTTAGTTCCGTTTACCAATTGGGGGATTCAGATAATATTTCCGCTCAATCACGAGCATTTGCCGTTCAAAGAGAAAAGGAGTTTTTCCTTACAAGTGAAGGAAGCTTAGATTCAAGAGTATTTCAAGCTTCAATCGTACTTCCAACAATTGACCCCACTATAAAAGTGAATCGATTAAACCTTTGCCCCATTAAGGTAAACAATGTGAATATAGGCGCTACCTCTTTTTCATCCGTCATTCACATTGGAAATACATCTATGGTGTACATGGAAACAAGAGTGAAAAACATACGCCAACTGGAGCAAAAGATTGGTGAAGAACCCAAAACTATTGAAAGCATTGAAGGGGAAAATTAATGAAGGTATGAACTTCAGTAAGAGAAAAACAATGAACCTTCTTTCATGCTTCACATAAGTTAATCATATAGACTACGAAAAAAGGATGTTTATCATGCCTGCTATAATAGGACCCGTCTCAATTCTTAGTGTTGGTGGAGGTACCGTCCAATTTGGTGACACTGCCATTATTTCACCTAAGTCTGCTTCTAAGACCACTGCAGGATCAGGTGGATTTAATACAGGTCCCTTTCAATTAAGCTATAATGTTTTTAGTGTAAACACTACTTTTGATTGTAATGTGGTGGATCAACCGATAACTGGGAACAATTAAAAAACAAGAATCCTAAATATAATGGTTTCTTGTTTTTTATTTGCTCATTTCGTAAAGATTGTTGCTATTTCAGATAAGAAAGTAATAATTGATTGCAGTGAGAGGATACTCTCTTTCCGCGGGGCGGGCGGTGAGCCTCCCAATCCATTTTAAAGCCGCCTATTTTTGTTTCTTTATATTTTCTTACTTTTTCTCTCATTGCTTTTCTTCGTTTTCACTAATTTAGAAGAGGGCTGTTTCCGTATCCATTTTATAAACCGACGGATTTTTTCGTTTTGTTTTAATCCTTCTATGGTGTTTAAACGTACACCTAATTCATCATTGGTATAGAGGTTATGTATTTGCTTATGACATGGAATACAGAGCTGAGCTGTGGGCATAAAGGTTCCCCCTACTTCTTTAGGTGTTAAATGATGAATCGTCGTTTCAACTTGCTGACGAGAACAGAGTTCACACGTGCCAATGGTTTTCCGACCCATTAAATCACATCCCAATTCAATCGATATCATATGTATTCCCTAATATTGGTGAAAGTAATAACATAATCAGCTTCTCAGATGGAGGCCTTTAAGTAAAGCCGTATGAAAAAACCACTCCATAGACCTTGGTCTTTAGAGTGGCTTTTCTTTATAGACCTAGAGCATGACCTCCGTCAAAGAAGTAAAGATACTTCTGAGACACTTCTTCCTTCCAAATTGATTCTATCGCTCTTGTGTACAGTTCAATCTGAACCCTGTAACGTTCCTCAAGGACCGGTTTCGCTTCCTCGAAACCATTAGTATATCGATCATGAATTCCATCAGTCTTATAATCTAAGAGAACAAGTCCACTGTCATCTCTGAATACACAATCAATTACTCCTTGAACAAGAATCGTTTCTTCAGCAGCCCCTTCACCTGTTTCGGATATTTCACGTAATGGGACGCTCATACTAAATGGGATTTCTCTATGAATCTCAGTTGCTTTTATCAGTCTTTGACCCAACTCACCTTCTAAGAATCCTATAATATTATCCACTAAAATGGCTTCCCTCTGTTCATCGGTTAGTATTTCTTTTTTCACAAGAGTGATCAACAAATCCTCTACTTCTACCCTTGATGGTGTTCCCCTGCTAAAGGAAAGATGCTGCATGACCGTATGCATTGCTGTTCCGCGTTCTGATGGAGACAGCTCTTTTGATTGCATGAATCTAGGTCGGTTATACACAGGCTTCTGTTGACGTCTTAGAATGTCTATACTCGATGCTTCATCCCTTAATTCAACCATTCTCTTCAATTCGGAAACCGACTGTTTTGAACGAAGATTTGTGGCACTTTGATTAGGGTATTTCCAGGAAAGACGTCGATAGACTTCTTCTTTCAAATCTGAATTCACATGAACTTCAAGACCCTTTTCCACTTGTTCCTTCCAGTCATCCTCCTCATCAACCGTTTGTTCGTCCTCAACAATTAATTCATCTTTATGAATGGTAACAATCTCCCAACAAGAAGGATGCCCTGCGATCTCCTCCACAACCCCTCGATCCCCCAAAACAGATCCACTCTGCAAATCTTCACAATGAGGATGACGCATGAGGGACGGACCTATCCAATCAAGATATGAACTTGCTTGGGCACGCTCATAATCAGACAACAGCCATTCCGATTGCCCCAGCGCTCCCTGCCATTTCTGGATGGATTTTTCCAAACTCTTAACTGTTCCAATCAGAATTAACCTTTCCTTTGCACGTGTTAATGCCACATATAGCACACGCATTTCTTCAGATATTGCTTCCATACGTTTCTTACGTTTAAATGCTAATTGAGACAGGGATGGGTAGCTGATTCGTTTTTCCGGGTCCGTGTATTTTGCGGCTAGACCTAAGTCTTTATCCAATAAATAGGATGCGTTTAAATCCATTAAATTAAATTGCTTACTCATACCGGCTACGAAAACAACAGGAAACTCAAGACCTTTACTGGAGTGTATCGTCATTAATCGAACAACATCCTCCTGTTCACTTAAGGCTCTGGCCACACCCAGGTCATCTCCTCTTTCTCTCATCCGGTCAATAAATCGCAGAAAGCGAAACAAACCTCTAAATGACGTTGATTCATATTGTCTAGCTCGGTCATATAATGCTCTTAGGTTTGCCTGTCGTTGTTTTCCTCCAGCCATCCCACCAACATAATCGTAAAATCGAGTATCTCGATATAGCTGCCAGATTAACTCTGTAACAGAACCTTGACGTGCCTTTGTTCTCCAGTTTTCAAGATGATAAAGAAACACCTTCACTTTTTCAAATGTTTCCTCCTCAAGGGGATTGCTCGGCTTTTCTCTTGCAAAAAATTTCATGGCTTCATAATAAGTGCCTGATCTTGAATGAATTCGGATACTTGCTAATCCCTTTTCGTTTAATCCCACAATGGGTGAACGCAGAACTGATGCAAGCGGAATGTCTTGATACGGATTATCAATCACCTTTAACAATGAAAGCATAATCGCAATCTCTGTTGCTTCAAAATATCCCGTTGATAAATTCGCATAAATAGGGATTCCGTTTCTCTTAAATTCTTCCATGATTTCAGAAGCCCATGGCATGGAACGGAGTAAAATCACGATGTCTCGATACTGAATCGGACGTTCTGTATTTGTTTTCGGATCATAGATAGGTGTTTTCTCATTAATCATGGTTTTGATTTTATTCGCCATGTACCTTGCTTCAAGGACCGATTTTTCAATGTCTCCTTCATCAAAAACGGCAGCTTCTTCATCATCTGTACTCACAGGGGACGGTTCATTCGACTCTTGATTAATGATGGCCACTTCAATTGGGTAGGTTCGATCCTCTGGATAAGGTGCTCCTTTTACAAGTTCCGCTTCTTTGTTGTAGTCCATTTCGCCAACAGAGGCACCCATAATTTGTTTAAATAAGAAGTTGGTTCCATCTAATACTTCTTTTCTACTTCTGAAATTTTGAGATAAATCAATTTTCAAACCAGCTTGACCACCGGAAGGAAGAAACCGATTGTATTTACCTAAAAATAAATTTGGTTCTGCCAATCGAAAACGATAAATGGATTGTTTTACATCCCCTACCATAAATCGATTTCCTTCTTCTTCTTTTTCTTCTGTAATGAGTAGTAGAATGGACTCTTGAACCATATTTGTATCTTGATATTCGTCTATTAAAACTTCCTTGAAGGATTTCTTGTATTGCTTCGCTGCATCTGAAGGAATAAGCACTTCTGAACTTGATGGATCACTTAGAATTTCTAAACAAAAGTGCTCCAAATCAGCAAAGTCCACCAAACCCTTCTCTTCTTTTACACGCCTGAAACGATGTCCAAACTCAATGACTATCTCAGAAAGAGTATGAATGATACCTTTCATTTTTTTCATATCCTCTAAGAAGGATTCTGGCCTTCTTGAGAAAAAGTCCTCTTGCAGCTTTTCCAACATTTTCTTTCCTTGATCACGTAGCTTCTTGGCTTCATCAACGATATCTTTATTAAAGTCCGCGCCGCGACATGTTTTTAATTTTGTAAAATGCAACGTTTGCATGCTTTCGTATAAAGACTGCCAGGACGTTTCGTGACTTCCTATTAATCCTTCGACAAGATTAAGATCATCTATAAAATTTTCAGCCCTTGGTGACGGCCCTCCAGGAACACGAGTAAGATCTAATGCCCGTTGAAATAAACTCTTTGCGCCTTGAAGCTGTAATTGGATATCTATTCGCAAAGGCTCTATAAAAGGCAATTCATCAATTCGTATTCCTTCTTCCATGTCATACATGTTCTTCAATTCTCTTAGCCATACCTCTGGATTAGGATGAGAACGGGAAAAATCATACAGTCTGCGAAGCATATTTTGAAGTGCACCATCGCTTCGGTCATTTGTAAATGTATCTACTAAATGAAAGAATGGAGTATTATTTTCTTTACCATATTCTTCTTCAAACAATTCATCCAGTACTTCATCTCGCAGTAAATCCCCTTCTGTTTCATCTGCAATACGGAAGCCAGGGTCGATGTCGATTAAATAATAATACTTCCGGATCACTTCTAAGCAAAAGGAGTGAAGAGTTGAAATTGAAGCGCGATTCAAAAGGCTTAATTGCTTACGCAAGTGATGCGAATGTGGATCTTCGTCTATTGCTTTTTCTAATGCCTGTCCAATCCGATGTCTCATCTCCGCAGCTGAGGCATTCGTAAAGGTTACGACTAATAGTTCATCAACATCCATTCGTTCTTCTTCCGAAAGAATCTTTTGAATCATTCTCTCTACAAGAACTGCCGTTTTCCCAGAACCTGCAGCTGCTGCGACCAGAATGTCTTGGCCCTTCGCCCAAATAGCCTTCCATTGATCATCCGTCCATGTTACATGATCGGGCTTTGCTGGAATCGTACTTTTATTCATTTCCATCTACCTCCTCTCTCACTTTGGCTAATACATCATCTGCTTTTGCCGTTGGCAGTACTCTGTATTCATTTTCATCTAATGACTGATCAAATTGACAGACTGAACGGAAGGAGCAGAACTGACAAGGCGTTTTATCTTTTAGCTTGTATGGTGAAATGTCTGTTTCACCTGAAATGATTCGGTTGCCCGATGATTCATAGAGCCTTCTTACATGCTTACGCATATAATGAAATTCTTCACCTGATGCTGCCTTAGAACGGGATGATAAAGTACCATCCTTTTTAATACCTGCCGAGACAATCTCTGAACTTCCTGTATCTAAGGTTTGATCCATTAACCGTATGATGTCTGATTCACCAAGAACGAGTCCTTTCATTTTAAAGCTCTTAAAAATTTCTTTCTCGATTTGGTCTAAAGTTAAAATCTTTTTACTATTGATCATAGGATTATGAACATGGAAATACAATACACCCGCAGGCTTTGCTTCTTTACCTACAAATTGCTTAGAATTCGTAAGAACGATATCTAAATACGTCAGCATCTGGAGGGCGAGTCCATAGTATACTTCTGTCATATCAAGATCTCGTGCGCTTGATTTATAATCAACAATCCGCAAGTATACCCCATTTGGATCTTCCGCTTTATCGACTCTGTCAATTCTTCCTTGAAGCTCCATTTTTGTTCCATTTCTCAGTTGAAATTGAAATGGAGGAAGGGTTGCATTCGGACCAAATCCTAATTCCACCCCAACTGGAATAAATCCGCTAGCCTTTGCATGTTCACTTAAAATGAGACTGGCCCGACTAATAATCTGCTCCAGCTTCTGAGCAATATAATAATGGCGATTGGAGCTTAATAAAATTTGATGTTGAAGCTTTGGTGCAAGCATCAGAACTGCTTCTTTTGCTAATTGCAGACACTGTGCCTTTGTTAGGGCTGCCCATGTCAACCCGTGTCTCTCAACCTCTTCAGAAATCCACTTTAATGCCGAATGGAACATATCACCTATATCAGGTGCTTCAAGTTTAAAAAAGTCTCTTTCCCGGAGCTTTAATCCGTGACTGGCAAAATGAGAAAACGGACAACTATGAAAAAGCTCCATTCTTGAAACACTTGCCAGGATATGGTCTCCATATAAATCCTTGCTTGCTTCTTCAGTAAGCTGCTTCGCCTTATTTTGATAAGACAAGCTTGATAAAATGTGCTGAGAATGCCATTTCCATTCATGGGACGAGGCGTAGAAATTATAAACATCCCACCAAAAATCGAATATAGGATAGTTTCTTTTTTTTAGCTGTAATTGGGAAGTTAAATGAGAAATGGTTACATTAGGATGACTCACATAATGTAATTGTTCCTCTTCTGAAAGCTCTGAAGGCTCATTAATAAGAAGCTGCTTCGTTGCTCCGGGAAACATCTCATTTAATCGTTTTATGAATGATGAAGGAAGCAGGGCTTTTCCCTCTTCGTTTGCAATTGGATAACTCACAAACAATTTTTCACTCGGCGTTGTAAATGCTTTATAAGCAATAAATTCTTCATCTAATAGCTTTGTCCGATTACTTGGAGCTATCTGAAATCCCTTATTTAATAAGACTTCACGATCTTCATCAGAGAGAACCCCGTCTTCGTTCATTTTTGCTGGAAGAACCCCATCATTCACTCCAATGATAAAAGCTGCTTTAATATCTCCCAATCTCGACTTCTCTAAATCTGCAATAATGACTTGGTCGATGGCAGGAGGAACTAGAGAAAACTTCATTGATTCAATCCCGGCATCTAGAATTGCGGAGAATTTCTTCATGGTCGTCTTTTCATCCCCAAGCATTTCTACAAATTGATCTAACAGATCCATAACAGCTGACCAAGCTTGATCATGCTCTCTGGCTGCAACCAAATCCCCGCGCTCTTCTGCCTCGATTCTTAAACGTTCTAATTTTGCCGGTATATCCAACTCTTCTAAATACAAATAGATTGTTTCACAAAATTCTCTTCCAGTAGACTGTTTCTTCAGCCTTTTACCTAATCGGATAATAGGAGCTGAAATAAATAGTCGTAGCTCATTAATTTCATGTTCCAATTGTTTTTCTCGATCTGTCTGTGGAGCGTCTACCCCTTCAAGGCCTCTAAAGCGCCTATATTTCCAGCGATCCTTTCTTGTCCAGCGATCTCCTTTTATTCCATAAGCAAGAACATAGTTTTCTAATCGATCCATCTGCTCTCTTAACTCAGTTGGGTT
Source organism: Rossellomorea aquimaris TF-12 (assembly GCF_001648555.1). GTDB lineage: Bacteria > Bacillota > Bacilli > Bacillales > Bacillaceae_B > Rossellomorea > Rossellomorea aquimaris. The sequence goes on along the minus strand of NZ_LQXM01000026.1, from coordinate 81,092 downwards.
CTTCTGATAAGGAAACAATAAATCTGTTTTCACTGCCCTAAATACTGGTTCATATCTCCAGTTAGAGTTCATAATCTCAAGAGTAGAACGAATCAATTCAATCAGTGGATGGTTTAGCATTGTTCGTTTCTGATCTAAGAAAAAAGGAATGTCATGATCTTGAAAAACCGTCTCAACCTTGTCTCGATAGTCCTGGCTATTACGAACAAGTACAGCGATATCTTTATAACGATACCCCTTATCCCTGGCCAATTTCCGAATTTCTCTTGCAACACCTTCCACTTCAGCCCGGCGATTGGCCGCTTCGATAAAGACAATATCTTCTGTTTCATGCAGGGGTACCGTTGGTCTGTCTTCAAAGTGACGTTCTATATGAAGCATAGCTTCATTTTTATAACGTATCGGCTTTACCAAAATTTCCTCTTCTACCCTTTTTCCTGCTCCGTAACAAATGTCCTGTAAAGTGTGGTACGTCTCATTGGTCATTCTAAACAAGCTTAATTCATTCATAGCACCCAGCTGGTGTTCAGAATTCGTCGTTAAGGCTATGGATACTCTATGACTGTGTTGAATCAGTTGATCGATAATTAAATATTCTTGTGGCGTAAAACTGTGGAACCCATCAATATAAATTTCTGCATCCTTAAGAAGCTCTGAGTTTTTCACATTGTCAGCTAATAATTGAAAATAATCTTCAGAGTCGATATATTTTCCAAAAAGCTTTTCTTCAAACTTTGTATAAATCAGCTCAAGGTCATGTAGTTTATCGTGAAGTACTTTGGTGCCTTCACTTGTTTCAATATGCTCCTGAATTTCCTCGGGCTTCACACAATATCGTTTAAATTCAGTCAGCATAGCCTCAACATGATCAATAAATCCTGGTTTATCTGAAGCTTTAGTGAAAATATGTAAGTTTTCCTTATTCTCATCAATGATTTTACGAATCATCATGTTTAATCCTACAGTAGACAGATGATAACGACTCATCCCCCCTGTCTCTTGGAGGATTTTCCATGCGAGCCTTGTGAAACTAAATACTTGTCCACGAATCATCCCGTTTAGTCCAGGTGTATTCACTAATTCATATTCTGATATAAATGACATCTGATCAGGTACGATATAGATGATTGGATTGCCATTTGGTTGCTCCAATAAACTCTGTTTCATTTCATTTAATATTCGATACGTCTTCCCCGTACCTGAGCGTCCCAGAATAAATCTCACAGCCATCCCTTCACTCCTTATCTATTGTTTATTCTATTTTAACCAAAAGGTATAGTGAATTTTTGTATAGGTTCATTATAATACATCTTGTGCTACAACAAGTCTTTCCTGCTTCATTCTTTCTTGAAAATATTTGGATAAACACAGCATAAAGTAAGGATAGGGGAGTTGATAAAAACTTGAAAGCTTCATTCAGAGTGATTTCCATCCTTTTAGTTGTCATGGGGATAATGGTCGCTTGTAACATATACACTTTCATACCTATATACAATGAAATTGCTTCAGCACTTACTATTTCCTCAAGGGATGTAGTTGTTGCCGGAAGTTCTTTTACATTTTTTTATGCGTGTGGATTGCTAACCTTCTCAAACATCGCTGATCGTTATGGTAAAAAAGAAATTCTTGTGTGGGGAATGCTTGCTTCAGCAATCTCAACTGGATTTGTCATGGCTTCATTTGATTTTTGGACTTTGCTTATTTCTAGGGGAATACAAGGATTTTGTTTAGGTAGTTTTGCACCTGTTGCTTTTGCATACACATTTGACTTATTCGATGGTAAAAGAAGAACTCTTCTTCTGGTCTTCATCAACTCAGGTTTTTTATTTGCCGGGATTCTTGGTCAATTATTAAGTGAGATCATCACTGCATTTAGTCACTGGTATTTCGTGTTCCTTTTCTTTTCCATTGTTTACTTCAGCCTCTTTATCCTGGGGAGAAACAATCTCCCGTCTACTGGAGCTAAAAGTGTATCCGTTTCAAATCAATTAGTGACTATGTACAAACTTCTCTTAAACAAACAGCTCATTATTTGTTATGGGATTGTGTTCACCTTGCTATCCTCTTTCGTAGCTTACTATGACAGTTTGACGCGTTATTTACCTTTCGAACCCAAGCTTCTATTTCAAGTCCGAATCGTTGGTTTATTAGGTGTGATCCTGTCATTTTACACTGGGAATTTACTACAAAAAATGGGTGCTTTAAAAACTCTTTTTCTAGGAATATCCCTTGCCCTTTTCAGCTTTATTTTCTCATTTTTTTATTTGGAAATCAGTTTTTCCATCCTTTTATTACTTTCTTCTATTCTATTTGTCTCATCTATCTCATTGTTAATCCCAACTATGCTCACCCTTATTGGAGAGTTTAGTGGTGATGGTCGTAGTCAAGCCCTCAGCTTCTATTCTTTTATCCTTTTAGGGGGAACAAGCATTGCTCCCTTAGTCATTATGCACCTTTCTTACATGCAAACTCTTTTATTATTAATAGGGTGCTTTATTTTCAATTTCTTTATGGGCATTTTATTGTTCCTTCAACAGCGTGAAAAGAATTTTTCTTCTTAGAAAAAAATCATGTCCATATTTCCATTCTCTCTTTCAGGTTAGACGTATGCAGCTCAAACTGCACTCCGTCTGGAGCTAGAAAATTAATCGTCCACCCCCTTCCTCTCTTGACTGGTCCTCGTACTATTTTTACTCTCTTACTCTTTAACGTTTCGACTGCCATATGAAAGTCCTCTTCACTTATAGTAAAAGCAATATGGTCAACTCCTAACCCTTTAAGCGTTGAAGGCATCTGTTCTTTTTCCAGAAGGCATATCCAAATCGAACCCCACTCTACATAGGCATCCTTATTCCCTTTGTGTACTAGGTCTGCTCCTAATATATCTCTGTAAAAATTAAGTGATTCCTCCAAGCTTCTACAATTGATTGTTAAATGATTAAATCCTTTAATATTCATACAATCCTCCTCTATAAACCACCATCAAAAAAAGAAGGGTGCACTCACCCTTCCTTCCATTCGTCCACTAGTAACCCAAACAGGTCCATATCATAACGTGCTCCGTCTCTTTGTAAGAATTGTCGGAAGCTACCTTCCTTTTTAAACCCTAATGATTCATACAATCGAATGGCTCTTTTATTATATGAGAAGACCGTTAATTGCAGTCGATATAGGTTAAGTTCTTGGAAAGCATATGATAAAAGACATTCCAATGCCTCTTTTCCATAACCATTTCCCCAAAACTCTTCTTCTCCAATCGCTATACTTACCCAACCTACTCGATGGGTCCATAGTATTCCATCTAACTCTACATACCCTATGATTCTTGCATCTTCCTTTAACCTTATAGCGAAGCGGAAAGCTGTATTCTCTTTCTCGCCAATCCACTTTTTGATTTCTTCTACTGACTTTGGTTTTGGTGGAAGGGCATCCAGCAACCTTTGAACCCCTTCATTTCCATTCCACTTTTTGATGTATGGAACATCCTCGTCCTCAAATCCGGATAAGTAAATTCTTGTTCCCGTTAACAATGCCTTCATTCTTTTCACCTCGATTTCTATTTCGAGATATAGAGGTCCTTTTCCTTTATTGCTCTTGAAAAAGTTTCACTAGTGATTTCTTATTCACTTTTCCTACATCAGTTTTCGGAAGTTCCTTGATGAAATGAACGTTTTTCGGGATTTTATAAGCTCCAAATTTTTGTTGACAATACATTTTCACTTCTTCAGCTGTCAGGTTCCTACCTTGCCGAATCGTAATAAACGCCGTAACAACTTCTCCCCATTTTTTATGTGGCACGCCAATAACCGCACATTCTGAAACAGCATGGTGCTCACATAACCAATGTTCGATTTCTTGAGGATAAATGTTTTCTCCACCAGAAATAATCATGTCTTTTTTTCTTCCGACGATGTAGTAATCCTCTTCACCATCAACCTTTGCCAGGTCTCCAGTATGTAACCATCCATTTCGTAATACCATTTTGGTTTGAGTTGGATTCTGCCAATACTCTTTAAAAAGATGATCTCCCCCTAGCAACAGTTCCCCTACTTCTCCTTGAGGAACTGAGTGACCATCCTCATCTATAATCTTCACTTGATTGAACATCATGGCTTTTCCCACGGAACCTTTTTTCATTTTACAAGGGTCAATGTAAAAGTTATTAGGACCTGCCTCTGTTAAACCATAGCCTTCTTTAAACTGTATTTGTTTTTCTCTAAAAAAATCATACACCTTCCCTGGACAAGGTGCCCCACCTGATAGGAATACCTTCATTTTTGGAAAAGGCGTCTGTTTAAACTCTTCATTTTCCATTAGTAAATGGTACATAGTCGGTACAAGCAGTACAATGCTACATCCATACTCATTCAAAGCATCTATTGCTCCAATAGGCTCAAAACGTTCTGCCATCACGACCTTCCCACCAACCATTAATAAAGGAAGTGATAATGCATTAATTCCTCCTGTATGGAAGGTTGGTAAATACGTTATGGTACAATCCTCTTCTTCAAGGTTCCAACTAATAATCGTGTTCATCGCATTAGCTGTAACGGATCGATGTGACAGCACTACTCCCTTAGGACTTCCTGTTGTACCACCTGTGTAGATCATCATCCAAGGATCGTCTAATACAAGTGAAGTGAATGAAGTTAAACCATTTGTTTTACCATAGACAGATGCTGATATTCCCTCTAAACATTGGTGTGGATTGTTTAATAGAAGGCTTGATATAAGAGATTGAAATTCTTTTTTATAAAAAATTAACTTAGGTGTACAGTCCGATACAATCGAATCGATTTCAGAAGGGGATAGCCGCCAATTCAAAGGAACAAAAATGGCTCCTATCTTTCCACATGCAAACAAAATCTCAAAGCATACAGAATCATTTTTAGAAACGTATGCCACTCTGTCTCCTTTGCTTATCCCTTTTTCCTTCATATATTGAGCCCACTTAGATGCTCGTTCATCTAATAAGTGGTAGCTGATTGTTTCATTTATTGAATCATTGATTAACGCAACTCTATCAGGAGAGATCATTGATCGCTTTCGCAACCAATCTGTGACTCTTTCCATACTCATCTCCTCCTTTTTTTGAATACTTTAATCATAAAAGGAGTTGGTTACAAAAGAGTTACATTCCATAAAAATACGGTTAGGAATTCCTAACCGTTTTATAAAAACTTTACCCAATCTTTTCTGCCCACTCTGGGTGGTCAATAAAAGGATTTCGATTTCCTTAATATCGTTCAAAAATCAAATTATTACGTCTAATTTCTCTTGAATCAACAGGGTCCTGTGCATGCCATTGAAGAAGAACACTCATTTTCCCGTGACATGGCGCACTCCCATTATTAACTACACTATTTAATTCTAAATCCAATTCCCCATTGTCACCTTCATACCGTACATACATATAAAAAATCATTCTTGCCACGTCGCCTTTTACTTCATCACGAGGTTCCCAGGAATCACTGTCATAATAATTTCCAGGTGCTTCATTATGCTGAGATCCTCCGTTGTCAAAATCCAAGTTTCCTCTCAATGAATTCACTGTAACTTCAGTAGGTGCAAATGGTGGAGGTCCGTCCCTGTCCCTTGTGCTGTACCGAAATCACCGTGTGATTTCGCCCATACATGCTCACGGTTCCAGTCGTTTATTCCACCGCCATTGTAAATTTGGATTGATTACTCATAACAAACAATTCTAGTTACCCAATACTATAAAAAAGCACTAGTTCCCTAAAGAACTAGCACTCTACCATTACATTCCTTCAATTAAGACAGTAGCTCCCATTCCTCCACCAACACATAAAGAAGCAATTCCTTTTTTCAATTGTCGACGCTTCAATTCATGAACGAGTGACACGACAAGCCTTGCTCCAGTACATCCGACTGGATGGCCGATGCTGATTCCGCTGCCGTTCACATTCACTTTTTCCCTTTCTAATCCAAGCTCTTTTTCTACTGCAAGGTATTGGGCTGCAAAGGCTTCATTCACTTCAAATAAATCGATTTCATCCAGCGACCAATTTTTCTTATGTATCCCTTTTTGAATCGAAGGAACCGGTCCGATCCCCATTACCTTCGGGTCAACACCAGCTACGGAGAAGCCAGCAATTCTCCCCAGAGGCTGCAGCCCTCTTCGTTCCGCTTCTTCCTCACTCATTAAAATTAATGCAGCCCCTCCATCATTTAAGCTGGATGAGTTACCAGCAGTAACTGATCCACCTTTTCTAAAAGCTGGCTTTAGCTTCTCCAGCATGTCTACTGTTAATCCAGATCGAGGACTTTCATCTTTTTCAATAACCTTTTCCCCTTTACGTTCCTTCACTGTGATAGGAACGATTTGAGAATCAAAATATCCGTTCTCCATGGCTGTTACTGCTCTCTGATGACTAAGAACAGCAAATTCGTCTTGTTCTTCACGAGAAATCGAATGGATTTCTGCAAGATTTTCTGCCGTTTCCCCCATCATAATTCCATGAATTGGATCTTCAAGGACTTCCCAGACAGAGTCTCGAATTTCTCCGTGCTGAAGTCTTTGCCCAAATCGATGTTGATTTAAGATATAAGGGCTAGAACTCATTGCTTCTACTCCACCAGCTAATACGATGTCTGATAAACCTGTTTGTATTTGCATAGCTCCAGAAATAATGGCCTGCATTCCACTGGCACACTGCCTTTGAATGGTGTAACCTGTTGTTGTGTCATCAAATTCAGCTAATAAAGCAGCTGTTCTTGCTGTGTTAGGTTGGTCCGTACGTTGAATACAATGTCCTAATATGACTTCATCAATATCATTTGCTGATAGCCCACTTTGATTTGCGGCCTCTTTCATAACGGGAACAATTAAATCGGTTGGCAAGAGATTTTTAAACACTCCCCCAAATGCCCCTACCGGTGTTCGAAGTGCTGCTGTAATAACGACATTTCTCATTTCTCACTTCTCCTTTCTGTTAACGATTTTCTACATCATGATTCCTCCGTCTACATGTAAAACCGTACCATTTACATAATCACTATCATCAGATGCTAGATATAGATATGCTTTTGCAATATCGTCCGGTTTCCCTAGTCTTCCTAATGGAATCATCGCTTTCATTTGCTGAATCACGTTCTCAGGAACAGAGGCAACCATGCTTGTTTCTGTAAAACCAGGGGCCACTGCATTCACATTGATCCCTTTACGTCCCAATTCCTTTGCCCATGTTTTTGTCATCCCCACCACTGCTGCCTTTGTTGCTGCGTAGTTGGTTTGACCAACATTTCCATACACACCACTTACAGAAGAAGTGTTAATGATTTTCCCTTTTCCATTTTCAATCAAATAAGGAAGTACAGCTTGCGTACAATTGAATACTCCCGTTAAATTGACGTCCAAAACCTTTTGAAAATCTTCAGATGACAGCTTATGGATCATTCCATCTCTTGTAATTCCTGCATTGTTAATTAATATATCTATTTTGCCAAAGTGCTCCCTTACCCTTTTAACAAAGGAATCAACTGAAGAACGTTCTGCTACGTCTCCTTGAAAAAAAGAGACCTTCCCTTCACTCATCTCACTCAAAGACTTTGCTTTTTCTTCCCCAACCTCTGAATCAAAATCTACTAAGGCTACACTGCAGCCTTCTTTTGCAAATAATTCTGCTGCAGCAAATCCAATTCCGTTTGCCGCACCCGTGATAAGGGCTACTTTTCCTTTCAATCTCACGCTGACTCCTCCTTTTATCTCTGTAAAAATGACGTCACTACCCCAAGCAGTTGATCAATATCATCAATAAGTGGTGAATGCCCACTATTCTTTAATTCTACAAATGTCGCGTTTTCTCCTATATCCTCGACAATTTCATCTGTCATTTCTTTTGTAATCACATAATCTCGATCTCCCCTTAACACAAGAACGGGGATAGAAATTGAACTAGCTTGATTTGAACCGTTTACAAGTCCATTATGAACTGAGCTAATATTGAAGGTATTCAACGCGTGATAGATAGACGCTAAATTTCGTTGTGTTCTCATATCGTCGATGTACTCTTCATAATGGTCATCATCTGGCTGTTGATGAGTATAAATGAGGGCATTCCATAATGAACGAAGAAATTCGCGATTATTATCATCATAGGCTTCCTGCACAGGAATTGTTTTTCCACTGTCCATCTTAACTTCATCGATTGTACGTAGTCGATTCATGAAATCCACTGTGCCATCTTCTTTCGTTCCAAAAAAGGGATAGCCCCTTGTAGAAGCTGAGGCTAGTAAAATAAGATTCTCACAATAGCTCGGATAATCTATACTGAATTGCATTCCTACCGCTCCACCGGTGGACCAGCCAATAATCGAGAAGTGCTGAACTCCAATTTCATCTACCCATTGTTTCATATCATCTGATAACTCTTTAATCGAGGTAATCTTCTGATGATAGCTTGATTCCCCAAATCCTCTCATATCGATTGCGTATAGTTTAAAGCGTTCATCCATCTTATCTAAAGGCTCTTTTCGTAAAGATTGTTGTTATTGAGTAAGAACAAGGAAATTATTTACTTTTTATGGTATTATATATAAATGACACAATCATTTAAAAGCCAGTTTATTTATAGAATTTATTATCTAAAAATAGTTGTAAGAAAAGGGGGAGTTTTATGTGGTGGTTAGTAATATTGATTATAGGAATTTTGTTATTTGCATTATTGATTGATTTCAGAAGGAAAAAACGGGACAACGATAGGTATACAAAAGGCATTAGCTCTTCAGCCAAACCTGGAGAAGATAAGAACTATACTGGTGGTAATACAGGACCAGGTGGTGGTGGTTTAGGGTGAGCAGTAAGAGTTGAATGTTCGAATAAGAAATACAGCCGTTTCGCAAAGGAATGGCTGTTTTTTTATACCTCACGTAGGAATTTGACGGTAATGCTATTTGAATTTTGGCAAGAACTGAGAAGCATTTGGTTTATCTGCTCCTTTTCAGCCAACTTCTTACTTTGCTGAAGGAAGCTGAACCAATAAAGATAATTATCCAAATACTTTGTAGCCACTCCTTGAAACCTATCCAACCAGCCTTTTAGACGTTTATGATAGTTATTGACGTTTTGCAAATGGTAGATGCCCTTTTTGACGTATCCCTCTTTGCTTAGGTTTATTGGCTCGTGTTTAAGTGCCTTGATTTGGGCGAATTTCTTGTAGTTCGTGGCTGTATCTGTGCATAACAAAGCAGACGGGTCAATATAACTCCCGATAACTGCGTCAATTTCTTCTGCTTTTACACGACCGTTTCCTGCTTTTTGAGCAATGACTTGCCCATTACGGTCCTGGGCGACAACAACAGCAATTTTAAGATGGCTAATCCCTCTCAATTTATCTTTGCCGCCACGTTTTTTTGGTTTCCTGTCAAGTGTTCTTCGTCCTTTTAAAGACTCTTTAAAGAAGGTTTCGTCACTTTCAATAATCCCTTTCAACATTTGATATCCCATTGAACGCAAAGCAAAAAGAATTTTATGTCTCCAGTAAAATGCAGTAGAGATGTGGATTTTTAAGCGTTTAGCAATCTTAGGCAAGGTATAGCCTTCCACCATCATATTAAAATACTTCGCCCACTTACCAAGATAACGGGTTCCTGCAATCGGAGTATTTGAAAGGTCATTAAATGACTTTCCGCAGTCACGACAAAGATATCTTTGCCTCTCTCTGTACTTGCCATTTCGCTTTACCTTCACGCTTCCACAATGAATGCATCCTAACCCTTCTTTAAAACGGGTTTCTCTAATTGTTGTGAATGCATCTTTCATATCAGTATCTTCATCATCGATAAAGTCTTCTTTTAACAGGTTGAATAGTTGAATTTGTTCGTCTTTAGTTAAGTCCGAAAACGTGGCATAGATGTCTTTAATCATTGAGAAACCGCCTCCTGAAAGAGTATTTTATCACCTCTTATAAGGATGGTCAAAATAGCAACAATCTTTGCGAAAAGAGCCTATCTAAAACTATATCCCAATGCTTTGAAGACGTCATATTCCCATGTATAAGAACGATTGGGATTTGCCCTCCACTACGTTCTCGATAAGCGATAGTTTCTCCATTTGCTAACAACACTTTTTTTAATTCAACAGTTGACATTGTTTGTGCCCCCTTACGAATTTCCCCAAATAATGGTCGTTGCGCCCCAAGCATACCCAATCCCCGCACTTACCATAACAACGATATCACCTTCCTTAAGCAGGCCACTTTGTTCGGCAAGTTCAAGAGATAGGATTTGATCAAATTGGCCGATATGGCCGTATTCTTCTAAATATATGGATTGATTTTCCCTTAGGCCTAATTCCTTTAAGACAAATTGATGAGCAGACCTTTTCATATGCAGCATAGCCACATAGGAGATATCTTTTTCTTCAAAGCCACTCTTGTAAAGAGATTGTCGAATTACCTTCAAAAAATTGTCCATGGATTTTTGCTCTAATCTTCTTTTCATTCCTTCTGGATCTGTGACATCCAATCTGTACAAGCCTTGTTGTAGAGAGCTTTCTGTCAATGGCTCCTTTGTTCCTCCCACTGGAACAATTACATCCTCAGAAAATGAACCATCTGTTACGATCGAAGTTTGGAGTAAATGATTTTTTTTAAAGCCTTTTTGGAGAATCAAAGCACCTCCACCAGCAGCCAAATTAAACATGAACCGCGTTCGATTATTTCTGTAATCAATAAAATCACAATTGCGATAGCCACCTGCCAATAGAATTGTTTTCATTTCCGGGTCCGTTTCTAGTAAGCTTTTTGCCAGTTTCATAGCCATAATGGTTGTTCCACAGCGTAAAGCAACATCAAATGCCCAAGCGTGATATGCACCAATCTCTTCTTGTAGCTTTATGGAAGCTGTCCAAAGTGGATATTCTTTATGCTCTTCACCCACATAAATGACGACATCAATATCCTTTGGTTCTAAATTCGCCTTCTCTATGGCTCTATTTGCAGCATGGATGCCCATTGCAACAGTGTGATCATCAGGTCCTGGAATCGTTTTCTTTTTGATCCCCATTTTATTTTCGACAACTTCTACTGGAAGTCCTGCTTTAGATGCAATTTCTTCACCTGTCATGGTGTTTACAGGTAAATACATTCCCGTACTAAGAATTCCGATTTTCAAAGAAGACCCTCCTCACTAGCCTGTCATTTTTTTCTCATCTATTTTTACATTGTTCACGCGTTTTTTTCTATTTATTTTCCTTAAAGTTCCGACAATTCCTGCCGGGAAAAACATCACAGCTAGAATATAAAGAATTCCGAAGAAGATAATCCATCTCTCAAATATGGGGTATGTTTTCGCAAGCTCCGTTAACCAATGATGCGCGAATTCAATCAACCCTGCTCCAACTAACGGTCCAATTAATGTTCCAACTCCACCGATGATGGTCATAAGGAGAGCATCCAGTGTTACGTCCATCGTAAAGACACTTGTATTAACAAATCGTAATGACAGGCTGTATAAAGAACCTGCAAAACTGGCAATAACACCCGCTACTACACTGGCTAAAATTTTATAGTGGAGAACTTGAAATCCCAGTGATTCTGCTCGTTGTTCATTTTCACGAATCGCTTGAAGAACAGAACCGGCTGGAGAATGTGTAAATCGTTTAAGGAGTAGGAAGATCAATACCATTACACCAAGACAAACAAAGTAAAAAATCATACGATCTTTTAATAAATCTGGCGTACGAAAGGTAAAGCCATCATTTCCAAATGTTAACGTTCTCCACTTCTCTGCCCCAACTAGAAACAACCCTGCAAAGGCTAAGGTTAACATGGCATAGAAGTGACTTTTGAGTCTTAATGTCAAGAGTCCAACAATATAGCTGACAAATCCTGCAATCAGGAACGCGACTAATAAAGACACAAATAACCAAAACATGGTAGGTTCCATTCGGTCTAGGAAAATACCTGTTGTATAGGCACCAATTCCAAAGAACATAGCATGACCAAAGGATACAATGCCTGTGTACCCTAGAAGAAGATCGTAACTCATGGCAAATACACCAAATATGAACACTTGAGTCAGGAGAATCATCATACTTCTAGAATCATTTATAAAAGGAAACGCAATTAATATAAGTATCGTTATACTAAAAAAAAGATTGGATCGTCGCTGAAGGATTTTCATTTCCTCACCCCTTTACTGTAAATAATCCTTGTGGTCTAAAAATAAGTACAAGGGCCATTAAGATCATATTGACAGCAAGTGATAATTCAGGAACATAATATGTCATAAACGAGCCTGATAATCCCACTAAAACAGCTGCAAACAGGGACCCAGGAAAACTTCCCATTCCTCCAATGACTACGACGATGAAGGCTAAAATAGCAAATTCCATCCCCATTTCCGCATAAATCACACCTGAATAAGGAGCTAAAAGGATACCTCCAAGCGCTGCTAATGCAGAACCTACCATAAAGACATACATAAACACTCTTTTAATATTGATGCCAAAGGCTTCTACCATTTCTTTATTCATTACACCTGCTCGAACAATCAGGCCAATTCTTGTTTTATTCAATATAAGCTGAACGATTGCAAAGATAAAAAAGCCAATGACAATAATAAATACACGATATTTGATTACAATAATATCCCCAATCAGCCAGCTACCTGCTAAATAGTCTGGGGCTTTAGCTGATAATTGGTTTGGTCCCCATACCACCTTTAACATTTCTGATAGAACCAGCATAAACCCTAAAGTTATAAGGATTTGTTGAACGTGATTACCATACACAGGTTGAATAATAAACTTCTCAGTAACCATCCCTAAAATCAACCCCGTTACAATGGCACCAATAATCCCCATAACAAAGCTATCCGTGACCGTATATACCCAAACACCGCTATAGGCTCCCCAGGCAAATAAACCACCGTGGGCAAAGTTCAAAACATCCATTAAACCGAATATTAATGTTAATCCTGCCGCTAATAAAAAGATGAGCATTCCTGTTGCTAATCCATTAAGGGCTAAGTTAATAATGAGGTCCACTTTATTCCCTCCTCATGCAATCCCTAAATATTTCTTCTTCATTTCTTCGTCCTTTACTAATGCTTCCATCCGTCCATTGTGAACCGTTTTCCCATCATCGATAATGTAAAAGCGGTCACCTATTTGACTAGCCATAATGAAATTTTGTTCCACAAGGAGTATCGTTGTTTTTTCTTTCATTTCTACTATCGTTTCCATCACTTTCTCTACAACGATGGGGGCCAGTCCCTTGCTTGGTTCATCAATCAGTATTAAGTCATTATTATTTAAGTAAGCTCTAGCAATGGATAGCATTTGTTTTTGACCACCACTTAAATTCCCCCCGGCTTTCTTCCAAAACTTTTTAAGGTCTGGAAAAAGATCCGTAATCCATGTCATACGATCTTCTGTTTCTTGATCATAATTCTTTATGGCAACCTTCATGTTTTCTTCAACTGTAAGATCGCCAAATATGCCTTGATCTTCTGGTACATAGCCAATACCTTTGTTCGCTACCTTGAAGGTCGGAAGTCTTTGAATTTCTTCATCCTTGTAGAATATCTTTCCTGATGAAGGAGGTGTTAGACCCATGATGGTTCGAAGACTTGTAGTTTTCCCCGCTCCATTTCTACCTAATAACACAGTTACTTCGCCTTTCTTCACTTCAAAGGAAACTCCCTGAAGGATGTGATACTGATCAATATATGTTTCAATACCATCTACCTTAAGCAGTGTGGTCATCATATAGACCTCCTAGATAAGCTGATTGTACCTGTTCATTTTTCATTATTTCCTTCGGATGATCATCTGCAAGTAACCTGCCATTGAAAAGGACCATAATTGAATCTGACAGATCCATAATCATATCCATCTTGTGTTCAATAAGAACGATGGTTTTATCTCCTTGAGATTTTATGTTGCGAATGACCTCCAATATGGCAGGCACCTCCTCTAACGACATACCGGCAGTAGGCTCATCTAATAATAAGATTTCAGTATCTAACGCTAGAAGCATAGCAATCTCTAACTTTCTTTTTTCTCCATGGGCTAAATTCACCGCCAGTGAATTTCCTTTAGTCGATAGCATTACAAGATTTAGAAGCTCTTCTGCTTCCTTTAAAACACTTCCAAAGGTTTGAATGTTTTTATGCATGACATACCGTATTCCCCGCTTTGATTGAACCGCCAATCTAACATTTTCCAATACGGTTAAATGAGGGAAAACATTGGTCATTTGGAAGGAGCGACCAATACCTAAACGAGCACGTTTTGTTGGCGAAAGCTTCGTTATATTCTTTCCTTTTAAAAAGACTTCTCCACTAGATGGCTTTAATTGACCACTAAGTAAGTTAAACAATGTTGTCTTCCCGGCACCATTTGGTCCAATAATAGATTTAAACTTTTTTTCAGGAACAGAAAAGGTCACATCATCTACAGCTGTATGTCCGCCAAAGGTAATGGTCAAATTTTTTGTTTCTAGTATACTCATTTTTTCACCCCATTCTGGTTTCATGAAAGGGGTTGACTGTAAACAAAGTATCAAGCCCTTCAATGAAGGTTTAAGCCCGACATTTGCTAGTCAACCCCTTGCTCTTTAATTTCGTATAGGAGGAGCTGTTTCTTCTGGAGAGAGTTCTCTAATTAACACTGGAACAGGATAAGGAACCCCATCTTTCTTCTCTAACTTAATAGAATACAAGGTTTGTAGTGCTTGATGATCTTCTTCCCGGAATGTCATTGTTCCTTTTGGAGTGTCAAAGCTCATCCCCTCCATCGTCTCTATAAGAGTATCTGGATCTAAATCCCCTTCTGTATTCTTTAACGCTTCAACAATGGAAATTGCTGCACTCATCCCACCTGGTGTAAACAGGTCTGGTACTTCACCGTCGTATTTCTTTTTATGCTCTTCTACTAACCAGTTATTAATCTCATTGTCAGGCAGTTCATGGTAATACACACTGAAGCCTTCCATTCCAACTAACGGTTCCATAACAGATAATGCAGGAATATCTGGAGCTCCAGTCGAAATTTTAATCCCTTTTTCTTGAAGCTTCATATCACCAATCTGATTCCAAGGTGAATTCGCTCCAGCCCAGATGACGAATAGGTAGTCTGGTTTACTTTCAATAATCTTTTGAAGGTTAGAAGTAAAATCTGTTGCCGCAGGGTCTGCATATTCTTCATGAACAATCTCTGCACCAAGGTTTTCAGCAGCTTCTTTAAAGGCTGCTACACCATCTCGACCAAAGGAATAATCCGGTGCTAATGTAGCAATTTTGACTCCATCCTTCGCAATTGCTGCTGCACCTGCCACCGCATCCTGTGATGAGTTTCTTCCTGTCCTAAAGATATAAGGATTGAACTCTGAACCAGTAATACTATCTGCAACAGCCGGCTCAACAATCATTATTTTTTCATATTCCTCTGCAAGAGGGAGTACTGCTAACGTATCACCAGAACTTGAAGAACCTACTAGAAAATCAACGCCATCTTCTTCAAATAGTTTTGTCGCTTTTTGAACAGCTACTTCAGGTTTTGTTTCTGTATCTTCAAAGACCACTTCTATTTTCTTCCCAGCCACCTCCATCGTTCCATCAGTGGCATACTCTAAACCAAGTTCAAATCCACGTTGAGTTTGCTTCCCATAAGACTCTAATGCTCCTGTCAGTGAAGCAAGCACTCCTATTTTGACCGTTTCTTGTTCTTTTTCTGTTTCTTTTTCCCCTGATCCACCGCTACTTTGGGAATTACATGCACTCGTCACGACCAGTAAACAAGATAAAAAAATCATTAAGGCAGACCATTTAAACGAATATTTCATATTTTTCTCCCCCTTAAACATGAACTAAAGCGATAATAGCTTTGACTTTATCTTAAGAAAAGGGAGTTACAAATGAGTTACAGTCGAGGAGATAGTCTTCGATGATATGAAGTTCACAACCTGGCCCAATAGTTATGGAAAGTGGCCCAATTCACAAAGCATCTGGCCCAATTCCTATGAAAATGAGTCTACCTGTCCCATTCCATGTTCTATCTCATTTAATCTAAGAGAAAAAATGGTTAATAATCTAGTATAAGAAGCAAGTATTCACTTAAATTTATGTACTAACTTCTAAAAATAGTTCTATAGCATTTTCCCTCCTCTATTTTTACTATATAATGATAGTACTAGATGTTAGTAAAAATGGAGGATTTATCCTTGAATGTATTTCAGCAATTTCAACGTACAATCATTAAAAACTATATATTAGGTAGCTTGATTGCCGTTTTTGGCGTTGGTTCTGTATTTATTTTTCAAACCCTTGCTCTTACAGAAAACGAGCTTTTTGCAATGGGCGCAATTATCGCCATTTCTATCTTTACGATGTTCAGTTGTGAATTCATTGTGTATCAGAAACATATTCGTCCAATTAAAAGAATCTATACAGAAGGTGCATTAGATTTTGAGATTCTTTCAGACGCTTACAAACAAGCAGAAAGATTTCCTCTGTTAACGGTGCAGCGAATCATGTTTCCTCACTTTTTAGGCTTAGCAATCCCCTCAACTGTCATGACTTTCATTAGCATTAATACAGGGGTTTTATCTATTCCTTATTCCTATATCCTATATGCTTGGTCTGGTGCATTTTTAGTCGCGATTCTTCATGCATTGATTGAATTTTTCTTGACCTTTCGAGCTTGTCACCCGTTACAAGAAAACCTGATACAGAAAGCCATTAAAACATATGGGGTAGATGTATCGAGACAGTCCCATTTATTTATTAGTTTAAAAAGAAAAATACTGGCAGCTTCATTGTTTCTTGCTCTGTTTCCGATTTTGCTGTTTTCTCTAGCTTCTCAAATTCGCTTATCAATGGCGGACTCAGACCTTTTAGCAAACTATTGGAAATGGGCAGGCGTTCTCATTTTGATTATCACTTTGCTCGCTTTTTATGGTGCTGTTCTCATTTTCAAAAGCATTGAAGCCCCCGTAAAAGAACTTGAAAAGAGCTTTGAGAAAGTAGAACAAGGTCAACGATCACTCGTCGTCAATACGTATACAGATGAGTTTGCTCATTTGTTTTCCGGGTTTAATCACATGGTTGAAGCGATTAATCTTAGAGATCAGAAAAATCAACAACTCCTTGATCAATTTTTCGCGGTAATAGCAGGAACATTGGATGCCAGAGATCCTTATACAGCCGGTCATTCGAAACGTGTAGCCGAATATTCCGTTTATATTGCAGAGGAATGTAACTGGTCTTCAAAGGAGATAGATTTACTCAAAAAATCGGCTTTGCTCCATGATATTGGTAAAATCGGTATCCGAGATGATGTTCTTTTAAAGGATGGAAAGTTGACAGATGAAGAGTTTGAGCAGATTAAGCGTCACCCTGTTATCGGAGAGGAAATTGTAAAAGGCGTTCAATTAACTGAAGACCTTCTTCCGATTTTGCCTGGAATAAAGCATCATCACGAACGGATTGATGGACGTGGATACCCGGACAAGCTAATAGGCGATGACATTCCTATCTTTGGTCGGTTAATTGCTGTGGCAGATGCATTTGATGCTATGACTTCTGATCGACCTTATCGAAGAGGTATGCCTTTTGAAAAAGCCTTTTCCATATTAAATGAAGGGAAAGGAACACAGTGGGATTCAGTGTTTGTTGAAGCCTTTCTTAAACGAATGAACACGAGTCAGGAGAACCGGCTAAGGAATTATTCATAACAAAAGGAGCAGATGAAAACTGCTCCTTTTTTAATTGGATGTTGCACCGATGACCATTTCATACATTTGTTGAGTGGCTTTCATAGGTTCTACTCCAAGTTCCGCTTCCAATATGCTTTTGCAACGTTGAAACCACTTAACAGCTTGTGGGCGATTATTTTTATGATAGTAACTATACATAAGAATCCGGTAAGCTTCTTCCCAAAGGGGATCACTTTCAATAATCCCTAAACAATAATCGATAGCTTCGTCTACATTCTCCATTCTTATGGCTAGCTGAGCACGCTTTTCTAAACCTCTTAAGTAGAGAAGGTGTAGTCGCTCTCTTTCCTTTTCTGACCACCAATTCCCTTTTCGATCGGGGAGAAAAACTCCTTTGTAGTAGTGGATTCCTGATTCTAGATATTGTATGGATTTTTCTATATCTTTTTCCTTTAGTCCTTCGGTCATCCAATTTGTAAATTGATCTGCATCATAATCTATACTGGCCATGGGATTTAACCGATATCCTTCTTGTTGACGCTGAATAAAAAATGCTTTTCCCCTTGCTTGACGATTAGGCTCCAACACATTATTCAACGTATTTAATGCGACTTTGAAATCACGGTCAGAGCCTGTTCCTTCTGGCCATAATTCCTCAATAACCTCTTCCTTCCCTTTCAATTGATTTCGTTGAATAAGAAGATATTGAAATAATTCCTTTGCTTTATCTCGCTGCCATTCCTTTTCATTTACCTTATGGTCTCCCAAGCATATTTCAAAGTGGCCAAGACTTTGTACTTTTAATGTATACCCTGGATGAGAAGTAATGGTTTCATACCCTAACGTTGTTAAGAGCTGCTGGCAGTAAGGAGCGTGTATTCCTTCTTGATAAGCCTTCACTAATAATGGAATATTCATTTGAAGATCTTTCGGACCAAATGTTGTCGGTTTAAGAAAGACGAACCCGAACTCTCCAGTTTGAACCTCATTTAAGCAAGACATGATGTTCTCTGCAAACATTTCTTGATTTCCTGTCTTATAGTAGATGCTACTTTTCCATAAATCCGTCAGCATTTTTCCATAGCGATCACCACATGCTTCGAATTGTGTGGACGCTCGTTCAATGCTCTTCTCGGCTGCTTGAAGCTCACCCTTATAAAAATCATTTATCCCAGAAGACAACAGTATTAACGAAGACAGCCATAAATCTTCAACTTTCTCTGTTTCGTGCAGCGCCTGTTCAGCTAATTCTTTAGCTTTCTGATATTCTCCTAATCTCCCATACAAAATAGATAGCCCCATATAAGGCTCTGCTTTTCCCCTTGAGATATTAATTTGACTCATCAGTTCAAGGGACGTATTATAGCAGCTTTTTGCCAGTTCAGAATCATAATCATTCATTAACTGGACTGCATGCCCCATCCTAATCCAGCCGCAAGCCTCAACAAAAAGAGATTTACCTTTAATTCCTTGATTGATTCCCTGCTGAGCTAATCGTTTCGCTTCCATACCATTACCCATAAAGGATTCAATTAATGATAATAAAAGCTCCTTTTCTCGATGGGATTGTGGAAGCTGATCCTCCGCCTCTTTACATAAAAGAGCTTGTTTAGCGTCTTGCAGCTTCCCTGTTCTCAGAAGCATTCTCGCTTCTAAGTTTCCTTCTTCCTTCATAAAGCCATTACTCTTTCCTTTTTCGTACCACAGTTTTGCCTTCATTGCATTACCGGAATTCACAAGATTTTCGGAAATCAAATAATACAAATGGTTCTTTTCTTTAATAAAATCACTTTCTTCATTCTCCAGGCAGTTAATGGCTTTTAATAAGTATTGTTGAGCTTTACCTGGTTGAATGGTATCTAAATAGATTCTTCCTATTCCCTCGTATGCTTTGCTAAGCATGACTGTATCCTGTTTTTCGATAGCTAACACAATACCATTATCGTATGCCTTCTCCGCTTTTTCATAAAAAGAACGATAACGAAAGAATTCACCTTGATAAATCCAAAGGGGGTAGTATTGATTCTTAATGTGTTCCGGGACCTGCTGCAAGTATTCACCAAGAATTTCAAGATGTCCACTTTTCATCATCCCTTCAGCCTCTTCAATTAAAATTGATGAAACCGCTTCAATATTTTCCATTTTCAAATAGTGATATACTGCTTTTTTCCACTGCCCTCTTCGTTCAAAGTACTGGGCGCATTTCATCTGCAACTCCTTGTAAAGACGTACATTTTCAGCTTTTAACTCACCTTCTAAAAATGTTTGAAACAAAGCATGAAGTCGGTAATGGCTTGCTCCCTTCATCTCTTGTAGCAATGCATTTTTCTCTGAGAGTTGTTTAAGCATTAGTTCTGCACCAGGCAGTTCAAAGATTTCTTCGCATACTCTACCGTTTATTTCTTCTAAAATGGAGATTTGCTTTAAGAATTGTTTCACAATCGGTGACTGTTTTGAAAAAACCTCATGAGCCAAATACTGAAAAAGCTCTTCAAGAGAGGAGTATTGTTTTTCGACCATGAGAATATCGGGATTTTCTTGAAGCTGTGAGTGTATCATGCTGACTGCAATAACCCAGCCTTCTGTTAAATGACAAATTGCCTCAAGTTGAGATGGGGGGATGGGGGTTTCATGAAAATCAGTTAGAAGGATTTCCACTTCTTCCTTTGTTAAACACAAATCATTTTCTGTTATCTCTAGTAGCTGACGGGATATTTTTAGTTGTATTAAACTAGCCCAAGAAGGTTTCGTTCGAGTCGAAAGAAAGAAATGTATGTGATGTGGTAAATGTTCAATCACCTTCTCCATCCATTGGTTTATGAGAAAAGAATGATCCACCAAGTGATAATCATCAAGTATCAATGTGAGGTCATCTTGAATCTTCATGCATTCGTTAATAAACAATGCACTTAATCGGTAAATGTCCTCATCTTTCATATGCTGGCCCATGGATAATAATGTTTCCTTGAGCTCATCCCCAAAACCGGGACGCTGCTTTTGGATGGTATATACTATATTCGTTACGAAGGGGACTAATCCGTCATCGTTCCCTGTAATCGAGTACCAGCAGTAGAGTGGTTTACTATTTTGCAGGAACTGACTGATAGCGATACTCTTCCCATATCCTGCACCTGAATGCACAATAACCAATTTATAGTCAGGAAACGTTCTCATTTTTTTCATTAACGTTGGACGCCTAATGTACGAATCTTTGACAACAGGCGGAACGAACTTGGTTTCAATGATTGGAATTTCTGTTGTCACACGATCACCCTCGAAAAAATAGAATTTTCTTACTATTTTATCATATTTATGAGATGCACTGGATGAGAACCTGTGTAAAAATGAAAAAGAATCCATCAAAATCTGAAAAGTAGACCATCTATTGCTCTAGCACTTATTGTTCCGATATAAAACTCAGTCATAGGTATAATAGGACATGAAAAGTAGAGAATTATACTGTTATATAATGTTATAATAGTAATTATATGGGTTTTTGCGAACACCTATGATTCAACTAAAATATGAATGGGGGATGGATTATTAAAACATCAGGAAGAAGTATTTTGCTGATACTTGGTTGGATTTCTGTCATTTTGGCTTTTTTTGACTCCATCTTCTTTGGTGCATTTGCCGTAGGCATAGGTTTTATACTAAGAAAAGACTATAATGTGCGTTCTCATGGTCTTGCACTTATAATAATGGGGGTTATCAGTGGTTTATTTGGAATAATCGCCGGAAACTTGCTCGTTTGGCTAATTTCTAGGGGTTAGGTGGTAAGCAAACTAACTCAAAGCAATAAAATAAAAAACCGCAAAGAATAGTCTTTGTGGTTTTTTATTTTATTCCATTCTGTTAGTCCCTCTCATGCACGAAGAGAATTTCATTCAGTATCCATCACTGAACAAAATTCTCTTCATCCTTAATTTTTAAATTGAAAGTCCCATTCACTAATAGGCCAGTATCGCAAATCTACTTTTCCAACGATTTGCCCTTGTTCAATAAAGCCAAAGTAACGACTATCCATACTTCCTCTTCGATTATCACCTAAAACAAAGACTTTGCCTTCGGGGACCGTTTGCTCTTCTGTAATTTCTTGAAGAGTAAAATCACCTGTTAGCTTATTCCCAATATAATCCTGCTTGAATTTTTCCAGATAAGGCTCAGGAAAATATTCACCATTTATATAAAGTTTATCATCCTTGTATTCCACTTTATCACCTGGTAATCCAATGATTCGTTTCACATAATCTTCATTCTCATTGGCATGAAAGACCACCACGTCAAAATGATTTAATTCTCCGATTTGGTATCCTATTTTATTCACCACTAATTTATTTCCATCCTGTAACGTTGGCATCATTGATTCGCCCTCGACTACATAGTTGGAGAAGAGAAAGGTTCGAATGATGATAAAAATAATTAATCCAATTCCTAAGGCTTTTATCCATTCCAGTCCTTCTCTTTTAATCTCTTCTCTCAATTTGATTCCTCCTGCTTTCTCCGGTCATTTCTTTGATCAGTTTCTACTTTTTTATTCAAACGAATTTCAATCCGTTTCCCTACAATCCACAAAACAAAAATAATGACAGCTACAATGACTGTTCGTATTGGTTGTTTTATTAATGATATAATATCATACCCTATAAAGCTTATGGTGAAAATCATCACCATTTTCCCTGTTAATACTGCAAGCATATATTGAGCAATGCTTATCCCTGATAATCCTGCTACGACATTTACAACAGCTGATGGCGTAAAAGGAAAACATAAGAGGAGAAATAATGGACCAAACCCATGCCTGTCTACCCATTTAGTTAACCGGTTTACTTGACGATTCCTTCTGATAAAGCGGAAAATTCGTGTCTCACCATATTTTCTCACTAATAGGAAAACGATTAATGCTCCGACAGAAGCTCCAATCCACGAAAAGAGAAATCCCCACCATAAACCAAAGGCATTTGCATTTGCCATGACGAATACAAACAACGGCAAAAATGGGAGAAATGCTTCCAGCATAGGCAATAATATACCTGGTATCGGTCCAATCGCTCGGTATTGCTGGATTAAATCCATAATATTTTCTAATGTGAACCAATCTTTTATCGCATTAATATCCATATTATATGCTTCCCCTTAAACGACCATGAACATTAAACTCATTTCATCCTATCGTTGCTTTCTATTTTCATCATATCACAACCGTTGAAGATTTCCATATTTGTTAACATGTTACGCTTGGATAAGTATTACAACCTTTTCCTAATGGATGAGAAACTAAACCTTTTAGCAGTAGGTTTTGTATATTTTGGAGTGAATATGTGTTTTAGGATGATAATTATTCGTACGATTTAGGAGAATAACTGCAAAAAAACAGCCATTTCTAATTAGAAATGGCTGTCTCTTCTTTTCATTATAAATACTTTTTAAACCAATCCAGCATTTCTTGTAAACGAGCCTCTCTTAAGGATGGCTTTCCTGTCCTTGAGAGATTATGGTTTGATTCTGGAAATCGAACGAATCTGGTTTCTTTTTTCTGGCGTTTTAATGCGATAAATAATTGCTCTGCCTGCTCAATGGGACAACGGTAGTCCTTTTCACTGTGCAGAATCAGCAATGGTGTATTCATGTTGTTCACATATGCTAAGGGGGAATGCTTCCACAGGGAATCCACATCACTTAAATCCTTTTGAATTTGCCACTCCGAGAAGTAGTAGCCAATATCACTTACTCCATAAAAACTAATCCAGTTACTGATTGACCGTTGAGTAGCAGCAGCTTTAAAAATGTCGCTATGGCCAATAATCCAGTTGGTCATAAAACCTCCATAGCTTCCACCTGTCACACCTAAACGGGATTCATCGATAAATGAATATTCTTTTAGGGCATATTCGACTCCCTTCATGATATCTTCGTAATCTCCTCCTCCATAGTCGCCTCTTACTGCATCGACAAACGTTTGTCCGTACCCGTAACTTCCTCTTGGATTGACATATAAAACGGCATATCCTTTACTAGCCAGAACTTGGAATTCATGAAAGAATGTGTTTCCATACATAGTATGTGGACCGCCGTGTATTTCTACGACAAGAGGGTATTTCTTTCCTTCTTCGTAACCGACCGGCTTCATTATCCACCCTTGCACTGGCCAATCTTTGGAACCGCTGTACATAAAAGTTTCCGGTGAAGACAATTCTCTCTGTTCTAGCCAACTCCCATTCAGGTTCGTAAGTTTTTCGAGTTTCCCTGTTGGAACATGCAGAGTATATAACTCGCCAGGTTCAGTCGGCTTGCTCATTGCTACTAGCATCAATTGTCGTTCTGAATCAAAATCAAATCCATATACATGCTGCTCTTCCTGTAATAATGCCGGGTAGATAGCTCCTTCAATATGCCCATAGTAAAGAACCGTATTTCCAGTATCAGAAGCTAGAAAGTATAGACTTTCATTGTCTTTTGACCATACAATTCCAGCTTGTGAAGAGCCTTGGATACTGTCACTATTGAGATAATCCCCTACTGGTACATCCATTTCTTCTGTAAGACAAACAGATTGATCTGACTCCATCTCATATAACCATACTTTATTGTGTGTAGCATTCTCGAATTCTCGATTATGACCGACGTAAGCCAGGTACCTTCCGTTATAAGACCAGCTCGCCCCACCATAATATCCTTCTCCTGGATTCACCTTCTTTTGATTATTGTTTTCAAGATCAAAAATATATAAATCTGATTGAAAGGAGAAATCTTTCTCTTCTTTCAAATCCGCTGAAAATGCGATGTATTTCCCATCCGGGGACCAGGAATGCATTGAATAATCATGTTGATCATTTGTTAGTCTCTTTAATTCTTTCTTTTTAACGTCAACAATTGCTAACTGAGCGTAGCAATTGTCATGAAAGCCTCGATCATCTGTTTTATATTTCATAGAAGAGGTAACAAAAGGCTTCAATTTTTCCTCTTTCTCTTCATTGCATTCAATAACCTCCCCTTCTTCTAATCGAATGGAGCAAGCAATTCGCTCTCCACATGGAGACCAGACTGGGTTGGAAACTCCTTTTCTATATTCAGTTAGTTGTTCAGCCTCTCCTCCGTCATACTGAATGACATAGAGTTGATTCACTCCTGAACGATTGGATATGAAGGCAATCCTTTTCCCATCTGGAGACCATCTTGGCGAGGATATTCTTTGTTCTTCGAAAGTCCACTGACGGATACGCTTACTCTCTATGTTTATGCTATGTAAATGTGAGAAATATTCATTCTTTTCCTCACACATCATCGTTTGAATGAAAATGGCTTCCTCTCCATTAGGAGAAAGTCTTGGGTCGGATATAGCTTTTAATTCATATAAATCGTTGATTTCAATTCCTTTATGATTCATTTTATACATTCCTTCCTTTCTAACACTCACGTTATTGTATTCGACGTTATCAATGCATATCCTTTATGGATAAAGTTCTGATAAATGAAATTGTTGGATTCACTCCTTGAGGGTGATCCCTGTTGTGGAAATCAACTATTACTCGCTTTTTCAAAAGCAATAAAGTTTACTAAAACACCCTTAAGAAAAAGCCTCTCAAAAAATCACCTGTAAATAATCCAGGGATAAAAAAGACCTCTGACCTTCATAATAGAAACAAAATCACATTCTAACAACTTTCCCTATTGAAAGTAAATTGAATTCAACGTAGAATATAAATACGAACACACGTTCTATATCAAAGTGAAAAGGAGCCTTTTCATATGACCAGAATTCCAGAAAATGACCGTAACATCCTTGAGCAAGCTATTTATCTCCCTATGGTGTTAACGATTTTAAACCGAGATATGCAAATTGTTGATAGCAGTCCGTTTAAATTAAAAAGACCCTATTTAGAATTAATTGAAGAAACGATGAAAGTCATACAAGGAGAATTAGCTCATGTAAAAAAGTATATGAGGGTGAATAAAATGAAGGTAGAAAGAATTCAGTCAGATGATGCCTTTACGATGTACATGTTTTTGTACAAAGGATATGAAGAGCATCATAATTATTTTAATCCGAGGTTAAGAAACCGTGTAGAGGAATTAATGAGACATTATTTGTACCGAAGATTAATGAAGCCGACATCTGATTCAACAAAAGAAGCGTGAATAAAACTACTCTCACGCATCGGATGTCTTACTATTTCTATTCAAATAAAACGTCTTAACCTTTTTCACTTCAGTATTGACCATCGTGTATTTGCTCTCCATTTCTGATATTCTTTGTGAATAAGCGATTCGTAAGTCAGAAGTGCGAAGCATTTGATTCTCAAAAGAACTATATGAAATAGGAATATCACACGATTGACGATTTTGAAAAAAAACTTTTGTAAAACCAGCATTTGATCGATCATAACGACGTACATGGGAATGTGAAACCCAAGCACACTCTTGTTTAGTGGGCGAAACCGTCGGGAACAGAAAAATAGACATTTGAGGATTAACAATGATAGGAGCCTTATAGACAATTCCCGTTAACTTTTTAGTACCTTCTTTCCTACCTTCATATGATGAGCCAAAAAATTCACAGCTCTTCCTTAAAATTTCAAATGGTTTAAAAGGTGACACTAAAACATCATCCACTTCTAATATTTCAGTAAATGTTCTAGATCCGTATTCTATTGGTTTAAGCATCATCGTATGGGGATTAACTTCATATTCCTCTATAATTCGAGATTTCCCTCTCATTTATCCGCCCTCCATTTACATTTTTCTCCAAAATAATACCATAAAATTCGACGGTTGTCTCGAATATTTTTAAAAAATTCAGAAATTAATCTACTATTTTCATGAATAAAAAAATTTTCAGAATATTTAATTTTTTGGTTGAATTTTTTCTTCTTTCCCCATATACTAATAAAAAGAATTCAGAGGTGATCGTATATGGAAAACAAAAAATCCTATACCGAAATGATGAAAGCTTCTGCGATGACCCGGAAAAAGTCCACTGAAAAAAGCGTACTGGAAATTTACATTGACATGGTGCTGAATGAAAGCATTCTAAAAACGCGCAAAACAAAACTCTTAAAAGACATTGATGCCGCCTTAGATAATAAAAACAAGTCATTGTTCATGGAACTGACAAATGAACTAAACCAACTCAACCTTAGCTACGGATAATCAACAATAGCTGACTCCTACACGAGTCAGCTGTTTCTTTTTTTGAGGGGCGTACCTCTACATCATTCTCCACTGCCAGGCACCCCTATCTCCGAAATTGTACTCTATCTCATAGCGTCAATCCCTCACACTAATCAAAGAAAAAGCCTCGTCTCTGAAGGAAGACGAGGCTTTTTTTCCTTATTCTTTTTTCTCTAATTCATATTTCTCAAGCATGGTTAATCTCTCGAGCATCGTTGGGTGACCGTACCGGAAAATTTTCACCAGAAGCGGTGGATTCACTTGCGACAGCCCTACTTTAGACAGCTTCTGGAAGGATGAAATCGCCGCTACCTTATCACCTGTTAATTCAATGGCATATCGGTCGGCTCTCGTTTCTTCGTATCGAGAAATCCAGTTACTAAATGGACTAACGGTAAACAATAGCATAGACGTTATCATTAAGAACAGCGGTAGAGAGCTTAAGCTGGACACACTGGACACTTTCATATCATCTTTATAATTGGCTACTATACCTCTCATTAGCTTTGCTGTAAGGAATAAGCCAAAGAAGGAGAGCACCAAATAAATGGCGATGCCTATATAGATATGCTTCTCCACATAATGAGCCATTTCGTGCGCCATGACAAAGAGAATTTCTTCATCGGTTAATTTTTCGAGAGTCGTATCCCACAGGACGATTCGTGAATTGGATCCTACTCCTGTTACATAGGCATTAAGGGAATTTGTTTTTTCCGACATATCGACTTCAAAGACATGGTCAGTTGGAATCTTCGCTTTATCTGCAAGAGAAAGGATTTGTTCCTCCAATGCTTTATCCTTTAATGGATAAAAGTCATTGTATAAAGGGTCAATTAATACTGGCTGCACAAACATCATGAAAATGGTAAATGGGACGGACAGTGCCCATGCTGCCAGCCACCAACGCTGCTTGAACCTTTTCATCAGTCCATATAAAACAGTTACGATGATAAACATCATGAGATAGTTCACCCAGAAATCAGTAAACTCATCTTTCATCCACATGGAAAAGGTTTGAGTCGATATATTATAGGTTTTCGAAACTTTATATGAAATGTATTGCAACGGAAAAATAGCGACAAATGAAGCAAGAGATAACCAGAAGAGATAAATCGCTGTCTGAAGGAAGCCATTTTTCACCGTTCCTCTAGCCCATCTTTCAAACCCTTTTGAAACCCCAAGAATGAGAATCAAGAAATAAAACAGCCACTCATATGGTGTTGATAAGAAAAACAATAAATTCTTAATCTTTGAAAATTCCTCACTCAGCATGAGTTCACGATCATTCATAAAAGTGGCTGGATCCGCACTGCTCCCTTTATACATATCAGGTAGTGTGGAATCAGCCAGGAAAAATAAATACACATATAAAAATAAGCCTAATAGCAAATAAGCTAGTACAGATCGAAACGCCCATTTTCTAACCAACATACTTCCCCCCTTATCTTCTTCTATACTATATGTAATACCTTGTCCTATCATTTAGAACTTAAACACATCATACGGGGATTCTAATTAGTGGAGAATGTTTTATCTGCCGTTTTACGGATTTACATGCCAAAATGGAAAAATATCTGCCGTATTCTCATTATATCTGCCATAATTATTTTTTATCTGCCATTATTTCAATATATCTGCCATTCTATAAAATTCGACACACTCCCCCCAACATCACGCCAATCAAAAAAAGCCACGAAAGAATCGTGACTAACACTCTACATTAAGAATAACGAATAAAGGGACAAAACGGAAATCGCCCCGATGACAACGATCATAACATTGGCACCTAAAAAAGCAATGGCAAATGCCGATGCGGTCCCGACTACTCCAAACATTAGATTTCCCTCTTGGATCAATAAAATACTTGGAAAAATTAGCGCTCCCAATACAGCAAAGGGAACGTTCTTTAATACCCCTTGAATAAAGGGTGGAAGTTCTTTTCCTTTAAAAACAAGGAAGGGAAGCATTCGCGGAATATACGTAACAACCGCCATTCCAACAATCATCCACACGACTGTACTATTCATAAGCTATTCCCCCTTTTTTCAGCATTACGATGAATTCAACAATGACTGCTGAAACAAGAGTTGCT
Organism: Rossellomorea aquimaris TF-12; assembly: GCF_001648555.1. Taxonomy (GTDB): domain Bacteria; phylum Bacillota; class Bacilli; order Bacillales; family Bacillaceae_B; genus Rossellomorea; species Rossellomorea aquimaris. Next base: position 52,145 of record NZ_LQXM01000026.1, on the reverse strand, counting down.
AAAACGATGGACCAGCCATTTGAAAGACTGGTGGTAAAAAGTAGGACGCTATTTAGAGCACCTGCAATCAAAGCCAAAAACATAACTTTTACACTTTTCTTCATTGAAGGAACGAGCAATCCAACAAACATAGCATACAGGGCGATAGTCATACTTGCCTGTAAAAATGCAGGCAGGATTTCACCAATGAGATAACCAATACCAGAATTCACGACCCAGCTTCCATATGAAATCAATATAACCCCAAAGGCAAAACCTGTTTTTACCTTGCCTTCTTTTACACTAATAACCGTAAAGGTTTCATCCGTAATACCAAAAGCATAGAATAGCTTTTTAAATAACCGATCATCTTCGAGTTTTTCACTTAGAGAGGCTGACATAAGGAAGTGACGGATGTTCACAATGAAAGTTGTTAAAATTATCTCAATAATTCCTGTTCCAACAGCAATCAAGCTAAGTGATATGTATTGTGCAGCTCCTGCAAAAACAAACATGCTCATAAGTATGGTTTCGAAAATCGTAAGGCCCGTAGTTCTGGCTAATAAGCCAAATGTTAATGCAACAGGCATATAACCGATGGCAATACTAAGTCCTCCCTGCAAACCATATCGAAAATCACTAACTTTTTTGGTAGAAAGAAGTGCCTCCACTCCATCACATCCTTTATAATAAAAATAATAAACTATTTTAATACTTTGATAATTTATTATATTATACATATAGACGTTATAGTATACAAGAGAGGTTATAGTATGGAAAACTTTCCGATTCAAATTGGCGATAATATAAGAAAGATTCGTAGAGAACGAGGTTTAAGCCTCGAGCAAATGTCTGAACAAACAGGGGTTAGTAAAGCGATGATCGGGCAAATTGAACGAGGAGACTCGAACCCAACCGTCGCCATCCTGTGGAAGATTGCAAACGGATTAAAGGTGTCGTTCTCATCTCTAATCGAAAAACCAACCAATCAAATATCCATCATTCATTATGAGGATGTCCAGCCTGTCCTTGAAGATAATGGAAACTACATCGTTTACCCTATCTTCCCTTTTGACCCTTTTAAAAAATGGGAAAGCTATCGTGTGGAAATGAAGCCAGGATGCTCATACAGGAATGAAGGACATCCTAAGGGTGTAGAAGAGTACATTACGGTATTGTCTGGGGAAATAGCCCTTAAAATTGATGAAGAAATCTATGAATTGGGAGAAGGCAGCTCAATTCGATTTGCGGCTGATTCCGGGCATGAATATTTGAATGTATCAGAAGAAGAAGCTGTATGTCAGATGGTTATTTATTATGGTGAGGAATAAACAGAAAAAATCCTGCATGTGAACACATATGTAGGATTTTTTAGATAAGCATTCATCAAAATGTGTCTTTCGTTTTCTAGAAAAACTCATATAACCCTTCATTAAAATATTGGAATTCAGCATTAGTTACTTTGTAGCGCTTGTATCCTTCATAGAAAGAATTTATGTATTCAGGGTTGTTTAGAAATTTTCGAATAGCTAAGGATTCATCATAACGAGGGTCCCCTACGGTCATACCGGCCACATCAATAAATAGCTTTACTTTACCATCAACTACAAGGACATTATCTATAGTACAATCTCCATGGATCATGGTTTGCTTCACCGGTAGGGGTTTGTGACTCATTAACTTCTCTAACAACTGTATGGTCCCATCTGCTTGCCCATTTTCAACATAGTTTTTTGCCTTATCCAATTGGTCATCTAGCCAATCATCCTTCTTTTCAAAGGAATCTAGTGGGTTCATTTCATGGAAGTCATGAAGAAACTCTCCAAAACTACGAATCAATGTTTTCTTTTCTGACAGGGACGTAGCTGCCTTCAAAGCAGCTGTTAAGGTCATTCCCTTTTCAAATGACATCAATAAATGGCTACTATCCTTTTCTTTAATAAACCCATAGTAATGAGGAACTGCCATCCCTTTGTGATTTAGCTTTTCTAATAGTTGAGCTTCTGACTCTAGCCAAGGACGATATTTTTCCTTAAAGGAACTTTTGAGTAAGTACAATCCCTTTCCAGTATTAAGCTTACGAACCTCTGAAGTGCACCCTTGCTCATCTAGAAAGGTTACCGAATATACTTCACCTATTACTTCTTGGATTTTTGTTTTTAATTTATCATTCATTTTACTAATCACCTATCTATTTTTGATATAACCAGTTTTCCACTTGCTCTTCAAAATCCTTTTCTTTCCATGCAATGATTGCCTTCATTTCCCCGAGCGTCATTATTTGATTTTGAAAAAATATATCTCCTAGAAAGTATCCTAATCTACTAAAGCCAAATTTTTTTCCACCATGTATAGAAAACCACTCACGAAAGATGGATTGAGGTGTTTCTGCTCTGTAGTCTTGAGCAAACTCCCATTTAATAGCATTCTTATTAGAATTAGCAAAGGTTAGCCATTCATACCCTTCTTCATTAAAGTGAAAATAAATAGAAGGATGTAAATGAGCTACATTCCCCCTGGAAAAATGAATAGCGGCTCCTTCTTGATTCAGCCAAGTGAGGGGACTGGTCCACTTAATATTTTCCCATTGAATTCCCGACTCATCTGAAAGGATATTATGAGCAGCATGACCAAATTCATGGGCAACAATGGTTTTTAGATGGTCAGGTTCTGGAGATAACTTTTCCAGTGCAAATGTGATGTTAGGAATGATCTGACGATGTGTATAGGCGTTGGATCCAAATCCTCCAATAATTAAATTCACCTCTATGGGAAAAGAGACTTTATATCGTTTATAGTATTCCTCCGTTATCTCTTTAATGATAGGGATAATGTTTTGGTGGACTTCCTTGATGTTTGATAAAACTTCTGGATACTTTGAAACAGCCTGATTAAGTCTTTCATCAGTATTTTTGCAGTGATAAGCAAAATATTCATTAAATACTTCTGGATATTCATTATAGTAATTTTTTAAATGCTCTAAAGAAGGTTGATAGTTTTTTAGAAAAAATGGGATGGTATCAATGATTTTCATGAGAATCACCTCTGTATATAGGGGGTTAATCAAAAATTTTCAATACGTATATCTCGTTTTGTGCAAAAAGGAAATCTAATGCTATCATTCTCATAGCCTTTTTCCAAATACTCTTCATATAGAAGAATACTAAAAGAGAAACTTTTGCCCCTTTAGTTAAAAAACTCCAACCACCAGGGATAATCAAACTGTCCATCAGAAATTCGAATAAACTTTCCGAATAATCCTAGATAACTTACACCGTACTCATCAAAAAATACTGGGGTATATGCAGAGAAAAAATAAAAGTTTATTCTTTCAATTTCTAAACCAGCGGGATTGGGTTGTCCTATGGACTCTTCAGAAAACTGAATATAGTCGTCTTTAGACGGGTTTGTTATGATTGCCGTAAACAGAAGAATAAATAGAAAAAAGACGAGAACATACTGGTGTCTATCCTTCCTCATAATCCCCCTCCCTAGTATGACCCTTTAGAATGCTTTAATAACTTGGAGATGTTATTTAATTCAAGCCAAAAAAAGAACCCAAAATGAGTTCTTTTTTCACAAGCAAAATCATTTCCCCTTAAACTCTGGCTTCCTTTTCTGACTAAACGCCATTAATGCTTCTACCCGGTCTTCAGTGGGAATGGTAATCTCATATGCTTTCCTTTCAATTTGCAACCCTGTTTGAAGATCTACGTTCATTCCATTTTTCACTGCGTACTTTGCTTGTTGAAGAGCAATTGGTCCGTTAGCCAGCATTGGTTCTACAAAGGCATGAACTTCATTTGAAAAATTATCTTTTTCTACTACTCTAGTCACCAATCCTAAATCTAGTGCTTCGTTTGAATTTAGTCGTCTTGCTGTAAGGATTAACTCCAGAGCTTTAGATTCTCCAATTAAACGTGGCAATCGCTGGGTTCCGCCTGCTCCCGGGATAATGGCAAGACTGGTTTCTGTTAGTCCCATTGTGGTACCAGAGACAGCAATTCGGAAGTCACACGCTAATGCCAACTCCATTCCACCTCCAAAGGCATAGCCGTTCATAGCGGCTACGGTTGGTTGCGGGAGGGTAGCAACGGATTGAAAGACTTCACCAATTTTATAGACATTACGAATGACTTGTTGTTCTGTTAAGGTTTTTCTTTCCTTCAGATCAGCTCCAACACTGAAGGCTTTTTCCCCGCTTCCAGTGAAGATGACTACTCTTACGTCTGGATTGATGCGAAGTGCTTCTACAACCTGCTGTAATTCGTTTAACGTATCGTAATTAAAGGCATTCATTGCCTCGGGTCGATTAATGGTTACGGTTGCCAGGTGTCCCTTTTGCTCTAATAAAATAGATTCCATAAATGTTCTCCCCTTTGTGATAGTGTTTCCCCTGTATGTAGCATTCGACACAAAATTCAAAAACCCTTTCCTGTTTTTAAATAGGTCTTAACACATTTTGAACAAACTGCATAAGCTAAACGTGACGCATACCCATAAAGGAGTTGAATTTCTAATGTATTACCGCACGAATCAATACCCATATCATCATCATTACCAAGTGAATTACGGAAATCAGTATAGAGAAGATCAAAGTCTCCCTGATCAGTGGGTTGAATATATCCAGCCACTTGTCACACGTGCCCTTTCTGAAGTGGAAGAAGGAATAAATCTTACTCATTTATTCCAGGAATTCATTTTATCTGGAGTATTGGTTGGTCAAGGATTTACCCCAGAGCAAGCTATTGAGCAAGTGGAGACCTGGGAAAAAGGAGAATCGAAGCTTCTTCAACAAAGTAAAGCAATGAAATAATGACAACATAAAAAGATGTTCAGTTGTTAACAACTGAACATCTTCTCTTTTAGGATTGTAAAACTTGCTCCTTCAATGCTCTTCTAAGAATTTTTCCTGTTGTATTCTTTGGAAGCTCATCTAAAAATTCAATGGACGCCGGTAGCTTATATTTTGCTAGATGCTCTTTACAATAACTCATTAATTCCCCTTCAGTAAGGGTAGAATCATTTTTAACCACATAGCAGCTTACGGCTTCACCCATTTCTGGGTGAGGTACACCAATTACGGCAGCTTCGACAACTTGAGGATGATTGTATAAAACCTCCTCGACTTCACGAGGATAGACGTTGTATCCACCCACGATGATTAGCTCCTTTTTACGATCTACAATGTAAAAATAACCATCTTCATCTACGCGTGCCAAGTCTCCAGTGTATAACCATCCATCACGTATCGTAGCAGATGTTTCTTCTTCCATTTTGTAGTAGCCCTTCATAACATTTGGACCTCTTACAATTAATTCGCCTACTTCACCAACTGCTACTTCATCACCTAATTCATCCACTACTTTATTTTCTACATTCATAATGGACGTACCGATTGATCCTGGTTTTCTAGGACGGTCAAGTGGATTGAAGCATGTTACAGGTGACGCTTCTGATAAACCGTACCCTTCAGAAATCATTACATTGAATTTTTGCTCGAAATTTTTCAGTAGTGCAACTGGTAATGAAGCACCACCAGAAATACATAGACGAAGTGTAGATAAGTCCTCTGGATTTCCTTCCGGATACTGGAATAAGAAATTGTACATAGTTGGTACACCAGCAAATACTGTCGGTTGGTAGTGTTTTGATAGTTCAAAAATTTCCTTTGGACTAAAACGTGGCACGATTAAAAGTGTTGCTCCTGTCATTAGTGGAGCATTTAAGACAACTGTAAGACAAAATACATGAAACATTGGAAGTGCCGTTATGACACGGTCTTCTTCATTCATTTTTAAATAGCTGCCAACATCTGTAGCATTAGAATATACATTCTTATGAGTCAGCATTGCCCCTTTAGGTTTCCCTGTCGTTCCGGAAGTGTAAAGGATGATCGCTACTTCCTCTTCATCTACTTCAGGCCCCTTGAAAGAAATATCCCCTTTTTCAAGAACCCCTGTAAACGATTTCATTTTAGGGTACGCCATTGAGAGCTTTTCAAGATCAATCCCTTTTGCTCTTTCGTCTCCTGATTCGCAAATAATAAAGTGATCTACAGTTGAAAGTAATGGCTGCATTTTCTCAACTAATGGCACAAGCAAGTCAAGGGTAACGATGGCTTTCACATCACCATTTTTAATAATATATCCAATCTCATCTGGCGTATAAATTGGATTTACAGGAATAACTTTTAACCCCAATCGTAAAGCTCCATATAATCCAATCACGAAATGTGGTGAATTTCCTAAAACAAGGGCAATATGATCCCCTTTTTTTAGCCCTAATTGCTCTAAGCCACTGGCGAATTTTGAAACAGCCGCATTTAACTCTCCATATGTACTAGAGGTATTTAAGAAATGATACGCTGTTTTATCTGCTTTCTGTTGAGCGATTTGTTCTAACCGTGTTGAAATATTCAATGATATCCCTCCCCTTTGGATAAACTGAATGAATAGTCATTCATCAAACTATTAAAAGTATTCAAAATATATTTTATATAAAGAATACTATTAATACAAGTATTTACAAAAAGAATTAGAGTGAATATCGAAAAGTTTCTGTCAGATTCAAATTACTGGATTATGCGTGAGTTTGTTGTATTTATTCGTGAAATATTCAATTTATCCGTAGTTCCAATAGGTTTATCCGTAAGTTTTTTCAATTTATTCGTGATATTAGCTCATTTATCCGTTTGACTGTGAATAATAATAATGATTCTAATCTATTCAATCTCCTACATAAATAAAAGGCTGCCCTCCTCTGCAGGGCAGCCTTTCTCTTTTACATCTTACTTCGTAAAAATGGCGTTGGACACAAGTCTGAATAGATAATCTGTATGATCTCTGAATGTTGGTTCTAAACCTATAAACAATACATTATCATCCTTAACCATGACCGGCTTACCTTGAGCAGATTCACTATTTTTCCAGTGCCCTGCAAGGAAAAAGTCATTGCTATCTTGATAAGTTGATAGAATTTCTGCGTTATCTGTATTTGAATACCATGTTGGTTGATACACAAACCCTATATCTTCTTTAGTGTAACCGGCAGTATACGATGATTCATTATGTGTAACATGAACGATTCCATTACTATTGGATCCACCGCTTTCTACCTTTATATCACTTAAACCAAGTTGCGTTGAGGCTTGAGAAGCACCTGCACCGATGGCGAGATATTGGCCACCATTTGCTACAAAGGCTTCAACGTTTTTCTTGAAAGCTTCGTATTGTGTCTTGTCCTTTAGTCCAAATTCTTTGTTCGCCGTGCTGTTTTGATAAGAAATCAGATTGGATTTGCCATTATAAATAAACACATCCGTCGAACCTAGTCCTTCATCTGCAACTTGTTGAGGGGTTTTTTCCACAACTGTAAAACCAAGTCGTTCTAAAGCCAATTTCGTTCCTGAGTGAGATTGAGCTTTGTTTATTCCACCGTCTTTTAGAAGAGTCACTTCTTGAGATGTGATCTCTTTAGCATCAAGGGGGATGGAAGCAGTCGGAATTGTCACAGCTGATTCTTTTACAAGCTCAGCCAACTCTTCTCTTGTATCTCCATCTGCATACAATGTTCCATCGCTCCCTCTGTAAAGGGTATGACCGCTATTTAATAACTGATTCCCAATGGCGATGGACTTAACTGAAGTATTTGGAATCGCATAAGGTCCGTCCCCGATTACTTCACCTTTTGAATCTAATGATTTGACTGTATTGGACTTTACGTTAAGCTGGGCTTGACTGCTTACTTCTACTGCTTCAAAGCCCCAAAGTTCTGGTAGGTTCCAAGCAGAGATATCATACATGCTAGGGGTGTCCTCGGTTATGTCTTCTCCGTCCCATAGCATGGTATTGGCAAGTCCGGCTTTTGCTTGGTCCATCGGGACAATGTAAGTACCTTTAGGGTATGTTACACCATTATAGACAAAGTCTTTCTTTGCTTCTTCTACTAGAATATCGTTGTCTTGAAGATGCTCTACTGCTTGAATAGTTGCTGTTTGATCATTTTCTCCATTCGGTAAAATATAAGCTGTTGGGAAGTGACCTTCTTTATGGAATGGATGGTCAAATTGTACTCCACGTTTAAACACCTCAATTTGGTCCTTCACCATGGCTTCTTTATTTTCACTTGCATAACTTAATGCTCCCATTACAGCATCGTATGTCCATTGAACTCCATCCCAATCATTGGTTGGCGCTTCAAGTGTATAGCCGTATGCCCCGTGGTACATAGCATACATGGGAGTAAAAATAGGTGGGTAATCATCCCATCCGGCTGAATCATCACGTTGCGGGATATAAGTCCCCTTCATATTTTGATAATCTACTTTCGAAGATTCTGTGTGAGTATTTTCATAGTTTCCTTTATTTGAAACAATACTAGATTCCATTGCTTCTGCCTGATTCATGGCCCATTTCGAATACAGGTCGTATTCATAATTTGGATTATGTGGCGGTGTACAAGGTTCAATTAAACCTGGTTTAGAAGCTCCACCATAGCTTTTTACGTATCCATGTAAATCGAGATAGACCATGGGATTCCACTCTGTAATCAAGTTCACCATATGCTCTGTTTCAGGCTGAGACTGGGTGATGAAATCACGGTTAAGATCAATTCCATTCCCATTGAATCGAGTAGCACCTATACGGCCATCTGGATTTGCAACAACATTAAAGATAAGAATATGATCTTGTAAAATGCTCGTCGTTTCATCATCATTAGCCGTTGCAAAACGCTCTATAAGTTGTAAAGCAGCATCTGTCCCAACAAACTCAGTTCCATGAATGGATCCATTGATCATTACAGGAATCTTTAGGTCTGGATGTTTATCAATAAAAGACTGGGCTTTCTCCGGAGATTGAATCATTTTTTTGCGGAGACCTTTATAATATCCATACTTTCCTTTTGCTGAAGGGTCAGAGATTGTAACCACATACATATCCTGCCCGAGAGCCGATTTATGCTCACTTTTTTCTAAAGAAATTCGATTACTCTCTTGAGCTAATGCTTGGAGTTTCTCTTCAATTTCTGTGTATTTTACAAAGTCGTAATGCTCACTATTAAATAAGCTTTTGTCTTTTTCTTCTAACATAGTAGATTGAATCGTTGTCTGAGGAGATTCTGCTAAAACATTAAACGGTGTGGTAGAAAGTAGAGTAAAACTAGCAATACCTGCAATGATCTTATTCTTCATTTTATACCTCCAAATTATGTAATAGTTAAATGATAGAATAATAATTCATTAAGGTACATAAATATTTAGTTCTATATTTTATATGGGATATATTGACTATAAAAAAACCAGCCTCCTATTAGTAAGGAAACTGGTTTTACTTGAACCCTAAAGTCCAAGTTTATTAGGAATCCACATTACAGCACCTTCCCAGTAGGTGATAATGAACAAAATGAATATACCCATCACAAGAAATGGCAACGTAGCTCTTACTAATCTTTCAAACCTGACTTCTGCAATGGATGAGACAATGAACAGCCCGGTACCGACTGGCGGTGTGAGGAGTCCAATTGTAAGATTAATACAAATGATAACACCAAAATGAATTGGATCAATGTGAAAGGCAGTAATAAGTGGCATAAAAACTGGTACTAAAATAATTAAAGCAGCGATACCATCAAGTACAGCACCGAGTAATAGCAATAATATATTCACCAATAAAAGAAAAACAAATGGATTACTCGAGAGGGAAGTCATTTGTGTGACGATTGCTTGTGGAATTTGTTCGAATGCAATCATCCACCCGAAAATATTTGCCATAGCAATTAAAAAGGTAACGGTTGCTGTTGACGTAACAGTATTCACTAAGATTCCAGGGATCTTCTTCCACTTTAATTCTTTGTAAAAGATCATTCCTACAATGAAAGCCACAGCAGATGCAACCGCTGCTGACTCCGTTGCTGTAAAGGCCCCACTTAATATTCCAAAGATAATAATAAATGGAACCAATAAGGCTGGCAAGACACTTAGAAAACTAGTCATCATTTCTTTACCTGATGCCCTAGTGGATTTTTTAAAATTATATTTATAGCCAAGAAAAGCGATTAAGCTTATAAAACCAATACCATACATAATTCCAGGAATAATACCCGCCATAAATAAACCGCCAATGGAGGTTCCAGAAAGGGTTCCATATATGATAAAAATCATACTTGGAGGAATGATTGGAGCTACGATAGAAGAGGCCAACGTCAAAGCTGAGGAAAACTCCCTATCGTATCCCTCCTTTTCCATTTCAGGGACCATTACTTTGCTCATCATTGCTGCTTGAGCATTTGCCGACCCCAAAATAGAGGCTAAAAACATATTTGCTATTACTGTCACATAAGCTAATCCTCCACGAACATGACCAATTAACACTCTTGCGAATTTTACTAATCTAGTGGTGATTCCCCCGCCATTCATCAACTCTCCAGCAAGCATAAATAATGGGATTGCTAATAACCCGAAATTGTCCAGTCCGGAATAGAGTCTCATTGGTGTAGACGGTAAGAGTGCCGTATTCCCAACAATAAAAAAATACAAAATCGTTGTAATTCCTAATACTAATGATATGGGAACAGCCATAAATAAAAGCAAGAAAAAGCAAATCACTACTATTATCGTCATTCTGTTCCCTCCTTTTTCACAAAATCAAGGAGGTTTGATAACACATGTATACTTGCAAAGGTTAGTCCGAGTGGCACGGCTAAATAAGGTATCCACATAGGAATGAGCATGGCAGTTGATTTTTGATACCCTACACTAGGTGATAAAATCCACATCACGCTGTAATAGATCAGTAGAACGAGAAAAACGAGCATAATGATATGCCCTAAAATAAGAATTATTCTTTTCATTTTAGTAGATACATATTCGAGAAGTATGGTAACAGAGGCTTGGGACTTATATTTCAGCCCCAAGCTCCCTCCAATAAAACTAATCCATATGAGAAGAAAAATAGATACTTCTCCAGCCCAAGACAATGGAGAATTAAGAATATAACGAAAACCAACTGCTAACGTTACGATAACGGCCATCGAAAACATTAGTATGATTGACAGTATTTTTTCTATAGATGAAATGCCGTTACTTATCGCCTTCATAATCTTTGACCCCCTATGCTAATCTATTACTTTCGGAAGGTATCAATAAACTCTTGAATAAGTGGATCAGTAGGACCATATTTTTCATCAAACTTATTCATTTGTTCGCTAAATACATCAGCATCCAATTCATAAATGGTCATTCCTTCGTCCTTTAGCGTTTGTCTAAACTCTTCTTCTTGTCCTGCTCTTGTTGTAGCTGCGAAGTCTGCTGCTGCTGCCATGGATTCACGAATGATTTTTTGATCTTCTTCAGACATACCTTCAAATGTCTTTTTATTCATCATCGCAACGGCTGGCCAAACCATATGATTAGTGACAGCCCCGTATTTCACTACTTCATGATACTTGTTTGTAATCGCAGCATCTAAGTCCATATCCATTCCATCAATAACACCCGTTTGAACGGCTGAATAAACTTCAGGAAGTGGAAGCCCCTCGGTAGAAGCACCTGAGAATTGGTAAAAATCCTGCATTGGAGGACTTGGAGTTACACGTAATTTTAACCCTTCCATATCTGAAGGACCCTTCACTTCTTTATCTTTAAACAACATTACCCGTTGCCCGGCGAATAAATAGTCAAGACCTACCAATCCTTGTTTATCGATGGTATCAAGAATCTTTTTAGCCACTTCAGAATCTCTTGCATCATTTGCTGCATTTAAATCCTCAAAAGCGTAAGGGGTAAACCAGGCTGCGAAGGAAGGTTCTCTTGAACTCATATAAGCCGCAGTTATTAAACCGAAGTCAACAGATCCCGCAGCAATTTGTTCTACCATATCGGCTTCTGTTCCTAATTGACTTGAAGGGTAAATTTCTAATTTCATGCGACCTTCTGATCTTTTTTCAAGCTCTTCTTTGAATTTTTCTGCCCCTTTGTGCCACATATGAGTTGGTGGTGTAATATGAGCCAACTTAAAGTTATACGTTTTTTCTGAGTCTCCTTCTGTTCCACTACTGGTCTTGGTTTCTCCAGATCCACAAGCAACTAGAACACCAATTACAAGGACCAAGCTTAAGAATGATAAACCCCACTTTTTCATTGTTTTCAATTTCATTTCCCCCTTATCATTAGTAAAACTCTTCAATTTTAGAAGGTTGTTAGCCTTCCTTACATTTGAAAATGCAAGCCTAATAAATTACTAGCTTCGAAATCTTTGCCCTGCTCCACAAGCTCTCTTATTCTAGTTGAGGAAATCACTACACCCTCCTCACAACAGACAGGTTCCAATGTAGTGACCTTGAATAGCTTCTTCAGTGTATCAACATTTCCTTCTCGACCATTTCCAAACCTAAATTCATTACCTACAAAAATCTCCATAGGTTTGAAGTTTCTCAGAGTTTGAATGAACTGAGCTGAAGTTTGTTTTAGGAATTCTTCGTTGAAGTTGGCAACTTTAATGTAATCAACACCAAGAGCCTCTATACGAACAAGCTTTTCTTCTAAGGTTGTTAGCATTTTCACTCCGTTAAAATAGGCTCTTGGAGGCGGGTCAAACGTATACACTAAACAGGGAATTCCTTTTTTCCTACTTTCATTAACAGCGTAAGTTATCACCGACTGATGTCCTTTGTGTACACCATCAAATGCACCGATTGTAACGATGGATTGGGGCCATTCAAATGACTGACTATGAAGTCTTTCCACCAAAGCACCTCCTATTTATTAACGATCCAATATATGTTCTTTAGGCGCACCACCGACACCCCAATTCTCTTTTGGAACCTCGTGAATTAAAACCCGTACTTGTTCAGGACTGGTTCCTAAGCATTCGCATATAGAATGAGTAATCGTTTCCATAAGCCTTTGTTTTACTTCTGCACTTCTTCCTTCAATGATATGAAGATGAGTGATAGGCACTCTTACTCATCCTTTCCGTTACTTGCATTAAAGCTAATCGAACCCAGGGGACCAAATTCAACTTTTACGGTATCTCCGTCATAAATATTAATGGCTTCCGTCATTCCTCCTGTTAAAACGACCATCCCTGCTTCGATTCCCAAACCGTCTCTATCCAACATTTCTGCTAATTTGATAATCGATTTTACCGGGTGTCCTAAGACTGCTGATCCTAAGCCGGATTGAACCTTTTCTCCGTTCCGATACATAGAAACTTCTAAGCTATCCATTGGTGAGTGAAAAGGGGAGAAAGCTTGATTACTAAGAATAAATCGGGAAGAAGAGGCATTATCTGCTACAACGTCAACAAGTGTAAAAGAAAAATTCTTATAACGACTATCAATTACTTCAACTGCCGGCATAATAAACTCAGTAGCACTCCATACATCTCGAGGAGTCAAATTCTTTCCCTTTAAGTCTTTTTTCATGACAAATGCAACTTCCGGTTCAACCCTTGGATGGATCAATCCTTTTAAAGAAAGAGTATTCCCCTTCACTTCCATTGAATTTGTCAGTCTTCCATAAATCGGTTCGTTTACTCCAACCGATTTTTGTTTTGCAATACTCGTCAAGCCCATTTTCCATCCGATTTTATTATCTTCGCGCTTCTTGGCACATTGCTCCCATAGTTCCTGAATTTCATAGGCATCCCTTACGCTCAAGTTTGGATAAGCAATCGTAAGCTTATCCATTTCAATCCCTTTCGTTTGGTGAAAATCAATATTTTCAGCTATTTGCTTTAGGCTTTGAGTTTTTGTCTCCATTATTTAACCCCTTTCAACACTGATGTAGCTCTGTTCGATAATTCATAAGCAACATCAATAATCATGTCTTCTTGTCCTCCAACGACACCTCTTTTACCTAATTCAACTAAGATGTCTCTTGAATCGACATTAAATTTATCAGCCGCTCTTTGGGCATGGAGCAAAAAGCTTGAATACACTCCAGCATACCCAAGAATTAAACTTCCTCTTGTGATTTCCTGTGGCTTCTCTAAAATGGGGGCCACAATCTCTTCTGCCAAATCCATCATTTTATATGGATCGATACAAGTGGATATGTTCATACGATCAAGAATGGAAACAAGCACTTCCGTTTGAGTATTACCAGCACCTGCCCCCAGGCATCTGACGCTGCCATCAACTCTAGTCGCTCCTTCTTCAATGGCCACAAGTGTATTAGCCATAGCTAATGAAAGATTATTATGGGCATGAAATCCCACATGGGATTGTAGATTCTGTTTTAAAGCTCTCACTCTTTCCCTTACTTCATGTGGGAGCAGTGCTCCAGCTGAATCCACAATATAAATGGTATCAGCACCGTAGCTTTCCATTAATTTTGCTTGCTGTACTAACTTTTCTACCGGAGCCATATGAGCCATCATTAAGAAACCCACTGTTTCCATTCCTAATTCTTTTGCTTTTTGAATGTGTTGTTTTGATACATCTGCTTCTGTTACATGGGTGGCTATTCTGGCCAGCCTTGCCCCTGCATCTTCAGCTAACATTAACTCTGCAACTGTGCCTATTCCGGGTATAAGCAGGACTCCGATTCTAGCTTGTGTACATACAGAAACAGCTGCTGATATTAAGTCGAATTCATTGGTTTTAGAGAGTCCGTATTGTAGAGACGATCCTCCGAGCCCATCTCCATGCGAAACTTCAATATAGGGAACGCCCGCATTATCCAATGCTTTCGCCACAGCCTCTACTTGCTCGACTGTATAATTGTGACCAATAGCATGGCTGCCATCCCTTAAAGCTACCTCAGTGATAGTAACATCCGGATGTTTCACCCTCATTCTCCTTTCTCTTAATGAATACCATCAGTATTCCTATGCTTGCTGTGCTATTGAATGTTTTGCCATTTCTTCTCCTACTTTTAGAGCTGAAGCAGTCATAATATCCAAATTACCAGCATAGCTTGGCAGGTAGTCTCCAGAACCCTCCACCTCAACAAAAACTGTCACCTTATTGTCTTCAATAATAGGGTCAGTCCGCAGACGATATCCTGGAACATATTCCTTCACTTTACTAACCATTTTCTTTATAGATTGAGTAATTGCTTCTTTGTCGACTTTTCCATTAACAAGACAATAAATAGTATCCCTCATTAAAATGGGTGGTTCAGCCGGATTGAGAATGATAATAGCCTTACCTCTTTTAGCTCCACCGATCACTTCAAGCCCTTTTGCTGTTGTCACGGTGAATTCGTCTATGTTGGCCCGTGTACCTGGTCCGGCACTTCTACTAGAAATAGTGGCTACTATTTCTGCGTATTCTACTTGGGCTACTTGATTTACACTGTGAACAATAGGTATGGTTGCCTGCCCTCCACAAGTAATCATATTTACATTAAGTTCTTGCAAGTGCTCGCTTAAATTTACTGGAGGAACAACAAAAGGTCCTATGGCAGCAGGAGTAAGATCAATCATTTTTTTCCCAAGCTTTTTTACAATTTCAGAATGATTAATATGTGCTTTTGCAGAAGTTGCATCATAAAGAATATCAGCTAAATCTGGATTTTCTATAAATCCTTCTATCCCATTAGAAATCGTATGAAGGCCATGTTCCTTAGCCATCTTTAATCCCTCTGAATTTGGGTCAATTCCAATCATTGTGGTTAAGTCTAAAACCTCAGAATGAAGCATTTTTTTCATTAAATCGGTTCCTATATTCCCTGAACCAATAATAGCAGCTTTCATTTTCATTCATGCATCCTCCCTTCCTTACCTTGCAAACGTGCAGGAAACTTTCCCAAACCAATCGAAATCAGCTGAAAATTCATCTCCGGGATGGGCAAATACGGCTGCTGATAAGGCTCCTGATAAAATGACTTCACCAGGCTCAAGAGACAGATCATAGTCAGCCAGTTTATTAGCTAACCAAGCTACACAATAGGCAGGGTCGCCAAGTGCAGCAGATCCCTTTCCAGTATTCATCAACTCTCCATTTCGAAATAGCTTCACCTGAACTTCTTTTAAGTTCACTTCATTAATTGATACTGGATGATCACCTAAGACAAACAAACCAGAGGACGCGTTATCTGCAATCGTATCTTGTAATTTGATCTTCCAATCGAGTATTCTACTATCCACAATTTCTAAGGCGGGTAACACGTAATCTGTCGCCTCTAATACGTCTTCTACTGTTACATCAGGTCCTTTTAATTCTTTTTTTAAAACAAAGGCGATTTCACCCTCTACCCTTGGTTGAAGGACTTGATTTCCTTTAACAGCTCCATTATTTTCTACTGCCATTCCATCAAGAAGATGTCCGTAATCTGGCTCATCAACCCCGAGTAGCTCCTGCATAGCAATGGATGTTAACCCTATTTTTTTCCCTATGATGGTTGCACCATTTTCAACTTTTTGGGTGATGGTTTCCAATTGAACATGGTAAGCTTCCTGAATAGAGATTGAGGGCTTCAATTCAGTTATTGGTTTCACTCCATGTTTCTTTTTTTCTGCTTCCATTAAATGACTTGAAAGACTCTTAATCTCTTTCGTCATGGTAGGTTCAAACATTACTTAACCCTCCTTTTTATAATTGGCTGTTTTCGTAAACTTTGTGGCTATTGAATAGATAAAGCGAGTAGAAGTTGATTTCCGCTCCAGGTGCTCGCTTTCCTTGGGGCGTGAGTTGAGCCTCCTCGGGCTTTGCCTTGTGGGGTCTCAACTTTCTCGCTATTCCCACAGGAGTCGAGCACCTTCCGCTCCAATCAACTTTCAAAGGCTGAGTTTCTGATACAGACTGATATAAATACCATATATGCTTGAAAAACAGCATTTTATAATATGTGTAGTGGTCAATATAACTTGTATTATAGAATGACAGCTTCTTTCGATTTACTTTTTGTCACAATAAAGCTCTGTCACTTAAACCTCTTATAGATGGTGAGGGGAACTGCGTAGACTTCTGCGGAAGTATGGGCGTGACGAGACCCCGGAAGCGAAGCTGAGGAGGCTCGGCCGAACATCCTCGGAAAGCGAAGTAGTTCCCCTCACCATCCAGCACACATTGGTTGACAGAGCCATTTAACAGACTCATGTATAAAACAACAATCTTTGAGAAAAGAGCTTTATAACTTGATGGTGATATTTGATAGTTCACTATAAAACTCAAAGCTGTGCATTCCACCTTCTCTACCAATCCCACTTTGCTTCATCCCTCCAAAAGGAGTGCGGAGATCACGTAAGTACCAGGTGTTAACCCAAATAATTCCTGCTTCTATTTGGTGAGCGACTCGATGTGCCTTTCGTAAATCATTCGTCCAAATGGTTGTTCCTAATCCGTAATGTGTATCATTTGCTTGTTCGATTACTTCCTCCTCAGTGTCAAAAGGAAGTACAGTCACAACAGGGCCAAAAATTTCTTCTCGGACACATTTAGCATTTCGATCAAGTCCCACGACAATCGTAGGCATGATGAAATATCCTTTATCTTCAGCTGTTTGTCTCTCCCCTCCAGTCAGTACAGTTCCTCCTTCATCTCTTGCTGACTGTATGTAACCTAACACTCGATCATAGTGTTCTTTACTGATTACTGCTCCAACATTTGTATCACTATTAAAGGGATTTCCCACTTTAAGTTCTCTCGTTTTTGCGGTGAATTTTTCTATGAAATTTTCGTAAACAGGGCTTTCCACATAAATTCGCGAACCACATAAACAAACTTCACCTTGATTCATAAAACTTGATTTCAATGTGGTCTCGATCACTTCATCTAAATCGGAATCCGCAAAGATAATATTAGGGTTTTTCCCGCCTAGCTCGTATGATAATTTCTTTAAGGTAGGAGCAGCAGCTTTCATGATCGCTGTTCCTGTTTTTGTTTCACCAGTAAACGTAACGGCATCTACGTCAGGGTGTTCCGTAATGGCAGCTCCAGCTGAACCTGGCCCAAATCCATGTACTAGATTGACTACTCCGTCTGGAACTCCTGCATCTTTACATATTTCTGCCAGCACTGTCGCAGTCATTGGAGTCCATTCTGCCGGCTTCATTACTGCAGTATTTCCAGCAGCAAGACATGGAGCCATTTTCCAAGTAAGGAGTAACAATGGTAGATTCCATGGGTTAATCATCCCTACCACTCCAACTGGGCGACGAATGGAATAATGTAGAGCTTGTTGATCTTGTTGATAAGCTTCCGTACCCATCGACGTTAAGTAATCTGCAAAAAAATGAAAATTATAAGCTGCTCTTGGGATATCGATTTCAAGTGACATTTGATACGGCTTTCCTGTATCCATCGATTCTAGAACAGCTAGCTCTTCTTTTCGTTCAAGAATTAAATCACCAATTCTTCTTAAAACAGCGGAACGTTGACTGGAAGTAAACGTTTTCCATGGGCCAACTAAAGCTTTCTTTGCTGCTTTTACCGCCGCATCCACTTCCCTTTTTCCACCTTCGGCAACTGTTCCTAAAATTTCTTCTGTTGCTGGGTTCATATTGTTAAAGGTTTTCAAATCGTATGAATCTCTATATTCACCATTAATGAAGTGCCTACAATCGATTGGTCTGACTTTTTGGTTAGACTTCTCTTTTAATTGCAATGAAAGAACCTCCTATTCACAGTCACTAGTTGTTATTTTGAAAAAAGGTGACAGAATCGCCACCTTTTTTTGTTACTCTACTTTAGTTAATGGATCTTCTAGTTCAACGATCATCTCTATTTCTATGGCTGTTCCTCCAGGTAATTGAGCCATCCCTACGGCTGAGCGAGCATGTCGACCCCTATCTCCAAACACTTCTACCAGTAAATCAGAGGCACCATTCATTACTTTCGGCTGATCAATAAAATCTTCTGTGGAGTTAACAAAACCTAAGATTTTAACAATCCTCTTAATTCGGCTAAGCTCCCCAACTTCAGCCTTAAGAACATTTAATAAATTCACCATGGATTGACGAGCGGCAAGGTAGCCTTCCTCGACATCTAAGTCCCTACCAAGCTTTCCATGGAATTCATCTACACCTTGACCTGAAGTGAAAATTAAATTCCCTACGCGAACTCTGCTCACGTAGTTTCCTACCGCTGGGCGAACAGGTGAAAGGTTAAGTCCCAGATTTTGAAGTTTCTCCTCTGGCGTCATTAGTTTTGGTTCCATCAGATCTAAACTCCTTTATATTTAAGAATCTCAAAGCATTTTCACCAAGTATCATTCGCTTTTGTACAGAGGTTAAGTCAGCCATTCCGTCTATTACCTTACCTGGTGGAATCTCTCTTAATAAGAAAGGATAATCCGAACCCATCAATACTTTTTCATGGCCAAATCGATCGATTAAATAATTTACATTTAATGAATCATAGTTTAATGAATCAAAGTAAAAGTTTTTCACATAGTAGCTAGGTGGGTGAGTTGTTAACCGCAATTGTGGCCATACCTTCCATCCTTGATCTAATCTTGGGAGAATGTAAGGAAATGAGCCTCCACCATGTGCAAAACAAACCTTTAAATTTGGAAATTTCTCTATTACTCCACTCCACACAAGACTGGCAGCAGCAAGAGCTGTTTCACTCGGCATTCCGATTGTGTACATGAAATTATGACGAGGTGTTCTGTCTCTCGCCAGCGTTTCCCATGGATGAATAAATAATGGAACATTCCATTTTTCAGCCATCTCAAAAAACGGTAGAAAATCAGGTGCGTCTAAATTTTCGCCATTCACATTCGTTCCAATCTCAATTCCATATAAGTTCAACTCATGGATACAACGATCCATCTCTTTAATGGCCGTTTCTGCATCCTGCATAGGAACAGTGCCTAAACCTACAAAACGGGCAGGATATTCTTGGACGGTTTTAGAGATAAAGTCATTTTGAATCTTTGCCATTTCAAGGGCAGCATCCTTTTCAGCCCAGTAAGAAAATGTCACGGGAATAGGTGAAAGCACTTGAATATCGACACCTTCTCGATCCATGTCTTGAATTCTCTTTTGAGGACTCCAGACTTGATCCGTGACCTCTCTAAATACCTTACCTTCCACCATAATATTGGCACCACACGCACATGTTTGATGAAGAACTGGCCACTTCCCTCCATATTTTTCAGCAAAATCCGGTAATTCTTTTGGAATTATGTGTGTATGAAAATCTACTCTCATTTCCATTCCTCTGCTTCTGGAGGCATTTTATAACCACAATTTTCACATATACGCAAATCTTCACTAGAATTAAAATGCTCTATCGCTTCTTTCACTTGTGTTTCAATATTTGTAAGTTGAACAGTAGCTTTGTGCATTTCATGGTCACATTTATCACAGAACCAAACAAAGCTTTCTAATTCACCCTGATTTCTTTTTCTTTCAAGTACAATTCCATAGGAATCTGCCACTCTATGTGGGGAGTGAGGTACATTTGCCGGCAGCATGAATATTTCCCCTTCGCCTACTGTCACTACTTCACGCTTACCTTCTTCATTAATACATTCAACATAGGCATTTCCTTTAACTTGATAAAAAAATTCATCTGAGGGATCCACATGAAAATCTCGGCGTTTATTCGGCCCACCAAGTAGCATTGCAATAAACTCAGAGTCTTCCCAAAGCACTTTATTGTTTACTGGTGGCTTTAGTAAGTCTTTGTTATCTTCTATTGTTTTAAATAAATCTAGTACTCTCGTTTTTAAAAATGATTTTGATTGAGTAGTCATATTACATCCTCCTAAAATTTAATATCCTTACAACACACTGCTAATATATCCAATGTCCTTAGAGATATTTTCTGCTGTACTTACGACACTTCTGATCATTTCATTTCGATTTCTTCCGTCCATATATGAAATAGGCCCCACCATATTTAGCGCCGCAATGGTTTGACCATTGTAGGAACGAATAGGGGCTGCTATTCCGTAAAGGCCAAGTTCATTTTCATTATTGCTAATGGCATACCCTTGGATCTTTATTTGTTTTAGCTCTTCCTTTAATTTTGATACGCATGTAATGGTATTAGGTGCACGTTGTAATAGACCTTTGGCAATCGTAGGTTTAATTAATGAAGGGTTATTGGCCAATAAAACCTTCCCTGTACTCGTACAGTAGGCAGGTTTAGTGGCTCCAACATAAGTGGGAATAGGCAAAGATGTTTTGGATTTTACTTTTAAGACAAATCGAACTTCTCCTGAATCAAACATTCCAATATGAACTGTACCTTGAAATTTTCGAATTAACCCTTCACAAAAAGGCGTTGCTTCACTGTAGATATCCTGTTGATACATAACATGGTTACTCCATTCTAAGAGCTTCCATCCTAACCGGTATTTTTTTCGACTGTCCTGTATTAACATTCCCTCTTCACATAATGAACGGACTAAGTGATGCACTGTACTCGCATTCATCCCAAGCTTTTCGGCAATTTCATTATTTCCTAATGCAGGCTCTTCATTGGTGAAACAGTTCAGAATTTTGGAAATTTTCTTTACAGAAGAAATCAATTCCTTATCCCCCTCATCCTACGATTGATTACCAGTACCACATTAAGGATTTGACAATTATTGTTACAATCCCTTCTTTTCAACTAATAAATAAAGCGCTTTCATTTAAGGGGTAGGTTGTTGCTCTAAGTCTTTTGAGCCCTTTAATGCTTCATCAACCATGTCAAAAGAATGCTGTTTCTTAAACCCTGCATAAAATCGCCCAAGCCTTCTTAATGGATCCCCAGAATAATAACGTTCATATTGAAGTAACCTTTGACCAAAGGCTTCTCCACATAGATCCCATGCAAGTTTAAACAACTGAACACGCTCTTGTGATGAAATCCCTTTCCGTCCTACATAGTACTTTTCAGCATCTCCACGAAGTTCAGGATTTTCAAAATCGGCAAAGGTCGGGGACATTAATAGTCCGCCAGCTCCAACTGTTTGCATCACTTCAATGGCACGAGGATATAACTTAGGCAGCATTCCACGTATCGTTTCAAGTGGTGTGCCCGCCGGTCTTACCTCTCCTAAATCAGTGGTTTCGTATTCATATTCTGCTACTCTCAATAGAGCTCTTATGGCTTCAACTGACTGCATTAATTCTCCCAACTGGGTTTGAACGTTTAAATAACCGTCAACCCCAATGGAATCTGCAACTCTAGCAGCTACCTCAGAAGCGAATTGCAGCTTCACCAAGCCTCTAACACCTGATTGGTGTGCCGGCTGTTGTCCAATTCCCGTTTTAGGGTATAAAAGATTAGCGGCTTCAATATTTTGATTAATAAAAATTCGTTCACTCGGAACAAATACATCATTGAAGACCAATAAGGCATCCATTTCTTCATATCTCGAAGCGAGTGGATGATCTAATACTGATCGTTTCCCATCTTGCATCGGTTCTCTACATATAATCCGTAATCCTGGGGTATCTATTGGAAGAGCAAATGCAATGGCATGTTTCTCATCACCCGGTTGAAAACCCGGGAAGGAGTATATAATGACTTCATCTGTAATCGGTGCAAGAGTCGCCAGCATTTTCGCTCCACGAACGATAAAGCCATCAGGTCTTTCTTCTACAACTCCTAAGTGGGTGAATTCATCTTGCTGCTCATGAGAGGATTTGCTACGGTCATTCTGAGGATTAATAATAGCATGGGTTAAAAATAAGTCATTCGTTCTAATATAATCATAGTAATTCACCATGTTCTTAGACCACTCTGGATTGTATTGATCCAGGAACCACGTATTGCTTGCCATGGCTGTTATGGTTACATTTAAAAAATCTGGAGTTCTACCCATTAAACCAAAAGTAGCTCTTGCCCAAACTTCAAAAAGTTTACTTCTTGCTTTTAAATCTTCATATGATTTTGGGACTTTAAAAGCATGGGAGAATCTTTCACCTGTTTCTTCACATATGTAGGTGATATCTTCTTTGTACTTAGGATCATTTTGAATGTCATAGAGTTTCGCGATTTCATGAATAGGCTGACGGAATACTTCTTCGTCATAAACATTCTCTACTTTTTTCCCACCTAACCAAACCTCTGGCTTACGGTCCTTCAAACCCGATATATACTGTGCTCCATTACGAATTGCCATTTATTCTCCCCCTTAATCCTACTTTTTCACATAATTATCAATGGAGTTGGTTTCTAAAAACTTTCCTTGAAAAAATACTAAACTATTACCTTCTTCATAATGGTAATCTTCTACTTCACCAATAAATAAAACATGATCTCCCCCATCGTATTCTTTCCAAGGCTTACAATTTAATGTGGCTAGAGACCCCTTAATCATCGGTCCACATTCTGAGTCTTTCCATTCAATTTGAAGACCTTGCTGTTCCTTTCCGGCAAACTGCCAGGCAACTGCTTCTTGACCAGCTGCTAAAATATTAATTACGAATGGTTTTCCTTTCATTCTTTCTTTCGCCCTGGCTTTTTTATCAATAGATACCAGTACTAGTGGAGGATCTAAAGAAACTGAAGTAAAAGAATTAACGGTAATACCATGATTTTGATTATTTTCACCTTTCCATGAAACGACTGTTACTCCCGTGGCAAATTTCCCAAAACAGTTTCGCAAATCACGTATATCCATTTTCTTAAATGCCACCTCCTTATTTCTTAATCTGACCTCTATACTAAACCTTTCTAACTAAAAAAACTCACAATAATTTCATAATGTGAAATTATTGTGAGAATTTTTTAAAAAATCTAATTTTTATTTAATTTTCTTTTTTTTATTAGGTTATTTTCGTAAAAAATGATGTTTTCAACAAAAGCCTGCTAGGCTCTGTCAATTAGTATGTACTTAGATGGTGAGGGGAACTATTCCGCTTGCAGCTAGCGTTCGACCGAGCCTCCAAAGTTCCCCTCACCACCTTTAAAAGATTTATCGTGACAGAGCTAAAAAGGTGCAAAAGAATAACAGAAAACAAATTTCTCTTCCTTAAAAGGAAATCAACTACTATTTTCTTTTCTAAGGTAGGAGAGAAATTTTACAAAAAAATCCTTTTTTAAAATAAAGTTCCTGATTTTATTAATACACCAAATCCACAAATTCTTCCTTCGTAACATTTCCAAAGTAGTGTTGAATATCAACACTTTCAAGTGCCTGGGCAATTTCATTACGTTCATAGCGTGTGCCCGTCAGCTTTTCTTCTATATCCTCTACATTCCCAACCCCAAAGAAATCACCGTAGATTTTACAGTTTTCAATAAGTCCTTTGTTTACCTCTAATCGAACGTCAATTTGGCCGACAGGAAAGCGGTGAGAATGCTGCAAGTTAAACTTAGGTGACTTTCCGTAATTCCAGTTCCAGTTTCCATAGCGTTCTATTGAAAGGTCATGAATATTCTTCCAGTCTTCTTCTGTTAAAACATATTCTTCAACGTCACTCCCATCAAAGATATATTCTAAAAGTGTTGAGCGAAACGTTTCTATGGTCATCCCTTCTGTTAAGAATTCAGAGATATTGGCTACTCGACTACGGATGGATTTGATTCCTTTTGATTCAATTTTATCTTTTTTCACATTTAGAGCTGATACGACGTTTTCCATTTCAGAATCAAATAATAGAGTTCCGTGGCTAAACATGCGCCCTTTTGTTGAAAACTGAGCGTTCCCGGAAATCTTTCTGCCTTCTGCAATGATATCATTTCGTCCGCTTAGTTCAGCTTTTACTCCCAGCTTGTGAAGAGCCGTTACCACAGGCTCTGTGAATTTCTTAAAGTTATGGAAGCTCTCTCCATCATCTTTTGTGATAAAGCTAAAATTCAGATTCCCTAAATCATGATACACAGCTCCCCCACCAGAAAGACGACGAACGACATGAAGACCTTGCTTCTCTACGTAATCTGTATTTATCTCTTCAACAGTATTTTGATTTTTACCAATAATAATGGATGGCTCATTAATATAAAACAGCAAATAACTTTCATTAATATCTAAATTTTTCAGAGCATATTCTTCAATAGCTAAATTAATTTTTGGATCCGTAATTCCTTTATTATCAATAAATAGCATTGTTCATCCTCCTAAATAATTAGTTCCATATCTTTTTGTGCTAATAAGACCTCGCCTTTATATAGACTCTTTGCTTCAGTAACCAGTTGCTCTAAGTCTCCAAAATGGGGCAGATGAGTCAGGATTAATCTTTTAACATTAGTCTTCATTGCAAGTTTCCCTGCATCTAAACTCGTCATATGTCCGGCATTTGAAGCATCCATTTCCCCGTAAAAGTTACATTCACATAAAAGTAGGTCAGCATCTTTTCCAAATGAAACAAATGATTCCAGGTAGGCTGTATCTGCTGTATAAAAGATGGATTTCCCGTCTGCTTCAATTCTCATTCCAAAACAAGGAACAGGGTGCTTAGTCTTTATAAATGTAACAGTGAATGGACCAATCGATAATGTTGATTGGCTGTTATACTCGTTTGCTTTCATTAATTCTTTATATGTAAGAGAATGAAATCCATTTTTATCCTCTGCATGGGCATAGACAGGCAATGTTCCATTATTCTTCCCGAGAAAATACTGAATTAAGAGGGCGTGTTGTAGTACACCTATATCTGCTACATGGTCAGGATGATAATGAGATAGTAGGAGGGCATCCAAATCTGTTGCCTCCACATGATTTTGCAGATTAGATAATACTCCACTCCCACAATCAAGTAGCAGTTTAAAGCCATTATGTTCAAGTAAATAGCCAGAACTTGCTTCTCCTGCCTTAGGGTAGCCTCCCCATTGTCCAATGACAGTAAGTTTCATATTGAACTTGAACCTCCCCAGTACAATATTTGATTATCATTCTTACTATACTTCATTGTGCCTATTTTTTCATTTTTTTCGCCTATTTTTAAATAAATCATTGACGAACTCCACACTGTTATAATACAATAAAATAAATTAACACATCAGTTATATAACACAAACAATTGATGGGTGAAAACAAATTTACGGAGGGTGATAAACATGGTTAAAAATATTGTGGAGTTCTTTCGAAATTTGCCGCCTAAGTCTTGTGCCCAGTGTGGAGATACAATTGAAGAGCAGCATGAATGCTACGGCATTTATTGTGAAAAATGTACGACTGATTATGAATATTAAGGGGTAATAAAAAGGATGCTCTTGACGTCAAGAGCATCCTTTTTATTGTTATTGAACTTTCACTATTTTCATTGTGTGTTCGTGAATTTCTTCTCCTTTGGTTACATGAACCTGTACATTGTAGGTACCCTTTTCAGGGAAAGCATACGAACCATTATACTTACCGGCATCACCAGCTGTTAGATCTACCCATTCATGCTTCTCTTGACCTTCTTTGTAAATCTCAAAACGGACTTCAGCATCTTCTAAAGACTTTTCTTTGCTTTCTACAAGCACCATCATTTCAGCATCTTCTTTTGCAATGATAGTATCAGGTTTCATTAAGTGAATAGAAACATGGTCTCCGTGATGGTGATCGTCGCCACTTTCTTCATGTTCCCTTGCTTCAACATCACCGATTGCAATTTCAGCTTTTGGCATTGTATGCATATCACGAGCTGTTACATGAACTTGTACTGTGTACATTCCATCTTCTTCAAAGGCTTTTTCAGCCTTGTATACTCCATCTTTCTCATGCTTCGCTTCAATCATTTCACTTTCTTCTTTTTTACCGTTTTTCCATATCTCGTATTTTACTTCTTCTGCATCATCTACATTCTCGTCACCTTGAGTGACCTTTGTAGATAGAGAAACGGTTTCACCTTTTTTCGCTTTTTGAGGAAGCTCCAGGTTCGCATCAACCTGAACCATTTTTTTATCTTCATCTGTTGAGTTTTCTCCATTTGAATTTCCGCATGCTGCTAAAAATAACGACAATACACCTAATAACATCAAAATGCCTAACTTCTTCATATGATACTCTCCTTTAAGTACAAACATTAGTTCATCACCCATTATGAACATCTCACAAATTAGTATACCATCCTCATGCATACGTAAGGTTTGTCCATTTTATGAAAGAAAGCGGGAGGTGCCATGGCACCTCCCGCCTTCTTACTTATGCTTCAACAGTTCTTGTATATTGTTTCTTAAATAGTCCTACGAAATATATAGCTGTTAGTGTTATGAACACTAGGAAGTAGCCAAGTAGGATGAAAAGGTTTTGCCACATAAAAGCAAAGTCACCACTTGAGATAACCGCTTTAAATCCTGCTACTGAATACGTCATCGGTAACAGTGCACTAATTGGTTGTAGTGCTGTGGGTATTAATTCTAATGGGAAAGTTCCCGCGCTTGTTGTTAGTTGTAGGATTAATATGATAATCGCTACGAAGCGACCTGGATCTCCCAGGATTGTAACAAGCATTTGAATTAACGCAAGGAATGTAAGGCTCGTAATAATAGTTGAAAGCAAGAATAAAGGTACACTTTCCACTTCAAGACCTAATCCTAGCAGTAAAATTCCTGCTGCAATCAGTGATTGAATAATTCCTACAGTTGTAAGAACAGTGAATTTACCTAGGAACCAACTCATTCCACTTGATGGACGATTAGCTGGTTCTTTCAATGGATAAACAATTGAGATTAATAGCGCCCCGACAAATAATCCTAGGGATAAGAAGTAAGGAGCAAAACCTGTTCCATAGTTTGGAACATGATTGATTTTCTCATTCTTCACATCCACTGGAGCTGCCATCATGTTATACGTATCGTCATTTGGATTGACACTATTAGCTTCTTTAGCAGCGTCTTTTAACTTCGACTCATATTCCGTTGTTCCATCAGAAAGTTTCGTAGAGCCTTCTGCCAATTCTGATGAACCATCAGCAAGCTTTCTAGATCCGTCTGTTAATTGAGTTGAACCATCATATACTCTGTTAAGTCCTGAACTCAAATCACTTGCTCCTGAAGCAACACTTACTGTCCCTTGATACACCTCGTCAAGCTTACCATTAAGCAGGCCGAAATTTTTCACGATTTCCTTTTGGCCAGCTTGCAGTTGATTGGAGCCTTGGTCCAGCTGGGCAGAACCATCTACTAATTGTCCTACTCCACCTTGAAGTTTCTTCTGACCTTCGTTTAATGCTCCAATTCCACCCGCGAGAGAATCAGCACCATTTTGCAGCTCAGATGCTCCAGCACTTAATGCTCCAGTTCCTGCTTGTAGATTAGTTGCTCCTTGTTTAATCTGATCAATTGCTGCTTGTAATTGAGCTTTTTTCTCCTCGGGGAGACTTCCCATGAATGGAGCTAATTCTTTTTCCAGATCTTCAGCTCCTGATCCGATAGCTTGAGCACCTGCCTTGGCATTATCTGCTCCACCTTGCAAGCTACCCAGTTTATCCGCTAAATTTTGTGAACCCGCATATAATTTAGCTGTATTGGTGACTGCACTGTCTAAGCCAACTTCTACCTCTTCTAAACCTGCTTTACTTTGGTCAATTCCTGCTGCAAGAGAGTCAATTCCTGATTGAACATCTTGCGTTCCTTTGTAAAGCTGTTGAGTCTTTCCTGTCATGATCCCAACACCGTCAGATAGCTCTTTAGAACCTTTAGCCAGTTTTTCAGCACCAGCACGAGTTTTGGCAACACCATCATTCATCTCAACATTTTTTTCAGCTAACACGGCTAAATTATCTTTTAGCTTTTTGGCACCTTGAGATAAGTCAATGGCTCCATTATTAATTTCTCCGGCTTTGTCACTCGCCGTTTGGAATCCATCTCCCATTTTCTGAATCTTATCAAACATCGTTTCAGCATATGTTTCAGATACAGATTTAGAAAGGCCAGCTTTGATTTCTTTCATTGCTGTATCTCCAATTTGAGCGGACAAGAAGTTAAAACTTTCATTGGGTACATATTTTAGAGAAAGCTTTTGAGGGGTTTCCTCTAACAATGTTGTACCGTTTTCAGAGAAATCCTCTGGAATTTCAACGAGCATGTAATATTCTTGATTCTTTAAATTCTTGTATCCTTCTTCTTTATCTACGAAGTGAAAGTCAAATTGATTACTATCCTTCAATTTTTCCACGAGATCAGATCCGATTTCCAATTCCTCTCCATCAAATTCTGCCCCCTGATCACTATTTACAACGGCTACCGGCAAGTCCTTAAGTTGTTCGTAAGGATCCCAAAACGCCCACAGAAACATACCACTGTATAGAACAGGAATGAATAAAACAGCTAAAATCGGGATGAGTAGCTTCTTATTTCGAAAAATTCCTTTAAACTCTGAACCAATAAATGATTTCTTCATGTTTTTCCTCCTTTTATTTTCACTTGCATTAGAGCGGTGAATAAGGTCATGAAATAAATGACTATTTTATTCAATTAGTCATTTATTCCCAAAAATGAAGGATTATCAGCTAGATAACCCTTTAATTAAATACAATTCAAAGAGATTAGCAATTTCATCTTTATCTAATGGGCCATGTGCTCGTTCCCAATCAAATATAAGAGAAACATATAACTTCAACATAACAAAAGCGGTCATTTCTGGATTGCATGGCTTAATCGCTTTTGAAGAAATGGCTTTTTCAATTCTTAGACTTAAAAAGTCAATCACGACTTTCTCCATTCGATCGATTACTTCTGATACAGCAGGAGTTCCCATTTCTCGCGCTTCTTGATATAGCTTAATCGTAAGCTTATGCTCTTTTCGAAATTCAAGTATACGAAAAAGTGCGTGATGTACATTTACTGAAAAGCTAGCTTCAGTATCAATTACCTCTTCCGCTTCCAGTTTCATTTCGTTAATTAATGACGAGACAATCTCGTCAAATAATTCTTCTTTATTTTTAAAGAAAGTATAAATGGTTCCTTTCCCAACATTCGCTAACTTTGCTACTTGATCCATCGTGGTCGCTTTATAGCCAAATAATGAAAATGAATTTGTTGCAGCCTCTAGAATCTGTTTCTTTCGATCAATCGCCATGAGCTCACCCCTTTTTTGACCGTTTGACCAAATTCGAAAACCAGTCATTTTACTAACATTGATTAATTTATCACATCTATTGATAACACACAAGTTATTTTTTTCATTCATTCTTCAAATAAAAATAAGCCTGCTTGAATAGGTTATAAACATAAGGTTTCTATGGGGGGTGAATGATGAATATTTATGTAGTTAAAAGCGGGGATTCACTCTGGTCGATTGCTCAACAATATGGGGTAGAGGTGAATCAAATTTTTCACGGTAACCAACTAAAAAATCCCAATTTACTAGTGATTGGACAAAGTCTTTTAATACCAGAACCTTTAAAAGAATATATCGTACAACCTGGAGATACTTTGTATAATATTAGCGAAAAGTATAATGTAAGCCTCCAAGAGCTTATTACTTTCAATCATATTTCTGTTCCCTCTCTCCTATTTACCGGTCAGTTAATCGTTATGCCATTCTTTACTCATACGGTTAAGTCTGGTGAAACTCTTTATTCAATCTCTTACAACTATAAGGTATCTTTACAAAAAATATTGAATGCAAATAATATTCAAAATCCTTCTCTAATTTATCCCAACCAACAAATTCTTCTACCTAATAACAAACCAAAAATTGAAACGAATGCCTACACCACTCGTACAGATAGTAAGGGAGTTGCTGAAGTAAATGGTTTAGGCAGCTACTTTACCTATTTATCTCCCTTTACCCACTCTATTACTGCTGAGGGTTCCATAACGGAGCTGAATGACAGTGGACTTATCACAGCTTCCTATAATCATAATGTCGATCCTCTTCTAGTTCTAACCAATTATACTGGGGGGGAATTTAATTCTGATCTTGCGGCAACTATTTTAAGAAGTAAATCACTACAAAACACGTTAATTTCTTCTATTTTAAATAAAATACAAACAAAGGGATATAAGGGGCTGAATATAGATTTCGAATACGTATACCCTGAAGACCGTGAGAATTACAATACCTTTCTAAGAAGGGTTGTTTCAGCTTTAAAGCCAAAGGGTTACTCTGTTTCAACCGCTCTTGCTCCTAAAATAAAAGGAGATCAAAAAGGACTTTTATATGAAGCACATGATTATCAAGCTCATGGTGAAATTGTCGATTTTGTTGTCCTTATGACCTACGAATGGGGTTGGGCTGGAGGGCGTCCATGGGCAATTGCCCCAATAAATGAAGTGAAAAAGGTACTCGATTATGCCGTTACTGTCATACCAAGAAAAAAAATACTTATGGGTGTACCCTTGTATGGACGAGATTGGAAGGTTCCCTGGGTTGATGGTACATTTGCCAAAACAGTTTCTCCCCAAGGAGCACTTGACATAGCTAGCAAATACGGAGTTCGTATTCAATATAATGACGAATATCAATCTCCTTTTTTTACGTATTGGGATGAGTCAGGGCAAAAACATGAAGTTTGGTTTGAGGATGCTAGAAGCATTTTATCCAAACAAAAAATGATGGAGGATTATAAACTTAGAGGCTTGAGCTACTGGGTTCTAGGAAGCGCATTTCCACAAAATTGGATGCTTCAGCATTCAAGGTATAGAGTAGTGAAATAACAGCTTGAGGAGGCTCTTCACGCCCCGGGGAAAGCGAGCACCCCTCGTAATCAACTACTACTCTCTTCTTAAAAAGCAACAAAGTTTACGAATAGAGCTTTACGAAAAGAACCGCTTCAGGTTCAGTGCTTTCCGCGTGACAGGATCATTTGCACTAGTAAACTCTCAAAGAAAAAAGACCACTAGTCTCCCAGCAGTCCTTTATTCCTTACGATTTTAAAAAAGATAATGCATTAGTTACAGCTTTTTCACCCTGTTCAATACAATCAGGAATACTCAGTCCTTCATAAGAACTGCCTCCAATAAATAATCCAGGTAAACTTGATTCAGCGGTTTGGTACATTTCTTCGATACGTTTCTTGTGCCCAACCGTATATTGAGGCATTGAATTTTTATACCTTGATACGAGGGTGAAGTCTGGATTTCCATTAATGTCAACAATCTTACTTAGATCTTCAAGAACGATTTGTTCGATTTGATCGTCCGATAGATCGACAATGGTTTCATCGCCGGATTTCCCTAGATAAGACCTCAGCAGAAGCTTTCCATCAGGAGCTGTGTGGGGCCATTTTTCATGAGTCCACGTACAAGCAGTAAGGGAGTAATCACTATTTCTAGATACCAAAAACTCTGTCCCGTCTATGTCCTTGTTTATAGCCTCTTCCGAAAATCCCATTGCTACTGTTGCTACTGATGTAGCGGGCATTTCTTTTAGAAAATCAAAAAATGAATAGGTAGAAAGCATTGATTGTAGTGCATGGTGAGGTGTTGTAACAATCACACTGTCTGCTTCTAAAATCTGGTTGCTTGCCAGTGTAAGATTGAAGCCCCCATTTCCTTTTTGTTCAATCTTATTTACTTTCATATTTTTATAAACCGTATTAGGTTCTAAGCGATTCACTACTGCATCTACTAAGGATTGTAGTCCTCCAGTAAATGTAAGAAAATCCCCTCTTTCATTAGAGTGTTGATTAGAATTTTTGTTTTTTTTCATTCCTGCTATTAAACTACGGTGTCTTTGCTCTATTTCATAGAGTTGTGGAAATGTAGACATTAAACTTAACTGATCAATGTCACCAGCAAATATGCCGGTTAAAAGAGGCTCAATTAAATGATCGACAACCTCATCGCCCATCCTTCTTCTAAAGAACTTCCCAAGAGGTTGATCTTCGTGTTTCTGTGATCGTGGAAGTACAAAATCTGCTGCCGCTCTTACCTTTCCTGTTAATGAAAACAAGCTTGTTGTTATAAATGGAACGATTTGTGTTGGAATTCCTACAATTGACCCACCCGGTATCGGATACAATTCATCATTAGCAATAACAAAAGATTTCCCTTTAACATTGCTCAGTAATGTATGATCGATACCAACTTCCTTTGCAAAACGAGTCACACTCGTTTTGCTTGATAAAAACGAATCGGGACCCTTTTCAATGATATACCCTTCTTTTTTTACGGTTTGAACCTTTCCGCCTAATCGGTGGCTTCCTTCCATTAACTTCACTGAAATAGGAAGATTTTTATCTTTAATTTCCTTTTGCAGATAGTAGGCTGTAGTTAACCCGGTGATCCCTCCACCAATTACTACAATCTTTTTGTATGGTTGTTCCAACAAAATCATCGCCTTCTTTAACAAAATATCTTCTTTTTTAAAAAAGAAGGACTAAAGCTGTGAGAGTGAACTCATACGCTCCAGTCCTTCTTTTATTTCACTCAAGTAACAAGAAATTATTTAACATGTTTTAAAACGACATCAGCCATAGCATCAATGAATTCTGGTTTGGAATTTGGCATTTCAGGACGATAATAACTTGCCCCAATCTCATCTGTTACCACTTTGCATTCATAGTCATTGTCATATAAAACTTCTAAATGATCTGCTACAAATCCAACTGGAGTGTAAACAAATGTTGTATATCCTTTTTCCTTATACAGCTCTCTCGTTAAATCCTGAACATCAGGACCTAACCAAGGATCGGGAGTATTCCCTTCACTTTGCCAACCAACAGCGTAATGCTTTACACCCGCTCCGTCAGCAATCATCTTCGCAGTAGCTTCTAATTGCTGAGGATAAGGATCTCCTGATTGTAGGATACGTTCTGGTAAACTATGGGCAGACACAATTAGGACTGCATTGTTTCGTTTCTGTTCAGGCATATTCTGATAAGTGTCCTTTACCTTTTCCACCCAATAGTCGATGAATTTAGGCTCATCATACCAGCTTTCTATTGAGGTAATATGTGGACCACCTAATTTTTCTGCCGTTTCTTTTGCACGTCCATTGTAAGACTTCACACTGAATGTTGAGAAATGGGGAGCAAGAACAATGGATACTGCTTCTTCAATTCCATCTTTATGCATTGCTTCAACAGCATCTTCAACAAATGGTTCAATATGCTTTAAACCAAGGTACATTTTGAACTCTATTTCATCTTGAATTTTATTTAAATGTTGTTCTAGACTTTCTGCTTGGTCCATGGTAATTTTGGCTAATGGTGAAATTCCACCGATTGCTTCATACCTACTGCGTAAATCTTCTAACATTTCACTAGAAGGAGCTCTTCCATGACGGATATGAGTATAGTACCGCTCTATATCTTCCTCTTTATAAGGAGTTCCATAGGCCATCACTAGTAGACCCATTCTCTTTTTTGCCATAACCTTTCACCTCTTTGTCAGTTTCATACATTACATTATTTTGCCATGTTTTCTTACGACAATCCACGCATTTACACTCGTTAATGTGTTTTTACTTAGCACTGTATTCATGAACGAAGGCTGTTAGACGCTTCAGAGTATCAGGATTCACCTGAGGAAATACTCCATGGCCTAGATTAAAGATGTAACTTGGAAGTTCCATCCCTTGATCAAGTATCGCTTTGGCTCTTTCTTCAATCACTTCCCAAGGAGCCAAAAGAATAGAAGGATCTAAATTCCCTTGGACTGTTTTGGTAATACCCATACTCCGTGCTTCTTGAATTGGAAGACGCCAATCTAAACCTACTACATCAAGTGGAAGGTCATGCCATTCTTTAGCAAGGTGACTTGCTCCTACACCAAACATAATTAAAGGAACATTTTCTTTTTTCAGCTCTGTAAAAATCTTCTCCATTATTGGTTTAATAAACGTTCGGTAATCTTGTACATTTAAAGCCCCAACCCATGAATCGAATATTTGGAAAGCAGACGCTCCTGCTTTTATTTGCGCTTTGGCATACGTAATGGTCATGTCTGCCAGTTTATTCATTAGAGCAAACCAAGCATTTGGTTCTGCATACATAAAGGCTTTTGTTTTGTTATAGTTCTTTGATGGTCCTCCTTCAATCATGTAGCTGGCCATAGTAAATGGTGCACCTGCAAAACCGATTAAAGGAACTGATAATTGTTCTTGAGTTAATAATTTTATGGTTTCTAAAACATATGGTACATCCTCTTCAGGATTGATTTCCCCAAGCTTTTCAACATCAGCAACTGTTCGGATAGGATTATCAATTACTGGCCCAATTCCTGATTTAATTTCCACGTCTACACCGATAGATGGAAGGGGTGACATAATGTCTTTGTAAAGTATTGCAGCGTCTACATCATATTGCTCTACTGGGAGCCTCGTTACGTAAGCACATAATTCAGGTTGATGAGTAATTTCAAAGAGAGAATACTTCTCCTTAATTTTACGATATTCAGGCTGTGAACGACCAGCTTGCCTCATATACCATACGGGTGTATAATCTGTTTTTTCTCCCTTTGCTGCTCTTAAAAATGTATCATTCATTGGTTTCATACCTATGTTTGTCCACCTTTCTACTTATCTCTATTAATCATTGTATAATAAATTAATTAGATTCTAAAATTGTCTACCTATACCGTTCATTTGGTAACCCTTTTAAACTATATTCGTTTTATGAAGAATTGTATAGTTTTCATGTGAAAATGTCATAAATTTGCCGATATTTCTTTGTCTAAAGATTGACGTCCATCTATTTATAGAAAATTGTTCTTAAATTAGGTTACATGAGATATAGAATAGGGAAGAGTATAATAGAGGTAACTACTATTTTGAGGTGATTTAAATGAATATGTATATGACGACTGGAACTCATGAATACTTAAAAAAGATCATGGATCAACATCCAGAAGAGAAAATGCTTCTTATGCAAGGTACAGACGCTCTTTTAGTACATGAAACAAACAGTGATAGTATTTTCCAATCTCCTAGAAGTTATGAAATTGTCGATTCCTCAGGTGAACTGGACAATAGAGGGTATGCTGTTTTTAATAACATCCCCGTCACAGATGAAGGACGTCCCCTATTTGAGTATCGATTTAAAAATCGTGCTGGCCTTATTGAAGAGGTATCAGGTTTCATTGCTATTCGTGTCCTTCGTCCATTAGACTCTGATACATATGTTATTATGACTCTGTGGGAGAACGAAAAGAGCTTCCTTGGATGGCAAGAATCAAAACAATATCAAAAAGCACATGAAAAACGAGGAACTGAAGAAGGAATTGATTCTAAAAAAGACATTTTCCCCCGTGCTTCTTATGTAACAAATTATTATATTAGTTCAGAGCAATAGTCTCTAACAAAAAGCTAACAGTTTATCTGTTAGCTTTTTTTCGTTAAAGGGGAACTTTAAAATGGTACTTTTCTTAAAGATTGTTTGCTACATCTGCTTTACATAACTCCAAAACAGTAAATCGTATAGTTTTAGATGGGTGATAGAAACAAAACTGGACCGTTCCTTTCCGCTCCAGGGAATTGCTTTCCACGGGGAGGAAGTCGAGCCTCTATTTCCCGCAGGAGTCAAGTGCCTTCCGCTACAATCCACTCTGTGCTTCTACATTTATGCACCTAATAATATAGATAGAAAAAAAACGATTTACAAAGGTGCACCAATTTAACCTCGTTATGATGCTCAAAAATCAGTTATTAGTAAATATGTATCTCCATATTATCTATACCCTCACCAACCAGCACATACTGGTTGACAGAGCAATGGGAAGAACACATATTTCAAATCACAATCTTCGCAAAAAGTATATTAATAATAGAAGAAAAAAATTAAAAATCACAAAAAAGACTCTTTAAATCTTTTGTAAAGAGTTCATTGATCATACATAATTCCATTTTTCACACAGTATACTTTATCGTATTGTTATCTATACTTGCCTTCATTCTGAAAGAGAAATACCCCTGTAAGAAGTGTCTAAGTCCACTTTAACATTAAAGGAGTAGATGAGTGATGAGTCAAACATGCTTACTTCTTATTGACTTTCAGAAGGCATTTAGTCATCCTGCCTGGGGTAAACGGAATAACGTAGAAATGGAGAAAAACGCAAAAGAATTATTATCTTTTTGGAGAGAGAAAGCCTGGCCGATAGTACATGTTCAACATTCGTCAACCAAGATGGATTCTTTATTGCATTCCAGTTCGAATGGCTTTAAATTCCTGAATGATTTCCTCCCCCTTCGAAATGAAAAACATATCATTAAACATGTTAACAGTGCCTTTATTGATACGGATTTAGATCTTTATTTTAAAAAGGAAAAATTTCTTACACTTGTCATAATAGGGTTCACCACAAACCATTGTGTTTCTTCAACCGCTCGAATGGGAGCGAATTTGGGCTATGAAATCATTATTCCCTGTGATGCTACTGCTTGCTTTGAGACCAAATCCTTTGATAGCTCGTTATTTTCTGCTGAAATTGTTCATAATCTTTCACTGGCAAATCTTCATAATGAGTTTGCTACTATTCAATCTACTCAACAGATATTATCTTTTAATACAAATAAAAATAAGTCGACCATTTATTAAACAAAACCTGAACCTAGCATAGGGGGCATAGTCAAGAGGAGTGATACAACTTACTCCCTTTGACTATGCCCCCTTGCTGATTACTCTTTTCCATCATAAAGAATTCCATTTCGATTTGCATAGATCGCTGCTTGAGTTCGATCTGAAACCCCTAATTTACTTAAGATATTACTGACATGTGTCTTTACTGTTTTAATGCCAATAAATAATTCCTCTGAAATTTCCTGATTTGTCATCCCTTCACCTAAACATTTAAGGACATCGAACTCTCTGGTCGTTAATTCTTCATGGGGCTTTTTATCTTTCGGTCTGAAACGATTCATCATTTTATCTGCTACTTTAGAAGCGATAACAGATTCTCCTTTGGACGCTTTGTACACAGCTGATGTTACTTCCTCTGCACTTGCCGTTTTTAATAAGTAACTATGGGCGCCTGCTTCAATGGCGGGAAAAACTTTTTCATCATCATAATAGCTTGTTAAAATAATGATTTTACACGATGGATGAAATGTTAATATTTGCTCTGTTGCTTCAATTCCATTTCCGTCTTCCATCAATAAATCCATAAGTATCACGTCAGGCATGTAAAGTTTTGCTAACTTAATAGCCTCTCTACCACTACTTGCTTCTCCCAGAAACTCTACCTTATCCTCAGTTAATAAATAGGTTCTCATTCCTAATCGAACCATTTCATGATCGTCTACAATCATCACTTTTACTTTATTCATAACCTTCCCCCTCCTTTAGACTGGAATTCTCAAATCAATATAAGTTCCCTCTAATTGTTTAGAGCGAATTTGAAAACGTCCTCCTATTTCTTCAGCTCTCTCCCTCATGGTTTGAAGCCCGTATGAAGTCATTTTATTTTCCTTTAAATTAAACCCTTTACCGTTATCACTTATATATACTGTTAAATAACCTTCTTTTTTTTCAGTGACAATCTTCACCCTGGTGGCTTCTGAATGACGGAGAATATTGGACAGGCTTTCTTGGATAATCCGAAATAAATGAGTTTCTGTCCCTTTCGATAAATCTTCAATTCCCTCTAAAACTGCTTCTATTTCAATTTGTGTCTTTTCTTTCAGTTCCCGAATTAAGATGGTTAGTGCTTCACACAATCCTTCTCCTTTTAAATCAATGGGTCTCAAATGCAGTAGAAGTGCTCTCATTTCTCCCTGTGCTTTCCCTGCTATTTCAGCTATTTGCTTTACAATCGGTTCAACCTTTAGTTCTTTTCCCACTGTCTTTTGGGCAGCTGACGAAAGCATGTTTAAAGCAAACAATTGCTGGCTAACGGAATCATGCAAGTCTCTTGCCAGTCTTTGACGTTCCTCCATTACTGCTGCTTGGTGGGCTTGATCGGCAAGCTCAGATTTTTCATCAGCTAAACGCTGCAAAGATTTCACTTGTTCCTGAATAAACTCTGCCAGCTGATTCAATTCATCTGACAATATACCAATCTCATCTTGTTCAAATCGATCCACTCTTGCAGAAAACTTCCCACTTCTTAAAAGAGTTACAAATGTAGAAATATCATCAATTCTTCCTTTAAAGGTATAACCCGTTCTAAATCCAAAATATATACTCAATATCAGGAGAATGGTAAAAATCCATAACGTTAAATAAATGGATAGACCAAGAGAAATACTTGGATTATCAGATACCAATATATACATTTGAAGTGATATAAAGAAGAATAATGTCCCCATTATGGACATCATGAAAAAGCTTTTAAATATCCAGTTTCTGATGTTTGAAGATTTCTTCAAGTGATTCCCCCCTTTTGCACAAGATTGTCTCTTTCCGATATTCTGTGATGGTATTTTTATATACGGGTAATTCTAATTGAACCAATTTTCACATCAATCAATAAGTTAATTTTTTTACCTGCCTGTTCATAGTCTGGGGAACGGTAAAATAGTTCCGAACGAAGATCCGCCGATTTCTGGTCGAATAATTTAACATCTCCAACCTGCACCTTCAATTTAATTTCCACTGGTATATTTTCTGGAATGATCATCTTCACATCGCCTATCCAACCTTTAATTTCTATGGGAGTTTCCCCCTCTGGAATATAAGCTTTGCTGAAGTCAAAGTAATAATCTCCAATGGCATTGTATAGTTTCATGTTTTCTAATGGCCAGTTTGGTTCAGAAAATCGAATATCCCCAACAATAAAACCTCTGTTCATTTTATTCTTCTTAGGAATTATTTCATCCAATTCTTTTGCTTTATTTATAAAATCTTTCTTCGATGGTTTCTCATACGGAAATTCGTTACTTATACTAACTTTGATTGGTTTATTTACTAATACTCGATGAATCGCTATGGCAATAATCAGTAACGGCCATAGTTTCCACCAGCTTCCATAGTGGAAGTCAACTACTTGCAACCGATCGAGCATGATCAGGGCTCCCAATGATAAGCTGAAAAGTCCAAACAGTAATTTCCCAAAGCTCTTTCTTAACATACTGTCTATTGTCCACTTCAAACCCAATACTACTAACAAAATGGGAATTATATTGACAAATATCTGCGTTATTTCCAAGGAAATGACACCAATATTCAATAGTAATAACCACACGCCTATTACCATCAATAAAAAAGAGAAAAACCACTGTTTTCTTCCTCTGTATCTCATTTAGACACCGCCTTTGCATCTACGTATTATTTTCGCTATAAAAGGTTGAATTCCTGTTATTTACTCTATTATAGATTGTTTTATTTTAGAGAATGAGGAGCATGGGCATGATTTTGTCTACGTCTTCAGACTGAAAAAATTAGTTTCCACTGAATCACACCTTTTTGCTATTTTCATAATCTATAAGTACACAAATGCGGGCGAATGCCTATTATTTGAAGTTTGAAGGAGGTCCTTAAGATGGGGATTGATTTAACATCTCTTCATTGGATTTATTTAGCTTTCATAGGGTTGATTATCCTATTTATGATTTTCCGCAAGGATACGACGATTATATGTATTCTGGGAATATTCAGTATTGCTCTAGTAGCAACGGGTTCATTAAGTGGTTCCATTAGCAGCATTTTTAATAGCTTT
Source organism: Rossellomorea aquimaris TF-12 (assembly GCF_001648555.1). Classification (GTDB taxonomy): domain Bacteria; phylum Bacillota; class Bacilli; order Bacillales; family Bacillaceae_B; genus Rossellomorea; species Rossellomorea aquimaris. The sequence continues at coordinate 11,864 of NZ_LQXM01000026.1, read as the reverse complement.
ATCTTTGCTATAACCGAACTACTGTCTACGATACTTGTAATTTCCATTATCGTAGCTATGAGTAAAGGGTTAACATCAACTGGGATCAATGATGTAATGATCCGACCATTTACCACATTCATTCGAACTCCCACCCTTGCTTACTGGACGATTGGGCTCGTTATGATGTTTATTTCATGGTTTTTCTGGCCATCTCCAGCAGTAGCACTTTTAGGTGCAGTATTAGTTCCGGTAGCTCTCCGAGTAGGGTTACCTGCTCTTGGAATTGCCATGGCCATGAATCTATTTGGTCATGGTATTGCATTATCAGGGGATTTTGTCATTCAAGCCGCCCCTAAATTAACAGCAGATGCTGCAGGAATACCTGTTTCAGATGTCATTTCTGCAAGTATTCCACTTATTATTGTCATGGGTGTAGTCACAACCGTTACCGCTTTTATATTTTTGAAAAGGGATATGAAGAATGGAAGCCTAACTGTGGATACCAACTCTTTTGTGAATGTGGATCAAGGTGAAGAATCACCGCATCACTTGTCATCAAAATGGAAAAAAGGAATTGCTATTCTTATTCCCATCTTATTTGCTCTTGATATTACAGCGATGGTTATATTTGATTTACAAGGGGGAGATGCAACGGCTTTGATTGGAGGAACATCTATCGTGATTCTCCTCTTAATCTCTTTATCTGCCTTTAAAGGGAAGGGATTGGAGAAAACAACCAGCTTTATGATAGACGGATTTCAATTTGGGTTTAAGGTTTTTGGTCCAGTCATTCCAATTGCTGCATTCTTCTACTTAGGCGACTCCGGTTTTCAAACGATTATAGGGGATTTCCTCCCTACAACTTCACAAGGTATCGTAAACGACCTTGGTGCATCCCTTGCTGCTGTTGTTCCTATTTCTAAAGCTGTTGGAGCCATTACTCTGACAACAGTAGGTGCCATAACAGGATTAGATGGCTCAGGTTTTTCCGGTATCTCTCTTGCAGGTTCTGTAGCTAACTTGTTTGCGGAAAGCATCGGTTCAGGAATTGCTACCCTTACTGCATTAGGTCAAGTGGCAGCTATTTGGGTTGGAGGTGGAACGCTCGTTCCATGGGCACTCATTCCAGCTGCAGCTATTTGCGGAGTCGATCCATTCGAACTTGCCAGACGAAACCTGCTCCCGGTCCTCATCGGACTAACTGCCACCACCATCGTAGCCATGTTTTTGATTTAGATAAAAGAGAGAGGGACGGACCTTACAAGGTCCGTCCCTCTCTCTTTTATCTATCTTTCTTCCTGCGGTCTTTTCTCATAAAGGGTAATGCAGAGCACAAAGTAAGAATAGCCCAGGAAGAAGCCTGCGGCAACATCCGATGGGTAGTGAGCATTTTCTGCGATTCGGCTAATTCCTGTTACAAAAGCCAGTAGAAACCCACAGATGTAAAGTGTTACTTTAATTTTTATCGAGGTAAACTCTTTACTAATGTAATAAGCAATAATGAATAGAAATACAATTCCAACCATTGCATGTCCACTTGGAAAGCTGTATCCTTCTTCACCATGAGCAAAGGTTGGTCTTTCTCTCTCCATTAACCCTTTTATTACTTTATTTAGCACATTACTTCCTGCAACAGCTACAACGACTGTTAAAACTCCAACATAATCTTTCTTTTTCCACCATAAAAAAAGAATCAAAGCAATAGACGAGAAACCGATGACTAATTCAGTTCCTAATACGGAAAACATTTTAATCATTTCCCAGTTACCCATTACTTCTAATAAATAGGGATCAAAGGGAATATTCATTTTGTAGAAAACAAAATGGGCGATACTCATAAATAATATGAATGAAATAATTGCGCTTATGTATTGAGGCTTCTTCATTGAATTTCTCCTTTATTTTGTTTGATTTAACTCTTTCCCCAATTTAATTGATGTTATAATATTCTTAATCTTCAACATTTATTAGGAGGTTTTACGTTTGCTGAATGAATTATATCAGAAATTAGAAGAACGTTGGTTAGAAATGGTTAATATCAGAAGATTTCTTCATCAACATCCTGAATTATCTTTCAAAGAGGTTAACACCTCGAAATATATTGCGGATTACTATCAAAATATTGGTGTTCAAGTGCAAGAAGGTGTCGGTGGTAATGGTGTCGTTGCAACCATTAAAGGTAAACTGCCTGGAAAGACAGTCGCTTTACGTGCAGACTTTGATGCCCTTCCCATTCACGATGAGAAAGATGTTGAATACCGTTCAACCGTTCCAGGCGTGATGCACGCCTGTGGTCATGATGGCCATACTGCCACTCTTCTTGTACTAGGAAAAACCCTTCATGAGATGAGAGATCAGCTTTCAGGTACAATCGTACTCATACATCAACACGCTGAAGAATATGCTCCTGGTGGGGCGAAATCAATGATTGAAGCCGGATGCTTAGATGGTGTTGATGTTATCTTTGGAACTCACCTTTGGGCTCAGGAACCATATGGGAAAGTTCTATATAGAACAGGTCCGGTTATGGCAGCTGCTGACCGTTTTGAAATAACGATTAAAGGTTCCGGAGGTCATGGAGCTCAGCCTCACAAAACCAAGGACTCCATTGTCATTGCTTCCCAACTCGTTTCAGATCTTCAGCAAATTGTAAGTAGACGTGTAAACCCAATTCATCCAGCTGTTGTCACCATTGGTTCATTTATTGCCGATAATGCCTTCAATGTGATTGCTGATCAAGCAAAGCTAATCGGAACCGTCAGAACATTTAACCCTGAAGTAAGAGATTTTATTGAAAAAGAAATAGAACAGGTGATAAAAGGGACCTGTCTATCTGCACGTTGTGAATATGAATATAACTATGATCGAGGCTATCCTGCTGTTGTTAATCACGCTGAGGAAACGGACTTATTTGTTCAATATGCTAAACACATCGATGAAGTTCATGCTGTAGAAGAAATAGAGCCTCAAATGGGAGGAGAAGATTTTGCTTATTATTTGGAAAAAGTAAAAGGAACATTTTTCTTTACAGGTGCTATGCCTGAAAATGCGGATATTGCTTATCCTCATCATCACCCTAAATTTGATATTAATGAAAAATCATTATTAATTGCCGCTAAATCATTAGCCTCAGCAACACTTCAATACCAAGAGAAGCATTCTAAAAAAGAATCCTTTTCGCAGTAAAAGAAATTCAAAAAGGATCAGCCTCTTGGTAGAGGCTGATCCCTTCTTATTAATAAAACCGTTTCTCTTCTACTTTACTAACTGCAAGTACCCACCAAATGAGAAGGGGCTGGAATAATAAACGTACCCAAAGCAATACTTGATTTGCTTCCTCACTTCCGGGTGCAGGAATGCCTTTTATCGCTGCATATATATTGGCAGGGAAGATTAGCACTAAATATATGGCTGTAAATATCCCAGCTTTTTCACGGGTTTTAGGAAGCAATAATAATATTGCAAGTACAAATTCCACCATGCCTGTAATGTAAACCATTTCTTCCCTCATAGGAATGAATGGAGGGATCATTTGAGCAAATCCTCTAGCATGAATGAAGTGGAACACACCAGCCAGAAAGAAAAAGAGGACAAATAAAATCAAGCCGAATGGTTTTAATATTCTCTTCCGTTTATTCATAGGGAAATCACCTCTCATAGTATTATTTGTATTGATTTGTTGGAGTCTCACACCTTCACTCCAACTGTTAAAAAAAACAGCGATGTGAATCTATTCTTCCTAGCGTCCAAATATTCATCCTAACATAAAAAGAAAAGATCGATCATTGATCGACCTTTATCCATTTTCTACTTCGTTAAAATACCGGATTCGATACGCAAATTTTGCCACTTCACCCAACTGATCCAGAAGCTGATAGTTGGCATATGCCCCTACCACAGCCCCTATTCCCGGAACAAGCTGTAACATTTTCACAAAATCAATATAATCTCGATACTCCTGCTGAAATGTTCGCCAATCCAGCTCTTTAAGGCGTTCTTTCTCAATGTCCCAATTTTCGATGGTGTTCAGAACATCTTTTTTATGTTGATCACTAGAGAATGCCAATTGAAAGACATACAAAAAGAATAATCTTTCTTCATACCTCCTCGGATCAAACCCATGGATAATGGAACATTCACTTAAGAATTTCATTTTTATTGACAGGAGAAGGGGAAAATCTGCTAATCCAAGAAAGATTCCGCCTGCCCCAGTACCTGCACCTTCAATGGTTGCAGCTTTACGGTGAAATTCAAGTCTATCCTTCATAAGTCGCTCTCGATCCTGTAAAGTTGACTGTTTTGTCACTTTTGAAACCGGTACCCATTCGCTCCCTTTTAACGTCCCTTCAACCATCACCTTAATACTCTCTGTTACTACCTTATGAGCTTTTTCAGGAATCCACTGATTCAATTTCGTCTGGGCCTGTTTAGACATTCGTTGGAGTACTGATGATTTTCGAATAAATTTTCGTTTCCAAGATTCAAGCTCTTCTTTTTCATGTTGCAAGTAGAATCACCTTCTCTTTCGGAACGTTATTTTCTTTCATTTCAAACTACATTAATAGATGCTGTCTTCCATCTTTTTTAATCGCTGAACCAAGTAGTACTGACTAAACAGGAGAGAAAATGACAGTCCAAGCAATAAAGTAATGACACATTCAAGCAACATACCTTTTATTAAAAAAGGTAGAGAAAACACGACGGCTTGAAGCATCATCGATTGATTCATCACCTTTTGAAAGGAAGACTTTTTCAATTCTCTCGATACTGGATAAAGGAGTACCCAAATTTTATAATCAAAACGCTTAAACAATGGAATCAATTGAAAGCCTGTTAAATATAGGAATAACACAGCTGTTAATACACCTACTAGTAAGGATTGATTTGTATAAATTAATACTGCTCCAATCAATGTAAGCCTAACATATAGACCTGAATATTCACTCGTTCTTACTAGTGAGCGAAGGTATAAAAACCTATACGTGTACTCTTCTGAAAATGGCGTCTTTACTAGCCCGTCCAACCATTTTCTGCGGTGAATCCTTCCTTTTAATTTCGGAACATCGGTAAACATGTTTGCAATACGATAAAAAATTAACATCCTTTGCTGTTCGAGGTTAATCAATAAATCCCATTTTAAATTCTTTGTCTTCGACGTTTGATAAAAGTACAATGCGTAAAGTAGCATGATAATCCCTATCAGGATTGTCATCCAATAAGGAGCTCCAGACAAGACCAAGAACACAATAGCCCCGCTTAATAAAACTCGTAAAAGAGAATCCATCCAATGGGCTTCTTTCTCCTGAAATCGCAGCATAAACCAACGCACATATAAATTCCAAACCTTCAATGCCAGTATAAATGCAAGTAAAGGAAAGAAACGCTTAAAGGTGGATCCGGTAACGGCAACATACATTGGCATTAACGCTGCCAACACAAGCAACTGAATATAGGATTGAAACATAAAGCTAATCCAAATATTTTTGGTGAAATAACCGGATAAACGGCCTTCTAAAGGCAAAAGAAAAACAGCATCTGCTTCACGAAGAAAGGTATAAACAGGGCTCCAGGCTAGTAAAACCCCTAAGATGACCGCCATAATTATAGGAGCCGGGAATGTTGGTTCTAACGTCTTCACCCATTGATTATAAGTGAAAGCGGCTCCGCCTAATGCAAATATTAGAACAAATAATAAATGATCATTAAACATGTATTTTAAATATTTTTGAAGCTCCTGATTATACTCAACAATTCGCTTTTTCCAAATACTTTCTACATTATTCATCATGATTCTCTTCCTTTGTTAACTGGATATAGATATCATCTAATGTAGCATTTTCCATGGAAAATTCTTTACGAAGCTCTTCTAATGTACCTTTCGCTCTAATTTTCCCTTCATGAAGAATGATAAAAGAGTCACAATATCTTTCTGCTGTTGCTAATATGTGCGTTGACATAAGAATTCCAGCACCATTTTGCTTCATTTCCTCCATCCACTCTAATAATGATTGAATACCAAGTGGATCCAGGCCAACAAAGGGTTCATCAATGATATAAAGACTCGGTTGAATTAGAAAAGCACACATAATCATGACTTTCTGCTTCATTCCTTTTGAGAAGTGAGCTGGAAACCAGCTAAGCTTCTTTTCCATGCGAAACGCCTTAAGAAGCTTATCGATTCTATCCTTATATTCAACCTCTGATAATCCATAAGCCATAGCAGTAAGCTTTAAATGGTCCTCAAGAGTTAATTCATCGTAAAGAATAGGTGTTTCGGGTATGTAAGAAAACTGTTTGCGATATTCATCTGCATTCTTTTTTAATGTCTGACCATTAATGGAAACTTCTCCTTGTTTAGGCTCCATCAGGCCGATTATATGTTTTATGGTTGTGCTTTTTCCTGCTCCATTTAATCCGATTAAGCCAACAATTTCATTTGAGTGAATGTTAAAGGATATATCCTTTAACACCGGTTTACGGGTATATCCTCCAACGAGGTTTGTGATCTCTAATAATGACACGGGCAGCAACGTCCTTTCTGTTCCACTATATTAACTCTATCTTAACAAAATTCAATCATAAAGGCATGAAGGAAAACCGTCTATTCCATTTATTAGTATTCATAAGTATTGGTTTTTTGCACATCATAATATCTGAAGGGGCCAGCAATAAGAAAAACGGGGTGGTTGTTAAAGACCAGTTATCCGATTTCACTATTGTTTGCGACTTTAAAGATGGTCGTCTTCATAGTGAATGACACACTCACCATTTTCATTCGTCACTAACTTGATAAATGAGGTGTTTGTTAAAGCACATTTTGACTAAATCAACCGTCTTATTCGCTTACAGCTAAAAAGATAAGGGGATGGTCATTTTGAACAAAGTCATTCATCTTCCAACTTGTTTACACAAATCATGCTTATAGCAAATGAGGTGTTTGTCCAAGACGACTTACTATTTCTACTGTCTTAATGCTTATTAGCTAAAAGATAAGGGGATGGTCGCATTGAACAATATTCATTCTAACTTAAGAATGGTATCTTCACACAGCAGCTACTAGCAAATGAGGTGTTTATCAAAGAGAAGGAAGCTTGCCGCATAAACCTTTAAAGTAATACCCCTTCAGAAGAGAGAGGCAGGAAAATCGATCCTGTCTCTTCTTCATTTCTATACCAATTCATGTTAAAATACATTTTAAATCACGTTACATAAAAATACCATTTTGAAGGGTGGAAATAACATGAGTGATTGTATTTTCTGTAAAATCATTTCAGGTGATATTCCTGCTATGAAAGTATATGAAGATGAACACGTTCTCGCATTCCTTGATATTAGTCAAGTAACAAAGGGGCATACCTTACTCATTCCTAAAGAACATCAGGAAAATGTATATGAGCTAACACCTGAGTTAGCAAGTCACTTGTTCTCCATCGCCCCAAAAATCGCTAATAGCATCAAAACTGAGTATGAACCGGTTGGAATGAACTTGTTAAGTAATACTGGTGAACAAGCAGGACAATCTGTTTTCCATTTTCACCTTCACCTAATTCCTCGTTACGGAAAAGGAGACGGATTCGGTGCTATTTGGAAAACACATAATGATGAATACACCCAAGAAGATTTAAAGGAAATAGCTGATTCAATAGGACAGCACTTGTCATAACTAAAGCTAGAAATATCGGACCTTTTACCTTTGACAAGGTGTCATACCGTGTTATAATATACCTATCTTTTCGCTAATGGCAATGAGTGCACATTAGGAGAAGACCTATTAAAAGTATAGAATAGTTGAGGAGAGATGAGAAATGAATACAAAAACACTAGTATCCCTATCTTTATTAGTTGGGATCGGAGCCGTTCTACACACTGTTATACCAGGTATCTTTTTAGGAATGAAGCCTGATATGATGCTAACGATGATGTTTTTAGGAATTATCCTTTTTCCAGCAAGGAAAAATGTTTTGTTATTAGGTATCTTAACCGGGGTTATTTCAGGTTTAACCACACAATTCCCTGGAGGTTTTCTACCTAATCTGATTGATAAGCCTATCACAGCATTCGTTTTCTATGGTTTATTTTTAGCAAGCAAAAGGTTTACTTCAACTATTATAGGTGCTTCTGTGCTTACAGCAGTCGGAACACTTGTTTCAGGGAGTATTTTCTTGCTTTCTGCCTATTTAATTGTTGGATTACCAGGAGCATTTTTCGCTCTATTTGCAGCAGTAGTACTTCCAGCCACATTAGTAAATGCTGGTGCAATGTTTGTTGTATATCCAATCATTAACGGTATCTTAAAACGTTCAACCATTAAGGAAGCTGTTACAACTGAACAACTATCCTAATATGATATAAAGGGACAACATTCTTTTGAATGTTGTCCCTTTTTTATCTTTAATACTAAACAATCAGCCAACAAAAAACACCAACTAAAAAGGTCACCAATCCTCCAGAACCTAAAATGGCTGCTCGTTTCTTTAAAATATTCTTCGGAGGATACATACCCGGCTTTTGAATACTGATAAAATTATAAACCATACTTAAGAACAATACGCCACTAAGTGCAAAAAAACCAAAAATAATGCCGTCCATCCTTCCACACTCCTCCCCCATTCAGCCTCTTAACCTTATTTTTATGCTGAAAAGTTTAAGGATATGATTTGAGTTGTTTTTAAAATGGCATTTTAGGGAAAGGAATATAGAGATTAGTTGTAGAAATAGAGTATTATAGAAGAATGAGGTGATCAATAATGAGAAAAAAATCGTTAGGATACGGACTATTAATTGGTGGAGTCATCGGCGGAATTAGCGCCATTCTTTCAGCCCCTTCTTCAGGGAAAGATCTTAGAACTCAGCTCAAGGACAAAAAAGATGATTGGAGCCAGGTCTTTGAAGATATGAAGATTCACATTGGAGAAATTAAAGATTCAATCGGAACTCTTTCTCAAGAAGGGAAGGAAACAGTAATACAGCTTTCCAAAGACCTTCAAACTTCATTTAAGCAGTGGCAAGCTTCAACTGAACCTAATAACCAGCAGCTTCAAGAGGAACTGCAAGCTATCCAAAAATCAATTGAAGATCTTGAGAATTCTTTAAATTCACCAAAATAACCATCCCATGACCCAAATTACTTTTGTAATGAATCTTAACTTTTCAAAAGATGAGATCCATTACAAAAGTAATGAGGGTCTTTTTTCTTTAAGTTGGGGGTCTTTAGCACGCCCGTTTTCCCGCAGGAGTATAGGCAGTTCCCCTCACCATATTAAATAGATTTGCGTGACAAAGCTTAATAGTGAAAAACAGCAATTTTAAGAACAGGCTTTTTTCTTACATGTTAATATCAATCGCTGAATACTTAAAAAAAAGCTTTTTTACTCGCCTATTACTAGAAAAAAACACCAAAAATTGTAGACTTCTAAAAATTTTGTCAATTTAGACTTTATTAATTTTTATTTTATTGGCATAATAAAATATAAGCGCTTTCTTTTTTCCGATAGTAGTTTTAGTGAGGATTTAAGTACTTAAGTAGTTTCAAAAGATTTTCTAGCAAAGTGGGTGAATGAAATGAAGGAAAGAGAATTTTCTTTAAAAGAAGCCATGCTCTTTAGTCAACGAATGGCTCAGCTTAGTAAAGCTTTGTGGAAAGCCATTGAAAAAGACTGGCAACAGTGGATCAAGCCATACGACTTAAATATTAATGAACACCATATTCTTTGGATTGCGTATCACCTTAAAGGTGCTTCAATTTCAGACGTAGCGAAGTTCGGAGTCATGCATGTATCGACAGCTTTTAATTTTTCAAAAAAGTTGGAGGAAAGAGAATTATTGCAATTTTCGAAACGTGACAATGATAAAAGGAACACATATATTCAACTAACTGAAAAAGGTGAAGGAATTCTTCTGGAACTTATGAAGAATTATAAGCCAGAGAGTCATTCCATTTTTCAAGGAGTCTCTCCATTAAGAGAATTATATGGAAAGTTCCCTGAAATGATTGAAATGATGACTGTGGTTCGAAATATATACGGAAACGATTTCATGGAGATATTCGAAAAGTCATTTCACAACATTGATAATGATTTCTCAGATGACAATGGCAAGCTTAGTGAATTGTTTGAAGATAAAGAAGATCTCGCTTAATCTATAAACTCTTTTTTAACTGTTGCATTAAAGTTGGATAAATATTCTGAGCTAAACAGCTATCAACCACTTCAATCACATTCAGCTCTGAGTGCAATTCCTTTTCAAATTCTTTAAAAAGCGGAGTATTGTAAACAAATTCTTCCGCTTTTTGTTTTTCTATTTTCTTGCTCATCACATCACAAAGATTATAAAATTCCTCCACCTCTTCCTCTGTTAATCCATTCTTAATGACCAATCGATGAAAGGCATATCCTTCCTTTGGCACCATTTCAGCCATAAGTCTCTGATAATATTCAAGCTTTTCTATTATATTTAGTAAATCATCCATTTTAATCACCAATCTGTTGATAGTTTGATATGAAAAGCGACCATTAAGTCGTTTTTCCTTTGATTAGGTACGAATATAGAAAATGATCTAAAACACTCATAAAAATTCATATGATTCATACTATGTAAAATAATTGATCTTTCCCGTTTTCATTGTACAAAACAATAAAATGTATGTCTTTAAATACCTCTTGAAAAATCATTGAAAAAACTATTAAAAACCTATTGATTTTTTCCTCCAATCGTAATAAGGTATGTTAAGCGTTAAATTAAACCTTGTCGTCTATGGAGGCGATTTTTTTATGCATTGCTGGAAATCAATAAACTTAGAAAAACAATTTGGTTTTTACCGAGTCTTTTTACTTTCATCCATCATCATGATGATGGTATTCTCATTTATATACGTTCCAATTAAGTTACTATTTCCTAGTTCATTTTATGATAATCATTTAATGGTTTTCATTTTTGGACTAATTAGTATATACCCTATGCATAAGTTTTTTCATTTTCTTCCTATCTTTCCTTATGTGAGCAAAATGAAATGGAAATGTAATCGGAAATTAGCGATTCTTCCTATCGTGTCTTTACGGGTGGACATACCTATTTCAAAATACCGTTATTTATTAGCTTTAATTACTCCATTTCTGATAATTAACAGTATCTTGTTATATGGATGTTTCCACTTTGCACATTATTCCCATTACTTTACCATGCTACTTGCCTATCATTCAGGAATTTGTGCAATTGACTTTATTTATGTAAAGCAGTTAATGTCTTCACCAAAGAACGCATTAATTGAAGAAAATGAAGAAGGGTATGAAATATTAATTTATCAGTAAGGGTGATGAAAATTCGTTGACGGATTGGTCAATGATTGATGTCACCCTTCTACTTTCTTATTGGTACAGTGTACTGCTACCATTTATAGAAATAGTTTGGTATTGTAGAGCTTAAAGGAGATAACGGGGAGGGGTTTGGATGATCTCCATGTTTTTAGTTTTTGCCGTATTTATTTTATTCTATATAAATAAAATGACAAACGCTTTATGTTTACAAAAAGAAATACCTGAAGAACGCCAGCCTAAAGTCTTTAGAACCATCAATATTCTAATTACTATTCTGTTGGTTTCTTCTTATATAGAAATATTATTTACATAGAAAAGCGGAGGCGGCTCGCTCAGAGGCGACAAGCATAAGACGAACCTTCCGGAAAGGCGCCCTTTGCCTTTTTGGTAGGTTTGACTTATGACCTCGAGCCTCTAGCCGCCGGAGCTGGACAATAAGAAAAGCGGAGGCGGCTTGCTAAGAGGCGACAAGCATAAGACGAACCTTCCGGAAAGGCGCCCTTTGCCTTTTTGGTAGGTTTGACTTATGACCTCGAGCCTCTAGCCGCCGGAGCTGGACAATAAGAAAAG
>NZ_LQXM01000025.1 GCF_001648555.1 Rossellomorea aquimaris TF-12 | reverse complement strand
CTTGCGGAAGATTCCCTACTGCTGCCTCCCGTAGGAGTCTGGGCCGTGTCTCAGTCCCAGTGTGGCCGATCACCCTCTCAGGTCGGCTACGCATCGTCGCCTTGGTGAGCCGTTACCTCACCAACTAGCTAATGCGCCGCGGGTCCATCTGTAAGTGGTAGCTAAAAGCCACCTTTCAACATTTCCTCATGCGAGGAAATGAATTATTCGGTATTAGCCCCGGTTTCCCGGAGTTATCCCAATCTTACAGGCAGGTTACCCACGTGTTACTCACCCGTCCGCCGCTGATATCAGGGAGCAAGCTCCCATCAATCCGCTCGACTTGCATGTATTAGGCACGCCGCCAGCGTTCGTCCTGAGCCAGGATCAAACTCTCCGATAAAAGTTTGAATAGCTCTTGTGTTACTTGTAAATCTAGAATTAACGTTGACGTTTCGTCTTGTTTTGTTCAGTTTTCAAGGTTCAATGTTTTGCGCACTTCGTTTGAAGCGACTTATATAATATAACATCTTTCGTTAGTTACCGTCAAGGTATTTTTACTATTTCACAAAAGTTTTTTTCGAAATAATTATGTAATGCCTTTTCGACAACAAATAATATTATACATACTTTTAAGCACTTTGACAATAGAAATATACAAAAAAAATAAACCATTATAATTGCGTTAAAATCCTGGTTTATTTTTTTGTATTCTAGTTTACTACCTCTGTAATAAAAATCTCATTTTGTTTGGATAAATCCAATAACTGTCCTGATTCTTGTATTTTTACAATTGGCTTTGTAAAGTAGTTTTCCTTCGTAAATACTACTTCTCCCTTTTCACCATTTGAAAGTTTAACAATTGTTCCAGTCCTTAGATCTCCTAACAATTGCAGCAATCCATTTACCACTTTAATATCAAATTTCCCAAACAAGTCTTTGCTTATCATGTCTAATACTTTAAAGATTGGTTGCTTGCTTCTATATATCCTTTCAGAGGTCATTGCGTGAAAAACATCTGCTATGCCGACAATTTGAGAAAATAAATGAATTCGTTCATTTTTTTCAGAAGAAGGATATCCTGTCCCATCAAATCGCTCATGATGCTGAAAAATTGCTAGTTTAGTTTCTGATTTTAATAGAGGAGTATCTTTAATCATTTTATAACCGTTTACCGTGTGTTGCTTTACCTCTTTGAATTCACTTTCTGTTAGAGGTTTTTCTTTTTTGAGAATGATTGTGCTTACCTTCGACATACCACAATCGGCTAATACTCCAGCAAGGGCTAATTGATTCACTTGTCCCTTATTCAATCCCAGTTTTCTGCCTAACATGGCACTCAAAATGCTGACAGCTACAGCATGGTGATACATATAGTCCTGCTTGTCAGAATATTGATTAAGAGAGTATAAATATTTAGGGTTCTTCTCAACGACTTGAATCAACGGTAACATTAGTTCTCTCATCTTAGCTACATTTACAGCCATTCCCGATTGCCAGTTAATGAATTCCTTCTTAAACTCTTGAACAGAGGGTAAATAAATTTCAATAAAGCTTTTAGAATTTCCCTCTTTAGTAGTGTTATCTTGATTTTCTTTCTTTGAAGAAGTTTGCATTGGCTTAAACAAGCTTCCATCTGCCTTTGTCTTCTCTACTAATAACTCTTTAATATTAAATGCTTGGAGAATTTTTATATGTTCTTCATTTAGCACTGTATTCTTTGGGATTATAGGACTTGTTCCCATTCCCATGATGTCTTCTTCTAAAATGCATCCAATTTGAGCTTCGTCTCGATATACTTTCAAACTTAAGCACCTCACATCAACCCTATGTCTATTAGTTTATTTTACCAAATTACTTTTATAATTGATGGTTTTTTTCAAAAAAAAAGCTATTTCTAGTATGGATTTTACTAGAAATAGCTTTTGAGTTGTTATTCTTCTGTATTGTCGCTATCGTGATCAACAGTTTCTTCGTTGATTTCAACTTCTTGCTCTGATCCTTCTAATTCTTCAGGTTCTTCTTCTTCTTCTTTCTCAACTTTAGCAACCGTAGAAACAAACTCACTTTCTTGAAGTCGAATAAGTTTAACCCCCTGGGTGTTACGCCCGGTTGTTGAAATACCATTTACATCCATTCGAATCAGGACACCATGAGCTGTGATAATCATTAGATCTTCTTCACCAGTAACAGCTTTTACAGAGACTAATTCTCCATTACGCTCGGTTACATTACATGTTTTCAGACCTTTACCACCACGGGTTTGGATTCTGTACTCACTAGCCGGAGTACGTTTACCGTAACCATTAACAGTAACGACAAGTACATCGTTTTTCTCTTCAAGTATTTCCATCCCAACAACGATATCGTCATCGCCAAGATTAATACCTTTTACTCCTGTGGCTGTTCTTCCCATAGAACGAACATCCGTTTCCGGGAATCGAATCAGCATACCTTTTTTCGTTCCAATGATCATATCTTTTTCACCATCTGTCAGTTTCACAGAGATGAGCTCATCATTTTCTCGAAGGTTGATGGCAATTAGACCGTTGGTACGGATATTGGCAAAGTCAGAAACCGGTGTACGCTTGGAAATCCCTTGTTTCGTTGTGAAGAATAAGTACCAATCATCTACAAATTCCTCTACTCGAATCATGGCATTGATCCATTCATCTTTTTCTACACCTAGTAGATTAATGATAGGAAGTCCTTTAGCTGTACGACTGAACTCAGGAATTTCATATCCTTTGGCTCTGTATGCTTTCCCTTTGTTTGTAAAGAAGAGAATGGTGTCATGGGTTGACGTTGTTAACAAGTGTTCAACAAAGTCTTCGTCATTCGTACCCATCCCTTGGATTCCTCTTCCCCCACGCTTTTGACTGCGGTAAGTCGAGACAGGAAGGCGCTTAATATAACCATTGTGAGTTAGGGAGACAACGATGTTTTCTCTTGGTATCAAGTCTTCGTCTTCTATATTTTCAATACCACCTGCAACAATTTCAGATCTTCTTTCATCGTTAAAGCGTTCTTTAATTTCAATCAGCTCTTCACGAATAATTTCAAGAACTTTTTCATCGTCAGCAAGAATGGCTTTTAATTCACTAATTAATTTAACTAATTCTTGATATTCTTCTTCAATCTTTTCTCTTTCTAAACCAGTTAAACGTTGTAGTCTCATATCAAGAATAGCTTGGGCCTGCTTTTCAGAAAGGGAGAAGTTTTCCATCAACCCTTGTTTAGCAAGCTCAGTGGTTTGCGATCCACGAATAAGAGCAATAATCTGATCAATGTGATCTAATGCAATTCGTAATCCTTCTAAAATATGTGCTCTGGCTTCTGCTTTACGCAGTTCAAACTCAGTTCTACGACGAATAACTATTCGTTGATGCTGAAGATAGTGATATAGACATTCCTTTAAGTTCAATACCTTTGGCTGCCCATCAACTAATGCTAATAAGTTTATTCCAAAGCTGGTTTGAAGAGCTGTTTGTTTATATAGATTGTTTAATAGAACATTTGCATTAGCGTCTTTTCTTACTTCAATTACGATACGCATTCCGTTTCTATCCGATTCGTCACGTAAATCTGTGATTCCATCAATCTTCTTATCACGAACTAGGTCAGCTATTTTTTCAATAAGTCTGGCTTTATTTACTTGATAAGGAATTTGATGAACAATAATCGTTTCTTTCCCATTGCTTCGTTCCTCAATTTCAACACGAGCACGCATAGTAATCGAACCCTTACCAGATTCATATGCACGACGTATTCCGCTTCTTCCAACGATTAATCCAGCTGTAGGGAAATCGGGCCCGTGAATAAATTCCATTAATTCTGGAATCGTAATGTCAGGGTCTTTACTCAATGCAAGAATTCCATCTATAACCTCTCCAAGATTATGAGGTGGAATATTTGTTGCCATTCCTACGGCGATACCAGAAGATCCATTTACTAGCAGGTTAGGAAAACGAGCAGGTAATACTTCAGGTTCTCTTTCTGTGCCATCATAGTTGTCTTTATAGTCGATGGTATCTTTGTTAATATCACGAATAAGTTCCATTGAAATCTTTGACATACGAGCTTCTGTATAACGCATTGCTGCCGCCGCATCTCCATCAACTGAACCGAAGTTTCCGTGACCGTCGACAAGCATGTAACGATAGTTAAAATTTTGTGCCATACGCACCATTGTGTCATAAACGGCTGAGTCACCATGTGGATGGTACTTACCGATTACTTCACCGACGATACGTGCTGATTTTTTGTAGGCTTTATCAGCCGTCATACCTAAGTCGTTCATCGCATATAAAATACGTCGATGTACAGGCTTTAAGCCATCACGAGCATCAGGTAGTGCACGAGAAACGATAACACTCATCGCATAATCGAGGAAAGATGAGCGCATTTCATTACTTATATTAATCTCTTTAACATTAGATCTTGGTGTTTCTGCCATAGTAAAAGGGACCTCCTTTTAAGAAAGATTTATACCTTTCTCATTCTTTGCCTTGTCCGCTATGTAAAAGACAGAATAGAAGACAAGCATCTATTCTGTTGCTTCACTTTTCTTCTTGTCCAGCTCCAGGGCTTAGAGGCTCGATGTCATAAGTCAATCCTGCCTTATGCTTGTCGCCTCTAACCAAAGCCCTTCCACATTTCTTTAAATATCCAAGTTTTTCACGTAAGCTGCATTTTCTTCAATGAAGTTACGTCTTGGTTCTACTTTATCACCCATTAAGATTTCAAAGGTTTCGTCTGCTTCAATAGCATCTTGCAGGCTTACTTGAAGCAAGGTTCTTGTTTCAGGATCCATAGTTGTTTCCCAAAGCTGCTCTGGATTCATCTCACCAAGACCTTTGTAACGTTGAATTCCTGGCTTAGGTGTTGGCGAAATTTCTGCAAGAATACGATCCAACTCTTTATCATTGTATGCATACTCAATCTTCTTACCTTGCTGTATCTTATACAACGGTGGCTGAGCGATGTAAATATAGCCTGCTTCTATAATCTGTCTCATGTATCGATAGAAGAACGTTAATAATAGTGTTCTAATGTGAGCACCATCAACGTCGGCATCGGTCATGATAACAATCTTGTGATATCTGGCTTTCGCTAAATCAAAATCTTCACCAATTCCTGTGCCCAGTGCTGTGATAATAGCACGAACCTCGTTGTTTGAAAGAATTTTATCTAAACGGGCTTTCTCTACGTTAATGATTTTTCCTCGTAATGGAAGGATTGCCTGGAAATGTCGATCTCGACCTTGTTTAGCTGATCCACCGGCTGAGTCTCCCTCAACTACGTAAATTTCACTAATACTTGGATCCTTCGATGAGCAATCGGCCAATTTACCAGGTAAGCTTGATATTTCTAAAGCACTTTTACGTCGAGTTAACTCTCTCGCTTTTTTCGCAGCTAAACGAGCACGTGCTGCCATAAGTCCTTTTTCCACTACTTTTCTAGCCACGACTGGATTTTCAAGTAAGAACGTTTCTAAATGCTCTGAGAATAGGGCATCTGTTATCGTTCTTGCTTCCGAATTTCCAAGTTTTGTTTTTGTTTGTCCTTCAAACTGAGGGTCAGGATGTTTTATGGAAATAATCGCTGTTAATCCTTCTCGAACATCTTCACCAGAAAGATTAGCATCATTATCCTTAAAAACATGATTTTTACGGGCATAGTCGTTAATAATTCTAGTTAGAGCTGTTTTGAATCCAGATTCATGTGTTCCACCTTCATGAGTATGGATATTGTTCGCGAAAGAATAAATATTACTTGCAAAGCCATCATTGTATTGAATGGCAATTTCAACTGTAATATCATCTTTCTCTCCCTCAATGTAGATTGGTTCTTCATGAATGACTTCTTTAGAACGGTTTAAATGTTCAACATAGGATTTAATTCCGCCCTCGTAAAAATAATCTCTTCTTTTACCTTCTCCACGCTTGTCTTCAATACTAATTTGAATTCCTCTATTTAAGAAAGCTAGCTCACGAATACGGTTTGCCAACGTATCGTAGTCATATTCAATGGTTTCAGTGAAGATCTCAGGATCGGGTGTAAAGTGAATGATCGTTCCTGTTTTATCTGTTTCACCAATTACTTTCAGATCGAAGCTCGGAACACCTTTTTCGAATTTTTGATAATAAACTTTCCCGTCACGATGAACGTTTACTTCAAGTTCAGTAGATAAGGCGTTTACTACGGATGCTCCAACACCGTGAAGTCCACCGGATACTTTGTATCCTCCTCCACCAAATTTACCACCAGCATGAAGAACCGTCATGATGACCTCTACGGCAGGACGACCCATTTTTTCATGAATACCAACTGGAATACCACGTCCATTATCGGTAACGGTGATACTATTATCTTCTTCAATAATGACTTCAATTTCATTACAGTGGCCAGCAAGAGCTTCATCAATACTATTATCAACGATTTCCCATACTAGATGGTGCAAACCTCTTCCACTTGTAGACCCGATGTACATTCCTGGTCTTTTACGAACGGCCTCTAATCCTTCTAAAACCTGAATCTGATTTTCATCATAGGATTGACCTTGTGCTTGTTTTTGGTCCATAGCCATATCGATTCACCTACACTTTCTAACCTTCAGGGCTTTATATTCTATAATAAATTCTCATAGTTTGAGTATTTCTTTGATCGCTTCTTTAACGTACTTGATGCTAATGGTGAAAGATACAATTGATTAAACGTAATCACAAGAGATTTATATGAACCCTTTGCAAGATTACAAAGGTGTTTTTCTTTATTTTTCAAAAAATGCTGAATTTCTTCTGAAAATTGTACGGTGTCTCGATCAATAATTGCGATGATTTCATCTGTTCGAACCATGACATCTTCTCCAACATGAATGTACAAGGAAACACCTCATTTCAGTCTTTTCATTGATCCCGCTTCTACTTCAAAGGTTGTGGCTTCATTCAAGGTTTGATGATCAATACCATCTACGTTTGTAGTTGTAACAAAGGTTTGAACTTTTCCTTGAATGGTATTTAATAAATGTGATTGACGATAATCATCTAATTCTGATAGTACATCGTCTAATAGTAGAATGGGATATTCTTTTATTTCAGAATGGATTAACTCAATTTCAGCAAGCTTAACAGATAGAGCTGTTGTTCGTTGTTGTCCCTGAGATCCAAATGTCTGAACGTCTCGATCATTAACGATAAATTGAAGGTCATCCCGATGAGGTCCGATCAGCGTTACCCCTCGATCAATTTCTCTTTCTCGAATACCATCGAATTTCTGTTGATATATATCTACCATTTTTGACCATTCTTGATCATCTGATACCTCTAAAGACGGTTTATATCTGATTTCCAAGGTTTCTAAGTTTCTTGAAATTCCAGAATGAATTGGTTTTGCCCAGCTTTCAAGTAATTGAACAAATTCAAATCGCTTTTTTGTTATTTTTACAGCGACTTCAATGAATTGTTCTGTTAAAACATCCAGCATCGTTTGATCTTTTTGTTTTCTAGTTTGTAACAGTTTCAAATAATGATTGCGCTGCTGTAATATTTTCTGATAAAGGCTGATATCATGTAAATAAACAGGAGAGACCTGACCAATTTCCATATCAATAAAACGGCGCCTAACTTGTGGGCTGCCCTTTACCAGATGGAGATCTTCAGGCGCAAACATCACGACATTCATATTCCCAACGTATTGACTAAGCTTCTGTTGTTCAAGGTGATTACTCTTGGCTCTCTTTCCCTTTTTCGAAAGAATCAGCTCTAAAGGTAATGCGCCATTATACTTTTGAATCCTACCTTTTATTTTAGCATATTCCTCGTCCCAACGGATTAAATCTTTATCATTTGATGTCCGATGAGATTTAGCCATAGCCAGGACATAGATGGATTCCATAATATTCGTTTTACCTTGAGCATTTTCACCCAGGATGACGTTTACTTTATTTTCGAAATTGACTTCAATCGATTCGTAATTACGATAGTTTTTCAATTCTAATTGTTCAATGTACATGGAAATAACACCCTTTATTATTCTCCCGCAACAACAAAGACTCCTACCTCTGGAATTTCAACTTTGTCACCAATCGAAAGCTTTCTGCCTCTTCTTTGGTCTTGCTCTCCATTTATGTAAACTTCATATTCACTTAGGAACCATTTCGCCATTCCACCAGACTGAATCACTTCAGCCAGCTTCAAGAATTGTCCCAGAGTGATGATTTCCGTTTCAATTGTGATCTGCTTCGCCACTAAAATCACTACTTTCCGTATAAGTCTCTAATATCTTATTTTACTCTAAACTTGGTTAAGTCACAACTAATGATAATGAATGCTGTTTAGTAAGACTTGGAACTGTTTTTTAAAAGCTGTTTTCGGAAAGATATTGTTACTATTTTCGAGAAGAAACTAGTAGTTGACAAACAAAAAGCAACCTCATAAAAAAAGCCAATGCCTTTCTCTTCTAGGCATTGGCTTCTGAAATAATAATTAATACGTTCTTACAGGTAGGATTAATTGAAGGATTGAATCATCATGTAGAGGTTTTAAGACGAAAGGTCTCATAGCTCCAGTGAAATTCACGTAGATTTCAGTTCCTTCAATGGCTTTTAGTGCATCCATCATGTATTTTGCGCTAAAGGAAATCTTCAAATCTTCCCCTTCAACTGATTCACTCTGAACCTCTTCTATAACTTTACCAATCTCTGGTGTATTGGAGGAAATTTCAATGATTCCACCTTCAAGGGTTGAAAGTTTAACCACGTTATTTCTTCCTTCTCTTGCTAATAGAGAGGCACGATCAATTGCTTGTAAAAATTCTTTCGTGTTAAGAGTAAGCTCCGTTTTTGTATCAGAAGGGATCAGACGGCTTGTATCAGGATAATTCCCTTCTAGTAAACGAGAGAAGAATAAAAGATGCTTTGCTTTAAATAAAACTTGGTTTTCAGTGATGACGATTTCTACCGGTTCATCTGTATCATCCAGAATTTTATTTAACTCATTTAAGCTTTTACCTGGAATAACAATATTGTAAGACGCATCGTGAATTGTTTCGATTGGAGCTTTTCTCATTGCTAGTCGGTGACTATCTGTTGCAATACAGCTTAATTCCCCGTCTGCAATCTGGCAGTTTACACCTGTCAAGATAGGGCGTGTTTCTGAGGTGGACACTGCGAATACTGTTTGTCTAATCATTGTTTTTAAAAGATCCGTAGAAACTTTAATTCCGTTTCCTTCTTCAATTTGAGGAAGGTGTGGATATTCTTCTGGATCCAAACCATTCAAATTGAATTCTGCTTTACCAGAGCGAATCACGGTTTGAAAATGATTTTGAACTTCTATTTCAACAGTATCCTTCGGTAATTTCTTTACAATTTCACTGAAAAACTTCGCTTGAAGGACTATTCCACCATTATCCATTATTTCAACGATTTCTGAGCCTTCTTCTTCCTTAGGAATAAAGGATTCAATTGAAATATCTGAATCACTTCCAGTTAAGGTTACACCTTCTTCAGTAGCGATAATTTTAATTCCTGTAAGAATGGGAATCGTCGTTCTTGATGTTACGGCTTTCATTACATCTTGAACACTTTGAACAAGAGCCTCTCTTTGAATAACAAATTTCATGATTTTTTCCTCCAATTTGCACATAATTTTATGGACTGAAACATATATTAATAATTTATTTAAAATAGTAATAGTACTAGTAGGGCCTGTTGATATGTGGATAAGTGTGTGAATCGAACGGAAACACAGCCTATCCACATGTGGACAGACTGTGTGCTAGTTGGTGTTAGTTATCAACAGTATTCACTTATCGGTTGTACTAATTATTTTAAAGAATCGCGAATTTCTTTGAGTTGCTGCTGAAGTAAAGCATCTGCTCCGAGCATTGTACTAATTTTTTCATGAGCATGAATGACCGTAGTATGATCTCTTCCTCCGAATTCTTCCCCAATTTTAGGGAGAGAAGAATCCGTCATTTCTCTAGAAAGGTACATAGCAATCTGTCTAGGAAAGGCTATGGATTTCGTACGCTTCTTCGCTTTGAAATCTTCAAGTCTGACATTGAAGTGCTCTCCAACTACCCGTTGAATTTCTTGTATGGTAATGACCTTAGGCTTTGAGCTTGGAATAATATCTTTTAATGCTTCGGCTGCAAGATCAGCATTTATATCTTTATTAATCAGAGAAGAGTAAGCAACTACTCGAATTAATGCTCCCTCTAACTCACGAATATTAGAATCAATTTGATTGGCAATATAAAGCATGGCCTCATTAGGAATATCTAATCCTTCTGCCTTTGCTTTTTTTCGTAAGATTGCAATCCGTGTCTCGAGATCTGGAGGTGTAATGTCTGTAATTAGTCCCCATTCGAATCGAGAACGAAGTCGGTCTTCTAATGTAGGAATCTCCTTTGGAGGACGATCACTGGAAATAACAATTTGTTTGCTTTCTTCATGCAATGTATTAAAGGTATGGAAAAATTCCTCTTGAGTTTGCTCTTTTCCAGCTAAAAATTGAATATCGTCTATTAATAAAACGTCTACGCTTCTATATTTATTACGAAAGTCTACGGCTTTATTATCACGAATAGAGTTAATGAATTCATTTGTGAATTTTTCAGAAGACAAATACACCACTTTAGCAGCTGGATTATGCTCTAATACATAATGACCGATAGCATGCATTAAGTGAGTTTTTCCCAAACCAACTCCCCCATAAATGAATAAAGGGTTGTAGGCTTTAGCCGGTGCTTCTGCTACAGCTAAGGAAGCTGCATGGGCAAATCGGTTTCCGGATCCGATAACAAATGTGTCAAAAGTATATTTAGCATTCAACATATTTTGATTTAAATCTTGATTATCATCATCTTTTAAAGATTTTTTCGGTGGTACCGGAATATCAAACTCTTCTGGTTCCTGGTTTTGAGGAATAATAAATTTTACAACGAGTTCTTCGCCTGTAATATCATATAAAACCCCAGAGATTAATTGAGAATACCGTCCTTCTAACCAATCTCTAGCAAATTCATTTGGAGCTGTAATGACAAGAGTATCCCCTTGAATGGAATGAGCCTTCGTCGATTTCAACCAAGTATCAAAACTAGGTTTACTGATTTTCTTTTCGATATTTTCCAAGGCTTTACTCCAAAGATCTCCGATATTCTCCAAGTATACTCCCTCCTTTTCTCTTTTGTATAACTTCTGTACAACATATACGTCGGATAAACGTTCTTCATTCTCTCTATTTAATAAAAATACAATTTAATGAATGTGGAAAATATATATAATAAGGAAAGAGTTTGGTTTTTCGACAATATCCACCACCTGTGGACAACGTTTTACAAACCATCTGAATAAGTTACCCACACGATATCCACATTTTGTGGATAAATCAAATTCATGATCGTAGTTATTAAGAGTGAAAACACAATAATCATATCAAAATATCCTTAGAGGTGCAATGCTTTTTAAATATTATCCACAACCCAGGGAGCTTGTGGAATGAAATTGTCCACAAGACATGAACTTGTGAAAAACTTGTCAATATGTGTTGTGGATAATTTCAAATGGTGTCGAATACTATCCACAGGCCATTTTTTTATAGAAATGGTGCAGATCTTGTAGAACGTTCTAAAGAAAAATAATCTCACTGTTGACTTTTTATAGGTGACGTCTTTATAATAGTGGAGTATGTCTTTAACTTATAAAGATGAATCCTTCAGGGAGGTGTCATAGATGAAAAGAACGTTTCAACCAAATAATCGTAAAAGAAGTAAAGTACACGGTTTCCGTGCACGTATGAGCTCAAAAAACGGACGTAATGTTTTAGCTCGTCGTCGTAGCAAGGGAAGAAAAGTATTATCTGCTTAGGCCACTGAACTGACTCAGTGGTCTTTTTTTTCCGTTATATATGGAAAAGGATTCATTTGGCTTATTTGTATTTTGAATTAGTAGGAACATGGCATATAATTTCATATAAATAAGCCAATGAAAATCAAAATTGAAAAATAGGTGTGGCCAATGCGTAAAGATCAAAGAGTGAAAAAGAATAAAGAGTTCCAGGAGATTTTTAAAAAAGGAACGTCGTATGCCAATAGGCAATTCGTTTTATATCTATTAAAAAAAGAAGAGCCTCAACCTTTCCGTATTGGAATTTCTGTTAGTAAGAAAATAGGAAATGCCGTTTGTAGAAATAAAATCAAACGTTATGTTAGACAATCTTTTTTAGAGTTAAAAGAAGATGTTCAAGGAAACTACGATTATTTAATCATCGCCAGAAAACCGGCGGCCGAAATGAATTTTCATGAGGTTAAGAGTAGTCTTACCCATGTGCTAAAAAGAGGAAAAGTATTGAAAAGGTCTTCTTTTGGCAAATATGATAGTAAAAAGTAAAAAACTATTCACGATTAAGACAGGTTTCGTCATCACATAATCTAAAAAAAATGTTACAATACGAGAGATTGTACTTTTTTAGCAGAGATTGAGGGAACACGTCCTTAAATATTATTGGAAGCATATTAGTTGGGAGGAAATTGAGGGTGAAAAAAAGATTAATAGCTCTAATGGCAATCATTGGGCTAATGGCTCTACTTTCAGGTTGTACGGAATATAATCAGCCGATTACCCCTGAAAGTAGCGGAATATGGAATGAATATATTGTATATCCTTTATCACAATTAATTACATTAGTTGCAGATTTCTTTAGTGGATCTTATGGTTTAGCAATCATCATTGTTACCTTAATTATCCGTTTAGCGATCCTGCCATTAATGATTAAACAAACGAAAAACTCTAAAGCTATGCAAGCTTTACAACCGGAAATGAAAAAGCTTCGTGAAAAACATAGCTCTAAGGATGCACAAACTCAACAAAAGCTTCAACAAGAAACGATGGCTTTATTCCAAAGTCACGGAGTAAATCCTTTAGCAGGGTGTTTTCCTCTTATCATTCAGATGCCGATTTTAATTGGTTTCTATCATGCGATTGTGAGAACAGAAGCGATTAAAGATCATAACTTCTTATGGTTTGACCTGGGAAATCCGGATCCAATTTATGTTTTACCTTTAGTAGCGGGTATCACAACGTTTATTCAACAAAAATTAATGATGGCAGGTACAGCAAATCAAAATCCACAAATGGCGATGATGCTTTATATTATGCCAGTCATGATTATCATTTTTGCTATTAATTTTCCGGCAGCATTATCACTTTATTGGGTAGTTGGGAATCTATTTATGATTGTTCAAACGTACTTTATTAAAGGCCCTGAAATTAAAGAAGCACAAACGGCAAAAGCTGGTGGGAATTCGGGAGGAAAGAAAAAGTGAGAGAAGTAGAAGCGACTGGTCAAACGGTGGAAGAAGCCATTGAATCAGCCTTGTCTCAACTGAAGATCACCAAAGAAGATGCAGAAATTAACATCATTGATCAAGGTAAAAAAAGCTTGTTCGGCTTGTTTGGTGGAAGACCGGCAATCGTTCAAGTTAAAAAAGCAATCGATCCAGTAAAGGAAGCACAGGATTTTCTATTATCTGTCGCGCGTGAAATGGGAGTAGAACCAACCATTGAAGTGAAGAAGAATGGAAGAGACATAGAGTTTCAATTATCTGGGGAAAAAATGGCTCTTTTAATTGGTAAAAGAGGACAAACATTAAATGCACTTCAGCATTTAACTCAATTGGCAGCAAATCGAACGTCAGAACAATTTTTAAACATCGTTTTGGACGCTGAAAACTATCGAGCTAGACGAAAGCAAACGTTAACGACTCTAGCACAACGTTTAGCGGAAAAAGCATTGCGTACAAATCGTTCAGTTTCGTTAGAACCGATGCCATCATATGAAAGAAAAGTAATTCATACAGCTCTGGTTGAATCTACGACTGTCGATACGTTTTCTGAAGGAAGAGAACCAAATCGATATATAGTGATCTCGCCGAAATAGAGTAAAAAGTAACGATTCCTGTGGGGATCGTTATTTTTTTATTCATTAAAGCACTCTATTAAAATGATTCTGCGATTTTCGATAAAATATCTTTCACATTTATTTACGTATTAAAAACTCTCTAATTTTAGAGGTTGTTTCTTTTAAGGTCGGTTTATTGTTATTCACATGTGGATAAGTTAAAATAATAATGATGAAGAAACGTGTTTGTGGATAACATTATTTGGAGCTTGTTGGCCGGTTTCCCTTCTTTAGTATTAAATAGGATTGTGATATTCTAATAATTTGGGGAAACTTTGCTCTCTACTATATCGTTCATATAAATAGATCAACTAAGAAAAAAAGAGAGGTGAATACAATGGAATTTGATACAATCGCTGCTATTTCCACTCCTATGGGAGAAGGAGCCATTGCAATTGTACGTTTAAGTGGTGATCAAGCTTTTGATATCGGGAATAAAGTCTTTAAAGGAATGAAAGGAAGCTCTATGAAGGATTTTGCTTCTCATACCATTCATTATGGGCATATTGTCGATCCGAAAACTGATCAAGTAGTGGAAGAAGTAATGGTTTCAGTAATGAAGGGTCCAAAAACGTTTACACGTGAGGATATTATCGAAATCAATTGTCACGGTGGATTGGTTTCAGTGAATAAAGTGTTGCAGCTTGTCCTTAAGAGCGGCGCACGTTTAGCAGAGCCGGGAGAATTTACGAAGCGAGCTTTTCTAAATGGTCGAATCGACCTTTCACAAGCTGAAGCAGTCATGGATCTAATCCGTGCGAAAACAGACCGTGCCATGAATGTCGCACTTAATCAAATGGAAGGTCGCCTTTCAAATTTAATAAGAACATTGCGTCAGGAAATTTTAGAAACACTGGCTCAAGTAGAGGTGAATATCGATTATCCTGAGTATGATGATGTGGAAGAAATGACACATCGAGTATTACTAGAGAAGTCGAAGAGAGTACGAGATGAAATTGATCGATTAATCCGTACGTCAGAACAAGGAAAAATTCTTCGTGAGGGACTGTCAACGGTTATAATTGGACGCCCCAATGTAGGGAAATCTTCTTTACTAAATAGTCTTGTTCATGAAAACAAAGCCATTGTTACGGATATACCAGGAACAACCCGTGATGTCATTGAAGAATATGTTAACGTTCGTGGAGTGCCATTGCGATTAGTTGATACAGCTGGAATTCGAGAAACCGAAGACATTGTTGAAAGAATCGGTGTAGAGCGTTCCAGACAAGTATTAAAAGAAGCAGATTTAATTTTACTTGTATTAAATTATGCTGATGAACTGACATTTGAGGATGAACAGCTGTTTGAAGCAGTAAAAGGCATGGACGTGATTGTCATTGTAAACAAAACGGACTTACCTCAAAAAATGGATATAGAGAAAGTTCGAGAACTTGCCGAAAATCATCAGTTAGTCACAACTTCGCTGATTGAAGAGCAAGGAATCGATGAGCTTGAAGAAGCGATTTCATCCTTATTCTTTGCAGGCTCCTTAGAAGCCGGGGATATGACCTATGTATCCAATAGTCGTCACATCGCATTATTAAATCAAGCTTCTTCTTCTATAAATGAAGCAATTAATAGTGTAGAAATGGGAACACCTATTGATATTGCTCAAATTGATTTAACCAGAACATGGGAGCTTTTAGGTGAAATCATTGGTGAAAGTGTTCATGAAAGTCTGATTGATCAACTGTTTTCTCAATTCTGCTTAGGAAAATAAACATCATTAACTGTGGGAGCAAAAGCTTTAGTTCCCTACAAGGAGGAAAATACAAACCATGCAATATGACGCAGGACAATATGATGTCATTGTCATTGGTGCTGGACATGCTGGTGTTGAAGCGGGTTTAGCTTCTGCACGTATGGGAGCTAAAACATTAATGGTTACCATTAATTTAGATATGGTTGCTTTTATGCCATGTAATCCATCAGTTGGTGGACCAGCAAAAGGAATTGTTGTAAGAGAAATTGACGCTCTTGGTGGAGAAATGGGGCGCAATATAGATAAAACACATATTCAAATGAGAATGTTAAATACAGGGAAAGGTCCTGCTGTGCGAGCATTAAGAGCGCAAGCAGATAAATTCCTTTATCAACATGAAATGAAACGTACAATCGAAAATGAACCGAACGTTAGTCTTCTTCAAGGAATGGTTGAGGAGTTAATTGTAGAAGATGGCGAATGTAAAGGTGTCGTTACTATGACGGGAGCGGCATACCGTGCTAAGACGGTTGTAATAACTACAGGTACCTTCTTACGCGGAGAAATTATTTTAGGAGATCTAAAATATTCGAGCGGTCCTAATAACCAACAGCCTTCTATTAGGCTTTCTGACCATTTACATGAGCTTGGATTTGATACAGTGCGTTTTAAAACAGGTACACCACCACGTGTGAATAGCGCTTCTATTGACTATTCTAAAACAGAAATACAGCCTGGTGATGATGTTCCGCGAGCCTTTAGCTACGAAACGACAAAGTATATTACGGATCAGCTCCCGTGCTGGTTAACATATACAAACGAAACGACCCATCAACTAATTGATGATAACTTACATCGTTCTCCAATGTATTCCGGAATGATTAAAGGGACAGGTCCACGTTATTGTCCTTCAATTGAAGACAAAGTGGTTCGTTTCAATGATAAACCACGTCATCAAATTTTCTTAGAGCCTGAAGGTCGAAACACTCAGGAAGTATACGTTCAAGGTTTATCGACAAGTCTACCTGAGGATGTACAACAAAAAATTCTTCAAACGATTCCAGGGTTAGAAGAAGTGCAAATGATGAGAGCAGGCTATGCGATTGAGTACGATTCTATCGTACCAACTCAATTATGGCCGACTCTTGAAACGAAAAAGATAAAAAATCTTTATACGGCAGGGCAAATCAACGGAACATCTGGTTATGAAGAAGCGGCTGGACAAGGGTTAATGGCAGGAATCAACGCTGCTTGCCGTGCACTTGATAAAGATGAAGTCATTTTGAGCCGTTCTGATGCCTATATTGGGGTTCTCATTGATGACCTTGTAACAAAAGGCACAAACGAACCGTATCGTTTGTTAACTTCTCGCGCTGAATATCGTTTATTGTTACGTCATGACAATGCCGACCTTCGTCTAACGGATATAGGAAAGAAAATAGGATTGATTTCAGACGATCGATATCAACGATTCACTGAGAAAAAAGAAGCCATTGAGGCTGAGAAGAAACGTCTTGAAGGGATAAGAATTAAGCCTACCGAGGAAACTCAATCTGTGATCCGCAGTGCAGGCGGCAGTGAACTGAAAGATGGTATTCTGGCAGTTGATTTATTGAAACGACCTGAAATGAATTACAGCCACATTAAATTATTAACCCCAAGCGATGTGGAACTTCACTCGGATGTAGAAGAACAGGTTGAAATTCAAGTGAAGTACGAAGGATATATTGAAAAATCTCTTCAACAGGTCGATAAAATGAAGAAGATGGAAAACAAAAGGATTCCTGAAAATATTGATTATGAAGCAATTGGTGGTTTAGCTTCAGAAGCTAGACAAAAACTGATAGAGGTTCAGCCTCTTTCTTTAGCACAAGCTTCACGCATAGCAGGAGTGAATCCTGCTGATATCTCTATTTTACTCGTCTATATCGAACAAGGGAAAATTGCCAAAGTATCAGGTGATCAATAGAGGTAAAGGAAGGGTAAATAAATGAATGTAATTGAATTTCAAAATATGCTGGAGGAGAAGGGGATTTCCCTCTCTTCTCAGCAATTAGATCAGTTCGAGCGATATTATGAGCTTTTAGTTGAGTGGAATGAAAAAATGAACTTAACGGCTATTACAGACAAAGAAGAAGTGTATTTAAAACATTTTTACGACTCTGTTAGTGCTGCTTTTTATGTTGATTTTTCTAACGTTTCACATATATGTGATGTAGGAGCAGGAGCGGGTTTTCCTAGTATTCCAATCAAAATATGCTTTCCTCACTTACATATAACGATTGTTGATTCCTTAAACAAACGTATTTCGTTTTTAAACCATTTATCCAACGAATTAGGTTTAGACAACATGAATTTTTATCATGATCGTGCGGAGAGTTTTGGGAAAAACAAAGATCATCGAGAGAAATATGATATGGTTACAGCAAGAGCTGTTGCACGAATGTCTGTTTTAAGTGAATTATGTTTACCCCTTGTAAAAAAGGGCGGCCATTTTGTTGCCATGAAAGCTTCTAATGTGAAGGAAGAGTTATCTGTTGGGAAAAAAGCCATAACATTACTGGGTGGTCAAACAGAAAAAATATACTCCTTTGTGTTACCTGAAGAGGAAAGTGAACGAAACATCGTAAAAATAAAAAAAGTAAAAGAAACTCCGAATAAGTATCCCAGAAAGCCTGGGACACCAAATAAATTACCGTTAGAATAGGAAGTGCAAATTGTGCTTCTCCTGCCTACTTAGGGATATGGACTTACTAAATGTCATCATATGTGAGAAAATGTCTATAGATAAGGCAGGAACTTGTCATATTTTAAAGAATATAAATATAGGGAGTTTCTTAAAGGTGGTGTAGGAAGATGAAGCATCCTTTCTCTCGATTTTTTGGCCTAGGTGAAAAGGAGCAAGATGTTGAATCTGAAGAATCAAGTGTAGTGGAAGATCGAGATGAGGTTAAGAAGATCCCCGTCTCCCAAATCGTCCCAAATCGCTTTCAACCAAGAACGGTTTTCAATGATGAGAAAATAGAAGAGTTATCCAGAACCATTCACACACACGGCATTATCCAGCCGATTGTGGTTCGACAATTCGAAGAAGATCAGTTTGAAATCATTGCAGGAGAACGACGTTATAGAGCGGTTCAAAAACTTGGCTGGGATACAGTGCCGGCAATTGTAAAAAACCTTAGTGATACAGAAACAGCTTCCGTCGCTTTAATCGAAAACTTACAAAGAGAAGAGCTTTCTCCTATTGAAGAAGCGATTGCCTACGGAAAGCTTTTAGAGCTGCATAATCTAACCCAAGAAGCTCTTGCTCAACGCTTAGGAAAAGGACAATCTACTGTGGCGAATAAGCTTCGTCTCCTAAAGCTTCCAGAAGAAATCCAAGTAGCAGTATTAGATAAGCATATTACAGAGCGTCATGCGAGAGCGTTAATTCCATTAAAGAACCCTGAAAAGCAAATTCAGCTTCTAGAAGAAGTTATAGAAAAAGGACTTAATGTGAAGCAAACAGAGGATCGAGTAGTGAAAATGCAAGAAGGCACTTCTCAAAAGCCTAAACCAAGACGTAAAGCATTTAGTAAGGATATGCGAATTGCTGTGAACACCATACGTCAATCTCTATCCATGGTGTCTGATAGCGGAATTAACCTGGATTCTGAAGAAGAAGAACATGAAGAATTCTATCAATTCACTATTCGTATACCTAAAAAAAAATAGATTCATAGTATAAAAGTGAGAAACATTTCGGAATCGTTTCTCACTTTTTTGTATGAGCAGAATGGAAGATGTTTGTTAATATGTCTCCTTATGTCTTTAAATAGAGTCTTTTTTAAGGCTTATATCGCAAAGGTTGATTAGAGCGGAAGGTGCTCGACTACTGCGGGAATAGCGGGAAGGTCGGATAAGCGGAGGGGATTTGCTTAGGGGCTTATGACCTCTAGCGCATAAGCACCGGAGCTAGACAGGTGAGACCCCACAGGCGCCCACAAGGAGGCTCACCGCCCGCCCCGCGGAAAGCGAGCAACCTGGAGCGGAAATCAACTATTACTCTCTTTTTTTAAAAGAAACAGACATTTACTTGGGAATTTTGATAGAATATAAGAATAATGTAAAGAAAATTTGACCAATCTTAGGAAGTCAAAAGGTAGGTGACAACCTTGGGCAGAATTGTAGCTATTACAAACCAAAAGGGTGGTGTTGGGAAGACCACAACATCAGTGAATTTGGGAGCTTGTCTTGCTTATATAGGAAAAAAGGTTTTGTTAGTAGATATAGATCCACAAGGGAATGCCACTAGTGGCGTAGGAGTAGAAAAAGGGGACGTCCATCAATGTATCTATGATGTATTAGTAGACGATGTTGATGTGAAAGAAACCATTAAACAATCAAAAGTAGAAAATTTATCGATTGTACCGGCAACAATCTCCTTAGCGGGAGCAGAAATAGAACTCGTTCCTACAATTTCCAGAGAAGTTCGTTTGAAAAAAGCATTAGAAAAAGTAAAGAATGACTTTGATTTCATCATCATCGATTGTCCTCCATCGTTAGGCTTGTTAACGATCAATGCACTGACTGCTTCAGATGCTGTCATTATTCCAGTTCAATGTGAATACTACGCACTTGAAGGATTAAGTCAGCTATTGAGTACCGTTCGATTAGTACAAAAGCATCTCAATCACGATTTAATGATTGATGGTGTTTTATTAACGATGCTTGATGCCAGAACAAATCTAGGAATTCAAGTTATTGAAGAAGTTAAAAAGTATTTTCAAGATAAAGTGTATCGCACAATTATTCCACGTAATGTTCGTTTAAGTGAAGCACCTAGTCACGGTGAACCTATCATCATTTATGATGCTAAGTCTAGGGGAGCAGAAGTTTATTTAGAACTAGCAAAGGAAGTGGCGGCGAATGGCTAAAGGTTTAGGTAAAGGTATAAATGCTTTATTTGCAAATGTCCAAACAACTCAAAACGAAGAAACCATTCAAGAAATAAAGATTAAAGAGATTCGTCCGAATCCTTATCAGCCAAGAAAAATCTTTGATCCTCAAGCGATTGATGAATTAAAAGAATCTATTCAAGAGCATGGAATACTTCAGCCCATTATTGTACGTAAAACAATAAAAGGATATGAAATCGTTGTAGGGGAACGTCGTTATCGAGCTGCTAAAGCTGCGAAACTTACCGAGGTTCCTGTGGTTATTCGGGAATTAAATGATCAACAAATGATGGAGCTTGCCGTTTTAGAAAATCTTCAGCGAGAAGATTTAACACCGATTGAAGAAGGCGCAGCTTACCAGATGTTAATAGAGAAGTTAAAGATTACTCAAGAGGAATTAGCGAAGCGGTTAGGGAAGAGTCGACCTCATATTGCGAACCATATTCGCCTTTTGTCCTTACCTGTACCCATTCAAGAGCTTATTTCTGAAGAAAAGCTAACAATGGGGCATGGACGAGCCCTTCTCGGACTTAAGAAAAAGAATAACCTTTCCATGGTTGTAAACCGAATTCTTAAAGAGTCCCTTAATGTACGTCAATTAGAGAAAATCATCCAGGAAATGAATGAAAATGTTTCACGTGAAACAAAGAAAGAAGAAAAACGTAAAGATGTTTTCATTCAAGAACAAGAATCTATCCTTCGGGAACGATTTGGTACAACTGTTACAATTAAACACTCTAAGAAAAAAGGGAAAATTGAGTTGGAGTTCTTTTCTAAAGAAGACTTGGAGCGTATTCTAGAGTTATTACAGCAGGAATAGTATGCTCATCATGAATTCCAGAGAGTTTTGTATTGAGAATAAGAACTGGCTTCCAAGGAAAGATAAGCCCCTTGGAAGCCAGTTCTCTTGTATAAAGAGTAGTAATTAGTAGCTGCTTCTTGAATTTCATACAGAGATAAGGGGAACGTCATGGTATTATTGGGAACGCTGGTAAATGGATTGTGTATCATCATTGGGACTCTACTTGGAAAGGTACTTCACCGTATTCCAGAGGAAATGAAGGGTACGATTATGAAAGCTATTGGATTAGCTGTAGTCGTATTAGGTTTACAAATGGGATTAAAGAGCGAAAATTTCCTTATAGTCATTATCAGTTTAGCTTTAGGAGCCGCGTGGGGAGAGTGGATGAGCTTAGAGGACAAATTAAATGCCATCGGAAATTGGTTAGAAAAAAAGCTAGGAAGTCGTAAAGAGACGTCTATTTCTCAAGGCTTTGTCACGGCAACGCTTATCTTTGTTATAGGAGCAATGGCTGTAATTGGGGCTTTAGACAGTGGGATTAGGGGGGATCATAATGTACTTCTTACGAAATCGATTATTGATGGCTTCACTTCTTTAATCCTTACTACAACATTAGGTATAGGGGTTATGTTTTCTGCTATTCCAGTTGTCCTATATCAAGGGTTCATTGCCCTCTTTGCGACTCAAATTCATCAATGGGTTCCACAACAGCTAATGGATGCTTACATAGTAGAAATGACCTCAACAGGAGGAATTATGATTTTTGCTATCGGCTTGAACCTTATAGGGATTACAAAAATTAGAGTAGCGAACCTGCTTCCAGGAATCATTGTGGTTGGAATCGTTGTTGGAATAATCCATGCCTATCCACTGTATATTTAATATTACGAAACAAAACGGAGAGGTATCTACCTTCTCCGTTTTGTTTATTGAAGCTCTTTTCTCCATTTCTCTACACTAATGGCATTTTTCCGTTCGACGTTTTGCCCTGCTAACACAATGGCTTCGGTGATTGTTTTGGCCATTTTCATGACTAGATTTAGACGAGTATTCTGAAGAACAAAGAATTCCATAAATCCACTAACATTCACTATGCCCGTAAGATGGATTTGTCCGACTTCTGGTAGTTCCTTGTTAACTCCTGCTCCCGGCTTTAAAGGACCTTCACATATTTGAATCGCTCCTACACTCTTCAAGCGTCCGAGACATGCATCTACACCAACAATAAATGGATTTACATGCTTTTTTGATATTTCAAAGAGCTTTTCTTCCAGATTAACTGCGTGAATCGGCTCATCCAACGTGCCATACACATGAAATGGTTTAACGGCTTGTTCTTCTAATAATGTACCAACTAGTGGACCTAAAGAATCACCCGTTGACCGGTCTGTTCCTATGCATACAAATACGATGGGTTTTGTTCGATAAAGAGTTGGAAGCATGGAAGATAAATGAATAGAAAGCTCCTGTGACGCGAGTTCTTCATCATGAAGAACTCTAAAGGGTTCAGGCTTTCGTTCAAATAATCCTTTTTTAAGATTCATTGCTTCCACTCCTTTTGAATAAATGGTTAAACAATCAAATTAGAAGGAACCATTAAGTATGAGAACAAAGTTCCTTCGCTTTTCTGGGTATTATCAGTATACGGAGCATTACTCTTTTTCATACATAGTTCCAAGGCATTTTTCATAAAATAAACAATTTCACAAACTTATTACAATATGAGGTTAATGCTACCCATCTAATGGGAAACTTGATAGAATAAGGATTACTTCTTAATGAACGACAAGTGGAGGAATTCATATGGATGATAAGATAAAAGATGATGCAAAGGAAGCAGTAGATAAACTGATAGACAATGATATGTGGCTTGCCATCGGGCAGGGTTCAATAAAAATTGTCGCCATTATTGTCATTACATATATTGCATTACGATTAGGGAAATCAGCGATACGTAATGTATTTAAAGTTCGCTCTCGATCACCACTGAAGATTTCAGAGCGGCGAGAAGCGACTCTATTAAAACTATTAGAAAATGTATTATCGTATGTTATTTATTTTATTAGTATGATGACTATTCTTTCGACACTCGACATTGATGTGAAGGGATTAATTGCCGGAGCGGGTATTGTCGGTTTAGCGATTGGGTTTGGAGCACAAAATCTCGTTCGTGACATTATTACAGGATTCTTTATTATTTTCGAGGATCAGTTCTCAGTGGGTGACTATGTTCGAATTGGTTCAGCCGAAGGAAGCGTCGAAGAAATCGGCCTCCGTACAACGAAAATAAAAAGTTGGACGGGAGAATTGCATATTTTCCCCAATGGTAATATAACAGAGGTAACAAACTATTCTATTCATAATAGTGTTGCTGTCGTTGATGTGAGCATTGCATATGAGGAAAATATTGAAGAGGCAGAAAAAGTAATGCACGAACTCCTTTTAACCCTTCCTCAGAAATATGAGGATCTCGTTAATCCTCCAGAGCTTCTAGGTGTTCAAACATTAGGGGCATCTGATGTAGTGATGAGGGTTGTGGCGGAAACAACTCCTATGAGACACTGGTATATTGCAAGAATGATCCGTAAAGAGGTTAAGCTATGTCTTGATCAACACGGTATTGAAATTCCATTCCCTCGTATGGTGATGTATTCGAGAGAAGAAGAGGTTCAGCCTCTTGAAGAAAAACAAAAAAGACTTGAAAGCGAATGAGGAGGAAAAGCCAATGGAACAAAAAGTGTTCTCATTAAATGACATTGTTGAAATGAAAAAACCTCATCCTTGTGGAACAAACCGCTGGAAAGTGATTCGCATGGGAATGGATATTCGAATTAAATGTGTAGGGTGTGGCCACAGTGTCATGATTCCAAGGAAAGATTTTTCTAAAAAAATGAAAAAAGTAATTAGTAATACAGAAGAATAATTACTCTTTTTTACCCGTTTTTTCCTTAATCTAATCCCATCAATGCTTTCTTTTCTTACTAAAAGGACATCCAATTCAATTGGATGTCCTTTTTTGTTTGGCTGGGGTATTCGCGATGATTTAACTAGGATTAAGAGTCTAGTGAATAAGAAATGTGCGGAAATCAAGAAAGAATGTGCGAAAAAACAGCTGAAATGTGAAAAAATGTGAACTCAACATACAGTACACCACCTATACAGGTAGGGGGTTAAAAGAGGTCCCCAACATCCCACAACCTTTACTTGTCTTTTTCCTCTATTATCTCTATAATTGTGAAAGGTTCGACCATTGACTAAGTTTTAGATGATAACCTATTTACTATAGATATGAATATATATGAGGAGTGACCAAAATGGCTTTAACAGCTGGTATTGTTGGATTGCCTAACGTAGGTAAATCAACATTATTTAATGCAATTACAAAAGCAGGTGCTGAATCTGCTAACTACCCTTTCTGTACAATCGATCCCAACGTAGGAATTGTTGAGGTTCCTGATCATCGCTTGGATAAATTAACTGAGCTTGTAGAACCGAAGAAAACGGTTCCGACTGCTTTTGAATTCACAGATATCGCCGGAATTGTAAAGGGTGCCAGTAAGGGTGAAGGACTAGGTAATAAGTTCTTGTCTCACATTCGCCAGGTAGACGCAATTTGTCAGGTTGTTCGTTGTTTTGCCGATGACAACATTACACATGTTTCCGGGAAAGTAGACCCAATCGCTGACATTGAAGTAATTAATTTAGAGCTTATTTTAGCTGACCTTGAGACAGTGGATAAGCGTTTAGCCAGAGTTCAAAAAATGGCTAAGCAAAAAGACAAAGAAGCTGTATTCGAGCATGATATTCTTGTGAAAATTAAGGATGCCCTTGAAGCGGAGCAGCCAGCTCGTACAGTTGAATTCTCTGAGGAACAAACGAAGCTTGTTAAACAACTTCACCTTCTGACTTCGAAGCCTGTATTATATGTGGCGAACGTAAGTGAAGATGAAATCGCGGATCCTTCTGATAATGAATACGTTCAAAAGGTTCGTGAATTTGCTCAACAAGATAATGCTGAAGTGATTGTAGTTTGTGCGAAAATTGAATCGGAAATCGCGGAGCTTGATGACGAAGAAAAAGCGATGTTCCTGCAAGAGTTAGGCATCGAAGAGTCCGGATTAGACCAGCTTATTCGTGCAACCTATTCATTGCTTGGACTGGCTACGTATTTTACAGCAGGTGTACAAGAAGTACGTGCTTGGACGTTCCGTGAAGGAATGAAAGCTCCTCAATGTGCTGGTGTCATTCATACAGATTTTGAAAGAGGATTCATTCGTGCGGAAACCGTATCCTATGACGACCTAGTTGCAGCAGGTACAATGGGAGCAGCCCGTGAAGCTGGTAAAGTTCGTTTAGAAGGTAAGGAATATCTCGTAAAAGACGGAGATGTTATTCACTTCCGTTTTAATGTATAAGTTTTTGTAAGAGACTGGGTGTAAATCCGGTCTTTTTTCTTTATTTTGACAAAAAAGGTTTGATAAAGTCACGATTTTATTATCAAATACGTTTTTTCTATTATTGAAATCTATCCGATATTATCGAAACCATGCTTTTATTACATATAATTATCGACTTTCACTTATTGAGTAGTAAGAGAAATAAACAGCGTATTTTTAATAAAACTATCAGTTATCCTACGATATATTGCAATAGTAGAGAAGTTATGCTATAATTTTATTTCGTGAGTAATGAACGCATTGCTCCTTGTTCTTTCGCAAAGAAAGAACCGCATAGACCACGAGGAGGTGACATTCAGATGAGAAAGTACGAAGTTATGTACATTGTCCGCCCAAACATTGACGATGAGTCAAAGAAAGCTGTTGTTGAGCGTTTCGATAACGTTTTAACTACAAATGGCGCGGAAATCATCGAGTCAAAAGATTGGGGTAAACGTCGTTTAGCGTATGAAATCAACGATTTTCGTGATGGTTTCTATCAACTAGTTAAGATGAGCGCTACTTCTGATGCAGTTAACGAATTCGATCGTTTAGCTAAAATCAGCGATGATATTATCCGTCATATCGTTGTTAAAGAAGAAGAATAATCCGTACGTTTTAAGATAAACACTTCTATACCTGTTTCACGTGAAACAGTAGACTAGAAGGAAGGGGTTGATTCTGATGATGAACCGAGTTGTATTAGTAGGGCGTTTAACCAAAGACCCTGAATTAAAATATACTCCAAGTGGAGTAGCTGTTGCTTCGTTTACCCTTGCAGTGAATCGTAGTTTTACGAATCAATCAGGAGAACGAGAAGCAGATTTTATTAATTGCGTTGTATGGCGTCGCCCTGCAGAGAATGTAGCAAACTTTCTTAAAAAAGGCAGCTTAGCTGGCGTTGACGGTCGTATTCAAACGCGTAATTTCGAAGGACAAGATGGACGTCGAGTGTTTATGACGGAAGTTGTAGCAGAAAGCGTTCAGTTCTTAGAGCCACGTAGTGCGAATCAAGGAGATCGTGGAGGAAGTCCGGGCTATTCGGGTGGAGGTCAACGAGACCAAAACAATCCGTATAGTCAGAATCAGAATCAACAACGCAATAACAACAATAACCATACACGCGTAGATGAAGATCCATTTGCAAATGACGGTCAACCGATCGACATTTCCGATGACGATTTACCATTCTAAGCGAATCATACCAGCAACACAAAATAGAAACAGATAGGAGGCGAAAACAAATGGCAGGAGGACGTAGAGGTGGACGTAGACGTCGTAAGGTGTGCTACTTCACAGCAAACGGAATTACACATATCGATTTCAAAGATGTTGATCTTCTTAAGAAATTTATCTCTGAGCGTGGAAAAATTCTTCCACGTCGTGTAACTGGAACAAATGCTAAGTACCAACGTAAGTTGACTCGTGCGATCAAAAGATCTCGTACAATGGCATTACTTCCATATGTTACTGGTGAGTAATAATTAAGACATGAAAGCAGTAGAGACTTGTTCTCTACTGCTTTTTTTAGTTCGTATTAGGATAACAACACCTAAGAGTCTATCTTTCAAAAGGTGCTTACATAGAAAGTTTTAAGAGAGTGATGCAGCAGTTAAGCATTCATTATCTAATTGGAACACATATTCATTCAATTATTATGTATATACTAGATTAGACAAGATTCTTTCACAGAATTATCCTTTTTGTTGAGCCTTTCATTTTTCCTGTGAGTAGTAAAGATGAAATTCGTACGTAAAATTGATATGATAATGCTATTGCAACTTTTGAATTTACGGTAGGGAGAGTTTTGAGTGAAAAATACTCGTGTACTAACAGAAGGTGCGCTAATGCTCGCCATCTACACTGTTTTACTATTATTAAGTCTTTATGTTCCACTAATTGGTTCAGTCGCTTTTTTTCTATTGCCACTGCCAGTCATGATGTATAGTGCTAAGCATCCGTTACCTCAGGCTTTATTTTTGTTTGTTGGAGTTATCCTTATTTCAGGTTTACTGGGGGGAATCCTTACCCTTCCACTTGCCTTTGCAATTGGAACGACTGGAATTGTGATTGGTTGGGGTATAAAAGCAAAATTTGATAAAATGAGATTGTTAATGGCTTCTAGTCTTACACTCCTTCTCAATATTGTCGTATGGTATGCTATTTCTATTGCATTCTTTAATATGAATATTGTAGAGGATAGTTTAGAGCAATCAAAAACGATGTACCATTCTTTATTTGAGAAATTGGGTCAACAACCGGATAAAGAAATCATTGATAGCCTCGAAAGCTCTGTCAGTCTTATTCAGACTTTAATGCCTACATTATTTTTAGGAATGGCTGTCTTTCTTGCATTATTCTTTATGATTATTAATTTTCCTATTATGAAGCGCTTAGGAGTTGATGTTCCTGCTTTTCAACCATTTAGGGAATGGAAGCTGCCTAAGAGTATACTTTGGTACTATCTTGTTACTCTAGTACTAACGATTGTTTTACAACCTGAAAAAGGAACATACATTTACACAGCGCTAATTAATGTGCTGTATGTATTACAATCTTTAATGGCAGTTCAAGGCTTGTCATTCCTCTATTTTTATAGTTATACCAAGGGATGGTCTAAAGGTATTTTGATATTAATTACAATCATTTCTATTCCTCTTCTTTATCTCGTGCGAATTTTAGGTATAATTGACTTAGGGTTTGATCTAAGACAACGCCTACAACGGAAGTCATAGATAGTTGAAATTTAAGTTCCAGGAGCTGAAATCATGCCATCTTATTTTAATAAGCGAATGATCCGCTACCCATTGTACGGTCTTGCTATATTAACAGCTCTTTTGTTAGTATCCATCGCCTTTTACAAATGGATTATATCGTTAATTGGGTTGATTGTCTTTGGAATCGTGTATTATCTTGCTTTCTATTTTGAGAAAAGATCACACGAAGAAACAGAAGAGTATATTTCCACTTTATCCTACAGGGTGAAACGAGTTGGAGAAGAAGCCCTAATGGAGATGCCTATTGGAATTATGCTCATAAACGATGAATATTACATAGAATGGACAAACCCGTTTCTCGCTTCCTGTTTTAATGAAGACACAGTCGTTGGAAGGTCTCTTTACGATGTAGCAGAGTCTCTGGTTCCTTTAATTAAGCAAGAAGTCGATTCTGAGATTGTCACGATAAATGAGAGAAAATATCATGTTGTTTTAAAATTAAAAGAGAAGCTTCTTTATTTTTTTGATGTAACAGAACAAAAGGAAATAGAGAAGCAATATCATGACGAACGCACGAATATTGGAATTATCTTTTTAGATAACTATGATGAATTAACACAAGGAATGGACGATCAAACGAGGAGTAGTTTAAACAGTCTCGTCACGTCTATTCTGAACAAATGGGCAAAAGAGTATGGAGTGTTCTTGAAGAGGGTTTCTTCTGAACGTTTTATCGCTGTGATAAACGAAAAAATTCTTCAAGTATTAGAAAAAGAAAAATTCGGTATTCTTGATGATGTTCGGGATACAACCTCTAAGCAAAATGTTCCTCTTACTCTTAGTATTGGGGTTGGAACAGGGGTATCATCCCTTCCTGAATTGGGTACGTTAGCTCAATCTAGCTTGGATTTAGCACTTGGTCGCGGTGGAGATCAGGTAGCTATCAAACAGACCAATGGAAAAGTTAAATTCTATGGCGGAAAAACAAATCCCATGGAGAAACGTACTCGAGTACGTGCCCGAGTCATTTCACATGCATTAAAGGAAATCATGATTGAGAGTGACAAGGTTATTATTATGGGACATAAGCACCCAGACATGGATGCTGTTGGAGCCGCAATCGGAATTCGTAAAGTGGCGCAAATGAATCAACGAGAAGGCTATGTTGTCTTGAATTTCAATGAAATCGATAACGGCGTAAAACGATTGATGAAGGAAATTAAAAATAATTCAGATCTTCACTCCCGTTTTATTGCACCAGAGGAAGCTCTTGAAATGGCTACTGATGATACGTTGCTCGTTGTCGTGGATACTCATAAACCTTCGTTGGTTATTGATGAAAAGCTTTTAAACAAGGTTGAGAAAGTTGTCGTGATTGATCATCACCGACGTGGAGAGGATTTTATAAAAAATCCATTACTTGTGTATATGGAGCCTTACGCTTCTTCAACGGCAGAACTTGTGACAGAGCTTTTAGAGTACCAGCCAAAACATGAGAAAATTAGCATGTTAGAAGCAACATCTTTATTAGCTGGGATCATTGTCGATACGAAAAGTTTTACCCTCCGCACAGGCTCGAGAACCTTTGATGCTGCGTCCTACTTAAGAGCGCAAGGTGCAGATACCGTTTTAGTTCAGAAGTTCCTTAAAGAGGATGTAGACACGTATATAAAGCGAGCACGATTAATTGAATCAGTAGAATTCTATCGAGAAGGGATTGCTATTGCGAAAGCAGATGAAGCTGAGATTTACGATCCCGTTTTGATTGCCCAGGCAGCTGATACCTTACTAACGATGGATGAAGTCATCGCCTCCTTTGTCATCTCGAAAAGGGAGACAGATACAGTTGGCATAAGTGCTCGTTCATTAGGTGATGTCAATGTACAGATTATTATGGAAAGCTTACTAGGTGGCGGACATTTAACGAATGCAGCCACTCAAATAAAAGATGTTTCAGTTTATGAAGCTGAAGAACAATTAAAAGAAGCATTAAATGATTATTATGAGGGGAGAAAAGAATCATGAAAGTAATTTTCTTAAAAGATGTAAAAGGTAAAGGAAAAAAAGGCGAAGTGAAAAATGTCGCAGACGGTTATGCTCATAATTTCCTTCTTAAAAAAGGACTAGCTGTAGAAGCAACTAACGCAAACATTGGTCAGCTTGAGGGTCAAAAGAAAAAAGAACAACAAGTTGCTCAAGAGGAACTGGAAGAAGCCAAAAAATTAAAAGCAACGCTAGAAGATCTGACGGTTGAGATGAAGGCGAAATCAGGCGAAGGTGGACGCTTGTTCGGATCAATCACGAGTAAACAAATTGCTGAAGTATTAAAGAAAGAATTCGAATTAAAAATCGATAAACGTAAAATTGAAATGAACGATGCTATTCGTACACTTGGCTATACAAACGTACCGGTTAAGTTACACACGGATGTTACCGCAACGTTAAAGGTTCATGTAACAGAAGAATCTTAATAAAAATATACGAAATTTGGTAACTTCATTTGGCTAAAAAC
Source organism: Rossellomorea aquimaris TF-12 (assembly GCF_001648555.1). GTDB lineage: Bacteria > Bacillota > Bacilli > Bacillales > Bacillaceae_B > Rossellomorea > Rossellomorea aquimaris. The sequence goes on along the minus strand of NZ_LQXM01000025.1, from coordinate 260,165 downwards.
ATGTTAAAATGAATATAGGTTGTAAAAATGTGATCTGGATTATTTCCTGATCACATTTTTTCGGTGAAATAACATTTTCTTATTTTTATATAGATAGGTAGAACTATGGTTTTGTTTTTCAAATTGTCTAGCGGCGGGGCTAATAAGAGGCTCGAGGTCATTTCAAATCAATCAGTTGGGGGAACCACTCCTCCTCTGCTTGCCCCATTTGCTTTTCTAATAGGAGGTTATGTATAGATGAATGAGATGTTCCAAGATCGGGTTCCTCCTCAGAATATAGAGGCTGAACAAGCTGTGTTAGGGGCTATTTTTTTAGAGCCTAGTGCATTAACGACTACATCCGAATTATTAATTCCAGAAGATTTTTATCGTCATTCTCATCAGAAAATTTATAATGTCATGCTGAATTTGGGGGACAGTGGAAAAGCTGTTGATTTGATTACCGTGACAGATGAATTAGCGTCTGCAAAAGAACTTGAAGATGTCGGTGGGGTTGCATATCTAAGTGAGCTTGCAGGGTCTGTCCCTACTGCTGCAAATATTGAGTACTATGCGAAAATCGTCGAAGAGAAATCTTTATTAAGACGATTAATTCGTACGGCAACAGACATTGCTTCTGACGGGTACGCACGTGAAGATGAAGTGGACAGCCTTTTAAGTGAAGCAGAAAAGAACATTATGGAGGTTGCTCAACGAAAAAATGCTGGTGCATTCCATAATATCAAGGATGTTCTAGTTAGAACCTATGACAATATCGAAACCCTTACAAACCGTAAAGGGGATGTAACAGGAATATCGACTGGGTTTGCTGACTTAGATCATATGACGGCAGGCTTCCAACGAAATGATTTAATTATTGTTGGAGCACGTCCTTCCATGGGTAAGACGGCATTTGCTCTGAATATTGCTCAAAACGTAGCCGTAAAGGCAAGGGAAAATGTCGCTATCTTCAGTTTAGAGATGGGTGCTGAGCAGCTAGTCATGCGTATGCTTTGTGCTGAAGGGAATATCAATGCACAAAATCTTCGTACTGGGGATTTAACAGATGAAGACTGGAGAAAGCTAACCATGGCAATGGGAAGTCTTTCAAACGCAGGGATTTATATTGATGATACTCCAGGGATTAAAGTAGGGGAAATTCGCTCAAAATGCCGACGCCTGGCTCAAGAGCATGGCCTTGGGATGATTCTCATTGACTACTTGCAACTTATCCAGGGGAGTGGCCGTTCTGGTGAGAATCGTCAGCAGGAGGTATCTGAAATCTCCCGTTCTTTAAAAGGATTAGCCCGTGAACTTCAAGTACCAGTTATCGCCTTGTCTCAGCTTTCTCGTGGAGTAGAGCAGCGACAAGATAAGCGTCCAATGATGTCTGATATTCGTGAGTCAGGAAGTATTGAGCAGGATGCGGATATCGTTGCCTTCTTATATCGTGAAGACTACTACGACAAAGAAGCAGAAAACAAGAATATAATCGAAATCATCATTGCGAAGCAGCGTAACGGCCCGGTTGGAAATGTGTCGTTAGCCTTCGTCAAAGAATATAATAAGTTCGTAAATCTGGAGCGGCGATTTGATGATCAAAACGTTCCTTCAGGTGCATGAAAAAAGTCCAAGCAACTCTTTTTGAAGAGATGCTTGGACTTTTTTGAATTCAATCAATTAATAAATTGAAGCATGCTGATGAGCATGAAGCTTTGTAAAGATCCCATCCTCAATGGATAAAAGCTCTTCGTGTGTACCGTCTTCTGCAATTCCGGTTTCATTGACAACCAGAATTCGATCAGCGTTGCGGATGGTAGCTAAACGATGGGCAATCACTAATGTTGTACGATCTTTGGCCAGTTCTGTAAGAGCCTCTTGGATGATGGCTTCTGTCTCCGTATCAAGAGCAGAGGTCGCTTCATCCAGGATTAAAATTTGTGGGTTCTTTAGAAACATTCGAGCAATGGAAAGACGTTGTTTCTGACCACCAGATAGCTTAAGTCCTCTTTCACCTATCTGCGTTTCATATCCTTCTGGTAAGGAGTGAATTAAGTCTGTCAGGTGGGCACGTTTGGTAGCCTCTTCAATCTCTTCCTGAGTGGCATCTAGTTTTCCATAAGCAATGTTTTCCTTAAGGGTTCCCGTAAATAAAAAGACATCCTGCTGAACAATTCCTATATTCGAGCGAAGGGATTCCTTTGTCATATCTCGTATATCGATTCCATCAATGGTGATAGAGCCTTCTTCGATGTCGTAGAAGCGGGGAATCAGTGAGCAAATGGTTGTTTTGCCAGCGCCTGATGGTCCAACAAAGGCAACGGTTTGGCCGGATTCAATGGAAAACGTTAAATCATTTAAAATTGTTCGGTGTTCTTCATAGCCGAAGGTGACTCCCCGAAAGGCAATGTCCCCTTTTAAGTTGGCAACTTCAATGGCGTCGGGACGATTTTCAATATCTGGCTCTTCGTCCATCAGCTCAGTAAAGCGTTTAAAGCCAGCCATCCCCTTTGGATAAAGCTCAAGAAGAGCACTGATTTTATCAATGGGTTTAAACAGAACATTAATATAAAGAATAAAGGCCACGAGTTCTCCATAAGAAAGGGCACCTGAGAAGCTTAACCAAGCTCCGTATACTAAGATAATCAGGGTCATCATTCGCGTGGTGATATAGATTCCCGATAAATTCACACTCATGACCTTATAGGCCTTCAGCTTTGATTGGCGGAAGAATTGATTGTTCTTATTAAAACGTTTCATTTCATATTCTTCATTCGTAAAAGATTGTACAACTCGAACACCAGATACACTATCCTCTACGCGTCCATTAACATCGGCAATATTGCCATACATCTGTGTCCATGCCTTATTCATCTTGATATTTGAGTATGAAATAAGCCAAATTAAGATTGGAACAATGACAATGGCAACAAGTGCCAGTTGGACGTTGATGGTAAGCATGATCCAAAAGGCTCCAATAAAGGTCATGACGGCAATGAAAAAATCCTCCGGTCCATGATGAGCTAATTCACCAATATCCATAAGGTCATTGGTGACTCTACTCATAATGTGTCCTGTTTTCGTGTTGTCAAAGAAGCGGAAGGATTGTCTTTGCACGTGGTGGAATAATTCTCTTCTCATATCTGTCTCAATATTGATTCCAAGCTTATGTCCCCAGTAGTTAACAACGAACTGCATACTTGAGCTAATGAGGTAGAGAAGAAATAAACCGACACTAACAGAAAGAATGGTACTCCAGTTTCCTTCGGGTAAAAGACGATCAATAAACCATGAAACGGCAATAGGGAAGCCAAGTTCTAATAATCCGACCAAAACAGCGCAGAAAAAATCTAGATAAAAAAGCTTCTTATGTGGCTGATAATAAGAGAAAAAACGTCTAATCATTCCAGTGGTGCCTCCAATATTTAATTTTAAAAATTCTGACGGATAAAATTACAATAGCAAAAGATTAAGGTTCATGCTATTCTATTTTATTCTTTTACATAAAATAACCTATTTTATACGAACATAAATATGACAAAGTGATTAAATGTTCGTGTTTTGATTGACTTTCACCAATAGGGTTGATAAAATGAGTTTGTTTGAAAAAAGAGGGAATACTAATTCCCGTCGGAGGTGCTTAATATGTCTTCAGTAGTAGTAGTAGGAACGCAGTGGGGAGACGAAGGAAAGGGAAAGATTACGGACTTCCTTTCTGAACATGCAGAAGTTATCGCACGTTATCAAGGTGGAAATAACGCAGGTCATACGATTAAGTTTGACGGAGAAACATATAAATTACATTTAATTCCTTCAGGTATTTTCTATAATGAGAAGACATCCGTTATTGGTAACGGAATGGTTGTCGATCCGAAAGCTCTTGTAAAAGAGTTAAAATATCTTCACGATCGCAATGTGACAACAGACAACCTTAAAATCAGCAACCGTGCACATGTCATTCTTCCTTATCATTTAAAACTTGATGAGATTGATGAAGAACGTAAAGGCGCGAATAAAATAGGAACGACGAAAAAAGGTATTGGTCCTGCATATATGGATAAAGCAGCACGTGTCGGAATTCGTATTGCAGACTTATTAGATCGTCAATCTTTTGAAGAAAAGCTTGCTCGTAACTTGGAAGAGAAAAACCGCTTATTTGAAAAATTCTATGAAACAGAAGGCTTCAATATTGAAGATATTCTAGATGAGTACTATGAGTACGGTCAACAAATTAAGCACTACGTTGTCGATACATCCGTTGTCTTAAACGATGCTATTGATAATGGACGCCGCGTTCTTTTTGAAGGAGCTCAAGGGGTTATGCTTGATATCGATCAAGGTACATATCCATTTGTTACTTCTTCTAATCCAGTCGCTGGTGGAGTAACAATCGGTTCTGGAGTAGGTCCTACGAAAATCAATCACGTAGTAGGTGTATCAAAGGCGTACACAACTCGTGTAGGGGACGGACCTTTCCCAACAGAGCTAGACAATGAGATTGGCCACCAAATCCGTGAAGTAGGTCGTGAGTACGGTACAACGACTGGACGCCCTCGCCGTGTTGGTTGGTTCGATAGTGTTGTCGTTCGCCATGCTCGTCGTGTAAGTGGTCTTACAGACTTATCCTTAAACTCTATTGACGTGTTAACAGGCATTGAAACACTTAAGATTTGTGTTGCTTATAAATACAAAGGCGAAGTGATGGAAGAGTTCCCAGCAAACTTAAATATCCTGGCTGACTGTGAACCCGTGTATGAAGAGCTTCCAGGTTGGAAGGAAGACATTACAGGTTGTAAGACATTAACAGACTTACCTGAAAATGCTCGTCACTATTTAGAAAGAGTCTCTCAATTAACAGGGATTCCACTTTCAATCTTCTCAGTTGGTCCAGACCGTTCACAAACAAATGTTGTTCGTAGCGTATGGAGTCCGAGATAATAATAAAAAAGCTGCTCAATCCAATAATGGACTGAGCAGCTTTTTTGGTTTTCTCAAGCCTTTAATCGAGTATACACGTCATCATGACAGACTACATAAAGGGTGTCTTTAGAATGCAGTGGGCGATTAATGGCATCCGTAAAGTCCATGTTGTCGTTTACGGCTAAAAGAATGGCTCCTTGAGATAAAAGCTCTTCAGAAGCAGTTTTAATCGTTTCCCAATGAGCTTTCGGTTTTAATTCGTGAATATTATTTCCGTACCGCTTACTTAATAACTGTCTAAATAAATTGGTGGTTCCAGGATGAATTGTTGCTTTTGCCATTAGCAATGACACAGAGTCATTGGACAAAATAAAGTCCTCTACGGCAATATGCTGAAACTTAGGAATGTGGCGGTCCTCTGAAACCTCCACAATCGTATGAATCTCTTTTTGATGAATCTTCGATAACCCTTCAACAGCAGAAGCAATCAGCAGCGTTTTCCCATCTACGAGAGAAGCATCTTCAATTTTCGAATCAGAGAAGATGGCAACTCGTCTGGCTTCTAGAATATTGGCTTTCAATAAAACATTTTCATCTGTTGGATCTCCTTGGATAAAATGCACTTGATCATGCTCCATAGGAATTTCATGTAGTGTATCAATTAATAAAATCTCTGCCTTAGGCATATGAGCGAGAATTTCTAAAATGGCTCTTTCTGTTTTTTTAGACCAATTGATGTAAATAAAATGATCTTTCTGTTTGTACACGAGCTTCCCCTCCCTCTTAAGCTTATGAAACGTAGTAATTCCTTCAACTGTTTTGCTGATTAATAGACCGATCAGACCAATTCCAAAAATAAAGAGGAAAATCCCAAGCCAGCGTCCCCCTATAGTCGATGGATAAAAATCACCATACCCTACGGTGGTTAACGTTGTCATGGTCCACCAAAAGGCATCAAAAATAGTAGGGAATGTATCAGGCTCTATTAAGTGAATCCCGACGGTGCCAAGCACGATGACAAATAAAGATAAAAAAAGAATGAAGGTGAAATCCATTTTGGAAATCTGCTTCCATAATTTTAGGAAAATAATCACATAACTCCTCCTTTTTCAAAAAAAATCATAGTATAAGAATACCAATTTTCATTCTGAAAATGAAACCTTTTCCTTTATATCTTCGTATGTTTAAATGAATAATGAGTATCGATCTAAAGGAGATGGATTATGAAACAACCGATATTGGAGTATCGAGTAAGAAAAGGATCGAACCATTTTGAACCGATCTTTCATTATCCAAACATAGAGCTAGAACAAATTCTCGCAAGAAGAGAATGCGAGTTTTTTGTGAAAAACGGAGTGACCTATTGTCAGCTTTCATCAGCCAAAGAAAATGAGTTATTTGTTATTTATGTGGAAATTTTCGAAGAGGAACCTCCTGTTGATCCATTATTGCCTTCAGAAGGACTTACATTAGAAATTCGTGAATTCAGTCCACGAAAAAATCATCCGCTCTTAAAAACGGAGAGTTATGATTTTCATTTGGACATTCTAAGTGTAATTGGTTCTGTTTATTATTATATAAATGATGTAGAGTGGGAACGTGACTCAGCGGAAATCGATGAGGACCGCTTTGTCTATATATTGTACGTTAATGCAACGGGCTATGAGCTAGAGGAGGGTAAACAATGAACAAAACAAAGAAAATGATGGCAGGTGTTGCCGCATCAGTGCTTGCTATTTCCGTAACAGGATGTGGGAATCAAGAGCTGCCTCCAGAACCAACCGATGTAGATTGTGATGATTGGGACTGGGATGATGAGAGTGGAACCTATTATTGTGACGACAGCCGTTCACCCCATTTTGGTTACTTCTTCTTTGCAGGAAAGCTTTTCAAAAATAAATCGAAACTAAAGAGCTACTCAAGCTACAAATCCTACTCAAAAAGCTATAAATCAGGTATCGGAAGTGGAACTAAGGGGGGCTTTGGAGGATAATATGACCCACTCACATAAGGAAGAGAGAGCCCTTTTTTATCAGCAGTTTTCTGAATTCTGGCCAGATTTATATGGCTCAGAATATGCCTTGTTGGACATAAAAGATTTTTCTAGGGCGACCGTTCATAACATCCACGAAGCAACTCAAAAAGTATACAATCTATACAGTAAAACCATTCACCTTCTTCGAGAATTAGAGGATGACACCCTTTTAGAACTGGGGTTTCCACCAGAATCTTTATCGTTCATTCGATTTAAATCGATTCCACAGGAATGTTTGATTGGACGGTTTGACTTTGTTGTAAAAGAGGATGAAATCAAACTACTGGAATTTAATAGTGATACACCTACTTTTATAAAAGAGCTTTATCATGTAAATGAAGAGGTTTGTCAGTATTTCACGCGATCGAATCCGAATGACGGCTTTAAAGAGCAATTAAGTAGAGAACTAAAAAGAGCACTCCTTTCTTCATGGAAATCTTTAAATCGAAAAGGAGATGCGAAAATCGTTTTCACCTCGCACCAAGATCATGAAGAAGACTATTTAACAACAAAATATCTTCAAGAACTGGCAGGTGTTCCTTCAGAATATATCAGTTTAGATCAATTAAAGATTAAAACCGATGGAGAGATCGGGGTATACACTCCTAAGGGAGAACGGATTGATATTCTCTATCGTCCAACCTACCCAATCGAACACCTGGTGGAGGATACGGATCCTATCACAGGTGAAAAAGTAGGCCTGGAATTAATGAAATTAGTCGAACAGAAGCAGATCGCTCTTTTAAATCCGCCCTCTGCTTTTCTCATCCAATCCAAAGGAGTTCAAGCGCTGATTTGGGGCTTACACGAAGAGGGAAGTTCCTTTTTCACAGAGAAAGAACATCGGTGGATCAGGCGATATTTCTTGCCGACATACTTAGATGCTGAACCATTTCATCAATCCTCTACCACGTATGTTCAAAAGCCAGCCTTCGGTCGTGAAGGAGATACGGTTAAAATATATAAAGCAAACGGAAACATCATGTATGAAGATAAAAAGGAAACATACAAACAATCCTTACCTGTTTATCAGCAATTCATTTCCCTTCCAAAAGTGTGGATTCAAACTGAGAATGGAAAGCAAGAGGTCAATATCATGGTAGGTAGTTTTGCTATCAACGGTCAGGCAGGTGCAATTGGAATAAGAGCGGGAAACATCATAACAGATAACGAATCATACTTCTTACCTGTCGGCTTACAGGAAGAATGACAAAGGAGAGAATAATATGCAAATCATTACAAGCGAAGCATTGTTAAGTTTTCTGGCTCACGTCGGAACAGGCTTAGGATTGATGATCCTCGGTATTGTCGTTTTTGCCTTTACTACAAAATTTTCAGAAGCGAACTTAATCAAAGAAGGAAACATGGCAGTAGCACTAAAGCTTTGGGGTAAAGCCATCGGTCTTGCCATCGTCATCTATACCGTATGGGCTAATAGCGTAAACTTACTAGATGCCTTCATCTGGGGACTAATCGGAATCGCCACCCAAGTCATCGCCTACTGGATGATCGAATTCGTCCTCACACCACGAACGAACTTAGCAAAGAAAGTGGAGGAAGGAAATACAGCCATCGGATTCAGCCTATTCTCAGCAGCGATTGTTGTGGGATTAATTGTAGCGGCTAGTTTGACTTATTAATAATGGGAAGGAGACTTGTTATTGGAGGGGAGAGTGCTCTGATGATGGGTCTTTTTTGTTTGGGGGTGGAGCGTGTATGGGGGAAAGGTTGATAATAAGTAATTGGAGTTACGGGTAAAATCAAGAAGAAAAGCGAAGTTGATAATAAATTTGTGATTGTTGAAAATAAAGCGTTGATTCTTGATGATATCTCTTTAGTTATGAGAAAGAAACTTGTTATTGGAGGGGAGTGTACTCTGATGATGGGTCTTTTTTGTTGTGTTTGTAGTGGATGTGAAGAGAAGTTGATAATAATTAAGGTGTGGTCGATAATAAATTGGTTTTGTTAAAAATAAGCAATAGAAGTTACAGATAAAATAAAGAAAAAAAGAGAAGTTGATAATAAACTTCCGATTGTTGAAAATAAAGTTTGAAATGTTGAAAATAAAACTTTGATTCTTGATAATATTTTTTAAAAACATCCCTTGTTTGCAAGTGTTCATTGATATTTATGACTAAATTATGTAGTGAGGCACTCTAGATCTAATATATTTTATAAAAGAGAAGGAATTTCGTTTAAAATAAAGAATATATTAATAAATTTATAACATTGGAGTGATGTCATGATTGTTAAAGAAAGAGAAATCCCCTTAAAAATTTTAAAACTTCAAGCCCTCTTGAGGAGACTTCCTGAACCGCATCCCAAAATCCCCATTATTAAGCAAGATCTTGCTAAACATCTATCAGGTTATAATGGAGAAAAGTCCATTGATTATTATTTAAGCTTCCTATCTAACGAGGACTATCATATTTTTCACGATATTAGACTCTTTGACGGAGAACGATTCTTCCAAATTGATACTTTAATTTTAACCAGTCATTATGCATTGATTCTGGAAATAAAAAATATGGTAGGAACGTTGAATTTTGACGGTGTCTTTAATCAACTAGTTCAAACGAAAAACGGACAAGAGAAAGCATTTCCCGATCCAATCATCCAGATTAATCGTCAAGCAAATCAATTTAGAGAATGGTTACAACTTAATAAGCTTTCAGAGCTTCCTATTCATGGACTTGTTGTAATGAGTAATCCTCAAACCGTTCTTCGTACGAATGATAAAAGTTTAAACCAAATCATTATCCGTTCAACCTCCCTCACTCAAAAAATTTCAGAACTAGATCAGCTTTATTGTAATCCAGTCTTATGTGAAAAAGAGATTAAAATAATCTCCAGGAAAATAATAAAACGTACTACTCCACTTAACTCTTCTATTCTAGAAGTCTATAAGCTTTCCGAGAAAGATTTAGTAAAAGGTATTTATTGTGAGAACTGCAACCACCTCCCCCTTACTAGAATCTATGGTTATTGGAAGTGTAGTAATTGCACTAATAAAACAAAAGACTCTCACCTAAAAGCTCTTAATGATTATTCCCTTCTATTAGGAAATATGATAACAAGTAGCCAATTAAGAAACTTTCTTTTAATTTCATCTCCCTCCCTTGCTACAAGATTGATGAAATCCGTTCATGCAAATAAAAGTGGTGTGAATAAAGGTACTGTATATACATTGACTATGGATACCATGTGATAAAAAGAGAAGGAGCACCCACAAACCCAGGTGCTCCCTCTCCATAAATTATTCCCCAAGAAATATTTTTCGACAAAAAACACAAAAAACTATTGCCGTTATGATTACTACTGTGATACTATTAACTTCGTTGTCACGAAAGAAGTGTTCAAGAGCCATTAGCTCAGTTGGTAGAGCATCTGACTTTTAATCAGAGGGTCGAAGGTTCGAGTCCTTCATGGCTCACCATTTTCTCAACGTGGCCCATTGGTCAAGCGGTTAAGACACCGCCCTTTCACGGCGGTAACACGGGTTCGAATCCCGTATGGGTCATTTTTATTGTTTTATAGATAATTAGTATTTTGCTAGTGCAAACTAATGAAAGTTATTTGCTTCGCAAAAACTTTGGTCCGGTAGTTCAGTTGGTTAGAATGCCTGCCTGTCACGCAGGAGGTCGCGGGTTCGAGTCCCGTCCGGACCGCCATTTCTTCTTTTTACATATTGCTTATATGGCTCAGTAGCTCAGTTGGTAGAGCAATGGACTGAAAATCCATGTGTCGGCGGTTCGATTCCGTCCTGAGCCATCCTACAAAAAGTACTGCGATGACTTTGACTCTCGTGGTACTTTTTTATTATGTATTGATTTGTAACATTCCTGTAACAGAATCGTACAAATTGCCCACATTTTCAAACTACGTTTACTTTCACCACGCATGCACCTTTATTCCTAGTATTTATCCCGTTTCAACCGTTAAATCTCGGTAAATTGATTCATTGATATTCTGACTAATTATACAATTTCATTACAATACTAATACTTTTCCCCGTATTTCGTCGAATTATGGTAAATTAATAAAGTACGAATTTAATAGAATTTTTACTAAATTAGGCATAAAGAACTACCATTTAATGGGATTTTTGCTTTAGTTTATAGGAGGCAATTAAATGCGAGGGAAAGATAGCTTAACACCAAATTTCAAATTAAATATTCGACATAAATCAACACAGCTGATGAAAAGAGTGGCCATCACTACATTAGCACTAACAACTTTAACGTTCTCACCTGCGGCAGCCAATACATCATCTGATAAGGATGTACAAACTATTTTTCATGTTTATATGAATAGTGAATATGTAGGTGCTGTAACAAGCCAAGACGAAATTCAGTCAATGCTTGATGAGAAGTTGAATAAAGCAAAAGAAAAGTACTCTGATTATCAGGTAGTGTTGAAAAATGACATCACATACATACCTGAAAATGTTTTTACGGCTAAAACGAACAATCAAAACGTTCTTAATACAATAAAGAATTCCATTTCAGTAGAAGCCAATGCATATGCTTTAACTGTGAATAATAAGCCGGTTGCTTATGTTAAAGACGAGAAAGCTGCTGAAGAAGCGTTGAATTCACTTAAGCTTGAATACGTATCAGAAAAAGAACTAAAAGAATTAGAAGATAGAAAAAAGAATACTTCATTAACATCCTTACCCGCTTTAAAAGAAAATGAAACTCGTTTGTTAGAAGTTTCTTTTAAAGAAAAAGTAGAAAGTGAAAAAGCTGAAGTTGACCCTAGTGAAATTATTTCTGCAAAAGAGGCGACGGATCTTCTTTTAAAAGGGACGTTAGAAGAGAAAAAGTATAAAGTACAAGAAGGCGATGTTCTTGGAACAATTGCTGACAAGTATGAACTAACAACAGCAAAGTTAGTAGAATTAAATGATAACCTGAAGGAAGATCAAGCCCTAAATATTGGATCTGAGTTAAACGTAACCGTTTATGAGCCTTTAGTTCACACACTTGTGAAAAGAGAAGTGAATAAAGTAGAAAAAGTTGCGTATGAAAAAGAAGTCGTCGAAGATTCTTCAATGAATAAAGGTGACACGAAGGTGAAACAGGAAGGTCAAGAGGGTGAGAAATCAGTAACCTTGGAAACGACTGAGGTAAATGGTACTCAAGTAGAAAAGACCGTAAAAGAAGAAAAGAAATTAAAAGACCCAGTTAAATATATTGTCATTAAAGGAACAAAGGAAACTCCGTCCAGAGGATCAGGCAGCTTCGCATGGCCTACAAATGGAGGATATATTTCTTCTAAGCAAGGACCACGATGGGGGAAAATGCACAAAGGAATAGACATCGCACGTCCAAGTAATAAAACGATTAAAACAGTAGACAATGGTGTAGTAGTGTCTGCCGGATGGGACAGCGGTGGATATGGAAATAAAGTGGTCATTGACCATCAAAATGGGTATAAAACAATTTACGCTCATTTAGATTCAATCTCCGTTTCGCCTGGACAAACAGTTGAAAAGGGTCAAAAGATTGGGATTATGGGAACAACAGGTGAATCTACTGGCGTTCATCTTCATATAGAGGTATATAAGAATGGATCACTTATTAATCCATTAGATGTACTTTAATCGCATATAGGAATGTAAAACGGGACTGACAAGAGAGAAGATGATGGATCTTACATGTCAGTCCCTTTATTATTAAGAATAGATTTGGATGAGTAAGTATAGAACAATTTACATTATTTAAGGTTATGATAGAGTAAAAGATGAATTAATGTGAAGAAAGTGATAAATTTAAAGAAAGAATCCTATACTAATCACAACTTTATAAGATATATTACATTTTCTAAAGGAGATCAAAAGACATGGATAAGAAGATTTTAGTCGTTGACGATGAGAAACCAATTGCAGATATTTTACAGTTCAATTTGAAAAAAGAAGGCTATGAAGTTCATTGTGCATATGATGGCGACGAAGCAGTCAAAATGGCAGAAGAAATTAAGCCGGATTTAGTTCTCCTGGACATCATGCTTCCGAATCGGGATGGAATGGAAGTTTGTCGTGAAATTAGAAAGAAATATGAAATGCCTATTATTATGCTAACAGCTAAAGACTCAGAAATTGATAAGGTATTAGGGTTAGAACTTGGGGCTGATGATTATGTCACAAAGCCTTTTAGTACCCGTGAACTGATTGCCAGGGTAAAAGCTAACTTAAGAAGACATCAGCATGGTGCAGCACAGCAAAATGCTGAGGATGAAAACAATGAGATAACCGTTGGTTCTTTAACGATTCATCCAGATGCTTATGTTGTTTCTAAGCGTGGAGAAACGATTGAGTTAACTCATCGTGAATTTGAACTTCTTCATTATCTTGCTAAACATATTGGACAAGTCATGACTCGTGAACACTTGCTTCAGACTGTATGGGGCTATGACTATTATGGGGATGTTCGTACTGTCGATGTAACCGTAAGACGTCTTCGTGAGAAAATTGAAGATAATCCTAGTCACCCTACTTGGATCGTAACACGTAGAGGAGTCGGTTATTACTTGCGAAATCCTGAACAGGAGTAATCTGTAATGAAGAAAGTGGGTTTATCACGCTCGATACATTTGAAGTTTGTCATGATCTACGTATTGCTGATTTTATTAGCAATGCAGATTATTGGCGTTTATTTTGTAAGAGAATTAGAACAAAAGCTCGTAGATAATTTCCAAACCTCTATTAAAAGTAGGGTCGATTTACTTGAATATTCAATTCGAGAAGAAATGCTTAAAAAAGACCGTGCTGAAGATGACCCTACTGAGGAAGAGGAAATTGGGAAAATACTTGATGATAGTGTTACATCTGACATTTCCGAGATTCGTGTCATTAATAGCCGAAATCGTATCATTGGAACATCAGAGCCTAATAATCAAGGTTTAATCGGTCAAGTGACAGCGGATAAGCTTGTGAAAGCCGTTTTAGCTACGGGATTTGATTATGATGATATTTACCTTGATAATCAAACGGGAAATCGAATTTGGGTATATACAGCGCCAATAAACTCAAATAATGAGGTCATTGGGGCTATTTATCTTGTTGCAAAAATAGAAACTGTATATGACCAAATGAATGAAATTAATAAAATTTTCACGAATGGGACATTAATCGCCTTAGCTATTACAGCTATATTGGGTGTTTTACTGGCACAAACCGTCACCAGACCGATTTCAGATATGAGAAAACAAGCACTGGCGATGGCAAAAGGAAATTTCTCCAGAAAAGTTAAGGTGTATGGCTACGATGAGATTGGGCAGCTGGCCATCACATTTAATAATCTAACGAAGCGTCTTCAGGAAGCTCAAGCAACGACTGAAGGGGAGCGAAGAAAGTTATCTTCTGTCCTTTCTTATATGACGGATGGAGTTATTGCCACGGATCGAAAAGGAAGAGTCATTCTTATTAATGATCCGGCTGCAAACATGTTGAATGTTTCACGTGAAACAGTGTTATCTCAACCCATTGTGTCGTTACTGGGCTTAGATGAGGAGTATACTTTTGAGGATCTTTCAAATGAGCAAGATTCCATTATTTTAGATTATAGTACGAAGGAAAAACCATATATTTTACGTGCGAATTTCTCTATTATTCAAAAAGAAACAGGATTTGTTAACGGTTTAATTACTGTTTTACATGATATCACTGAACAAGAGAAAATTGACCTTGAACGACGTGAATTTGTAGCGAATGTTTCCCATGAATTAAGAACGCCATTGACGACCATGAGAAGCTATTTAGAAGCATTAGCCGATGGCGCTTGGCAGGATGAAAACATTGCACCACAATTTTTAGACGTAACGCAAAATGAAACGGAGCGAATGATTCGATTAGTAAATGATCTCCTGCAATTGTCTAAAATGGACAGTAAAGATTATCGTTTCAATAAGGATTGGGTAGATTTTATACTGTTTTTCCATCGTATCATTGACCGCTTTGATATGACCAAGGACTTAAATGTTACATTTAAGCGTGTCTTACCAGAACAGTCTATGTTTGTAGAGGTGGACCAGGATAAAATCACTCAGGTATTAGATAATATCATTTCAAACGCTTTGAAATATTCACCAGAGGGCGGAATGATTACGTTTAAAGTGATAGAAAAGAATGGATTTATTGAAGTGAGTGTTTCTGACCAAGGTTTAGGAATACCGAAGGAAAACTTAGATAAAGTATTTGAGCGTTTTTATCGAGTGGATAAGGCCCGGACTAGACAAATGGGTGGAACTGGTTTAGGACTTGCCATCGCAAAAGAAATGATTTCAGCACACGGTGGAGATGTTTGGGCTTCAAGTAACGAAGGGAAAGGTACGACGATTACTTTTACCCTCCCTTATGATCCCACACAAGAGGATGATTGGTCATGAAATACGAAAAAATAAAATCCATTATACTTACACTACTGGTTGGGATAAGTGTTTTTCTTACTTGGAACCTTTGGACATATCAGCCTGGATATGACACGATTGACAGCGATGAGGCTTATGATGTTTCTATTAGTGCTCAAAAAAAGGAACAGGAACTCATAAAGCCTTATAAGCTTTTTTATCACCACCGGAATCAAATATTTGGTACCTCAAGTGAGATTGAGATGGATAAAGTGTTGACGCAATTATCTAGCTGGACACTGTTTGATTTAAAAGATCGTTCTAGTGAATATTCTCAAACAGAGATAGAAAGAATCATTCATGGTGAAAACAAAGTTGAACTGGTTTTCACTGACAATGTCCCCCTCTCGATTTATGGCAGAGTTATTAACCTTGAGGATAAAAAAACCCCTAATGTTTCATTTAATCGAATTGTTCTTGACTTAAGTGTTTCCAACTCTGACACAGGAACTATCTATTTTGTATCCTATGGACAAGGAAAGAAGGTATTTCTTGAAAGTCGTGTAGATTTAGGGAGTATTCAAACCTTAGAAGATACATTTGTGAAAAATGCTATTTACAGATACGATCAATACATTAAACATCCTTTAAATAATCGAACCATTATACTTCCGAAAAATTCCGAAGAATACATTAGCTTTTCGTATTATACGGATATCATTCCACCAGAGGATTTTAAACAAGCATTATTCAATGATCCTAACAATGTAAAGAAAGACTTCACTAAAACGGGTGAAACTTATACAAATACAAATAGCTTAATGGAGGTATTCAAAGAAAACAATACCTTCTCTTTTGTCACTCCCTCTGCTGAAACAAATGGAGCATCATCTCCTGGAGGCCTTTTTCAAAAGAGTATTGAGTTTGTAAATGAACATGGCGGATGGACCGATCAATATCAATATTTTTCAATAAGTCCTCAAGAGAATAAGATCGTATATCGACTTTTCGTTAAAAACCATCCTGTCTTTAATGATTATGGAATGGCTGAGATATCCCAAAAATGGGGAAAAGAAGCGATTAATGAATATTCCCGCCCATATTTCAAGTTAGAGCCTTCTGTTGTTTCTGATGAGAAGGAAGTTACTCTTCCCTCAGGTGCCTCTATTCTCAATTCTTTATTGGAAGACGATTCACTTGAGCCGGACTTAATTGAAGATATAATGATCGGATATAAACTAACAAAAGATACGAATCCATTAAATAAAAAATTCGTTGTATTTGAACCTTCTTGGTACTATAAATACAGTGGTACATGGATACGCCTACCTCTAAATGAAACGGAGGGGCTTGAAAATGGATTGGAGTAAAACAAAAAGTATTTTTATTGTTGTTTTTCTTATTCTGGATATATTTTTACTTTCACTATTTATTAATAAATTATCGAATAGTAATCCGGAAACCTTAGGGCGAACTAATTTTGAAGATATTCTGAAAGCGGATAAAATTGAATATCCGTCATTTTCAAAGGATCTAAAAAAAGAAGCGTATATTAGTGCAAAAACGAAGAAATTCACTACTGCTGATATAGACGAGTTTGAGGAACAAGAGATCAACATCGTCAATGACAATACGATTCATTCTACCTTAAGCAAGCCTTATCCCTTAAGTGATAAACGGTCTCCTGAAGAATTGAAAGACTTTATGACAAGCTTTATTATAGATGGAGAGAAGTATAGGTTTTGGAAATACAATGAAGAGGACCAAACCATTGTTTATTACCAAACCTATAAAGATAAATTTTTATTTCATAACATTAATGGAGAAGTCACTCTAAATCTCACAAAGGAAAATGAAATTGTTTCCTACAAACAAACGATGCTTGAAGATGTCAAAGCATTTAGTGGAGAAAAGAAAAGTGTCTATACCCCTATTCAGGCTCTCCAGATCTTTTATGAAAATAATAAAATTGCCTCTGGGAGTAAGGTGGAAAATGTTGAACTGGGTTATTCCACTCTCTTACCAAAAGCAGAGTCTCAATTTCTTACACCGACATGGCATTTCACAGTTAAAAATGGGGACAACAAAGAAGATTTATTTTTAAATGCTTTTGAAGGGGAAATAATAGAATTTACAAGACCAGATAAAGAATGATCATTGGAGTGAGAAGTATGGCAATGCATTTTAGTGTACTAGCTAGCGGCAGTACAGGAAATGCGATATTTGTAGAATCAGAAGAACATTCTTTTCTTGTTGACGCAGGCTTGAGCGGAAAACAAATGGAAGGCTTGTTTAGTCAAATAGACCGCAAGATTGAAGATTTGTCTGGAATATTGGTTACTCATGAGCATAGTGACCATATTAAAGGGATAGGTGTTTTGGCAAGAAAGTATAAGCTGCCTGTTTATGCAAATGATCGGACTTGGAATGCCATGGACGGTTTAGTAGGGAAAATTGATAGTGCTCAGAAATTTTCCTTTGATATGGAAACAGCCAAGCATTTTGGTGGATTGAGCATTGAATCCTTTGGTGTTTCCCACGATGCTGCAGAGCCGATGTTTTATGTATTTCATCAAGGAGAGAAAAAGCTTGTCCTTGTCACAGATACTGGATACGTAAGTGATCGAATGAAAGGGATTATCTCAAATGCAGATGCGTATGTATTTGAAAGTAATCATGATGTGGGAATGCTGCGGATGTGTCGCTATCCTTGGAGTATTAAGCGTCGTATTCTAAGCGATGTGGGGCATGTATCGAATGAGGACGCAGCCATTGCTATGAGTGAAGTGATGGGCGATAAGACAAAGGGTATTTACTTAGCTCATTTAAGTCTAGATAACAATATGAAGGATTTAGCAAGAATGAGTGTCACTCAAACCCTCGAGTCAAAAGGAATACAAGTGGGAGAACAAATTGATTTATTTGATACGGATCCAAAAGTGCCAACTCCTTTAGTTGCCATTTGAGCCTATTCAAATGTTTATTCTTTTTCTTTTAAAGGAAAAAAGAAGGTGAAGGCAATTTTGTCTTCACCTTTTTGTATAGAAAATAGTATATTTCCCCGATATCACATCTTACATATTCATCAACATTATGAAATTCTTAACTTTTTTTCATCATTTTTTAATTTAGCCTGACTATAATAAAGCTTGTATAGAGAAAATAATAAAAGGAATAGTAGTGAGAAAGGATGAAAGTACATGGGATATTATGACCAAGATTATCATAATGAAGGTAGACGTAGACAAAAAGGGAACCGCGGAGGAATGTTCCTCGCCGGCTTGTTAGGAGTTATACTTGGAGCTATTTTGGTCATTGTAGCGATTCCTCAATTAACAAACTTAAATATATTACCGTATTCAATAGAACCAGATCAAGACTTAAAGGAAACGGATGAAGCCTATCACAATGGTACGACAAAAAGTGTATCAGTTGATGTTACGACTGACGTCACGAAAGCTGTTGAGAAAGCAGGAGATTCTGTTGTAGGAATCACCAATATTCAATCGACGAGTTTTTGGGGCCAAGGTGAAGGCCAAGAGCAAGGTGGCTCAACAGGCTCTGGAGTCATGTATAAAAAAGAAGGAGATAAGGTATACATTGTGACAAATAATCACGTTGTGGAAGGCTCCTCCCAATTAGAAGTGACCCTGGCAGATGGGACAAAATTACCAGCGAAGCTGCGTGGAGCAGATGTTTGGACTGATTTAGCCGTAATTGAAATCGATGGAAGCAAAATAAAAAAAGATGACATTGTTGAGTTCGGTAATTCAAGCAAATTGAAGGCTGGTGAACCTGTCATTGCCATTGGAAATCCTCTAGGTCTTCAATTTTCCGGTTCAGTCACTCAAGGAGTGGTATCAGGGCTAGAGAGAACGATCCCGGTTGATATTAACCAGGACGGAATGCAAGATTGGCAGGCAGAAGTATTACAAACAGATGCGGCGATTAATCCGGGTAACAGTGGTGGAGCATTAGTGAATATTTCAGGGCAGCTAATTGGGATCAATTCCATGAAAATTGCTCAACAAGCCGTAGAGGGAATTGGACTTGCGATTCCAATTAATTACGCTCAGCCTATTATTGAAGACCTTGAAAGATATGGTGAAGTAAAACGACCTGCAATGGGTGTCTCGCTGGAAGATGTAAATCAAATCTCTGCATACCATCAACAAGAAACATTAAAGCTACCAAAAGACATTAATTACGGGGTTATGATTCGTCAAACCGTTCCTAATTCACCTGCTGCTCAAGCCGGATTACAGGAACTGGACGTAATTGTCGAACTAGATGGTGAAAAAATAGAGAATGTCATTGATTTACGAAAGCATCTTTACAACAAAAAAGAAGTAAATGATCAGATGAAAGTAAAGATCTATCGAAATGGTGAAGTGAAAGAAGTAAATATGAAATTGACAGATGAATCTCGTTTATAAGATGTGGATAAGTGGAAAGCAGGAAAGGAGAGCACTCTTTCCTGCTTTTTCTTTACGTGATATGATTACCTGTGGATAAAAGAATAATCGATAAAACTCATCATAATAGAGGAGGACATCACATGATTTACTGTTGTTTAGAGCATGTAGAGCTTGCCATGGATATTATTGTCGATGAGCATGAGGTAGCGCCTCAATTAACGGAGCTTTCCAAGGAAAAACAGTTATCCACAACCTGTGAATATTGTGGGAATAACGCAATATATATTGTGGCGAACTAATATTCTCATACGATATATGGATTGAGAATGTGGATATGTGGATAATTTCTGTGGATAACGTGTTTGTAAATTGTTTGTAAAGAGAGTGTGGATAGTGAATATCACAATTATAACGGTAGGTAAATTAAAAGAAAAATACTTAAAACAAGGGATCAGCGAGTACGTAAAACGTCTTGGATCCTATTCTAAAATAGAAATAATCGAGCTTGCTGACGAGAAAGCACCTGAAGTATTAAGCGATCTCGAAATGGAACAAGTGAAAAATAAAGAAGGAGAACGAATCTTAGCAAAAATCTCTCCTGATCACCACGTCATTGCCCTGGCGATACAAGGAAAAATGCGTTCATCAGAAGAACTGGCGGATAACCTGGACAAGCTCGCTACGTATGGTAAAAGCAAAGTGGCATTTGTGATTGGTGGATCGTTAGGTTTAAGTGATGATGTCATTAAGCGTTCAAACGAGACCCTCTCGTTTTCTAAGATGACGTTTCCTCATCAGTTGATGCGATTGATTTTGGTTGAGCAGATTTATCGGGCTTTTCGGATTAATCGGGGGGAACCGTACCATAAATAAAGCCCAAAAGTTGTAATAAGAGAAAAAGGTCATCCCCCCAGTAAGTGTTAACTTACTGGGGGGATGACCCCTTTTTAAAAAGAGAGAGTCTTTAATTTGACACAGAAAACCCTTCCTCTTCTCTTACTCTATCTGCATACTCATCAAGCAAAGCACGAACTTCGTCGGTGGATACTGATTCCATCAGACGATTTCGTAGTTCACTTGCTCCCCGGAATCCACGTACGTAAATCTTAAAGAAGCGGCGTAGTGGTTTGAAAGGACGCGGCTCCAGTTCATCTGAATACTTATCATGAAGATCCAGCTGTAATCTTAGGAGATCAAGCAGCTCTTGGCTGGTATGTTCTTTTTTCTCTGTTTCGAAAGCGAACGGGTTATGGAAGATCCCCCGTCCGATCATGATGCCGTCCACTCCGTATTTCTCTGCGAGTTCGAGTCCCTTCTGACGGTCAGGGATGTCTCCGTTGATCGTCAGTAATGTATGAGGAGCGACTTCGTCACGGAGTTTCACGATCTCTGGAATCAGCTCCCAGTGAGCATCGACGTCGCTCATTTCCTTCTTGGTACGAAGGTGGATGGATAGATTGACGATATCCTGTTCCAGGAGGTGCTTCAGCCAGTCGTGCCATTCCTCCACTTTGGTATAACCGAGGCGGGTCTTCACGCTGACAGGAAGTCCTCCTGCTTTGGCTGCCTGGATGATTTCCGCTGCGACATCTGGGCGGCGGATCAGACCTGAGCCTTTCCCGTTCGCTGCGACATTGTGCACAGGACAACCCATATTGATATCGATTCCGCGAAAGCCCATTTTTGCTACACCGATACTCGTTTCACGGAAGTATTCAGGCTTGTCTCCCCAAATATGGGCGACGATCGGTTGTTCATCTTCAGTGAACGTCAGTCGCCCCCTTACGCTGTCTTTTCCTTTTGGATGACAGTAGCTTTCCGTATTTGTAAACTCTGTAAAAAATACGTCAGGTCTCGCCGCTTCACTTACGACATGACGAAAAACGACATCGGTCACGGCTTCCATCGGTGCCAAAACAAAAAACGGCCGAGGCAACTCATGCCAAAAATTATTTTTCATAGTATATTTAAACCCTTTCCTTAAGGGAAGCATGTTCCCAAAATTTAAAAGTGAGATGACTAGTATTATCCATTCCCTATGTGGGTGGAATTCAACCAGTATATACTTTAATGGTATTTAGGGAAAAGTGCAAGGGGACTGAAGTGTATTACAAAAGATGGAAGTTTATATATCGATAAACGGAGCATGGAAGTTGTTCCATCAATACGGGTTTCAAAACGTGACCGTAAGCCTTTCATTGTATAGGAAGGTTTTTTGTATGGGTAATTTTAGGTATAATTATGGACCAAAAAAAATGGGGAAAGTCCTCATTAAACCCTCCCAAATTACGCCTCTAAATCAAAAAATATTCAAACCAAAAAAAGCTGAATCACTCCACCTTTCTCAAGTAATCCAGCCTCTTTCAACCTAATTATTTACACTCGTGTTGTTTAAAATCAATCACCATACGACCCTGAATCTTCCCTTGCTCCATCTCTTCAAATACATCTTTTACTTCGTGTAAGCAACGAGTTTGGACAATGGGTACGACTTTACCTTCTGCCCCGAATTGGAAAGCTTCTTCTAGGTCTTTACGGGTTCCCACCAAAGATCCGATTACTTCAATGCCATCCAGGACAAGTCGTGGAATATTCAGGTCCATGGTTTCTGATGGTAATCCTACAGCTACCACCTTCCCACACGCTCGTACTGCATCGACTGCTGAATTGAACGCTGCTTTAGAAACGGCTGTTACCACTGCGGCATGAGCTCCACCAAGTTGTTCTTGAATAATTTTGTCAGCATCCCCTTGTGTGATAGGGTTGATGATCATATCTGCCCCAATTTCTTTAGCCAGGGCTAATTTATCATCATTGATGTCCACAGCGATAACCTTTGCATTAAAGACGTGTTTAGCATATTGGATAGCAAGGTTTCCTAGTCCACCACAGCCATATATGACAATCCATTGACCTGCTTTAATGTCAGAGACCTTGATGGCTTTGTAAGTAGTGACACCGGCGCATGTGATACTGCTAGCTTGAGCGGGATCTAGTCCATCAGGTACTTTTACTGCATAATCAGCTTTTACGATGCATTGTTCAGCCATTCCTCCGTCCACGCTGTAACCCGCATTTTGGACGTTTCGGCAAAATGTTTCCCTGCCTGTTGTACAATACTCACATCTGCCACAAGCATGGAACATCCATGCGATGCTGACTCTATCTCCTATACTTAAGCTAGTCACATCATTAGCTACTTTAGAAACAATACCGATTCCTTCATGACCAAGGATTCGACCCTCGACATTTCCAAAGTCACCGGATGCAACGTGTAAATCCGTATGACATACACCACAGTATTCTACATCAACTAAGGCTTCTCCAGATTTCAAAGGTCGCAATTCTTTTTCAATAACTTCAATATTTGATTTAGCTTTTGGATTAACGATTACTGCTTTCATAATGTGATTTCTCCTTTTGTGTTTTAGAGTTTTAATGAGTTTCTTTCCCTATTTTTATGGGGAGTACTTGAACCAAATTTAAGTCATCATCATTACAATTTCATCTTATCATCTTTCATAATAAATACTATGTGAAATATTGAACAAAGTTCGAACTTTGATTAAAGCGGATCAAATACTCAAGATCTGATCATCGAAACCAAAAACATCATAACAAGGTAAAATCAAACAAACTCAAGCAGACATCCTGCCAAGATGTCTGCTTGAGTCTATTTATTGCAACCTATTAAATTGTGATCGTAGTACCATCGAATTTTGTTAAAGTAAATCCCTTGAAATTTTCATTATACGTGTCCTTATAATCGCGTAGGATGCCAATGGCTACTTTTTCCCCAAGTTCCAAGCCACGGATACCACTAGCACGATAGTGAACACCGGCTGCATCCCGTCCAATCGCAATATTATACGCCAGCTTATTCAATTCGCCACCAACAGTGAGAGGTGGACCCTCATAGGGTACTAAGGAACAGCCGTTACTTGTTGCTACCACCGGATCAGGAATCACGAAAGTTTCGTCGTAGAATGCCTTCAAAATGGTCACTGTGGCTCCGACAAATGTTGAGTGGCCGGCGGGGTAGGATGGATGGGTAGGACAGCCTTCAGGGTAGGCTTGAGGCAATAGATAGGAGCCGTATTTTTTATAGGTTTTTTTTAATGCTTTTGAACATAGTACATCACGATGAATAGGATAATCAGCTTTTCTTGTCAGTTTGTTGTGGATACGTCCGCCGAATTCTTCAGGGCGAAGGCGTCGGTGGACAAGCCATTTTTGAAACCAGGCCATTTCTAAACCAGGGCGGGCTACTTTGGTTACAAAATTCAATATATGGGGAATTCCGAATGTAGAAAATCCTACTTGTGTGTCAGAGTGGAGATAAGGGTTATTCTTATCCAGTGCAACACTCCCATAACTATGGAGGATCAAACAAGCGTTTAATCCACTTTCAATGGATAAATCGTTGTGAACGAATTCAGCCATATCTCGTCCATTTCGAATATACCGGAGGGTAGGATCATAATTAGGTCCAGGTGGTATGAAGCCATTCTGAACGGCAAGCCAATCATCGTAGTCGGTTAAATAGTCTTCCTTTGCTTTCGTTGTGCGATAGCGTTGGGTAATCTTTGAGGATACATAAGGGATGTCTTTCCAAAGAAATTGTGAAATATAGGGGCCAGTCAACGCTCCTGGAAGGTTGTCTCGGAATAGTGTTTTCGTGGTGACTTTACCTTCAACTTTAGGACCTTGAAAATCTGATAACCTAGAAAGCTCTTTGGCGGCTGCAATCGTTAAGGGGTTTGAGTCATAGTTGTTGAACGGAACATCTCGTGTAAGTGCTTGCCAGTATAGTTCGACCATTTCAGCAGCAATTTCTGAACTATTGAAGGACGGAGCTGGTGGTAGAACCAATTGGTGACTGTCTGGTCCAGCCATTTCAAATGCATAAGCAGCTTGAGGATTAACCAGCTTCCTTTCACCGGCAAGTGGAAGGTTTTCAAAATCATCGGGATCGCCAGACTTCAATATCTGAATATACTTGTGATAAGCATCAACATCTACCTCACCTAGTTTATTATGAGGTAAGCCTTTTGAAAAATTAGCTATTTTATCCGAATATCTTTTCTCGTCTCCGTTATTGGGGTGGCTCTGGACCGGAAGTGTTTTGTAGAATAACGCTGCTTTGACTCGAATGATAAAGGCCTTTAGTCGTCGTTTTAACGCTGACAAATACCCTCTTATTATCTTGAATATCAAATGACATACTCCTTTCTTTATGGGTTGTATTATTTTATGTGAAAAAAATAGAAAGGGGTAGGCTGATAGAGTGGTCATTTCGTCCTTTATTTAACATATGATTACAAATAATAGGGACCTTTGAGAAGAATTTAAGAGAAAGAGGTCGTCCGTATATGGACGACCTCCTGTTGATTTTATTAAACGTGTACTTCGCTCATTAGCGCATGAGTATTACCCTCTGTGTCTTTAAAAAAGGTCATCCAGGTTTCTGATTGTTCCATCTTGGCAACAACATGCGGTTCATCCATAAAGGTTACTTCTTTTTCTAATAAGGTATGATAGGCATCTTTAATATTGTCTACTTGAAAATAAATCACTGAGCTAGAGTGAGAAAACTCCTCTTTTTCCGGGAGTGTTAACATAAGTCTCACCCCGTTACTTTCAAAGAATGCCATGCTGTCCGTGTTAAATAAAAGAGAGAGACTTAGTTTCTCTTGATAAAAATCTAGTGCTCTATTCAAGTCTTTAACAGGTACGCCGATTTGTCCGATTTTCTGAAGCAATGTAGTGTCCATTTTATTTCTCCCTTCAATAAACCAATTTCTTTAGTATTCACTAGTTTAGTAAGTTAGCGGAAGCATTCTCATTCATGATACCGTCCGCACAAAAATGTAGTATATATTTTAATTATACACACTAATGGAAAAAATTTCTTTTTAAGGTGTACTTTGTTGAACCTTACTACGAATAGTGGTAAAACAAAGAGTAGAAATAGTCATAATGGTTGAGTGGATTGTGGAGGTGAATAGAATGGAGCAACCTAAGATTGGAATAAGAGAGAATCTATTTCAGTTTCTTTTGCTCGTAGTAACGAACCTATTTGTCGGTTCGATGGTAGGAATCGAACGAACCGTTCTGCCGATATTAGGTGAAGAGCAGTTTGGATTAGCTTCAACTAGTGCTGCACTATCATTTATTATTAGTTTTGGTTTTTCTAAAGCGATTGTAAATTATTTTGCAGGACAGATAGCCGATAGATTTGGTCGAAAAAAAGTGCTGTTAATAGGTTGGATCATAGGTTTATTTGTTCCTATATTGATTATATTTGCACAGGCATGGTGGATTATCGTTTTTGCCAATATTCTTTTAGGGATTAATCAGGGATTAACGTGGTCTATGACTGTCAATATGAAAATAGATATCTCTAAGGCAAATCAAAGAGGAACAGCGGTAGGATTAAATGAATTTGCAGGGTATTCTGGTGTGGCAATATTAGCAGCAGTATCAGGGTATGTAGCTTCGTCTTATTCATTAAGACCGGAACCATTTTATATAGGTATTGGTATTGTCATTGTTGGAATCGTATTAACGTTGATCGTAAAAGATACAGGGCATCATCTTAAAATTCAAATTCAAAGAGATTCAACAAGTATAAAAAGTGAAAAAGGCTTATCCTCGATGGAGGTCTTTCATTTCACAACATGGAAAAATAAAAATCTCTCCATCATCAGTTTCTCAGGACTATCTACCAATTTAAAAGATGGAATGGCATGGGGGCTTTTTCCCATCTATTTTACTACTGTAGGGTTAAGTGTTAGCGAAATAGGTGCAATAGTGGCGCTGTATCCTGCTGCATGGGGATTGTTTCAATTATTTACAGGGGTCCTAAGTGATAAGATTGGTAGAAAGAAATTAATCACCTACGGAATGTGGACACAAGCACTTGCACTTTGGTTCATTCTAATAGTTAATCATTTTTACTTATGGGTTACTGGAGCAATTCTATTAGGTTTAGGAACTGCCATGGTCTATCCAACATTACAAGCTGCTATCGGTGATGTTGCTGCACCTAATTGGCGCGCATCCTCTATGGGAGTATATAGATTTTGGAGAGATAGTGGCTACGCATTTGGTGCTCTAATTGCAGGTATTATAGCAGATGCAATGGGGGTAACATGGGCAATTGGACTAGTTGCCTTATTACCTTTTCTTGCAGGCGTATTATCTAGTACACGTATGAATGAAACTCTAAAAGTAAACAATTAAACCATTAAAAAGAATACCAGGTCAAAGATCATCCTTCCTGGTATTCTTCCATCGTCCTATAATCTTCTCAATTTCCACTTCTAAAATCCTCCAAATCAACTTCTACAAGCCATTCAAAAAAACCTTTGTATTCTTCTGGTACCTGTTCTAAATGAGTTTTTGCTCTTCTTTGTATATCGATCCACCGATAGTACATTCCCGATGTAAGTTTTCGACGACCACTTTCAAAGTTGTTTCTTATAGAGTCAAATATTTGCTCGTCCATACTAAACCCGTGCTTATTAGGGTTTAGTCCTTCCAACACGATTCCTGTAATAGTGTCCTTACATTTAGAGCATTTGCTGCAGTTTTCGCCGGTTGGTGAAATAAAGCAGACTCTTATTTGTAAGTCTGGGTCCACCATATCAATGAAATCTTTTATAATCATGATTTTTTCTTGCCTGTTGTATTCGTATCCATCATAAATGCAAGTCGTTTCACCCCATTGGGTATTATTTTCAATCGTTGGGTGTGACCCGTATGGAAGGGGAAATTCTGCAGAATTACTAGAGGCTATATAGACTTTTTCTATTCCGTTTGCATACGTTAGTGGAGCAGTTAGACCTAATAGTGCAATCCCATGTTGAATATGGGGATACCAGTAAAGCATGGTTTTACTCGTTCGGTTAATCTTTTTGGTAAGGGGTAAGCGGCGAAAAAACACACTCATATTGGATTTTACAAAGCTGTATTCCAATTGATGCTTCTCACTAAAGAATATCATTCTTTCTTTTACATGATCCCAGGTTGTTTCTTTTTTTAAGTTAATATCCGGCCCCCATCCAGTTAGCAATAAAGGTTGTTCAGAACGGTTTCTTACAAATGTGGCTGTTGAATCAATTCCTCCACTAAATAATACTAAACTCTTATTCTTTGTATATTCTCGATTCCTTACTAGTTTATTTGGGAAGATATCCCCTTCAAATTTAATAGTAGGATAAAGTGATTGAAAGGATTTTTTTATCGTATTTAAGGATTGATAAAAATCCAGATCGAGTTCATCCAACAATATGTTAGCCCTTAACACCCATGCAATGGTGCAAAGGTTTGATAAGGCGGGGATTACAAGAATGCTTTTGGGGACATGTGTGATATCTCGATCATACTCAGCAAAAAAATCTTCCAGAATGACATCCTCAATAGTATCAGAAGATTCAAACTCACATACAACGGTAGTATCATTTAATAGTTTAACCTTTTTGATTTTAATCCATCTATTCTTTCGAATGTGTTCTCTCTTTATTTCAAAATACTTGTTAATCCTTTTAGTAATCATTTCGGACAAGTACTCTTTGTTCATAGTATTCGTCATCTCCTTGTCCTTATAAAGTACTCATGAATTTTATAAAGGGTGTGGACTAGAAACCTGATTTTTGAAAATTTGATAGAAGACACGAAATATATAGTAAATCAAAAATTAGGGCGTATTTCTATTGCCAGTGAAAGGACTTTTCCTTTTTTCCTAGCTCAAAATAGTTTATAATTATCAGATAATAGTAGTTTTCTTAATCTATAAATAATTATAATAGACTATGATATAGTTATAATTAAGACAGAAAAGGTGTATTCCTAGGTCGCGCCTGGCTTTTTGTGACACCTGAGCAGGAGCACCTGCAAATATAAGGGATAAGGAAGGTTATAATGAGTAATTCACAGACAAAAACAGACGTTATCTTAATTGGTGCCGGAGTCATGAGCGCGACTTTGGGATCTTTGCTGAAAGAGTTAGCACCCGAATGGGAAATCAAAGTGTTTGAGAAACTCGCAAATGCAGGAGAAGAAAGCTCGAACGAATGGAATAATGCTGGGACGGGTCATTCTGCACTGTGCGAGCTTAACTATACATCCGAAAAATCGGACGGATCCATCGACATTAGCAAAGCGATAAAAATTAATGAACAGTTTCAGCTTTCAAGACAGTTTTGGTCTTATCTTGTAAACCGAAATCTGATTGGCAATCCGAAGGACTTTATCATGCCTATCCCTCATATGAGCTTAGTACAAGGGACAGAAAATGTAGCTTTTTTAAAAAATCGTTTGGAAGCGCTGTCAGACAATCCCTTGTTTCAAGGCATGGAATTCTCAGATAATCCTGAAAAGCTGAAGGAATGGATTCCACTGATTATGGAAGGTCGTACTTCGAATGAACCGATAGCAGCGACCAAAATTGACTCTGGAACCGATGTCAACTTCGGTGCGTTAACTCGGAAGTTGTTTGACCATTTAAAGAGTGAAAACGTTGAGATTAACTACAAGCATAGTGTAGAGGATATTAAACGTACTTCTGATGGCTCATGGGAAGTAAAAGTGCATAATATAGAAAACGGCAGAATCGAATATCATACGGCGAAATTCGTCTTTATCGGTGGTGGCGGCGGAAGTCTGCCATTACTGCAAAAAACCGGAATTCCTGAATCCAAACAAATTGGAGGATTCCCTGTAAGCGGACTATTCATGGTATGTAACAATCCAGAAGTGGTAGCCCAGCATCACGCCAAAGTGTATGGGAAAGCCAAGGTTGGTGCGCCTCCAATGTCGGTACCGCACCTTGATACACGGTTTATCGATAACAAAAAATCGTTACTGTTTGGCCCATTTGCCGGCTTCTCACCGAAGTTCTTAAAAACGGGTTCGAATTTAGATTTAATCGGTTCTGTCAAACCAAATAATCTTTTCACGATGCTCGCTGCAGGCCTGAAGGAGATGGGATTGACAAAATATCTGATTCAACAAGTACTGCTATCGAATGAAAAGCGTATGGAAGAATTAAGAGAGTTTATCCCGAACGCCAATAGCGATGATTGGGATATTGTTGTAGCGGGTCAACGTGTGCAAGTGATTAAAGATACAGATGCAGGGAAAGGAACTCTTCAATTTGGTACAGAAGTGGTGAGCGCTGCAGATGGCTCAGTCGCTGCACTGCTAGGCGCTTCTCCAGGTGCTTCCACGGCCGTTCACGTTATGCTAGAGGTATTAGATAAATGCTTCCCTCAGCATATGAAGGAGTGGGAACCAAAACTGAAGGAAATGATTCCTTCTTATGGTTTGTCTTTAATGGAAAATCCAGAGCTTATTCATGAAATTCAATCATCAACTGCTAAGACACTTGGCTTAAGTGATAAAGAGCAAGAGTTGGCATATAGTTAATGCATTCTTTCCAATAAAAAAGAACCTTTAATCCGCATATGGATTAAAGGTTCTTTTTTCATATTAACTTAAATGGCCGATCTCTTTTGCTTTTGATCAAGAAAATGACTAATGAAAGTGAGCAGACTGGCGCAGACTGCCAAAACCCCTCCGGCCCATGTAACATTCATTAAACCTGCTTGACCGTATACAAATCCCCCTATTGCAGAACCAAATGCGATCCCTACATTGCTGGCCACCGGCATTAGTGAAGCGGCGAGTCCTGTTGCTTTAGGCTGATAAATTCCAGCAAGGTCGATTAAATACAACTGGGTAGATGTAGTCAGGAGTATAGCCATTAATGACATTAAACTTATATTTACCAGTCCTAATATAAAGTCATTTGTCGTCCAAAATAAACTGACCAGTACAAGGGCTTGTACAAGAAAAACAAATCGTAGTCGACCCATGGCGTTTTCGTTAGCGATTTTACCTGCAAGGATGTTGCTGAAGATGGAAATAAATCCATACCCAAACAGGATTAAGCTAATGGAATTATTAGGTGCTCCCATCCCTTCCAACATTGGAACCAGAAAGGTGAATACCGCATACGTTGCACCAAATCCAAGTGCAGGAATGAAGAAAGCAATTAGAATTCTAGGATGGGTTAATAATGAAAACTGATCTCGTATTGAACTACGTACTTGGCTAAGCTTACTAGGAAGGATAAAGTAGCAGGACAAGAAAGCCAATACCCCCAAGAAAGTCGTCAGCATAAAGGTGGCATTCCATCCGTACCATTGTGCGACCACAGTACCAATGGGTACCCCAACTACGTTAGCAAGGGTAAATCCACCGAATACAAATGATATAGCAATGCCACGTTTTGTGACGGGCATCGTTTCGCTTGCAACAATCATGGCAAGTGAGATGAGTACGCCTGTTATTATGGCAGTTATCATCCTAAGGACAAGAAGCAAAGTGTAGTTCGTCGAAATAACACATAAAGCATTCAGGATGATAAAGGATCCTATTAAATACAACATCCACTTTCGTTTAGGAAAATGGCTCGTTACAGACATCACGATTGGTGTGGCAATGGCAAACGTCAGCGCAAAGGCAGAAACGAGTGTGCCTGCTTTCGCGTTTGATATATGTAGATTCGAGGAAATCTCCGTTAAAATCCCCACAATCACAAATTCGCTTGTTCCAAGAACAAATGTTAATAAGCTAAGGGTTAAGATGAGTAACCAATGTTTCTTGGTTAATTCTGTGCTGTTCATAAGTACCTCTTTTCTTAGATTCTATTTATGATAGATAAACAATTAAGTAATCATACCACAAACCATCTTTATGTGGAAAACCCTTATGTATGTATAATCCATTCCTACTAAAAATTTTGCTATCTCTAATCTAGGCTTAAATAGGAATGAACTTTACATATTTCCAACAAAATTAGAAAAAAATAAAACTAAGGAGGTTTTTTCAAAATGAAAAAGTTCTTTATGCTGTTTTTATTTACCTTTTCTTTGTTCTTATTTGGGGGATGCGGAAATGATGAAAAACCTGAAGAAGGAGAGCAGGTAGAAGACGTTGAAGAAGAAGATGAGCTTGGTGATGGAGAAATCGATGATGAGTAAGAAGTAGGTATAGTTTAAGGGGTTTTAATAAAAAGAGTGCCGATATGCCGGCACTCCTCTCTACTTACAGTTCACGTTCGATATAATTTACTATTCTTTCACAAATTTCATGGGTCGTAAGGGAATCATCAATCGATGGATCAGGCATTTTGTTCTGTTTAACACAATCTAAAAAAGTATCAACGATTTGATAAAAGCCTCGTTTATAAAGTGTTGGCTCCCAGTCACCGAACTTTGTAATACTCGTTTCTTTACCATGATAGTGTGTGGTTTCAACAAGACTATTTACTACATATTTGTGGTGTCCCGTCATATATTCAATGATTTCCTCTGTTACGCCACCATTTCTATTCATGATTCCCATGGCTGTACAGCCATCTCCTATAAGCTGTATGACTAAATGATCAAGCATTTCACCGTTTTTAAGGTATTCCACCTTTACATCTTGTACGTCCGTATCCATCAAAAATCTCAGCGTATCGACAACGTGAATAAAATCCTCTACAACAAATCTTCTTACGTAATCTGGAGAGGCAAAACGATTCTTTTGCATAATAATCAAACTAGCTTTTCCGTAATCCTTGAGCTCTTTTACTCTTGGAATAAATCTTCTGTTAAAACCAATCATAGCGATTTTACCAGTTTCTTTTGAGAGCTTTACTATTCTTTCAGTTTCATTGAAGTCTAACGATAGAGGCTTGTCGATATAGGTATGGATCCCATTTTTAAGCAATGTCTCCGCTATATCAAAGTGCGCTTCTGTTGCTGTACTTACAAATGCCGCATCGATATTCTTTGAGAGTAGTCCCTCAACGTTATGAACGGTTTCCTCAATTCTATATTTTTTGGATAGTTTAGTTAGTGTCTCTTCGTTTCTAGTACAAAGCACCAATTCAATCCCTTCTTTTTCAGAAAGAACCGGTAAGTAAGCTTTTTGCGCAATATCTCCAAGTCCAATAATACCTATTCTCATATGTCTCCTCCTATCTTTTTTAAAACGTTCGTCTCGTTAGAGAAAGTATATAATGAGGGATTTTTATTATCAAATAATTTATACATAGTCAGGTATAGCGGGTATAAAATACTAGTAACTGTTTATAATAACGATGTTGCAAGGAGGTGAGAAAATGCCAAATCAAAATGATAACAAATTCAAGAAAATTCAATCTGAGAGTCAGAAGCAAGGCAAGACTCAAGAGGAGTATGCAGCTGAGCTGGAAATGAATAAATTGAAGAGTCAACAAAAGAAAAAATAGAGTGTAGGGCTAAATAGGCTGTCAGTCTCTTTTTTGGATGTTTTCGTCAATTGATTCAATGTGAGTGCTTTTAAACTTTTCAATCTGAATGGATGCTAGATTGTGAGGCGCTATCCCAAAACTCACGAAGATACCCGCCCCCAATTCCTTACAATAAAAGAAGCTTCAATGAATAGTGTCAAAATAACACAAATGAAGTAGGGAGGAAGGTGAAGACTTCCTCTCGCAATTTCTCTTAGTTTTTTTTATTTAGATTAAAAAGTGTCTTTAGATTCCATTCATATACATAAGATCCATGCCAATCGTTAAAGGCTTCAAGAATGGGCTTTTTAAGTAATTCTTCGAGGGAACTTCCACCTTCACCTGAAGTAATAACTAAATCGACTATTTCAGAAATGTATGAAATCATGGAGTGTATAGCCTCTCGGTCGCTAACATTGCCATGACCAGGCACAATGGTCTCTATATCAAGGTCAGCTATGGTCATTAAAGCCTTTTGCCAGTTATGATAATCTCCATTAGGGGCAAGCAATGGGTGAAAGTTCACAGAAATTAAATCCCCTGCAAAGAGAACGTAATCTTCAGGTAAATAGAGTATGGTGTCGTCAGGTGAGTGGCCTGGTCCGAAACTGATGAGTTCAGCTGTTCGTTTTGTTCCATGTAATGAGAGCTTCCGGTTAAAAGTTATAGATGGAAGAGTCAGGTCTATATGGTGTAGATTGTCTTTTAAACGTATTTTTTCAGAAATATCTTCTTCGAAGAATTCCTGCTTTTTTATGGGATCTGACATTTTCTCAGCCTGTTCTTCTAACTGAGCAATGTATGGTCCAAATTGATTTATTAACTCCATTAGATTTATTTTAGAAAGTTCGTTACGTGTTGTTGTGGAAGATATAATGTGAGCATCTCTAAATATTTGGTTGCCAAAAGTATGATCAAAATGCACATGGCTATTGATGGCATAACGGACTTGCTTACCAGTAAGGGTCTCAGCAGCTATTCTTAGTTCTTGAGCAGCTTGAGGTGAAGCAAAGGTATCAAAAACTAGCAATTCGTCTCCAAGGTCAATAATACCGGCATTTCCCCATGCTCCTTGTCCTTTCTTTATTAAAGCCGCATAAACTCCTTTTCTTACTTCTTTAAGTGTGAAAGATTTATAGTCCAGTTCTGCATTCATTCTTATTCTCCAGTCTTTTAAAATAAACTCTTTTTTATTAATTAGATATTTTAGTGATTTTCCCTTCTATACTGTTGCCAAAAGTGCAAACGTTGCTTCATATATTTGACTTTTAGAATGAAAGAAAGCAAAATACGCTCATAGGACTTAACATTTGCTTTGTGAGGATGATAAAAATGAAAGCTATGGTTATATCTAAATATGGTAATAATGTACCTCTGCAGCTTGCTAGTCTTCCAAATCCAACGATTGGAGAAAAGGACTTATTAGTAGAAATACATGCAGCAAGTATAAACCCTATCGATTTTAAAATAAGAGATGGAAAAGTGAAAGTCCTTTTAACCTACGAGATGCCATTGATATTAGGAAATGATTTTTCAGGAAAAGTGATTCAAATCGGTTCAAAGGTTACGAATTTCACCATTGGAGACGAGGTATATGGAAGACCTAGAAAGAACCGTATCGGTACCTTTGCCGAATTCATTTCTGTTCACGAGGACGATATTGCCCTAAAACCAAAAAATGTGAGTTTTGAAGAAGCAGCTTCCCTTCCTCTTGTAGGTTTAACTACTTGGCAGGCATTTCATGAAGTACTTCAGCTTAAGAAGAATCAAAAACTCCTCATTCATGCAGGCTCAGGTGGAGTAGGGACCTTTGCTATACAACTGGCAAAAGAAATGGGTGTCTATGTAGCGACCACTGCAAGTGATAAAGGCTTTGAATTAGTGACGTCACTTGGTGCAGATAGAGTTATTAATTACAAGGAAGAATCATTTGAGGAAGTGTTGGAAGAATATGATGCTGTATTTGATACTTTAGGTGGTGAAAACTTACATAAATCGTTTCGTATTCTTAAACCCAAGGGGCAAATTGTTTCTGTTTCAGGTCTCCCTAACAGAAAATTTGCCGTAGAGAATCGATTAGGTCTTATTAAAAGCATCCTCTTCTCCCTCATTAGCAGAAAGATAACGGCGTTAGAGAAAAAGTTTAACGTAAGCTATCACTTCTTATTTATGAAGCCTAGTGGTGCTCAGTTGGAACAAATCAAGGAGCTTGTTGAAAAGGGAAGTATTCGTCCAATAATCGATAAGGTGTATCCTTTAGAGGATGCTCAAAAGGCGATTGATTATGTTGAAACAGGTAGAGCAAAAGGAAAAGTCATTATTAAGATGAAGAATAGTTAATGGGTATTAACTACACTGCTTAGGCTAGTGTAGGTTTTTTTATTTCAAGCAAAAATGCCCTCTATTATTTCCTGAGGAATTTAATTCTTCTACTTTTTCAGGGGAGGGGAGACACGTTTAGTTGAAAATTTCATACTACTTCCTAATGAAATACTATTTCTATTTCTTAAAAAATGATTCGTTAGGTGAAAGTAGGGGAGAGAAAAAGTACGAGAAAAGTTGAAAAATATGTAAGTTTACAAATAAGTGTACAAGTAAACAAAAATGTATACAATTGTGTACAACAAAGTGTACAAGTATACATAAGTGTACACATGTTGATTTATAAGCATGTGTACGAGTTTCGTATACAAATAAACAAATTGTATACAACCTCCCCCTTACATTACATTTGTGTAATAGATAGGAAAGTAGGATTGACCAATAACAAAAAAATGTTTACTCTTTAATTAAGAGTTGAAATTTTTTGACAAATTCTTACTCATGAAAGAAAGGATGATTTTTGTGACAAACCCTCGTATTGCAGCAATTGACGTTGGTAATGATTCTCTTAAAGGTATTTTTGGAAAAATGGACTCTGAGGTGAATATCCCGAACGTTATTGCAAGAGACATTGAAGATCGCCCTATCATTGGTATAGAAGAGCTGGACACACAAGATCCACTAGACGGCATACATATCCGTGTCCACTCCCCTACTCTATCAGACAATAATGCTATTTATCGTGTTGGAAATTTAGCTACTAAGAGCAATAACTCTACTGAATTGGATCCAGGTAGCAGTAAATCAGAAGAAGACCAAACACTCATCATGCTGTTTGCTTCCATTGCTCTAGATGCAGCGCGTCAGGATTCCCATTTTAAAAAGAATAATAATGTAATAGAAGCAAATTATACATTAGGTACTGGTCTTCCACTTCGTGAAGTGAAGGAAGGAAAAGACGTTGGATACCGTTCTAAACTATTAGGATCTGTTCACCAAGTGGAGTTTTTAGTCACTCCTCGCTATCAGGGAATCAAGGTGAACATTAAGTTTGATGAAGTAAAAGTATATCCAGAAGGATTCGCCGCATTTATCAATCTGGTAATGGACAACAATTTAAACATCATTAATAAAGATCTCATCGATAAACGAATTTTAATTCAAGATGTCGGTGGGTTATCAACGGATATCGCTGTTATTAAAGATAGAAAAGTAGATGATGATAAAGCACAAGGTTTTAACCTGGGAGTTTCTGAATCCCTTGAAATGATTCGGGAAGAAATTCGTTCAAGACACGGCATCGAGTTAGATAGTCGTCGTGATGTAGTTGAAATCATTACGAAGAAAAATGACCGTAATCATATAATGGTTAAAGGAAGTCGCACAAGCGTACACGACATCGTGGATCGTATTATGCTTGAACTTGCGAAAAAGCAGTATCGCCACCTTCGTAATATGTGGCAAAAGAACTCTCAAACGGAAATCTGCTATTTCATAGGTGGAGGTTCCAGTGTTCTGAAGGAATATATCAAAACGCTTAATAACAATCTTGATGGCTACAACATTGACTTCTTTGAAGATGAAAAAGAGAGTATCTGGATGATGGCGAATGCTTACTATAAGCTAATCGCTGACTATGCTCGCAAAAATCAAAAAGAAACACAAAAAGAAGAACAAAAATTAGCGAAAACCAAATAGGGTGATGATATGAAAGAAAAGGGAATGTCGAGGGGGCAGCCGATTACATTTCGGATTCCTTCTGATACACCTGATCATGTTCTAAAGCATTTACAAAGGCTGAAGGAAACGGAAAAGAGAAATTTCTCTAGTAAAATTGCAGAGCTTGTGGTGAGTGGTGTTAATGATAACATTTCAAAACAGCGAGAAGCCATTACCATCCCGCTTCCTAAAGGATTGGACAAGTCCCAACGAGATTGGTTGAAGCACGAACACTCTGAAGCTCTATTAGGAAGCATTGTTTATCAACTTTTATCGAATCCTGTTCGGACAGCCTCTCTTCTCGCTTCCTTAAGCAGTAGTGCGTTAGATATTGATGAAGCACTTTATCTTCAAGAAGAAACAGCAGCAAGTAATGATTCTTCTCGTGAGTGGTCTATTGATCAAGTAATCAATGATTCTCCTGAAGAGGAAATAGAAGATGAGCGTTCTTACTCTACTGATGCTGAATTAGATAATTTTGATTGGGAAAGCGCAATGAAAACACAGGAAGTAATAGAAGAAGAACCTAAAGAAGAAAGTAT
Organism: Rossellomorea aquimaris TF-12; assembly: GCF_001648555.1. GTDB lineage: Bacteria > Bacillota > Bacilli > Bacillales > Bacillaceae_B > Rossellomorea > Rossellomorea aquimaris. Next base: position 222,554 of record NZ_LQXM01000025.1, on the reverse strand, counting down.
GGAAGATTTATTAGGTGACTTTCTTTCCCAAATGAATAAGTAAGTGATAAAGAACCAGTATGACCAATTGGATGGTTATGCTGGTTTTTTGTTTGGATTTTATTGGGAAGCGGCAAGATTCTTAATATTTCCGGCAAGATTATGAAAGGAATTGGCTAGATTCTCACCAAAATTGGCAAGATTTCGGCTTGCTTCAGCAAGATTATACAATGAATTAGAAATCGAACATTAATCATTCTCCCTTAACCCCTAAAAAGAGAAGATACTCAGCGAATTAGATCAAATGTCACAAAAACCAGACCGTTTGAATGCTTATACAGACCAGATTACCTAGTTGATTAGCGGTTAAAGCCACTTTCAAACCACTCACACATCTACTCTAAAATCAAGCGAAATAATATAAATAAACCTGTAACCTAATTGAAATTTTTGTATTGTATTTTGAACGAAATTGGCAAAAATCCAGTTATCTATTGAAAAAATTATTACAAATATAGTGTTAAAGATTTAAAGATGTATAAAAAATGGTTGTTCACTTCAAAACATTACCAAAGCCTGGTTTAAGAGGGTAAGAAAACGAGGTATACACCGATATACGGATGAAGAACAATCCATTTTGAAAAGTATCAACTGTTCATTTGTTCATTGGCTACACCAATAAAGAGGAGAGATAAAATGAGTATTCAAAAAAGTAATGATAGCTCAAGTCTCGCTGAGGTAATCGACAGAATCCTGGATAAAGGAATCGTTATTGATGCATTTGCTAGAGTTTCCTTGGTAGGGATTGAAATTCTTACAGTGGAAGCCAGAGTTGTTATTGCCAGCGTTGATACATGGTTACGGTATGCAGAAGCAGTCGGACTTCTAAGAGATGAGGTTCAAGAAGAAGGACTTGCGAATCAAAAGAATGAAAGAAACTCTCAGTTTAGTATTTAACCATTTTAAAAAATAGAACATTTTAAAAGAAAAGAGGATGAATATGGCAGACAAGGAGAACAATCAACAAGTGGAAGAGAAGGATACACAAACAACTGAAGATACTGGGGAAAACAGAGTATCCATGAACTACGCCATCCTTGGTGGAGTTGTCGGTGCCGGGATTGGATTATTATCGAACCCTGGTACAAGTAAGAAAGTCGTAGATGGGTTAGGGAAGTCAGAGGTGGTAAGAGCTGCAGGAAAAGAATTGCGAAGATCGGCACAGGAATTTATAACAGAACAAGCTCTAATTACATTAAGACAAACAGCAACCGGTTATATGAGTAAATATGAAGGCGGATTGCTATCACCAAGGAAGAAAAGTGAAGAAGCAAACGTATCATCAGAGGAAAGCACACAAAATCAATCAGAAGAATTGGAAGAAATAAAAGAAGAAAACAAGAACTTAAATGAGCGACTTGAACGAATAGAGGAAATGTTAAATAGTCTTGTGGAATCCAAAAAATAACGGTTCTTCGCTTCTCTGAAGGTGGGATTAGATGAGTAAGCCAGTAAAAAAAGCTGTCGGTAAAGCGGCCAAAAAAGTAGTCGAGCATACTCCAGAGCCAGTAAAAGATGCAATGAAAGACAATGCGAAAGATATGTTCGTTGAAAACGTACAAGACAATGTACAAGAAGGAGTTCAGTCAAAAGCAGAAGAGGCTTCTGAGAACTTAGATGATAAAAAAGAAGAGAACGCTGACAAGGTTCATACAAAAGCAGAAGAAGCGAAGGAAAAAGTCCAGGATGTCTTACTTTCTCTACGTGAAAAGCTAGGGAATGCAAAAGAAGCTGGTGAAGAATTCCAGAAAAAAATGTCTTCATCTGATGATGGAAAAACAAAACTAAAAGGCGCTGGAAACATTAAAAGCGTCAGTGAGATTAAGAGCTCTATGAATATAAAAAGCTCAACAGAAATCAAAAGCTCGGAAAAGATCAAGTCATCCAAAGACATTAAAACAATGAGTTCAAGATGACCGGAAGGAGAATAACAAATGGCCATTCAAAAAACGAACGATAGCTCCAGTTTAGCAGAGGTAATTGATCGGATTCTCGATAAAGGAATTGTCATTGACGCCTTTGCAAGAGTGTCCGTGGTTGGTATTGAAATATTAACTATTGAAGCGAGAGTAGTTATTGCCAGTGTGGATACGTGGTTACGTTATGCTGAGGCAGTCGGATTACTACGAGATGATGTAGAAGAAAATGGACTTGCATCTCAGCAAAATGAAAGAAGTTCGCAGTTTAGTATTTAACTAAAAAACTTGTTAGATGGATTGTGAAGGTGTCCCGAAAAGGGTCACCCTCTCACCCTCCATTTAATCAGTAGGAGGCGACTATGAAGATTAAGGAAATCATGAATAATGTTGCAGAATTCTTCAACGAACATGTAGCTCCTGTTCATAAAATCACTTCAGTAGAAACGACTGAAGACGAAGGCTGGAAGTTAACCGTAGAGGTTATTGAAGAAAAAGAATATATGAAGAAATATGCCAAAGACGAAATGCTTGGAACGTACGAAGTACTTCTTGATAAAGATAAGGAAGTAACGTCGTTTAAACGTCAAGATGTTCGTTATAGAAGTGCAATTGGCCAGGAGATGTAGTGAGCAAGTAGGAGGGAATGGGAAGTGACGGTCTTAACGAAAAGGATTAACAAGGATAGTAGAGCATTAATACAAGACGATGAAACGAAAGAATTGCTTTCGAGGTCGTTGCAATATCTTAAGGCTGGTTATCCTGTGCATTTTACAGGCCCTTCTGGAGCCGGGAAAACATCCCTTGCTCTCGCTCTAGCGAAAAAAAGAAAAAGACCCGTCATGCTGATGCATGGAAATCATGAACTAAATAATAAAGATTTAATAGGTGACTTTACAGGATATACAAGTAAAAAGGTCGTGGACCAGTATATTCGTTCAGTCTATAAAAAAGACGAGAGTGTAACAGAAACTTGGCGGGACGGACGTCTACTAGAGGCCGTGAAAAACGGATATACCCTTGTATACGACGAATTCACCCGTTCAAAGCCGACGACTAACAATATCTTTTTATCTATTTTAGAAGAAGGGGTTATTCCTCTTTATGGTTCGAAATTAACGGAACCATTTATAAAAGTACACCCTGATTTTGCCATTATATTTACTAGTAATCCAGCAGAGTATGCAGGAGTATATGAAACACAGGACGCATTATTAGATCGATTAATCACAATAAACATAGATTTTAAGAATGCAGAGCAAGAGGCGATGATTGTCTCTGAAAAAGCGAATCTAGTTATAGGTGAAGCGAAGGCAATCACGAATCTTGTTTCACAGTTACGGGATCAATGCACAAAAGAAATGAATGGTCCGAGCTTGCGTGCTTCCTTAATGATAGCAAGGCTCGCCATTGAATCAGACACTCCCATAGATGGAAAGGATTCAGCTTTTCAACGTCTATGTATTGATATATTAGCTCATAGTGTTAGTCGAGGTATTGAAGCTGACAATCCGAAAGAAAAAGCAAACAAATTGATTATAGATGCATGTAAAAAAATGAAGGTAACTGAAGAATAAAGGAGAGTATCCCATATGAGTCAGGAAGAAACAGGAATATATATTTTTTGTGCCATTCAAACAAACGAGGACGACCAGTTTGGATCGATTGAAATGGAAGGGGAAAAACGAGAAACCTTTACCATCCGATACAAGGATTCAGCCATGGTAGCAGCGGAAGTACCGATGAAAATTTATCATCCGAAAAAAGATAATCTACTCATGCACCAGGGAGCTGTATCCCTTGTCATGGATAAGAAAGACACGGTTATCCCTATAAGCTTTGGGAATGTTTTTCAATCCAAAGAAGATGTAAAAGCTCTACTTGAAAACCTATATCCTCAATTTGAAAAACTGTTTCCAGCCATAAAAGGGAAAGTTGAATTAGGTCTAAAGGTAATCGGGAAAAAAGAATGGTTAGAAGAAATGGTCAAGGATAACCCCGAGGTAGAAAAAATGTCGACTGCCGTAAAGGGCAAATCAGAATCTGCCGGGTATTATGACCGGATTAAACTTGGTGGCATGGCTCAAAAGCTTTTTGCTTCCCTTCAAAATGAGATTAAACAAGAGGTATTTACACCACTTGAAGAAACAGCAGAAGCGGCAAAAGCAAATGATCCATTAGGTGAAAAAATGCTGTTAAACGCTTCTTTCCTCATTGACCGGGATAAAGAAGAGCTGTTCGATGAAAAAGTCAATGAAGCTCATGAGAAATGGAAGGATAAAGTCGATTTTAATTATAGTGGTCCATGGCCGGCATACAATTTCGTTAATATCCGCTTAAAGGTAGAAGAAAGCTAATGATTCATAAATTGGTGAGTGCACCAATTAATTTAGTCATTAAAGTCGGCGAAAAAATAAAAGAAGAAGCAGATAAAGAACTTTATGACCTTCCGACCATTCAACAAAAGCTAATTCAGCTCCAAATGATGTATGAGTTAGGTGAAATTCCGGAAGAAGCATTTCAAGAAAAAGAAGAAGAACTGCTTACGCGATATGAAATAGCGAAGCGCCTTGAAATGGAACAATGGGAAGAGCTAACGAAAAAGAAATGAGGGTGAACAGATGGGCGATCTACTTTATTTATATGGCTTGATACCAACTGAAGAAGCAACTAATCAATCGCTTCCCTCTATGAAAGGCTTTGATGGAGAAAGCGACATCTACACCATTGAAATTGGTGACGTGACAGCCATTGTTTGTAAACTAGTATCCTCCGAATATTCCGAGGGTACCATTAAAGACAAAATAGATAATGATATGGAATGGCTGCAAGAAAAGGCATTTCATCACCATGAAACCGTATTGATGGTATCGAAAATGTATACCATTATCCCATTGAAGTTTTGTACCTTGTACAAAAATGAGGATAGCTTACAAAATACGATTAAAAGCAACATAAACAAACTCGAAAACGCCTTTTCTCAATTAGAAGGTAACGAAGAATGGAACGTAAAAATTTATTGTGATGATAAACAGTTAAGGAAAAAAGTAAGTGAAAGTAACCCTGCCATTGAGGAAAAGCGAATAGAAATTAGTGAACTTCCAAAGGGAAGGCAGTTCTTTGAAAAAAAGAAAATAGACCAGCTAATCGATCAAGAGCTTGAAAATGAAAAAAATCAACTTTGTGAAGAGGTTCATGAAAAACTGAAAGGAAAATCTCTGCAAGGCAGCATCAAAAAGAATTGGAGTAAAGACGTAACAGGTCGACAAGAAAACATGACCTGGAACAGTGTGTTTTTACTCCAGGCCGATAAAGTAGATGAGTTTTTAGAAGAGGTTAAGAAGTATGAAGAAGAACTAGAAGAGACAGGATGGAAATTTGAAGCAACAGGACCTTGGCCACCTTACCATTTTTCTAGTTTTTCATAAATGATATATAAGGAATGAGAGATATGACTGTAAGAGAATCGATAGAAAACAAGGATATTGCACTTATAGATATATTAGATGTCATTCTCGATAAAGGTGTGGCCATAAAAGGCGATTTAATTATATCGATTGCAGGTGTTGATCTCGTTTATTTAGATTTACGTGTATTAATTTCATCAGTGGAAACGCTGGTTCAACATAAGCAAGGCACTCGAAAAACGGTTACCTCAGACCAATTTGATAAAGAAAGGGAGGGATTGATTCATGCAACAGGCCAACCAAACAAGTGGGAGAATTAATTTCGACCCAGACAAGGCAGAGCAAGGGTTAGCACAGCTCGTTTTAACGGTCGTAGAGCTACTTAGACAAATTGTGGAACGGCACGCTATGAGGCGTGTTGAAGGCGGCACGTTAACAGATGAGCAAGTTGAAAATCTCGGAATTGCTTTAATGAATTTAGAAGAGAAAATGGAAGAGTTAAAAGAGGTATTTGGTCTTGATGCAGAAGACTTGAATATAGATCTTGGCCCGTTAGGAAGTTTACTATAATGCCAGGTGAGCCAAGGGAGGTTACACAATGGGAATGGAACATCCAGTAGCATCTAACACAATCGTTGATGTATTAGAGAAGGTTTTAGATAAAGGAGTAGTCGTTGCAGGTGATATTACGGTAGGAATAGCCGATGTCGAGCTGCTGACGATTAAAATTCGCTTAATTGTTGCTTCCGTTGATAAAGCAAAGGAAATTGGCATGGACTGGTGGGAAAACGATCCCTATCTTAGCTCTAAGGCAGCAGATAATAACACAAAAGCTCTAGAAGAAGAGAATAAGAAGCTTCAGGAAAGACTTGAATCTCTTGAAAAGAAATTAGAGAAAACGACGAACCAATTAAATACTACACAAACAAATTAAATGGAGGTTTTACCCATGACGGAAAAAAACACTAAAGTAGAAGAAACAGCAGTTGAAAATCAAACACAAGAAAAGAATTCAGCCGAAAACAAGACAAGAAAAAGCGGCCCGATTACGAGAACCGTTGCAGGAAGTCTACTTGGAGCAACAGTCGGCTACTTAGCAACACCCGAGAACGGCAAAAAGCTTCTAGGTCGCATTGATCAAGAGAAACTGAAGAGCAAGAGTCTAGACTTTGGAAAAGCGGCGAAAGAAAAATCTAGAAAAGCAGCGGTTTCTCTGAAATCATCCACAGCGAATCTATTTAAACGAGATCAAGAACAACCTGAAGAAGTAGAAGACGAAAACGAAACAGTATTAAGTGAAAAAGAGGATGAAAACTCAGAAAAAGAAACAAACCAAGACTATGAAGCTCTTAAACAAGAAAATGAAACGCTACAAAACCGATTAGAGCAATTAGAAGAGAAAATGAACCAACTCACTCAACAGGATAATAGTGACGAGGAAGACGAAGATGAAGAAGAAGAGTCTAATAAGAAAAGTAAAACAAATAAGTCTAAATCAGCATCAAAGGATGAGGAAGAAGACGATGAAGAGGAAGTAGATGAAGACGAAGACGAAGACAACGAAGATGAAGAAGACGAAAATGATGATTCGGAAGAAACGGCATCCAGCAAGAAGAAAACATCTGCAAAGTCTGGTTCAACGAATAAGAGAAAACGTTCAACTCGTAAGTCTTCTAATACTAAAAAATCGAACAAAAAAGAAGATGAAAAGAAAGAGGAAGCTACAACGCTTTCTAGTGACGATGACACATCAGCTTAAGTAAACAACGAAAGGAGAAGTGAAAATGAGCGTAGAAACGAGTGCAGGGAAGGATAGCATCTTAGAGTTTTTTGTACAAGCTTCCAATAAACACGCTTTTTCATTAGACATCACTTTAAATGTGAAGGGAGCTGTCATCACAGGTACCATGGTGTCTGCCAAGGAATATTTTGAGGAATTAAGTGAAACCTTTGAGGATGGTAGTGATGTAGCTCAGAAGCTAAGTGACGAACTTGCAAAGGCTGGAGAAGCAGTTGACGAGAGTAGTATGGCAGATGCCCATTACATTCACTTAAAAAACACAAAGGTATACTGCGGAGATAGTAAAGCAACGCCTTCTAGGGGAAAGATTTTATGGAGAGGGAAACTCAGTGAAATCGATGGATTTTTCCTTGGTAAAATATCAGAATCAAAGAGTACGAAATAAAGAATTTAATATAAAAAGCAAGTGACAGACTCGTCACTTGCTTTTTTGCATTGAGGGTTACATATAGAATCTTACTTCTTTTGAATGCTCAATTTTTCTGTACCATTCGCAGGTACTGTTAGTTTAACTTCAAGATACTGCTTGCCGTCAGAAGCATAGTTCTGAATGACTTCCCCTGATGAAGCCTGGTAATTGCCCTCTACCAAATAAAATGGAACCGTAACAGTTAATGGTTTATTCAAACGATTAGTTACTGTTACTTCTTGTGAAGAAGCTCCACCATTATTGGCGTTTTGATAGTTTGCTTCATAAGACATCGTGCCACTTTTTGTGTCTCCGTTTTGGTAGACGGGTATCGAGTGTCCTGAATCATCATAATTGTGAGAGGTGATTTGTCCATTATTCACCTTGAAATCTCTAAATCCTACCCAAGGCTTGCCAGTTAATTCAATAGCAGTCGTCGTAGTATAGAGAATTCCATCTTTTTTAGTGACATTATCAATATGAGTGTGACCATGAAGGCTAACTGTTACATTATTTTCTTTCATCACATTGATTAATTCTTCAGCGTTTTCCCCGTGCCATTGCTGGTCGTATTTAGTTCCTAGCTTTTCACCAAGCACTAATGTTTCTAAACGCTGAGGGTTGTGTTGTTCATCATACTGCTTCCAGTATTTTTGCACCTCTGGATCATCCTGTGGCCATATATCTCGGTCACGCCAAAGTGGATTATGGTGAGAGAAAAGTCCTCTGATTTGTCCGTTCCCGGCAGTTTCAGCATTCTTCTGTAAATCTTTTTTCACCCAATTTAATTGTTCCTCTCGAATTTGACCGCCCCAAGTCGGTACAGAGACCGTTCCGTTTCCACTGCGATCAAATTTATGCCAGTCAAACGAATTGTAACCAATGAAGTGTGCATATGGACCATAATCAAATGAAAAATATTGTGGACCAAAATATTTTTCCCAATACTTTGCACCATCTGCGAGAGTGGCATCCTGTGCATAATAATCATGGTTCCCTGGAACGATATAGACTGGAACATTCAGCTTTTGAAGCATTTTATACGTTTCTTCATATTCATAAATATATTCTTGTGGGTTCATTTGCCCATACATTAAATCTCCTGTTACTACAACAAAGTCTGGTTTTTTTAAGTTCACTTCTTTTATTGCTTTTTGAAGATAAAGCCAACGTTTTTCAGGGTCTGGATTCCACATGCCTGTTTCCTCAACTCGGTCAGGGTCTGTTTTAGTAGGGTCATCTGGATCCATTAAATTTCGAGGGGACCCAATATGTGTATCCGTTAAATGTAAGAACGTAAAATCCTTTTTGTATTGATCAACCACATTGACAGAATGAGGCTGTTTATCCGTTATTCTTTGTCCATTTCCTGTGTATGACACTTCTAAATCGTATAGTTTTTCAGGTGTTCCTTCTGGGATGGTAACCGTCACATCAGAAATGCTCGAGCTGTCCTTCCAATGGGATTGTCCACTTTCGACAGATTGAACAGGTAGATCATATTCCTTCGTAAAAGAAGAGTGATTTGTCTGCTTTAGTTTGATGCTCCATTCTCCAGCCTGCTTACCTTGTGTATCGATCTTTAGAGTGAGAGTTTCGCCTTTCTTCTTAATGGCCGGGGTTGCAAATAAAGGATATATTATCTGGTTTACCTTAGAATCAACTGAGATATTTGGAACGGCATCTAAATAGTGAGTACTGTTGCCAATTCCACCATCTCTATCACCAGCAGAACTGATGGGATTATCAATAGCTTGGGCTGAAATAGGAATCAGCGATAGAACTAAAAGTAAGATAAAACTTCTTTTAAACCATTTTTTCAAGATGACTACCTCCTTTTTCTGACTTTAGAGTAACAAGCTTATGTAAAGGAATTGTTGATTTTTTTTTACAAATTAAATTTGCTAAAAATTACCGGAATTAAAAAAGCTGATCAGTATGAAATACTGATCAGCTTAATATTAAACAAGGATGACCCACAATAATAAAGTGAAGACAAGTGCTGTTAATCCTTGAACGAGGGTTGCGGCCGTTTGTGCTTTGTAAGCATCTGTTACTTTCATTCCACTAAATTGGGTAACCACCCAGAAATAGCTATCATTCACATGACTAACCGTCATGGCACCTGCCCCAATGGCCATCACGACTAAAGCAAGTGGTATGGCGCCTTCAATTCCCATTTGAGGTAGTAGCGGCGCGATAAGAGAAGAAGTAATAACCAATGCAGCCGTAGAAGAACCTTGAGCCGATTTCAACAGGGCTGCGACTATAAATGGAATAAGGAGAACAAGTGCTCCCGATAGTAATCCTCCATCAGCAATACCTTGAATCAATTCTGCAACAGGAGTGGCCTTAATAACGGATCCGAAAGCTCCTCCAGCTCCTGTAATTAATAAGATATTTGTTGCATCCTTCATACCTTGACTTACCCAGCCATTCAGTGTTTCTTCATTCCATTTAGGCATTAATGCAAAGGCAGCTAAGACACCAATCAACAAGGCAACTACGGGTGAACCAATGAATAAAATTACATTTGCCAATCCGCCCGTCCATTTAAAGAAGCTGACAACTGATCCAGCTCCGATTAATAGAATAGGAAGAACGATTGGAGCAAAGGACTTGAACGTTGAAGGGAGCTCTCCAAATGATTTCACAATCTCATCATAATCTAAATCTAGCTCTTCTTCTCCTTCGATTTCAATTTTATTTGCTACCTTAACTGCCCAAAGATAGCCGGCTAGGATCGTAGGAATGGCCACTATCATTCCAATTAAAATGATGGTACCTAAGTAGTCACTAGCACCAATATTTCCAGCTGCGGCAATAGGACCTGGAGTAGGTGGCACTAGCGTATGAGTGGCATATAACCCTGTTGCTAATGCAACAGACATGGAAGCTAACGAGACTTTTGCTCGTTTTGCCAATGCTTTTTTCAAGCTTGATAGAATGATATACCCGGAGTCACAGAAAACAGGGATACTAACGATGGACCCAATAAGTGACATGGCTAATTGGGGTCTCTTTTCGCCTACTAAGCGAAGAACGACTTCAGCCATCCTCAGGGCTGCACCTGATTTTTCTAAAATGGTTCCGATAATGGTACCGGCTACAATGACGATACCGATATACCCCATTAATCCCCCAAATCCACCATTAACTGCTTCAACTACAGTATTCAGTGGAAGTCCTGCAAATAAACCAACTAAGAATGCTGCAAACAGTAAAGATAAAAACGGCTGCAGCTTTAATTTTGCCGTTGTAAAGACAATAAATCCTACCCCTAATACAATAACCGTAAATAACCAAAGACCTGACATTTGGTTTTCCCCCTTTTTTGTTATGATCCCTTTGTTATGTGCAGAATTCGTGCGATATTTCTTGTTTCTTGATACAGAAGCTCTTCAGCCCGATTGAAGCTCTCCTCTAAAGTCATTGGACCAGTCGAAATCGAGTGACAGCTAGTGAAGTCTTTGTATAAGTCTTGATAGCCTTTGCCTAAACTGCCTGCTATTAGAGAGACAGGAGTGCCATGTTGATTTGCCAATGCTGCGATAAAAGAAGGAAGCTTACCATACAGCGTTTGAAAATCACTCTGTCCTTCCCCCGTTAGAATCCAATCGGCTTTCCGAATAGCAGCTGGAAGGTTGGTCGCTTCTGCAACCAGCTTAGCCCCGGATTCAATTTTCCCGTTTAAATGTAGAAAGGCAAAACCAAGTCCTCCAGCAGCCCCGGCCCCCTTTGCATCTTGAAAATCGATACCATTTTCCTTATGAAGTAATTGACTATAATTCAGTAGTTGTTGATCAAGCTCCATCACATGTTCCTTTGTGGCTCCTTTTTGAGGACCAAACACTGAAGAGGCTCCTGTTTCCCCGCATAACGGATTTTCCACGTCGGAGGCTATGTGAAAGGTACAGTCTTTTATAAGGGGATGAAGGGTACTCCAGTCCACTTTTGAAATGAGTCTGAGATCTTTTCCGAATGCTTCAACCGGTTTGCCTTCTTTGTCTAAAAAGGTAACACCCAGTGATTGTAGCATTCCGAACCCTCCATCATTCGTAGAGCTACCTCCAAGGGCAATAATAAAGCTCCGATAGCCATCTTTAAGGGCCGCTAAAATAACTTCTCCAATACCATACGAAGTAGTGTTGAAGGGGTTCCGTTGTTCAAGTGGGACCATCGTTAACCCTGCGATTGAAGCGATTTCAATGACAGCAGTCTTTTGGTCGCCTAAAACACCATATTCAGTAGAGACCTTTTCACCTAAAGGACCGGTTGCAGTTATTCTGACTTTCTTTCCTTTAGTAGCGTAAATTAAGGTTTCGAGAGTTCCTTCACCTCCATCAGCCATAGGTACTACGTTCGTATGAAAGCCTTTAGATTCATCTGAAAATGCTTTTTCCATAATGGCTCCAACTTCGAGTGAACTTAAACTTCCTTTGAATGAATCTGGGGCAATAAGAATATTCATAGTAGCTCCTTTTTCAGAAAATATAATCTATTTCTCTATTTAATCAATTTAAGTAAGCGGTTACAATGTGGATTCTCCTAAACTTTCCCTTGTGAAATTAAAAAAGATTGTGCATTTGCACAATCATGTTTTATAAATCTTTATTGATTTCTAAAATTATTAAGATAAATCGTAGTAAAATCGCATCATCAAATCGTCGAGGGTTTAATCCTGTCTCTGTTTCCACGCTTTCGAGTCGATACAAAAGGGTGTTTCGGTGAATATGTAGGGTTTTAGCTGTTTCTTTCATATTCAGTTGGCATTCAAACAACACCTGAAGTGTATGTCGTAGGGTTGAACTTAGTTGAACATCTTGATCATAGTAACGACTCATAAATTCCTTACGGGTCTCTACGGGGATTTGCTTGATAAAGTCCATAATCCCCCAATCCTGTATATGAATATAATCGGTAAACTGAGGGAAGCTTTCTTGTAACTCTAATGAACTCAGTGCTTCTAAATAGGATTTCCTATACCCTGTGACACCGGAATAATTACTGCCGACCGCTACTTTTACTCTATATTGCTTTTCTTGTAAGTTTCGTTGGATACGTTTTGCAAGCAGGACCACTTCCGCTTTTGTCGTGCTAATGCTTGAAGGAATTCCAATAATACAGTGGGAGTCATGAATAAAGGATTGAAATGGCACTTCAGGTAATTGAAGCTTGATTCTCCTTACAAGTTCTTCTTTCACAACAGAGAGTTGGAGCGTATTAGTAGAATGAGAGTATAAGTCTTCAAAACGCAACAGTAGAATTTGGACTTTTTGATCTGTTTGAAGATGCAAGTAATGACGAGCAAAGGATTCGGTTTTTTTTTCATCAAAATAATGAGGGTGAACCAAATCTAATAACCAGTTATCCATCAAAGTTTTTTGATACTGTAATTGATTATGAAAATGAACCTGCTGCAGCATGACTTCCACTGTTACTTTCACTATTTTCACAAACTGGTCCAGTTCATCTGGAGCCCCTGTTACCCCAACGACTCCAATCATCTCTCCTAAAAATTCAATAGGGAGGTTGATGCCTTCTTTTGAACCATGATACTTTCTCAAGTCATCCTGAAAAATGATCAAGGGCTCTTTTTTTCTAAGGACGTGCAAAGCTCCTTCGTGAACTTGATCCACTCGGGAAGAGTCTGTACTTGCTACAATAACGCCTGATTCGTTCATAATATTTATATTGTAACTAACGATGGTTTTCAATTTCGAAATAATTGGATAAGCTAGCTCTTCTGTAATATGCATGTGATACACCTCGTCATTCGTCTTGATTATATTTTAGCATATGTTTTTTTCTTGAATATTCAGGGTAAAGACTATTAAACAAAGGAGGTTGCCTGCATGAAACGTTTAATTGGTAAGCTGATCAAATGGGGACCGATTATTTACCCATTTTATAAAAAGTATCGAAATAAAAGAAGACATAAAAAGACGATGACGTATTAAGAGCAGCCTAATAGGGCTGTTTTTTTATGAGTAGTAATTAGAATTAATTGTCAAATTCGATAAAACAAATGTAAATTTCAAAAGCTACATGAAATGAACGATTATAAAAAATAAGTCCTTTTAAAACAATAAAAAACTCCTTACGATGTATCGTAAGGAGTTTTTTAAATACTGAAATTAGTGAGTTGTTCTTCTCATTCCTCTTAAAATTAAGCTTAAAATGAAAACAAAGATAATAGCGCCTAATAAAGCCGGGATAATAGCGATTCCTGCTAATGATGGTCCGAAGCTTCCTAGAAGTTCTCCGCCAATCCAAGCACCGATGATACCAGCGATAATGTTTCCGATAATACCACCAGGAACGTTTTTACCTAAAATAAGTCCTGCTAACCAACCGATGATTCCACCAACAATTAAGTAAAGAATTATACCCATTTTTATTACCTCCAATTAATTTATAAGATGTGTTGTTGATACAATATAAGTTCCCTGTATTTCAAAAGTTGAAACCTAATATGTCGTGACCTGGAAAATTTTCTGTAAAATATACATGATATATTTAAAGACCGGCAGCTTATCCTGATATTTCTTATAATCAAGAGTATAGGTGCCATCTTCGTTGTTCCAGATACGATTAAAATAATTATCAATTTCCTTCATGGTTTCACCGTTTGTAGGTCCAACAATCTTAATATCTTCCTCTAAGTTATAATCATCCATGTTACGGGAGGTGTAGTTTCCTGACCCTCCTATGACTGTGCTTTCTTCTTTCCCTTTTACAAAAATAAATTTTGTATGATATTGCTCCTTGTTTGTGTTGTACCAACGGATTGTAATGTGTTCATTGTCTAATTGGTGAAGTTCAGCTGCAATAGGTAAGTTCGGTAAGCCGATCTTTTCTTGACCGAAGGCATTTTGATTTGGATCTAAAACGATTCGTACTTCTACTTCCCGTTTAGCAGCATCCTCAATGGCATCTATAATATCCCGGTCAGCCAGGTAGAACATGCCGATCCAAACTTCATCTCCTTTTTTTGCTTCTTCTAATGCACGTTCAACACTTCTTTGAATCTCTCGTTCAGTCACTATTTGAGCTTTTACAGAGGAGTCATCAGCTCCACTAGTAGGCTTAATCAGCTGATCTAATTCTTCATCAGTAGGGAAGGCATTCACCTCACCGTTTGAGAACGTAGCAACTGCTTTTTCAGCTTTTACCATGTCTTTTAAGATTTCACCCTTCACTTTAAAGGCGATATTAGAATGGTACCCACTGGCATCATGAGGGTTAGCCGATAAAATCATTCCAGCATCCTCTGTAACCACAATTTTTCTGTGGTTCGCTTTTACGTTAAGTAACTTTAAGTAGGACCTCATAGTCACCTTTGGAGCAGATTTTGCCATAGGGTTTGGAAGCCATCCAGCTCCCTCTTGACCAAACCATCCCAAAGTTGTTCTCCAAATTCCTGAGTATAAAATATTTGGATCTCGAAGACGATTTAAATCAGTATAAACGACTTCAGCTCCAAGTTCTTCTAAAGGCTTCAGTTGTTTTGCTGTATGAGAATTATAGGTTGTATTGATTTCGTCACTAATGAAGACGACTTTTAAATGAGGTTTCTTTTTCATTTGCTTTTGAATCGTTTGTGACAGCTTCTCGCTTATTTTAGGGTAGTCTCGTTTCCCGTCTGTGTATCCATTCACTAAAAATAGGTCAAGGACAAGAAAGTCATCTGCTTCTTCAATGGTTTGATATACTTCATTGAAAATAGATTGATCGTAAACCTCTTTCCCGTCTTTTTGATAAGTGAGGTCGTAAAGAAAATCGATATCCTTCTCAGGAATCGTATAGGCATCACTTTTAATAGAAATGCCTGGTGGAAGGGGCTTGACCCGATGGTATAGCATAATACCTGTAAGGATTAAGATAATAATACTTCCTATTTTCCAGCTCTTTCTTTTGTACCACTTCTTCTTTTCTGCCAATTGAATTCCCCTGTTCTACTGTTTTTTCTTACTATACCCTTAATATTGGTAGAGAAATCCTTTTTTAAGGGGTGTTTTCAAATGGTTTCTTATCTTGAAAGTTTTGGCTGTTTTAGAGAAGTAAATAGTAGTTGATTTCCGCTTCAGGATTCTCGACTCCTACTAGATTTTCCTAACTTTCAATAAAAGTAATATGAGTTTTAGAAGGGGAATTGAAACAAAACTTGACCGTTCCTTTTCGCTCCAGGCACTTGCTTTCCGCGGGGAGGAAGTGGAGCGTCTATCACCCGCAAGAGTCAAGTGCCTTCCGCTCCAATCCACTCTGGGGTTCTATATTCTGACTGCATATGACGGGTAGACAGGTTTGGACCTGAAAAAGTTCACATGAAGATCGATTAAATACTCTGGTTGACAAAGCCTTGGCAGATCTGTTTTAAATTAACAACAAAATTTGCGAAAAGAGTAATACTAAAAAAACTTTTTAAAAAATGATCAACAAAAAAAGTCGGAGCAATGCTGCTCCGACTTTTACTCACAGAGTAATATGTTTACGATAGAGACCTAATAACAGAAGAGACACCGTCATAAGTCCAATTAAAACAAGGAAGGTGTTTTGAAAAGCGTTTACTTCAAAAGTAGCTCCTCCCATTTCAACAATGATTCCTCCGAGTACAGAACCTGATGCACTGCCAACAAAATGGGTAAGCTGTTTTACCCCAATACCAGAAGCAATTAAATCCTTACTCATGACACGTGATACTTCATTGGTTGAGCTGGAAGACAGGCTTGAAAATCCAAAGCTGGTAAACATGTACCCTAACATAATCATGTACTCATTTATAGGCGAAAGAAAATAAAAGATGATCGTAGAAAGTATTAGAAGGATATGGGCGAAAAGCATCACCTTCATATTTCCGTATCGATCAATGAGTTTCCCTACATAAATGGCAGCTACTGCGGATAGCATAGCGCCGGGAAAGATAATAAAACCAACCGTAGTAGGATTTTTTTCGAATACGTGCTGAAGCATTAACGGCATCACAATTAAAATGGCAAAATGAGTGGCGAAGCCTAGAAAGCTCATATACAGGAGTTGACGATACCCTTTGTCTCGAATTAAAGCAGGCTGGATAAAAGGTAACGTGATTTTATTCATCCGTATCCAAAGTGCTCCTAAAAAGACAATACCTCCAACAAAATAATACCAGTGAAAGGTAGAGATAAAGAGGAGGAAGAAAGTAATACCAACACCAGTTAATAGCCCACCAGCTATATCAAAATACCCTTTTCTTGTTCCTTCGGTAGGCAGATGACGATAAAGAATCGGAATCATGATAAGTACACATAAGGTAATGAGAAATAAGTAATTCCAGCTTAAATAATCTGTTATGACTCCCCCTACAACAGGACCTAATCCAAATCCAAGTGAAGAAGCAGATGCGACCATCGCTAAGGCGCGACCACGTCTTTCTAGAGGGACAAATCGACCGGCAAAGACCATGGAGAGTCCTGGAATAGCGGCTGCCCCTACGGCTTGAAACAATCGAGAGACTAATAGCCATAGGAAGGATTGAGCAAAAAAACCAGCAAATGAGGCAACTCCAAAAATGGATATGCCAAGGATCAGTAAACGTCTGATTGGCAAGTAATCGGCCAGTCTTGTATAGGTAATGGTACAGATGGCAAGTACGATGGAATAACCGGATACGATCCAGGCTCCTTCAGATGGAGCTAGGGAAAACTCCTTTAACACGTTTGGGAGGGCAACGTTAAACATCGTTGTATTCATAACAACGAGCCAAACCGTTAAGCTTAAGAACAAAATCGTTTTCGTATAAGAAGTAGATTGCTCCCTCTGTTCCATATTCATCACATACCACCTCCATTTTTTATTTAGATACTCGAAGAAATATATCATAAATCTTGGTGATATAAAATCAATTTGATTTTGAGTACCGATTGTCCTTTTGAATACTGAATCGAAAAAGAGTTTAAAAGTTCATCAATGGTCTATTATAAAAGGAGACGAGTCAAAGGGAGGATTGGATAATGAGTAAACCGCAAATTAAAGCCTTTGTTTTTGATGCATATGGAACCCTTTTTGATGTTCATTCTGTTATTGAAAAATGTAATGAACTTTTTCCGGATAAAGGGGAGGAAATTAGTAAGGTATGGCGCCAAAAGCAGTTGGAATACAGCTTCTTGCGTCAATTAATGGGGAAATACACGACGTTTCTTGAAATTACTAAGGATGCTCTTTACTATGCTTGTAAGGAAGCAGGGGTAGAACTTTCAGAGGGTAATAAAAAAGAATTAATTAAATCGTATTTAAAGCTTGAGCATTATGAAGAAGTAGAAAGTGTGTTAAAAGAACTAAGCTCTTTCCAAAAAGCCATTTTCTCAAATGGATCACTGGATATGCTTACTCCACTGGTGGATCAATCCTCTTTCGGCCATTTATTAGATGAAGTGTTAACAGTAGATGAGGTAAAACAATTTAAGCCGACACCGATGTCTTATCAGCTTGTTCTTGAAAAGCTTGGGGTAAGAAGAGAAGAAGTATTGTTTATGTCTTCAAATCCGTGGGACATCGCTGGAGCCACAAGCTTTGGATTTTATACAGCTTGGATTAACCGTCAGGACAAGGTGATGGATGAGTTAGGGGTTAAACCCCATTATGAATACCGTGATTTAAATGGAATTTTAGAGCATATCGAATAATTATATGGGACTTGGTTGAAGTCTCCTGTTTATTTCAGGAGGCCTCAAGTAAGTCCTTTTATTATGCTAGTAAGCTAATCCGACTGATTGATTAACATGTGTGTTCTTTTTGATGGATTCGAGTAGAAAGTGAGCCACATCAGCACGTCCAATTTTTCTTCCTTTCTCAGGAATAGAAGTGATATCTGTTCTATAATGAGAGGTGAGGGGGTCTTTCGTTAATTGCATTGGTCTGGCAATGGTATAGTGAACTCCGCTTCTCATAATAGCATCAACTGCATGTCGGTGATCGTTTAATACATTCCGCAAAATGAACTGAGCCAGTTTACCTTGTAGTCCAGGAATTTCTTTATGTATACCAGCTGAAGCAACATAGGCTATTCTATTTATTTCATGAGTTTTTATACCTATTAGAATGTTTTTCGTCATTTCGGTTAGTTTGGATGTTTTACCTAAACCATCTGACCCTAGGCATGAAATAACGGCCTCTTGTCCTTTTAAGGCAGCCTCAACATCACTCATATTAGTGGCATTCCCTTGTATAGTTACTAATAAAGGATTTGAAATGGTTAATTTTGAAGGCGTTCGAACAAATGCTGTCACTTCATGTCCTTCTGCTAAAGCTTGTTTTACTACTTCTTGTCCCGTTCCTCCAGTAGCCCCGAAAACAATGATTTTCACGTAGAACCTCTCCTTTTCATCTTTTTATTAATTGTATAGTACAAATTAGATCAATGACTAGTTTCCGATGTTCATTTTTTACTAGTTTAAAATCTTTATAGGATTTCTATGTAGTAGTATAGAAAAATAATAGTATGAGATAAAAATAGGAGTGAATGGCAACATGGAAAAAACAATTCCTGTAAAAGGTGTAGAAGTGGATTCAAAGACTAGATGCCTTCATTATCATACAGAGAAAGATATTATTGCCATTAAATTTAAATGCTGTCAAACATATTATCCTTGCCATTTATGTCATGAGGAGACAGGGGGGCATAAGCCAACCCTATGGTCAAAGGATGAGTGGAATACCACAGCCATTCTGTGTGGAGAATGCAAGAATGAGTTAACCATTTCAGAATATATGAATTGCCAATCAGTATGCCCACACTGCGAATCCTCCTTTAATCCAGGATGTCAAAACCATTATCATCTCTATTTTGAAAGGTGAGAGTACTCTATGAGCCAGTATCAAAGCATTACTGAACAATTAATTGCATTAAAAATGTTGGATCAGCAAAAAAGAGAACAATTAATAAAAGATGGAATCTTGTTTGAAGGGTATCATCCTGAAATGGAAAAAATACACATAGAGAACGGTCAAAAATTGAAAGATATAATTAAAAAAATAGGCTGGCCGAACAAAACAAAGGTTGGTACAAAAGGAGCGGAAGCAGCGTGGTTGGTTATACAAAATGCCATTAGCATTCCAGACCTCCAAAGAGAAACCTTACCTATGCTTGAGAACGAAATGAAGAACGGAGAGATTGAACCTTATCAGTATGCCTATCTCGTGGATCGCGTTTGTTTTTTTGAGAGGAAGCCTCAGAGATATGGAACTCAATTGGATTGGGATCAGAATGGGAATATGAGTACATGTCAAATAGAAGATGAAAAGAATGTAGATAAGAGACGGGAAGAAATGTGCCTTTCGCCATTACAAGAGGAGGTAGAAAGAGTCCAAAAAGAAATCGTTGAAAACCATGTATCACCTCCAAAGGATATGGACGAACGAGCTAGAGAAGTGGATGAATGGCGTAGACGAGTAGGGTGGATTTAAAAAGGAGGAAAAGTGAGTGGAATCTCATTTTAAACAGATTGGAGATCGGAACGTTCATTATTACGTAGGGGGAGAGCCAGGGAAACCAACCCTTATCTGTTTTCATGGCTTAACAGGCAGTAGTGAGAGTTTCTTGGAATTGGCTGAGTATCTAAAAAATGACTTTCACATATATCTCTTCGATCAACCTGGTCATGGTCAAACCGATCCTTTTCATGAAGAGAATGATTACTTATTTTCCTCAATGGCTCACTATTATAAAGAACTCTTCAAGGAAATCTTATTAAATAAGCCTTTTTATTTAGTAGGTCACTCTTGGGGAGGAGATACTGGACTTCATTATGCTTCATGTTTTCCTAAAAGTGTGAAGGGGTTAATCATGTTAGACGGCGGCTTCACATTCCCGCATTACCAAGAAGACATGTCCTTTAAAAAGACATCTGAAGCGTGGGAAGATTTTATTGAACACTTTACATTCAACTCATATGAGGAAATGTTTAATCAGTATAAATTGTACACGAGACGTTGGAACTCCAAATTGGAGAAAGTGACGTTAGCCACCTTTCAAAAAACGAGCCCTTATCAACTAATCTCCACCAAAGAAACTTGTATTTCCATTATAAGAGCTTTTTTTCAAGAGCCATTTTATGAAGCGTATACGGATGTTAAGTGTCCGTTATTATTAATTCATGCATCAGAGCCAGCTGAGCTACATGAAGCAAGAAAGAAGGGGATTAGAGCCTTACAGCATGACGTAAAAGAGGTCAAAGTGATAGAGTGGCAGGGCGGTCATAATCTCCATTGGGACGATCCACAGGGGATTGGAGAATGCATAATGAAATTTGTGCAGAAAATAGAAGATAGGAACAACTTCTTTCATGTTACATGTGAAACAAAAGGAGCTGAATAAATGGAAATAGCAACGTTTGCCGGGGGTTGTTTTTGGTGCATGGTAGAGCCATTTCATGAACAAGAAGGAATTGAAACCGTTGTTTCAGGCTATACGGGTGGAGAATCGGTAAACCCAACCTATAAAGAAGTGATTTCAGGAAGCACGGGTCATTACGAAGCTGTTCAAATTACGTTTGATCCAGACTTGTATCCATATGAAAAACTGATAGATCTTTTTTGGAAGCAAATTGATCCAACTGATACTGGAGGTCAGTTCAAAGACCGAGGAAAGTCTTATCGTACAGCCATTTTCTATCACAACCAAGATCAGAAAAGAGTCGCTGAAAAAACAAAAGAAGAGATGAAGGGGAAGTTCATAAATCCGATTGTAACGGAGATTCTACCTGCAAAGGCTTTTTACCCTGCAGAAGATTACCATCAGGATTTTTATAAGAAGAATGCCTTTCGATATGCCTTATATAAACGTGGATCCGGTCGAGAAGAGTTTTTGAAGAAGCATTGGCCAGAAGACCGAACGTATTTAAAGGAGCGGTTATCTGAAATCCAGTACTTGGTTACTCAGGAGAATGGAACGGAGCCCCCTTATGAGAATGAGTATTGGAATAACACAGAAGAAGGCTTATACGTGGATATTGTTTCTGGAGAGCCGTTATTTAGCTCTAGAGACCAGTTTGATAGTGGGTGTGGATGGCCAAGTTTCACAAAGCCTGTAATGGATGCAAGTGTAAAAGAATCTTATGATTTGACGCATCGCTCTACACGATTAGAAGTAAGGAGTAGAGAAGCTGATTCACATCTTGGTCATGTTTTTTCGGATGGGCCAGGTCCTAAAGGTCTTCGATATTGTATTAACTCTGCTTCTCTTCGTTTTATCCCAAAAAAGCAGTTAGAAGCTGAAGGATATGGAGATTGTTTGATTTTATTTAGAGGGAAATAAAACGAGTACGACTGATCCAGGATACTCGTTTGTTTTATGGGGCTTATACTTTTTCTTCAACCTTCTCCCAAAGGTTTTCAACACCTTGTACTCTCTTAATTGCAGTAATGACGCCTTGGTGTAAGCCTTCATGCCAGTTGGCGAAGGAAAGAACTTCACCTAAAGTAGTGAATGAGAATTTTTTTCCTAGAACAAAAGGTTTTACTCCTTGTTCCTCTAACCGATCTGAGAAAGCCACTTTAATTCTTTCCGACTGTGATTCCAGATGCTCACGAAGCTCTTGAAGTGTAGGTGGAGTCAATTCATTCCACGTATGAGGGCTAGTGTTAAACCCAAATAAATCCCCGTAATGTGGAGGGAGTTGTTTATGTTCATTCTCACCTACAAACGAGTAGAGAAGGTTTTCCTGAGATAAAACAATATGACCCAGGTTCCACCGAATTGAATTTTTAAACCCAGGTGGCATATCATCTGCCTGCTGTTCAGTGGTAGCATCAAGGGCAGCAATAGTTCGAAAACGAATAAAATCCATTTGTTGAAATAACATATCTTCCTTCATATCTGATTCTCCCTCATAATATTCTCTATCTATCTATTCGTGGTAATGGAGGAGAATCCTCTAAATAGAGAAGGATGATCTAACAATGTTAGACCATCCTTGTTTGGTAGAGGCTGCTATTCGTTCTTAATCCTGAGGGCGGTTCTTCTTCGATTTCACTTGGCCAGTTGTGAATTCTACTAATTCAGAACTCGTTCGATTACTTTTGGCATTCGTATTACTTTGAGCATTACGGTTCCCTTTTTTCGTACGACCCATTCGAATCCCTCCTCATTAAGTAACTCTAGCACTTCTATTATTTGATATTTTTCAGGAAATATTCTGACGTATAGAACGACAAAATATGTCAAATGATGAAGTGTTTCTAAATCCATACGACATTTCCCGGGCTATATTTCGACAAAGGTTTTGGAGGTCCGTCCCTCAAAGTTGGGTTAATGGTTTGTCGGCTGGTCCTTCGAGGACGTTGCCGTCGATGGAGAAGCGGGAGCCGTGACAAGGGCAGTCCCAGGTGTGATCTCCGTGGTTCCATTCGCATTCACAGCCGAGGTGGGTGCAAGTGGTATCGACAAGGTGCAATTGCCCTTTGTCATCTCGGAATGCCCCGCATCTTCGTCCGTTCAGATTAACAACGTCACCTTCTCCGTTGTACAAGTCTTCAGGTTTTTTTATTGGAATTTGTAATTTCCCTTTTACTAATTGACCAGCTACATTCACGTTTTGCTTAAAGAAATGCTTAATACTTGGGTCAGCAACAAAACGGGATGGAGTATATAAATCTGCATATATATTATGATTTCCCATAATTTGATCCGAAATAATTTGACCAGCAAGAGTCCCTAGGGTCATACCCCATTTTTTAAAGCCAGTAGCTACAAAGATTGTTGGATGTTTTTTAGTCAGTTTACCGATATAAGGAACCTTATCCAGGGTAATTAGGTCTTGGGCGGACCAACGATAACAAACCTCTTCCACACCTAGTACCTCTTCTCCATACTGCTTCAATGCTTCGTAATGCTCCATAGTATCTTTACCTTGTCCCGTTTTATGATTATCCCCACCGATGAATACGATCTTTTCTCCGTTTTCGTCTTCCTGGAAGCGTAGTGACCGTGTTGGGTTTTCGGCACTTAGATACATCCCTCCTGGAAATTCTTTTTTTGATTTAACCCCAATTATATAAGAGCGTTCGGCATACATCTTTGTGAAAAATAGACCCATTCCATCAAAAAAAGGAAAGTGGGAACAAATCGCTACATGTTGGCTATCAAGATGGTAGCCATCCATTGTTACCACTTGAGTATTTTCCCCTTCATTAATGGTCTTGGCAGCCGTCCCTTCATAGATTTGGCCACCGAGATTCAAGTAGGAATCAACAAGCTTTTTAAAATACTTCAAGGGATGAAATTGAGCCTGGCTTTTCATTGTAATGGCATTCTTAATGGTGATATCGATAGGAAGGTCCTCGACAAGTTCTCCAGTAATACCGAGGGTCTTATATGCCTCATACTCCATTTTAACCTTTGAAGCATAATGATCCGTAGTGGCATAAACAAACGAATCTTCTTCTGAGTATTGACACTCTATTTGTTCAGAATGTATGGTGTCTTGAATAAATTGAAGTGCTTTTTGATTCGATTGATAATACTTTTTAGCATATTCTTCTCCAAAGTGCTGGATCAATTCGTCGTAAATCAAGCTATGCTGTGCAGTGATTTTTGCTGTTGTATGCCCGGTTGTCCCATTTAAGAGGCGGTTTGCTTCGATTAACGCGACTTTCTTTCCGCCTTTTGCCAATAAGTAGGCAGTCGTAATGCCGGCAATTCCACCACCTACGACGGTGACATCGACTTTGAGATTTTTTTCTAGCTTCTTAAATAACGGCAATTGGACGTTTTCTCTCCAATATGGTTCTGGTGGTAGAGCAAACGCATCCTTATTTTGATAATCCATGAAAACGCTCCTTTTTCCTTTTCGTTTCCTTACCATTTTCTCCTAAATGGCGAATATCATAAGTGCTTATTGGAAAAAGGAATGAACAATTTGAAAATAGCCAAAAAAAGAAACTGACTCACAAAAGTAAGTCAATCTCTAAAAGACCAAAAGGTTATGAATTTTGAATGGATACACCGTATTTTTCAGCCGAATCAACGGTCTGTTTTAAAAGCATGGAGATGGTAACGGGGCCAACTCCACCAGGTACGGGTGTGATAGCGCTGGCTTTTTCATAGCAAGCTTCGTAATCAATATCTCCAACATTTCCTTTGTTATAGCCTGCATCCAGTACAACTGCGCCCTCTTTCAGCCAATCTCCTTGGATAAAACGAGGCTTTCCAACGGCTGCAACGACGATGTCAGCTTGAGAAAGGATGTCCTTTAAGTTTTCTGTATATGAGTGGCAGGTCGTTACCGTTGCGTTACGATTTAATAACATCATGGAAACAGGCTTACCTAAAATCGGACTTCTCCCAACAACAACTGCGTGCTTTCCTTCAAGGGATACATTGTAATAATCGATGATGCTCATAATGGCAGCGGGTGTACAGGAAGGATACTCTCCAAACCCTAATGAATTTTGTCCAAACCCTAAGCTTGTGACTCCATCCACATCTTTTTCAATGGAGATGGCTTCAAAGGCCGCACGTTCATCAATTTGGTGAGGAACGGGGTGCTGGAGAAGAATACCGTGAACCGTCGAGTCTTCGTTTAACTCGTTGATTATTTCTAAAAGCTCGCTTGTAGTTGTTTCCTTTGGAAGGTGAATCTTTCTTGATTCCATGCCAATTTTGGCACATGCGTTTCCCTTCATTTTCACGTAGGTAGCTGAAGAAGAGTCGTCCCCAACCAGTACCGTGGCAAGACAAGGTGTTATGCCTGTTTCTTTTAAAGAAATAACCTTTTCCCTTAAGCTGTCCTTCACTTCAGTTGCAACACGATTTCCATCTAATAATAGTGGTTCCACTGCAATCCCTCCTGATTATAGTAAAAAAAGACAAGGGTATCCCCTTGCCTTCTGCCCAGGCGATCGGCTAATGGCTAAAGTTTGTAAGGTTCGCAGCTCCCTTGTGGTTCATTCCACATTTTCGCCAGTCACTGCTAATTTATTTTCAAATTCATTATAACACGAATGTAAAATTAAATTCTAGTTTTAATGTTCGTGTTTTTGTTGAAATCAGTCAAAAGTATGATAGAGCTCTCATTCGAATTTTCTACCCTGTTCCTTCCCCTTTAGACGATTTGATTCCTTTTGCATTTTCATAAGATAAGAGTAACAACAGAAACGAGAGGAGAAATGAACATGTTGAAAAATAAGGTGATTATGATTACAGGAGCTTCAAAGGGATTAGGGAAGGCTTTGGCGTTACAGTTTGCAAAGGAAGGAGCAAAGCTTGCCCTTTGTGCACGGAATGTAGAACCATTGAAAGAAGTGGAAAAAGAGGTGAAGGCTTTAGGAGCAGAAGTGATGATTCTATCAGCCGATGTGTCGAATCCCAGAGATGTTGATCGATTTGTATCTGTTGCGGAAGAAGTATTCGGAAGAATTGATGTTTTATTTAATAATGCTTCTGTTTTTGGTCCGGGACCGACACTCCTAGGGGATTATCCAGATGAAGAATTCATAAATGTACTACGCATTAATACGCTCAATCCCTTTTTTATGACGAAGAGGATATTGCCTGGTATGTTAAATCGTCAAAGTGGGTCGATCATTAACCTTACCTCAGAAGCTGGAAAAACAGGGTTCGCAGAGTGGGGAGCGTACGGTGTTTCAAAATTCGCTGTGGAAGGATTAACACAAATATGGGCAGATGAACTTGCAGAAACGGGAGTAAGGGTAAACATGGTGGACCCTGGTGAAATGGATACAGATATGCACGACAAAGCCGTACCTCTCTGTGACTATCCACTGGCAAATCCAGAGGATCATTTGGATGTTTTTCTGTATTTGGCTTCCAAGGAATCTGTTAAAGAGAATGGGAATCGTTTTGAAGCTCAAACATTTCAGTGGGAAAGAGGTGAACAGAATGAATGAACTTGTCATGAAATTCGATGTTCCCTCCTCCTTAAATGCCTCTGCTCCTGTTGAAACACAAGGGAAATCAAGGGATGACGTGAAGCTTATGGTATTGAAAAGGAGCACAGGAGAGTCTGAGCATACAGAATTTAAACAGCTGTCTGATTTTCTAAATAAAGGTGATGTTTTGGTACTGAATAATAGTCGAACCATTCCGGCTTCTCTTACTGGAACACAGGGAAATAGAAAGGTGACCATCAGACTCTCACGGAAAGTAACGGAAAACAGTTGGGATGCATTACTGATAGGTGACATTTATAAGGCTTTAGAGCCAATTGAATTCTCGGGTGGTGTAAAAGCTAAGATAATCGGCAAGGGTAGTGAACAGCCTTTAGTACGATTGGAATTTAACGTGAATGGTACAGGGTTTTATGACTTTCTATATCGTGAAGGTGAGCCCATTCGTTATGAATATATTAAAACTCCTTGGCCATTAAATTGTTATCAAACAGTGTATGGCTCTGTTCCAGGCTCTGTTGAGATGGCTTCAGCAGGGAGAGCATTCACTTGGAAGCTGATGCACACTCTTAAAGAGAAAGGGATAAAAATGGTTTTCCTTCAGCTTCATACTGGACTTAGTTATTATGGAGATGATCGATGGCCGACACCTAAAAATCATCCGGAGGAATACCATGTCCCAAAAGAAGCCGTTCAGGAAATTATACAGGCTAAGAAAAATGGAAAACGTGTCATTGCGATTGGAACGACGGTTGTCCGTGCTCTTGAAACGGTATCAGCCCAGTATGGGGAATTACGACCAACCAGGGGGGTAACAAATTTGTATATCTCAAAAGAGACCCCGTTGAAAATAGTCGATGGACTGGTGACAGGATTGCATGAGCCAGAAGCCAGTCATTTGGATCTGTTATCCGCCTTCATCGCGGAGGAGAAATTGTTTCATGCCTATCAGGGAGCGCTACTGAAAAACTATAAGTGGCATGAGTTTGGTGATATGAATTTGATTGTTTAGGAGTAGAAAAGATGAACTTACATCATATCGGCATAAACGTTCGTAACTTAGAGGAATCTAAGCAATTCTATCAAACCTATTTTGGCTTTCGCGAGGAATTATACCTAGAAATGAAAGATGAAACGATTTTGTTTTTAGTGAAAGATACTTTAAGACTAGAATTAATTCATGATTCCGTAATTGGAGAATCGCGCAGTCTAAAAGCCCATTTCGCAATGGAGGTAGAGGATCTGGGAGAATGGATAGATTTTTTAAAGAAACAAAAAATAATGCCAATTGAGGGACCGATTGATATTGATAATAGATGGAAGGTTGTGTTTTTTTTAGGGCCAGATGGAGAATTAATCGAATTGGTAGAGACATAAAAAGCATTATAACGTGTTTAAACTACACTATGTGATTATTTCCCCCTAAATAATTTGTCAAATTTCACGAATTAAAATTTACAAAAATAGACTTTATTACCTATAAAAACACATTATTTCAGAGGGATTACGATAAAATAAAACAGGTATAAAAGACTATTTAAAAATAATACAAAGAACCTATTGTGTTATATGTGGGTAATTTGTATTATATATGAATATTCCGACTATTACGTTATTAGGTTAATTTTTGAGTATATTGAACGATTCCTTTTTTCATAGATTCACAATATGATGGTGTCAAGAGATCAGACGGACAAACAATATGAAACTACTGAATCTCGATAAAGGCAAAGCTGGTGAAAACTAGTGACGCAAAGCTAAAGGGGCTAAGGTGATAAATTCACTATGCCAGCCAGTTACCGAAGGATCCAGGGAGATAGGACGAATCACTTGTGTTAATGGAAGAGGAGGAATAATCCCCTTTCATGCCCTAGCAAGTATGTTCTGTTGTAACCCCACCTTTCGGTAAAGGCGGGGTTATTTTTTATAGGGATGGAGGTGAAACGTTGAAGCTTGTTAACCTGAGTAATGAGAGAGTCATCGCAGATTCACTAAAGGAAGCTTATCATTTTTTTAACAGACTTCGTGGGTTGATGTTTACGGATAAGCTCGACTCAGGCACTGGTTTACACATAAAGCCCTGCCGATCCATTCATACGTTTTTTATGAACTACCCAATTGATGTCCTTTATGTAAATGAGCAAAACATTATTGTAGCGATTGAAGAAGCCTTAGAACCTGGTAAAACAGGGAAGCTATATGCTGATGCATCTTCCGTCGTTGAATTACCTGCAGGAACGGTAAAAGAAACAGGTACACATATTGGACATACCCTGAATTTTCAGTAACCAGTGTCGTAAGTTAAATGAAATAGAGCGGAATTGAAAAGGAACTTCCCTCTGATCAGTGACGTCTCTTAAACAAAACAACCAAAAACAATTCTAGGAGGAAATAATGATGATGAACAAATTAAAAGGTTTAGTAGTAGAAGAGCAAGGACAAGGTATGACGGAATATGGTTTAGTATTAGGAATTATTGCTGTGGCGGTAGTTACTACACTAGGTTTACTACGCGAAGAGATTCTTGCTATGTTCAGTACTGTAACTAATGCAGTTGTTAACCGCTAAAATGAACATTACGTACAACAATTTGTCGGAAATTATTGAGAGTTTCATTCTTAATGAAAGTGGACAAGGTATGACAGAATATGGTCTTGTTCTAAGCGTCATCTCTGTATCCATCATCTTATCTGTTGTTACACTTCGAGAAGAAATCCTCTCTATGTTTACAAAAGTTGTTGCAGATTTAACAAAAGGAAATGAACTTATAAATTCGTAATTCCCCCCTTATTATAAAGAACAATGCCAGAAGCCTTGCGTACTAGTGCGTAAGGCTTTTTTCAAAAGAAATCCACCAGCATGTGAGGGATTATAAATGAATATACTAGATGCTTTATTGATTATTGTTTTACTCGTGTGTGTTGGGACGGACCTCAAAAGTAGAAAGATTTATAACAAGGTTATATTTCCTTCTCTCCTCCTAACCTTTGGACTACACATATACCTCCATGGTTTTTCCGGTTTCACACAAGGATTATTAGGTTTTTTAGTAGGTTTAGCCCTCCTCCTTATTCCTTATTTAATGGGTGGATTAGGGGCAGGAGATGTAAAGCTTCTCGCTTTGGTTGGTGCTGTAAAAGGTGTTTCCTTCGTCTTAATGACGGCAGTTTATATGGCCCTATTAGGAGGAGTGATGGCTTTATTCATTTTATTGTTTAGAAAAGGTGTGTGGCATCGATTGAAATCTATCGTGTACTACCTTTCCAGTTTAAAGCAGGGAATGAAGGTTCCATTAGGAATTGATAAAAATGACTTTCAAGCCACTTATCCATACGGAGTAGCCATTGCAGGAGGAGCGTTTGTGACGTTATTCATGAAAGGGGGAATCTTCCCTTGGTAAAGAATGAGTCAGGGCAATCCATTGTAGAGATGGCGTTAGTTCTACCTGTTCTTCTCCTTCTATTAGTAGGAATCATAGATTTAGGAAGACTACTATACTCTTATTCTCATTTACATCTCGCAACCCAAGAGACGGTTCGATTAGGTGGACTTGGTCAAGGAGACGGAGAGATGATCCAGTTTGCCCGAAATTATATTTCTTTTCCGGATTCTACTTTATTAGATGTAAATATTTCTCCCGCTGAAGGAGGTCGTGAGTCCGGAGACTACATGACGGTTCAGCTTTCGTATCCTTTTGAACCCTTTACACCATTTGTGGATCAGCTATTTACAGGGCCAGTACAAATTCAAACGGATTCTACGATTCGAGTAGAGTGAGGTGAAAATGGTGAAGGTTTTTAGATTATTAATGAAAGAAGAGAAAGGAAATGCTCTTGTTCTTGTCACCCTTGCTCTTATGAGTTTGCTCACCATGGCAGGATTGGCCATTGACGGTGGAATGCTGTTCATGACAAAGAGTCATCTACAAAAAGCGGCAAATGCAGCAGTTTTATCAGGTGCACAGGAGCTACCTCATGATACAGAAGAGGTGAAGCTCATTGTAAACGACATCTTATCCTCACATGATTCTCAGATTGCACTGCAAAACATTGAAATTACTCCAGAAAAGGGCGTAGGTGTGGATATAGAGAAGTCAGTAAAGCTCGCTTTTTCTTCCCTATTGGGAAAAGAATCTGTGAATGTTGAAGCTCACGCAGCAGCTAAGCTGGGGGTAATGGGAAAAGCGGTTGGAGCAGCTCCTCTAGGAATTGATGAGAAGGTAGTCCTTGAATACTACAAAACCTACAAGCTTAAAGTTGATTCAAATGATGTGGAATATGGAAACTTTGGAGTATTAGCTTTAGGTGGTACAGGTGCAGAAACATATGAAGATAATTTGCGAAATGGATATCAGGATGAAATTAAAGTCGGGGATATCCTAGAAACTCAAACAGGAAACATTGCTGGTAAAACGAGAAGTGTCGTCAGTGAGCTTGTAAATGGATGTACGGAAAATCCTCGAGATGTTAATGAACGAGATTGCTCCCGAGTCATTCTAATACCCGTTTATAGTGAACATAGTCATGACGTTAACCAATTAAAGGAAGTGGAAATCAAAGGCTTTGCCTATTTCTACATAACAGACCCGATGGATCCAAAGGATACATCGATAACCGGTATGTTTATTAAGCGGACAGGAACGGGCTTTGAAGATGACCAGGCATTAAATAAAGGTGCGTTCAGCATAAGACTAACAGAGTAGGTGAAATGATGCGTTCAAA
This sequence comes from Rossellomorea aquimaris TF-12, assembly GCF_001648555.1. GTDB lineage: Bacteria > Bacillota > Bacilli > Bacillales > Bacillaceae_B > Rossellomorea > Rossellomorea aquimaris. The sequence continues at coordinate 191,376 of NZ_LQXM01000025.1, read as the reverse complement.
ATTAATATTGTTCCTTGCCTTAGTGATGGGCGGAATCACAACATTTTTGTTTTTTAACTATATGAAGCAATTTGATACAGCCAAGGTAGTCAATCAAAATACGGTTGAGGTTGTTGTAGCAAGTGAGAAAATTAATGAAAACGAACGAATTACGGAAGATAAACTAAAAGTCACAAACTTACCGTCAAAAGGACTTCATCCACAAGCAGTAAAGAAAAAGAATGATGTAGTAGGAAAGTACGCGACAGCTGCCATTGAAGCAGATGAAACACTTCTTACACATCGAATCAAAAGCTCCAAAGAAGAAACACTATTTGTTTCAAGAAAAGTGAAAGAAGGATTTCGTGCAATTTCCATTGGAGTAAATATCGTACAGTCTGTATCTAACTTAATTGAACCAGAAGATGTAGTAGACGTTATTGCGTCAGAAGAAATTAAAGTCGAAAACAAAAACACGATCAAGACGGAGCAAATACTGTCAGAGGTGGCAGTCTTGGCCGTTGGTCGAAAAATGATTGCTGCAACAAGTGAAGAAGAGGAGTACGTGGAATATACGACTGTTACCTTAGAGGTTAAACCTGAAGATGCCGTTAAGCTAGTCAACGCTGCTGAAAAAGGGAATATTCATTTTACTGTTCACTCAAAAATTAATCAAAAGAATGAGAACCAAGATAGCAAGGAGTAAGGGGGATAAAGATGACAAGCGAAAATGTTAAACAACCATCTCCAAAAAAGAAAAGAGGTGAAATGATTGCCGTCTGCAGTGCAAAGGGTGGAGTTGGAAGAACCGTTTTAACGGTTAATCTAGCCATCTCTCTTTTTAAAAAGAATATTGGCGTCAGTATTTTAGACGGTGATTTGCAGTTTGGAGATATAGGTTTAGCAATGGATCTTCAATCTACCTTTACGATAAAAGACGTTATGGAAGAAATTGCTCAGCTAGATGAGCACACACTCATCAGCTATCTCTGTAAGCATGACTCAGGAGTTAGGGTGCTGCCAGCCCCGGATCGCCCTGAGTTTGCTGAGCTTGTAACGAAGGAAGCAATCCAAAAAGTCATTGACCTCCTTCTACAAGAATTTTCTTATCTCGTGGTCGATACAGGTGTAGGACTCGGTGAACAAACGATTGAACTACTTGAAAAGGCTGACCAAATTCTCGTTGTCACAAATTTAGAGATGGCGACTCTGAAAAACACGAAGCTTATGCTTGAAACTCTTGAGCTTCTTGGAATAAGAGACAAAGTTCAAATAGTCATTAACCGTTCAACCATGGAAAGTGTGATTGGAGCCAGTGATGTGCCGGATATCTTAGGGATTGAGGACCCCATCTTTATTCCAAATGATTTTGGAGTTGCATCTCAATCACTAAATGTAGGAATTCCATTTGTCATCAACCAAGGAAAAACAGAGATTGCAAAATCGATTTTTAAGATGGCTGAACAGCTTACATCAAGAAGAGATATTTCTTATATTAAGTCAAAAAATCCATCGGTGCTGTCCAAATTGCTTAGCTTTAAACGCACAAAGGAGGGGACAGGAGAATGAGCTTACTAAAGCGAATCCAAGAAGCAACTCCTGAACAAGAAGCAACAAACGAAACCAAAGAAATCCAAATCGATCAACACAGTTCACCAGAAACCAAAGCACCCAAAAAAGACCTAATGTCAGCTTTTCGTGAGGGACGGACCTCTGATTCACCCAAAAATAATCAGCCCAAAATTGATAAGCATCAAGAGTTAAAATCCATCCTCCATAAGAAAATCTTGAGTGAAATGAAAGAAAATCAAGATGTTGATGAGATTATTCCGAAGATTGATAGCATGGCGATTGAGATTATTAAAGAGGATGAAACCTTTCGAGGAAGAATTGACCGGAAAAAAGTCGTTGAAGAGCTGATCAATGATTTAACGGGCTTTGGTCCCATTAACCCGTTATTACTAGATGAAGATGTTTCAGAGGTCATGGTGAACGGCCCGGATAGGGTCTATTGCGAGCGCAAAGGGAAGCTGGAATTAACGAGTATCACCTTCCGTGATGATGAGCATGTCATGAGTGTAATTGAAAAAATTGTTTCCCCCATTGGACGAAGAATTGACGAAAGCAGCCCAATGGTAGATGCTCGTTTGCCTGATGGTTCGCGTGTAAATGCGATTATCCCCCCGCTTGCCCTTAACGGACCAACCATTACGATTCGAAAATTCTCAAAGGATCCTTTTACCATTGAAAACCTTGTTGAGTTTGGAACGTTGAGTCATGAAATGGCCATCTTTATAGAAGCTTGTGTAAAAGCTCGTCTGAATATTTTTGTAAGCGGTGGAACCGGGTCGGGTAAAACGACTACCCTGAATGTACTTTCTAACTTTATCCCGTTAGATGAGAGAATAGTAACGATTGAGGATGCAGCCGAGCTTCAATTAGGACAGGACCACGTTATATCCTTGGAATCCCGTCCACCAAATATTGAGGGGAAAGGTTCCATCAGCATTCGAGATTTAGTACGGAACTCCTTGCGTATGCGTCCAGATCGAATTGTCATCGGGGAGGTTCGTGGAGCAGAAGCGTTAGACATGCTTCAAGCCATGAATACCGGACATGACGGATCGCTGGCCACAGGGCATTCCAATAGCCCTCGGGATATGCTATCCCGTTTAGAAACCATGGTGTTACTTGCAGGAATTGATCTTCCTGTCAAAGCGATTCGTGAGCAAATTGCCGGTGCCATTGATATTATTATTCAGCAATCAAGGCTAAAGGATGGAACCAGAAGAATTGTCAGTATTACAGAGGTACAAGGGCTAGAAGGAGATGTTATCGTCTTACAGGATATCTTTACGTACATTCAAACAGGAATGGGCGAAAACGGAAAAATCTTAGGTAAGCTTGTTCCGACTGGAGTTCGACCAAAATTTTATGAACAGCTAGAAACATCGGGTATTCATATTCCCGCCAGTGTGTTTGTAGAAGGTGAGGATTGGTAATATGAAATGGTATCTACTATCTATGATTCTATTTTCTACCTTTCTCTTATTTTCAGCCATTTTTCAAATGATTTTTCTTTCAGATAAGAGAATTCAAAAACGAATGAAACGATATTTAGATCAACAGGATAAAAAAGGCTTTGATCGAAAGAAGTTTAATCTTGCTCTTCAAATCCAGCTGACGACAAAAAATATAAAAGACAATGTATTAACGAAAGAGAAGAATTCTAAGCTTGAGATATCCTTAAGTCGAGCGGGAATTCCATTGAAGCCCGAGGAATTTGTTTTATTACAATGGATGGCCATTGTCATGGGGGCAGGATTGCTCTTCATCATAACAGGTAAACTTCTTTTTATTTTTGTTGGGGCTTTCCTTGGTTTCTTCCTCCCACGGTGGTATATCAAAAAGAAACAAAAGGATCGGGTACAAAAGTTCAATGACGGTTTACCAGATATGCTTTCAACCGTAGTTGGTGCACTAAGGGCAGGCTTTAGTTTTCCTCAATCCTTAAAAACGGTTGTCGATGAATCACAATCTCCGATTAAGGAAGAAATGGAAACCGTACTACGTGAAATGCAATATGGAAGCAGTATGGAAGAAGCTCTGCTTGGTCTGCATGAGCGAATGCCAAGTGAAGATTTGGATTTAATGATTCAGGCCATCCTGATTCAACGACAGGTTGGAGGAAACCTGGCTACGGTCCTGGAGAAGATTGTGGATACTATTCGTGAACGTACTAAGATACAACGTCAAATCAAGACTCTCACCGCACAAGGACGTCTATCCGGAATTGTGATTGGACTGCTTCCGATCATTCTCGCTCTTGTCCTTTATGCCATAGAACCAGAATATATTGGAACCTTGTTTATTCACCCTATCGGAATTGCCTTGTTGATTGCAGGTGGGATTTCAGGTGGAATCGGATTCTTTCTCATTCGTAAGCTAACGACAATCGAGGTGTAACGTATGCTATATTTATCATTCTTCTTTTTTATCAGTTTATTTGTATACGGTTTAGTAGTTTTTCAAAGGGAAAAGAAGCAGAAAATCCATAAGCGTCTTTCTTCTGTGTTTGATGGAGAACGTGAAGCAGCCCCTAGTCTTGAAATGACGGCGGAAGCATCGAAATCTCCTTCTCATCTAAAAGGTTTTCTATCGGCCATTTTCAAACAGCTAAAACGTAACTTTGATCGCAAGCTCCCGAACGAGAAAGTTGAAAAGTTAGACATGAAGCTACTAAGAGCAGGAAGTCCTTTTGGAATGTCTCCTGTAGACTTCAGGATTATTCAATTAGGACTCTTTCTCTTAATTCCAATTGGAACGGTAATGTATGGGGTTTTGTTACAATTAAGCACAGCGATTATCGTCCTCCTAGCTTTGGTCGGCATGGCATTTGCTCGTTATTTACCTCACTATTATTTGAAAAAGAAGGCCCAGATTCGAAGCAAGGTCGCTCTGAAAGAACTACCAGATTTCTTAGATCTCTTAACGGTTAGTTTAGAAGCAGGATTAGGGTTTGATGGGGCCATTAGTAAGGTGGTTTCAAAGAAGCACGGAGTCCTTGCCCAGGAATTCAGACGCTGTCTGGAGGAAATGAGACTGGGGAAAACAAGGCGAGAATCATTAAGCGGAATTCGGGATCGCCTAATAACCGATGAAGTGAAAGCATTTATTAGTAGTATTGTTCAAGCAGAAAAGCTGGGTGTCGGACTTGTCCAGGTATTGCGTGTCCAATCAATAGAAGTTCGTGATCAACGAAAGCAGAGAGCAGAGGAAACGGCGATGAAGGCACCAATTAAAATGCTTTTCCCACTCGTTCTCTTCATATTTCCCAGCTTGTTTATTGTTTTATTGGGGCCGGCTGTCATTCAGTTTATTCAGACGTTTTCTCAGCAGTAATGAAAAGGGGCTATGGCCCCTTTTTTTATGTCTTCAACCTTTCTTTATCCCTACCAACCCCATAGGTTTTATGGAATTTTTTTGTTCCCTGTTCTGTGTTACAGTTATCCGGGTTAAGAAATACATTATGGTGTAGGAAGGGATTTTCATGAATAAAGAGACCGCTTTACGCTGGACGTTTTTCTTTGTTGGTCTTATGGTGCTTGCCTTTGGAATTACGTTAACGATTAAAGGGAAAGACCTAGGTATTGGACCTTGGGATGTGTTTCATTACGGATTGTTTAAACAGCTTGGCCTCACCATAGGAACATGGTCGATTATCGCAGGGTTTTTAATTTTACTTATAACAGGCATTGGAACAAAATCATTTCCGAAAATCGGTGCCTTTTTAAATATGCTACTCATTGGTATTTTTATAGATTTCTTTAATTATGTCATACCGAATCCACAATCTCTTTTGGCCCAATCCATTGTATTTGGGATAGGGATTATTGTATTAGGCTATGGAATCGGACTTTATGTTTCAGCAGATTTAGGAGCAGGACCAAGAGATAGTTTAATGCTTCTGGTAGTGGAAAAGACCGGATGGAAGGTTCAATGGGTACGAAATGGAATGGAAGTGATTGTCTTCTTCTTTGGTTGGCTATTAGGCGGGCCTGTTGGTATAGGGACCGTTATCATTGCATTAGGGATTGGCTCCATTGTTGGCTTTTCACTCCCTCAAAGTAAAAAGCTATTACATTTCTTAATGATGAAGCAAAGTACGAAAAGAGATAATCCTTTAGCGAGTTAAAAGGGTTGTCTCTTTTTTTATATTGAAAAGGTATTTCTCGATAAAGAAAGAAGTAAGTATAGAGAACGAAATACAGGAGAGTGTAGAAATATGACAATAACGAAATCGGATATTCATTATCACGTATGGGCAACTAATAAACTAGTAAGTTATATACAAACACTACCAGAAACTATTTTTCATCAGAAGTTACAAAGTGTGTTCCCATCCATTGAAAGGACACTGTTTCATATGTACGAAGTTGATGCCTTGTGGTTTTCACGCTTGCAGGAGCTTTCCTATCCTATCGAGGTAGAAGGATTTCAAGAGATAGTAGAATGTGAGTCTCGTTTCAATGAGCTTCAAAAAGACATGATGAGTTGGTATGAATTGAACGGAGATTCTTCTCAGGAAATTGCCTACGTAAATTCCTTAGGAGATGCCTTTACCCATACGACAACAGAAATTCTATATCATATCATCAATCACGGAACCTATCATCGTGGAAATATAACGGCTATGCTTTGGCAGCTAGGAGAAAAGAGTGTTCCTACGGATTATATTTACTATTTGAGAGAAATAGGGATCCGTTAAAAAATGAAAGAGCTTGTGGACTACTGCTACCTTTGTCATAAGCCAATATATTGTTTGGATGGTTTCTTTAATGGAGTAAATGTAGAAAATGGAAAAAATAGCTGTTTTGCATGCCAAGAACAAAAACAAGAAGAGGAGAATCCACATGAATCATAACTATGCCGATAAACTCATTGCTCAATTAAAAGGACATCAAAACGATGAAAACCGTGAAGCGATGGAAGCATATATGAGGAATCAGTTCGATTTTTTTGGCATTAAAACACCGGAACGAACAATCCTCCTTAGAGATTTTCTTAAGGAGAACGGTAAGCCGTCTGTTGAAGAGTTACCTGACATTGTTCGTTCTCTATGGGCTGAGCCTCAAAGAGAATGCCAATATATAGCCCTAACCCTTTTAGATAAACAATCGAGGCATTTAAAAAAGGAGCATTTATCTCTTTTAGAAGAACTGGCTATCGAAAAATCATGGTGGGATACGATTGACCATATTGCTTCAAACCTAGTAGGAAAAATCTATCGTACTGAAGACGACGACGCTTACTTAGAAAAATGGATCAAGTCAGAGAATATGTGGCTGAATCGAATCTCCATACTTCATCAGTTGAAGTACAAAGAAAACACAGATCAATCTCGATTGTTTCGATACATACTCCTACACCGGGATTCAAAGGAATTTTTTATTCAAAAAGCGATTGGGTGGGCATTAAGAGAATACTCAAAAACAAACCCAAAAGGTGTTTTCCAGTTTATTACGACAAATGAATTAGCCCCTCTTAGTACTAGAGAAGGATTGAAGCATATTAAGAAGGCAGAAAAGGAAGGGAAATCAGTCGGACAGTAGTGACCCTTTCCTTTTAAATATGATTCGGAAGTAATGAAGACCTGATGAAGATTCTCCCATTTATTCATTAGGTGTTCACCCTTCACCCAAGATAGTATAAAGTAAAGACATATAAGCAATAGGGGGGTTCGTGAATGAATTGGAATGATTGCATCGAGAGGTCGAATACACACTCTGTTAAATGGTCTTTCCCTATAGAGGACGTTATACCCATGTGTATTGCGGATATGGACTTTCAAGTTTCACCTGCCATTGTTGAAGCATTAAATAGAAAAGCACAGCATGGGATATACGGCTATTCAACCTTTAGTGAGCGTTACTTTAATTCCATTATTTCTTGGTGGAAGAAGCGTTTTAATATGGAAATCAATAAGGATTGGATTAGCTTCAGTCCTGGTATTATACCAGGAATCAACGTCTTATTGTCTGTGTTAACAAAGCCTGGTGATGGTGTAATTATTCAATCTCCAGTGTATTACCCTTTTTATAGTACGATTGAAAATCACGGCTGTTCAATCATAAACAACACCCTTCTCTATAAAGATGGAGAATACTCCATCGATTTTCAAGACTTAGAGGAGAAAGCTCGTCATGCTAAAACAAAGCTTCTTATTCTTTGCAGTCCCCATAATCCCGTTGGTCGAGTGTGGACAAGGGATGAGCTGGAGAGAATCGGGGACATAGCCTTAAGGCATGATCTATGGGTGATTTCAGATGAAATGCACGGAGATCTAGTTTATGAAGGGTATGAACATATTCCTTTGTTTAAAAATAATGACCGTATTTTAGAAAAAAGTATTCTTTGTGCAGCACCAAGTAAAACCTTTAATATCGCAGGACTTCAAACGTCCATTCTTTTAATTCCAAATAAAGACTTAAGGGATCAATACAATGAAAAGCTTACAGGCTTCGGGCTGATGCGTCCGAATGTGTTTGGTATTGAAGGAACGATTGCGGCATATGAAGAAGGGGAGCCTTGGTTAAGGGAATTGCAAATGGTATTAGAAGAAAACAAGCAGTATGTTTTAAATTATTTAGAACAGCATCTGCCGGAACTTAAAGGGATTGTTCCACAAGCAACTCATCTTATTTGGATCGACTGTTCTAAATTAGGAATGGAATCCGAAGAACTGTGCACCTTCTTCTTAGAAAAAGCGAAAGTCAAATTTGATGAAGGCTTCAAATTCGGGAGTAGTGGAAACAAATTTGTCCGGATGAACATCGCCTGCCCAAAAGAACGAATCGACCTTGCCCTACGCAGAATGCACCAAGTCATCCTGGAACAACGAATCAACCAACATGCATAAACCTGTTCAAATAAATTTTGAGGGACGGACCTCTTAAGAGTAAATGCGCATAATAACAGCATTTGCTCTTAGAAGAGGTCCGTCCCTCTATTCTTACAGGATGATGGCGCCGATGATACCGGAGAGGAGAACGTAGATGAGCATAGGGAGTACGGTTATACGAATGATTTGTCCTTCTTTGCCGCTTAGTTGGACGACGGAAGCGGCGGCTACGACGTTTAGGACGCAGACCATATTTCCAGCGTTTGCTCCAAGCACTTGGAGAGATAAAATGACTTGATGATCTACTCCAATTTTGTCTGCTACACTAAACTGGAAGAGAGAGAACATCATATTACTAAAGGTAGCACTCCCGGATATGAAGGATCCTAACGCCCCGATGAGTGGAGCAACAAATGGCCATCCTTCTCCAACTAATCCAGACACAGCAGTAGCTAATTCCATTGGCATGCTTAGAAGCTCACTGTTATTTACACCGGAATTAATGAAAATTCTCACCATAGGAACTGCAGCCATCAACGAAATCATACTGCTTTTCATACCACTGATTGATTGGGCAAGTGTATCTATTACTTCCCCTTTTGCCATTCGGTGGATCAAAACGGTCATAAGCATAACGAAAATAAAAATGGTGCCTGGTAAATAAAGTGGCTCAAATTGAGTAGAAATCTCTGTACCTAAAATAGTAGTCCAACCTATTTTCAGGCTGCGAAGCCATCCTTTAAAGGGAAGAATATCAAGTCTTGTTAAGACCAAAAGTAACGCCACAAGAGTATAAGGAGTCCATGCTAACCAAATGGGCATATTCATTTCACCTGGGGCTGCTTTCGCCACTTTAGGCTGATCCGTAAAGTCCCAAGTGTGCTCAGGTAATAAAAACCCTCTCTTCGCTGCGGGTACAACAATACCTAATCCCACTAATCCACCAATAATGGATGGGAATTCAGGTCCTAGGAAGATGGCTACCAGTAATGCAGGCACCGTAAAGGAGAACCCGGAAAAAAGTGAGAATTTCCAAAGGGCGAGTCCTTCCTTCCAAGAATGATTTTGACCAAAAAAACGAGTGAGTATCATCACAAGAAATAAAGGAATAAAGCTCCCGATAAACATATCAATACTAACAGCTTGACCTGCAATCCCGGCAAGATAATCTAACATAGATTGATCTTCAATTGTATGAGCAACTTGGTCTGCTAAAGTTCCTCCCTGTCTTAGTCCTTGATCGATCCCCACCATAACAGGAGTACCGACGGCACCGAAAGAAACAGCACTACTATCAGCGATGAGGGCTAAGGATACGGCTGCCAACGGAGGAAAGCCTAATGCAACTAATAAAGGAGCTCCAAGGGCAGCGGGAGTACCAAATCCAGCAGCACCTTCAATAAATGATCCAAATAACCAAGCGATAATAATTAATTGAACACGCCGGTCTGGGGAAATTTCAGAAAAGCCATTTCTTATGGCATCCATGGCTCCACTATGATTTAGGGTATTAAGAAGTAAAATCGCTCCAAAAACTATCCAAAGAATAGAGATGGCAATGATCATTCCTTCAATCGTAGCAGCCCCTATTTGAATAATGGGTATTTTCCAAAAAGCGAGGCCAAGTATAGTGGTAGCAAGGAAGCTTATTGGCATGGCGATGGAGGCGGGTAAACGAATAATGACAAGAAAAACAAAGACCGCAATGATTGGTGTTATAGATGTGATTAGCTCGAAAATATTCATTTCTTTCACCTGCTTGTATGGAATACGTTTATTTTACCTTAAGATTGCTCACTGTTTCACATACTAATTTGAACGGTTTATGACAGTTGAATCCTTTCTCGTTGATTCTTCTTCCCACTATTAGGTAAGATAAGAGAATAAAGTGCGATTTGGAGGGTATGAAATGAACTTTAGTTTAGAACAACCCAATGCAAGTGAACAGGTTAATATTCAATCACTGCTTCAAAATCAAAAGTCCGCCGTTATTTATGTTCGTCACCTTGGCTGACCCGTTTGTCGGAATTACCTCATGCAGTTGCGTGAGTCCGTGGAAAAATTTAATCAACGAGATGTTCAGGTGATCATCATCGCTCCATCTAAAGGGAGTTTTGTAGATCAATTTATAGAAGCCTTTGGTCCGTTTCCATTTCCTATATATGGCGACCCAAAGCGAGAGGGATATAGACAAGCAGGAACTGTTACCATGGCAAAATGGAAGCTCCTTTCAAAAGCTTTGTTTGGCTTTGTTACGGGAAAAGTGAAAAACTTCTTTCCTGATGATCAAAGTCAAAAGAGATTTGTTCAAAAATCCATGAAAACACAAGATGTGTTTATTCAAGGAGCTACATTTCTCTTTAACGATAAAGGAAATGTGGTATGGAAGCATGTGGATCAGTCTCCTGAGGATCATGCTTCATTAAAAACGGTCTTAAAAATGATTGATGAAAAACTCTTATAAGCCTACTTTTTTTGGTTCTCTGCTACAGTTTACGCAAGAAAAACTGTAGCTTTTTTTACTTATCGGGAACACTACTAAATGAGATGGTATTTTTGAATAATTTTGTCCATCAGAAAAAAACATGTTAAACTAGTAATTAGAGTAATAACTAGTAACTATAATGAACGATCCTTATAATTATGTTTTTTTGGAGTGGACATTTGTTTTTAAAGCGTTTACATAAAATGAGGAGGAATCTGAAATGACAAGTAAAACATTAGATCATTTTCTACAGGAAAATCTGGAAGATTTAAAATCACGTGGTTTATATAATGAGATTGATCCTTTACAAGGTGCAAACGGTCCTATGATTACGATTGGAGGTAAGAAACTTGTAAACCTATCTTCTAATAACTATCTTGGGTTAGCAACGGATGAACGTTTAAAGAAGGTAGCCATTGAAGCCGTTAAAGAATACGGAGTTGGTTCTGGAGCTGTTCGTACGATAAATGGAACATTAGATCTTCATGTGAAATTAGAAGAAAAGCTGGCTAAATTCAAAGGAACAGAGGCGGCAATCGCTTATCAATCGGGATTCAACTGTAATATGGCAGCTATTTCAGCGGTTATGGATAAAAATGATGCGATTCTTTCTGATGAATTAAATCATGCCTCAATTATTGATGGATGTCGTTTATCTAAAGCGAAAATCATTCGATTCAATCATTCAGACATGGAAGATCTTCGTGCGAAAGCGAAAGAAGCAACGGAATCTGGACAATACAATAAAGTAATGATTATTACGGATGGTGTATTTTCAATGGATGGCGATGTGTGTAAGCTTCCTGAAATCGTTGAAATCGCAGAAGAATTCGATATTATGACTTATGTGGATGACGCTCACGGTTCTGGAGTACTTGGAAAAGGCGCTGGAACGGTTAAACACTTTGGACTAGCTGATAAAGTAGATTTCCAAATGGGAACTCTATCAAAAGCAATCGGAGTCGTTGGGGGCTATGTAGCAGGAACTCAAAACCTAATCGATTGGTTAAAAGTCCGCTCTCGTCCATTTTTATTCTCAACATCTCTGACTCCAGCGGACGTAACGGCTTGTACAGAAGCATTAGATTTAATCATGAACAGTACAGAGTTACAAGATAACATGTGGGAGAACAGCCGTTACTTAAAAGAAGAGCTTAAAAAGCTAGGCTTTGATATCGGGAATAGTGAGACCCCTATTACACCCGTTATCATCGGTGAAGAGAAAGCGACACAAGACTTCAGTAAGCGTCTTTACGAAGAAGGTGTTTATGCGAAATCCATCGTGTTCCCAACTGTCCCAAGAGGTACAGGTCGCGTGAGAAATATGCCATCTGCGGCACATACAAAGGAAATGCTTGATGCGGCAGTAGCTGCTTATGAAAAAGTAGGGAAAGAGATGGGAATTATTTAATCCCATTTGAAAATATGTTTTTACAGGGTCTGGCTATATAAGTCAGCCCTCTCTGTTTGAATAGAAAAAAAGTGAAGGTAAAAGCAGGAGGAACGACAATGAAAAAGATCTTACTTACAGGAGCATTGGGACAAATCGGTTCTGAGCTTACAACAAAGCTTCGTCACGTGTACGGTTCTGACAATGTCATTGCAACGGATATTCGGGAAACAGACAGTGCCGTTGTAAAAAACGGACCGTTTGAAAAATTAGATGTAACAGATGCAGAAAAAATGTTTGATATTGCTAAGAAAAACAACGTGGATACGATTATCCACTTAGCTGCTTTACTATCGGCGACAGCTGAAGCAAAGCCTCTCTTAGCATGGAATTTAAATATGGGTGGATTGGTGAATGCACTTGAAACGGCGAGAGAACTAGATTGTCAATTTTTCACACCAAGTTCAATCGGAGCTTTCGGTCCTAGTACACCAAAGGACTCTACCCCTCAAGACACGATTATGCGCCCAACGACTATGTATGGAGTAAATAAAGTATCAGGGGAACTTCTTTCTGATTATTACTTCAATAAATTTGGAGTGGATACTAGAGGACTTCGCTTCCCAGGTCTTATTTCTTATGAGACACTTCCTGGCGGAGGAACCACGGATTATGCCGTCGAAATATATTATGAAGCGATAAAAAACAATCGTTATACTTCTTACATTGGAGAAGGCACCCACATGGATATGATGTATATGCCTGATGCTTTAAATGCAATCATTGATTTAATGGAAGCGGATGGTTCAAAGCTTGAACATCGAAATTCCTTTAACGTTTCTGCTATGAGTGTAGCTCCTGAAGATATTGCAAAAGCAATCCAAGTACATCAGCCGGAATTCACCCTCAATTATGAAGTAGATCCTGTTCGTCAAAGCATTGCTGAAAGCTGGCCTAATGCTATTGATTCCAGTGCTGCCATGAAGGAATGGGGTTTTAAAGCAGAATTCGATTTAGCTAAAATGACGAAAGATATGCTGGATACCCTGAAAAACAAATAAGAACATGGTTCTGTTTTAAGTCCTAAAAAAGACTCGTCGAAATCGACGAGTCTTTTGACTATATCGTACTCTTACTTGATCATCCGCATATTCAATTAAAGCAAAAAAGAAGTTCGTATGCCATCATTTTAACGATTGATCCACTTTTCACCGAGACCACTTTTTACTTGTACTACTTCCGACTGCGATAATTTGTCAGCCAAAAAGGGTTTCTTTTGACTTCTAAAAAAAGGTATTTTTAAAATTAAAGTAGGGAATAAAACAATATGAAAGAATATCCTCTTTACGATTTGTTTAATCGTAAGTCTTTGGTTTGTAGTTAGTGATATCGTTTTAATTTTCAATATCATATCTCCTGGGGTTTGTGTAAAAATACTGATGAAAAAGATATAGTATGAAATTGCGAAGCCAAAAATGGATAGTAACTTAAAATGTGGAGCAAATCCAAGATTACCTATTATGGAATAAAAAAATAATAATGGGATAAAATCAATTCCATTTGAAAGCATCCTTCTTGTCAGACCAGCTCTAATATATAGTTCACCATTGAGTTGAAAAGTCCTGATTGATTCCATTTCATATTCATTTCGAACCTGAAGTCGGAGAAAATATATCATGATAAATAAAATGATTAAGTTCCATATATAATCCATATTGGTCCCCCTCTTTTATCCTATCATTCTATTACTACCTCAATTTTTAAGAAAGAAACTGTCATCCTCACCGAAAACAACTTCTATATTCTTCTAAATACCCACATTCTTTAAAATAAGAACCCTCCATTAACAAAAATCACTAATTGCTTGATTATTAGAAAAATTTGTCGAAATAAATGGTATAATCTTTAAAAAATGTAGAAGAAAGGGGGATATTCATGAATGACGTTTGGATGTATTTATTTTTTATAGTAGCCAGTATTCTTTTATCGTCTATTTGCTGCTACCTGGCACTTAAGGAAGCCCATCAAACGAAGGGGAATAAACAATTTAATAATAAAAAAGAGCAATTCCTTTCTGCCTTTATTTATACGATTTTCTATTGTTTGTTACATGCCTCAATTACCTTAATCTTGTCATATCAATTGTTTTTTGAGCGTTTCTTGATGTTTGTCCCTGTTTTCTTTGTTGTTTGTTTTATATGTGTATATGTTTCCCTTTCTCTATTTCAAGGAGTAAATACAGAGAAAGTCAAATTTGTACAGGGTGGCCTTATTTTTTCCTCTATTATGGTGTTTGGAAATTTCTTTACCTATATGGGTTTGATGTACCCCTATTTAGTTTTTAAACCGGTTTATGCTGCCCTAACGATTCTTATGACCTTTGGAGCTACATTTCCATATTTTCGAATGCTATTACAGATAAACAATCAAGACATTCCGCGTTATGGTGTGAAACACGAACTTATGTGGAGTCTTATTATGGGGCTTGGTTTTGTAGGGGTGACCTACTTAACAGGCTATTCTCTCCTATCTACTGAGCAGTTCGGTAGTCTCTTAAACTCTATGGAGGAATCAAAACTCATCCCTTATATGATGGAATTGGCAATTCTTCTCGTGCTTTGGTTTATTCCTGATTGGTTAGCTGAAGAGAAGCATCAAAAGCAAATAAAGAAGATTCTGGAAAAAGAACAGCAATATAAATCTCTCTATGATAATAATTTATCAGCTATCTACACCTTCAACCGTGATGGGCAGATAGTCGAGGCAAACCAAAAAGTGACAGAAATTACAGGTCACTCTGTGGATGTGATTTTGGGGAAATCTTTTCATGATTATGTATGGCATGAAGACCTTTCTAGTGTTCAAGGAGCTTTTGAAAAAGCATTACTGGGAGAAGCTTTGAATAAGGATATTCGGATTGTTCATCAACAAGGACATTTGATCTCGGTGCACATCATTGTTGTTCCTTTAACCCTTAACGGCACAGTTTCTGGAGTTCATGTTTTAGCTACTGATATAACGGCTTCCATTGAAGCAGAGAAAAAAATTCATTATCTTGCCTATCACGATGAACTAACGGGCATTCCAAACCGACGGCATTTTAAAGAAGTATTTGAAGAGGAAAAAAGTAGAAATAAGGGAATGGCTCTCCTGCTTCTTGATCTTAACCGATTTAAGATTGTAAATGATACGCTGGGTCATGGATACGGTGATGAACTGATATCACAGGTTGGGAAGAGGTACTCAGACGCTTTAAAAGAAGTAGGATTTATAGCAAGAATGAGTGGTGACGAATTTATTGTTTTGCTACCTGGATTCTATTGTAGAAGTGAAATTGGTGACGTAGCAAAAAGAATTCATGAGGTGTTAGAAACACCTTTCCAAATAGGGGGACACGAGATTATCACCTCTACATCGATTGGGATATCCATGTATCCAAGTGATGGAAAAGATTTGTCTACTTTACTTAAAAAAGCTGATATCGCTATGTACAATGCTAAAAGTAGTGCAGGTGTTCACCAACTGCAGTTCTCGGATCAGTTAGAGGAAAAAGGCATTAACCCCATACAATTAGAAGAAGATTTAAGAAAAGCTCTTCATAACAAAGAGTTTGAGCTATATTATCAGCCTCAGGTGTCACTTAAATCAAATGAGGTTGTGGGAGTCGAGGCCTTAGTAAGGTGGAATCATCCAGTAAAAGGATTAATTCCCCCAGGGGATTTTATTCCGTTAGCTGAAGAAACAGGATTAATTATTCCATTAGGTGAGCAGGTTCTTAGAAAAGCATGCGAACAGCTGAAGAAGTGGTTAGGGCAGGGACATGAATTAAGGGTATCCGTAAATGTTTCCTCCCGACAGTTTCATAATGACGAATTTGTTGGAATCGTTAAACAAACGATTGAAAATACAAATATACCTCCTCATTTTCTTGAGATTGAAATAACTGAAAGCACGACTATGCACAATGTTCATCGGGCACTAAAAAAACTAAATGATTTGAGGAATCTAGGTGTTTCCATTGCTATTGATGACTTTGGAATAGAGTACAGTTCTTTAAGTTACCTTCAGAAATATTCGATTCAAACGTTGAAAATTGACCGTAGTTTTATCATGGGGATCGATGACAATACGTCGAATAAAGCGATTATTTCAGCGATACTGGCAATGGCAAAGCACTTAGGATTAAGCATCGTGGCAGAAGGTGTTGAAACCGAATCACAATTGGAATGGTTAACAAGTATTCAGTGTGAATATGTTCAAGGCTATTTTTATAGTAAACCCGTCCCCTCGGATGAATTAATAGAGTATCTTTTGAGTCGAAATAAAACCGTGCCTGCTTAAGTTTTAAAATTTTGGAAAAAAATGGTGTAACAAAAAGATTTTTGTGCTAAAATTCAGAAAGTCAGCATGTATGTATTACGAGGGGGATGTAAATGAGAGAGAAATTGAAAGTGTTTGGTATACCAATTATGGTGATGCTTCTATTTGTTTTGGCTTTATTTGTCCACCAGCTAGTACTGGTAAAGGAATTACCACAACCAAATTGGAGTCGTTCCATTCCATTGGAGTATACTTCTGAAGAACGACCACAAGTGTTTAGTAATAAGGAAGATGTGTTTTTTGCGGGTGATGGGAAAGTGCATCAGTTTACTTTGGATCAAAAATTAAACACAAAAGATAAAGTAATGGATACCAAAATAACAAGAGGGTACCCGTTTTGGGCAGATGGAAAGAAGTTTGTATATTATAAAGATGAAGACCTGGTGTCAACAGTTGATCAACAGGATACCATTCTATCATCAGGAATTACAGGATTAGGAACAGGAGTGAATGATGTTTATTTCTGGAGTAACCAAGAGCTTAAGCATTATAACCCTCAAGAAGGTTCCCTTACAAATGTTCATTCATTTCCATCAGAAGTATCAGCCGTTCACGTCGGAGACAATGGAAGCGGAATTGTTCAAGTGAAATTAGATGATACACGAGATTATGTGTATTATATGGATGAAAATCAGGAAGTAAGTAAAGAACCTTTCCTGGTGTTAAATACGTCTCCGAATAAGAAGGTAGATCATCTAACATATCATGTAAAGAATGAAGAGCTTATATTGTTATACAGTGAAAAATCAAGAACTCAAGGTAATTTATCTTATAAAGTTTATAAAGTTCAAGTACCTCTTAATGAAATCGGAAGCAGTATAGAAAAAGGAACGGCGATAGAATTTGTCAACCATGAAAATGGTGAGAAACTTTCAAGTCCAAGCGGTGCGGAATTCGTAAATGTTAGTGGGAAAGAAGCGGTTATGTTTACCTCAGAAGGTCAGCGAATTGGGGACAATAGTTCCATCAAACTGTATCTTGCTCCTTATGAGGATCGTACAACCCTTGAAGGATTACCTATAAGTACATCGAAGCATGTGACATACTCACCGGAAAAGGTAGGTCAGTCATTGGTTTGGTTAAGCTATGATGGTGATACATATGAATTATTTGCAGCTTCACAGGATAAAGAGGTTATGGCTGCAAGTGCAGAATGGTCAAGTAGAAGTGTAAAAGAAGCCATAAATAATGGTGTTGTCATGATGTTTAGTAGTTTAATAACAGTATTAACATCTTTCTATTGGGTTTTACCGTCTCTGTTTCTACTGATCATTATGTATATTTTTAAGCCTAATACTTTTGAAACAGAGGGGATTAACTGGGTTGAATATGCATCCATTGTGATCTTCTTAATCATGCCTATAAACTATACAAGCGATGCAATGAATGCGTACTTCTATCAAATGGCACCAGACTATATTACCTTCCCAGGTGGAGGTTATGCCCTGCTGCTTCTAATTAGTGTAGTGACAACGATTATTTGGAAAATAGGCCGTGACCCCGATTGGGGAGCATTCGCTGGAGCGTTTTACTTCATGGGAGTTTACATTCTCTTTTACATTACTTCAATCGGTCCATATATTTTCAATCTCTTTTAACGTTGTATACGATAGGTTCAACTTATAAACGAAACTAGATTAGAAATGGATTTTACCAATAAAACAATGAATAAAGGCTAGGTTCAGATCTGAACCTAGCCTTTTGCTTATTTAGAAAATAATATGAGCGATCCCGACAATAACAAACAATGTTAAGAATGTACGTTGTAAGAAGATGATGACTAGGTCTTTGAAATCCACTGGGATTTTCGAGCCAAGCAATAATCCTCCAACTTCAGACATGTAGATCAATTGAGTAACGGATAAACAAGCAATGACAAAGCGTGTTAAATCACTTTCGATCCCAGATCCGAAGATAGCTGGAAGGAACATGTCTGCAAAACCAACAAGAATGGATTTAGAAGCTTCAGTTGCTTCCGGAACTTGAAGTATTTCCAGTAAAGGAATAAACGGCATTCCAATCCATTCGAAAAACTTTGTATTCTCAGCTACAATCAGGGCCGTGGTTCCTATCGCCATAACAATCGGTGCCACACCCATCCACATATCAAGTACGTTTTTCATTCCATCAGTAAAGAATTTGGAGATGCAGTTGTTATTTCTAGCTTGAACAAGCGCTTGTTCATACCCGTATCCAGCACGACTGTATCCTTCAGGAATAACATCCATTGTGTTTTTCCCTTCCTGATCATTGTAATACGTATCGGGTTTACGTGATAAAGGAGGGATTCTAGGTAAAATGATAGCGGCTAAAATACCAGCAATAGCTACTGTAATATAAAATGGGATGAAGAATTCTCCAAGCCCAACCTCAGAAATGACAACTAAACTGAAGGTGATGGATACAACGGAAAAGGTCGTTCCAATAATGGCTGCTTCCTTTTTCGTGTAATAACCTTCTTCATATTGTTTGTTCGTAAGTAAGACCCCTATGGTTCCATCTCCTAGCCATGATGCTAAACAATCAATAGAAGAGCGACCGGGTAAACCAAATACAGGTCTCATGATTTTCGTTAATAAAGCTCCAAATAACTCTAGTAATCCGAAATTAAGTAATAAGGGTAAGAAGAGTCCAGCAAATAAAAATACAGAGAATAATATAGTAAGGAGCCCATCAGGATTTAATAGAAGTCCTCCAGTGGCGTCTGACCAAACCCACTCTGGCCCTAACTTAAATAATGTCATAACAGCAAATACTGCACCTAGAACTCGCACGGCAACCCATACAGGTCTTACATCAAATAAGTTTGAGAAAAAAGGTGACTTAGAAATAATGGAAGGTCCTATTAACTTCGTAACGATAGTACCAATGACAGTTAAAAGAATTAACCCCGTCATGATGGCAGGTACGTAGCTGCCCATCCAATTTTGTAGCCAGCCTGATAGGATAGCGATTGGGATGGTTATACCGTCTTTTGTTTGAATTGGGACCATAAATAGAAAAATTCCCAGTAGGGAAGGAATAATAAATCGTAAATGACTGACTAGTGTAAAACGATGTTGATTCATAGATTCACCTCAGAAGATATTTGTAACGAAAAATGAAACTTTATTCATTTTAATGTATACATATAAAAATGTCCATAGGAAGTGCTACTTTTCCCTATTTTGCCGTACTTATCTGTATTTCCCAATAAATAAATTTGTGAAACATTTTTGTTCCATCTTTTTTAAACGAAATGGACATTCGTCTTGAGTATATGTAAGAAAACGCTTTCTACCCTCCCCTCGCATTTTATTTTACTAAAATTTTAAAAAATTTCAAATCATTTGAGAGGTATATAGGAAGAGATTATAACTTGTAAAATATTTCAAACTAATTAAATGAATTATGATAATATTATCAAAAGATAGAATATATTGTTTATTAACGTTGGGGGCAATGGTATGAAAAAAATCATTCAAGTGGTCATTCAATTTCTCTTTTCGTGTGTTGGAATTGTGTTAGTGGGGGCATTGCCAGTCTTACTAAGTGGTATAAATCAGCGCAAATTACAGTTCAGTCAGTATGGACAGACAGTAAAAGAGATTGTTCAAGCTCTATTTAATGCAGGAGAGTTGAAATATGTAGTAATTGGTGGACAAGGTGAGCGAGAGCTATTTCCATATTTGTGGGACCCAATAGTCTATTCTCTTACAGTCCTGTTAGGGGCTTTACTCCTCGCTTGTGTTATTGCACTATGCTTAACGATTCTTTCCATGATGTTTTCTGAAAGAATACGAGGAAAGTTAAAGCTGGTCTTTTATACACTCGAATCTATTCCGGATTTATTTATCATTTTGATTACCCAGATTTTTGTTATTTTCTTTTTTAAACAAACAGGCATATTACTCCTTGAAATTGCAGCCGTAAATGAACAAAAGGCCTTTCTTTTACCTATAATCTGTTTAGCTATCCTGCCAACGATTCAATTGTACAGACTTTCCATGCTGACATTTGAAGAGGAATTTCGTAAAAACTATGTTGAGCTTGCCTTTTCCATTGGATTAGGAAGACTGCTTGTGATAACGAAGCACATTTTTAGAAACGCCATCATCAGTGTGTTTTTTCAATCTAAAAAAACGGTTTGGTTTATGCTTTCAAATCTGTTTGTATTAGAGTTGTTGTTCAATATCGCAGGGATTACGAGGTTTTTAATGTCTACTCCTCAGCCTAAAATCTTTACAGTTTCCTTACTTGCATTCTTTATTCCAATCTTTCTTTTCTATACTTTAGGAGAATGGATTCTGTCGAGAAAATCAAATCATGGGGAGGCATTGTAATGAAAAACGTCTTTAAACAGCCACTGTTTTTAATTGGCTTTCTCTTTATCACCCTTATGCTCGTCGCAAGCTTCACCTATACGTTTATTTGGGGCATTGATATTAGGAAGCTATATTATATTTATGAGAATGGAAAACTGGTAGAAGGAGCTCCCCTTTCACCGAGGTGGAGTTTCCCTTTTGGAACCGATCAACTTGGCTATGACCTATTAGGGAAAATATTAATCGGCGCAAAGTATACCATTTTGGCAACTATTGCTGTTGCAGCTCTGAGAGTCCTTATCGCTCTTCCTTTCGGCTTCCTTTTAGGGACATTCTTTAGTAAACAAAAAAACTATATTAATGGATTAATAGACTCTTTTCATTATGTCCCATTAACTATTATTGCTTACTATATATTAAGACCAGTTCTGTGGGAGCCATTTGAAGGATTTCAAACGAGCTTAGCTGAAAGACTCATTGTTGAAGTACTCATTCTATCACTTCTAACGGTGCCGGTAATTGTGGTGTTAATCGGTAATGAAGCGTCCCTTATCCATAAGCAGGAATTTGTTCTTAGTGCAAAAACCCTTGGAGCAGGTCCTTTTCGTATTATTAGAAAGCATATTTATCCAGTACTAAGAGAAAAGCTATTTATCATATTTGGTCAGGAAATGATGCAGACGTTAATCATCCTTTCTCATTTAGGGTTGTTGAGGCTTTTTTTAGGGGGGACAAATATCGATTATTCAGGAATGGCAGACCCACCAAGGTCGATTTCATATGAATGGTCCGGTTTGATTGGTGATGCCTTTAGGTATATTCAGACAGCACCTTGGATTCCATTAACACCTATTCTTTTCTTCGCAGCCACGATACTCTCTGTGGCCTTTATGATAGAAGGATATGTTCGTGCTACATCTGGACGATCCCACTATTTTAAAAAACCTAGAAAGATGAATAGAACGAACATCAACAAGAAAGAATTGTACCAACCTACTCCGGAAGATTTTGAGTACTCTCAAAAAACCGGCTAACAAAGCTACATCAGAAAAAAGAATTAATTTTAATTAAATCAGGTTTATCTGTCTTTCTAGAGGGTATAAGGAATTCATATCTAGGTAAGTCAGGGGATGTATAAATGCTGTCATTAACAAAATTAACAGAAGAGCAACTGGTAAATGTGTACCAACTAGCTCAAGAGGAAGGTTTGGAAGAAGAGTTTATCGAAATGATAGAAGTAGAGTTAGAAAGAAGAGAACAAAGTAAATAAAACATTTGAAGAACGTTCATTTCATATATACAGGCTGCTCTCATTTGTGAGCAGCCTTTTTATTTTTGAGTAGACTCTTTTCGTAAAGTTTTTTAGCTAACTTAGAAAAGAAAGTAGCAGTTGATTTCCACCCAAATCAACTTCCCAGAAAAGAAACAAAAACAACCTATTAAAAAATCCGCTTAGGTAAAGACTACCTAGGCGGATTTTTTTCTTATAAAAATAACAATCCAAGGGAAATAAAGATCCCACTAATAACAAGGATGATGACACAATATCCCATTATATCTTTTGCCTTTAAGCCTGCGATGGCTAAGGCTGGTAGTGCCCAGAAAGGTTGAATCAGGTTCGTCCACGCATCGCCCCACGCCACAGCCATGGCCGTTTTTGCCACGGAAGCATCCAGTGTTTGAGCTGCATCCAGCATAATGGGTGCTTGCACCGCCCATTGACCTCCACCTGAAGGAACAAAGAAATTAACAATACCTGCACTTAGGAAGGCGAAGAAATAGAAGGTTACATCATTTGAGATAGAAACAAAAGCCTCTGACATGACGACGGCCAGTCCAGATGCAGTCATCATTCCCATTATCCCTGCATAGAAAGGGAATTGAATAACAATCCCACTGGCTCCTTTAATGGCATCCTGAACCGATGCAAGGAATCGTTTAGGTGTCCCATGAAAAAGAATCCCTAAGAATAAGAATAGGAAGTTTACAATATTTAAATTGATGGCAAATCCATTTTGAATAAAGTAATAAAATAAAAATGCTATACCAAGAGCAGCAATAACGATGGATAAAACCATACTGTTTTCCATACGGTCAGCTGGTGTCATCGCTTCTTTTTCAAAAGATGCAGCAGGATAGTCCTCATCGTTTAAGATAGATGGATCTACAACAATCGTTTCTTTTTGTGAAGGCATAAGTATTCGGTTTAATAGAGGTAACACGATAAATAATGCAAGAACAATAATCAGGTTAAAGGCAGCAAAAATGGTATCAGTGGTCGGGATCACTCCGATCATATCTTGAAATGGATGATCTGGTGTAGCGATAGATAAAGGAATAGATCCGGAGAATCCCGCATGCCACACAATAAATCCTGAATAAGCACTGGCAATCAGTAAACGGTAATCGACTTCTTTTACACGTTTAGCCAGCTCTTTTGCAAATAAAGCGCCAATAACGAGTCCAAATCCCCAGTTAATCCAGCTCGCGATCATGGAAACAATCGTTACAATGATAATCGCAGATCCAGGAGATTTTGCGAAGGAAGCCAGGAAACCTAAGAACCGCTTAAAGAGTGGACTGCTTGCTAACACATAACCTGTCACAAGCACTAATACCATTTGCATGGAAAAAGCGAGAAGACTCCAGAATCCGTCGCCCCAAAACTGAACCATTTCCAAACTTGTACTATCAGTAAAAATAAGACCAAAACCAAAAACAGCCAAGGTTAATATGACGACAAATAAAAATGGATCGGGTAAATAACGTTGCATAATCTTGTTAGACAATGAAATAAGTGATTTCATCAAATTCCTCCTCTTCTGATGCTTTTAAAAATGGGTACTTCTCTATTCTTCTATAATGATATGTGAAAACCCTTTCATTTTTCCTGAAAAATGGGAATTTTTAATCGAACCACACAAATTGACAGGTGATTGTCAGGTGATAAGAAGGAGAATCTAGCTAAAATGGTGAAGAATCTTGCGGAATTGGATAAGTATCTTGCCAAACTGACTATTAATCTTGCCATTTTCCAAATGAACCCAAATTAAATTTATACATGAAAATAAATATACTGGATACAGTATTCGAGAAGCCTCTTCAGTACAAAAAAATAAAGTAATCATGATACAATGGCTAAACTACTGAGAAAGAAAGGTGTCAGACTATGATTACATGTATCGCAACAGATATGGATGGAACTTTACTTAATGAAAATCAGGAAGTGAGTGAAGCAAACAAAACCGCAATACTTGAAGCAGAAAGGCAAGGGATAGAGGTTATTGTGGCCACTGGGAGATCCTATGAAGAAGCCTATTATGTATTGAAGGAAGCGGGGTTATCCTGTGATATCATTTGTGCAAATGGTGCAGAGGTTCGAAATAAGCAGGGTGAAATGATTGATCAAGCAGGTATTGATACAGAAAAGGCAAAGGAAATTGCGGCAGCATTAAATGAGATTGGAATTTATTTTGAAATCTATACGGACCAAGGAACCTACACAGAAAATGTAGAAATGGGTATTGAACTCATCGTGAATATATTTACAACAGCCAATCCGAATGTTTCCGAGAAACAAATTCGTCAATCAGCCAGAGAGCGATTTGAAAAAGGTCATATAAAGCTAGTTGAAGACTATGCTGAGGTCATAGAGGACCCTTCTAAGCTAGTGTATAAATTTTTAGTCTTTTCCTTTGATGAGGATCAACTGGCACAGGCCAACGAAAAGTTGAGAGACATATCAGGAATTGCCATTAGTTCTTCAGGAAAAGAGAATTTAGAAGTGAATAGTATAGACGCACAAAAAGGTGTGGCTCTTCAAAAGCTTTTAAACGATAAGAATCTTTTAGCCGAGCATACTATGGCAGTGGGTGATAACCTCAATGACCTCTCTATGATGAAAGTGGCAGGGAGACCTGTTGCCATGGGGAATGCTTTAGACGAAGTAAAGTCATTTTGCTCATTTAAGACGGCTACAAACCAGGAAGATGGAGTGGCAAAAGCAATTCTAGAAGCACTCCAGCAAACAGTATAACGAGCACAAGATTGAATATCTCTCCGTTTGTCCATACTGGTGAAAAAACAAAGGGAGTTAAAACCTATGGGAAACTTGATGAAGATAGGGATCATGATGCTCTTACTAGGAGGACTCCTTTCATCCTGCTCAAGTGGTGAGGAGAGTGAAAGTGAATTTGTTAGTCAACCAAGTATAGAAGCAACAGTAATAGCAGACAGCCTTAAGATACCTTGGTCCATACAAAAGGCAGAAAATGATTTCTACTTAACCGAAAGGACAGGCACTATTGTAGAAATAAAGAATGGCCAAAAGGAAAGAGTGAAGGTACAGCTTTCCATGCCCTTAGCTCAGCATCCTGAAGCAGGGCTGCTTGGATTTGTTCTACATCCGGAGTTTAAGGAAAACCATCAAGCCATTGCTTATTATACCTACGAGGATTCTGATACACCTTATAATCGAATAGTGGCTCTAAAAAGAGAAGAACAGCAGTGGGTAGAGACAAAGGTTTTACTAGACAGAATTCCTAGTGGTCAACAGTATCACCATGGGGGCAGGTTGAAAATCGGACCGGATCAAAAGCTGTATATTACAACTGGAGATGCCACAAAAGAAGAAAAAGCCCAAGAGCTGACGTTTCTTGGTGGGAAGATTTTACGTATGAATCTAGATGGTACTAACCCAATAAATCAACCATTCAAAGAATCTTTTGTATATAGTTATGGACATCGAAATCCTCAAGGGTTAGCGTGGAATGCTGATGGTGTTCTTTATGGGACGGAGCATGGTCCTAACGGTTATGATGAAATTAACTTGATTGAACCGGGGAAAAACTATGGCTGGCCGCTTATTACTGGAGAGAAAGGTCAAGAATCTCTCGTTTCTCCCCTTGCCCATTCGGGAAAACCATCCTGGGCTCCTTCAGGTGCTGACTTTTGGAACGATAAGCTCCTATTTGCCACTCTTGCTGGCCAAAGTATTAAGCAATTCGATCCGGAAACGAAAAAAGTCACTGAACTTTTTAGTGGATTTGGTCGAATTCGGGATGTATTAGTAGAAGGAGATACCCTTTTCTTCGTTAGCAATAATACAGATGGGAGGGGAATTCCAAGAGAAAAGGATGATAAACTGTATAAAGTGGATTTGACTTCTTTTAAAAGTGAAGAATGAGATTAAAAGACCCTTATTGGACAGTCCAATAAGGGTCTTAGTTTATAGAGGTATATTCTGAACAGAATCTCGTCTGTTATCTCATCACACTTCCGCCAGAAATTTTTATGGATTCTCCTACGATGTTTTCAGCGGCTTCACTCAATAAATACACAATGGTATTCGCTACTTCATTGGGTGAAGTTAGTCGCTTAGAGGGAATGCTCTCTTTCGCAAGCTGTAATTGCTCCTCATAGCTTCGATTTTCTCTTTCTCCCTTTGATTTAATGGCATTTCGACCCATTTCAGTGTCTACATACCCGGGACAAATAGCGTTCACTCGAATATTGTTTTCGATGGCTTCAAGTGCGAAGGCTTGAGTAAATCCCGTTACGGCAAATTTTGAAGCGCTGTATGCACTGTTTCCATGGGTTCCCCTTAATCCGGAAAGGGAAGAGATATTTACAATAGCTCCATTTCCCAGCTCTTTCATTTGAGTATAAACCGATCGAGTGAGTTGAACTAATGAGAAAAAGTTTAGCTCCATAATCTCTCTTAATTCTTTTTCGGATAGGTTCTCAACGATATCTCCGCCACCGATTCCAGCTGCATTGACGAGACCTGTAATCTGACCATGTTTTTCCGTAGCACAGTCGACCAACGATTGGCGATCTTCCGCCTTGTTTAAGTCACCTAAACATATATATACATTATCAGTTAGACTACAATCCTCTTTTAATTGTTGGAGCTTTTCGTTGTTTCTTCCTGCTATTGTTACTTTAGCTCCAGTAGAAACAGCTACCTTAGCTGTTTCATACCCAATACCACCAGAAGCACCGGTGATAAGGATGTGTTGCCCTTCCAATAAATTCTCCTGAAAATAAAAACTCATCCTTTAACCTCCTTTGGTTATATATAACATTTACCCCCTTTACATAGAAAAAAACACGAATATGCACGAAATAACGAACGTTAGAAAAGAAAGGAAATTATCGTAAATTGTAACCTTTTCACATCTTTTGACTAGTTTTATCACTAGTATTTACAATATTCAGACTACTTGATATGATTCTCTCAGGTTGTTCACAAAAACGAACTAATCTATTAATCTATTACATTTTATAGGGGTGAACCAGTTGGGAAAGAAGAAGACGGCTTTAAAGGTTTTTTCGAGTATTACCGCTAGTACGATTGTTGCATCTACCTTATTTGCAGGAAGCTTTGCAGGCTCTACAACAGCACCGACATCTGTTGTTGCATCTACACTAGAATCAGCACCGGTAGATTTGAATATTGTGAATGAAGACCGATTAGCAAAAGCTCTTCAAGATCAAGGAATTATTCCAAAGGATGCCAGTTCCGCTGAAATCCAGAAAGCCGTTAAAGACTACATAGCAAAGAAAAAGAATGTGAAGGAACCCAAATCCCCGAAGGAGATAAAGCAAGATGAAATGGATCAAAAAGCGAAGGACTTTTTAACAAAGCAAAAAGACAAGCTAATGAAGCAGATTGAAAAAGGTCATGATAATTTCAAAAAAGGAAAACCAACTGGAATTGCCAAAGTAAACTCCGCTAAACAAGCCTCATATTATGGGGACGTTCGTACTGACAAAGTTCTAGTTCTCTTAACAGAGTTCGCGGACTTTAAACATAATAACGTGATTCAAGAGCAAGGGTACATGTATTCAGATGATTTTAATAAAGAGCATTATGAAAAATTAATGTTCGGAGACGAAGAATTTGAATTGTTTAATGGTGAAAAGGTAAAAACATTTAAGCAATATTATGAGGAGCAATCAGGTGGGAGTTACACATTGGATGGAACGGTGTCAGATTGGTTATCAGTACCAGGTAATGCGGCTGATTATGGTGATGATAATCCTAATGGAGGACATGATAACTTAGCCCCAAAAGGTCCGCGTGATTTAGTTAAAGATACACTAAACGCTGCAGTGGAAGCTGGTATGGACTTATCTGAATATGACGTATACGATTTATATGATCTTGACGGCGATGGAAATCAAAATGAGCCTGATGGGTTAGTGGATCACTTAATGATCATTCATGCTGGTACAGGACAAGAAGCTGGTGGTGGAAAACTTGGGGATGATGCGATTTGGTCTCATCGTTGGGTGTTGAATGGAGTATACCGTGTTCCAGGTTCCTCAACAGATGTGCCTTATTGGGGAGGTAAAATGGGCGCCTATGATTACACCATCCAACCTGAAGACGGTGCAGTCGGAGTATTCGCCCATGAATTTGGTCATGATTTAGGTTTACCTGATGAATATGACACGATTTACTCTGGAAATGGTGAGCCTGTCGCTTCCTGGTCCATTATGAGTGGAGGAAGCTGGAACGGTAATATTGCTGGGACAGCACCTACTAGCTTCTCACCTCAAAATAAAGAATTCTTCCAAAAAACGATGGGAGGAAACTGGGCAAATATCACTGAGGTAAATTATCAAGACATCGATAAAAATGGTGTGACCTCATTCCTTGATCAAAGTGTAACGAAATCAAAGAATCCGGGAATTGTGAAAGTGAATCTTCCAGCTAAAGAAGTGGAGGGAATTCAACCAGCCTTTGGAGAAAAGTACTATTATAGTACAAAAGGAGATGACCTTCATACGACGTTAGTATCTCCTGAGTTTGATTTGACGAATGCGACAACAGCTACATTTGATTATAAAACTTTTTACGATATTGAATATGATTATGATTATTTATTCGTTACGGCTGTAACGGCAAGTGGCGAAGAGGTTGAGCTTGATGTCATTGGAGATTATGATACTGATGGGGATACTCGAGCAGAATCAACAAAGGGTCAATGGATAGATAAATCGTATGACCTAAGTCCATTTGCAGGTGATAATGTGACACTTTATTTTGACTATGTGACTGATGGTGGCTTGGCTCTTGATGGGTTTGCTTTAGACAATGCAACCCTAACAGTAGATGGAAATGTAGTATTTTCCGATGATGCTGAAGGAGAAGAGAAATTTACCACAGATGGTTTCGTTGTATCGAATGGATTTGATGAAAAAGCTCATTACTATTATTTAGAGTGGAGAAACTATGCTGGATCCGATGAAGCATTAGCCTTCTCTCGTGGAGTAAAATACAACACTGGTTTAGTGGTTTGGTATGGAGATGACAGCTTTACAGATAACTGGGTAGGTATGCATCCTGGTGAAGGATTCCTTGGCGTGGTGGATGCTCATCCGGAGGCAATTGTTGGAACGAGAAACGGTAGTGGGTCTATCGTAAATAGTACTCGTTATCAAGTATCTGATGCAGCCTTCTCATTAGATAAAGCACCAGAATGGTACGTCGATTCTCCTTCTAGAGGAATCTTTGACTATGACGGTTTAGCAGGAGTTCGTGTCTTTGATGATTCGAAAAAATATATGAACGAAATAATCCCTGATGCAGGACGTGATGTTCCGAACTTCGGCTTGAAATTCGAAGTCATCGGTGAAGCAAAAGACAATACTGCTGGTGCAGTATGGATTCACAAATAGAATGGGGCTAGTCAACCTGAGAAGTTCATAGGGAAAAGAGGAGCACTGACTCCCCATGAGCTTACTTATAAAAAATAAGCGATCTTGGAGGTTTTCTCCAAGATCGCTTTTCTTCTTATTCCTTCCCAATCCCATGCATAATCATTTGAACCGTCATATCAATTTCCTTTTCATCGTTCCATTCTTCTTCAGGAAGAATGATATAACGTACGAATAATAATCCGAAGATACTGGAGGCTGAAAATCGTACAACGGCTATGGAAGGCAAGTCAATAACCTGCCCTTTTTCCTTATAGTGGTCAACTAGTGTGGTGAATTTTTCAACGATTTTCTGACCAATATGTTCTTTGAATTGCTCTTTTAACTCCGAATGAAAGGGAATTTCTTGAATTAAGATTTTAAATACCGTCATGTTATCCTTTAGAAATTCTTGACGGTTGATGATCATTGCTTTTAGAAAATCTTCATAGCGTTCATATTTTGCATCTAAAACTTTATTAATATCACGAATCACAAAGGGAGCAATAAGCTTTGCCATAGTGGGAGATACAATGGAAAGAAGTAAATCCTTTTTTGTTTTGTAATGTCGGAAAATCGTTCCTTCTGCCACGCCGGCTTTTTTGGCAATCTGGCTAGTAGAGGTTGAGGCGTAGCCTTTTTCTGCAAACATTTCAATAGCTGCCTCTACGATTTTTTGTTGTTTCTCCGTTAATGGCTCTTCCTGATCCAATAATTGCTTTAGGATATCATTTTGTTCAGACATGCTTAAACCCCTAACATCTTTAAATTCCTATTATTATCTTATATTTTACGGTATTTTTTTAGGGCTGCAACATTTAGAATCATAAAGAGTAGAGAGAACCCAATCAGTATGGATAGGTTAATCAATAAATGTTGAAAATCAAACCCTCTGATCATCACATCTCTTAGAGCAGCAGCTGCATAATAGAGAGGAGTGACACGGCCAATCCAGCTTAACCATTCGGCAATCGTATCTAAATTAAACAACCCTGAAAAGAATATTTGTGGGATGACAACGATTGGGATAAATTGCATCATTTGTAATTCATTTTTAGCAAAAGCAGATAGTAATATTCCAAGTGTGAGTGCGGTGAACGATAAGCTGACAATAATCACCAAAACATTTAAGAAACTGCCCTTCATCATCATATCAAGTACATAAATGGCATACCAGGATATAAATGAAGCTTGAAGCAGGGTCACGATACCGAACCCAATGACATAGCTGATCACCATTTCCCAAATTTTAATAGGAGTAGCCAGAAGTCTTTCGAGAGTACCAGTTGTTCTTTCTCTTAAGAAGGAAACGCCGCTTACTAAAAAAACAAAGAAAAAAACAAAGAATCCAAGTAAAACAGGACCAAAGGAATCAAACATTTCCATGTCTTTATCTCCATAAACGTACTCCACTTGATCCGATAGATTCATAGAATTTGCAGAGAAAAGCCCTTGAACTTTTTTCATTACGGCACCATTTATGGAAGGTTCACTTCCTTCAATGACAATGTGAGGCTCAGAAGGGTTTTCAAATGTGAGGTAACCATCTAAACTTCCACTTTCCACGTCATCTAACGCTTCTTTCTCATTCGTGTATGGTCTAAAATCGTCTGTATCAAGCTTAGCTTCAAGAGGCTTCGGTACATTTACCAAACCAACCTTTGCTTCATAATCTCCTGAATTAAAAACGAGTGAAAGCAAGGTGAGAATGAGGATGGGAGCTAAAAACATTAGAGCTAACGTACGTTTATCCCGGAAAAGCTGCTGAATGATTCGTAAAACAAACCCTTTAATTCTCAACTTGAACACCTCCATTCTTTAAAAATACATCCTCAATAGAAGTAACACCGTATTGGGTTTTTATTGCTTCTGGAGTATCGCTTGAAATGATTTCACCATTTTGAAGTAAACCTAATCGATCGCATCGTTCTGCTTCATCCATTACATGTGTGGTAATAATTAATGTTCTTCCTTCTTCTTTTAACTTGTGGAAGTCATCCCATATTTCCTTTCGTAAAACAGGATCAATCCCAACAGTCGGTTCGTCTAAAAATAAAACGTCAGGATCGTGTAAGAGAGCAATAGCAAGAGAAAGTCTTCGCTTCATACCACCTGAATATTGATGAACAGGCTTGTTTAAGTCCCTGAGGAGATCAACGGTTTCCATGACCTTTTCAATTTGATCTTTTCGCTTGTTTTTTGTCAGTCCATAAAGTGAAGCCATGAAAGATAAGTTTTCCTTCGCCGTTAGCTCGTCATAAAGGGCGTCGGACTGAGCCATATATCCAATCGAAGGATACAACGTTTTGGCTTTGAGGTTTTCACCCTTAAACGTCACTCTCCCGGAAGACGGTACTTCTAATCCGATCATTAACTTGATGAGAGTGGTCTTTCCTGAACCTGATGGTCCAAGCAGGCCGTAAATTTCACCTTTGCGAATGTTTAGAGATATCTCTTTTAATACTTCTTGTGAGCCGAATGACTTTGATAGCTCTTGTAGTTCGATAAGAGAATTCAACTGAATCACACCTTTCAAAGTTAGTGAGTGATTACTCACTTTTAATATAAATGGTTTTGGTTCATTTGTAAAGTGAGTAATCACTCACATATTAATTTTATTCATAGGTAATGTGAATAGAATAGACTCTAGTAGTAAAATTTGTGGATTTTTTAGAGGAGAAAGTAGTAGCTGATTGCAAGGAGGCTCACTTTCCGCTCCAATCAACTTTCTCAGCTTGAGTTTTTTTAAAAATTTTATATGAAAGCAGTACCTTTTTATAAAACACCATTTACAAAAAGTACATAGAATAAAAAAAGTACCTGGAGCACCAGGTACTTTTTCTTATTTATTCAACTTTGTCGTTGTCCCATTGATAGCTCCAGAAACGTTCGTTGGTGACCCACTTTAATGCTTCTGGATCATTTTGTTCAATGCCTTTTTCTAAATCTTTCAGCATCCATGCTGTTTGAGAGATATGTGCTCTCATGGCATCAAGTTTTTGATCTTTTACAGATGTAATATCAATTAGAATATCCGGTTTACCCAGCTCTTCTTCGCAGTTTTTTGAAAAAGCAAGGCAGTGTAGCTTTGGTCTGGAAGCCTTAGGCAATCGTCGAACTGCCCGAACGACTGCTCTTGCTGTTGCCTCATGGTCAGGATGAACAGAATAATCAGGATAGAAGGTAATGATAAGGGAAGGATCTAATTCTTCGATTAATCCTGTCACCATATTCGAAAGCTTCTCATCGTTTTCAAATTCTAGTGTTTTGTCTCGATAGCCCATCATTCGTAAATCTTTGATTCCCATCACATTTGCTGCCTTTTGCAATTCTTTTTTTCGAATGAGGGGGAGGGATTCTCTCGTTGCAAACGGAGGATTCCCTAAATTTCTTCCCATTTCACCGAGTGTTAAGCAAGCATAAGTAACAGGTGAGCCATTTTTCACATGAGTAGAAATGGTACCTGATACACCGAATGCTTCATCATCTGGATGTGGAAAGATAACAAGTACTTGTTTTTCTTTTTCCATTCTAAACGCTCCTCTTTTCTAAAATAGCTTTATCCGTATTAGTTAAATGGTGTAGAGCTGATTTGTAATGCCACAGCCAATTTCCCATCAGATCCGTGTCCAGCCAGGAGTAGGCGGTTTTCTTCGTCTAATTCGAAGTGAGTGAGTCCCTCAGCGTAAACCCAGCCTATTTCAATCTTTAAGCCTACGCGAAAAGGTCCGTCCCCAATGATCTTTCCGTGCTCATAGTTCACTTTTGCGTTGCGAATGTATGCTCCAGCTGAGAAAAACCCTTCATTAAAGTGGGAGGCATAGGCTCCATTGGTGGTTTCTAAATGTATATATACGTCCTGACGTGCAAATTGATTAATGATTCCTTGCACTTCAGCTAGTTTAATCGGTTCCATTCCATTTCCTCCTTAGGTACAGAAAAGACTCATAAGTATTATGTTCTATCTTACTAAAATATTTCTTTGAAAGCGAAAAGTCTGTTTGACAAATAAAGTGTCACAAAAAAGGTGCCAGGCACAAATGAAGTCATTTGTGCCTGGCACCAGAATTGGCACCAGAATTGGCACCAGAATTGGCACCAGAATTGGCACCTGATTTTAACTAATTATTTTTCAAAACGATTATACGCACCGTGCATCACGGGACCTACGTATTCATTTAATTTAAAGCCGTGCTTGATGGCTGCAGTAACAAACTTCTTCGCGTTTTCAACGGCTTCCTTTACACCTTGTCCGTTAGCAAGGTTTGATGTAATCGCAGCTGCAAATGTACAGCCGGCACCATGGTTATAGGAAGTTTCCACTTTTTCTTCCTCTAAAAGAGTGAACTCATTTCCGTCATAGAATATGTCTAAGGCTTTATCATGTTGAAGCTGCTTTCCACCTTTGATGACCACGTTTTTGGCCCCAAATTCATGAATTTTTTTCGCGGCTTCCTTCATATCTTCCACGGTTTTAATGGGACTACTTTCTGCAAGCTGACTTGCTTCAAAAAGGTTCGGTGTTACCACTGTTGCACGCTTCAAAAGGTGCTCCCTCATGGCTACGGTTGTTTCAGGGTGAAGGACTTCATCTTCTCCTTTACATACCATAACTGGATCAATGACAACTTTGTTTAAACCAAACTCATCGATTTTTTTAGCAGCCAGTTCAATGATTTCAACTGTACCAAGCATACCTGTTTTCATCGCATCAATTCCAACGGACAAAACGGTTTCCAGCTGAGCGTTTAATGTATCGATTGATAAAGGGTGTACATTATGATGCCAATGGTTATGCGGGTCCATTGTGACGACTGTTGTAAGAGCAGTCATTCCATACACACCGTGCTCCTGAAACGTTTTTAGGTCGGCTTGAATTCCAGCTCCACCACTTGTATCTGATCCTGCAATCGTTAGTGTTTTTTTCAATGTCATGAATTATTCCCCCTAGAAAATGTACTTAACTCAGGTCAAAGTCTCACTAAAGAATATAATAATCCCTGTAGGATTACAAATAGTCTACCTAGACTATTGAATACAAAAAAACGGACGTCGAAAAAAAGCTTCGACGTCCGTTTGGAAATTCATAAATTAGAAAGGCTTGGCATCATTATCTGTTGCTTCTTTAGAAGCGACGACAACGATTTTTCCTTTATCTAATTCTTCTTCATACGCATCTGCTTCTGCTTGATTCATTCCAACTGCTTTCATTTTTGTACGAAGCTCATCTCCGCGACTTTTAAACAGGTTCCCCATGGATTCAATGAGGCCTTGCTCCTTAACACCGATGGATTCAGTATGAGTGGCTTCAGAAATATCTTCTGAGCGATGCTTATCGTGAGCAAATACAAAGATTTCTTTTTTCGTAAATCCTTCATTTGTAAAGGTTTCGATTTCATTTTTAACGCCTACAACATTTTCTACTGTTTTTACTTTATACATTCATATAACCTCCAGTTTTATTATCTGTTCTTGCTCGTTTTTTTCCCGTTTGTTCGTTATTTAAACTTTCCAAAATATAGTAAAAATAAATAGTTTCCAAGATTCTACAATGTTTTTTATAATGGAAAGAAGGATGGTGAAGCACTTGAGTAATCAATATAGAAAATTGAAGGAAATGGAAACAATACTGGCAGAATTGAAAGCGAATGAAAGAGAAGCAAGCGCATCTTTGGCGGTTGATAATAGAAGAAGTAAACGATATACAACATGGAGGCTGGCGAAGTCGATTCTATCATTCTGGCGGAATCGAATCCTACTTATCCTTTTGATCTTAACATTGCTAGTGGGAGGAGCGACCATAGGAGTGTATACCTGGTTATCAGGTTCTACTTTTACAGAAGAGAAGGGGTCTTTTGTAGAAAGGATTCAGGAAATGAGCTCATTAGCAACTGCCCAAGGGTTTGTAAAAGCAGTTATTGAGCAAGAAAACAATCAGTTATTTGGGAAAGAAATAAATGCCAATCTCCCAGGGACGAAGAGAAAGCTCCTAATGATTGTTCCAGGAACCGTTTTAGCGGGTGTGAATTTACAAGAAATTGATAAAAACGATATAGTAGTGAATGAAGAGAAGAAAGAAATGGTCCTAACTTTACCGAGAGCTGAAATTCTACAAGATCCGTCAATTGATACAGAAAATGTAAAGACCTTTTCAGTAGAAGGGATTTTCAGAAGCGAAGTTGATTGGAATGAAGGGTTTGCTCTAGCTGAAGTAGCCAAGGACCTTATTAGTCAAGAAGCGATTGATCAAGGATTACTTCAAGCAGCAGAAAAAAATGCGGAGAAGTCGTTAAAAGGATTCTTTGATCAATTAGGCTACAAAGTAACGATAAAGTATCAAGACTAGAAAGGATGTCTAACATTGTCTACTAGAATTTTTCAAAACGATTGGGCGGACATTCTAAGAGATGAGCTTCAACAGGATTATTACCAAAAATTAAGAATATGGCTTATGAGAGAATACGAATCTAATAAAATTTATCCTCCCATGTATGAACTGTTCAATGCTTTTCATTACACAGCGTATAAGGATGTTAAAGTTGTTTTATTAGGACAGGATCCATATCATGGTACAAATCAGGCAGAGGGTTTAAGCTTCTCTGTGAAAAAAGGTGAAAGGATTCCTCCGTCCCTTCGAAATATGTATAAAGAGCTGCAAGCTGATATAGGATGTCCAATCCCTTCTCATGGATCATTAGTGAAGTGGGCAGAGCAGGGAGTGCTTCTATTAAATACAGTTTTGACGGTGGAAGATGGGAAGGCCCATTCTCATCAAGGAAAAGGTTGGGAAACGTTCACCGATAAAGTGATTTCTCTATTAAATCAACGAAAACAGCCTATTGTCTTTATATTATGGGGCAAACCGGCTCAAAAGAAGCAGTTCCTGATCGATAACTCAAAGCATAGAGTCCTAACTTCTCCACATCCAAGTCCGTTATCAGCACATAGGGGTTTCTTCGGAAGTAAACCGTATTCTCAAACCAATCAATTTTTAATAGAGCAGGGATTTGAAGGAATCGATTGGTGTATCGAATAGAAAAATGTATGTTTCACGTGAAACATGTCTTATTTAGTCGTAAAGTGAACCTCCGAATAATGAAAAGGGGTTTGAATTTGTAAGAGGAGGCAATTCGGGTGACAAAAGAGAAACAAGTAAACTGCTTTAAATGCCAATACTTTTATACAACCTGGCAGCCAGCTCACCCTCGAGGATGCAGAGGATACGGGTTTAAATCGAAGCTGATGCCCTCACTTGTTGTGTTTCAATCATCGGGAAATCCTTGTATGAAATTTGCTCCTAAATCAAAGTGAAGAGAAGAATTTGTCTTTATTTGCTATAATGATGAAATTGAGAAGTACATAAGGTTCTCGTGTCTTTCTGAAAAAGTGAAAAAACATGATAAAATAATAGTTGGTTCTGAAAAAGAACAATGAAAATTCGAAAACGCCTTAAACACGTAAGGAGGAAAAATGTGAATATCCCTCACCAATCGTTAATGAAAAAGATGGAGCATGAGCT
This sequence comes from Rossellomorea aquimaris TF-12, assembly GCF_001648555.1. GTDB lineage: Bacteria > Bacillota > Bacilli > Bacillales > Bacillaceae_B > Rossellomorea > Rossellomorea aquimaris. Next base: position 154,212 of record NZ_LQXM01000025.1, on the reverse strand, counting down.
AGGGAAGGCAAAATCAGCTGAGAAGTCCCAACAAATCAGGGAACATATCTACTCTATTAAAGCCCTATGTGAAGTGTTGTTAGAAGAAAACAATCAGGTTGGGACAAATTCTTTTCAAAGTCCTAAACAACCATTGCCATATATTCAGGAGTCACAGCCACAAAGGCTCGAATCGATTCCAAAAGAAGAGCCTCTTGAAACAGAGGACGGGGCAAATGGAGATTCCTTATTCGATTTTTAACCAGAAATAAAAGGTAATGACAATACACGAAGTACAGTACAGGAGGAAACATCATGAAAACATTTATTATTATTGGTGCTTTGAATGCTTTTTTATCTGTTGTCTTAGGGGCATTTGGTGCTCATGCATTAGAAGGAAAGATCTCTCAGAAGTATATTGATACGTGGAACACAGGGGTTCTTTATCAAATGTTTCATGCAATTGGAATTATTATTGTCGGAGTAATGATGGGAAATGTAACTCCTACTTCTATGTTATCTTGGTCAGGCTGGTTCATGCTTATTGGAATCATTTTATTTTCAGGAAGCCTGTACGTCCTAAGCTTATCTGGAATTAAAGTTCTTGGTGCCATCACGCCTCTTGGTGGAGTAAGCTTCTTAGTGGCTTGGGTTCTATTGATTGTCTTTGCAGCAAAAACATTATAAATCCTTTGAAAAAGTGTCCAACAGGTAAGCGTTGGACACTTTTTTTGTACTATCGTTGAGAATAACCTTGCATAGAGCCTCCTGCTCCATATGGATATTCATATTCAATTTCTTCATCAAATGTAATGTAATCTAAATAAATCATAGGAATTAAGTATCGAGTACCCGTTTCAGGATCACTTAAAATAATATGATCTCGTCCTGCGGCTTCGATGATTCCTTTAAAGATTTTTGCGTTCCATTCTTTGTTGTTTTCAAAAGTAGTATAAACCGTAGCTACTTTTCCTTTGTTTAATCGAAGGATGTTTTCGATGTAGGATTCTTCCATTGGAAGCATTCCTTGAACATTTTGAGAAGGTGCTTTAGCGTTTGTTGGCTGAGGAACCTGCATACCTCCACCTTGCTGCTGGCTTGGATAATATTGTCCTTGCCCTTGACCACCTCCGTAATATTGACCGTATGGATTATACCCTTGCATATAAGGGTTCTGTTGATTTGCCAAAACATCTACCCCCTTTTAATAGATTAATAAACTTTAGGACAATCACCTCTAGATGGTTGAAAGAAACAGTGGGACTTATATCGTCCAGAATTGGATTGATTAAACCATTGGCCGGGACAACTTCCTTCAGGACGGAAAAACCATAAGGAATACTGTGCAGGGTGATATCTTCCTCCTTTAATGGTTTTTCGGGCAAGGTCTATGTCTTTTTGTCTTGCTCGTTGATAGAAATATCCTTTTTGAGTCGCTTCAAATCCACCAGGACTTTGATAAACCATATCTTTAAGGGATGCTATTTTTTTAAAGTCCAGACAGTCAGATCGGACACGATTGACCCCCACGTTTCCAACCATCAACATCCCAAGCTGCCCATCCCCTTCGGCTTCAGCCCTCATCAATCGAGCAAGGAGCTTCACTTCTTTCTCGTTATAAGGAATAACAGCCATCTTCTCACCTCACTTTAGAAGATGCTTTATATCTCACTATTTCATGTCTATGTAGACGAGGGAGAATATATTCTTGTTTTTCTTTTGTCTTCTTGTCATAGGAGTGATTTCTTAATCAACTACACGTATCTTTTGAAAAAGCTCTATTCGTAATGATTATTGTGTTTTTTTATACATTAGTATCTTAATGGCTCTGTTAACCAGTATGTGCTAGATGGTGACCCAAAACTTGACTAACTGTTGAATTGTAAGAGTTTTTTTGTAATTTAAAGGAGGACAAGATAAATCATCGGTGGGTAATATCGATAAGATCTTTTACGCAAAGATTGTTATTTTTAACATGAGTACTGCCCGTTCTCTGTCAAACAGTGTGTGCTGGATGGTGGGGGGAAATGCTCCGCTTTCCGCGGACGCTCGGCCGAGCCTCCTCAGCTTCGCTTCCGGGGTCTGGGCACGACCGTACTTCCGCAGGAGTCTACGCAGTTCCCCCCACCATCAAAAAGGTAATTTCGTGACAGAGCTTAATAGTGAAAAATAATCTAATAGAAAATAAAATTTGTAGGACTTAACAGGGAATCAACACGGCTTTCTTTAAAGAAGTTGATTGGAGCGGAAGGTGCTCGACTCCTGCGGGAGAAGATGGACAGGTGAGACCCCGAAGGCTCACCGCCAGCCCCGCGGAAAGCGAGCATTCTGGAGCGGAAATCAACTACTACTTTCTTCTCTAAAATAGCAAAAAAAAACGACAAGCTAGTATCTAGCTTGTCGTTTACCAAGTATGTGGTTAATTACACATGAAGAAACTTCGCGATTCCTTCTTCTTTTAGTAGATTTCCTACATAGAATGCACCGAACTCACCGAAGCGTGCACTTACTTCATCAAAACGCATTTCATATACAAGCTTTTTGAATTGAAGAACATCATCAGCGAATAGAGTAACACCCCACTCATAATCGTCAAAACCAACGGAGCCGGTAATGATTTGTTTTACTTTTCCAGCATATTGACGACCAATCATTCCATGACTTCTCATCATATCACGGCGTTCTTCCATCGGAAGCATGTACCAGTTATCATTTCCTTGGCGACGCTTGTCCATAGGATAGAAACAGACATGATTTGCTTTCGGAAGAATTGGGTAGATTCGTTCTTGTACATATGGATTATCATATGGATCGCCTTCAGAAGGCATGTAGTTCCCAAGTTCTACAACAGAAACATAAGAGAATGTTGGAATCGTGAACTCAGCTATTTTTAGTTTGTTAAACTCATTTTCCAGCTCATTTAATTCTTCCATTGTAGGGCGAAGAATCATCAGCATGAAGTCTGCTTTTTGACCAACAATTGTGTAAAGAGCATGACTTCCTTCTTTTGCATCTTGAGTGCTGTTTAACTTATCTAAGAAACGGTGGAATTCCGAAATGGCTGTTGCTCTTTCCTCACTCGGAAGCATCTTCCAAGTTGTCCAATCCATTGCGCGAAAATCATGTAAAGAATACCAACCATCTAATGTTTGTGCCGGTTCTGCCATAGTAATCACTCCTTAAAGTACTTTTTCCAACTTTACTATATCATAGTTTGGCCACAGGGTAGGAATACGAAACACAAATGTCGTTAAAATGGCACAACTAATGGATAATGCAATGGATTTGAGAACACACTAAAAGGGTATGTTTATGGTACATAGTGGCTTATCGGGGTAAAAGTAGAACAGATGAATTTTTAGAAAACAAAGACTTTTAGTGTGAAATCGGTATCATTACTCCTTTTCCTTGAATTCCTATATGAAAAGAGTATTCTAAGATTGGATATGTATTAATCAAGGAGGTTCCTCTATTGAGTAACTTATTTACAACATTAACAGATAAAATTAAAGGCAAAGAATTAAAAATTGTTTTTCCAGAAGGAACAGATGAACGTATTTTAACTGCTGCTTCCCGTCTTGGACAAGACGGCATCCTAACGCCGATTGTCATTGGTCATGTAGAAGAGGTTCAGGCGAAAGCAGAAGAACTTGGTGTGAAGCTTGAAGGCTGTAACGTCGTTGATCCAGCATCATTTTCCGGTATGGATGAACTTGTAAAAGCATTTGTTGAACGCCGAAAAGGAAAAGCATCTGAAGAGGATGCAAGAAAAATCCTTTTAGATGGTAATTATTTTGGAACTATGCTGGTTTACACTGGACAAGCACATGGTCTTGTAAGTGGAGCGGCCCATTCAACAGCTGATACAGTCCGTCCAGCCCTGCAAATTATTAAAACAAAAGAAGGCGTTCGTAAAACATCTGGAGTTTTCATTATGGTGCGCGAGGAAGAAAAGTATGTATTCGCAGACTGTGCCATCAATATTTCACCGGATAGCCAGGACCTTGCAGAAATTGCGATTGAAAGTGCGAAAACTGCTAAGATGTTCGACATTGATCCACGTGTTGCTATGCTAAGCTTCTCAACAAAAGGATCTGCGAAATCTCCTGAAACAGAAAAAGTAGTGGAAGCTGTTTCAGTAGCAAAAGAAAAAGCACCTGAAATAACGGTTGATGGTGAATTCCAATTTGATGCGGCATTTGTACCCTCTGTGGCAGCTAAAAAAGCACCAAATGCAGATATTCAAGGAAATGCTAATGTATTCGTATTCCCAAGCTTAGAAGCAGGAAACATTGGCTATAAAATTGCTCAACGCTTAGGAAACTTTGAAGCTGTCGGTCCAATTCTTCAAGGATTAAATGCTCCTGTGAACGATTTATCCCGTGGCTGTAACGAAGAAGACGTATATAAATTAGCTCTTATTACGGCTGCTCAAGCATTGTAAATAATCAAAAAGCTGAACCTTTAGGGGTTCAGCTTTTTTAGTGTGCGGTCTCAGTCCCTTTTTAGCTCAGTCCTATTTTTGTGATATAATGAGCTCGCATGTTGAGAGTGAAGGAGAAAGAGATATGGAAATGGAAAAGGCGTATGCACTGCTCCGCCAAGAGAAGTGGAGAGTGATTGATCAATCGAGCTTAGGCCCGATGTTTGAGGCGTTACAGTCTTTCGCAATGGATGATACATTGTGTACAGCTGTTGGAGCGTCACAATCAGACCCGACTGCACGGTCATGGGTTCATCATCAAACGGTTGTATTAGGTATACAGGACACAAAGCTGCCGTTTCTCTCTGATGCCTTAAAGGTACTGGAAGAGGAAGGCTTTCACTATATAGTACGAAATTCCGGGGGATTAGCAGTAGTGTTAGACGAAGGCGTCCTAAATCTTTCATTAGTTTTCCCTGATTCAGAAAAAGGAATAGACATTAATCGAGGCTATGATGCTATGTGGCTTCTTGTAAAAGATATGTTCAAGGATTTTAACGTGGACATAGAAGCGAAAGAGATTTCAGAATCCTATTGCCCAGGAAGCTATGATTTAAGCATTGGAGATCAGAAGTTTGCAGGAATTTCTCAAAGGAGAATTCGGAATGGTGTAGCTGTTCAAGTCTACCTTTGTGTAAATGGGAGCGGCTCTGAGCGCGCAAGACTTATTCAACGCTTTTATGAGGTAGGCCTGCAGAACGAAACCTCGAAATTCACATTCCCTACCATAAAACCTGAAGTCATGGCCTCTCTCTCTGAATTGTTAGGAGAAGAGTTATCGATTCAAGATGTCATGCTTCGTTTCCTGCAGTCGTTAAAAGGGTTTAGTGGAGAATTTTACGGGAGTACCCTACAGGGTGAAGAGTACACCATGTATGAAACCTACTATGAACGTGTAGTTGACCGGAATAAGAAAGTACTAGGTGTTTAAACGTATTCATAATGTAATAGATGAGAAGCTGGACTTTAGTAGAAATGGAGTCTGGCTTTTTTTGTGGGAGCTTATTGTTCACAATTTGGCACAATATTTCTAGGCTCCGACCCAAATGTAATAAGAAGTGGCCCAATTATGCGGAATTCCGGCCCAAATCGGAGTCTAAGTGGCCCAATCGCGAGCTTAAAGCAGTTCATTCCCTCCTCATTGCAACAAAAAAACCAGCATACCCCTCATTTTAGCAAGGCACGCTGGCTTGGTATCACTTATTCAGCTACTTTTTCTAAATTTCCATTGCGATCCATTTTGAAGCGTGGTGCTTTGGCATCGTCTTCATCGAATAATACAAGCTTTCTTGCTCTGTTCATGATTTGCATAAGGGTCTCGTAGTCTTCCTGCATGGTGACCGTGTTATTTTCCAGCTCGTTTACTTTCTTTTGAAGCTCTTGATTTTCTCGTCTTATTTCAGCCAGTTCATGCTTTAATCTCTGATTCTCAATTTTTACAATATCAGAGTTTGTGTTCGAATGAGCTAAATTTTGTAGGAAGGCAATGACCTTTTCAAGGGTTACTTCTCCTCGTAAACCAGCTGGATTGACCATATGGGTTGTGGCTGGAGCTTGTGGTATAAATGTTTTCTCCTCGCTTACTTCTACATCTTGCTTCCCACTTGCTTGCTTCTCAGTCTCTGGAACATAGTCTTCATAGGAGAATTCCATTTCCTCATCAGCTTCAGACATTGATAGAGACATAGCATCTAAATCATCGAAGGAAGGTGTTGGTGGCTGGTATAATAGCTTCTTCTTGCCGCCTTGGTCTTTCCCAAGTAAACGGTGACGTTGCTTGCGTTGTTTCTTAGCTAGTTGAAGAGCTTTTTCGTATTGGTGACGAACGACAGCATTCCATCGAAAGCCGCATGCAGCAGAAGTTCGATTCAGCTTGTCTCCCACCTCTTCAAAGGCATTTAACTGTGTGCTGCCTTCACGGACATGTCGTAAAACGGTTTCTGCTAGTAATAAATCATTTTCTTCGGTCCAAGCATCTTGTCTAGTTTTCATCATCATAATCTCAACTCCCATAAAATAATTAAATGACTCGTTGATTAAAGGATGGTCAGTTTTATAGGTTTTTATACGAATATGTTAAAATTATTTTTTGTTCTACTAGTTTCGTTGTGAGAGTATAAATCCCACAACCTGGAAGTTGTGTTCTCTTGCAAAACATTGCAGGAAACTGTATTCTAGAAATCGGTGTTTAGAACGAAAAAATAAAGCAACATACCATTTCAATAGATAGAAAGGGTTGTGGACAGATGGCAAACGAATTTCGTGTTTGCGATGATTGTCAGGCCGTAAACCTAAAAACCTTAATTCCTAAATTAAAAGAGATGGACCCGGAGGCACCGATCGACATCGCTTGCCAGTCTTATTGTGGTCCAGGACGAAAAAAGACATTCGCTTTTGTCAATAATCGTCCAGTTGCGGCGTTGACGGAAGAAGAACTGATGGAAAAGATTCAGAAAAAAATAAAGAAATAGAGAAGAACTTCCATAAGGGGAGTTTTTTCTTTTTGATTGGCTCTTTTCGCAAGAATTGGTGTTTTATTAAATAACCTTCGCGATGCCTCTGTCAACCAGTATTTGATAGATGTTTTGGGGAACTGCTTCGCTTGCAGCTAGCGTTCGGCCGAGCCTCATCAGCTTACTTACGAAGGATTCTATGCAGTTCCTCTCATCATCTAAAAGAGTTTTTCGTAAAAGAGCTTATTGAGAAAAAACAAACGAAAGAAAAAGTATTTTTACAAAACAAGCAAAAATCGATCCCTACACATTTTAAGAAAATGTTGTTTTCTAGACGTGTTAGGAATTTATATTAGTCATATTAAGCAATCAACCACTACTCTCTTTTCAAAAACAACTCCATAGGAATAACACGTAAAGTTTTGGAGAAAATAAAAAATGGGTTTGTACATTCTTGTTAAAGGAAACTACATATCAAGTAGAGAACTATAAAAAGAGTACATATGAGACCATAGTCACAGGCTGATAAATATCTTTTGTCAAGGGGCGAAATTTTTTTGAACAGACGGAACGCTTGCTACTGATTGCTTATCAGCCAAATATCTATTTTTTTCGACAGATTTCGAGATGAAGATTGGAAAATAAGTCGCTATAATAGAAATATGCTAGTTTAGGAAGAGGGTAAAAAATGGAGTATGCCAAGCAGAAATTACATGAAGAAAAAGTATTTAAAGACCCTGTTCATCGGTATGTTCATGTAAGAGATCAGGTCATTTGGGATCTCATTGGAACGAAAGAGTTTCAGCGTCTTCGCAGAATCCGGCAGCTAGGAACTACCTACTTAACCTTCCACGGAGCAGAGCATAGTCGCTTTAATCATTCCCTTGGCGTATATGAGATTATTCGACGAATTGTCGATGATGTGTTTGCTGGAAGGCCCGAGTGGAATCAAGAAGAACGACTCCTTTCCCTCTGTGCTGCATTGCTGCACGACCTTGGACACGGTCCTTTTTCTCATGCCTTTGAAAAAGTTTTCCATTTGGATCATGAGTATTTTACCCAAGAAATTATTTTAGGAGATACAGAGGTAAATGCTGTTCTTCAAAAAGTAAAACCTGATTTTCCAAAGCATGTGGCAGAAGTCATTGCCAAAACTTATGAGAATAAGCTTGTTGTCAGTTTGATTTCAAGTCAAATCGATGCAGACCGGATGGATTATTTGCAACGCGACGCTTATTTTACAGGGGTAAGCTATGGTCACTTCGACATGGAACGAATTTTGCGAGTGATGAGACCTCGAGAAGATCAAGTGGTGATTAAACAAAGTGGAATGCACGCTGTAGAAGATTACATCATGAGCCGATATCAAATGTATTGGCAGGTTTATTTTCACCCAGTATCAAGAAGTGCAGAAGTGATTTTAACGAAGATTTTACATAGAGCCAAGGAGCTTCATGAAGAGGATTACGCTTTTAAACAAAGTCCTCTCCACTTTTACTCTTTATTTAAAGAAGAGGTGTCTTTAGAGGATTATTTGAAGCTGGATGAAGCGGTCATTATGTTTTATTTTCAAATCTGGCAAGAAGAAGAGGATCCGATTTTAAGAGATTTATGTAAGAGATTTATGAATCGGAATTTATATAAATATGTGGAATTTGATCCTGCAAAGGAATACAGGAAGCATAGTGAGTTGGAAACCCTTTTTAAAAAAGCAGGTATCAACCCGGAGTATTATTTAGTGGTGGACTCATCTTCCGATTTACCATACGATTTCTATCGTCCAGGTGAAGAAGAAGAACGACTTCCCATTCATTTACTGATGAGAAACGATGAATTACGAGAGTTGTCGAGAGAATCAGATATTGTAGACTCCATCTCGGGGAAGCGTCGAACAGACCATAAGCTATATTATCCTTCCGATTTATTATATGACGAATCATCAAAGAAAAATATAAAGAGACAAATACGTGCGATTCTAGAACAATCTTAGACGACCAGCAGCCAATTGAGGATCTTACAAACGTAATACAGGAGTAGGAGATGACGAACATTGTTGAAAGATCATGCAAAACTAATGAGCGCCTTTTTAGCCTCAGGTGAAGTCGTGGGAAGAAAGAAGCTTCAGAAAATGATATTCATCGCCAAGAAGCTTTCCTTCCCCTTCCAGGAAAAATTCCAATTTCACTTTTATGGTCCCTATTCAGAGGAACTGACTTTACGAGTAGAGGAACTCTGCAATATGGGATTTATCTCGGAAATAAAGGAGAAAAAGGGCGGATACTATCAATATCGCTATTCAGTCACGAAAGAAGGACAAGAATTTCTTCAAATATATGAAAAAGAAATGCCATGTCTAGACGATTGTTTAACGGATATGAATGAACAATCAGCACGCTTTCTTGAACTCGTTTCAACGGTCTTATATTTTGATACCTTATCTAAAGAAGAAGTGGTAGAGAAAGTATTCACTCTTAAAAGTAAACAGAAATACACTCAAGATGAAATTGAAGAAGCCTTCAGCTACATTGAAGGATTAAAACAGAAAAAAACCGTTCAATAAAGAACGTTTTATATGATAAAAGAGACTACTCGACGAACTTATGAGTAGTCTCTTTATTTGTTTGGAGGAGATATTTGCGAAATTCCCATTTTATTTGTGAAGTACTGATTTATCGACACAAATCGACAAACACTTCCAGTAGCTCGAGGCTCCTCCACTTTTCTATTGATCACTCAATCTTTTTCCGCCTACTGCATAGTGACCTTTCGTCATTTCTTCGATAAACACAACGATTTTCTCTTCGGGTGCACCAGTAGTTTCGCTGACGGCTTGGGTGACTTTTTCGACTAAGGAACGCTTTTGGTCTTCAGAACGTCCTTCGAGCATTTTTACTGTAATATAAGGCATATTGATTCGCTCCTAACCCTTTGATTTGATACAATCTGTGATAGGCTTATCATTCCTGCCTACCTTTCTAATGTAATCTTTAGGGATTGATTGGGCAAGTTTGTTATAGTGGTGAAGAGAGATTTTAAATAAACGGGAAAAGGTCATGAAGGCAGGATTTTTTCTGTATACTATGGAATAAGAAAGTAAATCATTTTTTAAAAAGGAGTACATACTTTGGAAACAATTAGCCAGTTATTTGAGTCAATATCCATCTTTCGGTTAGAAGAGCTTCCGTTTGTGGTTATTGCTTTAGTACTAGCCTTTACGGTTCATGAATTTGCTCATGCGTATGTGGCTTATAAGTTTGGGGATACAACAGCGAAGGATCAAGGCAGGCTGACCCTAAACCCGATTCAACATTTAGATCCAATTGGAACGATTTTAATATTAGTGGCTGGATTTGGTTGGGCGAGACCTGTACCTGTTAATCGTTCTCGATTTAAGAATCCACGGCTAGCCGGGGTACTGGTATCAGTAGCCGGTCCGTTAAGTAATTTCCTTATTGCTTTTATTGCATTTGGGATATTTTATTTCTTTGTCGGAGTGACAGGAGTGTCAGGGATTCCTCCTTTTGTCATTGATCTCTTGCAAATGATTGTAGAATTAAATGTCTTATTATTTGTGTTTAATTTATTGCCGTTCCCTCCTTTAGATGGGTACCGCATTATTGAGGATTTATCCCCGAATCATGTAAGGGCTAAGCTTAGCCAATATGAACAATATGGGATATTACTGTTTCTTATTCTTGTCATTACGCCTCTTGATGAATATACCATTTGGCCTTTTTTACAAGTCGGAATGAATGCGACGAGCCAAGCATTCAGCATTATTTTTACCACAATCTTTTCAATTTTTAGCTAGATCGTCTAGAAGGAGTGAAAAACGATGGAAAAGAAAAAAAATATTGGATTTAATATTATAAAAAATGACCCTACGGATGGCCACGGTGGTTACGGTGTTGGCTCCTTAAGTCTTGATAATGTTTCACCCGTTATGATTGATGTAGAAGAAGGGGAAGCAACGATCGAAATTGGAGCAATGCACGCAAGAAGTCCGATTGAAAAAGGGATTAAGTTTACGAATAATCGTGAGGATTCAGCAGGAGGAAAGCCATATTGGTTAATGTGGGTAACGATTGACCGTATGGAGGATGGACCTTATTATGCAGGTGTTACAGCATGTGAATTAGTCGTCAATCGTGAAAAGCGTCGAGGCTACAAATCCATGCCAGAGCACGTGAATCATATGGATAAATCCATCAAGCGCCATATTATTGTGGATCACATGGATGATAAGTCAAAAATGATTATGGCAGAATTTTTGAAAAACCATGATGAAGGTATGTGGGATCGTTCAAAGCCTGAATTAAAAGAGGCATTAACCGTTTCGCCTAACTAAATCTTTGTGAACAAACTATGACATTTTTTTGAATGTGTCGTTCACATCTTGCTCTTATGTAAGAAAAAAAGTACACTTAAATCACAGTTTGCACATAAACTAGGACATGAAAAACCTCGGGTTCGCACAAACCCGAGGTTTTTCGTTTTATTCCACGTGTGTAGCTTAAAAAATCCAATCCTTCACTTTCTGATACCAAGGCTTCTTTTCTTTTTTATGAGAAGGTTCCGACTGCTTAGGAGTGTCCGTATCTTTTATATGCTCTGTACAATATTCAGTAGGCTCCGTCCCTTTTACAAAGTACGTGAAACGCTGTACGGGACAGTCTTTCGTTGCGAGTTTTCCGTTATGAGGGTTAACAGCAACGCCAACGACACCCTTTGTTGGTCTAAAGGCTTTGACGGGTTCATTCTTTAACGCTTCCTCCATAAAATGGACCCAAATCTTTTTAGCATAGTACTTATCATTTACAAGAGAGATTTCCTTTCCTTGGTCATATCCTGTCCAAACTCCTGCTGTCAGCTGTGGGGAGTATCCGATCATCCAGTTATCTGTATTTGTTGTTCCAGATTTTCCTGCATAATGACGAGTGGCATCCTTTCGAATTTGAATACCTGTAACGGTAGAGTAGTCATTAAGCTTAGGGTCGAATATTCCGCTTAACATATGAGTCATCACAAAGGCCGTGTCAGAATCGAGAACCTGCTTCTTCTTGTTCTTCTCTTCATAAATGACATTTCCAGACCAATCCTCAACTCTCGTGATAAATACAGGCTTCACTTTGTAGCCACCGTTTGCGAAAATGCTATATGCGTTTACCATATCAATGACACGTGCTCCAGACGTTCCGAGTGCAGAGGATGGGTATTTCTTTACCTTTGTTGTTAAACCGAACTTTTCATGAGCGGCTTTTGTTAACGTATCCTGTCCAATAAAAAGGTGGGTCTTAACGGCATAGACGTTGTCTGATAAAGCAATCGCCTGGGCTAACGTAATTTCATCCTCAGCATATTTATTATTATAGTTATGAGGCGTGTAGGTTTCTTTTCCATCCTCAAAGGTGAAGGATGTTAACTCACTCTTCATAGTTGTCGAAGGAGTAAAGCCTTGTTCAAGAGCAGAATAATATAAGAGTGGTTTAATCGTAGAACCAGGCTGACGTATAGCTTGAACAGCACGATTAAACGGACTTTCTTCGTAATTCCTGCCTCCTACTAAAGCTGTCACATGACCATTCTTAGGGTTCATGGCGACAAAACCCAATTGAATCTCTGACTCTTCGGGGATTTGTTCCTTTACAACTTTTTCAGCTGTTTCCTGATGTTTCGGTTGAAGAGTCGTATATACCTTCAATCCGCCCATCTCAATGGTTCTTTCTTCAATTCCTAACTGTGAACGAAGAATGTTTTTTACTACATCTTGAAAATAGGGTGCTATTTCAACGGTTTGATGAGCGTGCTCTCCTGTAATGTTGATGACTTTTTGTTTGGTCACAGCCTCTTGCTCTTTCGTAATAAATCCATCTTTCACCATGGATTGAAGAATGAGTTCCTGCCGCTTTTTCGCTTGGTCAATAGAAACGACGGGTGAATAATGTCCCGGGGCTTTCGGAATCCCAGCCAGCATAGAAGCTTCAGCAAGGGTTAGCTTGTCTGCGTCCTTACCGAAATAGTACTGACTAGCCGCTTGTACACCATAGGCACCATGTCCGTAATAAATTGTATTTAAATAGCCTTCAAGAATTTCTTTTTTCGAGTAATTCATTTCGATTCTGATTGTATAAAGGGCTTCTGATATTTTTCTTTTCCATGTTTTATCATGTGATAAAAATAGATTACGAGCATACTGTTGAGAAATAGTACTGGCTCCTTGAACCTTCGCCATGGCCTTCACATCAGCAATAGCAGCTCCAGCCATTCGTTTAAGGTCAAATCCATAATGCTGATAAAAGCTTTTGTCTTCAATAGAAATAGTGGCTTCAATCAGAGCAGGAGAGATGTGCTTCAGGTCTACCCAATATCGCTTTTCTCCAGCATTGGTCTCCCCAATAACTGAACCATCATCTCCATAAAGTAGAGTGGATTGCGGGACAGCAAGGGGTGGCGCTCCTTGAACCTTCGCATATGTGAGAACCCCAATTACCCCTACCAAAGCGAGAACCGATAGAAATAGACTCACAATCACAAAAGCTCTAACATATTTCTTTGTCCTTTCCATTCCCGAACGCGTAATCAACTCCATCCCTACTCCCACCTTCTATCTAAAGTATGCTCTCACAGACTGTTGAGGGACGGACCTCCAATTTTGCCTATTGTGAAAACACCTTATTTCATAACGTTTTATATGTATTATTAGTATGAAAACTTTTACGAGATTTTAAACATAAAAGGATTAGAAAAAATTTCTCTTGAAATTTTGCTAGATTTCACTATACTTTTTCTCATGTTTGTATTTATCATGATAGGGAAGGATAAAAATGACGTCTTCTGTGGACGTTTCTATAAATGGAGCTAAAGCTCTTTTTTTCAGGCTTTGAGATATCTTGTCCCAGGATGAATTTGAGAACACCCAGACTTACTGAGAATAACAGTTGGGAAATATAAAATATGAAAACAAGAAGGGAAGTTGAAACAATGAGTGGCCTTTGGTACACAGAAAAACAAACAGAAAACTTCGGTATCACGATGAAAATCAAGAAGACTTTACATACAGAGCAAACGGATTTTCAATACCTTGAAATGGCAGAAACAGAAGAATGGGGCAACATGTTATTTCTTGATGGAATGGTTATGACAAGTCAAAAGGACGAGTTCGTTTATCATGAAATGGTAGCGCATGTTCCATTATTTACTCATCCAAACCCTGAAACAGTACTGGTTGTAGGTGGCGGAGACGGTGGAGTAATCCGTGAAGTGTTAAAGCATCCAAGTGTGAAAAAAGCAGTTCTTGTTGAAATCGATGGAAAGGTAATTGAGTATTCAAAGAAATACCTTCCAGAGATTGCTGGAGAGCTTGAAAACGAGCGAGTAGATGTACAAGTTGACGATGGCTTTATGCATATCGCAAAAAGTGAAAATGAATATGACGTCATCATGGTAGATTCAACTGAGCCGGTTGGACCAGCAGTAAACTTATTCACAAAGGGCTTCTATGCAGGAATTTCAAAAGCTTTAAAGGAAGACGGGATTTTTGTAGCGCAATGTGACAATCCTTGGTTCAAAGCAGATCTTATTCGCCAGGTTCAAAGCGATGTAAAAGAAATCTTCCCAATTACTCGTCTTTATACAGCGAATATCCCAACATACCCAAGCGGACTATGGGCGTTCACAATCGGTTCTAAAAAGCACGATCCAATCCAAGTACCAGCAGAACGTTTCCATGACATCGAAACAAAATACTACACACCAGAACTACACAATGCAGCATTCGCACTACCAAAATTCGTAAAAGACCTAACGAAATAATCGAGGGACGGACCTTCCGTTTTAAGAATATCGATGGAACATACAATTCGTCTTTCCTAATCACCATATTAAATGCTTTGTAATTAGGTATCTTTATTCCAATTTAACGACGAATGTAAATTATGAAAGAGGGACGGACTTTCCAAGACGCATAATGCGCCTCGTGAAGGTCCGTCCCTCCAAAAGAGAGGTTGAAGAATATGCGTTTTGATGAGGCTTATTCAGGTAAGGTTTTTATTAAGAGTCACCCATCTTATGAGGATAGTCAGGTTGTGCTGTATGGAATGCCAATGGACTGGACAGTGAGCTATCGCCCAGGTTCCCGCTTTGGCCCAGCTCGTATTCGTGAGGTTTCGATTGGACTTGAAGAGTATAGTGCCTACTTAGACCGGGAATTAGAAGAGGTTAAATTTTTTGATGCAGGAGATATTCCATTACCATTCGGTAATCCACAACGAAGCATTGATATGATTGAAGATTATATTGATCAGCTTTTAGGAGATGGGAAAATTCCATTTGGAATGGGTGGAGAACACCTGGTTTCATGGCCTGTAATGAAAGCAGTAGCAAAGAAAAATCCAGACCTTGCTATTATTCATTTCGATGCTCACACAGATCTTCGAGAAGAGTATGAAGGAGAACCATTATCTCACTCGACTCCAATCCGTAAAATCGCCGAGCATATCGGACCTAAGAATGTGTATTCGTTTGGAATCCGTTCTGGGATGAAAGAAGAATTCCAATGGGCGAAAGAAAATGGCATGCACATTTCAAAATTTGAAGTGTTAGAGCCTTTAAAGGAAATCCTGCCAACACTAGCAGGTCGTCCAGTTTACGTTACCATTGATATCGATGTATTAGACCCTGCTCACGCTCCTGGAACAGGAACCGTGGACTGTGGAGGGATCACATCAAAAGAATTGCTGGCATCGATTCATGCCATCGCTCATTCTGACGTAAATGTAGTTGGTGCAGACTTAGTAGAAGTAGCTCCAATCTATGACCCATCTGAACAAACAGCTAACACAGCAAGTAAGCTCATCAGAGAAATGCTTCTCGGTTGGGTAAAATAACTCACCAAGTCTCTTCTTCATTGACAGAAGAGACTTTTTTCATGTACTATACGTTTAAAGTTTTAAACATTTAAACCATTATAGAGGGACGGACCTCAATGACGTCAATCTATTAAAATATGTTAGAAATTAAAGTCCAATTTACAAATAGAAAGAAGGAGAACAATGGATAAATCAACCGTTTTAGTCACTGGGGGAACAGGGTTTGTTGCCTCTTGGTTAGTAAAAGAATTATTGGAACAAGGGCAGGACGCAAGAATCACCGTGCGAGATTCACAAAAAGAAGAAAAGTACGCACATCTAGCAGAAATTGAAAAACAGACACCGGGTACGTTAAAGGTCTACGAAGCTGATTTACTGAAGGAAGGAAGCTTTGATGAAGCGGTTAGCGGTTGTGAATATGTATTCCACACAGCCTCCCCTTTTATTATTAATGGAATCAAGGATGCGAATAAAGAACTCATTGAACCTGCAATAAAGGGAACTCAAAATGTGCTTTCTTCAGTTAACAAAGTGGAGTCAGTGAAAAGAGTGGTTCTAACAAGCAGTGTTGTGTCCATTTTTGGAGATCATGTGGATATGAAAGGGAAAGAAAGTTTTTCAGAAGGTGATTGGAATACGACAAGCTCAATTAATCACCAACCATACTCTTACTCGAAAACGATTGCCGAGAAGGAAGCCTGGAAAATGATGAAGGAACAAGATCAATGGGATTTAGTCACCATCAATCCATCTTTTGTAATGGGACCAACTCTATCTAAAAGAACCGATTCTACAAGTATCTCTACGATTCTATCCTTTTTAACAGGTGGGTTTAAAACGGGTGTTCCGAATCTTGCCAGTGGAATCGTGGATGTAAGGGATATTGCCAAGGCTCATATGTTAGCCGCTTTTACTCCTAAAGCAGAGGGCCGTTACATTATTTCAGGAGGAGAAATAACGTTTATGGAGATCGCTCAACTCATTGAAAAGAATTTCCCTGGTGAATATCCTCTTCCAAAACGAGTGGTACCAAAACCACTTATTTGGTTAATTGCCCCAACAGTAGGGTTGACGAGAGAATATGTAAGCAAAAATGTCGGTTATCCAGTGAAATTTGATACCTCAAAAAGCAAGGGTGAGCTGGGCATGACGTATCGCAGCATTGAGACCACATTCATTGATCAGGTAAATCAAATTAAACGTGATGGATTAGTGAAATAAGGATGTTCTTACTAAATTGTTTTGGTCATCAAATAGCGTTTCCAAGGAGGGAAATATGCGAACAATATTCTTAAGTATTATACCTTTCATGATATTTATATTACTTGCAGGGTGTGGTCGTGATTCTGACTTCCAAGGTACCATTCTTGAAGTGAAAGAAAGTAGTATTATTGTAGGTGCAGACGATATTGACCCTGAAGCATTATACCCTTCCTATGAAATTATGATTGATGATGAAACAAAATTTAGCGGTTAAGTTGAAAGATTTATTGATTTAGATAAATGGGCAAGTCAAACAGAAAATCCGATTGTGCATATATGGTTAATGGATAAAGGAAAAAATAACGAAATTGACAATAGAGTAGCGAGTAAAGTTATGGTTGAAAAGGATTAACCAGACAGAAAGATTATTCAGCTTCAATGGAATAAACCCGCCATAAAAAAAGTCAGGCTCAGAGCAGTAAACTCTGAGCTTTTCTTTCGTCCTATTTAACCCGTGAATTCAAATGTTCTATAATCAACTCAACTCGTTAACGCTTTCATCCTCACAGAAAAATGAAAAACCACCCCCTTCCATTGCATTTTCACACAATAGTTCTTATACTTAATAAGTTAAGGAAGAGATGTCCCTATCGAGGGACGGACCTATCACTTGATCGGACTCAAAATAAGAAAAGGATGTGAGTGGTTTGACAGCTCCAAAAAATGACTTTACTCCTGTCAAAATTCACTTAAAAACCAATATAACTATAGGAGACGAAAGTGACTCTTTTGAATTAGTATCATTTGGTCGATACTATGAAAAAGGAAATGCCGTTTTCTTGAAATATGATGAAGTGCAAGAGGAAGGGACCACCCATACAATCGTGAAAATTACGGATAGGCAGGCCCTCATCCTTCGAAGTGGTGCAGTTAAAATGAGAATGGCCTTTAATGAGTTAGAGGAACAAAATGGTTCCTATGAAAGCCAGCTCGGCACTCTTATGCTGACAACTAAAACAAAGAACGTTTCACATACACAAGTGGACTCTAAGGTAGAAGGAGATTTCAACCTTTCCTATGAGTTAAACATGCAAGGCAGTCCTGTTGGGGATTATGAGATGTCTATTAATTATAAGGAGGAAGTATAGCCATATGAATATCGTAGAAAAAGTACAAGAAAACCTTAAATCTGAAATTAAAGCAGCGGTGATAAAAGCAAACCTAGCAACAGAGGATCAGATTCCTGATGTTATTTTAGAAGTGCCAAAGGAAAAAACACACGGTGACTATTCTACAAATATGGCTATGCAGCTTGCACGTGTTGCGAAAAAAGCACCTCGTATGATTGCGGAAGACATTATGGCAAACTTCGATCAATCGAAGGCTTCTATTGAAAAAATGGAGATTGCCGGACCAGGATTCATTAATTTCTTTATGAACAACGAATACTTAACGGACTTGATTCCCATGATTTTAGATCAAGATCAGGAATACGGTCAGTCAGATGCCGGAAAGGGAGAGAGAGTGAACGTTGAGTTCGTTTCTGCAAATCCAACTGGCGATCTCCATCTTGGACATGCACGTGGTGCAGCCGTTGGAGACTCTTTATGTAATGTACTTGAAAAAGCAGGCTACAAAGTTACACGTGAGTACTACATTAATGATGCAGGTAATCAAATTCATAACTTAGCAAAATCAGTAGAAGCACGATACTTCCAAGCCCTGGGTCAAGACGTGGAAATGCCTGAGGACGGGTATCACGGAGCGGATATTATTCATATCGGAAAACAGCTTGCAGAAGAATTTGGCACAAAATACGCTGATGCCGGAGAAGAAGAGCGTTTTAAGTTTTTCCGTGAATACGGCTTGAAAGTAGAAATGTCTAAGCTGCAAAAGGACTTAGAAATGTTCCGAGTTCCGTTCAATGTCTGGTACTCAGAAACTTCTCTATACGAAAATGGGAAAATTGATGCGGCTCTTCAAAAATTGAAAGATAACGGACATGTGTACGAAGAAGATGGAGCGACTTGGTTCCGCTCCACTGAACTAGGCGACGATAAAAATCGTGTATTAATTAAAAATGATGGAACATACACCTATTTAACTCCAGATATTTCGTATCACCAAGATAAATTTGAACGCGGCCATGACGTCCTCATTAATATTTGGGGTGCAGATCATCACGGATACATTCCTCGTATGAAAGCAGCTATCGAAGCGTTAGGCTTTGACCGAGATAAATTAGAGGTAGAGGTTATTCAACTTGTTCACCTATACAAAGATGGTGAGAAGATGAAGATGAGTAAACGTACAGGGAAAGCTGTAACCCTTCGTGAACTTGTAGAAGAGGTCGGCCTGGATGCCGTACGTTATTTCTTCGCTATGAGAAGCGCAGATACACATATGGATTTCGATTTAGATTTAGCTGTATCTCAGTCTAACGAGAACCCTGTATACTACGCTCAATATGCTCATGCTCGTATTTGCAGTATTTTGCGTCAGGGAGAAGAGAAAGGCTTGACGTTTGAAGATAAAATTAACTTGAAGCTTATTGGAACTGAAAAAGAAGTAGATCTATTGAAGAAGCTGGGAGAATTCCCGCAGGTGGTTGCTGATGCAGCAGAAAAACGTACACCACATAGAGTGGCAAATTACATTAATGATCTTGCCTCTACATTCCATAGCTTCTACAATGCCAATAAAGTATTGGACGAAGAAAACAAAGACATGACAACAGCTCGACTAGCCCTGGTAAAAGTCGTTCGAGTAACCCTACAAAACGCCTTGGCTCTCATCGGAGTAGCGGCACCAGAAAAAATGTAGCACAAAAGAGGTCCGTCCCTCGAAGGTTTCAAGCCATCGAGGGACGGACCTCTTTTATTCTCTCTTATAATTTACCTTGTTTAACGTATAATAAAGAAGTAGAAGGACGATTTATTAGGAGGTTATGATGAAAACAGTTATTCTTGCCATCCTTACTGGTTTTTTTGTAGGTTTTGTGTTTGCCCTCTTTAAGCTTCCTATTCCTGCACCGCCTGCTCTTGCAGGTATTGCCGGAATTGTAGGGATATATTTAGGGTTTAGAGCATTTATGGCGATTCAGCCATGGATTGAATCTGTTTTAAAGTAAAGGCTTCAAAATGATCTTGTTGGTGAAAACAAAATGAAAGAGATAGCGATCCTTATGTAAGAAATTCTACATAACTAAAACGATTCCACTTCTGATAGGTTCCTTTCAGCTTAAATGAAACGGGCTTATCAAATAACGGACCATCAAAAACAAAGCTATGAAACTCACCGTTTTCACCACAAGGATCCACCGTGTCTGGAAGATCACGAAGAAACTCCTCGTTGTATTCTCTTCCTAGAAAGGACACATCAAGCTGATCTTCATCCACACAAACAATAACGCCTTTATACCCTTCCTCAATAAATTCCTTAGACAATTGACGAGTATTCTTTCC
Source organism: Rossellomorea aquimaris TF-12 (assembly GCF_001648555.1). Lineage (GTDB taxonomy): Bacteria > Bacillota > Bacilli > Bacillales > Bacillaceae_B > Rossellomorea > Rossellomorea aquimaris. The sequence continues at coordinate 133,763 of NZ_LQXM01000025.1, read as the reverse complement.
CCATAATGGAAAAAGGGATCCAAGATTTGTTTTATCCATTTGTTTTTCCCGATACTCCCTTATATCTTTTAAGAACAAGTCTCCAAACGCCATATGAGAAATTTGCTCTTCTTCAAGCTGTGTCACAGCTCTCATCATCCTTTTTTCATATTCTTGATTGTCGACACCACTGTCGTCAAACCAGACAGGATAAAGAGGCAAACCAAGAGAAGACGCTTGCTTTTCAACAAGTGAAAAGGGAACCTCATGCATCATGATCTTTTTAGATTCTTCTTGAAAAGTAGTGAGCAATCCTTGAACATTTTCATTCATCCTTTTTAACTCATGAAGCATCATCATGCTGTCGCGACCACCACTCCATGAAAGGCATATTTTCATCAGCTGGTTCCTCCCTTTGTATACGTCGTTTAGGTTATTATACATGGTTATGAATAAAAAAGAGTGAATCCTGCCACAGGTTCACTCCTTTTACCATTCCAACGTTCCCCCGCTTATCCGTTTCACGCCACGGATAGAAGAGAGGTCCTCTATTAACTTTAGCATAGCCAGGTCTTTATGCTTCGCTTCAATCATAAAGTCAACATCATGATCCAATTTCTTTAATGTTTTTAAAAATGGTTCTACAAATCCTGCATCGACTAAATCAGCGTGAGAACGAAAGGCTTTTTCTGATTTAGGAGACGAGATATGGATTTTAGGAACGAGATCTCTTCTTTCCCATGTTTGAAAAACAGATTCTAAATATTCTTCAAGTGGTAGCTCACTAAGGTTCGCTTCATGATGATGAATATCAAGGACCATCGGAATATCTGCCTTCTCACAGGCAGATAACGTTTCTTCTACATTATACGTTTTATCATCATTTTCTAATGTCATAATCGCCTTCACTTCTGAAGGAATAAACGCTAAATTCTCATGAAATCGTTCCAACGTCTTTTTCTTATCACCATATGCTCCTCCAATATGGATGTTTATGACTGCGTTCTTTTCTATTCCCATATGCTCAAGCATTTGATAATGATAAACCATATCCTTCACAGCATTGTCGGTTACTTGTTGCTTTGGGCTTGTAAATAAGGTGAATTGATTCGGATGAAAGCTCGCCCGTATACCGAATTTTTTAATAAGATCACCTAGTTCCTTCCACTCATCTTTAAAAGGAGAGTAAAAATCCCACTCCACCTCTGGATGAGTGGCAAGGGGAACCAGTGAGCTTGAAAGTCGATACAGTTGGATTTCATGAGCAGCACATAAATACAGAATCCGTTTCGTGTGCATCAGATTTAAACGGGTTACTTCATACAGCTTATCCATTCGCTTGGCTTTAGGAAGTTCTGTATAACGTTTAAAAGTCATAGTCTTGGCAGGGCTTGCATCCCAAAGACTCATGGAGTTGGCCACAAACCCTAGTCTTACTCTCACATGATGACCTCCTAAAGTAAAATAGAAATGGAAGAGGCAACGCGTTCCTTCATGCGCGTAAACAACGATACGGATGCAAGGTCCTCTTCGTGTAAAGGATCAGAAGCAATCATATCCTTTATCATTTCATCCTTTAATAATTGTATAAAGTCTTTGTCATATATTAAATTATTGATTTCTAAATTGACAAAAAAGCTCCTTTGATCAAAATTCGCTGTTCCGATATCACAGAAGTCGTCGTCTATTATCAGTACCTTTGCGTGGTAAAATCCATCTAAATATTGATATACTTTGGCTCCTTTAGACAATAGAGTTCGGAAATAAGGAAACGCAGCTTCTTTGACTAAAATATGATCTGAATGATCAGGAATAATAATCGAAACTTCGACGCCTCTATCTAAAGCCCGACAAAGAGCCTCCATTAGAATGGGGGTTGGAATAAAGTAAGGCGTTCCTATAATAATTGATTCTTTAGCATTATCAATGAACTTTCCGAAGAAATCCTCGATATTGACTCCTTCAGTAGGGAAAATTTGGTGCTCAATCTCACCCTTTTGAGCAGGTGGGAAATACAAGCTCTCATTCTTCAAATCCTTCTTTGTCGCACGATACCAATCGATACAAAATTCCGTTTGTAAATCATGCACCCCTTCACCGTCCAGTCGTAAATGATAATCTCTCCACGGTGAAAGTTCAGGGATGTCATTTTCATCAATATATTCTTTTCCGATATTATAGCCGCCAATATAGCCAATCACACCATCAATAACCGTGATTTTCCGGTGATTACGCTGTTGAGAAGAGAAAAATAAATAAGGAGGTTTAACTCTCTGACAATAGGCCACTTCAACACCCGCATCACGGAGCATACGTACTTTTGAGCGGGGGACATTATGACTTCCTATTTGATCCATCAATAATCGAACCTTAACACCCTGTTCGGCTTTTTCTTTTAATAAATCGATAAAACGAAAAGCAAAATGGTCGTCTTGCACGATATAAAATAATACATGAATAGAAGAAGTAGCTTCCTTCATTTCTTTGAACATTTGGTCGAAAAGCTCAGGGCCACGGGAAAATAGCTTGATATTACTATGCCGCTTCTCATAATCTCTTCTTGTTCGAGTTCGGATAAAATGTCCTCGCCCTAATTTAAAGTCAATTACCATCCATCCAATGATTGCTCCAATCACCACTAGTATGATTAACCACCACATAAGAATCACTCTCTCATTTGCATTGAATTTAGTATGTCCTTAATGAACCGTTCTTTTTCATCTTTTGTTCCTTTTCCCATAAACAATAGGAAGTGAAACCTTTAGTTGAGAGAAAGGTCCTAAAACGTATATACGGCGACTGCTTGTAGGTGTCTTTTGTAGCCTTCAAAAGATTCTTGTGAAAAGGTTTTCATTTTTTATGGGAAAAAGCATTGACTGAATGCTCATTCATAATATAATAGATATAAGAACTATTCTGAATATTAATTTGGTTTGTAAAAGTTTGAACAAAGGGGAGTTCTACGAGCCAAAGAAAGGGGAGTGTATTTTATGAATGGGTTACTCATTCTCAATTGGGTTGCATTTATTCTTGTAACCGTTTATGCACTGAGTTTGTTTGTGTATGTAGTGAAGACGAGAATTGAATATATTAAACTCGGTAAAAAAGTCGAGTTCGATCAACGATTCAAGGAACGATTTCAAAAAATACTGGTCAATGTATTTGGACAGAAAAAGCTTTTGAAAGATAAAAAAAGTGGAGCTATCCACGTTATGTTCTTCTATGGATTTATTTTAGTTCAATTTGGAGCAATTGATTTTATTTGGAAAGGACTAGCTCCGGGCAGTCATTTACCATTAGGACCGCTTTATGCTGGTTTTACGTTCTTCCAAGAGCTTGTTACCTTAATGATTTTAGTTGCTGTTGTATGGGCGTTCCACCGTCGATATGTGGAGAAGCTTGTGCGTTTAAAGAGAGGGTTTAAATCTGGCTTAGTTCTTCTGTTTATCGGAGGATTAATGCTATCTGTTCTTGTAGGGAACGGAATGGGGTTAATTTGGCACGGAGAAGAGCTGGCGTGGACAGAGCCGGTGGCTTCACTCATTGCCGGTGCCCTTGGAGCAATTGGAGAAACGGCATCCATCGTTATTTTCTATATTGCTTGGTGGATTCATTTACTCTTCTTATTAGCATTCTTAGTATATGTACCACAATCCAAGCACGCTCATCTTATTGCCGGTCCTGCCAATGTCTATTTTAATCGTTTAGATAATCCAGGAAAGCTGAAGCCGATTGACTTTGAAGATGAGTCAGCAGAAAGCTTCGGGGTAGGAAAGATTGAAGAATTCACTCAGCATCAAATGATCGACTTCTATGCTTGTGTAGAATGTGGTCGTTGTACGAATATGTGTCCGGCTACTGGAACTGGGAAAATGCTTTCTCCGATGGATTTAATCGTAAAGCTGCGTGATCACTTAACGAACCATGGAGCAGCTGTTACCCAGAAAAAACCTTGGGTGCCGACGTTTGCTTTTGATAAAACACAAGGCAACCAAATTGCTTTAGCAAGTGCGACTCAAGCAGCAGAAGAAGCTGCTTCTGCTGCAACATACAGCCCAAGCCTAATCGGTGATGTCATCACGGAAGAAGAAATCTGGGCTTGTACAACATGTCGTAACTGTGAGGATCAATGTCCCGTAATGAATGAACACGTGGATAAAATTATTGACCTTCGCCGTTACTTAGTTCTGACTGAAGGAAAAATGGATGCAGACGCACAGCGTGCTATGCAAAACATTGAGCGTCAAGGAAACCCTTGGGGTCTTAATCGAAAAGAACGTGAAAACTGGCGTGAAGCCAGAGAAGACGTTCATATTCCAACAGTGAAGGAATTGAAAAAAGCTGGAGAAGACTTTGAATATTTATTCTGGGTTGGATCCATGGGTTCATTTGATAACCGAAGCCAAAAAATCGCCTTATCCTTTGCTAAGCTTCTAAATGAAGCAGGAGTGAAATTTGCGATTCTAGGAAATAAAGAGAAAAACTCTGGTGACACGCCTCGTCGTCTTGGTAATGAGTTTTTATTCCAAGAGCTGGCAGGACAAAATATTGCCGAGTTTGAAAAGAACGAAATTAAGAAGATCGTTACAATCGATCCCCATGCTTATAATATTTTCAAAAATGAGTATCCGGACTTTGGTTTAGAAGCAGAAGTGTATCATCATACAGAACTTCTATATGACCTAGTGAAGGAAGGGCGTCTGAAGCCTCAATATGAAGTGAATGAAACCATTACCTTCCATGATTCTTGCTACTTAGGACGCTACAACGAAGTCTATGATCCACCGCGTGAAATACTGAAATCCATCGCGGGAGTGAAACTGATTGAAATGGAGCGTAACCGTGAAAAAGGAATGTGCTGTGGAGCAGGTGGCGGACTGATGTGGATGGAAGAAGACGCAGGCCATCGCGTGAACGTATCTCGTACTGAGCAGGCCCTGGAAGTAAGTCCTTCGGTCATCAGTTCCGGTTGTCCTTACTGCTTAACCATGCTATCTGATGGAACAAAAGCGAAGGAAGTAGAAGATACAGTTTCAACACAAGACGTTGCAGAAATTCTTGAAAAAGCGGTTTGCGGTGATCAAAAAGGTGAGCCGGTAGCTTCGTAAGTTCAAACGTACCTTGTTTTTACACAATAATAAAATGTTCGATAATAGAGATATGAAATGCCCACATGAATAATGAAGTCCAGATTGAATTAATAGGTAGGAGTGAAACAAAATAACCTTTATGGCGTTTCACTCCTATAATTTTTCTAGAATAATGATTTAGTAAGAAAAATAAAAACTTTCTAATAAATCATTACGTTCTAATCGATTTTGCAGTACAATATAATTAATATAAGGGACGGAAAATGTCCCTTCTCTTTTGGACAATAGTCGAGCGAGCGTTCAGTCAAAACTTTTTGAAGTCCCGCTCACTTCATCATTTGCTAAATTGCTTTAATGAAATTTGAAAGCGTATACAATTTGAAAAGAGTGTCTTTACCGCCTGATCAAATCACATCATTCAAATATAAAGGAGAGGGATTTAGATGAGTAAAACGGTTATTTTAGATGGAGCTAGAACGCCTTTTGGAAAATTTGGAGGAAGCTTAAGCAGCTTCACTGCTTCTGAACTTGGAGGCTTTGCTGTAAAGGAAGCACTGAACAGAGCAGGTGTGAATGGAGAAGAAGTAGAGGAAGTCATTCTTGGGTCTGTTCTTCAAGGCGGACAAGGGCAAATCCCTTCTCGTCAAGCGTCACGTCATGCGGGATTGCCTTGGAATGTGAAGACAGAAACCATAAATAAGGTATGTGCATCAGGAATGAGAAGTGTGACATTAGGCGATCAAATCATTCGTGCAGGTGACGGGGAAGTCATCGTTGCAGGTGGTATGGAATCCATGTCTAATGCTCCATATATCCTTCCTAAAGCCCGCTGGGGATTAAAAATGGGTGATGCGAAAGTGAAAGATTTAATGGTTCACGACGGATTAACCTGCAGCTTTAACAACGTTCATATGGGTACGTACGGAAATGCTACGGCAAACGAATTCGATCTTTCAAGAGAAGAGCAGGATCAGTGGGCATTAAGAAGCCATGAACGCGCAGTCAAAGCAACGGAAGAAGGCGTTTTAGGAGAAGAAATCGTAGCAGTTGAAGTGCCTCAACGAAAAGGCGATCCTCTTGTAGTAAATCGTGATGAAGCACCTAGAAAAGACACTTCCTACGAAGTGTTAGCCAAACTGGGACCGGTATTTGGCCCGGAAGGCACGATTACAGCAGGGAATGCACCAGGAGTAAACGATGGAGCAGCTGCCATGGTTCTTATGAGTGAAGAACGCGCTCAAAAAGAAGGCAAAAAACCATTGGCAACCATCCTCGGACACACAGCGATTGCCGTTGAAGCAAAGGATTTCCCTCAAACACCAGGACTTGTTATTAACGAGTTACTGAAGAAAACAGGAAAATCCCTTGAAGAAATCGATTTATTTGAAATCAACGAAGCCTTTGCAGCGGTAGCTTTAACAAGTGGAAAAATTGCTGGCCTAGATCCTGAAAAAGTGAACGTAAACGGTGGAGCAGTGGCTCTTGGACATCCGATTGGAGCGAGTGGCGCACGAATCATCTTAACATTGGCTTATGAATTAAAGCGTCGCGGAGGCGGAATTGGTATTGCTTCCATTTGTAGTGGCGGTGGCCAAGGCGATGCCATCATGATTGAGGTACCGAATCAGTAAAAATAGAGTAGGGTGCCAGGCACCCTTAAACTAATTAAATTCACTAGAATAATAGATTCAATCCAACCAAAGGGGAGAGCGGAATGAAGATAAATAAAGTCATGGTAATCGGCGCGGGACAAATGGGTTCAGGAATTGCTCAAGTGTGTGCACAAGCTGGATATGATGTGTATTTGAACGATTTAAAAGAAGAATTTGTTCAAAAGGGAATCGGAGTCATTACAAAGAACCTTACTCGCTCAGTCGAAAAAGGAAGAATGACTGAAGATGATAAAACAGCCACGTTAAATCGCTTAACAGCATCAACAGATCTGCAAGATGCAAAGAGCGTGGATATTGTCATTGAAGCGGCTGTTGAGAATATGGACATTAAAACAAAGATCTTTGCTCAATTAGACGAAATCACTCCTGAACACACGATTTTAGCTTCCAACACTTCATCTTTACCAATCACAGAAATCGCAGCGGCAACGAAGCGTCCAAAGCAAGTAATTGGTATGCACTTTATGAATCCGGTGCCTGTGATGAAGCTGGTAGAAATCATTCGTGGATTGGCAACAACGGACGAAGTGTATCAAATGATTGAAGATATGACAAAGTCTCTTCAAAAAGTGCCAGTAGAAGTAGAGGACTTCCCGGGATTTGTGTCCAATCGAATTCTAATGCCTATGATCAATGAAGCCATCTTCACTCTTTATGAAGGAGTGGCAAGTAAAGAAGCGATTGATGAAGTGATGAAGCTTGGAATGAACCATCCGATGGGACCTTTAACTTTAGCAGACTTCATTGGACTCGATACGTGTTTATACATTATGGAAACCCTTCACGAAGGCTTCGGTGATGACAAATACCGTCCATGTCCATTACTTCGAAAATATGTAAAAGCTGGATGGCTGGGGCGTAAGACTGGTCGTGGCTTCTACTCATACGAATCTTAACATGTAATAACCAACAGCAGGGGGGAATCAATATGGAGTTGCGATTTACAGAAGAGCAGCAAATGATGAGAAAAATGGTTCGTGATTTTGCTGAAACAGAAATTCAACCTTTTGTTGAAAAAATGGAAGAAGGTCATTTTCCTAGAGAAATATTAAATAAAATGGCTGAGCTTGGATTAATGGGCATCACGATTCCAGAGAAATATGGCGGATCGGAGATGGATTTCACATCGTATATCATTGCGATTCATGAGCTTTCAAAGGTAAGCGCCACCATTGGGGTCATTCTTTCAGTTCATACATCTGTGGGAACCAACCCTATTCTCTATTTTGGGAATGAAGAACAGAAGCAGAAGTACATTCCAAAGCTTGCTTCAGGTGAATACTTAGGAGCGTTTTGCTTAACAGAGCCAAGTGCAGGGTCTGATGCGAAAAGCTTAAAAACAAAAGCAGAAAAGCGCGATGACCATTATGTTTTAAATGGATCTAAAGTTTTCATTACAAACGGTGGAGAGGCAGACACGTATATTGTGTTTGCTACAACTGATCCTACAAAAGGAAGTCGTGGAGTATCGGCTTTTATCGTTGAAAAGGACACTCCAGGTCTTGTCATTGGAAAAGACGAACATAAGATGGGTCTTCATGGATCGAGAACAGTTCAGTTAACGTTTGAAGACATGAAGGTGCCGGCTAAAAACCTTCTTGGTCAAGAGGGTGAAGGCTTTAAAATCGCCATGGCAAACCTTGACGTGGGGCGCATAGGGATCGCTGCTCAAGCACTGGGAATAGCAGAAGGTGCCTTTGAGCATTCCACAGCTTATGCAAAAGAGCGTGTGCAATTTGGAAAACCAATCGCTGCTCAACAAGGAATCGGCTTTAAGCTGGCAGATATGGCGACAGCTGTTGAAGGATCCAAGCTACTTGTTTACAGAGCAGCTAACCTTCGTGCCCAAAACATCTCCTGTGGAAAAGAAGCATCCATGGCAAAGCTTTTCGCATCAAAAACAGCAGTGGAAGTAACGACCGAAGCAATCCAAGTATACGGTGGCTATGGTTATACGAAGGAATATCCGGTAGAAAGACTGTTCCGAGATGCAAAAGTGACGGAAATTTACGAGGGTACGAGTGAGATTCAGAGAATGGTTATTGGGAAGAATTTGTTGGTTTAGGTGAGGGGTGTGCCTGACTTGCACTCTTGGAAGGGTGTATTCTTGCGCATATTCTTAGCGTGTCAGGCACCTGATATGGAATGTAATGTTTAGTGGCGTAAAGGGGTTTGTTTCTTTGGTTGCCTTTTTAGGGTGCCAGACACGGTATGTAGTAGATTATAGGAGGAATAGAGATGAATTTTAAATTGTCAGAAGAGCATGAAATGATACGTAAAATGGTACGGGATTTTGCACGAAAAGAGGTAGCACCTACTGCTGCTGAGCGAGATGAGGAAGAACGTTTCGATATGGAGCTGTTTCATAAAATGGCGGAGCTGGGACTGACAGGAATTCCTTGGCCAGAAGAGTATGGTGGAATCGGAAGTGACTATCTTGCGTACTGTATCGCAGTTGAAGAGCTTTCAAGAGTGTGTGCTTCAATCGGTGTAACACTTTCTGCTCACACTTCTTTAGCAGGATGGCCTGTATACAAATTTGGTACAGAAGAACAAAAGCAGAAGTACCTTCGCCCAATGGCTCAAGGTGAAAAAATTGGTGCCTATGGATTAACAGAGCCAGGTTCCGGTTCAGATGCAGGTGGAATGAAAACCACGGCTCGCCTAGAAGGTGATCATTACGTATTGAACGGCTCTAAAATTTTCATCACAAACGGAGGAATCGCGGACACGTATATCGTATTTGCTTTAACAGATCCTTCACAGCGTCAACGTGGAACTAGCGCCTTTATCGTAGAGAAAGAATTCGAAGGGTTTTCAGTAGGAAAGAAAGAGAAGAAGCTGGGAATTCGTTCATCTCCTACAACGGAGATTGTGTTTGAAGATTGTAAGGTGCCAAAAGAAAACATGCTTGGTAACGAAGGCGATGGCTTTAAAATTGCCATGATGACACTTGATGGTGGCCGTAACGGAATCGCTGCTCAAGCAGTAGGGATTGCTCAAGGAGCACTTGATGCGTCCGTCGAATATGCAAAAGAACGTGAGCAATTCGGCAAGCCAATTGCAGCAAACCAAGGAATTTCCTTCAAAATTGCCGATATGGCAACGTCCATTGAAGCATCTCGTCTATTAACCTATCAAGCTGCCTGGTTAGAATCGGAAGGTCTTCCATACGGGAAAGAATCGGCTATGTCGAAACTAATGGCTGGAGATACAGCAATGAAAGTTACAACAGAAGCGGTTCAAATCTTTGGTGGATATGGATATACGAAGGATTATCCAGTAGAGCGTTATATGCGTGATGCGAAGATTACTCAGATTTATGAGGGGACTCAAGAAATACAGCGTTTGGTTATTTCTCGTATGGTGACGAAGTAGGAAGTTTTGATGGGTGTTGCTTGAACTATTTTGGAATCGTGTCAGACACCCGATTGGATTTGCTTGCTTCTTAGTGTAATTGGGGTTCGTTTGATTGTATGCTGCTTTGGGGTGCCGGACACGGTTTGTGTGTGTGATTGGTAAGAGATAGAGATAGGTTGCCTGCTTTGTTGGGGGATGAGGTGGGTTTTTGATGAGTGTTACTTGGACCATTCTGGAATCGTGTCAGGCACCCTATTGGATTTGCTTGCTTCTTAGCGTAATTGGGGTTCGTTTGATTGTATGCTGCTTTTTGGGTGCCGGACACGGTTTGTATGAGTAGTTGGTTGCCTGCTTTGTTGGGGGATAATGCAGGTGTAGGGGTCAAATGGGAGAATCGGAAGTACAAAGGCGGTCGGTTGTTTTGAATAAGAAAAGAGAAGTTCATGCTTCGGTCAAAGATGAACGTTTAGTAGAAAAGCGGCGTGATCAAATGATTCAGGGAGCTGTCTCTCTATTTAAACAAAAGGGGTTTCATCGCACCACGACAAGGGAGATCGCAAAGGCCGCTGGATTTAGTATCGGAACGCTATACGAATATATACGAACAAAGGAAGATGTATTGTACCTGGTTTGTGACAGCATTTATGAACAGGTTCGATTAGAGCTGGAAGAACTAGACGGTGGAACAGGAACGCTGGAAAGCTTAAAGGTTGGGATTGCACACTATTTTCAAGTGATGGATCGCATGCAGGATGAAGTCCTGGTTATGTATCAGGAAGCCAAGTCCTTATCAAAGGATGCCCTGCCTTATGTTCTGAGAAAAGAGCTTGAGATGGTAGGGATGGTAGAAAACCTTATCATTCGCTGCGTGGAAAATGGGAAGCTTGAACTGGATGAAAACCAAATCCATATGCTCGCTCAAAATGTGTTTGTCCAAGGACAGATGTGGGGATTTCGTCGTTGGGCATTACAGAAACGGTATTCATTAGAAGAATACATTGAGATTCAAATCGAACTGTTATTTTCAGGTGTCATAGGCTTTGAAAAACAAGGGAGAACAGGGGGAGTAATATGAGCACGGTTGAGATTTATAAACCAAAGCACCATGTTCGTTTTGTCACAGCATCAAGTCTGTTTGACGGACATGATGCATCGATCAACATAATGCGTCGGATTATTCAAGCAAGTGGGGCAGAAGTCATTCACTTAGGACATAATCGCTCAGTGGAAGAAGTCGTGAATGCGGCTATTCAAGAGGATGTTCAAGGAATTGCCATCTCCTCATATCAAGGTGGACACGTAGAATACTTTAAATACATGTATGATCTTTTAAAAGAAAGAGGGGCATCTCATATTCGCATCTATGGTGGAGGTGGAGGCGTTATTATTCCACGCGAAATCAAAGAGCTTCATGAATACGGGATTGCACGTATCTTTTCACCAGAAGATGGGAGAACACAAGGTCTTCAAGGCATGATTAATAACATGATTAAAGAATGTGATTTTTCTACGATTAAAAATGATGTCAATCAAGAGGTGGAGAAGCTGGCTACAGGAGATGTGAACACCATCTCAAAGCTGATTTCTCTTGCTGAATACCAGGTTGGGGCGAATAAAGAAGTAGCTGCTACGGCTCAAACTGTTTTTTCTGAGATTAAAGCATTGGCGAAGAAGGTGCCTGTATTAGGGATTACAGGGACTGGTGGAGCAGGGAAGAGTTCCTTAACAGATGAATTGATTCGTCGCTTCTTAAATGAATTACCTGAGAAGAAAATTGCGATTCTTTCCATAGATCCAACGAAACAAAAAACAGGTGGAGCACTTTTAGGAGACCGTATTCGTATGAATGCTATCTTTAATCCACGTGTGTACATGCGTAGTCTGGCTACTCGTGGTTCTAAAACGGAGCTTTCCCTTGCCATCAAGGATGCCATCAATGTAGTAAAAGCAGCGGGATATGATCTTGTCATCGTTGAAACAAGCGGTATCGGCCAAGGGGACGCGGAAATCGCTGAAATCTGTGATATGTCTATGTATGTCATGACAAGTGAGTTTGGCGCTCCTTCACAGCTTGAGAAAATTGATATGATCGACTTTGCAGATCTTATCGTCATCAACAAATTTGAACGCAAAGGCTCTGAAGATGCAAGACGTCAGGTTCAGAAGCAGTACCAACGCAGTCATGTTCAATTCGATAAAGAGCTGGATGACATGCCTGTGTATGGAACAATTGCCAGTCAGTTCAATGATCCAGGAACAAACGCTTTATTTGCTGCGATTGTTGAAACAGTGAATGAAAAAATGAAGGTAGATTGGAAAACAAGTTTTTCAAAAGACGTAGATGTAGAAAAACAAAACGTGATTATTCCAAATAACCGTCGTTATTATCTTCGTGAGATTGCTGAAACTGTTCGTAACTATCACAAAAAAGCAGAAGAGCAAGTAAATCTTGCCCGTCGACTGTTCCAAATAGAAGGGGCAATGGAAGCTGTTCAAGAAAAAGAAGCAAACGACGAAGTACTTACTTCCCTTACAACGTTAAAGCAGGAAGTAGAAAGCAAGCTCACTCCAGAATCAAACCAGATTCTACAAAAGTGGGATGAGTTAAAGGAAACATACAGTAAGGATCAATTCATCACCAAAATCCGTGATAAAGAAATTGTGACGGAGTTAAAAACAAAGAGCTTATCAGGTTTAGATATTCCGAAGGTCTCCCTTCCAAAATATAAGGACTATGGTCAGATTTTGGATTGGGTATACAAAGAGAATGTTCCAGGTTCGTTCCCTTACACTGCAGGAGTGTTTCCTTTTAAACGAAAGGGTGAAGATCCTAAACGTCAATTCGCTGGAGAAGGAACGCCGGAGCGTACGAATCGCCGTTTCCACTACTTATCTAAAGATGATGATGCGAAACGCTTAAGTACAGCCTTTGACTCGGTTACATTATATGGAGAAGATCCTGATCACCGTCCTGATATTTACGGGAAAGTTGGAGAAAGCGGCGTCAGCATTTGTACATTGGATGACATGAAGAAACTGTATGCAGGATTTGATCTTTGCGCTCCATCAACTTCAGTCTCTATGACCATCAATGGCCCGGCACCCATCATCCTTGCTATGTATATGAACACTGCTATCGACCAACAGATTCGCATAAAGGAAGAAGAGCTTGGTCGTGTGTTAACGGTGGAAGAATATGTAGAAGTAAAAGAACAAACCATGCAAGTGGTTCGTGGAACAGTTCAAGCGGATATCTTAAAAGAAGATCAAGGACAGAACACATGTATCTTCTCTACGGAATTTGCTCTTCGAATGATGGGGGATATACAGCAGTACTTTATCGATCATAAAGTACGAAACTATTATTCTGTCTCTATTTCCGGCTATCATATTGCAGAAGCGGGAGCGAACCCGATTTCTCAGCTTGCTTTCACATTAGCAAACGGATTTACGTACGTAGAATACTATTTAAGTCGTGGAATGGATATCGATGCTTTTGCACCAAACTTATCCTTCTTCTTCTCAAATGGTTTAGACCCGGAGTACACGGTCATTGGGCGTGTTGCTCGCCGAATCTGGTCAACGGTCATGCGTGATAAATACGGTGCCAACGAACGCAGTCAGAAGCTGAAGTACCATATTCAGACATCTGGTCGTTCACTTCATGCTCAGGAGATTGACTTTAATGATATTCGTACAACGCTTCAAGCATTAATGGCTCTTCAAGATAACTGTAACTCTCTGCATACGAATGCCTATGATGAAGCGATTACAACACCAACAGAGGAATCTGTTCGTCGTGCCATGGCGATTCAAATGATTATTACGAAGGAACACGGATTGTCGAAAAACGAAAATCCACTTCAAGGTTCGTTCATCGTTGAAGAGCTAACAGATTTGGTTGAGGAAATGGTCCTTACTGAATTTGATCGAATCAACGATCGCGGTGGTGTATTAGGTTCAATGGAAACTCAATACCAACGTGGAAAAATCCAAGAAGAATCTATGTATTATGAAATGAAAAAACATTCAGGGGAGCTTCCAATCGTAGGAGTGAATACGTATCTGAATCCGAATCCTCCTTCAGAAGAGGATATGGATAGTATGGAGCTTGCTCGTGCTACGAAGGAAGAAAAAGAGACTCAAATTCATAACCTACGAGACTTCCAATCACGAAACGAAGATGAAACCGAAGAAGCTCTGCTTCGCTTAAAGCAAGCAGCCGTAAACGGAGGAAACATCTTTGAAGAGTTGATGGAAACCGTGAAAGTAGCCAGCCTTGGCCAAATCACACGCGCTCTTTATGAAGTAGGCGGTCAATATCGCCGTAATATGTAATGAGGATGGGACCACCGTAAAATTTCGGTGGTCTTTTTTTCGATAAGAATGATTCTTGAGACAAAAGTGCATTTCTGAATGAAAATGATGACTTTGGAATAGTGATGGAATTTTTTATTATCAAGTTTTGAAGAGTAATTATCAGCTTTTCGACATTTATTATCAAGACGGGCATTTTTATTTTCAACTAAATTAGTTGTCTCGCTTTTATAGGCAACTTTGTGTGGTTATTAATAAGTTCTAATCTTTATTTTCAATAGAATACGTTTATTATCAAGCACACTTTCTAAAAAAGGAGTAGCTAATCTCCGAAATGCTGTTGGTTTACTCTTTATTTCCTATCCCTCATCATCTAGAACGTATCGGATGACAGAGCTACACAAAATAAAAAAATCCCCTATTTAGTTTAAAAATCCACAACAACGTCTATCCTTTATACGAAATCACACAATTTTTAACATCTTCTTAATAGTACAATGGATATATTTGCTTTATAATGGAAATTGTCAGATAAGTAAGAATAACACATACTGGATGTGAAACTGTGAAGACCATTTTACGCTATTCTTTTTTTATTATGATCATGTACTTGGCCATTCTCTTATATCGATTTCATTTAGGGGCAATCCCGTTTTTTTTAGTATCCTTTTATCTCTTTTATGAAGCGTTTCGAATCATTCGAAACGGTGAAAAAGAAGAGAAATGGGGCAAGGGGAAGCCATCCTGAACAGTTAATAGAAAAAAACTGGAGAAAAACCAGATAAATCTAGCATAAAGTCATTTTTATTGTTTATAATGGATGATATGCTCTAGTATTAATAATGGAGAATTTTTGCCCTTTTTACTCTACATAGTAGAGTGTTAAATAGAGAAAGGAAGTGCGTAAATTGAGTCTAAAACAGTTATCTAAAGAAGAATTGCGTCAAACGTCATTCATTGAAATTGCACATGAACTTTTAGTTGAGAAAAAGAAAGCAATGTCATTTGAAGAGGTTTTAAAGGAAATTAAAAGTTTACTTGGGATTTCTGAATCAGAAGTCCGCAAGCGTCTAGTTCAATTTTATACAGACTTAAACATTGACGGCCGTTTCCTTGCCCTTGGTGATAACCGTTGGGGTTTAAGAGAATGGTATCCTGTTGATCAAATAGAAGAAGAAACGGTTCCAACGATGAAATCTTCATCTAAGAAAAAGAAAAAAGCAAAGAAAAAAGATGAAGAAATCGATTTAGAAGATTATGATGATTTAGACGATGAAGATCTTGATTATGATGATCTTGATGATACAGAAGATGATGATCTTTTAGATGACGACGATGATGATGACGATGACGACGTTGCTGATGATACATCAGATGATCTGGATGACTTAGATGATGACGATGATGAAGAGGTATTAGAAATCGACGGATTAGAGATTGAAGATGATGAAGCTGAAGAGGAAGATGATGACGAAGACGAGGAAGATGAAAAGCTGTAATTCATTCTCCTACTCAATTAGTATATCTTCTCTTTATTCTATGCTTGACTTCTTTCTTGTAGGAAGGTAGTATTTTATTTGGGCTCCTTAAAAAAGGACGAATAAGAGATTACAACGCTCCCCTTACTATATTGTAAGTGGGGCGTTTTTTATTTTGGTAAGAAGAAAGTGGGTATTGATTGAGTGAGCAAGGGTGTTTTTTCAACATTCTTATCCTATGTATCGCTCCTCTGATCAACACGCTTTTAACTTTGCTAGACCCCTTTACAACACTATGTATATTGAAAATAAGAGGCTGTCTTTTAGCTATTTTTTTGTTAGTAAATTTATTTTAGAGAATGGAGTACTCCTTCTTTGAACAAGATAAATTCATGACATAAATACATAGGAGACACCCTCTACTTTTTTTGAACTAAACTTACTTTGAAGGGGGACATATACATGACTAAGTATATTTTTGTAACAGGCGGCGTAGTGTCGTCACTAGGGAAAGGGATTACAGCAGCGTCCCTTGGAAGGCTACTGAAAAATCGTGGAGTCAGCGTCACGATTCAGAAATTTGATCCTTATATTAACGTGGACCCAGGAACAATGAGTCCATATCAACATGGTGAAGTATTCGTAACCGATGATGGTGCGGAGACAGATTTAGACTTAGGTCACTACGAGCGTTTTGTTGATATTAACTTAACAAAATACAGCTCAGTAACGACAGGTAAAATCTACTCAACTGTTTTGAAAAAAGAGCGTCGTGGTGATTATTTAGGTGGAACGGTACAAGTTATTCCACATATCACAAACGAAATCAAAGAGCGCGTTTATCGTGCCGGACGTGAAACAAATTCAGATGTTGTTATCACAGAAATTGGCGGAACAGTAGGGGACATCGAATCTCTGCCATTCTTAGAAGCGATTCGCCAAATTAAGAGCGACGTCGGTCGTGAAAATGTAATGTACATCCACTGTACATTGGTTCCTTATATTAAAGCAGCGGGTGAAATGAAAACAAAGCCGACACAACATAGTGTAAAAGAGCTTCGTAGTCTTGGAATTCAGCCAAATGTCATTGTGGTTCGTACAGAAATGCCTATGACACAGGATATGAAAGATAAAATTGCTCTGTTCTGTGATATTGATAAAAATGCTGTAATAGAAGCAATGGATGCAGATACACTTTATTCTGTCCCTCTTGCTTTACAAGATCAAAAGCTTGATGAAATTGCATGCAAGCATTTACATTTAGATTGCCATGAGCCGGATATGACGGAGTGGAACGCCTTGGTTGATCGAGTTCGAAATCTATCTCGTAAAACAACCATCGCCCTTGTTGGGAAATATGTTGAATTACAAGATGCGTATATCTCAGTTGTAGAAGCTTTACGTCATGCGGGCTATCAATTTGATAGTGACATTGATGTTAGATGGTTAAACTCTGAACTGATCAATCAGGAAAATGTCGCTGAAAAGTTAGCAGATGTAGATGGAATTCTAGTACCAGGTGGCTTCGGTGACCGTGGAGTAGAAGGGAAAATCGTCGCTACCCAGTTTGCCCGTGAAAACAAGGTGCCATTCCTTGGTATCTGTCTTGGTATGCAGCTGGCATCTGTGGAATACGCACGAAATGTCCTAGGTTTAGAAGGTGCTCACTCAGCGGAGTTGAATCCAGATACACCATACCCGATTATTGACCTGTTACCAGAACAAAAAGACATTGAGGACTTAGGTGGAACCCTTCGTCTTGGATTATATCCATGTAAGCTGGAAAAAGGATCAAAAGCTTATCAAGCTTATGATGGAGAAGTAGTCTACGAGCGTCACCGTCATCGTTTTGAATTTAATAATCATTATCGTGATCAAATGGAAAAAGCCGGATTCATCTTTTCAGGTACAAGCCCAGATGGCCGACTTGTTGAAATTATCGAGTTAAGCGATCACCCTTGGTTCGTCGCATCTCAATTCCATCCAGAATTCACTTCTCGTCCAACACGTCCACAGCCTCTATTTAGAGACTTTGTAGAAGCGTCATTAGCGTTTGGTGAAAAATAATAGTTGATTTAAAACCGCTCTCTGTTTAGGAGGGCGGTTTTTTGTATGTTGGAAGAGCTTTGTAGCTAATTATTGGAGAAAACGTTGCTTTTATCGAGAAGAAAATAGTAGTTGATTTCCGCTCTAGGATGCTCGCTTTCCACGGGGCGGGCGGTGAGCCTCCTCGGCTGCGCCTGTGGGGTCTCACCTTCCCGCTATTCCCGCAGGAGTCGAGCACCTTCCGCTCCAATCAACTTTCTAAGCATGAATTCTTTTAGAAGAAATTTTAAAAAAGAGAGTATTTGTCAATTACAGCTTTCGAAATTGTTTTTGTCATTACTAATCTCGATCATGAAATTTCTTATAGATGGTGAGGGGTGACTCCGCAAACTCCTGCGGAAGTACGGAGAAGAGGAGACCCAGGAAGTGAAACTATTCGTCTCACCATCCAGCACCCCCCCTAAAAAACCCAAAACAAAAAACCCATCCCTAACCAAGGAATGGATCCCGAATATCTATCTACTCTTCATACTCTTCTAACATTTCCCGAATGACAAACCCAATGGCGAAATAAAGATAAAGGGCTGCCATACTTGAGGGAAAGCATACTCTTTCTCCTATTTCATCTCCAGGAAGTAATCCTTTTACCACTTTTGTATCTAAATGAAGATCCGCTATTTTTTCCAGGCTATCTTCCGCTTCTACTAAGCCGGAAATAGCCACAAAAGGGACACCTTCTGCCTTTAATTTTTTCCCGAATAAAAGAGCTTCCTCATCTGTTGAAAGTCGACTAACAACGAATACACGGTCTGCTTCAGTCAGTTTGACAGAGGAGTCATATCTCTTTGCAGAAGGTAAAGGTTCGGCACCATAAAGGGCTTCCGCTGTTACAGCCTCCATTTCACCATAGGATTGTAAATAAATATTTCCTTGCCCGATGGCAGCTTGAGCCAGTAAACGGGAGGCATCCTCAATTTGAAATTCTTGTTTATCATATATCCTTTTAAATAGTCCTGTTAATTGGGTGGTAAACATTTTTATCATACTCTCTACTCCTTTACTGAAACCTATAACTTCCTCTTCGACATTTATGAATGTAAGGCTTATTATATAGGGGAAGATGGTCACAAGTAAAATATTGAGAAAAAGAAGGATATTTTGCTAGAAAGAGAGAAGTAATAGAGATATAATAAATCGTTTTTATTACTTATTTACATAAACTAAATTTCAATAAAAAGGGGATAAGTCGAATGAATGAGAAAATTCTTATTGTGGATGATCAGTTTGGTATAAGAATCCTATTAAATGAAGTATTGCAAAAGGAAGGCTACCAAACCTTTCAAGCAGCTAATGGAATTCAGGCACTAGAAATAGTAGATAACCATTCCCCAGATTTAGTATTACTTGATATGAAGATTCCAGGTATGGATGGAATTGAAATTTTAAAAAGAATGAAACAGAAGGATGCAGACATACGCGTCATAATCATGACAGCTTATGGAGAATTGGATATGATTCAGGAAGCAAAGGATCTTGGAGCCCTTACGCACTTTGCCAAGCCGTTTGATATTGATGATATTCGCCAAGCTGTGAAACAATATATTCCTGCCAAGCGTTAATGTGCGAATAGTAAAAATAGTAGTATTTTTAACATTTCGACTCTGCGGTTGGTAAAATCAATTCTCTTTTGGTATGATACAAGTGAAATTGTAAACAATGTCATAAGGTGCTGTAAAAAACACCGCCATTTATACCCAAATGGTACACTGACTACAATAAAGGGAGGAAATAAATATGCCTTTAGTTTCTATGAAAGAAATGCTTATTCAAGCAAAAGAGAACAGCTATGCTGTAGGTCAATTTAACCTGAATAACCTTGAGTTCACTCAAGCGATCCTACAAGCTGCTGAAGAAGAGAAATCACCTGTTATTCTTGGTGTTTCTGAAGGGGCAGCTCGTTACATGAGTGGCTTCAAAACAGTTGTGAAAATGGTTGAAGGTCTTATGGAAGACTTAAACATTACAGTACCTGTTGCGATCCACTTAGACCATGGTTCAAGCTTTGATAAATGTAAAGAAGCAATCGATGCAGGGTTCACTTCTGTTATGATCGACGCTTCTCACGGTCCTTTCGAAGAGAACATTGAAATCACTTCTAAAGTGGTAGAATATGCTCACTCTAAAGGTGTTTCTGTTGAAGCAGAACTAGGAACAGTTGGCGGACAAGAAGACGATGTCATTGCTGACGGTGTCATTTATGCAGATCCTAAAGAGTGTCAAGAACTTGTAGAACGTACAGGTATTGATACGCTTGCACCTGCTCTAGGTTCAGTACACGGACCATATAAAGGTGAACCAAACCTAGGATTTAAAGAAATGGAAGAAATCGGGGCTGCTGCAGGAGTACCATTAGTACTTCACGGTGGAACTGGAATCCCTACTAAGGATATCCAAAAAGCGATTTCTTACGGAACGGCAAAAATCAATGTAAACACTGAAAATCAAATCACTTCTGCTAAAGCAGTACGCGAAGTATTAGCGGCTGACACAGAAGTTTATGATCCACGTAAATACATGGGACCAGCTCGTGAAGCAATCAAGGCAACAGTAATTGGTAAAATGCGCGAATTTGGTTCTTCTAACAAAGCGTAAAGATAAAGGCGATATTTGGAAAGTGTTCTAATTTCGATTAAAGGCTTTCCTTATGGGGTAGAAATAGAATGAAACGGTTGGATAGGACTGGCACCAGGAGAGGGATTGAACCTTTTGGGTCAGTCCTTTCCGTTACTTAAAGTTTATTGAAAATTTTGTCGAAGGATGGGATTTATAAAATGAAATTCTTTATTGATACAGCAAATATGGATGAAATCAGAGAAGCATACAACTGGGGCGTCATCTCAGGAGTAACAACCAATCCTTCTCTAGTAGCAAAGGAAAAAAATGTGACATTCGAAGAACGCCTGAAAGAAATTACGGAGCTCGTCCCTGGATCCGTTAGTGCAGAAGTCATTGCAACGGATGCAGAAGGAATGATTAAAGAAGGTAGAGAGCTTGCGAAAATAGCGCCAAACATTACTGTAAAGCTTCCAATGACGCCAGATGGATTAACGGCTGCATCTACGTTTGCTAAAGAAGGAATTAAAACGAATGTTACGTTAGTATTTAGTGCGAACCAAGCGCTTTTAGCTGCTCGTGCTGGAGCGACGTATGTATCTCCTTTCTTAGGAAGATTAGATGATATCGGCCATGATGGTCTAGAGCTTGTTTCTAAAATTGCTGAAATCTTTGCGATTCATGGTTTAGAAACAGAAATCATCGCTGCTTCCACTCGTCACCCGCAGCACATTACTGAAGCTGCTATGAGAGGTGCTCATATTGCAACGGTTCCTCTTAAGGTGTTAAAGCAATTATTTAATCATCCTTTAACTGATAAAGGAATTGAAGCATTCCTTAACGACTGGAACAATCGATAAGAGTAGGTCAAATGGGCTAACCGAAAAAAATTCGTTTATCCTATACATGTTTTAAAGAATTATGTATAAACTAGTAGACAATACTTCTTAGACCGTCTACTATTGGAAAAATAATCCTTTTTGTCTTTGGTTGAGAATTTCATTGTCTATCAACTAGTAGACAAACGTCCTCATCAATGAACAGGGAAGGGAGTTTAAAATGGAAAAGCTTAAAATTGCAGGAGGCTACCCACTTGAAGGAACAATCAAAGTAAGTGGAGCGAAAAATAGCGCAGTAGCCTTAATACCAGCAACTATTCTTGCGGATTCTCCAGTAACGATTGAAGGGTTACCTGATATTTCTGATGTAAGAACCCTACAAGACTTGTTAGAAGAAATCGGTGGAACAGTTCAGTTAGAAGATGGAGATATGACTGTTGACCCAAGTCAAATGGTATCCATGCCGTTACCTAGTGGGAAAGTAAAGAAACTACGAGCTTCTTATTACTTAATGGGAGCAATGTTGGGTCGTTTTAAAAAAGCGGCAATTGGTTTACCAGGTGGATGTCATCTTGGACCTCGTCCCATCGATCAGCATATTAAAGGGTTTGAAGCCCTGGGAGCTGAAGTAACCAATGAGCAAGGGGCTATCTATCTTCGGGCTGACGAATTAAAAGGTGCTCGAATCTATCTCGATGTTGTAAGTGTAGGGGCAACTATTAATATTATGCTTGCAGCTGTTCGTGCCAAAGGCAGAACCATTATTGAAAACGCAGCAAAAGAACCGGAAATTATCGATGTTGCTACGTTATTAAGTAATATGGGAGCCAGGATTAAAGGGGCAGGAACCGATGTTATCAGAATTGATGGAGTAGATGAGCTTCATGGGTGTCGTCACACCATTATTCCAGACCGTATCGAAGCTGGTACTTTCATGATTCTTGCAGCTGCGGTTGGAAAAGGGGTTTTAGTAGACAATGTCATCCCTTTACATATGGAATCGGTCATTGCGAAACTCCGGGAAATGGGCGTTCCTGTTGAAACCAACGATGATCAAATTTTTATTGGTGGAGCAGACAAGCTAAAGGCCGTGGACATTAAAACATTGGTATATCCAGGCTTTCCAACAGACTTACAGCAACCTTTTACTGCCTTATTAAATAGAGCAGAGGGATCAGCTGTTGTGACGGATACAATTTATTCGGCTCGATTCAAGCATATCGACGAATTAAGAAGAATGAACGCCACGATAAAAGTGGAAGGGCGCTCCGCCATCGTAAATGGCCCAGTTCAACTACAAGGGGCAAAGGTGAAAGCAAGTGACTTAAGAGCAGGAGCAGCCCTTGTGATTGCTGGTCTTATGGCCGAAGGAGTCACTGAAGTAACAGGTCTTGAACATATTGATCGTGGTTACAGCGATCTTGTGAAAAAGCTCGAAGGACTTGGAGCAACCATTTGGCGTGAAAAAATGACAGCAGAAGAATTAGAGCAATTAAAGTCATAGTTGGAAAGAACGTGTAAATTTCTCTACCTTAAGAGCTATTGTGTACCTTTTTTTAAAAAAAGTCTCCCTAATCCCTCTAATGTGTTACAATAAATCTGTTAATATGTTATACAATTTCGTTTATTGTAAAACAAAAGGGAATACGGGAGGCTATATACATGGAAAGAAGTTTATCAATGGAGCTAGTTCGAGTAACTGAAGGAGCTGCACTTGCATCGGCTAGGTGGATGGGTCGCGGTAAGAAGGATGAAGCAGATGATGCTGCTACTTCTGCAATGCGTGACGTTTTCGATACCGTCCCTATGAAGGGAACTGTTGTAATCGGCGAAGGAGAAATGGACGAAGCACCAATGCTATATATAGGTGAGAAACTAGGGACAGGCTATGGTCCACGTGTAGACGTAGCTGTAGATCCGTTAGAAGGAACAAACATTGTTGCTTCTGGAGGATGGAATGCACTGGCTGTATTAGCAGTGGCGGACCACGGAAACCTACTAAACGCACCAGATATGTATATGGATAAAATAGCAGTAGGACCAGAAGCAGTCGGGAAAATCGATATTAATGCTTCTGTTATCGATAATTTAAAGGCCGTAGCGAAAGCGAAAAACAAGGACATTGAAGATGTCGTTGCCACTGTTTTAAATCGCCCGCGTCACGAACACATTATTCAACAGCTTAGAGAAGCAGGAGCTCGAATTAAGCTGATCAATGATGGAGATGTTGCAGGTGCTATGAATACAGCGTTTGATCATACGGGTGTAGATATTTTATTTGGTTCAGGCGGTGCTCCTGAAGGAGTGCTTGCAGCCGTTGCATTAAAATGCTTAGGCGGAGAGATACAAGGAAAGCTTCTTCCTCAAAACGATGCTGAGCTTAAACGCTGCATTAGCATGGGACTTGATGTAGAAAAAGTTTTAAGAATGGAAGACCTTGTCTGTGGAGACGATGCCATTTTTGCTGCAACAGGAGTAACTGACGGTGAATTGCTAAAAGGTGTTCAGCTTAAAGGGGCATACGGCTTAACTCACTCTGTCGTTATGCGTGCAAAGTCTGGAACAGTCCGCTTCATTGATGGACGTCACAGCCTTCAGAAAAAGCCTAACCTGGTCATGAAATAAACTCTTCTACTAAGAATCCATGAAAGGGTAGATTCAAACCTCTGCCCTTTCAGGAATCTTATCATTCATTTTTTTCTTCTAGTATGAAGCTACCTAATTTTCATTAAATTACCTTCCTTTTATTTATTCACTAGAGATTACTTTTAAAGAAATAGGGAAAACATATGAGGTCTACCTTCATAGGAGATTGGCTAATATGACCTATCTTTCTTATTATATGATAGGCCCTTAAAAGGCTCCTTGCACTTTACACTAGAATAAGGTTACAATAGATTAGGTTTTTTATCTTCAGCATTTATTCTCTTACAAAGGTTCTTAATAGAAAAAAGCCTTTAATATGCTTCAACGATTACTTCTTCATTTTAAAAACTACCCATCAAATCGATATCTATGGTAGAACAAATTAATAAAGCGTGGTGTCATAATGGAAGAGTTAACAATTTCTAGCTTAGAAAATATGAAGCTAAAAGAGCTTTACGAGCTAGCCAAACAATACAAAGTTTCTTATTATAGTAAATTAACAAAAAAAGAATTGATTTTTGCCATTCTTAAAGTTCGTGCAGAACAAGAGGGCTTCTTCTTTATGGAAGGTGTACTTGAAATTATCCAATCAGAAGGATTTGGATTTTTAAGACCAATCAATTATTCTCCAAGTTCTGAGGATATTTACATTTCGGCTTCTCAAATTCGTCGCTTTGATCTGCGTAATGGAGATAAAGTGTCTGGAAAAGTACGTCCTCCAAAAGAAAACGAGCGTTACTTTGGATTACTTCATGTAGGAATGGTAAATGGAGAAGAGCCAGAAGCAGCGAAAGAACGTGTTCATTTCCCTGGTTTAACGCCTTTATATCCTGATCGCCAAATGAAATTAGAGACGACACCAAATAAAATCTCTACACGAGTGATGGATTTAATTGCTCCAGTAGGTTTTGGTCAACGTGGATTAGTAGTAGCTCCGCCTAAAGCGGGTAAAACGATGCTGATTAAAGAAATTGCTAACTCTATCACAATGAATCATCCAGAAGCAGAACTAATCATTCTTCTTATTGATGAACGTCCAGAGGAAGTAACGGACATCGAACGTTCGGTTGAAGCGGAAGTCGTAAGCTCTACTTTTGATGAAGTGCCAGAAAATCATATCAAGGTAGCCGAATTGGTTCTTGAGCGTGCCATGCGTTTAGTGGAACACAAGCGTGACGTTGTCATTCTTATGGATAGTATTACTCGTTTAGCACGTGCTTATAACCTGGTAATCCCACCAAGTGGACGAACTCTTTCTGGTGGTATTGACCCGGCTGCATTCCACCGTCCGAAGCGATTCTTCGGTGCTGCTCGTAATATTGAAGAAGGTGGAAGCTTGACAGTACTTGCTACTGCTCTTGTTGACACCGGTTCTCGTATGGATGATGTCATTTATGAAGAGTTCAAAGGAACAGGAAATATGGAGCTTCATCTTGATCGTTCACTAGCTGAACGCCGTATCTTCCCAGCGATTGATATCCGTCGTTCTGGTACACGTAAAGAAGAACTTCTTATTCAGCCAGATCACCTTGAGAAGCTTTGGGCTATTCGAAAAGCCATGTCGGATCAGCCGGATTTTGCTGAAAAGCTTATGCGTAAGCTAAAGCAATCGAAAACAAATGAAGAATTTTTCAATGTGTTGACAGAAGAATCCAAGAAGCGTTAAGCTGTAAATCGGATTCCATTTCAAGTGAAAAAGTGATCGCTAATTTTCCATTTAGTAGGTTGCAAAAATCACTTGTCCTTGTTATACTATTATCAATGTGTTTTTAAAATTGGATGCGGTAAGGGGCTGGCTATAACTCTCATGCTTATGCTCATATCGCATATATCTCGTAATAAATTACTCTGTTTCAGATGATTCAGGGCGGAAGGAGATGAAAAGAAATGAAATCAGGAATTCATCCTAATTACAACACTATCACTGTTAGTTGTGCATGTGGTAATGAATTTGAAACTGGTTCTGTAGCGGAAGAAATGCGCGTTGAGGTATGTTCTGAATGCCATCCATTCTACACAGGCCGTCAAAAATTCGCCGATGCTGGTGGACGTGTTGACCGTTTCAACAAAAAATACGGTCTTAAAGAAAAACAACAATAATGAAGAAATAGAAGAACAAAATGCTGCATAGGATTTTGTTCTTCACTTCATCAAAACAGGCAAGGATCTTCATGCTTGCCTGTTTTTTATTACGTTTAAAGCTTTATTTTTAGACATAGAGGCAGTTATTTAAGAGCTGTGCCTCTTTTTTTCTGTCAAATAACAGGAATTCAAGCATTTTTCTCGTACATAAAGGAATGCTTTATGATAAAGATATTGTATTTGTCGTTCGTTTTTCGTCAATTTTTCTATAAAATATTGCGTTAGGAAGGAGAGGCGCTTTCGTGTATGTCATGAAACAGACGGGTTGGGTAGAAGTCATTTGCGGCAGTATGTTCTCTGGAAAATCAGAAGAGCTTATTCGCAGAGTAAGACGCACCCAATTCGCTAAACAGGCAATTGCTGTGTATAAACCGAAACTAGATAATCGCTATAGTGATGAATCAGTTGTATCTCACAACGGTACCTCTGTCATTGCCCATGCCGTAGAAAGTTCAACAATCATCCTTGAACATCTAGATCCAAAGGTAGACGTAGTCGCTATTGATGAGGTTCAATTTTTTGATGAAGGCATCGTGGACGTCGTTCAAAAATTAGCCAACAGTGGATACCGCGTCATTTTAGCCGGACTAGACCAGGATTTTCGTGGGGAACCATTTGGACCAATGCCAGACCTTATGTCCGTTGCAGAACAAGTAACGAAGCTACAAGCAGTTTGTGCAGTTTGCGGCTCTCCAGCCAGTCGAACACAACGATTAATCAACGGTGAACCAGCTGGATATGATGATCCCATCATCCTGGTTGGAGCATCTGAAGCATATGAACCAAGATGCCGTCATCATCATGAAGTTCCAAAAGGAATTAGCGTAACACCTGATATGGTAAAGGAATTATAATTTTATTATAAGCAAAGTCCCTGTATAGGAGGCTTTGCTTTTTTTATAGGCAAAAAACACCAACATAAGCACCTCCGAGATGGAAATCCTAAATACAGGAGGTGTTTTGAATGAAAAGAATGCTACTTGCTCTGTTTTTTACGCTTGTGTTTATTTTGGTGACAGCCTGCGGAGTGAATCAGGAGTCAGAATACGGCTATCATGAAGATCGAAATGGAACCCGATTTATTGATAATCGAACAGACAAATTAGACAACCGACAAGATAGAAATGTGAGAGAAATAACAAATCAAAACCCAAATTTCCCTAATTTAACGAATTCAATGGAAAACACTTCAACCACAATGGGTGTATACGAAGATAAAGCTAGGGAAGTAGTAAATAAATATACAGAATACGATGCAGACGAAGTATGGATAAATGGAGAACAGATGTGGGTGACAGCACATACTCGAAAAGAAATGAATACGGCTCAAATTGATAAAGAAGAAGCAAAATTAAAGAAAAGATTAGAAAAAGCCATTCCTCGATACAATGTAAATGTAAAAATTACAGAGCGATAGAGAACGGGTAGGCAGGTTTCTGCCTGCCTAATGTTGTTTGCGTGGGGAATCGATCCGAAAATAGTTAAAATAGGTCCGATTTACGAGAAATACGATCCGATTTCCACCAAAATCTAGCCGAAAACGACGATAATCAATCCAATCCAGCTACAAACCAATCCGTTTTACATATAAACCCAATTTACCACCTCAGCTTCCTTATGGTTCTTGTGTTTACATACTTCATATAATATAATTAGACTGTTATGGATTAAAATTGAGGTGAATAGCTGTGTACGATCGTTTACAAGCAGTGGAAGATCGCTATGACAAGTTAAACGAACTGTTAAGTGATCCAGAAATTGTGAATGACCCAAAAAAGCTAAGAGATTATTCGAAAGAGCAATCAGATATTCAAGCTACGGTAGAAGCGTATCGAGAATATAAAGACATTAATCAGCAGTTTAAAGATGCGAAAGCGATGCTAGATGACAAGCTAGATGCTGAGATGCGTGAAATGGTGAAAGAAGAAGTATCTGAGCTCGAAGAACAAATCGAAGCGCTAGAAGATCGTTTAAAAATATTATTAATCCCTAAGGACCCTAATGATGATAAGAACGTAATCATGGAGGTTCGTGGTGCAGCAGGTGGAGATGAAGCGGCACTGTTTGCGGGAGATTTATACCGTATGTACAGTCGTTACGCAGAAACCCAAGGCTGGAAAATTGAAGTCATGGAAGCAAACACTACTGGTGTAGGTGGTTATAAAGAAATTATCTTTATGATTAACGGAAATGGCGCGTTTTCCAAAATGAAATACGAAAACGGTGCACACCGTGTGCAACGTGTTCCTGAAACAGAATCTGGTGGACGTATTCATACGTCAACAGCAACGGTTGCCTGTCTTCCAGAAGCAGAAGAGGTTGAAGTGGATATTCATGATAAAGATATTCGCGTTGATACCTTTGCTTCAAGTGGACCAGGAGGACAAAGTGTTAACACCACGATGTCTGCCGTTCGCTTAACACACATGCCAACAGGTGTAGTGGTTTCGTGTCAGGACGAAAAATCACAAATTAAAAACAAAGAGAAGGCAATGAAAGTATTGCGTGCTCGAGTATATGATAAGTTCCAAAGAGAAGTTCAAGCTGAATATGATGCGAATCGTAAATCAGCTGTTGGAACAGGTGACCGTTCTGAGCGTATTCGTACGTACAATTTCCCACAAAATCGTGTAACGGATCACCGCATAGGCTTAACGATTCAAAAGCTTGACCAAATTCTTGAAGGTAAAATGGATGAAGTCATTGATGCACTTATAATCGAAGATCAATCCAAGCTTCTGGAAAGATTGGAAGAGTCTTAATGCCAACTATATTTGAAGCCCTAAAATGGGCTTCTTCTTTTTTAGGCGAAAGAGGCCGTGATGAAAATGTGGGTGAAATATACTTACGGCATATCTTGAAGAAAGAGCGCTCGCAGCTATTGGCAGATCAGCGGAGGTCCGTCCCTCAAGAGAAGTGGGAGGAATTTCAGGCTGGGATTCAGGAGCATGCGGATGGTGTGCCAATTCAGCATATTATTGGTTTTGAGGAGTTTTATGGTCGACGGTTTGTGGTGAGTGAGGATGTGTTGATTCCACGACCTGAAACGGAAGAGCTTATCTATTACGGGTTGGAAAAAATGAAGATGTTTTCAGAGGAAGCTTCTTCATTAAAGGCTGCGGATATTGGAACGGGTAGTGGTGCCATCGCTATTACATTGAAGCTAGAGGCGGCTCAAAGATATGGAGTAAACATGATGGCAGTAGATATTTCAGATAAAGCCTTAGCTGTGGCGAAAGAAAATAGTGAGCGTTTAGATGCAGAGATTTCTTTTTATGAAGGGGATTTATTGCAGCCCTTGATAAAAGAAGGTGTGAAGCTGGATATTTTATTATCCAATCCACCTTATATTCCCTTAACAGATCGTGAAACATTATCAGATGTCGTAATTGAGCATGAGCCGGAGCTTGCCTTATTTGGCGGTAAGGATGGTTATGACTTATATAAAAGACTAATGACTGAGCTTCCTCAAGTAATGAAGGATCGTTTCTTAATCGGCTTTGAAGTAGGTGTAGGTCAAGGAGAGACCGTTGCTGAGATGCTAAGAAATACATTCCCAGAGGCTGAAGTGGAAGTTGTTCATGATATCAATGGAAAAGATCGAATGGTGTTTTGTGTGAAAAGATAGAACTGAGAAACTCCTAATGTTAATTAGGGGTTTTTTTGTGACTCAAAGATTGTTGTTTTCTAGTAAACAGATGATTGGAGTGAAAGCAATACGTACTCTCTCTGCAATCAACTTAAGAGCGGAATAACCGTATCCATTTTCACTTATCTCTAACCACCAAAAAAATGTTATTTTACTAGTTTAAGATTTCCCCCTTTTGACTAGACTATTTTACTGAGGGGAAGGTGGAGAGATAATGAAAACAAAAAACGTGGTTGTATTGTATATTTTGATTCTTTCACTTGGAACGATTTTAAGTTTATATATACCAAAGCAAGAAATGGTGGCACAAGAAACAATGGTAATTCCAGAGGAAGCCATTCGTTTACGAATTCTAGCTAATAGCGATATTGAGAAAGATCAAGCAGTCAAAAGACTTGTCCGTGATGAAGTTAATAAAGAGATAGCCATTTGGGTTGGAGACTTAACCTCCCATGAAGAAGCAAAGAATGTCATACAGGTAGGATTACCAAAGCTGCAAAAAATTGCCGAGAGAGTGGTTGAAGAAGAAGGCTTAAATCAATCGGTTCAAATCGAGTTTGGAACCGTTCAGTTTCCCACAAAATTATATGGGCAGTATTTATACCCTGCAGGAGAATATGAAGCCGTATTGATCACGTTAGGAAAAGGAGAAGGAGCCAACTGGTGGTGTGTATTATACCCTCCTCTATGTTTCCTTGATTTCTCTACTGGCAATGCAGTTAGAAGCCCTGGATTTGAAACGAAGGTTGAAGCAAGCGGGAATGAAGTGACAGAGGTTGATGATGATGCAGAAACGAAACAGAACGTAAGCAAATTGAACAATCTAATGGGAACCTCTTCAACTGTAACGAATAAGGTGGAAAAGGCAACCGTGTTTGTAGAAGAAGGCGATGAGGAGGAAGTGGAGGTACGTTTTCTCATAGTAGATTTAGTGAAGGGCTGGTTCAATTAGGCTTCATCAATTTGATGGGGCTTTTTTTGTGTGTCACTCTCTCTTTCTAGCATTTTTAGTTCTATTCTCTGCTCTCATTCATAAAGTATCAGTAGAGGATGATAGAAAAGGGAGGACAAACCATGTTAAAGGTGATTCGCCAAGCAACATATGAAGACATTAATGAGATCGTAGCTTTTTTACTGAAGGCAGGATTAAGTACAGAAGGAATAAAAGATAGCATTGATTGCTTTTTAGTAGTGGAAGATTCTCATAAAAATGTTATAGGGACTCTAGGAATTGAAGTTCAGGACAAAACGGGTCTTCTCCGCTCACTCGTTGTTACCTCTTCATTTGATAGTGAAGAATTATTTGCTCTCTTCCAAGAAATTTTAAAGCTGGCAAAAGAAAAGGAGCTTAGTCGACTTTATTTAATTTCAAATCGTAAAGCGTCACTAACATTCTTTGATCTTCTTGGTTTTCAACAGGAACATAATGCTTCTGTGGATGAATTAAACAGCTTTGTTCATGCCAAAAAGTTATCCACTGTGGATAACTGTATCATCATGAAGCTTGATATCTAAAGTGAAAGTTCGACAAAAATCGATTACTATAGAAAATAAATAAACGTAAGACTGAATCATTTATATTGAAAATTGATTCAGTTTTTTTGTTTGAAATTCGACAATATTCTCTTATTCCCTAAATGTTGTTGTTTTCAGAATTATTCACATTCATCCACAGGTTTATCCACAGCGGTATTTAAATTATTCACGTTTTGTGGATAGCACTTGAGAATTCGAGAGGTTTCTTTTATACTTTCAAAGAAGTAGAATTGTGGAACACTTAATTATTCAGTGTTTATCCACACTTTGTGAATAGTTTGATGTTTGAATGAAGAAGGTGAATGACAGAAATGATAAAACGTTGGATTGTGGAAAATGATGTGGATAGTAAAGAAAGTTATCCACAAATTGTGGATGCAGCGACCATTCTTCAACAAGATGAAGTGATTGCATTCCCAACCGAAACGGTTTATGGCTTAGGTGCGAATGCAAAATCAGATAGAGCTGTTGAAAAAATCTTTGAAGCTAAGGGTAGACCATCTGATAATCCACTTATTGTCCACATATCAAATAAGACTCAATTAGAAGAGCTCGTAGCAGA
This sequence comes from Rossellomorea aquimaris TF-12, assembly GCF_001648555.1. Lineage (GTDB taxonomy): Bacteria > Bacillota > Bacilli > Bacillales > Bacillaceae_B > Rossellomorea > Rossellomorea aquimaris. Next base: position 101,833 of record NZ_LQXM01000025.1, on the reverse strand, counting down.
TATTCCATCGGCAGCGGCTAAATTAATAGAGGCCTATTGGCCAGGGCCATTAACGCTTATTTTTAAAAATAAAGCAGGGGTCTTTTCCAGCAAAGTAACGGCAGGTTTAGATACCGTAGCCATTCGCATGCCTGATCACCCAGTGGCTCTGGCGATTATAGAAGCATCAGGACTTCCAATAGCGGCCCCTAGTGCAAACCGATCGGGTAAACCAAGTCCTACAACGGCTCAGCACGTAATCGATGACCTGGAAGGTAGAATTGCTGGAGTAGTCGATGGTGGAGAGACGGGAGTTGGAGTAGAATCGACGGTATTGGATTGTACTGGCGAAATTCCTGTAATCCTGCGTCCTGGTGGTGTAACCAAAGAACAAATTGAGGAAGTTGTAGGTAAGGTTGCGGTAGATCCATCTTTAAAAGAAGGAAAAGGAGCTCCGAAGTCACCTGGTATGAAATATACTCATTATGCTCCTGATGCACCTGTTTATTTAGTGGACGGCAGCAGAGAGTATATTCAACAATTAGTAGATGAAAAACGGGCAGAAGGGATGAAGGTCGGTGTATTGACGACTAAAGAATATCTTGCATACTTCAATGCGGATACGATTCTTTCAGTAGGTGAGAGAAGGGACCTTCATACGGTTGCACACCACCTATACGATACGTTACGAGCTTTTAACGGAAGTGATGTGGATATCATTTTCTCTGAAATGTTCCCTGAAAAAGGCGTTGGATTAGCAATTATGAACCGCCTTCAAAAGGCAGCAGGTTACCGTGTAATTAAACCTTAATTTTCGCTCCTATGGTTTCCATAGGAGCTTTTTATTTGCTCGTTTTCTGATTCTATTTTCCTCTGGACATGCATAAGTTTGTCTTGAAGGCACGTCCAGAGGAGGAAGAAAAATTGACGACTATGCTTGGAGAATTGATAACCCTGATGTTAATGGCATTTGCTCTTGGAATGGATGCCTTTTCAATTGGAATCGGTATGGGGATGTTCCAGCTCAGGCTAAAGCAAATTTTATACATAGGCTTAACGGTGGGGATTTTTCATGTGTGGATGCCTTTGTTAGGAATGGTCACAGGGAAATTTTTATCACAAACATTCGGTTCCTTTGCAGCATATGCAGGGGGAATTCTCCTCATTGTCCTTGGAGTACAAATGTTTATGTCGAGCTTTAAAGAAGATGAAAACACCCTCATTTCTCCCGTAGGATTCGGACTTCTCCTTTTTGCCTTGAGCGTAAGCCTGGATAGCTTTTCAGTGGGACTAACATTAGGAATCTTCGGTGCTAGAACAGCTGTGGCCATTGTTTGCTTCGGGATGGCTGCAACGATTCTAACATGGACGGGTCTATTAATCGGTCGAAAGTTTCAAGGGGTATTAGGTGCATATAGTGAGGCATTAGGTGGGAGTATTTTGTTTGCATTTGGGATTAAGCTGCTGCTTCCATTGTAAATCGTTTTGATTGAATAAAGAGAAGGTCCGTCCCTCACGATTGGTGGTGGGGCGTTTTTGTTGTGGTATTTTTTCTTTATGTATTCTTTGTGAATGAGCTATGGGTGGGATGGAAAATAATTTATAATAGGTGATAAGGAGGATGACTTATGAATATCTTGTTTGTTTGTACGGGAAATACGTGCAGAAGTCCTATGGCGGAAGCGGTTTTAAAGCATAGAGGAAATGAGGATTTTGAAGTGAAGTCTGCGGGTGTTTTTGCCATGGATGGAACAGATGCTTCATTTCAGGCTAAAGAAGTTCTAAAAGAGAACGATATAATACATAGACATCAATCTAAATTGTTAACGAAGGAAGATTTGGACTGGGCTTCTTATATTTTTACGATGACCTCCAATCATAAACGTGCCATTGTTGATCAGTATCCTTCTGTGGCGGATAAAATTTTCACTTTAAAGGAATACGTACTTACTGATCCAGGCAACTTGGACGTATCAGATCCCTTTGGAGGAAGCGTCGACATCTATAGACATACTTACAGAGAACTGAATGAGTTGATTGAGGAATTAATCATAAAGCTAGAAAAAGAAAAAGATTGACTTAGATGGGGAGAGAGAAAAAAGGATGGGGAAAGTGAAAGGTTACAAATCAGGTCTTAGAAAGAAATTAGTATTTTTTATCACAATTCTTGCCGTGGTAACATATTCAACCAGTGCATTTTTCATTTATTTTATTAAGCCAAATTTCGCACCGAATGTAAGTGAATTTGCCTTTACGAGCATGACGCTAGGAATGGGTGTATTCTGGTCAGGAGTACTTGCCTTTTTTGCCGCTAGGTTTATCGTCAAACCACTTCAACGATTAGAGCAGGCTGCGTTAAAAGCAGCAGAAGGGGATATTGCCGTAGAAGTAGAGGTTCCGAAATCTGATGACGAGATACGTTCGTTGGCGTTAGCATTTAATCGTATGCTTCATAACCTTCGTGATATGGTGTCGAGTATCGATGAGAACTTCAATAAGACAAACTCAAATGTAATTGATTTATCTAAGGCGTCGCAAATGGCTTCTATTCAAGCCGATTCGATTTCAAAAACAATCAGTGAAATCTCAGCAGGTGCCGAAAGCTCTGCCATGTCTATTCAGACAACAGCTGAGTCCGTTGAAGACGTCATTCGCATCGCTCAGGAAGTGCAGAATCATTCCAAGTCATCTGAGCAAATATCGACGAATATGGTGACAGAGCTTCAAGGAAGTAAAGAAGTCATTCACTCCCTTGTATCGGGAATTAGTCGTTTGGCAAAAGGAAACGAAGACTCCTTAGAAGCGGTTCGTCGCTTAGAAGATAATGCGAAAAAAGTAGAACAAATTATTCAACTCGTTGGAGATATAGCGAATCAAACGAACTTACTAGCATTAAATGCTTCCATTGAAGCAGCACGTGCAGGAGAGCACGGAAAAGGATTTGCAGTCGTTGCCGAGGAAGTACGTAAACTGGCAGATGAAAGTGGAAAGGCCGTTCAGGGAATTTCTGAACTGATCCAAAACATCCAAACCGAAGTAGGAAATGTAGTCGGACAAATCACGTCTCAAGTAGACTCTGCCAACAGTGAAGCGGAAAAAGGTACGAAGACAAATGAAATGATAGAAGTCATGACCCACACCATTCATGAAGTGGCTGACTCTGTTAAAAAAATCTCAACGCTTGTGGATCAACAAATGGATAGTATTCAATTAACTTCCCAACAATCACAAGAAGTAGCAGCCATAGCAGAAGAAACCTCAGCAGGTGCTGAAGAAGTATCAGAATCCACAAAAGAGCAAGCAGAAGTAATGGAAAACGTAGAAAAATTGGCGTTAAATCTGAAGGCACAAGCAGAATCGTTAAAGAGTACAATTACTCGTTTCCATTTATAAGAAAAACAGCTAGCATGATTTCTCATGCTAGTTTTTTTATCAAAAACTTTATATATTGAAATGGGTATGTCAAAATAAAACTAACAAACAATAGAAAAAATAGAGGAGTGACGTAGAATGAAAATCGCTATTGCATCAGATCACGGTGGAGTAACTATTCGTGAAGAAATCAAATCATTATTAGAAGAAATCGGGTTGGAGTTTGAGGATTTCGGATGTGAATGTGGAAGCTCTGTAGACTATCCAGACTATGCAGTGCCAGTAGCTGAAAAAGTAGCAAGTGGAGAGTTTGATCGTGGAATTCTCATCTGTGGAACTGGAATTGGAATGAGCATTTCTGCGAACAAAGTAAAAGGCATTCGCTGTGCCCTTGTGCATGACGTTTTCAGTGCAAAAGCCACTCGTCAACACAATGATAGCAACATTCTTGCTATGGGTGAACGTGTCATCGGTCCGGGACTAGCACGTGAAATCGCTAAAACATGGTTAGAAACAGAGTTTGAAGGCGGACGTCACGCCAATCGAATAGGGAAAATTGCCGCTTACGAAGACAAACATTAAGGAGAGGATTTCATGGAAATCGCTCAACTAAAAGAACAACTACAAGAAATCTTACACGATTTTAAGAATAAGGTTCCAATGAAACAGGGACAAGTTTTTGTTGTAGGCTGTTCCACGTCTGAAGTAATGGGAGAACGAATTGGTACAGCGGGAACCATTGAAGTGGCAGAAATGATTTTTTCTGAGCTGAAAACCTTCTCGGATTCCCTTGGAGTCTTCCTTGCCTTTCAATGCTGTGAACATTTGAACCGGGCCATAGTGGTGGAGAGAGAGCTAGTTGAACAGAGAGGTCTGGATGAAGTAACCGTTGTTCCTGTGCGAAAAGCCGGTGGAGCCATGGCGACTCATGCGTACCATTCCTTTTCAAATCCCGCGATGGTCGAACACATCAAAGGAGATGCCGGCATTGATATCGGTGACACCTTCATCGGAATGCACCTAAAACACGTTGCGGTCCCAATCCGAGTATCACAAAAAAGCCTCGGTGAAGCCCACGTCACCCTTGCGAAAACAAGACCAAAGTTAATTGGTGGAGTGCGGGCTGTGTATGAATGAATAAATCTGATATCGGAGGTGCGTCCCTCGTTGCGTTAAAGCGATGAGGGACGCACCTCTTTTTTGGACCCAGGATTGGGGCAAAAACTCCATATTTTTATGAAAAATAGCTGTTTTTCATATTAATTAATAGAGAATACATAGCTAATTAAGCATTAATGGGAGAGTTGTCTGATTCCAAATGGAGATTCCATGCTTTTTGTGAGGGCCGAAGAAATATATCAGCGAAATCTGGAATTTATCGAGCGAAAAAACAAATATATCAGCGAAATTCTCAATTTATCGAGCGAAATTCGAAATATATCAGCGAGCTACCGATTTTTCGACAAACACACACCCCCGAAAAATCAACCAATCTTAACCTTCATCAACAATACAATCCCTCTTCAAGGTCCGTCCCTCTCCAAACACGAACATTCCATTTTGCCTATACGTTTTTATTTCGAGTTTTTATTAATCATGATAGAATGGTAGTGAATGAATCAATGAGGCACCTAGAGAAGTTGGGCCTATGATTAAAAGGGGGATATGTATGAGTAAGATTGCCAAGCAAGATCCGGAAATTTATGCAGCGATTCAAGATGAATTAGAGCGTCAGCGAACGAAAATCGAGTTAATTGCATCTGAAAACTTTGTTAGTGAAGCCGTTATGGAAGCACAAGGCTCCGTTTTAACGAATAAGTATGCAGAGGGGTACCCTGGTCGTCGCTATTATGGTGGCTGTGAGCACGTAGATGTAGCTGAGAATTTAGCTCGCGACCGTGCGAAAGAACTTTTTGGAGCGGAGCATGCGAATGTTCAACCCCATTCAGGAGCACAAGCCAATATGGCAGTCTACTTTACCATTCTAGAACAAGGGGACACAGTTCTTGGAATGAATCTATCTCATGGCGGACATTTAACTCACGGGAGTTCAGTGAACTTCAGTGGAATTCAATATAATTTCGTAGAGTATGGTGTGGATGATGAGAAGCACCTAATCAACTACGAAGATGTAAGACAAAAAGCGTTAGAGCACAAGCCGAAGCTGATTGTAGCAGGAGCAAGTGCGTATCCAAGAAAGATCGATTTTGCTAAATTCCGTGAAATCGCAGACGAAGTGGGCGCATATTTAATGGTAGATATGGCTCACATCGCTGGATTAGTAGCGGCTGGACTTCATCAGAATCCAGTTCCATACGCAGACTTCGTGACAACGACGACTCACAAAACACTACGTGGTCCTCGTGGCGGGATGATTCTGTGTAAAGAAGAGTTTGCGAAGAAAATCGACAAATCTATTTTCCCGGGACTACAGGGTGGACCTCTAATGCATGTTATTTCTGCAAAAGCCGTTGCATTTGGAGAAGCGTTGCAGGATTCTTTTAAAGAGTATGCTCAGAACATTATCGATAATGCTGCGCGCTTAGGAGAAGGATTAGTAAAAGAAGGGATTAATCTAGTATCAGGTGGTTCCGATAATCATCTATTATTAATTGACCTTCGTTCACTGGGTTTAACAGGGAAGATTGCTGAAAAGGTATTAGATGAAATTGGGATTACTGTAAACAAAAATACAATCCCGTTTGATCCGGAAAGTCCTTTCGTAACGAGTGGAGTGCGTATTGGTACTGCAGCTGTAACATCTAGAGGCTTCGGTTTAGAAGACATGGATGAAATTGCCTCTATCATGGCACTGACATTGAAAAACCACGAAAATGAGGCAAAGCTGGAAGAAGCACGCAAGCGTGTTCTCGACTTAACAAGCAAATTCGAATTATATCCTGAAAGATAATGGATTCTAAAAAAACCTCTTTATTAGGGACGGACCTCCCTTTTAAGGAGGTTTTTTAATAGACATTGCTAGAACCAATCCACACTTTAATTAACAGAGTCAATAGAATAATAGAATAGATTAAAGGAAGTTGTTAAAAACATTCTAACGATTTCATTACACATTCCCTATCTTATTGCTCTTAAATAGTCTTTTATGTACAATAGTCAAAGGTGTAAATGATATAGATAAATTATTTTTACATAAAATGAATTTAAAGGAGAGAGTCGAATGGGAAAAGTATATGTATTTGATCATCCATTAATCCAACACAAGCTAACGTTTATACGTGATAAGAACACAGGTACAAAGGAATTTCGCGAGCTGGTAGATGAAGTATCTACACTTATGGCGTTTGAAATTACACGTGAGCTTCCCCTTGAAGAGATTGAAATTGAAACGCCTGTGAGCACAGCGAAGGCGAAAACCCTTACAGGAAAAAAATTAGGGATTGTTCCGATCCTGCGTGCAGGCTTAGGAATGGTTGATGGAATTCTGAAGCTAATCCCTGCGGCTAAGGTTGGCCATGTAGGATTATATCGTGATCCAGAGACTCTAAAACCGATTGAATATTATGTAAAGCTTCCAAGTGATGTTGAAGAGCGTGATTTCATTTTAGTAGATCCAATGCTTGCGACTGGTGGTTCAGCAGTGGAAGCGATTAATTCATTAAAGAAACGTGGCGCAAAAAACATTACTTTCATGTGTTTAGTTGCATGTCCTGAAGGGGTAGATGCTATCAAGGAAGAACATCCAGATGTAGATATCTATATTGCAGCACTTGATGAAAAGCTTAACGAAAAAGGCTACATCGTCCCTGGTTTAGGAGACGCAGGCGATCGACTATATGGAACGAAATAAGTTAAAACAAAACCGGATTTCTATTTAAAGAAATCCGGTTTTGTTTTAATTTCTGTTTCATAGTGGTGATACTGATGGTTGAATGAGCTTCGTTTCTGACTGATTGGAAGTATTTACATTAAATTCATGGGTTACTCCATAACGGAATTTTCTATATAATGAGGGGGGCATAATGATTTAATGTCTATTAAATGGTTGGGCAATTGGTAGAGTTTGAGAGCACAGACGATGAGGTTATTTAGTCCTAATTGTCACAGCTTCTATTGGAGTTGAAGAAGGCGATCAGATAACCCCAAAAAGCAAAAAACGCTTATACTGTGAAGGGCACGTTTAAATATTTTGCGCCTTTTTTTCTAGTAAATGTGTTGAAAATGTGAACAATTTTGAAACGCGTGGATAGGTTGTGAACTTTTTAACTTGATTGCATTGACATAGATAAAGCCCTATTGTATGCTTACAAAGGATGTAAAATGATAGGGTTTTCACAAGTGTATAAGCATGATGAAAACGGTTTTACATCATATGAATAGTGTTTAACTCACCTTCAATTTTTAATGGATGGGAAGGGTTAAAATGGGTCAAAAAAACCAAAGCCCATATAAAGCGATGGCGATTTATTCTGCCATTTTATCACAGCTTGTTGGTTCTATTTTAATAGGAATCTTTCTAGGGAAATGGATTGATCAACAAGTAGATTCAGCACCACTCTTTTTAATCATCGGATTACTCCTGGGGTTAGCAGCAGGAATCTATGCGATGCTTCGTACAGTACGACATTTCTTCTTAGGAGAATAATAAGATATGCCGGAACTTCATCAAATGTTTAATAGACAGCGGAAATACATAGTATACGTGCTTTCTATTTACGTCCTGGGTTGGGGATTCACCGCCCACAAATCAGTATTCTTAGGGTTAATTTTAGGGACAAGTTTAAGTTTCTTTATGCACTGGGGCATGGCAAAGCGAGTCACCAAATTTGGAGACGCCGTCTTAGCAGGAAAAAAAGTGAGATCACTAGGGACCACTTCCAGGATGGCTGCAGCAGCCTTAGGTGTCATAATTGCTACCCGTTTTCCAGAAACATTTCATCTCCTAAGTCTTATTATTGGATTAATGACAACCTATATTGTCATTATGATAGATTATTTTTTTAGCACTTTTAAAACTAATAAATAGCGGGGAAGAGAGGTGAAGTATTTTGAATCATGAAGCACCTTTAGCCGATTTTATGGGTCTGACTTTTAACCTGGCCAACGTAATGATGATCACGGTCGCATCTGCCATTGTGTTTATTATTGCTCTCTTGTCTACACGGCGCTTAGCTCTTAAACCAACTGGAATGCAAAACTTTTTCGAGTGGGTTATGGACTTTGTTAAAGGGATTATTAAAAGTAACATGGACTGGAAAACGGGTGGTCGTTTTCATATTTTAGGTCTCACTATTATCATGTATATCTTTGTATCAAACATGCTGGGGCTTCCATTCTCAGTTGTGTATGATCATGAGCTATGGTGGAAATCACCTACAGCCGATCCGGCAATCACACTGACTCTTGCAGTTATGGTGGTAGCACTATCCCATTATTATGGAATCAGATTGAAAGGGTTCGGTGAATACGGTAAAGACTTTTTCAAGCCTATGTGGTGGTTATTCCCGCTAAAAATCATTGAAGAGTTTGCAAATACTCTTACATTGGGGCTACGTCTTTACGGGAACATCTATGCAGGTGAAATTCTGTTAGCATTAATCGCAGGTTTAGCCGTGAATGGTGGTCCTGGCGGTCTTATTGGAGCAATCGCTCCCATGCTTGCATGGCAAGGGTTCTCAGTATTTATTGGGTCAATCCAAGCATTTATTTTCTGTATGTTAACAATGGTTTATATGGCTCACAAAGTCAGCCACGACCATTAATATATACCTGTTCATTACGGTGGACAAACATATATGTAAAAAATATTTTTCTTATACATTAAAGGAGGAACTTTAGAATGAGTCTTATCGCAGCAGCAATCGCAGTTGGTTTAGCAGCACTAGGAGCAGGTATTGGTAACGGTCTTATCGTAGGTCGTACAGTAGAAGGAATTGCACGTCAACCAGAATTAAGAGGTACTTTACAAACAACAATGTTTATCGGTATCGCATTAGTTGAGGCACTTCCAATCATCGGTGTAGTTATTGCATTCATCGCACTAGGAAGCTAATAGAACTGACGCAATAATGTTAAATGGCGAAGTTCGTCTTGACGATTATCTTCGCCATTCGTATGTACTGAAAGAATTATTCGAGCAAGTATAGATTTGTTCTTTATTAAAAAATAAGATCCAATCGATTCTTGAAGGGAGTGAATCGAGTATGTTAACTAACGCATTCGTTATTGGTGAAACTGCAGGTGGCCACTTTAATAGTGGAGATATCCTTTTCCAACTTGTTATGTTCCTTATCCTAATGGCGCTTCTTAAGAAATTTGCTTGGGGACCGTTAATGGGGATTATGCAACAACGTGAGGATCATATCGCTGGTGAAATCTCAGCAGCAGAAAAGAGCCGCACAGAGGCAAACAACATTTTAGAAGAGCAAAAGCAGCTTCTTAAAGAAGCACGCCAAGAAGCTCAAACAATGATTGAAAACTCTAAGAAACAAGGTTCTGAGCAACGTGAAGAGATTATCGCAACTGCTCGTTTAGAAGCAGAGCGCTTGAAAGAGTCAGCTAAGCGTGAAATCGAAACACAAAAAGAACAAGCTGTTACAGCACTACGCGAACAGGTTGCATCTTTATCAGTACTTATTGCTTCTAAGGTTATCGAGAAAGAACTTTCAGCAGACGACCAACAGAAGTTAATTAACGATTATATTCATGAGGTAGGGGAAGAGCGATGAGCTACTCTACAATTGCAAAGCGTTATGCGTTAGCTCTTTTCGAAATTGCCCAGGAGCATAATCAACTTGAAGCAATTGAAGAAGAGTTACGCGCAGTAAAAGCTGTTTTCTTAGAAAACAAGGAATTAAGTGTTCTTTTTGAAAACCCAAAGCTGACGTTAGATAAGAAGAAAGCGATTATACAAGAAGCATTTTCAACTGCTTCACCATATGTATCAAATACTTTAATGCTTCTTACAGACCGTCATCGCACGGATCAAATTGTTGGTTTAGTGGATGCGTTCATTGAACAAGCAAATGAAGCACACGGTGTTGCAGATGCCACAGTGTACTCTGTACGTCCGTTAAGTGAAGATGAGCAAAAAGCATTATCATCTTCTTTTGCAAAAAAAGTAGGAAAACAATCACTTAGAATTACCAATGTGACAGACGAAAATTTACTTGGCGGCATCAAGGTTCAAATCGGAACCCGTATTTATGATGGAAGCCTGCAAGGTAAATTAACTCGTCTTGAGCGTGAACTAATTCGTTAACTTTCGTATAAATGAGGGGTGAAATTCATGAGCATCAAGGCGGAAGAAATCAGCGCGCTGATAAAAAAGCAAATTGAAAACTATCAGTCTGAGATGAAAGTAAGCGACGTAGGTACAGTTATCCAAATCGGTGACGGTATCGCTCGTGCTCATGGCCTCGACAATGTCATGGCTGGAGAGCTTGTTGAATTTTCTAACGGTGTCATGGGAATGGCACAAAACTTAGAAGAGAACAACGTTGGTATCATCATTCTCGGACCATATACAGGCATTCGTGAAGGCGATGAGGTTCGTCGTACTGGACGTATCATGGAAGTACCAGTAGGACAAGAACTAGTAGGTCGTGTTGTAAACTCACTTGGACAACCAGTTGATGGATTAGGTCCAATTGCTACAACAAAAACACGTCCAATTGAAGGTGGAGCTCCTGGTGTTATGGATCGTAAATCTGTACACGAGCCACTTCAAACAGGTATTAAAGCGATTGACGCTTTAGTTCCAATCGGTCGTGGACAACGTGAATTAATTATCGGAGATCGTCAAACAGGTAAAACATCTGTTGCGATTGACTCAATTTTAAACCAAAAAGACCAAGACATGATATGTATCTATGTTGCAATTGGTCAAAAAGAATCAACTGTACGTAACGCAGTTGAGACATTACGTAAGCACGGTGCTTTAGATTACACAATCGTTGTAACAGCATCAGCTGCTTCACCAGCTCCAATGCTATTCTTAGCACCATATGCTGGTATCACTATGGGTGAAGAGTTCATGCATAACGGCAAGCACGTTCTTGTTGTATATGATGATCTTTCTAAACAGGCTTCGGCTTACCGTGAGCTTTCCCTATTATTACGCCGTCCTCCAGGTCGTGAAGCATTCCCTGGTGACGTATTCTACCTACACTCTCGTTTACTTGAGCGTGCAGCGAAGTTAAGTGATGCTAAAGGTGGAGGTTCCATCACTGCATTACCATTCGTTGAAACACAAGCTGGAGATATCTCAGCTTATATCCCAACAAACGTTATCTCCATCACTGACGGACAGATTTTCTTACAATCTGACTTATTCTTCTCCGGTGTTCGTCCGGCGATCAATGCAGGTTTATCCGTATCACGTGTTGGTGGATCCGCACAAATTAAAGCAATGAAAAAGGTTTCTGGTACTCTTCGTCTTGACTTAGCTGCTTACCGTGAGCTTGAAGCATTTGCTCAATTTGGATCTGATCTTGATAAAGCGACACAAGCGAAACTAAATCGTGGTGCTCGTACAGTAGAAGTACTGAAACAGGATCTTAACAAACCACTTAAAGTTGAAAAACAAGTTATGATCTTCTATTCACTTACAAAAGGTCATTTAGATGATATTCCAGTAGTAGACATTCGTCGTTTCGAAGGTGAATTCCTAAGCTGGTTAGATCACAACCATACTGAACTGTTAGACCATATTCGTACGACTAAAGGTCTTCCTGAAGACGATGCAATGGCAGCAGCTATCAATGAATTCAAGAAGACATTCATTAAGTCTGAATAAGGGATAAAGGTTGTCGGCTAAACGGCAACAACAACCGTAGGGGAATAGCTTGTGCTCTCGTACCAAGCTCCCTTACGTCTGACAATATGTAAAGGGTGGTGAGAACCAGTGGCATCGTTACGCGATATACAAACTCGTATTACTTCTACCAAAAAGACAAGTCAAATCACCAAAGCAATGGAAATGGTTTCGGCTTCTAAATTGAATCGTGCGGAGACGAATGCTAAGTCATTCGTTCCTTACATGAACAAAATTCAAGAAGTGGTGACATCCGTTGCAGCGGGTAGTCAAGGTGTGAGGAATCCGATGCTAGTCTCCCGCCCCGTTAAAAGAACCGGGTATTTGGTCATTACATCAGATCGTGGTTTGGCGGGGGCATATAACAGTAGCGTAATCCGTGCTGTTAGCAATCGAATTAAAGAGCGTCACAGCTCGAATGATGAATTCGCCATTATTGCTCTAGGCCGTGTCGGTGCTGATTTCTTCCGTAAAAAAGGCTATAATGTCTTGGAAACAGTCGTTGGTCTTCCGGATCAACCGAATTTCGCAGACATTAAGGATATCGCAAACAAAGCGGTTGGTATGTTCTCGTCTGAGGCATATGATGAACTGTATATGTTCTACAACCACTATGTAAGTGCAATCCAACAGGATGTTACGGAGAAAAAAGTATTACCGTTAACGGATCTGACTCCTTCAGGGAAGCTTACTTCTTACGAATTTGAGCCTTCTGCAGAGGAGATCCTGGAAGTGTTGCTTCCTCAATACGCTGAAAGCTTGATTTACGGTGCATTATTGGACGGTAAAGCAAGTGAGCATGCTGCTCGTATGACAGCCATGAGAAATGCAACGGATAATGCGAAGGAAATCATTAGTGACCTTACACTATCATTTAACCGTGCACGTCAAGCAGCCATCACTCAGGAAATCACTGAGATTGTTGGTGGGGCAGCGGCACTGGAATAGAACGATAACGGTTTTTATAACCGTTTATACTTTATAAAGTTTTTGTCAAAAGCTAGTTAGGAGGGAAAGAGATGAACAAAGGACACGTTCTTCAAGTAATGGGTCCAGTTGTTGATGTCAAGTTTGCCAGTGGCCAACTTCCTGATATCTACAACTCATTAAAGGTCCAAATTGCAGATAGAGCTGAACTTACATTAGAGGTTGCCCTTCACCTAGGTGATGATTCTGTACGTACGATTGCTATGGCTTCTACGGACGGTTTACAACGTGGAGCTGACGTACTTGATACAGGAGCACCAATCTCTGTACCAGTAGGGGATGTAACTTTAGGTCGTGTATTCAACGTTCTAGGTGAATCAATCGATTTAGATGAGCCTCTAGAAGCAGGTGCCCGTCGCGATCCAATTCACAGACAAGCACCTACTTTTGATCAACTTTCTACAGAAGTTGAGATTCTTGAAACAGGTATCAAAGTAGTAGACTTACTTGCACCATATATCAAGGGTGGTAAGATCGGTCTATTCGGTGGTGCCGGTGTTGGTAAAACCGTATTAATCCAGGAGCTTATTAACAACATCGCCCAAGAGCACGGTGGTATCTCTGTATTCGCCGGTGTTGGAGAGCGTACTCGTGAAGGAAATGACCTTTACCACGAGATGAGTGATTCTGGCGTTATTAAGAAAACAGCGATGGTATTCGGTCAAATGAACGAGCCACCAGGAGCACGTATGCGTGTTGCCCTGACAGGTCTTACAATGGCTGAATATTTCCGTGATGAGCAAGGTCAAGACGTACTTCTGTTCATCGATAACATCTTCCGTTTCACGCAAGCAGGTTCTGAGGTTTCTGCCCTTCTAGGACGTATGCCTTCTGCCGTTGGTTACCAGCCAACACTTGCTACTGAAATGGGTCAATTACAAGAGCGTATCACGTCAACAAACGTAGGTTCTGTAACATCGATCCAAGCGATCTATGTACCTGCCGATGACTACACTGATCCAGCTCCTGCAACAACTTTCGCTCACTTAGATGCAACAACAAATCTTGAGCGTAAGCTTTCAGAAATGGGTATCTACCCTGCGGTAGATCCTTTAGCATCAACTTCTCGTGCTCTTTCTCCTGAGATTGTTGGAGAAGAACACTACAATGTTGCTCGTAACGTTCAACAAACATTACAGCGCTATAAAGAACTTCAAGATATCATCGCGATCCTAGGTATGGATGAGCTTTCTGATGATGATAAGTTAACAGTACACCGCGCACGTCGTGTACAATTCTTCTTATCTCAAAACTTCCACGTTGCAGAACAGTTCACTGGCCAAAAAGGTTCTTACGTTGAAGTGAAGGACACAGTTAAAGGCTTCGTTGATATTCTTGAAGGTAAATACGATCACATTCCTGAAGATGCATTCCGTCTAGTAGGTCCAATTGAGGACGTATTAGCTGCAGCGAAGGAAATGGGCGTAGAGGTATAATTAGGGACCAGGAGGGAAGAAAATGAAGACATTAAAAGTCAATATTGTCACTCCCGATGGCCCAGTGTACGATTCAGAAGTGGAAATGGTGAGCACAAAGGCTCAAAGCGGTGAGCTTGGAATCTTACCTGGACACATTCCGATGGTTGCTCCACTACAAATCGGTGCGGTACGCCTGAAAAAAGGTGGCAACACTGAGCTTGTAGCTGTCAGTGGCGGATTTTTAGAAGTACGTCCTGAACAAGTGACAATTCTAGCACAGTCTGCTGAAACAGCAGAAGCTATCGATGTACAACGAGCTAAAGAAGCAAAAGGCCGCGCAGAAAGTCGCATTCAGGCACAACAGGAAAGCGTCGATTTCCGTCGTGCCGAGCTTGCACTTAAGCGTGCCATGAACAGAATTAACGTTTCCGAACGTAATTTCTAATAAAAAACACCTTTCCAATTGGAAAGGTGTTTTTTGAGTATCTAACACAAGTGTACCGATTGGATATGCCCTATATCGACAAAGCTAGGTTCCCCTTTGGCAGTAATGATTTCTATAATATTATCTTCTACTCTATCAATTTTACCGATAGAATCCTCTCCGATTCCTAAATTAAAGACGGATGGTGAAGATTGACTAGAATTTGGAATGATCCAATCTAAGTGTTGAAGGGGAATCAGCATCGTTTTATACATGGGGGAAAAGAATGTTAAGTAACCATTCATAATACTTGTAATATAACCGTGTATAGACTGGTTGCCGGTTGTGTAGATTTCTAAAAAGCTTCCTATGGATTTTTCTTAAAGCATTTTCATCATCATCTTCAACCAAAGAAATTTCAGTGGCTCAGTAATTTCCACAGGAATCTTTGGCTAACAACTGGATATTTTGAATATAGCTCGTAAAACGTAATCTTTCCCATCAAAAAGCATGAGAACTTCATTTCCAACCCTTATAAAGTAGCCGTTGATTACTTTCCTCCTGCTAACTCTACTCGTATGACTTCACGAATAAATTGAATATAAAATTTTATTCGTCATTTAATACCCCCTTCAAATTAAGTTAACCACTGGACCCAAAGATAAAGAGCAAATAACCCTATAAACAACCCAGTTGGAATGATGAAGATAGTTGTTTTTATATACGTATTCCATGAGATGTTAGGAAAAGGTTTTTAATATAAACATCCACATCATTGTTGCTCTAAATAAGAGAGAAAAAACCCCCAAAAAAAAGAGCCCATTTGAGGGACGGACCTCAAAGGAAATCTCATAACAAAACTCATCTTAAAAATTTTGTAAATTACATATATTGTGAGAGCTTTATGTGGTAAAATGACTAAGTGTGTCGAAAATATTCGATTGGAGGAAGAATAATGGTAGAAAGCTTCGGTCAGCAGGCCCTTATAAGCATGATTGTTCATCTATTTGTTTTTGGGATTACCTTTTGGTCTCTTCAAGCTATTCAGCTTGATAAGCTATTGAAGAAAAATCGAGTAGCTCAAGGAAGACTATTGTATATCTTATTAACAATTGCAATCGGGTCAGCCGTCAGCAAGTTTTTACTAGACTATTACTTATGGTCTCAGCAGCTACCTGTATTCTTTCAGTAAATCGTTAAGTAGTAGTCACGTTTAAGCGAAAAGGAGTAAATATTCTCAATTACATTTACATCTTCCGCTTTTCTGTTAAAAAATAGGACTTCCTACATGTTTTCATCACCGCATGTTTTCAGTAAGATTGATTTTGTGTTTGTACCTTTGTGAAAAAGTTTCATTAAACGATTCACACGAACAGGACATTCAACAATGAAGAGAATTGTAAAAAGATGACGACATTTTGAAAGTATGTTCTCCCCCTAATCGGAAAGACTTTTACTAAGGGGAGGAATGGAAAATGAGACGGTATCTTTACATTTTTTTAATATTTTTTGTTGGATTAGGTTTTCTTCCTGTCTTTAATGGGAACAACACTATCGAAGCCAATCATTTATTAGACATCGAAAAGCTTGATCAGGCTATTGATCAAACACAAGGTCAAGTAACTGAATGGTCTCTATATGCAAGAGAAAATGGAAAAAGCTTCACGAATAAAGGATTTGCCAAATATAGTATGACTATGCAAGAAAAATTTTCTGATTTTAAATGGGTGACAAATAAAAAAGCCGAAGAAATAATCGTTGTGGGAGTTCGTCAGAGTTCTCACGGGGAAGAAACGATTAAGATTCAGCACACCCTTACAAATGACCATGGTGTCTCGTATATTATGTATGAAATACGTGGTGATCAGAAAGCATTGGGAGAAAAAACAAAGCAGTATTTAAAGAAACATTTTATCCCAAATATGGAAATCATTTTCACTAATAAACCTATGATTTTCTCTTGTATAAAAGGCGAATTCAATGATAAGCTTGATAAAGTTTTGTCGAATCAAGCTGTCGATTTGATGTCTAATTTAGATGCTCAAGAATTGGAATCTTTAAAAGAAGATGACTTTTACTCCATTTCAGCATATTCGAAACAAATGTCACGGAATATACCAACAAAAAATCATGAAATGAACATACAACTAGGTCTTCGGAAAAGTGGATTGGGCACCAAGACAACCTTTGTCATTGGCACACCCATCCTAATCATTGAATATTAATATAGAGAAATTGGACGCGGAGGGGAATACCTTGGAAAAAATTATCGTCCGCGGCGGTCAGCGCTTAAGCGGTACTGTTCAAGTTGAAGGAGCAAAAAATGCCGTTTTACCTGTCATCGCTGCTACATTATTAGCAAGTGAAGGAAAAAGTATAATTAAAAACGTACCACCACTCTCCGATGTATATACGATTAATGAAGTATTACGTCATTTAAATACAGATGTTGAGTTTAACTCTGATGAAGTTATCGTGAATGCATCAAGAGAGTTATTTGTAGAAGCACCATTCGAATATGTACGCAAAATGCGTGCATCAGTTCTAGTAATGGGCTCATTATTAGGACGTACTGGTAAAGCTCGTGTAGCTCTACCTGGTGGATGTGCTATTGGATCAAGACCAATCGACCAACACTTAAAAGGCTTTGAAGCAATGGGAGCAAAAGTGAAGGTTGGAAATGGTTTTATCGAAGCAGAAGTTGATGGCAGATTACAAGGTGCCAAAGTATATCTTGACTTCCCAAGTGTAGGAGCGACAGAAAACATTATGATGGCTGCAGCTCTTGCAGAAGGAACAACGATTCTAGAAAACGTAGCAAAAGAACCTGAAATTGTTGATTTAGCGAACTTCCTGAACAAAATGGGAGGAAATGTTGTCGGAGCTGGTACTGGCACGATTCGTATTGAAGGTGTTGACCGTCTTTACGGAGTAGAGCATAGCATAATTCCTGACCGCATCGAAGCAGGAACATTTATGGTGGCAGCTGCTATTACTCAAGGAGATGTTCTTGTAAAGGGAGCAATTCCTGAGCATTTATCTTCATTAGTTGCCAAAATGGAAGAGATGGGTGTAACCATTATTGATGAAGCAGAAGGTCTGCGCGTTATTGGACCGGAAAAGTTGAAATCAGTCGATATCAAAACAATGCCTCATCCTGGTTTCCCAACAGATATGCAATCTCAAATGATGGCCCTGCTTCTTGCAGCTGACGGTACTAGTGTAATCACTGAGACTGTGTTCGAAAACCGTTTCATGCATGCAGAAGAATTCCGTCGCATGGGAGCAGACATTAAAATTGAAGGTCGTTCCGTTATCATGAGTGGACCTACAGCGCTACAAGGAGCAGAAGTAGCTGCAACAGATTTACGTGCAGCAGCGGCCCTATCTATTGCTGGTCTAGTAGCAGACGGCTATACACGCGTAACAGAACTTAAGCACTTAGATCGTGGATATGTGAACTTCCACCAAAAGCTTGCGGGCTTAGGTGCTGACATCGAACGTATTAATGACGTTGAAGAAGCAGATGTAGCAGTTTCTGAACAAAACATGATTAAAGATGCATAAAATAGGTTAGAAAAAAGGGTAAGCTTTTCTTTTAGAGAAGCTTACTTTTTTTGTTTACGGTGTGTTTGTATAGAATTGGAAAACGGATCGATAATTGAAAGTTTTGGATCGATTTCAGTTTGGAATGGATTGATTACTAGGTAAACTGACTCGATTACACCCCAAATCGGATTGATTATGGTGGAAGTCGGCTCGTTTTTTATATAACAGTAAGAGGTTTCTCATCCTTCCTCAATAAAATAGGCTATTTAGAGCGGAAAGTGAGCTTCATGACTCTCAAAAGAAAAACATCCCCCAACTATATAAAATTCTCATAAAAGCTTGTCCACTACCATACATATGTAAATGAGTGGAGAATTGTGCTAGGGCATTCTCCTATTTATTCTTGCATTGGAGGCAGCGAACATGAAGCAATTAAAACCAGTACTGATTATCTTCTCAATTTTCATTAGCATGATTTTTATCGTACCAACACTCCTTGTACTCCCTTTCTCCTCAGACAAAGAAACAGCAAATTTAGATGAAAAGCTAAAGAATCCACCATCTGTTGAAGAATTAGGGGATTCCGTAGAAGTGGCTGTCTACCGATCAAAACAGGATCTAATTGAAAAACTTCCTTTAGAACAGTATGTTGTAGGAGTAGTGGCTGGAGAGATGCCGGCAGATTTTGAAAAAGAAGCATTAAAAGCACAGGCTCTTGCTGCAAGGACGTATATTGTCAATCATCTGCTTATAGATGACGCCAATGTTCCAAAAGGGGCTGATGTAACGGATACGGTTACTCATCAGGTTTATAAAAATCAAAAGGAGCTTGCGAATCTTTGGGGTGCTGATTATGAATGGAAAATCAACAAAATTTCAGAAGCAGTACGAGAAACGATGGGCCAGGTTCTCACTTATAATGGAAAGCCTATTACAGCCGCCTTCTTTTCGACTAGTAATGGATATACGGAAAATTCCGAGGCTTATTGGGAGGCTGAATTACCGTATTTAAGGAGTGTGGAGAGTCCTTGGGATTCAGCGTCTCCTAGATTTGAGGATACCAAGATCATTCCAATTAACGAGTTTCAGCAGAAATTAGGGGTGGCCTTGCCGAATGATGGTTCAGTAGGGACCATCACTTCCCGAACAGAAGGAAAAAGGGTAGCAAATGTAGAGATTAGCGGTAAAGGTTTCACGGGCAGGGAAATAAGAGATAAGCTTGGCTTGAGATCCTCAGATTTTACCTGGTATTTAAAGGATAATCACATTGTCATCTCGACGAAAGGCTCTGGACACGGTGTAGGAATGAGCCAATATGGAGCAAACGGTATGGCGAAAGAGGGGAAAGACTATCAGGAAATTGTTACCCATTATTATAAAGGTGTAGAGATTACAAAGTCCGACAATCTCCTGAAAAAAGTGACGGCACAACGATAAAATAAAAGGATTGATTCTTTAAGGCGTGCTGAAAGCCTTTAAAGAATCAATCCTTTTTTATTCCTTCAAAATAGTGTTCAATACTCTTCATAAACTTTGTTAAGAAGTGATGGGATTTTTTAAAATAGGTGCGATTGACGATCCAAAAGAGAATGGTAACACCAAGTAAATCCTTCGCTGCATCAATCATTGTTGAAGAGCGGTAAGGAACAAAAGATTGATGAATTTCATCGATAAAGCCATAAAATATAGCAATCAATGCTACGGCAAAGTTTAATGTATAACGAAGCATTCCATGTGCTAACAGAGCCAATACAAATAATCCATAGAGAATGGCGAATTCAATGAGATGGAGAGATTCTTTTATAAAACGATCCCAAGTGTCGTTTGGGAAGCGAATGACAGCATCGTCAGGATTGCTGGACATGACCCATATGAGAATCATATAGAGAAAAGGCGCAGCAGTTAAAGCAAATTTAAGCAATATTCTCATAAGCAAGTCCTTTCTTTTTCTTCATTGTACCATGATATAGGAGTATAGAGAGCTATGTAATGCCACATTTGTAGCTTAGTTCAAACTTATTTTTAAAATAATACATAATTTAATTGGTTTTGTCGAAAGATAAGAATTAAAAATTTTTTTAGGAATATGTATATATTTTCAGAATTCTGTTCAGAATGATTGCTGAGGTGATGAAAATGAGAGAGGAAGAAAAGAAACAACCTTCTCAAAACTTTTTGAAAAAACGTTGGGCATACCCAGCAATCTATTTAGCAAGTGCAGCAATCATTATCACGGGGATTCTGTGGTACCAAGCAGGAAATGATGTGTCGGAAAAAGCCAAGGATTACAGCTATGATGGAATTCCTACAGACAACGAGTTTAATGAGCCGGCAGAAGAAGTTAATCGTACATTAGAAAACTTTGTGATGCCAGTTCAAAATCCAGAAGATACAGTAATCGAAAAAGAATTCTACGATTCTGAAGCTTCTGCTGAGCAACAGGAAGCAGCTTTAGTGGTGTATGGAAATATGTATTATCCAAACCAGGGAATCGACATCTCCATGGATGGGAAAGAGTTTGATGTTCTAGCAGCTATGAGTGGAACGGTTACAAAGGTTCAAGAGGATTCACTTTTAGGTAACACAGTTGAAATCGAGCACAGCAAAGGAATTGTCACTCGTTATCAATCAGTCAAAGACTTTGATGTAGCAGTTGGAGATATCGTCGATCAAGGACAAGTTATCGCAAAAGCTGGAAAGAGCCTGTTTAACGAAGATGCTGGCGTTCACGTACACTTTGAAATTCGCAAGGAAAATGTAGCTGTTAATCCACTGGATTACTTCCACAAATCCCTTGCTACTCTTCAAGAAGTAAATGTAGAAGAGAAAAATGTTTCAGGTGATCAGCCAGAAGCCGAACCAGCAGAAGAAAATGCAGTAGAAGATGATACTTCTGAAAAAGACGCGACTGAAGGCAAACAAGAAGAGGCAGAAAAAAAGCCGAAGCAAGAAGACGCTGATCAGAAGGAAGACGCAAAGGATAATGAGTAATCAATAAATAAAAACTGGCTAGCGGGAGTTTCCCGTCTAGTCAGTTTTTTTGCTTTCAGAATTTAATACAAATATTTCCTTAAAATTCGACAAGAAGGTTACTACATTGGAAAAACATTTCCAATAATGAAATCTAATAAGTTCTTTAAAAATCACTATCGTAAGAAAATACTTTTAAAAAATTGAAATTGAATTTGTCGTAAAGTATGTATTGACCAAGCTTTTCTCTATAAAGATAATGATGTCATGAATAAAATGTTCAGAATATTCAATATTAATTAGTTGGAGGTGAAAGATTGGGTTACTTCATCTTGTTTTTACTCATAACAGTAGCTTGTATCGTCTTCGCAATAAAAAAGAAAAGAGCGTTGTTCTTAACCGTTCCATTTTTGTCTTTATTTGTTTACTTTATTTTTCAAATCGCCATAGTACCTGCGCCATTTTTTGAGACAGTTAAATTTATTTTTAGTCTAAAATAAACAGATTGAAAAGGGGTTACATAAATGAAGAAAATTGAAAGAGCTGTAGCCGATCGATATTTCAAAGAAAAAAACCGCTATATGGCCCTGTATTTAGTCATTTGGCTCGTTTCATCCTTTGGAGTGGTCTTATTTGCAGAGAGCTTTTCAAAGATGACCATCAATGGCTTTCCGTTCCATTATTTTATGGGAGCACAAGGTAGTATCGTTATCTTTATTCTTCTGCTTTTTATCAATGCGAAGGTCAGTGACGGTATTGATAAGAAATATGGAATTGATGAAAAGAAAAATGAACAAGTAAGCTACGGGAAAACGTTAGATCACTAAAGAGAAAGTATAGTAGAGGGGGAAACGATAGATGGATTTACAGTTTTTAGTCTCCACATCCATAATTCTTTTGACGTTTGCGTTATACATTGGGATAGCGGTGTACAATAAAGCGAAAGCAACTTCAGACTTTTATGTAGCTGGTCGAGGTGTACCACCAATTTTCAATGGAATGGCCATTGGAGCAGATTGGATGAGTGCTGCTTCCTTTATTGGACTAGCAGGTACGGTGATGATCCTAGGTTATGATGGACTAGCCTATATAATGGGCTGGACAGGCGGATACTTACTATTAACGTTCTTGTTAGCACCTCAGCTTCGAAAATATGGGCGCTACACAGTACCGGAATTTATTGGAGACCGGTATAACAGTCATACGGCTCGTGTGATTGCGGCCCTCTGTACTATTATTATCAGTTTTACCTATTCTATTGGTCAGCTATCTGGATCTGGTGTCGTTATCGGTCGACTATTTGAAATTGACGCCAAGGTGGGAACGATGATCGGAGTTATTCTCATTGCCTTCTATGCGGCTTTTGGTGGAATGAAAGGAATTACCTGGACACAGGTTGCTCAGTATATCGTCCTTATTATTGCTTATTTAATACCCGTTATTTTCATGTCACTTCAAATTACAGGAAACCCCGCGCCATGGATTTCGTATGGTGAGCTTGTTGGAAAAATTGGAGAGCTTGATCGGGAGCTGGGTGTCTCTGAATACTTTGCACCGTTTACGAACGGAACGAAGTGGCAATTTATAGCCCTGATGTTTACGTTGATGGCTGGAACAGCGGGTCTTCCACATGTCATTGTGCGCTTCTACACAGTATCCACGATGAAAGCGGCTCGTTGGTCAGGGGCTTGGGCGTTGCTTTTCATAGGACTTCTCTACTTATCGGCACCTGCCTATGCAGCGTTTTCCCGCTTTATTTTAATGACAAAGGTAGCGGGAAGTAAGATAAGTGAGCTGCCTGCTTGGACTGCTTCCTGGGTTGATACAGGGAAATTGCAGGTTGCTGATACAAGTGGTGATGGCATTCTACAATGGAAGGAAATTATGATTTCCAATGATATCGTTGTTATGGCTACACCTGAAATTGCTAATCTCGGAGTGTTTGTCATTGGACTTGTAGCAGCTGGAGCCATGGCGGCAGCTTTATCAACAGCAGGTGGGCTGATGATTGCTATTTCCTCTTCATTTGCTCATGATATTTATTATCGTGTATTTAAACCAAATGCAACGGAGAAAAATCGTCTCGCTGTTGCACGTTGGTCTATCGTGGTAGCAACGGTACTGGCTGGAATTGTGGCCTTGAATCCTCCTGGAGTCATTACTCAAATTGTAGCCTGGGCCTTTGCGTTAGCATCGGGTACATTCTTTCCTGCGCTCATTCTCGGGGTTTGGTGGAGAAGGTCCAATGCCCAAGGGGTTATCGCTGGAATGCTTGTAGGATTATGCGTCACCTTCACTTATATTTTCTTAGCCAAATCAGGCTTTAGTCTATTTGGTATTATCGATACAGGTGCAGGGGTGTTTGGAGCGACAGCAGCTGTTATCGCGAATATCGTTGTGTCCCTTATCACAAAAGCACCATCTCAAAAAATCCAGGAAGAGGTCATGGATTTACGTTACCCAGAACAGATGACGTTTAAAAATGGTGAAGTATGGGTGAATGACGATGTCGATTTCAAATCATAATGAATCCTTTCAAAAAGCTGTACTGCGCCATCCTTTTTTCAAAGGGATGGAGCGTAGTACAGCTCTTTCCCTATTAATCCAATGTAAAGAGATTGGATATACAGCAAATCACTCCATTATTCAAAGCTTTGAGGATCGCTTAGGACTCTATTTAGTCGTAAAAGGTGAGGTAGAGGTGGTGGTGCCAAAGGAGGGAGAAGGAAAAGAAGAGGTTCTGGAGATCATATCTCAAGGTGGAATTCTAGGTCTATCAAGCCTTTATTCTTTTTTACAAGAAGGAGAGAGAAGTAAGGGACTCTACTCTTCTGTTGAAGTAAGGGCTAAAATGGATGGCCTGCTATGTCTCGTTCCATATAAAAGTTTAGAAGATTATTGGGAGGAGACTTATATAAAGAACTTCCTGCTAAATGAAACGTCAAAACGATTGCAGGATGTATACTATTCTTTATCCAAACAAGTTAAGGAGACCACCGGGATTGAAGAACGAGCAACTATCTTAAAAAGAGTGAATGATGTGATGGTCCAGAAGGTGATAACTGTAGAGAGTAGCGAGTCGTTACATGAGGCGGCTAGTAAGATGGGAAAGAATAGAGTCAGTTCCGTTATTGTAATAGAAAACGAACAAATCGTTGGTATTCTCACAGAAAGAGACCTCGTCACCAGGTGCCTCGCAGGGGACACTCCTCTCTCCCAACCAGTAAAACAAGGGATGACACCTAACCCAACCTTCATCCACCAGCAAGCCTACCTCTACGAAGCCCTCACCACCATGATCGACCACTCCATCAAACACCTCCCCGTCACAGATACAAAAAAGAGGGACGGACCTGTGGGAATCATCACCATGCAGGATATTATGAAAGCCAGTCACACAGGAGCTTTAACAAATGCTAGAAAAATAGAAGATCAGCAATTCCCTTTAGAAAAAATCAAACCCATACTAGAAGGAATGCTAGCAAGCCTCTGGAATGGGCAAGCGCCTGTTCTAAACATCCTTGATATCATGTCTGGACTGATTGATCGTCTGTACAGGAGAGTCCTCAAACAAGCAGAGTTAGAATTGGAACAAGAAGGGGAAATCGCTCCTTGTTCATTCGCCTTCTATGTCATGGGTTCGGCAGGAAGAGAAGAGCAATTCATGTTAACCGATCAAGATCATTTCCTGGTCTATGAAACTCAAGATGAAAAAGCTGTAAACTATTTTTATAATCTGTCTGAAAAAGTAGTGAAGGGCTTAGCAAAGGCAGGATTGCGTCTATGCGACGGTGGGATGATGAGTAATCAGCAAAACTGGCGAGGGGGTTTGAATAGGTGGGAAGAAAGAGTGAGAGAATGGTCGATTCATTCTTCAGAAGAAACCCTATTAACCGCCCAAAATTTTTTTTCGTATCGATTTTTATATGGAGATGAATCGGTCCATCGAACGTTTCAACAAAACACAGAAAAACAACTGAAAAATGCCAAAATCCTGATGCTACGTTTAGCCCAAGTAGAGAAGACTAAGCCAGTACCAGTTCTTCACTCTTCTATTCGTTCTTTATTAGGTATGGATCGTAAAAGCATTTCCATCAAAAAAGAAATTCTGTTTCCTTTTCATCATGCTCTGCAAATCTTAAGTCTTTCCCATGGACACGTAACAGGATCAACCCTTACGAAAATCAGATTCTTAAAGGAAAAAGGATCTATTTCAAGTGAGTTTGAAGAGGTACTACTTGAAGCATTTCAAGAAATGATGAAGCTTTATATGGAATTGAAAAGGAAAAAACAAGGTGACCAGATTCACCTTTCCTCCCTTTCAACTCAGAAAAAAGAGGTGTTATACAAAAGTGTGAAAACCATTCGAGAGTTTCAACAAATGATGCTTTCCCATTACTCCCTAAACTAGATGAGGTGATGACCTTCATTTTTTCTAAAAAAAAGATCCAATGTCCTGTACATTATGATTTAATTCCCCTGAATCGGAAAATTGAGGATTTAACCTTTGTTGTGTTCGACACAGAAACGACAGGATTTCGAGTTGCAGCAGAGGATCGTCTTCTAGAAATCGGAGCTGTTAAAGTAGAAGGATATGAGGTGAAGGAAAAAGTCACCTTTCAGACATTTTCCAATCCACATCGACACATTTCTCAGGAAATAATCCATTTAACTGGAATTACCTCTAAGGATGTCGAACATTCTCCTGAAGCAATAGAGGTGATTCAACAATTCTTCACTTTTATAGAAGGAAATAATGTAGATAGTCTCGTTGGCCATTATGTACGATTTGATGAATTAGTTCTGAAAAGTGAAATGAAGAAAGAAAGTGTGAATCTGCAAATAGGTCCAAGTATTGATACGTTAAATATGATTGGATATCTTACACCCTCGAATGATATGAGGGATCTCGAACGTTACGCCCAAATGTTTGGAACTCGTATATACCCAAGACATAGAGCCTTACAAGATGCTCTTACGACGGCTTACTTATTTGTGGAGCTATTAGAGCTCCTAAAAGAACAGAATGTGAGCACATGGGGTGAGCTAATACGGGTTAGTCGTGGGAGTGAGTAATTGAATATTTTAGTGCCTCTTGCTCTTTTAGTGAGAGGTTTTTTTGTCTTTCCAAATGGCATTTATCATCCTTCTTGAACGTCTAAGAATGGAATGGAGGTCCGTCCCTCAAATTGATTTTTCAGAAAATTACGCTCGAACCTTGTCCTTATTGTGTTTTTTGTGCATATATGGGGACATAGGGTAATAAAATGATACAAACCTATCAAAAATATTAGAGAGTGTTTGAGGTGAGGAATCGTATTTTTACTACTTTATATTAGCTGAGTATCTGTTCATACGTTCTAACATCAGGAAGCTAGCATGATTAAAAAATAAAGCTTTCTGCCGCGTGCATAAGAGGATTTGTGTAGCGGTCTGTGGTATTTCATTGTTCCCGAAAACGAGTCTCATTTCACACTTCTCACATCCAATTTAGGGAGGTCGAGTGGTGTGCACGATTACATCAAAGAGAGAACAATCAAGATTGGCAAGTATATCGTGGAGACGAAAAAAACTGTTCGTGTAATTGCGAAGGAGTTTGGCGTTTCCAAAAGTACTGTTCACAAAGATCTAACAGAACGCCTGCCAGAAATTAACCCAGAACTAGCGAATGAAGTCAAAATAATACTCGATTATCATAAATCAATCCGACATCTACGAGGTGGAGAAGCCACGAAACAAAAGTACAAAAAAGAAGAGCTTCACAGCTAGTGGAAATACGCCAAGCCCCAGACAAATGGAGAGCGCTTGGTGTATTTTTTATTTTGCTAAGGTTTACGTCGTGTAATCAAGCCAGTTGGTGCGTGACTGAACATCTTTAAAAATCTATTTACAACGGGAATGTAAGATCTTTTTTACACTCATGAAATAAACCGTCCGCTTCATTTCAAAAAAATAACAATTTCAATACATTTTTTTGACAATGTACACCTTATTTCGACATTTTTATGGTAAAATAGTGAATTAGGTGAAAGTTTTGACGTAACACTTTAACGTAACTACAAACAACCAAACATAGATGAAATAAAAAACGATTATTTTGGAGTAGAAGAAGGGAGAAACACAAGATGTTCGCGAAAGATATTGGGATTGATCTTGGAACGGCTAATGTTTTAATTCATGTAAAAGGAAAAGGGATTGTCTTAAATGAGCCATCTGTTGTGGCTTTAGATAAAAACACAGGTAAAGTTTTAGCAGTCGGGGAGGAAGCTCGTCGTATGGTGGGCCGTACTCCAGGAAACATCGTAGCAATACGTCCTCTAAAAGATGGGGTTATCGCTGATTTTGATGTAACAGAAGCCATGCTTAAGCATTTTATCAATAAATTGAATGTAAAAGGCTTTCTTTCTAAGCCAAGAATTCTTATCTGTTGTCCAACGAACATTACAAGTGTTGAACAGAAGGCAATCAGAGAAGCAGCTGAGAAGAGCGGCGGTAAGAAAGTATACTTAGAAGAAGAACCAAAGGTGGCTGCTATCGGAGCTGGAATGGATATCTTCAACCCGACAGGTAACATGGTCGTAGACATTGGTGGAGGAACAACGGACGTTGCGGTTCTATCTATGGGTGATATCGTAACAAGTCAATCCATCAAGATGGCTGGAGACAAATTTGACCATGAGATCCTTAACTATATTAAAAAACAGTACAAGCTTCTAATTGGTGAACGTACGGCTGAGGATATCAAGGTAACGATTGGAACTGTGTTCTCTGATAACCGTGATGAAGAAGAACTGAATGAAATGAATATTCGAGGTCGAGATATGGTTTCAGGTCTTCCAAGAACCATTACCATTAATTCTAAAGAAATTGAAGGCGCACTTCGTGAATCAGTGTCCGTCATTGTACAGGCTGCCAAAAACGTGCTTGAAAAAACGCCACCTGAACTTTCCGCAGATATTATTGACCGAGGTGTCATTTTAACTGGAGGAGGAGCTCTTCTTCACGGAATGGATCAGCTTCTTGCAGAAGAGTTGAAGGTACCCGTTTTAGTTGCAGAAAATCCAATGGACTGTGTGGCTGTTGGTACAGGATTAATGCTTGAAAATATCGATAAAATTTCCAGAAGAAGAATCAGTTAATTTATTTCCAATATCTTCTCTTTCCAAAACACGCAACAATTCCTTCCGTCAACCGATATAATAAAGGCAAGAACGAGAACGAGAACGAGAACGAGAACGAGAACGGTAAAGAGGTGAAACTATGTTTCGAGGATTTTATACGGTAGCATCTGGGATGCTTGCTCAACAACGGAAAACAGAAATGCTGACAAATAATATGGCGAATGCTAACACTCCTGGCTACAAAGCAGATCAGTCGTCTATGCGTGCCTTTCCAAAAATGCTCTTAGAACGAATGGACACGAAAACCATTCCCACTGAGAACAAACTCTCACTACCTTTTAATAAAAAGGTAGGAGAATTAAATACTGGCGTTTACATGCAAGAAACGATTCCTTCCTATATCCAAGGAGACCTGCAAGAAACAGGTAGAAAAGCAGACCTGGCATTAGTAGATATTTCTATGCCCGTGAACGAAGAAACTGGCTCGGCAGGATCTGTATTCTTAACGGTTGAAGGACCAGATGGAGACCCCCGTTATACTCGAAATGGAAACCTTACTGTAAACGGAAACGGTTTTCTGACAACCAATAGTGGCTTTTATGTACTAGATGATAACGGAGCAAGAATTCAATTAGACAGCGACCAATTCGATGTGAGTGAAAATGGGCAAATCATCGTCAATGACAATGTCGTAGGAAGACTTGGCATTGGCTTTTCTGAAAATCCCCATCGATTAGTGAAACAAGGCGACGGCTTGTTTGCAACTGAAGAAAACGAGCCCCTTGCCAATGCTTATAATCAAAATGATGTAGCATTTTCAACTCAGCAAGGCTTTCTCGAACGTTCTAATGTGGATGCATCTCGAACCATGACGGATATGTTAACGGCTTATAGAGCCTTTGAAGCAAATCAAAAGATTCTTCAAGCCTATGATAGAAGTATGGAAAAAGCGGCTAATGAAATTGGTCGAGTAAACGGATAGTTATACGATTGTAAATGTAATTCGTCACTGAATACCTTATAATAAAAGGGGCTATGACATGAATCGAACAATGATTACAGCAACCAATACGTTAAGCCAATTGCAAAAACAAATGGATATGATTGGTCATAACCTTTCAAATGCTGATACTACGGGATATAAGAGAAAAGAAGCGGCATTTTCTGAGCTGCTCGTTCAACAGGTAAATAACCAGCGCGTAGATCGATTTGAAACAGGCAGACTGACGCCTTTTGGAGTTCGAGAGGGAACTGGAGCTAAACTTGCACAATCCCAGCTCATCTTAACTCAAGGATCATTAAAATCAACAGGTAGACCTTTGGATTTCGCTTTGACCAATGATAGACAATTTTTCAAAGTACTTGTCCAAGATGAAAATTCAAGTGATGTTCGATATACAAGAGACGGAGCATTCTTCGTAAGTCCAACAGGAAATGGTGAATCCATACTGGTAAATGGGAGTGGTTTTCCTGTTTTAGATGAAAACGATAACTACATCACATTTTCAAGTGACGCTTCAACATTTGAGATGGGGGATAATGGAGTTTTAACCATCTCAGAAGAAAACGGAGCTTCACAACAAGTGAATTTAGGAATCATATCAGTTGAAAAACCTCAATTTCTTCAGCAATATGGAAGTAATCTATTAGGGTTTGCTGATAATCTTCAAGAACTAGGTGTGACCGAAGATGAAGTCGTAACAAATTTTGCTGGAGCCGACCGTACAGGTATATCAATGGTCCAGAATTCGTTAGAGTCTTCAAATGTAGATATCGGTAAAGAGATGACGGATATGCTGAATGTCCAACGATCGTACCAATTTCAAACTCGTTCAATTTCCCTTGCAGATCAAATGATGGGCCTTGTTAACGGGATACGCTAAAAGGAGTTAAATGCTATGAGTGAAAAAGACCTACTACAAGAAGAAAAAACAAGAGAATCAGTAAAAGCAGAAAAAAAGAGTAAACAACTGGAAGAACCCAAACCAAAGCGTTGGGTTCGTGTTCGAATGCTTCCAATCTGGCTTCGAATCCTTCTGTTTGTCCTTCTTCTTGCAGGAAGTCTCGTCCTAGGTGCCATGGTTGGCTACGGAGTCATCGGAGACGGAAACCCATCTGACGTATTCAAAGCAAAAACCTGGCAGCACATCATCGACATTGTTCAAAAGAACTAAGCACCATGGGAAAAGTAAACAGAGCGCGAGGACATTGAAATCCAAGCGCTCTGTTTTTATTTTTTCCCTCTACTTTTACTATATATAAACCAAATGCTGAATAATAAAAATAAACATAATATTCCTTTTCCTTTCCAATTCCATATCAAGACCTGCTGAATAGAATACGCTTCTATCACCAGCGAAGGTATTTTTCCTATTGTGCTGGCAACGGAATAATTGATTATCCCAACTTTGCTTATAGCAGCCGCTAACGTCACGATACCTGAAGGAATAAAAGGAAATACCCTGAGAAAGATGATCATACAGAACGCTTCTATTCCTCTTGACTTCATTAATTTTGTTACATATTTATTGGTTATTTCCTTCGAATTCAATAGTTTGTTTATGCCTTTACGATATAGATAAAAACTAACAATTGAGCCAAGTGCTTCCCCAATAATCGATATGAATAATCCATTTTCAAATCCGAAAAATTTTATATTTACAGCAGTGATCACAACGCTTGGTACTACTCCAAGAACACTAATAAAAATATTCAATATAATGCTTAACGCAATAGCAAAATCACCTAATACCTTAAACAAATCTAAGAGATACGACTCCAACTACTTTCTCTCCTTTAACGATTAAACACTAACTTACTTTAACACAAGATGATACTTCCCTTTTAAGTGTATCAAATCAACTCAGCAAACAGCATTTTAATGACAATTTTTATTATTTTCATCATGTTATCTTAATTGAAAATAAATGGACATATTATGAGCTAAAACCCAATAATCGTTAATATAAAAGGAATAAGAAAAGACCAAATCAAAGGGATCTGGTCTCTTAATCGATATGCAATTTCGTATGCAAACGGATCAACTTTTGACCCCACTTTGAGGGACGGACCTAAACATCGTGTTTTTTTCTCAAACCATTCGTGCTATTCCAATTCACACGGTATTTCTGTACAATAGAGGAACATACATATTGGTAGGAGGATTTTTATGATGCTTGATATTAATCAAATCAAAGATATTATTCCCCATCGTTATCCATTTTTATTGGTGGATAAAATTTTAGAAGTGGAAGAAGGAAAGAAAGCGGTTGGGATTAAAAATGTGACGACGAATGAAGAATTTTTCAACGGGCATTTTCCTGATTACCCTGTAATGCCAGGGGTTCTTATTGTAGAAGCACTAGCTCAAGTAGGAGCTGTGGCTATGCTGAAAAAAGAAGAGAACCGCGGACGATTAGCGTTCTTCACTGGAATTGATAAATGCCGATTTAAGCGTCAGGTCAAACCGGGAGACCAGCTGAGACTTGAAGTGGAAATGGTTCGTTTTAAAGGCGTAATCGGTAAAGGAAAAGGTATTGCTACTGTTGATGGTGAAGTAGCATGTGAACTGGAAATGATGTTTGCTCTTGGAGATAAGCAAGAGTAAGGAATGAATAATAAACTGGACACCTTAATAGGTAGTCCGGTTTTTTTTCTTATTTACCGTATAAATCTATGCAAAAAATCTATAACCTGATGCAAGTTATAATAAATTTTGGGAAAGCTAACGAAAGACCATAAGTATCGGTCTTAATTAATTTACACGTGAAGAAAGGAGTTATACATCATGAGCAAAAAATTGTTATCAATACTTGGTGGTTCTGCACTGGCAGCAATGCTTCTAGTAGGCTGTAACGTAAACCAGGAGCCACCACCAGAAGATGAAGCGCCAATGGAGGAAGAAGTTCCAGAGGATGAGGGAATGAATGAAAACGGAGACATGGATGACAACAAATTAGATGAGTCCGAGGATAAGAACGTACAAGGTGATAAAGACGCTGCTAAGGATGAAAACACACCTGAAGAAGAAGTAATAGAAGATGATATTGATGTGCAGGATAAGGATAATAAGGACGAGTAATGTAAAAGCAGAGGCAGAAAAAGTAGCCTCTGCTTTTTTGTGTTCTTAATTAAGAAAAAATTAAAATTAAAGGTATTAATAAATTCCATATTGTATTATACTAAACATAAAATGTTCTTTATAAAGAACTAGGTTTTAGAAAATTTCACTATAACGAATATTATTTATAACTATTTAATATATTAATAGAAAAAGAAGAGAGGTGAATTAATGTATAAAAAAATCTGCAATCGTTGTACTCGTTCGTCCTTTAGTAGCACAGAAATAGGAGATTGGATCTGCCCATCTTGTGGAATGAACTTAACAGACGCACCCTTTTATACCTCATCCTTAAGACCCGACAAAATCATTCCCCTAAGAAAAAAGATAGAGGCCTATAACATTCATGTAAGCAAAAGATATCTATAATGTTTCGACAAATACCACCACCATCTATGTCAAATCACTTCTTTACTGAACTAATATGCATACAAATTGTCAAAATAACTGTTGTATTGTAGTAAAAAAGAGTTAAAAAGTTTTCAGAATAGACAAAAAATAACATAAGGATAATAGTACTATGTGTATAATGAAAATATGATTAAAGACAAGGGGCAGACAAAGGCAAACCTATTGAAAGGTAGGGACGCAAAGTCACAGGTCTACTGTATTAGTGCTAACTCACATAAATAGATAGTTACTTCATTGGAATTAGAAGTTAAGTACATATAATACTAGGGCGGCTGGATTGCCTGGAATACGTTTAATGTATTTTAGGAGGGAAATAATTTGGGGAATAGAGAAGTAGATCAAGAGTGGGTTGAATTAGTCAAACAAGCCTTAGATGCCGGAATATCCAAAAAAGAGATTAGAGAGTTTCTACAAACTGAGTCCCAAGAGCTAAATACAGAATATAAGGCGATTTGATCATAAATAAAGTCTTGCGAATGAATCGCAAGACTTTATTTATTGCCTAATTTCCACTTGTTGAATTCAATAAACTCTCTAAACTGTTCTTTTGTAATTCCTGAATCCATCGCTTCTTCTGCTATCTTGACCCACTCACGATCGACACTGTGATCTTCTGGTTCATCGTGTAACAATGAATCCATCGGTATACCTAAGGCAGAAGAGACTTTTTCAAGAAACTGAATGGAAGGATTTTGTTGTAAGTTACGTTCAATCGAACTTAAGTATGACTTGGCTACACCCGCTTTATCAGCAAGCTCGGTCATGGACATTCTTTTTTCTTGTCTATATTTTTTAACTCTTTCGCCAATCACTGAGTACACCTACCTAAGAAGTTCAAAATAAAAAAAGTAATAATTTAATTATATCAAAGTGTTTGCCTTCACTCCATATGAAATATTACACAATTGAGTAAGCCTAGACACTAGGCTTTGCCGTAGCAGAAATACGAGGCTTAGATACCATTTTCTCTCGGAATTCCCGAACAAGTTCTTCGCCTGAAAAACCTTTTTGGACAAGATCATCTAAAAGGATTTCTGCATACTCATTTCGATTCTTTTTTAATTTTCCTTCAAACATAATACTCACATGATCATCCATCTCTTTAATACAGCGGATAGAGGTCATGAAAGCAGCTGGATCATTTGCTTCATGAGATATCACAACTTGAATTTCTAATTCCTCTTCTTGTTGCTGAGCCTTTTTGAAAAAATCAATCTCATCAATTGATAAATAAGTTTCTACAAGCCACGTTTGGTGTTCATCCTCTTTATTAATAATCAGACCGTCCACTATTTCAAAATCACGTAGCTCATCGTTTTCGACTACTTGAAGTGAAATGACTTTAAAGGTTTTCATGAACGAACATCTCCCATTTCTAGGTTTTATAAAAATTATATCATAGTGACAATTGATTCCATAACAAATATCTAATTGCACGCGGCATGAAAAAAATATCGAAATATGCAATTTTGTATTTTTATGACCATTTTGAGGTTGAAAATGGGAAATTCCCCTAGGAGAATTTGTGAAATTCGAGGCAGATTTCGCTTGAATTTGGCAAATTCACTATTTTACAACAGGAGAAAAAGAATTGTAAGATGTAATCACCTTAAAAAGAAAGGAGAAAGTGAACCCAATTGATTAACCAAGTGACTCTAGTTGGAAGGCTTACGAAAAATCCAGAAGCTCGAAAAACATTAGATGGAAAAACTGTTTTGAATGTTGCTGTTGCTGTAAACAGACAATTCAGGAACCAGCAGGGTCAGATTGACACAGATTTCGTGCTCTGCACCTTATGGAACAAAACAGCAGAAAACACGGAAAAATATTGTCGGAAAGGATCAGTGATTGGAGTAACCGGTAGAATTCAAACAAGATACTTCGAAAACGACCAAGGTAAACGAACCTATGTAACGGAAGTAGTAGCCGAATCCGTTAGATTCCTAGACAGCAAACCAGCTCCTGAACAGTCAAAAAAGGAACCAATCGAAATCCCGTTTTAAACAAAAAGGAGATGAAGTCATGGTAACGTTGGAAACCCTTCTACAACAAATTGAAGGTATGGAAAAATTAACGGAAGAACTAATCAAAAAAGTCGCTCGAACAAATGTAGAAAATTTCTACTTATCCCAGCGAGTAACAGCCCTCGAACAAGGCTATGAGTACCCTGATCCAGCCTTGAAAACCACTTCTTAGAATTCCATTAAAAAAATTCAACCTATAAATGATGTCTTAAATTCAATATTCACCGAACCATTCCTCTAACCAACCTCCTTAGAAAAAGAAGAATAGTCTATGTTAAGTAATGCAGTTCCCCTTTTTGTCTTCATATTGAGCCGGCTTCTTTAGGAGCCGGCGTTTTTTTGTGTTGTTCACAATTTGGCACAATACGTCTGGAAAGTGGCCCAATTAATGTGAAGAGTGGCCCAATTCCTCAGGATTCTGGCCAAATTCTAACTCAAAGTGGCCCAATTCAGGTGTATTAGTAGAGGAGTGAGTAGAGAAATCGGGGCATGGGATTGAGAATGTGCGGAAATAAACAAAGAATGTGCGAAAAGCGGCTATAAATGTGCGAAAAGCCACCAAGAATGTGCGAAACCAAACAAAGAATGTGCGAAAAACCAACCAAAATGTGCAAACTTCACTTCGCGGGAAAAAATCGAGGGACGGACCTCCCAAGGTCCGTCCCTCTCAACTTATTCTCAACAACTTACTCCAACACCAACAACGACTCCAAGTCTTGATCAGACAATTCAGTAACCCATTGGTCGCTTCTGATGATTTCGTCGTTTAGGGCTTGTTTTTTCTCTAACATGGCATCAATTTTTTCTTCGAGAGTGCCTGATGAGACAAGCTTGTGGACATGGACGAAGCGTTGTTGTCCAATTCGGTAGGCTCGGTCGGTTGCCTGGTTTTCAACGGCTGGGTTCCACCAGCGGTCATAGTGGACAACGTGATTGGCGGCGGTTAGGTTAAGTCCCGTTCCTCCAGCTTTTAGAGACAGAAGGAAGACGGGGAATTCGCCGTTTTGGAATTTCTCGACTAATTCATCACGCTTTCCTTTTGGCATGCTTCCATTTAAGAATGGAACATCTACGTTGAATTCCTGCTTCATTACTTCTTGAATCATTTCACCCATGGAAATGTACTGGGTGAAGATTAAGCACGCTTCTCCAGATTCCAGGGCTACTTCCACAATATCCTTTAATTTCTGCATTTTCTCTGAACGAGATAAGATCGATTTAGGGTCAGGCTCTTTTAAATAAAGAGCAGGGTGGTTGCATAATTGTTTTAGCCTGTTTAGCATTTGGAGGATTAATCCTTTTCGTTCGAATCCGCTCAATGCTTCAAGCTGAGATAAGGTTTCCTGCACCAATTGCTCATAGAGAGCGGCTTGTTCAGCCGTTAAGTGACAGTATTCTTTTTGCTCGA
The DNA here is from genome assembly GCF_001648555.1 of Rossellomorea aquimaris TF-12. GTDB lineage: Bacteria > Bacillota > Bacilli > Bacillales > Bacillaceae_B > Rossellomorea > Rossellomorea aquimaris. Next base: position 65,274 of record NZ_LQXM01000025.1, on the reverse strand, counting down.
TTTTTTCAGGAAGGTTCAATTCTACTTCCGGGTCTTTTTTCGTTCGACGCAGTAGGAACGGTTTGATTTTAGCCTGAAGCTCTTTTACTTTCTCCTCAGACTCATCCTTCTCAATAGGAGCAATATAATTTTTTTGATACTGTGTAAACGCGCCGAGATATCCATGATTCAGGAAATCAAAGATGGACCATAATTCCGATAGTCTGTTTTCCATAGGTGTCCCTGTTAAGGCGATATGATGCTTTCCTTTTAATTTTCGAATTGCACGGGATTGCTTCGTGTTCGAATTCTTAATATTTTGCGCTTCATCTAAAGAAATCGAGGTCCAATCCACTTGTGAGAGCTCTTCAAAATCAATATGTGATAACCCATAAGAGGTAAGAACGATATCCATTTCGTTAATATCTCTTGAAAATCCTTCTTCTTTTGAACGATTAGGTCCGTAATGAAGATGGACCTTCAACTCAGGAGCGAATTTCTCAATCTCACGCTGCCAGTTTCCAAGTACGGAAGTAGGAGCGATAATTAAGGAAGGTGTTTCCGGCTTTTCTGTTTCCTTTATATGAAGCAAATACGTAATCAATTGAACGGTTTTACCAAGTCCCATATCATCTGCTAAACAAGCTCCGAAACCATACTTACGTAAAAATAGCATCCAGCTCATCCCCAGCTGCTGATAGGGACGGAGCTCTCCTTGAAATGCATCGGGGGTTTCTGTTAGCGGAATCGATGACACATTTGTAAGCTGGTGAATCATCTTTTTCATAGAACGATTCAATTCCAGCTGAATACGGGCGTATGCAAACGGATCATAGTCGTCATCAGCTTCGATTTCAGGCTCATCAGAGTCACGGGGAACAAGCTCCTGCTCAAGCATATCTTGAATCGAAAATCCTTCTTCCTTCGCTTTACTCATCATTTGTTGAATTCGGCGAATCATAGCAGGGTCCAGCTTCATCCACTGACCGCGGATTTTCACAAGTCGTCGCTGATCATCCACTAACTGGTTGAAATCATCCTCTGACAAAGTGACGCCATTCATAGATAATCGCCAATCAAAATCGAGCATGGCATTTAAACCGACGAAGGATGGACGATAGCTTGTATCGCTGTTTTTTAGTTTTGCTTTTACGAGAACTTGGGCATCCTTCATGGCTTCCCACCAGGACGGTAATAGAATCTCTATATTCAAATCGATGAATTTCTCGCTTAACACAGATAGAAAATCCCAGGCATCCTGTTCACCAAGAGCGTCTCGCAGGGAACCATCCCCATCACGCAACAAAGGCATCATGTTCATCCAGCGTTCCTGCTCTTCGCGAACCTCTGGTAAATGGTTTTTCCAAGCAACAGGAACTGTATCTTCAGCTAATGAAATAACGCGATTGGTTTTCTTGCGGTCACGTAAAATCGTTTCAAGCTGCCACGATTCATCCTCATCAAGTGGCTCAGTAATTCGAAGCCCCATGGAAAAAGGAAGCTCTTCATCCTCACCAGCGATCCATTCACTCCAACGCTTTTCATCAAAATACGCATCCAGCTCCTCAGACGTCAACGTGCTTTCCTTCAACCTCTGAATTCGCTTCATCGCACTCGAACCACCAACCGCCATCGCCTCATTCAGAGCACCCTGAAACCAATCAGAAGTAAGTTCTTTGAGGGACGGACCTCCACCAGGAAGCTCCTCCTCCCAAAACTCATCATTAAAATTCGACCAAACTTCCTCAGGAATGTGAAATTGCAGTCCTTTTTCCTGCCACTCTTCGAATCGGGGCAGCCAGCGTCCAGCTTCAATGGATTCATAGATAACAGGAGCAATGGCAATACAGGCCTGACCTGTTTCATCCCAATCCCATTGGATCATGGAGCTGAAATGCTCACCGGCAAGCAAAGTAAGGAGCTGCCATTTGGTTACGACAATCCCTTTTTCATCTATAGAGTCTTGCAAGAGAGTTCCGTAATAGCTTTCTTCATGCCAAAGAAACAGCTGGTTTTTCCATTCCGTCGGTGATAAGCGTTCTCCATCAGCATTTTCAGCTGTAATGAAAAAACGGTCTTCATATTCAGTTGTGCTGACATTGATTTTTACGGAAGACAGTTTAAGCATCGATTAACTTACCCTTTCTGCATTCTTCTTGAAATGCTCTCAATCGTTTGTACCGAGTTAAAATATAGTCTAAATAGACGTCCCATTTATCCGTCTGCTTTGTTTTTTTATAGATGGTTCTAATTTTCTTCATATAACGAACGGCCAGCTTGTAGCTGTCACGGTTTTTTTGCTCAATGGCATTCAGCACACCAGTATAATAAATAGGAAGAGCAAGCTCAGGTGCTTCCTTGTATACATCGCGTAAACCCATCCCATCCATTTCCTGAATGGAGTAGCTCATATATTTCTGAAGCTCAACCCACTCACGGTAGGCTTTCACGTTAATCAAATATTCATTATACGTAAAGAAGCTATACGGGAGCATAGAAAGAAGGAGCTCATTGACCAGACCTCGATCCTTTTCCATCAGCCAGTCCATCGGCAATACACGCACAAACCAGCGGACAAAGCGTGTCGCTTCATAATAATCTAGCTGACCAATATAATCAGGCATTCTTGATAAAATATTTTTCACAAGAAAGAATCCAACCTCATACCGTTTTCCTACGAAAAATTTTCTTAGCCAAAATTCAGAATAGGTTACGAGTTCAGTTCCTAAGTTGTCCACCACATGGCTGGCTTTATCAAGATCCTCTAAAAGTAGATATTGATGTAGAAGAGCTACTTGATAGAAGGCAGAATCTTGTTCCGAACTTTCTTCTAATCTCGCTACTTCATCTTTACGCCAAGATTTTTGCTTGAACAAATAATACCAAAGGAATCGATAAACCTCCGCCTTCATCAGAGTGCTTTGTTCCTGAGAGTCACTCATTTCAACGGTTTTCTTTTTCAAAAAAGCAATATACGGATCAAAGCTGAATGGCATGGCATGAATCGACAGCTTTTCCACGGCTTCCTCCATTTCACCCAGGAGAAAATCGTACATGCTATACTGCTCACGATTTAAGTCAACTTTCCGTTGCTGTAAATATAAATCAATATGAATGGACAGAAACAGGGTGGCAAACAGCTGATAAAGAGGCTTCCATTCGCGTTCAAAGGGAGCTTCCTTCATAAACCGTTTGGTGATGTTCTGTACATGGACGTCCATTAAGTATGGTTGTCTTTCAAGTAACTCTAGATCCTCTTGCTTTAATAGACTCTCGAAAAATAGCCACCAATCCTCGGGAGAATTCCCTCTTGTTTTCCGTTCGTTAAGAAGGTCACTTGCTTTACGCAAGCCTCCGTTATGACCGTGTTTTTTCAATAAATTTTCCAAGGCACTGGATTGATCTCCTGTCTTGGTAGACTGACTGCGCCAATCTTGAATCCATACACTTACCCGTCCAACCTTATTGTATAGAACAAAAAAGGTCGCCATTTGATGTCGACACCACGTTGTTTGTGGACATGAGCATTTACTCAAAAGAGGAAAAGAGAAATTAAGCTCAACGCTAACAGGCGTCACATCCTGTACCTCAGCTGTCACTTCTTCTTCACGCACTTTTACATGAGAAACCAGATTTTGACGGAACAGCAGAAGTCCCTTAGACACAACATTCTTGCTCTCATCAGCACTCGAATCCAACTCATTTTGTATCGACTGACTCATGGGAAGTAATTTATCCTTCAGCTCCTGAATACGAATCGACATCAACCAACCTCTCCAATCTATAAAATCGCATTCTTTTATTATAACGTAAAAGGAGGGGGGAAGGGAATATGAGGACCCGAAATCTGGAAGAAAGGGGAATTCGGGTAAATTGTCGAATGGTAATGCTATTCCTCCATGTGAATAAAAAACGTTTCCCCGTTATACACATTCACGCTCTTCAACGTAACTTTTTCATCATTCTTTATGTAAAAGTTCTTATTTTCAGGAAAACGCAATACTAAGTCGCCATGCTCTACAACAAATTCAGGATTACTCGGATTTTGTTTACGGATGGAAGCAGAGTATCCTCTCTGTTTAAAATATTCCATCCCATCGACATACCATGAGGCAAATCTCCCTTTGGTCAAAGAGAATCCTAGATGGTCGGCAATGATATGAGGTATCGAAGTATTTTCAATGAGACCCGTGGGTTTGCCAGGACCATAGGCATATAAAAAAACATCCTCACCCGTATGACCATGAGTGGTGAAACCGAGGTGTGCTTTTTTAGCAAGAAGTTTAACCATTTCATTCTCTAAGTCTTCTACACTTTTTGCTTTTTTCATGGCAGAGTACTCATGTTTGCTCAAATGGTGTAATCCGTAAGAGGCAAGAACGTCCTTTAGATTTGTACGATTTTTCTTTAGCTGAGAACTGGCACCCTTCACCGTGAGTTTCGCTTTTTTTAAAGGCTTGATGAAATTTCCAGTCGGTTGATTTTTGTAGTTAAGATTCGTCTGTTCATTCCCTAAAGTTAACCCACTGTTTCCGTGATCTGTTACTGCAATCACCATCGTATTTTGATTCGCACGAGCGAAGTTTAATGCTTCTCCAACGGCATCATCAAAACTGAGTACTTCACTGATCATCCCAACTGGGTCATTCTTATGGGCTGCCCAATCGACTTTACTGCCTTCAACCATAAGAAAAAAACCCTTCTCGCTATGGGACAGTCGTTTGATAGCTGTTTTTGTCATCTCTGCTAATGAAGGCTCCTGAGGTTTTAATAGCTTTCGGTCCATTTCGTAAGCGATATCTTCTTCTGCAAAGGCACCCCATAATTTATTAGTGGATGGCGCCTGGGGAAGTCCGTCCCTCGTCTTGATAAAGGAATATCCAGATGAGCGGATGGTGTTGACGAGGTTTTCTCCGTCTTCACGACTGACTTCTTTTGTTTTTAGCATGCCATCATCGTTTTTAACGGAGTTTTTTCCTTTTGGCTTCAGCCAAGCGGCTCCACCACCAAGTACCACATCGAGATTTTGATAAACCTGCTGCTCTCCGATGTCGCCAAACTCATCCCGGTTCTTTACGTGTGACGTGAAAGCGGCGGGAGTGGCATGCTGAACTGGTGAAGTCGCGACAATCCCCGTTTCGTAGCCAGAAAGCTTTGCAGCTTCAAGAACCGTAAGGACGGGATGCCCTTTATCATTCATCCCGATGTAGTCAGCCTTTGTTTTCATTCCCGTTGCCATGGCGGTTCCCGCAGCGGCTGAATCGGTGATGGCTGATTCTATTGAATAGGTGCGAACGCCTCCTGTGAGAGTGTCGTCTAAATGGAGGTCCGTCCCTCGAAACCAGCGGGATAAGGTGATGATGTCGGAGTTGGTGCCGTCCATGATCATGAGGATGACGTTTTTGGGTGGGGTGGTGTAGGCAGCGAATAGGGTCGGGGATGGGAGAGAGAAGGCTAGTAGAGAGAAGAGAGTGGTGAGTATGAGGATTCGTTTTAGAATGTTCATGAGATTGCTCCTTATTTTTAGACGTTACGCTACTTTACCAAGTAGTATTTCTTGTGAAAAAAGGAATATGTATGGTTTTCGATCAAAAAAAGACCGGCTCCTTAAAAGAGCCAGTCTCTGATACCATTATTTTCGCTCCAAAATGCCTAAAAGTAGATTCTCTAAGACAGATGGGCGTTCTAGTTTCTTTAGATCTCGAAGTTTAATCTTGTCCCAGTCAAGAGCTGTAATAAATGCAGCTCCTTTTTTCAATGCAGGTATCTCATCCGGGTAAACAATATAGTACTCTCCAGCTTTTACACCCGATTTGATTTGTTGTTTGCCATCAACGCTGAGCCCTGTTTTTACCTTGCGTTTTTCGACTGTACCTTTTTCTGTCAAAATCCAAAGATATTTCGTTGAACCAGATGATTCAATGGCCGTAATTGGTACAGTAAGTGCCCCTTTTACTTCCTCCGTAATGATGGATAAAAGAACATGATGTCCAGGGAGAAGCTTGTTTTCTTCATCTTGAATTTTCACTTCCACTGGGTACACGCTATCCGTTTGCAAATGTGGGTCATTTTTAGGTAGAGTAGCAACCCTGGTGACCAAACCTTTATGGGAATCCTTTTCGATTTCGGATTGCACCGTAGCATTCATGTTTTCTTCAACGTCTATGATTTCCTTCTCAGTTAAATCAGTTGTAACCGCAATTGTTTGTGATGCGATGGTGATCAATGGATTAAGAACCTCATGAGAAAGCTCCTTAATCGTTCCATCCACGCTGCTTTGTACGGTGATTGTCGAAGAATAAGACTCAATATCAGAGATTTGTCTTTCCAGGTTGTCAATTTGATTATTTAGGCGGTCTATTTCCAATTCTTTTGATGCAATTTCTTTTTTTAATTCATATTCTGATTGTAGAGCACTTGCTTCAATGGGAATATCTTCATCATTAAAAGAGCCAGATGGAAGAGAGGACTCTAAACGCTTCAAGTCTGAAACATTGTCTTCGATACTATCAATCTCATCTTCTAGCTGTTCAACTTCCGATTCTAAAACATTCTTTTGCTGAGTACGATCCGTTACTTCATATTCATATAGGGAAGTGCCGGATTTGATCTTATCGCCTTCCTTGACCAGGAACTTTTTGAAGGATCCAAATTCGTCATTAAAGTATAAGTAGCTTTCTTCTTCAGAAGTAACAACACCTGATTTTGGGAGTTCTTTCACCAAATTGTCTTTATGTACTGACTCCCAATCCTCAATACGAACTTCGCGGTCGATTTTGCTTTCTGCCTTTTCAATAAGATAGACATTAACTCCTACAAAAAGAAGTGATGCAGTTAGAGAACTATATAAAATTTTTCTTTTATTCATAATCGATCACAGCCTTTAGGTAGTTAGAATAGAGTTGATAAATCGAGATAGGCTAAAAATGCCGTAATACTCCAGAAAAGTAAATTACTAGTGAGTATAACAAGCCATACCAGCCAATTTTTTTGCTCGGTAAGTTTTTTGACACCTTTATATTGAAGGTAGACGATCCAAATTTTAAAAAAGGAAAAACAGCCAAAGAAATAAATAACCCATTCTTTTGAAGTTATGTATTGAGCGATTACTCCAAGTGAAAGAGGAGACGAAAACCACTCTAGTGAAAAGAATAAAGACAAAGGGATGTAAGTCAGTCTTTCAATTAGTAAAATAATGAGTACTATGAATTGAGTGACGACAAGCTTACGATATTCCCCTTCATCAGATATAGTCCAATAAATGAGAGAAGGAATAAACAACAGAATGGCTGCATAAAGCAATCCTGCAATAAGCCTTCCTATGAAAAACATGAACTTTTCTAATTCATAAGTAGAGGCTGATAGTTTAGTAAGCTCCTTTGAAAGAGGGTCCATCCCCACGCCAAATGATGAAACAACACCAAAAATAATGGCTGATAGGATAAAAAGAAGAATTAATTTTTGACGATAACCTTTAATACCTTCCATTTCTTTTAATTGATAAAAGAAGAGGGATGGGTGTCTTAATCCTCTGATAAGTCTGACTTCTTTATGCATTAATGGTTGGCTCCCAACTAGTTTAGATTACTTCTCTTATTCTATCGAAAACAATCGGATTTTTCCATAAATTGTAGAATGAATTTTAAAGAAATAAAAAAAGCGTCGAATGGACGCTTTTAGATATGATATGTAAGGAAGGTAGTCCCCCCAATTAGTGCTACGGTAAATACAAAAAGACCTATGTACATCCACATTTTACGAGCTTTTTTCTTTTCCATTATTTCTTCTGGTGTTAAAAACGTTGTCAATTTATACACTCCTTTGGCTGGTAACTGGCTGGCTCAATAAGCCCCTTTAGTTTTGCGTCATCACCTTTCGATGATTTTGCCTTTTTCATGACCATACCATCTTTATATCGGATGATGAAGAGTGGAATTTATAGGTGAAAAGTACGAAGGAATACCGATTCGTAAAAATTTAGACAAAGAAAATTCATTTTCTCCTTTGTATAAATATGGTAATATAACTATAAATTGATGTTTGAATAGTAGATAATAAGTGTAATAAAGTAATATAAATTGTTCTAATTTGTAGGAGGTTGTCTTTTGAAAAGGGAAACCAGTAATGAGCAACATGTTCTCTCTGTCATGCAAAAAGCATTCGACAAGGGTCAACAAGGGAATATGGATGCCAATAAAATGTTACATTGGTTAAAACAAGAATTGCAAACTGCATATACATTCAATAATAACGAAAAAGCGCTTTAGTTTTCCCAAATGGAATCTAAGCGCTTTTTTTCTTCGTCTTCGAAGTTTTCTCATAGAATCATAGGGGTTTGTTTAGCAGGGGTTGATTTTCAGTGAAGGAAACTACGGAAACAAGCGGCTCATCTACTTCGTTGATACTTCAACCAAGAAAATCAATCTCGTAAAAACACAAACCAATCTTATCCGCCACAAACAATCAAAGCTACTTACTCATAAGAAAACTAACCTAATCAATGGAGAGGTCTATTTGAGGGACGGACCTCTTCTCAAATGATTTTCAGTGAAAAAAGAGGATTTTTGACAAGTAGTGTCGAATAAAAACAGGGTGAAAATAATGAAAAGGGAGTGTTTTAATGGTTCGAAACCCTCGTAATTGGTCTCCTGGAGCCACCTACCACATTACAGCTAGAGGAAATCGGAAGCAGGATCTCTTCCTCCACATTGAAGACCGGGAGAAATATTTATATTACTTGCAAGACACGAAAGATAAATACCCTTTTACCCTCCATGCCTATTGTCTCATGACAAACCACATTCATTTACTACTTGAAACCCACCACGTTCCCCTTGCTCAAATTTTTAGAACTCTTCACACACGTTACGCTGTATTTTTCAATAAAAAATATGATTTTATTGGTCATCTATTTCAAGGACGATATGGTTCCACCCTCGTAGATTCCACCGCTTATTTTCTTCAGTTGAGCAGGTATATCCATCAGAATCCAGTTCAAGCTAAATTAATTTCTCGAGCTGAAAATTATCCATGGAGTAGTTACCCCTCTTATTTTCACTCCATTCATAACCCACTCCTCTCAAAAACAAAAACTCTGTCCTATTTTCCCGAGCCACAAGTGAAATTTTATAAGGAATATATTGAAAAAGAAGAAATTACAACTAAAGTGGTAAAAAAATAAAATATTTTTGGAAAAAATTACAGGAAATTGGAAAAATATGTCGAAACGTTAAGTGTAGGAAAATAGACCTGTATCTAAGGAGGAGAAGATGAAAAAAGATTTTATCTTAGTTTTCGAAGATTTTCACGTTTCTAGAAAGATAAACACGAGGAAGAAAAAGCACCTAGTTGTGTTTCAAGGTCAGCATTACTACAATCGACTCGTCGTTGTCAGTAGACCTCCCGGATTCTCACATGCATTAGAATGTATTATGTATTCTGATCGAATTCTCGAAACGGTTGGTTTTACGACACTGTTTGCTGTTCCAATCGATTTTAAGCAAGTAATACCCTTTAAGTTTGTTCGGGTTGATGATCAGATTCCAAAGGATTGCAAAGTGGTTCTTGAAAAACAAAACGGAAAAACCAAAATAAACATTCGTCCACTCTACCCGAACGACACTCCACTTTCAATAGAAGATAAGAATGATATTCTATCTTATCTTAGTTTCCGAAATGACGAAGGGACCGTAACATACCTTATGAATCACCCAGAAGTATACAAAGGAAATAGCAACAAACAAGAAGAATAATGAAAGATGACAACTAGACGAACCTATCAATAGGGACGTCTACTTTCATTTTTGAGGGACGGACCTCAAAATAGTCTTTACTAAGTCCCACATAAAACCCTTTACCACGCTACCAAACTACCTCTCTAAGTTTGTAAAATCAGCACTTTTTCCGTTGACCTCTTTCACCGAAGACCATACAATATAAGTAGTTATTAGTATTTTTAGAATTTTCAAGTAAGGTGCGAATGCCAGTTGAAACAGATCGAGCAATCTCGTATTGGAAAGAATGCGATGCTACTTTTACTTTTGGATAGAGAAGAGGAAGAGTGGAATCAGCATTTCAATGAATTAAATTGGAGCTACTGTACCGGTAAAATTGGTTCTATGGACAGTCAGAAGATAGTCGCTGCCATTGAAACAGCAGCGAAGAGAAGTGATATCGTCCGGGAAGATCTCTACCGGGAGATGCATGCTTTGTACCATGCCATTATGGAAGCATTAACAGGTGTGACCCGTGGACATACTCAGCTTGGGGAAATTTTACGTACGGTTGGATTACGGTTCTCCGTCGTTAGAGGAACTCCCTATGAGAACGAGGAAGAAGGCGAGTGGATTGCCGTTGCCTTGTATGGAACGATTGGTGCACCGATAAAAGGGTTAGAGCACGAAACGATTGGATTAGGAATAAATCATATATAAAGAAGAGCCTACAGATATTAGTTGAAAGGAGGCTCGACTAAAGGCAGAGGTCTGTCTTTGGTCGAGTCTCTTTTTGTGTTTTTTGAGGGAGGGGCCGGAAAACTCAAAGGTGCGTCCCTCGGTACTTTAAAGCAATCAAGTAACATTAAACGTTTTATTAATCTAAAGGGGTTTGTCTCGAGAGGTTGTTGGAGAAGCAACTTTTGGAGGTGCGTCCCTAAAATATGGGGTGATTGGAATGGTTGAGTTAACGGGTTGTTCGTTGACGTTGGAGGAAGCGAAGAGGGTTGTTTATGGGAAGGAGCAGGTGATGCTTTCGCCTGTGAGTATGGAGAGGGTGAAGAAGAGTCGGGCAGCAGTTGAGAAAATTGTGAAAGAGAAACGTGTGGTGTATGGGATTAACACAGGCTTTGGAAAGTTTAGTGATGTGTTGATTGATGCTGAGGATGTTGAGGAATTGCAGCTTAACTTAATCCATTCACATGCATGTGGCGTTGGGGAACCATTTCCAGAAAATGTTTCACGGGCGATGCTTCTATTAAGAGCAAATGCTCTGTTAAAAGGGTACTCCGGTGTCAGACCGGTTATTGTAGAACGTTTAACGGAATTTCTGAACAAAGGCATTCATCCAGTTATTCCACAGCAGGGTTCACTCGGGGCCAGTGGAGACTTGGCACCTCTTTCTCATTTAGCACTCGCTTTAATGGGAGAAGGAGAGGTTCACTACAAAGGTGAAATCCATCAAACGCTGCCTGTTCTTTCAAAAGAAAACATTTTCCCTATCCAGCTTCAAGCAAAGGAAGGGCTGGCTCTTATTAACGGAACACAAGCTATGACGGCTATGGGTGTGATTGGTTACCTTGAGGCAGAGGAACTTGCATACCAAAGTGAAATAATCGCAAGTTTAACAATGGAAGGGCTTAGAGGAATCATGGATGCCTTCGACGAAGATATTCATATTGTAAGAGGGTATCCTCAACAAGTAGCAACGGCAAAACGAATCAGAAACTATTTACAAGATAGTCAATTAACAACCAAGCAAGGGGAACTACGTGTGCAGGATGCGTATTCGTTAAGATGTATCCCTCAGGTTCACGGAGCGTCCTGGCAGGCACTTGATTATGTAAAAGAAAAGCTGGAAATCGAAATGAATGCTGCAACAGATAATCCACTGATTTTTGATGACGGAGAAAAGATTATTTCAGGAGGGAACTTTCATGGTCAGCCAATCGCATTTGCCATGGACTTTATGAAAATCGCCCTTGCTGAACTGGCAAACATCTCAGAAAGACGTATCGAAAGACTGGTAAATCCACAGCTCAATGATCTGCCACCGTTCCTTAGTCCGCAGCCTGGACTGCAATCGGGTGCCATGATCATGCAATACTGTGCAGCCTCACTCGTATCTGAAAACAAAACACTGGCTCACCCTGCAAGCGTGGACTCCATTCCATCTTCAGCCAACCAGGAAGACCACGTCAGCATGGGAACCATCGGATCACGACATGCTTATCAAATCCTGCAAAACGCCCGAAGAGTCCTCGCTGTCGAACTCATCTGCAACTTGCAAGCAGTCGAGCATCGAGGGACGGACCTCCTGGCAAGTAAAACCCGTCAGTTTTACGAAGAAGCGAGAAAGGTTGTTCCTTCTATTACAAAGGATCGCATCTTTTCTAAAGACATAGAAAACGCCAACACATGGTTGAAACAGTTCCAGTTAAGCTCCATCAATAAAACAACCAAAACAAAGGAGGAAACAACCAATGGTTAAAACAAACAAACGCGTCGTGAATGTAAAAAGAGGGACGGACCTCGAATGTAAAGGCTGGGAGCAGGAAGCCGTCCTTCGCATGCTATACAACAATTTGGATCCTGAAGTAGCGGAAATTCCTGAAGAACTAGTCGTATATGGTGGAATCGGGAAAGCAGCACGTAACTGGGAGTCCTTTGACGCCATCGTCCATACTCTGCGTAACCTGGAAAACGATGAAACCATGCTTGTTCAATCGGGAAAACCGGTTGGTGTATTCAAAACACACAAAGCAGCACCAAGAGTTCTTCTTTCTAATTCTGTCCTTGTGCCAAAATGGGCAAACTGGGAGCACTTCCACGAGCTTGATCAAAAAGGCTTGATGATGTACGGACAAATGACAGCGGGAAGCTGGATATACATTGGAACACAAGGAATTCTTCAAGGAACTTATGAAACGTTTGCAGCACTGGCAAAGAAGCACTTTAACAATTCACTTCAAGGCACGATTACCCTAACGGCTGGACTTGGTGGAATGGGTGGAGCACAGCCACTTGCGGTTACGATGAACGGCGGAGTAGTTATTGCTGTTGATGTGGATCCAGAACGTATTCAAAAACGCTTGGACACAAAATATTGTGATGTAAAAACAGAGTCGATTGAAGAGGCACTGATGATGGCTTATGAAGCACGTGACAACAAAAAACCGCTATCCATCGCATTACTTGGAAACGCAGCGGAAGTACATCATGAACTTTTAAAAAGAGGCGTGAATATCGATGTAGTAACAGACCAAACGTCTGCTCATGATCCATTAAACGGATATGTACCATTAGGCTACTCAATCGCAGAAGCGAACGAGCTTCGAAAAAACGATCCAAAGAAATACACGGAGCTTTCCCAGCAAAGTATGGCGAAACACGTTGAAGCGATGTTGGAATTCCAGAACAGAGGCTCTATTGTATTTGATTATGGAAACAACATCCGACAAGTAGCGAAAGACGAAGGAGTGGAAAATGCTTTTGATTTTCCTGGTTTCGTTCCAGCTTACATTCGTCCATTATTCTGCGAAGGGAAAGGACCGTTCCGTTGGGCTGCTCTATCAGGAGACCCTGAGGACATTTATAGAACGGATCGACTTATCAAGGAGCTTTTCCCAGAAAACGAAGCATTGAATCGCTGGATTGACATGGCACAGGAGCAGGTAGCATTCCAAGGACTGCCATCAAGAATCTGCTGGTTAGGCTACGGAGAGCGAGTGAAGATGGGTCTAGCCATCAATGAGCTTGTAAAAAATGGCGAGCTGAAAGCTCCAATCGTTATTGGCCGTGACCATTTGGACTGCGGTTCCGTTGCTTCACCGAACCGTGAAACGGAAAGTATGAAGGACGGAAGCGATGCAGTAGGTGACTGGGCAATCCTAAATGCCCTTATCAACACAGCGGCTGGTGGCTCATGGATTTCTTTCCACCACGGTGGAGGAGTTGGAATGGGCTATTCCCTGCACGCTGGAATGGTGGTTGTAGCAGACGGGACGGACCTTGCTCAAGAACGATTAGAACGAGTCCTTACAACAGACCCAGGTATGGGAGTCATTCGCCATGCAGACGCAGGCTACGAAATCGCCGAAGAAACAGCCGAAAAACACAACATCCAAATTCCAATGAAAAAAGGAGATGAATAACATGACCCAACACTTCGACATCATCATCGACAACATTGGCCAACTCCTCACAATGGACCATAGGGACGGACCTCTAAAAGGAAAAGAAATGAGCAGTCTTCCTGTTTTAGAGCATGCGGCCATCGGAATGAGGGACGGACTTGTTGAATGGATCGGCACACATGAAGAAGCACAAAAGCTAAAAGCAACCGAAAGAATTGACGCAGAAGGAAAGCTTGTTACTCCTGGACTTGTTGACCCTCACACGCATCTAGTGTTTGGTGGCTCAAGAGAACACGAGATGGCTCTGAAACAACAAGGGGTCCCGTACTTAGAAATTCTAAAGCAGGGTGGCGGAATTTTATCAACAGTCAAAGCCACTCGGGAAGCATCATTAGAAGAGCTGCTCCAAAAAGCACGCTTTCACCTAAACCGCATGATTTCTTATGGTGTGACAACCGTTGAAGCGAAAAGCGGCTACGGACTGAATCGTCCAACAGAAATGAAGCAATTACTTGTAGCGAAACAGCTAAACGAAGAGCATCCAGCAGATATTGTTTCAACCTTCTTAGGAGCTCACGCGATTCCACCTGAATACAAAGGTCGCTCAGAGGAATTTTTAAAAGAAATGCTCTCGTTGTTAAATGATATAGAAAGAGAAAACCTAGCGGAGTTTGTTGATATTTTCTGTGAAACCGGAGTATTCACCGTGGAGGAGTCACGCCAATTTTTACAAAAAGCGATGGAAAAGGGCTTTTCTGTGAAAATTCATGCCGATGAAATCGATCCACTGGGTGGGACGGAAATGGCGACAGAAATTGGTGCTACTAGCGGTGATCACTTAGTTGGAGCGTCAGAAAAGGGAATCCAAGCACTTGGCGCAACAGACACAATTGCTGTGCTTCTTCCAGGTACTTCTTTCTATTTAAACAAAGGGAAATTCGCCAACGCTCGTGGCATGATGGAAGCGGGAGCAGCAGTGGCTCTTTCAACAGATTTTAACCCAGGAAGCTCACCAACAGAGAATCTCCAGTTCATTATGAACCTAGCATCACTTCAACTGAAAATGACACCGGAAGAAATTTGGAATGCCGTTACGGTAAATGCTGCTTATGCCATCAATAGAGGTGAACAGGCCGGGAAGCTTGTAAAGGGAAGAAAAGCAGATATCGTTTTATGGGACGTACCGAACTATCATTATGTTCCGTATCATTATGGCGTGAACCATACCCACACGGTGATCAAGAATGGACGAATCATCTATCGCAAGGAGAAGCTTCATGACCAATTTTCAACACATTAAACCGGCAGGGAAGGCCCAATTCAAGGACCGGTATACAACAAAAGCAGCCGAGCTTCTGGCTCCGTGGGGAGAAGGGGAGAAAGGGGACATCGCTATCCTAGGCGCTCCCCTTTCCAAGCCCTCCATCTCCCACTCAGGAGCAAGCTTTGCACCAGACGCCATAAGAAAATGCCTGAATTCCTTTACAACGTACAACATTGAAAAAGGGACGGACCTCGCCGAAGCCAACAAAAAAATTATAGACTTCGGTGACATCACTATGCACCCAACATCCATAGAAGACTGTCACGAACGAATCTATCAATCTGTTAAAGAAGTCGCAAATTCAAACGCTGCACCCTTCACCATCATCTTAGGCGGTGACCACTCAATCACTACGTCTGCAGTCAAAGCCATCAAGGAAACAAAGGGCACAGTAGGAATCATACAATTCGATGCTCACCATGATCTCAGAAACACCGATGATGGCGGACCAACGAATGGAACTCCGTTTAGAAGGTTAATAGAAGGTGGACACATTCAAGGAGAACACCTCATTCAAATCGGGATTCGAAACTATGCCAATGCGAAAGCCTATCACGATTATGCGATAGAAAAAGGTGTAACGGTCTACACGATGAAGGACGTCAGACAACACCCAATCACAGACATAATCACAAAATCACTTCAACAGCTTCAAGACAAAGTCGACACCATCTACCTATCCGTCGATATGGACGTGCTAGACCAAGCCTACGCTCCTGGTTGTCCTGCCATCGGACCTGGGGGAATGCATCCTGATACACTATCTGAAGCCATTGAAACGGCACTGGTACATCCGAAGGTTGAGATGATGGATATTGTGGAGATTGATCCTACGTTGGATGTAAGGGATATGACGAGTAGGAGGGCGGCGCTAATAATACTTGAATTACTCAACCAATAATCTATCTAGAAAAAGGTATATCCCTTCATTAATTGGATATACCTTTTTCTATTGTAAAAACTTCAGTAAATAGAACGAGATAAAATAGAACCTCTTGTCAAATGCCTCCTCCTTAATTTCTTCATTAATAAAATCTTTCAAATAAATCAAACCATTTTGAGACACTCAAAACACAAGAATCGTCTAATCTTTAGAAAAACCACAAAAAGAGAGGCTGTACTTCAAATAAAAAATGAATTTTTGAAACTGAACGATGGGGACGGTTGGATTAATAGGAGAGAAATATATAGGGAGTATTGTACATCAGATTAGGGGGGGAAGATAATTGACAGGTTAATAGAAGAATTTGAACACCGAATCCTAAAGCTTACTTATTTCTATGTTCAGGATTTGTCTACTGCCAATCATTTAATACTTTTAGCGGGGAATTAAGTTATAAAATTTAGATATATCGGATTGCAATTAAATTTTAAAGGACTATTAGATGCAAGTTTTTTTCATGGGAAAATCTATCCTTTTGAAGAATTATCAGATGAAGAATTCAACTGTTCCTAATGGTTTTGATCGAGAGAAAAGAAATATTGCAAATTTTAATGGGAGAGAGGAGGTTAACTAATGAGTAGGGACCCTTTAGAGAACTTAAAGAAACAGCTCGACAAGGAAATGTTTCAAGATATTGAATTGGTGAGTCAGAAAAGAAGCATAATGACAAAAATTAAAAAGCAAAATTCGAAAGTGATAAAACGAAATAAACCCCTCACCAATTTTGCAGCAGCACTAATGGTAATAGTATTAGTCACGATATTAAGTAGCAGTTATCTTTCAAGAATAGAATTGGTTGAAGAAATGAAGGTAGAGGATATAAAGGAACCAAGTGCTCAATATACATTCATTCCATCCGACGAATTCGAAGAAAAATTGAGGGATGAAAAGATAATATATCAAAAATCAGCAGAGAAGGAAAGAAAAAATCAAGAGGAAGTAAGAAGGAAGCAAGAAGTAGAGAGTAAAAATGAAGAACAAAAAAATCAAGAAGAAACAAAACAAAAAGAAACAAACCAGTCAACTCAGGTTTTTGACTTCTCACAATTAATGAATAATCCTGAAGGGTTTAAGAAAGCAGCCAGAGAAGGAAATTTCTACCTTACTTCTTTTAATATTGGAGATTCCTATGAAAGCATCAAAAAAGAATATGGAAATAAAGATCTCATTGTAACCGGGCATGGTATCTATCAAAAGATTCAAGAGTATCATTTGTCATACACTCATGCAGAAGATGGATACGTAAATGCAATCAGATCTGTCCATGGAAATACAGGTTATAAATTAAAACAAGTAATAGAGGTTTTTGGTGAACCCATTTACTATTTTGATGCTTTAAATGATTATTTCCTAGCTGTATATGGTTTAGGTGATTATCAAATTGAAATGAGACTGGAGGGTTTTAATACAATTAGCACTGGAGAAAGAAATGAAGATATTGAAATCATTGACCTGGGGTCCTCAATTACATTGGTGGAGCTGCGTAAAAATAACATTAACTCTGAATGGTATGATAGCGAGGTTTCATATCAACAAGACGAGGAAACCGAAGACTATAATAGCGAGTGGTTTTCTTGGGCTCGTGAAAGGATTATTAACACGACTGAGGCAACGGAAGTTAAACAGTATAGTCAATCTGAATGGTTAGAATATGGTATTTATGTCCCGGAAAACACGTCCGATGAAATGATTAAGGATATATCTCATAAATTTCTCGAAGAACTAACCAAAGTATCTGGACAGGATTTACAAGAAACATCCTTATGGCACTCTTATTCCTACCTGATTTATATTTATAAGTATGAAGAAACCCTAGAAAAAGCAGATTATTACGTCCATGGAAGAAAGAAAGATGAGAATCTCAACAAATGGGGATACCCAGACATAGTTTGGCTAAATCCAAAATGGGAATAAAAAAATATAAATACTGAGGGACGGACCTACTTGGAGGTCCGTCCCTCAGTGTGTTAGTTTACCTTTATTAAGAGTATATAATAAGAAGAATACTGTATAGGGATATAAATCTTTATATTTACTTAGAAATAATTGAGACATTGCTCTTCCTTGTTTCGTCTAACATTAAATGGGAAATCTCCATTAGAATAATTGAAGCATGATAATTATAAGAAACAATCTAAATAGACACATTCAAACTTGCCAAGAAACAAATGGGGGAAATAGTTTGGTGTGAAATCGTAGTCATAATCATATATGTTGTTTTGGTTGTTTGCTTAACAACCGTTGATTCTACTGAAGAATGCGTGAGGGGTGTCTTTCAAGAAGAAAAATGGAACAACCGATGATTCTGTTAATATTCAGAAATAGAAGGACAGTTGGAAAGGGCCTCAGTAATTTAAAAATGTGACCTGGAATAGCTAAACCAAAACTGAAAGTGATGGTAGTTAACCTATTGATGCACATTTAAAAGATAAAAGAAAAAAGTAAATGGTAAAAATCAGACACAGATATCTTTATAACCACGACAGAACATAACTTTCGATTTATCGTTTATTCTTAATCCTCATGAAGAATTGAAGCGGTTATTAAAGGAATATACCGGGAGACAAATCAAATATTCATACAATAGTATTACATCAAGAAATGGAGAATTAACACCTGCTTGTTATGACTAAGGCAGGAAGTTTTTGTTAGTAGGTTGGATAGTGATTAATCCTTAGGATTTCCTCCCGAAAAATGGGAGCTACTTAATATCCATTTTAAAAAACATTAGGGAAGGCGTTTTTTAACAGATATAAACAACATGTGAGGGGGAGGGTATTGGCTTTTGGAGGAGACTAATAGAGAGCGTTTGATTGAATCGTTAATTGATAGTTATGAAACTCAAATTACAAAGCTTGCATATTTATATGTGCAGGATTGGTCAACAGCACAGGATATTTGTCAGGAAGTATTTATTAAAGCATACCATTCAATTGACAACTTTCATAAGGATTCGTCCTATAAAACTTGGATTTATAGAATAACTGTGAACCATTGCAAGGACTATAGGAAGTCTGCCTATTTTAGAAGAAACAAGTTAGTTGATGAATTTCATCGATTTTTTAACAAAGCAGTTGTTGCTATCCCGGAACAAGAGTTTTTGAAGTCTGAAGAGAAAAATAAGGTATCTCAGCACATCTTTGCGCTCCCACTTAAATACCAAGAAATCATACTATTATATTATTATGAAGAACTATCAACCCAAGAAATTGGAGAACTCCTAAATATTAATTCATCTACTGTTCGGACACGATTGGAAAGAGGAAGACAGAAATTAAAGGTCACGCTTCAAAAGGAGGGGACTGATGAATGAGAATAAATTCACACAACACAAAAGAAGAATTTAAAAGAAAATATAAATGAAGTTCGTTAGTCATAAAAAGGAAAATAAGGTTTAAAATCCTTCAACAAAACTGAAAAAAGAAGAAGGACATATTTTTATAAATTTTGGTACAGCAGCCATATCATTTTGAATTTATCTAGACTAGTTAGAAGTTCTTTGCCAAAGAAAGATCTATTTGAAGAAAGTACGTTAAAAAAAGACATTTAAAAAGTGAACTAAACTCACGTATAAGAATAGAAACCAGGGATCTATCAGATGAGGATAAAATCTTAAAGGAATAATGAAGAAGAAGGGGTTATAAACCTTTCTTGGAGATGATTATCATTTAAGCTTTTTATCAAACCTAATGAAAAATATAATAAATATAGAATGTCTCTTTAAAAATATCAAGTAAGGTGCCGCCTAACAAATCTGGAGAATCTACCCCAATGACAACAGGGAAGGCCACAAACAAAAGTTATAGTAATTAAAAAAAACAAGGTCCGTCCCTCAAAAGGAAGCAACCTCCTAGGGACGGACCTTGTTGATAAATAAAAAGCCTTTAATACGTATTTATTTACCAAATCCACGATTTATCTTATAGCCCGCTTGTACATCGCTAATTCCAATTACGCTTAGAAAGTATTTAAGTTTTTTCATGCAAACTTCTTCAACTTCTCCAATCACATCGAAATGATCAATAACAGCTACTTTGGTTTGTTTCGCAACGGAGATATGTTTACCTTTGCGAATTGAGATGTTTTTCTCGTTTGTAGGATAAATTGATACAAGAGCTTCACCGACCTTATTACCACCCTGTTCAAATTCGAATTGAAACGCAATCGACAAATCTACTTCCAAATATAGAGGATTTACTTTCATGCTTATGTCTTTCATCATGAAGCCCCCTTTCTTATATTGTACTTTCATCCTATCAGATTGTAGGGGATAAGGTATTTAGACTCATTAAGGGATATTTAATATATACCTTTTGTTTCTTGCATAAAAGTCCCTTTATTAATCAAACTTATAACTTTAGGAATATTCTTAAAAGAATATTAAAAAACACTCTCGACGAAACAAGAGTGTTCAATAAAAGATATTAGGTTTGATTTTTATTAATAAGCGTTTGGTAATTCTTTTTGAAGTGTAATAGTACCCGCTTGTTCAACTGAACTTACAGATATACCAGAGATACCTAAAATAAGGATTGAAGCAGTCAATAATGCAAGAAAACGTCTTTTCATAGGACTTTCCTCCCTTTCTTATTGAAATAAAAATTCGATAAGATTAGTATAATAAAGTGTTATTCTAATTAAATCATATTATAATAATATCTATAATTTGAATCTAATGTCTTATATCTTAGTTATAAACTGTAAAAATGATATTTTCTTTCATTTTCTTGTGAAAATATAACTTTAGGCATATTTAGGAGAGGGTTAGATGGATTTTACTGCTGTTGGAAAAAAAATAAAAGAGCTCAGAAAAAATAGCGGACTATCTCAAGAAGAGCTTTCGGAAGGAATATGCACTCAAGCACAAATTAGTAAAATTGAAAAAGGAGATGTATTCCCTTATGCATCCACTTTATATCAAATATCACAAAAGTTAGGAGTGGATGTAAACTACTTCTTTGATATAGGAACTACACCCAGACTTGACTATGTTCGAGAAGTAACTCAACAGCTTCAGATTATGAGAAGAAATCTACGCTATGAAGAAATGATGGAGATTGTCAAAGCGGAGGAGGTAAACCCACTTTTCCTACAAAATAATAAAAACATGCAATTACTTCTGTGGCATAAAGGTATTTATTTATATGAAGTAAAAAACGAATTAACAGAGTCCATCAATGTTCTTCGTCAAGCGATAGCGATTACTCATATCAAAGGGAAAATATTATTAGAGAGAGAATTAGAAATCTTACTTACCATTGGGGCTATCTATTTCAAAGAAGATATCAATGAAGCATTAAAGGTATTCGAAGAAATCAGAAGTCATCTTCAGACCCTCCCACATATGAACGATTACACAATCAAAACAAGGTTGTTGTATAATTTAGCCAGAGCACTGACAAGATTGAATAGAATAGAAGAATCTTGCCAATATTGTGAGGATGCTATTAAATGGTGCCTAAATAAAGATAGCCTGTATTTGTTAGGCGAGTTGCATTATCATATTGGATATAATTATGAACTAGTGAATAATCCGGAAAAAGCAAAAAAGAATATGAAAAAAGCTTTATCCGTATTTGAGCTGCAAGAAGATGATAAATATATCAAGTATATTACTAATAAAATTAATGAGTTAAATGATATAAAAAACGGTCCTCACAAAAAACTGTGAGGACCGTTTTTTATATCGTTTATTTACATAAAGATCATTTCTTCCTTTTGTTACTGAAATTAAAATAAATGGGGTGCTGAATTAATAATAGAAGAAAACCATTTATTAAAAAATATTTAACCCGATAGTAGCCATAAAAGCCTATTCGTTTGTATAAAGTGAAAGTGTTGAGTAAAATAAAGTACTATTATACTAGATATAATAAGGAGTGATAAATGTAACTTAAATGTAAAGAAACTAGATAAAAAAGGATAATAAAAAGATATTTGGAAAAAATTTCTTTGTAAAAAAAGAATAAAATTGTAATATACCCTAGATTTTCCTCTAAAATTGTATTATTATAGAAAACGTAAGATAAATATGGAAATAATATTTCATTTTATTTACTTACACTACTGTTTTATGACGGTGTTTCGAACGGGGATATTTTCATAAAATGGTAAATTAGTAGACGTTAAGTCTGATAGTCAATGATCACTATTAGACTTGATCATTGAACTACATATTTATAAATTGAGGGGAGTCGTTCATCATTATGAACAAGAAAAAAGCAATTAAAGTTATTGCAGGATCAACAATTGCAGCATCAGCACTAGTAGCTACTGCTCCAGCACAAGCGGATGCAGCATCAAATCTACAATCAGTTGTAGATAGTGCAAAAATGGATATGAAGGCTGCTTACTATGCGTACAGCACACCTCCACAAACTGAGGGTAAATTAGTAGCAGAATCTGTAATCCACGCACACTACAACAAAGCAAAGAAGTCTTATGCTGAAGCGAAAGCATCAGTACTTGCTTCTAATGCAACTAACAAGGATGCGTTATTAGCAGATCTAGATTCTGTTTATAACACTTACATCTCTAAACGTGTTATCCCTTATATCGATGCGTATACATACGCAACAGTTCGTCTTCAACCAAAACTTGTGAAGCTTGAAGAAGCACGCGAAGCTGGTAACTGGGATGAACTTGAAAAGTATTACCATGAAGTTTCTTATGAACTTTCAGCAGCAACTGCTATCCTTTATAAGTTCTACGGAGAAGCTCCTCGTGAGTTAATGTTAGAGCAATACAAAGAAGTAGCTGACAGTGCAAGAGACGCTCTTATGATTCCTGTTACAATCAAAATGGCTTATGATAAAGCTGAAATGTACATTGCAGCAGGTAACTTAGATGCTGCTAAAGCACAAATTGATAAAGCTGAGCCATTCTTATCTGATCTAGATTCTTCTGATGAATACACTGGCGAATTTGCAGCTGGATTAAAAACAATGGTAGTTGACGTTAAAGCTGATTATGAAGCTGCTATGACTCCAATGGTTACTGGTGTAAGTGCGATTAACGCTAGAGAACTTGTTGTTAGCTTCAACAAAGCTGTAGATAAAACTGATGCTGAAAATCTTGCTCACTATGCATTAGTTGGAGAGACTTTTACCGGTACTCCTGTTGTATCTGCAGATGGAAAAACAGTTACACTTAGAACTAGTGATGAGTTGAAAGTGACTAACGCTAAGTTAACTGTTGCTTCAATTAAAACTAAAGCTGATGCAACTGTGAAAACTGTGGAATATAACACATTATTCACGTTTGCAGATACAAAAGCTCCTTCAGTTGCATCTGTTGATGCTAAAGGTACTACTGCTGTAATCAAGTTTGCTGAACCAGTACAAACTGCTGGAACTGTAAGTTTGAATGGATCTGAACTTACTGTAACATCAGATTATACTTTAAGTGCTGATGGCAAAACTCTAACAGTTACTGGTTTAACTGCTGAGAAGTCTTACAAAGTTGACATTGTTGGAGCAAAAGACTTTGCTAATAACATTGCTAACCCAATCGGGTTAAACTTTACTGTTGCAAAAGCTGAAGTAGATAGCTCTAAGCCAACTGTTTCAACTTCTGTTAATGGAACTGTAATCACATTAGACTTCTCTGAAGAACTAATGAAGCAAGATCTGAACGCAGTTTTTGGAACGGATGAGTATGCTAAAGTAACTGTGGGCACTACAGCATTTTATCTAACTGATACAGAAATCAAAGATACAAATGATAAAACTAAATTTACTCTTGATGCAGCTTCTGCATTGGGTGGAGCAAACTTTATCAATACTACTGTTAAAGTAGAAAGCTTCAAAGATTCTGCTAACAATGCTGGGGATGCATTCACTTTCTCAACTACATTAGCAAAAGATACAACTAAGCCATCTTTCGCTTCTTCTTCAGCTAAACTACTAGTTGCAGATGACAAAGCGGCTACTTCAGATGTGGATGCAATTTACCTGACTTTCAATGAGCCAGTAAAAGTTGCTTCTGGAACTCTTACAAAGAAAGTTCAAAACGGTATTGCTTATACTAGCAGTACAACTACAGTGTCTGATACTTCTGGAACTGGAGTAGATGTTGATGGTAACGGTAAGATTGAAGGAGCAGAATTAAATACTGTTAAGCTTTCAGTAGATTTAGACGCTAACTCAACTTACACGTTTGAATTAGCAAATGGATTAGTAACTGATCTTGCTGGAAATGCTATGACTGGCGCTCTTACATTTAATGTATCTTCTGGTACTTTCACACCAGCTCCAGGAACTGTTACTGACTCAGTTGAGTTTGCTTCTACACCTGTAGTTGTAAGTTCAGATAACAACATATTTACACTTGAATATGCTGTAAATGTGACTTCTTCTGCAACTAATGCTGCTAACTATACTCTTGGAGGACAAGCTTTGCCTTCTGGAACTCAATTACAATTTGTAGATGGAACTAAAAAGGTACGTTTCACTTTACCTCAAGGATCTATTACTGCTAATGGAAGCTATGTATTTGAAGCTAAAAACGTAGTTGATACTGCAGGTAACACTCTTAAAGATGGCAAGCAAACTACTCTAGTTTCATTAAAAGAAAGTGTAGCTCCAATGGCTACTAAGGTTTCTGTAATGGACAGCAAGACTTTCACTGTAGATTTCTCTGAAACAGTTAAAGATGCTGTAAATGGATCTATTAATGGTCTAACTGTTAAGATTGCAGGATCTACTGTTACTCCAGCTACTGCTTCAGTATCTGGTGGTAAACTAACTGTTACAACTACTAATGATTTTGCTATGACTGATAGCATTTCTGTTGAATTCAAGTCTACTAACCTAGTTGATGCAAACGGAAATAATGTTAAAGACGGAATTGTTTCTAAGTAATAAAAATTAAGAAGTCTTCGGACTCTTCATAAAGGAGGATTGTGCTAAATTAAAGATTATTCAATAATTTTAATTTAGCACTCCCTCAATTGGAAAAGAATCACTTGATGACTTGTTGTCATTCAGTGGTTCTTTTTTTTATGCAATTAAATAGTATAAAATTCTTCAACTAATAGAAAAGAATGTTGTAGATACTCTATTTAAGTAAAGGAAAATAGAGTACATTTTACTACTTTATACCTAAAAAAATTAAAAAATAAACCGATATTAGGTAAGTATGTAAAAAAATTAAAAAAATGGAGGAATTATTACATTGAAAAAAACAATCATGGTTTTATTAGTTTTTATGCTCTTACCAATTAGTAACACTTTGGCATTTGATGGTGGAGAAGAGATGAAAGGAAATGAAGTCCATAACAAAAATTTAGAAGTGATCTCTGGATACACTGTAAATGTTTATGGAAAGAATGCAGGTACACTTGTATTTGAAATTACGAAAAAAGAAGATAGTGAGTGGAATGGTACCGACAAGGTCACTCCTTATATTAGATATCTGAACAACTATTCTTTTAAAAGCGAGGCTGACAGAGTTGAGCAATCAGAAGAAAAGGTTACGGTTTATGAATATGTTGCAAATCCAAGCACCGCCAGATATTTATTCTTGAACGCTCAGGAAGGTGAATTTGGGTATGATCCTTTTGAATACAAAGCCTTTTATGTTGAAGGGGAAGATCTAACCAAACAAACAACACCTACAACAACACCTACACTAAAAACTCAAAAGGTTTATTGGGATGGAGCTGAATTAAAAAAAGGTCAGATAGGTAGAATTACAGTTCAAACTCCAATTAATCTGTGGAAGCGCAATGCAGACAATAGCCTAGAGTTCAGTAGAATTTTATGGCCAGGAGAAAGGTATCGAGTTTACTGTTACGATAACTTATATTTTGGTCAATATGGCCTAGGAGGAGGTTATTACATTACAAAAATGAATGGATACATTAAATATGAAACGCCGAGTAAGTCTAAACTGGATTTATTGTACAATCGCTAAAATAAACTGTTAACACTGCATCATCAACTACAATAGTTGAGGGAGTAGGTACTGACAGTAAAGTGACATTCATTAAACACACCTTTTGTACACATAACGGCAACTGATTCTTTAGAAGTTACTTTAAACGGATCAAAATTTACAGGTGATATTTGATCATGCTTAACTAGCGGGGATTACTAAATGGACCAACTTAGATAAAAGTCGAGAAATATACTTTGGATTTCATGGAATGACATGATATATAAACTCTTCTATTTTTTAAGCAGGTAAAAGTGTGATATTGTATGATGACTCCTATGTAGATGTTGAATCATCTCCAAACCCAAACTTTTCTGGGGTTAATGAAGTTCGAGAAATTGAAAGTATGTAGCTTTTTAGTTAATGAAAACGACGATCCATTTAATGCCTGGCAAAGAGAATGGAATAAAGCATTTGGTTTAAACTAAATTTAATAAAAAAGGAAAGAGAGTGAGAACAGTACTGTTCTCACTCTCTTTCCTTTTTTATTAAAATCGCTTGAGACCAACCACTTCCATCCCTGAAAACGAGGACATTATCTCAAACAATTATAGCAGTTCATAACCAAAAGCAAAAAAGGATAAGAGTATAGCTTTCCTTATTTCATTTTCTCTAAAGTAATAATAGCTTCATGAGGATCTTCTTGGAATAATATTGTGAGTTTTGTATAGATAGATCCATAAAGTAATTTATTAGTAGAAGTATCAGAAAGGCTATATTCATTTCTTTCTTCATAGATGGACGCGAGTTTTTCTGCGGTCCAGGAAGGTTCGTATGGCCAATGAATTTGTATTTTAGAAAGTTTTTGTTCACCTTTATTTTGATAATAAATGTATAAAGGTGTTTCTAATATTTTTACGTTACCATTCATTTTGATTGGATATCCGGTTAATTCAGAGATTGTTTCAATAGAATAATGAAGAGGGTAAGAGTTTGCTAATTTCCCATCATCAGGAATAAGTGAAAATGTTGGGTCAGTTATTAGGTCAACAATGACTAAATCTTTTAACTGTCTTTTTTTTACCGACGAAGGTGTTTCATAAAAGATACCCTGTGTATCTTTTATATAGAAACCAGCTCCTACACCATAGTAATAAACACCATCAATTTTTTTGTAATTATAGACCCTATATATTGATTCTTTTTTTCTTTGGTTTTTTGTTTTTGAAATATCTTCAAAGTAAAAATAGAGATCCGAAGCCTCTAATAGCGTTACTCGACCAATTTGACCTTCAACTAAAGTTGAGGCGTCCCACTTTACTGCAAGTCTATGAGTGTGATTATATGCTGAAGCGTTACCTATAAAAATTCCAAATAGTAGAAGATATATAAGGGTTCCACCAAGAATTTTTTTCATTATTTTCCTCCCAAAAAGTATTTGTAATAATACCGTAACACAAAACCCACAAAATACCATTTTTCAAGAGATAAAAATCAAAAATAATCATAATTACCCACATTTTCGATAAAAAATAAATTTTTGTAAGAAACGAAATAATGTTACAAATTTGATCTGACACATGTCTCTTTACAAGTGAGTGTATGTTCTTTTTTATCTAAAATTTTAAGAGGGTATTAACTCCTAAGAATTTTCGTGTTCTCACCTATGAATTTAAGGAATAATAAATATTCCCGTTTGCTGGGTGATACTAAAGTTTTGTAATTGGGAACTTACCAATTGATTTGTTAAAAAGGGCATATTAGAGGAAACCAATGTAATATCCACTAGGAAGAACCCCTAGTATAATTAACTAGGGGTTGAAAATAATAATTATGCCGTTACTAAGACTTTTGAAAAGTAGAGTTCACATCAAAAGGAATATTTCCTACCATTTTCTTTTGATTAGTAATTTTGACTTTAGGAATAGTCAGAACATAGTGATTCCAAGGTACCGCTTGAATTACCTTTATCATCCCAATCGAACCTAATAAGATGATAACAAAGACGATTGGAAAGGCTGCTGTATGCCAAACGAGTTTAGGAGCAAATGCCTGAAAGCAATACAATACGAACGGATGGACAAGGTATATGGCCATGGATAACGTACCGATTTGAGTCAGAAAACGACTGATCCACTTGTTTTGATTTATACGGTCCCCAATGCCAATAATAAATATAGTAATTAAAGGAATATTAATGATATTACTTGAACGATTTGAATCAATCGAACCCATAACTTTGTATTCCCAAACAGCAGCAAGGACAACCAATAGTACAGCTATACCTGAATATAAAGAGTATTTTTTAGCTGCATCTAATAAGGGATCCCAGAAATAGGCTAAAAATCCACCAAATATGAAGAAAAAGATCCAATTAGGTAAGAATGCCCTCTGACTAAGGATAACTCCAATGATACCTTCATATTGACCAGGCTGAAATGAATGCAAGAAATAAACATTTATAATAATTGATATGATCAGTAAAAACGTCCAACTCTTTTTAGATCGAAAAAGCTGTAATACAAGGAATAATAAATAAAATTGAAATACAATCGACATAAAATATAAATGATAAAAAGAATTACCAAAAGCAAAATTAACAAGAAATAATCTTTTTCCCGTTTCGAGGGGATTAGAGTCTTGAACAAAATACATAAATACTAAATAAAAGACACTCCAAAATAAAAAAGGAAGGCCTATTTTTGTAAACCTGCTAGAAATAAATCTATTAAGATTAAAACCTTTCATTTTTGTTTGATAACACAGAAGAAAAGCACTAATTAAAGCAAACATAGGAGTACCAAAACGGCTGATTTGATTTACAAATAAAGTAAATTCATTGTATTGTTCTCCATGTTCATAATAGAACGAACCAGAAACATGGACAAGAAGAACAAGTAAACAGGCAATAGCCCTTAGAAAATGGATTTCCGTGATATGTCCACGTGTCTTACTCATGATTGTCACATCCTTAAAGAAGTAAAGTAACTCAATTAAATTACCTCTTATATAGTATATGAATATCTATCGAAAATCCTTTTTGTAAATGTAGTTTAATCAAACCGTAGTTTGGCATTAATATAATATCCAATAGATAGAAATATTGTTAGAATCACTCAATATTTCAAGTTTTTCTTAATCTATATATATTTATTCAATATCTACCGGATTGATAGTTTCGTTGTTGGAAACTTGAATATCTAAAATAGTTCCTACTGTAGAAGCTTTTCCGTCACTTGAATGCCATCCAGGATGAAGGATAAGTACATATCTTTCGTTTGGAATTAATTCCTCCATAGGCTGGACAAACAGATTCTGATTGTTCCCATAAAGAATGACGGATACGTTTTTTCCACCTAATGTTTCCAACGTAACCATAGAATGCTGAAAGGAAGTCACATCCACCAATTGACTAAATGAAACAGAAAACAGTGAGGTGGTTGAAATGGATGTTAATGAAGCTATTCTCTTGTAAGATGGGTACCTGGCATGAATCAAGTCATGGTGTGCATCTTTTAAGGGTAGAAGTGTTTGGATATTTGGTGCTATTCCTTTTTTATGGATTTCTTCTCCAGTTGGTGTATAAAACTGATACGTGCTCAATTTAAGAGAACCAGAGTTAGAAAGAGGAATGATTGATTGCATCAATCCTTTTCCATATGTTTGACCTCCGTAAATTTGTACATTTTTCGTATTCTTTACAGCTGCTGTGACAATTTCTGATGCACTGGCACTAAATGAATTTGTTAATAAAGCCACTCGGTTTTTAAATTTGCTATTTTGATAAAGTGGATGAATCATGTCTCTACCATATTGATTTTCAACAATAATTGCATCTTCAACATTTGGAAACATTCCAATCATCTTTAGAGCAGCAGAGACATATCCTCCAGGATTGTTTCGAAGATCAATAATCCAGTCGTCAGTATCGGGAAATTGGTTAATCCAATAGTCTAGCTCACTAACCATGCTTTGACTAAAGCTGCTTATAGATAAATATCCCACATTTTCTCCTAACTTTTTAAAGGTTACAGTGGGAAGGGTAATATACTCTCTCATACATAAAAAGCGCTTTGTTTGATCAAGCCTTTTTATCGTTAACGATATCTCAGTATTAACCTCTCCTTTTAACCTATGTAATACTTCTTCTGTACTTAATTCTACGATAGATACCCCGTCTACTTGCAAAATTTGATCCCCTTCCTCAATACCTACAAGGTCAGCAGGAGATGAAGGGTAAACATGCTCTATAATATATTTGTTATGTTCATGAGAAAGGGCAATTCCTATCCCAATATATTTATTATTGATCGAATTTTGAAAAGATGAGTTGGTCTCAGGTGAAAAGTATGTTGAATAAGGATCTAGATTGGAAAGAATCTCTTCTAATGAAGACAAATTAAGAATATGGTCATCAACTGTTTTATAATAATGATTTTTTATGTTTTCACGTACCTCTTCTAAAATATCATTCGATTGAGCATTAGAGGGAATTGAAAAAGAAAACACAAATAAAAAAACAATAAAACAAATATGGGTAATCCTTGTCATAATAAATCCTTTCTCAGTAAATAGTTTTATAATAGTAGTAACGGAATATTTAACAAAAAGTTTATAGTAAAAGATTAATTTTGAAAATAAAAAATGACGCTTTCCGATAAGACTAGAAAACGTCAAAATGTCATTCTTCAAATACTTCTACTTTTTCAATTTGAACCCATTCAGACTCATTATCTGCTGTCCACTTAATCCCGAATAAAACAGAAGAAGGATGGTCACGAATTACTTTGCTTACCTTGAATGCACGTGTTTGATTAGGACTGATAATTGTATTGTAATTTACCCCTTCCCACGTATCGTTAGCCTGATCCTGAATGAAAAGCTGGACATCCCCAGGATTTTTCACCAATCCCTTTAAAGAAATAATCACAGATAATCTTTTCTCACTCTTTGTTTCTATAGATTCATCAAGTTGATAACCAAGTTGAATAAGGGGTGATGATTTAACATTCGTTGGTTGAATGAGTAAAGAAGAATCTTTATTAATAAATTGAAAATCACCTTTAAGTCCGACTATTTGAAAAGGATGTGTTTGATCTAATATTGAACTAGATTTTAATGGTCCCTGGAACCTAGCAGTGTTCCATTCAAAGATTTTAGTGCCTTTTATCGGTTCTAAGTAAGAGAATATTGAATTCTCATATTCCTTTAAGTCTCGCTTAGTTGATTTTATCGATTCATCAATATTCTTCTTGGTAATATCGACCCCAAAATTCTCGTTAGTTTGATTAGATTTATTCCAAATATGATCAATGATATCAGAGCCGATCTCTGGTTTGAAATGATGAGAATCAACAAAATTGCTAAGATTTGTTGTTACCTTATTTACCGTCATAAAGTGATGTACTTCACCGAAAACATCTACAATATCTGTTAACCAATTTGTGTACCCTTGCCAATATTCTTTTTGTTGCAGTTCAACGGCCATTCTCGGATACGTAATAGGTGTAGTATAGACGATAAACTCTGTATGAGGGTTTTTCTCCTTTAATCGAATGAGCATATCTTTAATATTTGAATCATATTTATAGCGTTCAGGCATTTGATAATGTTCATAGATATTTGTTTCAATACGTCTATTCACAAGATCAATTGGTGCACTAAAAGGTTTGGCAATATTTGTCCTTGAATAATAGCGATGGTCAATAAACGTTGGCTTATTAATTCTAGATGATTGGAAATCCACTATGCTTTTTTTAAGAGTATCAATGGAGGCTAATGATTTAAGACGGTATAGATAGCTGTTTGTATTCTCAATATAATAGGATGGCTTTTTTTCTGGAGCAGGTCGAAATGTATTGCTTGCAAAAAAATCCAATCCTAAAAAAATATAGTCAAATTCTTTTCCTGTTTGAGATTTAGCATATTCTACATACCCTTCATATTCCTCGACTTGCATAGAACTAACAGCAAAATTGTAGACATTGATACCCTTAAAATCATGTTCGTTTAAATAGGTTGAGCGGCTACTACCCAATAATAAAGCATCGGTCTGTTTTTTGCTTTCAGAGAAAGTCCATTTATTCACTTTTTGCTGTCGCTCGTTAAATCCTTGTTGTATATCATTCCATTGATTTTTATGACCGAATAACCAAAGAGGGTCAATATAATAATTAAATGAAATGATAGGTAGAACAATACTGATTACAAATAGAACGAAAGCGATTATTACTTTTTTTAACCAATTCAGATAAGGGTTCATATAATCACCTAAAAATTAAAGTATAGAAATTCACTAACTTTTGTCATGTTCAAAATAGAAAGGATAAATAGAATTACGGTGAAAAACGCAAGATTCCAATCTAATTTCATAGATTCCATCTTTTCAATAGAATTCTTTGTACATAATACAATCACAAGTCCACCTAATAGAAATAAAGATAATTTCAATAGTGAGCTACTAGATAACTCAATGATATTTAGAGAATACAAATAGTCCCAATTAACAATGCGTGGTAATTCTTGAATAGAAATCATACTCTTTAAAATGCTAAGTGCATCATTTACATCGTCGGCTCTGAAGAAAACCCAGGCAGCATTGACAAATTGAAAGGTAACAAACCAAGCGAACCAATGTGGAAGGGGTTTGCCAAGACTCTTCCAGTATCTGCTGGTAATTGAGGCGATTCCGTGTAGAATTCCCCAAATGATAAAGGTCCAACCAGCACCATGCCATAATCCACTTAAAAAGAATACAATGAAAATATTTAAATAGGTTCTAAATAAACCTAACTTGTTTCCTCCTAATGGAATATATAAATATTGGGTTAAAAACCGACTTAATGTAATATGCCAACGTCTCCAAAAATCTTGAATATCTCTTGCTTTATATGGAGATAAAAAGTTTGCAGGTAGTTTAATATTCAATAAAAGAGCTACCCCTATAGCCATGTCAGTATACCCACTAAAATCAAAATATAATTGTAAAGTATAAGATAAGGAAGATATCCAAGACTCAATAAATGTTAACTGCGAGGGGTGTGAGAAACCTGTTGTCGCCCAAACACTAAATGTATCAGCTAACACTACTTTTTTGAACAAACCGATTGAGAAAATATATAAACCTTTGCTTATGTTTTCATAGTTAATACCTACAGAATTCTGGAATTGAGGCATCATTTCCTTGTGATGGACGATTGGGCCAGCAATTAACTGAGGAAAAAACAAAACAAACAGTGCATAGTCCCTAAATGTATAGTCTTTAGTTTCTCCTCTGTAAGAATCTACGATATAAGCAATTTGTTGAAAAGTAAAAAAACTTATAGCCAATGGTAAAGCAAGATGAAGAAAAGGAATATTAAATGAAAATAGTTTGTTAACGGTTTCGATGAAAAAATCATAATATTTGAAATAACCTAATAAAGAAAGGTTAAAAAAAATGCCAAAGATCAAAATACCTTTTCTCTTGGAAACGGACTTACTAAACATTTTGCCTATAAAATAATTAGTAAAAATAGATACGATGATTAATAGCAAATAATTCTCATTCCAAAATCCATAGAAAAATAAAGAGGTAAAGATTAGCCACCATTTTGAAAAGCTTTTGCTATTACCAATTTTATTTATTAAAAAATAAAGAATCAGAGTAACCGGCAAAAAACCGAAAAGGAATTCATAGGAATTGAATATCAATGTGAAGTACTCCTGTCAATCTTTTAATTTGTCACTAAAGCATATTATACGTGTATTAGAGTTTTTTCGACAAGTTCATCTTGAATTAAATTTTCAGTGAAGGCAAACTTCTCATGCTTTCGACATCTTCTTTATGCTATTTTTAAAGAAACGAAGTCCTTTCATAGAATCTCTCATTTTCCAATTCACTATCCCGCACTATTTCTTCTTAATTATTATTCATTTAATAGTAAAATCTCTTCGAAGAGTTTGTAAATCACAGTATAATAAAAAATAATATTCACTTTATAGAAAGGGGCGTTTCTTAATGTATCGTAATGGAATTATTCATAAAGTTATGATAATTATTTTTGTCTTTTCTATTATTTATTCTCCAAGAATAGCAGACGCAAAAGTATATTGGGATGGGATGGAGCTTAAAGTTGGACAAATAGGAAAACTAACCATTACTAAGCCCATAAACTTATGGAAAAAGGAAAGTAATCGCCTAGTCTTTTCAAGAATATTATATCCTGGTGAAACGTATCGTGTGTATGCATACAATCCAGTTAACTTACAATTCTCTGTTGGTGGTTCATATGTAGTTACGAATATGAAAGGATATATTATGTATAACACTCCATCAAAGTGGAAAATTGAGAAAGTTAAAAAAGATTTTTATTTCAATCAAGATTTAGAAGAAAAAGAAAAATTAGTTGATCAAATTATTATCAATCTATCTACTCAAGATGAAAATGCAGAAAGAATAAAACAGGTTAAAGAGATATTATACAAATTGCCTTTATACCTTTTAAAGGAATTAGATAAGAACACTGTTCATATAAAATTAATTTCTACAAACATTACAGACCTTAATGAATTTTCACATTTAAAAGGAAAAGTACCAAGAGGGTGGGAAGAAACAGGAAAGACGTGGGATGATGTGCCTGGTATTGGTGGGGGGAAGGTTATCGCCTTAAATATCTCAAAGTTATCTATCGGAACTGGCCATGGGTCAATCAATTTAATTCTACATGAAGCAGGTCATACAATTGATAAAGTCATCCTTAATCGTCTATCTTTCTCTAATGAGTTTGAATCGGTGTGGAAAGAGGAAGCGAAGAATATTTTTCCATATACAGGATATTACCAAAATTATAGCGAAGAATATTTTGCAGAGTGTTTTGCGTTTTTCTACAACAGTGAATCTACAAGAAATATTTTAAAGACAAAAGCTCCTAAGTCTTACATTTTAATTTCAAAAATAGATAGAGGAGGAATGTAGTGGCTAATTATACAAATTAATGGTATAATTGGTTAATTATTCCGAATTTTCCCTATTGTTTTTCTTGCTTTTTTATGTAAAATGGTAAATATAATATAATAAGTGTGAAATTGTCTTTCAAATTTGAATATGCTACTCTATTAAAGAATTAATTTTTAAGTTGTTTGGCGGAGGGAGTTTTTAGAAATGAGCAACAATTCAGAACAGAATATAAATAATAGTAGCCCTCCTAAAATTATTGGCGGTTACAAAAAACAAGGATGGGCTACAAAACTATTAGATCGTATCAGTAATGATCCTATTGAAATAGATGAAAATGAAATTATTTCTGCAAAAGCAATCTTAATGGCCAACAATAATACATTTTACCCTTCTATTATTACGATAGATCGTAAAAACAGAGGGAAAGTAAATGGCATCTATTTAGTTTCTGAAAACCAAGAACATTTTGAATTAATACCATACGAGATGGCGGTTGAACATATTAAAGTAAAAAAAGATGAATTAGAACCATTTCAATATAGAACTCTTGACAAAATTGAGAACGATGAATATCAGAAAAACTGGCCAGAATTTTCGTAAAAAAAACCCTAGGACAAAAATGTAACGGGTTCTGTTTTGAAGTACAAAATTTGAATAAACAGTGCTATTCACATAGTAATTCGCATTAGAATTAGCATCCAATTGGGTAGGTAAATTAGCATAAAAAGGCTTGGCGACCGATATGGTTCCAAGTCCTTTTACTTATATTATGGCAACATAAAATGCCCTTAAGACAGTTGTTAGTTTTGAATTAGATACTATAAAACCAATGTTTATTACTTATAAATATATTACTTAAGTGTTGGTATATCTTCTCTTCATTCTCCAAAATCCAATTATCAATCTGTTCCATTATGGTTTCATTACTGCATTTATTTATCCCCATCATATACATAGTAAGAATTTCATTTTCTTCTTTTGCTCTAAGTCTACTTATAAGTGTTGTGGCTGAAGTATCATTTAATATTTCATAATATGTCCAAACTCCCGACCTATCGGAATGTGCTTGCCAATTAATTATCTCTCTTAATTCAACATACCAATCAGGTAAGGAGCTTTGTTCTTTTAATTCAGTATATGCTATAGTAAACAATTCGACCATTGAATGATAATCATTTATGTTATTAAAGAAATTATCAATATATGTTTTACTAAATTTCATAGTTAAATTCCCCCCAACTTTTACTCAACAGTTAAACATCATCTCCAGTTATTACAGTAAGCTTCTTTTATTTTAACATATAAAACCAATAGCCCCCCTCTGAATTTTTAACACCCCAATTAGAATTATCATATCAATTCGCACGACGACAATAACTTTTGTCACCCTGTTAAAAGATGTACGATTTCGGGTGCGAATTTGTCATCTTTTTATATAAAAACCCTAATAAATCAACAAAAAAGAGAAGTCCAATTCAGTTGCGAATTGGACTTCTAATTGGTGTGCTAATTTAGTTTTTGTACTCGAAAACCGAACCCGTTAACAAAAATGTCTTAGTTTTTTTTTTTTTTTTTTTTTTTTGTAATCCAATTGTCATATTATGTTGAAATTTTAACATAAATGAAATGTTTTGAAAGTTTAATCTATATTAAGATTGTATTAACAAAACATTGCTAGGAGATTTCGAATGAAAAAACTACTAAAGCTCTCTGTTGTTGTTCTCTTGTCTATGGTCGTGATGTTGTCAGGTCAGTCTGGTGTTGAAGCTTCTACAAGTGGAACTCAAATTGTGAATTTTGCTAAGAAATTCACAGGTGTACCTTATAAATGGGGAGGTACCACTCCTTCTGGATTTGATTGCTCAGGATTCTTAACCTATGTCTTTTCAAACCACGGAATTTCTTTACCTAGAACAAGTGCTGATCAATTCTATCAAGGGGAAAAGATTAGCGATAGTGAACTTCAAGCTGGAGATTTAGTGTTTTTCACTACATACAAGGCTGGTCCGTCACACTCGGGGATATATGTAGGTGATAACGAGTTTATTCATGCCTCCGATAGTGGCGTAGTAGTATCCAATCTCAATAATACATATTATAAAACTAGGTATCTGGGGGCTAGGAGCTTTATAGATCATGAAGAAGAGTATAATGCAGCTCCACCTAGTTACAGTTACGTAGTCATAAATAAACCTATTAACCTATGGAAGAGAAATAGTGATAATTCACTAGAATTCTCACGCATCCTGTATCCAGGTTCTAAATACCGAGTTTATGGTTATGATTCACTTTACGGTGGTCAATACAGTGTTGGCGGCGGTTACTATATTACTAATATGCCTACCCATATCTCACTATATTAAAACATTAAAAAAAGAGAGTAGAGGAATTCCTCTACTCTCTTTTTTTTAATGTTGGATGATTTGTACTTTCCAAGAACTGAAATCTGGATTTTTCTTTAGTACTAATTCATCAGGGAAAACAAAGCTCCAAGGCTTACTTGTATTTGGGTTAACTTTAAAATCGTTTAATTTAAATCCACCTTTACAAACTAAATCACCTTTAGCATCCACCAATTGAATAGGTAACTGTTCAATATTTACAATTGTATTACTTCCGTTTCTTAACAATAAAGTAATGGATAAGTTTTTTTGAGCATCAAACTCAGCAGAGATTCCAAAAAGATTTAATTCTCCTTGAGATAGTTGAGGCAACTGCTTAACAATAGTTTGCAGATGTTCTTTTTGGATAGTACTAATGGTGTTTTCCCATGATTTATCTAATTCTAAAGAGTGCTCTTCTTGTACAGATGATTTATTCTTTAATTCAAATGCAATGGTCCAATTCTCCGTAGAGGGAATATCTTGTAGCCGGTCCTCTTTAGCAAAAAGGAACCTCCATGGCATACAACTATTTGCCTGCAAATCATTTAAAGAAGTTAGGTCAAATCTTTTTTTTGCGAAAGCTTGGCCGTTCTCATTTAATAATAGTAAATCTACTTCCTCGAATTTGATTGGTTTATCAAGTGTGTTACGAATAAAAGCAACTGTAACAAAACCTTCATTATAATCATATATTTTCATGCCGCTAATAGATATTTGATTCTTCTTTAAAGGTGTTAATTGTGCGTGTTTGAATTTATAAACGTATTTCTCCTGTTCCGACATTTCCCAATCAGAATGGAATATCAATGAGGTTTTAACTGTTGAGTTTTCTTCTTCCAAAGATGAATTTGTTGGAACTTCACTGCTTGTGATATTTGAATCATTGTTTTTACGTGTTTTTCTTTTAAATATGTTCATCATA
Source organism: Rossellomorea aquimaris TF-12 (assembly GCF_001648555.1). Taxonomy (GTDB): domain Bacteria; phylum Bacillota; class Bacilli; order Bacillales; family Bacillaceae_B; genus Rossellomorea; species Rossellomorea aquimaris. The sequence continues at coordinate 27,059 of NZ_LQXM01000025.1, read as the reverse complement.
TTCACTCTCCTCTCGTTGAATATCTTCGTTTGATATATTGATAGATTTAATAAATTCTATAAAACTAGTGCTTATTTGCATTTGAATTTCTACCATTAGATTTTCAAATTCATTAAGTGCTTCTTGCTCAAACATTCGATACGGATCTTCTTGGGCATATCCTCTTAGTAGAATACCATCTTTAATAAGTGTTATGATTTCTAAGTGGTTAATCCAGTTCCTGTCAATGGATTGGAGCATGTATTGTCTTAGTTTTATAGCTAGTTCTTCAGAAGCTTGAAAATTTGATATCCGTTCGATTGATTCTACTATGTAGGGATCAATCATTTTCTGCAATTCGGATTTGTCTATTTCTTCCAGTTTACTAACAGACGGTAAGTCTAGTAGTAAAGTAGATAATTCAGTGTGTAAATTGCGTGATTTTTCAGTTGATATATAGTTTTCTTCTACCAAGTAGTGGTTTAGTTTTGTTTGAACAGATTTCTTAAGGTATTCAGTAAATTCTTGAATTACATTCTCGAGTGCTAAATTAAGTAGTCTATTCCTTAATTCATAAATAACTTCACCTTGTTGATTAATAACAGTATCTAGCTTTAAAATATGCCTTCTAGAGGATTCGTGGTTAGATTCAACCGTTTCTTGGACACTTTTAACAAACTTATGAGGATTTGGTGTAAGCACTAGCCCTTCTGAGTTCGTTTTAACCCTTTTTAGGAATTTTTCCATTTCTTCTTCATCATAATTGACAAATAGGTCATCCTCTAAAGAGATAATGAATTTTGAAGAACCAGGATCTCCTTGTCTTCCTGAACGTCCTCTAAGTTGCATATCAATTCTAAAGCTTTCATGTCGTTGGGTACCTATGATATACAATCCGCCAAGTTCTTTTACGCCTTCTCCTAACATAATGTCAGTACCGCGGCCAGCCATATTCGTAGCGATTGTTATTCCGTTCCTTTGTCCAGCAGTGGCAATCATTTTTGCCTCATCTTCAACCGTTTTTGCGTTTAATACGCGATGTTTTATTCCGTTTTTTCTTAATTCTTCAGAAAGTTTTTCAGATTGTTCAATAGAAGTTGTACCAATTAATATTGGTCGTTGTGTAGAATGTATCTCTTTCACTTCTTGGATGATTTTTTTGTGTTTGTCAGCTTCCGCTGCATAAACAATATCATCAAAATCATCTCGGATTAAAGGACGATTAGTTGGAATGGTGAGTACACTCATTTGATAAGTTTCGAAGAACTCTTTTTTTGCAGGAGTTGCACTACCTGTCATACCACAAAGGATGTTGTACATTCTAAAATAATTTTGAATCGTAATACTTGCCTGGCTTACGTTTTCTTCTGTAATTAATATATTTTCTTTCGCTTCGATGGCTTGATGGAGTCCGTCGCTAAATGTACGTCCATCCATAATTCTTCCTGTGAATTGATCAACTAGTTTAATCTCACCATCACGAATGATGTAATCCACATCTTTCTTCATGATAACTTTTGCTTTTAATGATTGCATCACATGATGGAGTAATTCCTGGTGTTCTGAATCATACAAGTTTTCAATACCAAAAGCTTCCTCAATTTTATAAGATCCTTCATCGGACAAGTATAGTTGTTTTGTCTCCGAAATGTATTCATAATCTACATCAGATTGAAAGACACTTACCAACGAGGAAGTTATTTGGAATAGTTCTGCTCCAAAGTTGGACTTATTGGCTATAATGAGTGGGGTTCTTGCTTCATCAATTAATACACTGTCAATTTCGTCGATAATGGCATAATGAAACGGTCTTTGAATTTTGTGTTCCTTTTCATACACCATGTTATCCCTTAAGTAATCAAAACCAAATTCACTACCTGTTCCATAGGTAACATCAGCTAGGTAGGATTGTTTTTTAGTTTCTTCATCTAGGCTAGATATATTTAACCCGACTGACAATCCCAGAAATTCATAAACCTTTCCCATTTGTTCGAAATCTCGAGATGCCAAATACTCATTGGCAGTAACAACGTGAACACCTTTTTCCTCCAGGGCACGCAGGTAACTTGGTAGGGTAGCTACTAAAGTTTTTCCTTCCCCGGTTTGCATTTCAGCTATATTTCCTTCTAATAATACTAATCCACCTATTAATTGTACGTCGTAATGCCTCATTCCGAGAACTCTTTTTGAAGCTTCACGAACAACTGCAAAAGCTTCTGCCTTAAGTTCATTCAATGGAGTCCCAGTTAAAAGTACTTCTTTAAAATAAGAAGTTTTGCATTTAAGTTCTTCATCCGATAAGACAGAAATTTCCTTCTCCAGTTGGTTTATTTTGTTGACCACTTGTATATATGGTTTTAGTTCTTTTGATTGTTGGGTAAATAGATTACGAAGACTCTTCACTACCATATTAATTTCTCCTCTTTTTAAAAGCTTTAAAAATTTCATTTCATGAGGAATTATAACATAATAAACAAATTCTTGGACTATTGGTAATTATTTACTCCCCTCTGTATATAGCTAAACAACGTTTTAGTATGTAGAAGGAGTTTAAAAAATATACGTGGAAACGAAAAAAATCTTGCCAAACCAAATAGATGTGATACGATATACAGGGCATGGAAATATTAATAATAAACCTATTAAAGGTGATGATGTATGAATTTGCAGATAATATTAGCTTTTATTATTTCATTAGTCACGACGCTGATTGTTACGCCATTTGTCATTAGATTCGCAAAGAAAATTGGTGCAACTGATAAACCGAATGGAAGAAAAGTTCATAGTAAGATCATGCCTCGCTTAGGTGGATTGGCTATATTCATTGGAGTAGTTGCAGGTTTCTTTACTGCAGGATTACATGAAGAAAAGGTAACAGCAATTTCAATAGGTGCTATAGTCATTGTTCTTATTGGAATTTTAGATGATAAATTTGAATTAAGTGCAAAGATAAAACTTTTAGGTCAGTTAGTGGCTGCGGGAATTATTGTGGCTTCAGGGTTAACAATCGATTTTATCTCAATTCCCTATGTAGGAGAGTTACATTTAGGTTATTGGGAATATCCTGTAACAATATTCTGGATAGTAGCCATTACAAATGCAATTAATTTGATTGATGGACTTGATGGGCTGTCTGCTGGGATATCAGGTATTGGCATAGCAACTATCGCTTTCATTGCTGGTATGGCAGGGAAAGAATTAATTTTCACTCTCGCTCTCATATTGCTCGGAAGCATCATTGGGTTCCTCTTTTATAACTTTCACCCAGCGAAAATATTCATGGGGGATACAGGATCGTTATTTTTAGGTTACTCTATCTCGATTCTGTCATTACTGGGCTTATATAAAAGTGTGACGCTCTTTAGTTTTTTAATACCGATTATTATATTAGGTGTGCCGGTATTCGATACAACATTTGCTATTGTCAGACGAATAGTGAATAAAAAACCAATATCAGAGCCGGATAAATCCCATTTGCATCACCGTTTGTTGTTTTTAGGATTAACTCACCGTAATACAGTTTTAGCGATTTACGGATTTGGTATCCTCTTTAGTGTAGCAGCATTATTGCTTTCAGAATCAACTTTATGGGGTAGTGTGTTTATCATTTTTGGATTGCTTATTATCACAGAATTGATTGCGGAACTGATCGGAATTGTACATGTAAAGTACAAACCGATTTTATCAATATATAGAAAAATTACTGGTCATAAGTCTTATGGTCGTCATTAACTTTTGTTTATGAAGCTATTTGTGTCATAATATGACACAAATAGCTTTTTTTATGAATAATTCTATCAAATTCAATGTAACTTATTTATAATGAATTTGTCATAAAAAAAAACGTCGAAATTTAGATGTTTGTGATAAACTATACATGTATTTCGACACATTTATTTTTTGGAAAATTTGGAGGGTATTTATTATGAAAGTACCAATGCTAGATTTAAGTGAACAATATCAAGATTTAAAGCCTCGAGTTTTAGAGGTCCTAGATGAAGTGATGAGCTCATCTCGATTTATATTAGGTGACAATGTTAAAAAGTTAGAAGAAGATGTTGCTAAATATAGTAGCGTTGATTATGGGATAGGTTGTGGAAACGGAAGTGACGCAATTCATATTGCATTACAAGCTCTAGAAGTTGGACCTGGAGATGAAGTAATCACGACACCATTTACATTTTTTGCAACAGGTGGGGCTATTGCACGTGCTGGTGCTAAACCGGTATTTGTCGATATTGATCCTATAACATTTAATATTGATCCAAATAAAATAGAAGAAGCGATTACAGAAAAAACAAAAGCGATTATCCCTGTACATTTATATGGGCAAATGGCTGATATGGAAGAAATCTCTAAGATTGCCAACAAACATAATTTAGGTGTGGTAGAAGATGCTGCACAAGCTATCGGAGCAAAACAAAATGGGAAGTCAGTGGGTGAATTAGGTTCTGCTGCTACATATAGCTTTTTCCCTACGAAAAACCTTGGAGCCTATGGCGATGGAGGAATGATCGTAACCAATCATGAAGATCTTGCTGAGAAATGTCGAGTGATTCGTGTACATGGTAGTAAGCCTAAATATTACCACCACGTATTGGGTTATAATAGCCGGTTAGATGAACTTCAAGCTGCTGTATTAAACGTTAAATTTCCTCACCTTGATAAATGGAGTGAATTAAGACGTGAGAAAGCAGATAACTATTCAAGGATGTTAAATGAGCAGTTGGAAGGATTCGTTCAAACACCTGTTGAGAAAGACGGAAACTATCATGTTTTCCATCAATACACGATTAGAGTGGAAAGAAGAGACGAGTTGCAACAGTATTTAAAAGAACAAGGAGTTGCGAGTATGATTTACTACCCACTGCCACTTCATGTTCAACCCGTATTTGCAGAACTTGGTTATAAAAAAGGAGATTTCCCAATTTCAGATCAAGCTGCAGAAGAAGCATTATCTCTACCAATGTTCCCAGAACTTAAAATTGAACAACAAGAATATGTTGTATCCAAAATCGTTGAGTTTTTTAAGAAATAGAAACAGGGAGAAAACGTTCCCTTTACGGGGGCGTTTTCTTTACTGACTTCTGAAAGTTGGTGACTTCAATTGTCGAAAAATGATGAAAAATTTGTTTTATATGAGTACCTTATGTTTTTTTGGAAGAAAAAGCATTTTTTTATCATAATACCTCTGATAACAGCCATTCTTTGTGCTGGGATTGTTTATTTAATCAAACATGATTCTAATATTCAAGTAGAAAAGACTGTTTTTATTGGTTCTGTTAATAAAGAAGAGCTAAAAGACAAAAAACATATTGAATTTGATTATAAGAAACATAATGATTCATTAGAAGTCAATGTACCTAGAAATGATTATGTTCAATTTGTTTTAACAGGTAAAGATAAGGATAAATTAATAAAAGATTTAGACTTAATAACCAGTAAATATTATGAAGCTTTGAATATCAATGTTCAAAATAGATTTGACGCTACTAATGTATATCTTGATAAGCTTGAAAAACAGTCAGAAGGTTTGAATAAGCTTTTAAAAGAATATAAACAGGATTTATTGAGCTTTGAAGGTACATCCCTAGAATATGAGGCATTGGCTCAATTAATTAACGAACAAGAAAATACCTATAACGAAGCAATTGAAATAGAACATCGAAAGAGAGGAGACCTTGAATTCTTTGAAATGCCCAAAGAGTTCGGTGTGGAAATCCAAAAACCTAAAACATATTGGAAAGAAAGCTCAATAGTCGGTGCTCTTATTGGATTCGTGTTAACAATAGGACTTCTTATTCTGATGAAGTACATTGAAAACGCTAGGAGGAATTACAAACATGATTAACTTTGCCATTATTGGTATGGGACATATTGCTAAAAAGCATATTGAAGCTATTCAAAGTGCAGAAGGAGCTAACCTAACAGCAATATGTGATACAAACGAAGACCGACTCAAAGAAGCTCCAGAGAACGTAAAAACATATACGGATCTGGAAGAAATGTTAATTGAAAATGAAGATATTCATGTCGTAAATATTTGTGTCCCTTCAGGGTTACACGCTAAATTAACCAAAATTGTGGCAGAGAAAAAAAGACATATTATTGTAGAAAAACCTATGTCATTAAAGTTGGAAGACTCTGTTGAAATGAATAAGGTAGCAAAAGAAAATGGTGTTAAGCTTGCAGTAGTTCACCCTAATCGTTTTAGACCAGCGATTCAAAAGTTGAAAGAGCAAGTTGCTAATGAAAAATTTGGTGTAATGAGTCACGCCAATGCCACTGTGAGATGGAATCGAAACCAAGCATACTATGATCAAGCTCCTTGGAGAGGTACAAAGGAATTTGATGGTGGTGTTTTAATGAATCAAGCGATTCATAATTTAGACTTGATGCTTTGGTTAATGGGTCCAGTCGAATCTGTTCAGGCTATGGTAGCCACTCGATTAAGAAAAATCGAAACGGAAGATGTAGCTGGAGCAATAGTGAAGTTTAAAAGTGGTGCATTAGGGATTATCGAAGCAGCTACAACCATTTACCCTAAGAATCTAGAAGAATCTTTATCCGTATTTGGAGAAAAAGGCTCAGCTAAAATTAGTGGAAGAACAGCCAATTTGATTGAGACATGGGATATTGAAGGCATCAACGAAGAAGAAGTGCGTTCAACGAAGGAAGAAATCCAAAACGATCCTTTTGGTAAGCCTGGTCACCAATGGATTATTGAAGATATGGTAAAGGCAATTCAAGAAAATCGTGAACCTATTGTAACAGGTGAAGATGGTATGGCTCCTGTACAGTTAATATTATCTATTTTAGAATCCGCGGAAACAGGGAAAGAAGTATTTATTAAGTAGAATTAAAGGAGATGTTTGTGTGAGTGCATATGAAACATTATTAAATAAAATTAAATCAAAAGATGCTGTAATTGGAGTAGTAGGGTTAGGGTATGTAGGATTACCATTAGCTGTTGAAAAAGCAAAAGCAGGATACAAAGTCATCGGTTTTGATGTACAAGCTTCAAGAGTAGAGCAAGTAAATAGTGGCATCAATTATATTGGTGATGTAGTAAACGAAGATCTCGCTGAAATGGTTAAAAGTGGACATATCGAAGCGACTACTGATTACGCAAGAATTAAAGATGTTGATGCTGTAGCTATATGCGTGCCTACACCTTTAGATATTCACCAGCAACCAGATACTTCTTATGTTGAAAGCTCATCAAAAGAAATCGCTAAACATGCTAATGAAGGCATTTTAGTGGTTCTTGAATCAACTACTTATCCAGGAACGACTGAAGAAATTGTAAAGGTAGCTTTAGAGGATAGAGGCTTTGTTACGGGAGAAACGGTCTTCGTAGCTTATTCCCCTGAAAGGGTAGACCCAGGTAATAAACAATTCAAAACAAAAAACACACCAAAAGTTGTAGGTGGGATAACAGAAAACTGTACGGAAGTAGCAGCAACTTTATATCGTAATGTTCTTGAAGGCGATGTATTTGAAGTGTCAAGTCCAGCAATTGCTGAGATGGAAAAAATCTTTGAAAATACATTCCGTCATATTAATATTGCATTAGCAAATGAAATGGCTATTCTTTGTGAAAAAATGGGGATTGACGTGTGGGAAGTTATTGATGCTGCGAAGACGAAACCGTATGGTTTTATGGCATTCTACCCAGGACCAGGTCTTGGCGGACATTGTATACCTATCGATCCATTCTATTTAACATGGAAAGCAAGAGAGTACAATTACCATACTCGTTTAATTGAACTTTCAGGTGAAATCAACAATAGTATGCCTGAATACGTAATTAACCGTGTTATGTCAATTTTGAATGAAGACGGTAAAGCTCTACGTGGAGCTAAGGTTACCGTATTAGGCGTAGCCTATAAAAAAGATATTGAGGATGTTCGCGAATCCCCTGTATTAAAGATTATTGAGCTTCTAGAACAACAAGGTGCAGATTACACTGTAGTTGACCCATATGTAAAATCCTTTAGATCATCAGGTAATACGATTGAACCAGTGGAATTAACGAAAGAAGTTCTAAGCCAATCTGACCTAGTTCTATTAACAACGGATCACAGTAATTTTGACTACAATCTAATTGCTGAAGAAAGCCCTGTTATCTTTGACACAAGAAATGCAATGAAAGACATCAAGAAAGTAAATAAATACGTTAAACTTTAATGATAAAAAGCAAAGGTGGAGAGAACATGAATTTTATTGATGAGTCTGTTCAGGTAGATGAATCAGTTTCGGTTGGTCATTTTTCAGTCATTGAGAAAAATGTTCATATCGGAAAAAATGTTCAAATTGGGAATCGTGTGTCCATTCAAGAAGGCACAGTAATTGGCGATAATGTAACAATAGATGACGGTGCTGTTCTTGGGAAAGGGCCAAAGCCCGGAAAAACAAGTACTGTTAAGCTGCAAAAAGACATTCCTGCTTTGGTAATTGGAGAAGGTTGTACGATTGGAGCTAATTGTGTTATCTACCGAGGTGCTAACATTGGTGGGAATACACTGATTGCTGATTTAGCAACTGTAAGAGAAAACGTTGAAATAGGCGAGTTTGTTATCGTTGGAAGAGGCGTTACAGTTGAAAATCATGTAAAGATTGGGACTAGATCAAAAATCCAATCTAACTCGTATATCACAGCGTACACCACTTTAGAGGATTATGTATTTATTGCTCCTTGTGTTACGACAACAAATGACAACTATATGGGACGTACAGAAGAGCGATTTGAAAAAATTAAAGGTGCACACATTAAAAAAGGTGCTAGAGTTGGAGGAGCTTCAATTATTCTTCCAGGAGTCACTATTGCAGAAGAAACATTTGTAGCCGCTGGTGCCCTTGTTACAAAAGATACAGAAGAAAAAACCGTAGTAAAAGGACTTCCAGCTAAATACCTTCGTATGGTAGATAGTCGGGAGCTACTATAACCTTGTTATCCCAATTAAAGCGTTTAGGAGCGGATTCGCTCCTTTACGCTTTTATGAATGTTGGCACCAAATTAATCGCATTTTTAATGCTTCCTATTTATACAGGTTACCTAACTGTTGCAGAGTATGGAGTATTAGATATTATGGATCGAATTACGTCCATGCTAATTTTTTTAGTGATTTTTGGGACTGACTCGGCTCTCTCTTATTATTATTTTGATACAAAAAATGAACATAAAAAATTAGAGTACGTTAGAACGGTCATGTACTTTAGATTATTTATCGTTTTTATATTATTTATGGTAGCTGTTGTATTTGGCGAGTGGTTAGCGATTGAATTTTTTGATAATGCTTCTTATCAGTCCCTATTTTATTGGGCGGCTGGGGTTTTATTTTTTGATACGATGGTCGTAGTCATGTTAATGGTTTTTAGATTTGACTTTAAAACCATACGAGTTGTTATTTTTACCGTGCTAAAAATGCTTCTTATTGCGGTCATCTCATACGTAATCATTCGTTTTTTCAATCGTACCCCTGAAGGTGTACTAATGGGGAGAATGGTTAGTAACGCCTTTGTCTTTTTTATGCTTCTGTTTTTTGGTTGGAAGTATTTTAAGCCATCTTTTAATATGATGACGGTTAAAGAAATTTTGAAATATGCTACTCCACTTGTGCCTGCTTCTTTAGCATTTTGGATTATTGCTAACTCTAATGCTTTCTTTATTAAGTATTATGGAACCTTAGAGGACGTTGGAATATACGGTGCCGCTACAAAATTTGCTACAATAATCACCTTGCTTACCAGTGGAGTGCAAATGGCATGGAGACCTTATTCTATGTCCATTAAAGATAAAGAGGACAGTCCTCTACTATTTTCAAAAGTATACTACTTGATATTATTAGTAGGCATTTTTGGTGTAATGGCGATAGCAACTGTAATGCCATGGCTTATCAAAATACTAGATCCGAAGTATACAGAAGCCTATAAATACGTAGCATTAGTTTCAGCTGCAACTTTTTTAAATTTCTATTATTTAATTATCTCAGTAGGGTTATTTATTCAAAAGAAAACAGGAATAATTTCTTATACATTTGGTATAGTAGGGATTGTGAACATCATACTAAATGTAACTCTAATCCCTCCTTTTGGTGTATGGGGTGCCGTAGCAGCATATTTGATTAGTTATTTATCTGCTATTACGTTTATTTTTAAAAAGAGTCAAAAACTATATTATGTTCCTGTTTCTTATGGGAAAATGTCTATATTATTTCTATCTATGATCATCAGTGTAGTAGGAATCATATATATTCAAGAATCCTCAATTCATAATTTGTGGATTGCAGGAGGATGGATATTCCTAATTATTATGATACTAATTAGTAGAGTGGATAAAGATATAAGAAAAAAATCGATCAAAGAATCTGCGTAGGGTTCTTTGATTATTATGGAGGTAAGACCATTGAAGATTTTAACTATTTTAGGTGCAAGACCACAATTCATTAAAGCGGCTCCTGTCTCAAGAGAATTACGAAAAAAATACGAAGAAATTATTGTTCATACAGGGCAACACTATGACAGCAATATGTCAGATATTTTCTTTGAGGAGCTTAATATTCCTAAACCTGATTACTATTTAGGTGTTGGTTCTGGGAATCACGGTAAGCAAACAGGGGAAATGTTAGCAAAGGTTGAAGAAATCATTGTAGACGAGAAGCCAGATTACCTAATGGTGTATGGAGATACAAATTCTACACTGGCAGGATCCTTAGCTGCCTCAAAACTTCACATTCCCGTAATACATATTGAGGCGGGATTAAGAAGCTTTAATAAAAAAATGCCAGAAGAAATTAATAGAATCATGACCGATCATGTTTCAAATTATTTATTCTGTCCAACAGACACTGCTATTGAAAATTTAAAAAATGAAAATGTACATGAAAATGTAGTGAATGTTGGGGACGTGATGTATGACGCTGTTCTTTACAATAAAGAATTAGCTAAAGAAAAAACGTCTATTCTTACTGAATTAGAGCTTAAAGGGAAAGACTATTACTTAATCACAATTCATAGAGCAGAAAACACGGATGATGAAGAGAAAATGAGAAATATTTTGGAATCATTCTCAAAAATAGAGGGGAAAAAAGTTTGGCCGATTCACCCTAGAACGAAAAACAAGCTAAAAGGATACGGTATAAATATAGATGAAATTCCTGGGTTAGAGATCATAGATCCAATAGGTTATTTAGATATGCTAACTTTAGAGGATCAAGCAATAAAGATTGTTACGGATTCAGGTGGAGTTCAAAAGGAAGCGTACTTTATGAAGGTTCCTTGTGTAACGGTTCGTGAACAAACAGAATGGGTGGAAACTCTGGAAAATGATGCAAATATACTTGTAGGAACAGATGTAGAGAAGATTTTAGATGCAGTAAATAAAGAGGTTAATCCAACATACAAGGAAGTATTTGGGGATGGTAATGCATCAGCAAAGATTGTAGAATACTTAGAAAAACATTAAGGATGTTTAGTGATGATTCATGTAACCGTGTGGTTTATAGTTTTACTTATTTCAACCTTCTTGTTTCGTAAGGCAAGTGGTAGCTTAAGTATATTACAACCAAATATGATTTCTATAGCTTATTACTATTCATTTCTGATCTCAAGTTTTATTGGGCCATTGTTGATTGTCTTAGAGATAGATCAATACTATATGATTAATAAATTGACCCAGGAAGAATATCGATGGATAGGATTTTACACGATTATAGGTGTGATGCTTTTTTTTCCTATGATATTAGTAATGGTTTCTAAGCTATTTGGTTTTGATGCGATAAATGAATATCCACGTTACCTGAAAAAAGAAATCAGTCCAATTTTTAAAAACTCTGAAGAATTTTTCCTGTTTTTTTTGGGATTATCTATTGTATCAATTTTAGCAATCCTGTATACCATTTTGAATTCACCTTTAATTCCTATTTTTGAAATAATGGTAGGGAATTCAGATTTAAGTCCAGGACAAATGAGAATAGAAGCGGCAAGGAACTTTCAAGGTAATTATTTAATAAGAAATATATTTGGTATTGCACTTACACCACTTCTTTCTCTTATTGCTTATTGTTACTCAATATACTCAAAAGATTTGAAATGGAAATCCTTATTTTGGATTTTGTTTGTTGGTTCTATTTTCATAAATGTTTATGATTTAGCCAAATCACCTATTTTCTTTTACTTGATTATGTTTTTTCTATTAAGAATCTATGTAGGGAAAATGACCTTAAATGTAAAGAAAGTCCTTTTATTAGGTTCAGTAGGTGCGGGTGTTCTGGTGTCAATGTATATTGTGATCCAAGGAGTCAGTGATGTAAGTTCATTTTTATCCTTTAACTCTGGTCCTGTTGGGAGGCTGATTTTCGCCCAAATTTCACCTACATTTCTACATTTTCAAGTGTTTGGTGAATTACAGCCTTTTCTACATGGGAAAAGTTTGCCTGGGAGTTTAATTAATTTATTCGACATTGACCAAATTCGATCAGCTAGACTCGTTATGACAGAGATATTTCCTGAAAAAGTTGAAAATGGTACAGCTGGGGTCTTAAATACGCTATACGTTGGAGAGGCTTACGCGAACTTTGGCTATATAGGTATTCTTGTTGGTACAATATATATTGCCATATTGACACAAACATTATATATAATTTTTATTAGATTACCTAAGGATCCAGTGGTTATTAGTTTGTTTGTGTATTTTACTATTAATATTCCAAGAACGATTGTAGGAGGATTTACAGACTTTTTATTTAATCCGATTTGGGTATTTTTAGTCGTTTTATTCGGTGGGTTTTTATTCCTATTTAGGGTGAAGAATGATGTTATAGCCCTCCTTTCTAATAGAAAACAGAGCATTCGTTAAGGAGCATTTTAATGAAGTCAATTTTAGTATATTACCCTTTCACAATATCCCGAAATGCTAATAGTGGTTCAAAGCTTAGGCCGATCGAAATGCTTTCTGCATTTGAAGACTTCGGTAAAGAACATGGATTGGATGTTATTTTAATATCTGGGTCTTCACAAGAAAGAAAAAACCAATTTAATGAACTTAAAGCATTAGGGAAATTAGACAACCTGTTATATTGCTATATGGAGAACCAGACTATTCCAATTTGGCTAACGGATACAAATCACATTCCGAAAGCGCCATTTATTGATTATCAAGTCCTTTCCTTTTTACAAAAAAAGAGGGTTCCTGTGGGAGTGTTTTACAGAGATGTGTATTGGAAGTTTGATGAGTTATATCCATTAAAGGGTATAAAGAAAAAAATAATGCAAACCATTTACCGTTTTGAAGAACGCTTTTACTCAAAGTACTGTTCCGTAATTTTCCTTCCTAGCATGGAAATGGGGAAGTTTGTAGATATTAATCAAACTTTTGCAAACTTGCCTCCTGGCGGAAAGATGAGGCCTTCTACTGGTGAAAGAAACACCTCCATGTTTCATAGCCTCTATGTTGGTGGTATAAACAATGAGGACTATGGTTTAGGACTATTAATAGAATCTTTAAGAAAGCTAAATATGTCGAACCCTGGTGTTGTTTCGTTAACTATAGTATGTAGGGAAGATGAGTATAAAAATGTAACGCAAGAAATGAAGGAAAGCATTAACTCGATAAACGCTCAAGTAAAGCACGTTAGCGGTGAGAGTTTAAATGAACTGTATAAATCCGTGGACTTTGCTTATATACCCAGATACAAATCAACTTATAATGATTTTTCTGTGCCAGTAAAGCTTGTGGAGTATTTATCAAATGGATTGCCTATTGTAGCTACCAACTGTGAAGCTCAAAAAAGTTTTATTGAAGAAGGAAGCTATGGAGTTATATGTGAGGATAACCCTGATAGTATGTATGAAGCAATCAAAACCATGGTGAAGAATAAATCGGTATATAAGCAAAATATCCAGGCTACTTTCTTAGAAAAGCACTCTTGGAAAGCAAGAGTTAAAAAAGTTCATCATTTATTATCGAGGGAGGAAATATGAGAATCCTACTGCTCGCTCCTAGTAAATCAATTCATACCCAAAAATGGGCATTATTCTATAAACAAAATAATATTGAAGTGAAGGTAGTTACGTTTGCTGACCACTATTCAGAAGATAATGCTAGTAAAGTCGATACGTTCGTTTTACCTAAGCTTCTTCCAGGAAAGCTTGCATATTTTAGTGGTGTAAGAGCATTAAAGAAATTAATTCAAGAGTATAAGCCCGATATCCTTCACTCTCATTATGTATCCAGCTATGGTTTAGTGGGAGCTTTAACAGGTTTTAAACCCCATTTTGTATCAGTATGGGGAAGAGATATCTTTCAATTCCCACTACAAAATATGCTAAATAAGCGATTGGTTCAATTTACGCTTAAGCAAGCTCAAGTTATATGCTCTACAAGTAAAGTAATGGCAGAGGAAACAAACCTTTACACAAATAAGAATGTATATGTTACTCCATTTGGAGTGGATTTAGCAAAATTCCGACCAATACCACATGAGAAAGAAAAAGATTCACTCGTTATTGGGACGGTTAAAGCACTCTCGGACAAATACGGAATTGGTGATCTAATCAAGGCATTCTCTCAAGTAACTAAAAAATACCCTGAAAAAGACCTAAGCCTGTTAATTATCGGGGACGGACCTCAAAGAAAAGAATATGAGGGGCTGGCTGCTAAGTTAAACATTGAAGAAAAAACGGTTTTCACAGGGAAAGTTCCTAATGATGATGTGCCTAATTATATTAATAAAATGGATATATTCGCTGTACCTTCAACTGAAAACAGTGAGAGCTTTGGGGTAGCTGCTGTTGAAGCGATGGCTTGTGGAGTCCCAGTAGTTGTTTCAGATGTAGGAGGCTTACCTGAGGTAGTGAAAAACGGTGAAACTGGCTACGTCGTTCCTAAAGAGAGCCCTGATCAATTAGCAGAGAAATTTAGTTACTTGATAGAAAATCCTCAATTAAAAGAAAAGATAGGACAACAAGCGATTCAACACGTTAATAACCATTATAATTGGATAGATAATGCAAACGGAATGCTTGAATTATATAATCAAACCTTAAAAAAGGGGATGAGATCATGATAAAAAAAGCAGTTATTCCAGCGGCTGGACTAGGTACTCGATTTCTGCCTGCCACGAAAGCGCAACCCAAGGAAATGTTACCTATTGTAGACAAGCCAACAATACAATATATCATTGAAGAAGCTGTTCAATCTGGAATAGAAGATATTATTATTGTAACGGGACGTAATAAAAGAGCAATCGAGGATCATTTTGATAAATCAGTAGAATTAGAAATGTTACTTGATCGAACAGGTAAGCATGAGATGCTTGAAGTAGTGGAATCAATTTCAAATTTAGTGGATATACACTATGTTCGTCAAAAGGAACCTCTAGGGTTAGGACATGCTGTACTTTGTGCAAAGAAATTTATTGGAAATGAACCATTCGCTGTTCTATTGGGCGACGACATCATTGATAGTGAACAGCCTGCATTAAAACAAATGATTGAGCAATATAATTTAGTAGAATCCAGTATTTTAGGTGCAAAAGAAGTACCACGTTCTGAAACAAATAAATACGGAATCGTAGATTACTCTGAAAAACACAACGATTTATATAAAGTGAATAGTCTTGTGGAGAAGCCGTCAGTAGAAGAAGCACCATCTACTCAAGCTATTGTTGGTCGTTATATCCTAACACCAGAGATATTTAATACATTAGAAGAAGTTCTTCCTGATAAAAAAGGAGAAATACAGTTAACGGATGCAATTGATAAACTTCTAACAAAAGAAGAGATCTATTCTTATATCATTAATGGTGATCGATATGATGTTGGAGATAAATTTGGGTTTCTTCAAGCTTCAATTGATTTCGCGTTGAAAAGAGATGATCTAAGAGACAAACTCCAAGCTTATTTAAATACTATTAAGAATTAAATATGGAGGCAAAAATGAGAGTTATATACTTGTGTCAACACTTCCCTCCAGAAACAGGAGCTCCTCAAATCAGGGTTTATGAGGTTAGTAAAGAGCTTTTAAGAAGAGGTCATCAAATAGAAGTGGTAACCGCTTTCCCTCATCATCCTCATGGAGTGATACCTGAAAATTATAGAGGTAAGTTTTATATGTTAGAGGAATGGGATGGTATTCCGGTTCATCGATCTTGGATTTATCCATCTCCTAAAGGAACATTTTGGAAAAGGTTAGCATCATATTTTTCATTTACATTTAGCTCTTTCTTTGCTTTATTAAAAGCAAAACCAACTGATGTGATCATTTGTAATTCTCCCCCTCTATTCCTAGGGTTAACTGGGTATTTGGGAGCGAAAGTGAAAAAAGCTAAATTTGTCTTTAATGTAGCAGACATTTGGCCGGAGTCTGCAGTAAAGCTAGGACTTGTAACGAATAAATCCTTTATAAAAATGGCAGAGAAGTTAGAAAACTTCCTTTATAAAAAATCATGGAAAATTGCATCAGCAACTCAAGGAATAAAAGACTACATGATTGATCATGGTAAAAAAAGTGAGGATGTTTTCTTACTGCCTAATGGAGTAGATACAGAATTCTTTCAACCTCTTCCAAAAAACATTGAGCTGTTAGATAAGTTAAATCTAACAAATAAAAAAGTTTTTACTTACGGTGGAAATCTTGGTTATGCTCAAGGATTAGACAGCTTGCTATACACAGCTGAAATAGTAAAAGACTCAAATCCTGATATCCATTTTCTTATTGTAGGGGACGGACCTGAAAGAGAGAAACTTCACAAAATAAAAGAAGAGTTAAATTTAACGAATGTTACATTTTATGGTGCAGTTCCTTTAGAAGAAATGCCAACCATTTTTTCTATTACAGATTTTAGTATTGTACCGTTAAGAAACATTGAGTTATTTAAAGGTGCAAGACCTTCTAAAATCTTTCCTGCTATTTCTACTGGAACACCTGTCTTGTATTGTGGTGCAGGTGAAAGTGCAAGCATCTTAGAAGAGCATCAATGTGGGAGAATTGCCCCACCTGAGAATCCTGTTGAAACGGCAAAAATAATCCAACAACTACATGAGCTTGATCCAAGTGAATATCAACTAATGTGTCAGAATGGAAGAAGACTGGCGCAAAAAGAATATTCATGGAGTAAAGTTGTAGATGATTTAGTAAATGCTATTAAGCAATAAAAAAATCACGAGCCTAGGCTCGTGATTTTTTTATTTACTAACGGTAGATCCTTGAAAATAGTGAGTTATGATTTTTTCAGCATTCCAGCCATTTTCAGCAAATCCTTTTGCTCCATATTGACTCATTCCAATTCTATGACCAAATCCTTTACCATTTAAAGTGATATCTGTGACGCTTGTAATACCACTTGAAGTTATAACTCCAGAGTTGGTTTGAATAGAATAAGTAGGGTTAGACAGTGTAACTTGTCCAGATTTTGTCTGAACGGTTTGCGCTACAGCAGAAGAAATATTGCTTTGTCCTGAAGCAGTTTGAACAACAAAAGCATTTTTACTTTTGGTTAAGCTCGTATCAAACCAATTTGATTTGATCATCCCATAGGAGCTTGAACTTGAAATTGGGAATAATTTACGAATCGTATTTTCGTTCCCGGTTTTTGTGATAACCCCATCAGAGGTAGTAAGAGTAACTCCAGAAACTTCTCCATTAGCACCAGTTTTTGATAAAGACATGTCATACAATACAGTATCTGCTTTTGTTACTCCAAAAGATTTCAAAATCTCGTTAGGAGTAAACGATTGGGTCCAGTTACTATGAGGTGAATTCTCATAAGTATCTGCAACTGAAGTGTAGTATGGCTGTTGAGAGGTGTTCCATACATCTGAAATATTAGCAGTTTTCCCCCCACTGGTAGAGTAGAAAAACGTTTGAATAGGTTTTCCGCCATATACGGCTTTTAAATCTTTAGTAGCTTCCACTGCTGCATTTGTTCTGGAATCTTCACTTGAGTAGCCTTTGTAAACTTGACTTGCAACTGTATTAGAAAGGGTGCTCTTCGTTGAATATGCGTAGCTTCTAGCTGCAATAGCTTGAGCTTTTAAGGCTTCAGTATGCCAAGAGGCAGGCATTTCATTAGGCAATACACCTTTAAGATAGTCTTCCATACCTAAATAATTAATCAGTTTAACATTAGTACCTGAAGGGGAGAATAAGAAACTCCCTCTATAGGTTCTACCATCACTAGCATCAACTAGAGACAATCCAGAAATTGTTTGTAATTGAGTGGTTGAACCTAGTACCCATCCAGAGGAAGAACCCGAAGTGACATTATACCAGGTTTCACCTAATGAATTTGTAAACGATTGAATATAAGTAGCACTGTCCCCAGCACTAAATGTTTTTATTGTAGGATAACCGCTTGAAGCACCTTTTTTCATCTCACTTTGAAGAGTGAAAATAGCAATCTTTTGATTCCCCGGTATCTCTTGAATATCAAACCCTTTAGCTGATGTTTGATATTTAGATTGATAATCAACTTGAACACCGCTTGAAGTCTTTTTACCATAAACTGTAGTGTTTACAGGCAGAATCTCAATTGATTGTGTATCAAGATTGACTAGTTGATAACTTCCCTTTAGTGAAACATACACACTTGATGATTCTTTTATATTTACATCTACTTGGTTTGAATATTTGACCGGATCCGCAGCCATTGCTGTTAAAGGTAGAGAGACCATTAGCAACAAAATAAAACTAACTATACCGAACTTTTTCATCATTACCTCACCTCAGCAAGGCCACTATATACCCATCCTACTTGACCTGAAGAAGTTTTCACATTATACCAAGTTTCACCTAAACTATTTTTAAATGTTTGAATATACGTTAGTGTCGTTCCTTTAGGGATAAGAGTAACTACTTGATAGCCAGTCGAAGCACCTGTACGGAGATAAACATCACCGAAAGTGAATACTTGTTTTGTTGTAGATGGCTTAGTAGTAGATACGTCACCTGAATAAATCCACCCTTTTACAGTTGCAGAGAGTTCTACTCTATACCATTTACCTGAACCTGAAACAAAATCATCTACTACTTTGAGGGAAGATCCATAAGGTTTAGTTGCTAAAATCTTATATTCAACTGTTGCGCCAGAGTGAACGTTTGCAGAAGACTTAGTTACAAAAACTTCACTTGGCAATGATGATGTAGGAGGTGGGGTTGATGGATCACTTCCAGAAAGTTCTGCCACTTGATTTTTTAGAGTATCAATTTCACTTTGTTGAGTCTGAACCTTGTTTTCTAGTGAACTTATTTTGGAATTTAAAGGATTGATTTGTGATGTAACCCATTCTACACTCGCTAATAAAACATTGCTGTTTGCGGAAGTGCCAATTGGGGTAAAGAATAAACCAGAGAGTCCTATTAATAAACCGAAAATTAGTATCAGCGACTTTTTTTTCATTTTTTTCATTGCATATTTTCCTCCTAAAATATTATTCAGGGGATTCGAGGGCACGAATCCCCAAACAATTACCATTATAATCCTATCATACTAGTAATTTACTTTAAACTACTTTTAAGGTGTTGAAAAATATTCTTTCAATCCGTTAGCTATTCCTTTAGCTGCATTAATTCTAAATTCTTGTGTTTTCATTCTTGCTTCTTCTGTTGGATTTGATAAGAAGGCTAACTCTACCAAGATACTAGGAAGTTCATTCTTTCTATTAACATAAAATAGTTGCTCTTGGACACCGCGATTATAGGTCCCTATATTAGATACTAGGTTATTTTGAACCGTAAGACCTAAATCATAGCTTTTTGGTCCATTAAAGTTAACCGACTTATTATAATAGGTTGTCGAACCTCTTGATGTAGTCGTGTGAGAATCTCCGTGAATACTAACAAAAGCATCATAATCAGAGTCATTTGCGATATCTGTGCGTTCATATAGCTCTAAAAATACATCAGTATCCCTTGTGAGTAGAACCGTTGCGCCTTGTCTCTCTAACTCTGCTTTTAACTTTATCGCTGTATCTAAAACGACTTCCTTTTCATAGAGTCCGGAATATCCTACCGCACCAGTATCTTTTCCGCCATGACCTGCATCAATGATAATCTTTTTCCCAGGGAGTCCAAGAGGCATAACCTTTAGTGATAATCGATCAGAATATTCCCTAAGTGTAAAGGTATATCCTGGTTTAAAGGTCACATATAATACTTTTGTTCCGTCGGCTGCGATAGATACATAAGCTTTTTCTACCCCAGGTGTAGATTCATTAGGAATTTGAATGCTTGTCATATCACCATAGATTTTTATTGAATTAAATGTATTTCTTGCGTACGTCACATGGAAATCTGATGTTTTTGACCATGTAATAGTTGATTCTTTCCATAGATTTTTTATTACAGGGGAAGATAGCTGTTTCATTGAGATAGCTGAAATGTCGCTAGACAACATCCAACCTCTTGTACCATTGAGAGTCTCAACATTTTTCCATCCATTTAGTTCTCTAATTACTTTCACTTCATCATTTAACTTAAGGTAAGATTCAGCGCTATAACTGGTGCTTGCTCCTCTTCTAAGAGCAACCCCATCTTTATTTGCGTACCCTACTGGATATCCTACCTGCACATCATATTCAGACATCCATCCTGTTTCGCCTGACTCTGCTTTAACTTGATACCACTTTTCATTAGATGCGTTTACGTATTCTTTTAATAGGGTAACTTTATTACCGTAAGCTAAATATTTTGTTATAGGATAACTGTAATTGGCTCCTGATCGAATTACTGAATTTAATAATTTAATAGTACGAACCTCGTTTAGTAGTGTTTCAGTTTTTGAAACAACTGACTCGTGTGCCCAATAAACGTTGCTATCTTTGGAGATTTCATACCATGTATCTCCATCGGAGTCTTTAGTCGAAGAAATAGCAGTAAACTTTTCACCTTTTGCTCCTTGATTTACAACCTCATTAGAAAGTGAAGGGCCACTTCTTAAATTTGCTACATCAACACTAATATATAGGGGATACCCTAATGCCTTATTATTGCTTAGCTCATTTTCTTTAACCCACCCTATCAAGCTTGGGCTTATTTGAACTTTAATCCACTTTTCACCTAAAGAGTTTGTGAAAAAATCGACTACGTTTACAGGACTATTAACGTTCAATTTAGTTACTATTTTATAAGATGAAGTAGCACCACTATGTACATTCGTTTGATCCAACTTAGAATAAACGATAGCACCTACGGTGAATTTATATTCGTTAGAATCTGGGTTTTCTGGAGTTGGTGGAAGAGCATCTAAAAATGCTTTTTCATTAATCCATCCCTTTGTAGTAACCAAATCAATTTGATACCACTTTTCACCTAATGAATTACTAAATTCTCCTACTACTTTAAGGTCTTCATTCTCATATGCATATTGGATGACTTTATAGGCACTAGAAGCTCCGGTTCTTATTTCGGCCTTCTCTATTGTTACAGTCTTAGTCGAAACATCTTGCTTTTTTTCAAAAGAACTACTTTTAATCCATCCCGCACTGTCACCTACTTTTACTCGAAACCATTTTTCGCCTAGAGAATTATTAAACGTGTCAATAATTACATAACTCTCATTTAAATAAGCATATTTAATAATTTTATAGGCGCTTGAAGCTCCTGTTCGAATTTCAGCTTTTTGTACTTGAATTATTGAATTTGTTTCTTCAGGGGAAGGAGGATTATTCTCTTCTACATCAGATAAGTATTTAGCATTGATCCATCCACGATTTGCATTTACTTCAACTTGATACCAAGATTCTCCCAATGAGTTCGTAAACTTAGAAACAGTATGAACAATTTGTTTTTCGTTAAGGGTAGTTACGATTTTATATTCAGTTGTGGCACCAGTGTGCATTTTAGTATTAGATGTATTTACTACCATGTCCTTTTCCAATTGCTCAGGACCAGAAGTAGTTGGTTTTTCCACTTTAGTTAGGAAAGTGCCGTACATCCAACCAATTTTTCCATCATAAGCAATTTGATACCATGTTTCTTGACTAGCAGTTAAATGTTCATCTAGAATTGTTACTTCCTTGTCTTCCATTAATTTATCTACAATATCGTATGAAGTAGAGGTTCCTCTTCGAACATGAACATTATCTTCGTTAACAAAAGCTTTTACATCCAAGGAAGTGGTATCACCAAAATTCACAGCTTGAGTCCATCCAAGCTTGCCATTTACATCCACTCGAAACCATTTTTCTCCTAAACTATTAATGAATTCTCCTACGACTTTTATATCTTCTCCACTATCAAGACTTGTGATGACTTGATAATTTGTTGTAGCACCAGTTCTTACTAGCGCTGACTTAGAAACTTCCAAATTTTGCGGAAAACTGTCAGCGTAAGATGTTAACGGAAATACGACAGAAGCGGCTAAAACAGTAGAGACAACAATTTTTTTCATAATTTCCTCCTCAGATAATCTTTCAAACTATGTTTTATTTTATCTGATTTTGTTAAATATTCCAATGTAAATTGTGACAAAAATAGAGGATATTCGCCAATAAAAAAATACCATATCTTACAAAAAATGTAAAAAACACAGAAAAAAAGAGCAGGAACTCCTTTTTTCTGTGTTTTTTAAAATCATAATATATGTGATGAAATCATTCATTAGAAGATGTGTTTTTTTCTAAGGTGCTATTTAGTATATCTGTTAGTTCATCCAATGACTCTTCACTAGCTAAATAATAGGATGCACCATCTATATAATCATTTACACCGTCTATAGATAATCTTTCAATTTTAGTATCCTTCATTTTGGTATACAGTTTTACAAAGCTTAAAAACTTAGAAGGGGGTATATTAGTCTTAACGTTGTTACCCACGTCTTCAATCACATTATTTATTTTAGGTAGTTTTGAAATTGATGTACCTTCTTCCATTATAGCTCTGATAACTTGTTGTTGCCGTTCATTTCTTCCTAAATCACCACGGGGATCTTGCTTCCTCATACGTACATAAGCAAGAGCTTCATTTCCATTCAAGTCCATTTTACCTTCGTAATAGGTTTTCCAACGAAGACTGTCTGTTAACTGAGCTTTAAATGTAAATGGAACATCTACCGTGACACCACCTAAAGTATCTATAATATCTTCAAAACCTTTAAAGTTTGTCGTTACATAATAATCAATTGGAACATCAATTAATTCATTAACTGCTTCTATGGTAGGTTCAATGCCCCCATAACTGTAAGCATGTGTTATCTTTGTCTCATACCCTGCCTCTTCAACATATGTGAGAGTATCTCGTGGAATGCTGAGCATTTTAATTTCTTCCGTTTTAGGATTAACAGTTAATAGTAGAAGAACGTCTGACCTGCCTAGTCCACCTTCTTGATTTTCAACGCCGGTCATTAAAATTGTAAAAGGGTCCTTCGTTACTTCAACATCATTCATCTTTTCACCAAATTTATCTGGATCAAGCTCTTGATAAATTTTGTTTGTGGCACTTTGTGTATTAGTAAAAAAATTAATTCCGAAAAAAGTTGCTCCACCAATTGTGATTATTAAAAAGAGAAATAGTATGACTCTAAAAATCCTTTTCTTTCTCAACCTTTTTCTAGCCCTATAGTTGCTTCTGGAGTACATATCCATAAAAATAATCCCTACTTTAAAAATGATTAATTACTTGCATCTATATATATTAACTAAAAATATCTAATAGGTAAATCATTCATTTAATTTTGTAAGAAAAGTAACTTTAATGAAATTGAATTACTCTTTGACTGGCTTTTCTAAATACTCGATATTTTCTTCTACAATAAATCCTTGTCCATTTGTAAGCTCCGTCATCCAATCCACAAAATTCTCTTTAGAAGCTTCCTCAACATACACTTCGACCTCAACAGCATCTAAATAATGAATGTCTTTGAGTTGATAATGGGAAGATCTTACTTCATTTTCAACTTTCCCCAACCATGTATAATCAATCTTCGTTTTCATCACTCTCATCAAGCTTCTTTCGACAATTCCTGTGGCATTCAGACCCTCAGAGGTTGCTTTTCCATAAGCTCTAATCAGACCACCTGCACCAAGCTTAATTCCGCCGAAATATCGTGTGACGACGACAATTGTGTCTTTTAGATCTCGTTTCTTTAACACCTCTAACATTGGTACTCCTGCCGTTCCACTGGGTTCCCCGTCATCGTTTGCTTTTTGTATAAGGTTGGTTTCTCCAATCATATAGGCGGAGCAATTGTGAGACGCATCCCAATGCTTTTTTTTAATATCTGAAATAAAGTCTTGAGCTTCTGCTTCACTTTCAACCCGATTAACATGAGCGATAAACCGAGATCGTTCAATATTGATTTCATTTTCTCCGTAGCCTTTGACGGTATTATAGTGATGTAGCAATATTCATTCTCCTCCATTTTAGTGTATGTTTAAGAACTATATGTAAAGGGTAAATAGTTTAGGTTTATTTTCTTCTTCTTACTATAAAGGAGTTAACAAAAAATTGCACAGATTGAGTTTATCCTACAAGGAAATATATGGTTCTACATGAAATAATGGTAATACAATGTAATGAAACTTTAATCTCCGACAATTTGTGACATGGTATAATGGACGCTGATAGTAATACTTCACGTGTTCCTTAGTCAGTCTGGGAAGTTCGAATGGTCTAGTTGATCATCTTGCTTTTTGAACTGAGCTTGAGCGTATAATCCCTTAATAGAAGTATTACGTAGGAATATGCCTAGATGAATAAAGGAGTTTTGTTATTTACCATTGAAGTAATAATAGGTATTATTTTATAGAGGGGTGATAGGTCGTTAGACATATGTTGGCAGCCTGTTGCACCATGAGAAAAATAAACCAATTTATTTTACTATAGAAGAATAGCAACTTCATTCTAAATTCTAGAGATACTACTATTGTGGAACAAAAGAGGGGTGTACCGTGTCACTAAAAAAAATAAACACCAAGATGTTAGATACCATCCTGAAAAAAATGGTGGATACGGTCGACCAAAGTAAGGATGAAATCTTTCAAATTGGAGAGCAGTGTCGAAACGATTTTGAAGAATTAACAAGAGAATTAAATGAAGTACGTGAAATGGTCTTTAAGGTGATTGATGAAGGTGAAGGTCTTCATCAACAGTCCAAGTTTGCAAGGCTCAGGCTTTCAGAAGTAAGCAAGCACTTTCAAACCTACTCTGAAGACCAAGTAAGGGAAGCGTACGAGAAGGCACATGACCTTCAAATGAAACTTTCCATGAATAGACAACTAGAACAGCAGCTAAGAGAGCGTCGTGATGAACTGGAACGACGATTGCAATCGTTGGGAGACACAATTGAGAGAGCAGAGCATCTGTGCTCACAGATATCCGTGGTTCTTAACTACTTAAACAGTGATCTAAGACAAGTGAATGAGGCATTAGAAGACGCGAAGCAGCGTCAGGATTTCGGACTCAAGATCATTGAAGCCCAAGAAGATGAGCGAAAGCGCTTATCGAGGGAAATTCATGATGGACCAGCCCAAATGATGGCCAACGTCTTGATGCGCTCCGATCTAATTGAACGAGTGTATCGTGAAAGAGGCGCAGATGAAGCCATTAAGGAAATCAGGGACTTAAAACGTATGGTCCGCTCGGCCTTATATGAGGTGCGAAGAATCATTTACGATCTCAGACCAATGGCTTTAGATGACCTGGGATTAATCCCGACCCTCAAAAAGTACTTAAGTACAATCGAAGAGTATAACCAAGAGACTAGTATTCAGTTTGTGAATATTGGACTAGATATCAGACTTCCTTCAAAATATGAAGTCGCTCTATTTCGATTAGTACAAGAAAGCGTGCAAAATGCTTTAAAGCATGCGCAGTCCAAACAAATACAAGTTAAAGTAGAAGTAAAGAAAGACAAAATAACAGTTGTCGTAAAAGATAACGGTAAAGGGTTCGACAAAGAAAAACAAAAAAGCGGATCCTTTGGCATTATGGGGATGAAAGAGCGTGTCGACCTTCTTGAAGGAGACATCACGATCGACTCAAAAATTGGAGCGGGAACCGTAGTACTCATACAAGTTCCGCTTACTATGTAAATTTTTTCTAAGGTTTAGGGAGGCGAATGACATGGCAACAAATATTGTTATCATTGATGATCATCAGCTATTTAGAGAAGGAGTAAAACGAATCCTGGAATTCGAACCTTCTTTTAACGTTGTCGCAGAAGGCGATGACGGTTCAGAAGCAATGAACCTGGTAGAAATTCATGAACCAGACGTTGTTCTTATGGACATCAATATGCCGGAAACAAATGGCGTAGAAGCAACGCGTGAGCTTATGAATAGATATCCCGACACAAAGGTCATCATCTTATCCATTCACGATGATGAAAACTATGTGAATCATGCACTAAAAACAGGTGCACTAGGGTATTTACTTAAAGAAATGGACTCAGATGCTCTCATCAATGCTGTCAAAGTGGTAGCTGAAGGTGGCTCTTATGTTCATCCGAAGGTAACACATAACCTGGTAGCAGAATACAAGCGCCTGGCTAACGCGCAAAACTCTGGTGGATTCCAACAATCAGAAGTTCGCCGCCCGCTACATTTATTAACTCGTCGCGAGTGCGAAGTGCTTCAAATGCTTGCAGACGGAAAAAGTAATCGTGGAATCGGTGAAGCACTATACATTAGCGAAAAAACCGTTAAAAACCACGTAAGTAACATTCTGCAAAAAATGAATGTAAACGATCGTACCCAAGCAGTTGTCACTGCGATTAAAAATGGCTGGGTAGAAGTACGATAAATTTTTATATGATAATGAAAGAGCGGCCCTTTTTGGAGGGTCGTTTTTTGTTTGGAATTGCTAAAAACGTGGTTTTTTCAAGCAAATAGAGTGTGTTTTATAAAAAAGGATAAATTTAAAGGGTTGGGATGTTGAAAAAGTAGTCTGAGAGGTCAAATTAGGGTGACACTAAATTTGAAAAAGAGTGTGGAGAAGATATATTATCAACATTTGAGATTTTATTTTCAACTTTCATGAATTTATTTTCAACTTCAAAGAATGGGTTGAATTTATTATCGGGTGAAACGATTTATGATCAACTTTATACTTTAATGATCAACTCTACACGTTAATCCTCAAC
>NZ_LQXM01000024.1 GCF_001648555.1 Rossellomorea aquimaris TF-12 | reverse complement strand
TTCTCTAAAAGAGTTATAATAGTACTTGTCCTTAAAAAAGGATAAACAGTCTGGTGACTATTGCGAAGAGGTCACACCCGTTCCCATGCCGAACACGGAAGTTAAGCTCTTCAGCGCCGATGGTAGTTGGGGGATCTCCCCCTGTGAGAGTAGGACGTCGCCAGGCATATCGTTCCGCAGTAGCTCAGTGGTAGAGCTATCGGCTGTTAACCGATCGGTCGCAAGTTCGAATCTTGCCTGCGGAGCCATAAGGAGAGCTGTCCGAGTGGCCGAAGGAGCACGATTGGAAATCGTGTAGGCGGTTAATGCTGTCTCAAGGGTTCAAATCCCTTGCTCTCCGCCATACCATTCATCTATACTGGCCCATTGGTCAAGCGGTTAAGACACCGCCCTTTCACGGCGGTAACACGGGTTCGAATCCCGTATGGGTCACCATTTCTTTTGAAAACGGAATACTGGAGGATTAGCTCAGCTGGGAGAGCATCTGCCTTACAAGCAGAGGGTCGGCGGTTCGATCCCGTCATCCTCCACCATGATTTTTTATATCGTCGCGGGGTGGAGCAGTTCGGTAGCTCGTCGGGCTCATAACCCGAAGGTCGCAGGTTCAAATCCTGTCCCCGCAATACCATTTTGACTTTGGATATCATAATCCTTTAAGAGTCACGTATGGAAAGTTATTTTGACTGTCGTCAAAAAACTTTGGTCCGGTAGTTCAGTTGGTTAGAATGCCTGCCTGTCACGCAGGAGGTCGCGGGTTCGAGTCCCGTCCGGACCGCCATTTTCATTTGATTTAGCATTGTTTCTTGAAAAAGAAAAGGGTTTCGATAAGCGAGAAGGTCGAGGAAGCGATCGAAGGAACACCGAAGCGTATTAAACATACGTGAGGATGTGACTGAATGAGCTGACGAAGAGATTCGAAGCTTAGGGGAAGCCGAAAACTAAATGGCTCAGTAGCTCAGTTGGTAGAGCAATGGACTGAAAATCCATGTGTCGGCGGTTCGATTCCGTCCTGAGCCACCATTTTTTCTTGATGCCGGTGTAGCTCAACTGGTAGAGCAACTGACTTGTAATCAGTAGGTTGGGGGTTCAAGTCCTCTTGCCGGCACCATCGAGGAATTTATGGAGGGGTAGCGAAGTGGCTAAACGCGGCGGACTGTAAATCCGCTCCTTCGGGTTCGGCAGTTCGAATCTGCCCCCCTCCACCATGTTTTTTTACGAAAGTAAAATAAACTTCATTCATTTATAGGGGTATAGTTTAAAGGTAGAACGAAGGTCTCCAAAACCTTTGGTGTGGGTTCGATTCCTACTACCCCTGCCAATTTTATTATGGCGATTGTGGCGAAGTGGTTAACGCACCTGATTGTGGTTCAGGCATTCGTGGGTTCGATTCCCATCAGTCGCCCCATAATATCACATATTATATTTTGTGACATATACTATCAGTGGGCTATAGCCAAGCGGTAAGGCATCGCACTTTGACTGCGACATGCGTTGGTTCGAATCCAGCTAGCCCAGTAGTGCGGAAGTAGTTCAGTGGTAGAACACCACCTTGCCAAGGTGGGGGTCGCGGGTTCGAATCCCGTCTTCCGCTCCATATTATTTAAGGCGGCATAGCCAAGTGGTAAGGCAGAGGTCTGCAAAACCTTTATCACCGGTTCAAATCCGGTTGCCGCCTCCAATAATGCCGGTGTGGCGGAATTGGCAGACGCGCACGACTCAAAATCGTGTTCCTCTGGAGTGCCGGTTCGATCCCGGCCACCGGTACTGTTCCAAACTCAATATGCGGGTGTAGTTTAGTGGTAAAACCTCAGCCTTCCAAGCTGATGATGAGGGTTCGATTCCCTTCACCCGCTCCAACTTACATACGACAGACTTTCTCTAATAAGAGGAAGTCTTTTTTTGTTTTTAAAAGTTATTTGTTTTGATATTTATAATAAAGTATCTGTCACCTAAGCACCGAATTTGTACATTGAGCCAGTTAAGGTGAATGCCAATAGGCAACCTGTTTTTTTGGAATACACCATGTAATCCTTTCAAAATAACGAAACGACACTCCTCTTATCAATGTTAAAGGCTCCTAATATTAAGTGAGACTTCAACAACATCCTTTCTTATCGCGATCTCCCCTTCTATGATTCTACTTTTACCATGAGTTCATTATATATTTTTTCTATTAAAGAAAGAGAATGTCAAAATAGTGCACTATCTTTGTCAATTTAGTTCCCCTATTTAAGAAAGCGCTACCATTATAATGTAAGAAAGCGATTACATAAATAAAGGGGTGGTGATACGGTGGAAACCAAGATTCAAACTGGACCAGTAAGCACAGACGCACAAATTAAGGCCGTACCGAAGAGGAAGGCAAAGTATAAGAGCTTACTAACCTACGCTGCCTTTGTTGGACCGGCATTATTATTTTTCTTAGTTATTCAAATCGTTCCTTTTCTTATGGGAGTTTACTATTCCTTTACTTCCTGGAACGGGGTGAGTTCTGTTGTTGAATGGGTAGGATTTGAGAATTACAAGAGAATTTTCACTAGTGATGAGACGTTCTTTAATTCATTTATGTTTACAACGAAGTTTATGTTTGCTGCTGTTATTATTAGTAACTTAATAGGTTTTGGTTTTGCATTATTACTAAATGCAGCATTAAAAACTCGTAATATATTAAGAACGGTATTTTTTATTCCAAACGTTATCGGAGGATTATTACTCGGGTTTATCTGGCAATTTATTTTTGTTAAAGGTTTTGCATCGATTGGAAATATGACGGAAATCGGATTTTTCAAATTACCTTGGCTGGGAAATGAAACGACGGCATTCTGGGGCATCGTGATTGTATTCGCGTGGCAAATCAGTGGATACATGATGGTTATCTATGTGGCTGCCTTGCAAGGTGTTGACAATTCATTATTGGAGGCTGCCAAGATGGACGGTGCGACGAACTGGACGCTCCTTACCAAGATCATTATTCCATTAATTTTACCTGCCTTCACGATTTGTTTCTTCTTAACCATCTCAATGGCATTTAAGATTTTTGATTTAAATATTTCATTAACAGGTGGGGGTCCATTTAACTCTACTCAATCCGTAGCCATTAATATTTATCAAGAGGCTTTCCAAAACAATCGATATGGTCTAGGGACAGCGAAATCGATTCTATTCTTTGTAGTAGTGGCAATCTTTACAACTGTACAAGTAATGATTACGAAGAAGAAGGAGGTTGAGGCATAATGGGCAATCGATATACCAAGAAAACCTTTATTTTAGAAATTATCGGAATTGTTATAGGGCTCATTTTCCTTATTCCCTTTTACTTCGTTTTAATTAACTCAGTGAAACCATTTGCAGCGATTCTAATCGATGCAGCTGCCTGGCCAAAGGAGTTTGTGTTTTCAAACTACGCAAAGGTGTGGGAGATTATCAATTTTCCTCGGGCTTTCTGGAATTCACTGATTATAACTGTTTTCAGTAATATTGGTTTAGTTCTGATTAGTTCAATGGCAGCATGGAAAATGGTTCGAACACCAGGAAAGTTTAGTAAAATCCTATTTATTGTGTTTGTATCTGCCATGGTTATTCCATTCCAAACAGTCATGATTCCATTAATGAAGGTAGGTGGAACATTAGGTCTGACGAATAGCATTCCAGGATTGATCATTATGTATTTTGGATTCGGTGTTCCTCTTTCTTTGTTCCTGTTCCATGGATTTGTAAAAACAGTTCCAATTGAAATCGAAGAATCAGCCATGATTGATGGATGTAGTCAATTCGGGGTATTTTGGAGAATTGTATTCCCACTCCTGAAGCCGATTACTGTTACAGTCATTATTTTAAATACATTATGGATTTGGAATGATTACCTATTACCGCTTCTTGTGTTACAGGATGCAGAATTGCGTACGATTCCATTGGCAGCGAGCTCTTTCTTCGCACAATATACGAAGCAATGGGATATGGGACTTGCCGCTTTAGTGCTGGGTATTACACCAATCATCATTTTCTTCTTATTTCTACAGAAGCATATTATTAAAGGTATCGCATCAGGGTCGATTAAGTAGATATAAAGTTTCTGTATGATTCTATTTCATCCATACAGAAATTTATATAAAATTAAAAGTATCAGGGAGGTCAATTCATTTATGAAACGTGTTCTTTTACTATTTATGTCTATGGTTTTAGTATTTGGAATCATTGCAGGCTGTTCTTCTAAAGACACTACAAGTGGGACAGATGGAGATTCAAAATCTGGTGACGATGTTGTCACTCTTAATTTCTTCCAATTTAAGGTTGAAATTGCTGATCAGCTTCAAGAAATGATTAAAGAGTTTGAAGCAGAGAATCCAAACATTAAGGTAAAGCTTGAAACTGTTGGTGGAGGTGCCGATTACGGTGCTGCACTTAAGGCGAAATTTGCTTCAGGTGAAGAGCCAGACATTTTTAATAACGGTGGATTTAAAGAGCTTGAGCTTTGGAAAGAGAAACTAGCTGATCTTTCTGAAGAACCTTGGGTAGAACATGTTCTTCCAATTGGTAAAGTTCCAATGACAGATACAGACGGTAAACTATATGGTATGCCGGTTAACTTAGAAGGTTATGGTTTTGTTTATAACAAAGATTTATTTGAAAAAGCAGGAATTAAAGAAGCACCAACGACAATCGATGAATTAAAAGATGCATCTAAAAAGCTGCAGGATGCTGGAACTACTCCTTTCTCAGCTGGATATGGCGAGTGGTGGGTAATTGGACAGCATTTACTAAACATTCCATTTGCACAGCAGGATGATCCTGTTGCTTTTATCGAAGGTCTTTATGATGGATCTGAGAAAATTGTAGGTAATGAGAAATTCGAACAATTTAAAGAAGTATTGGATACTGAGCTTAAATATGCTAACGATAATCCGTTAACAACAGATTACAATACACAAGTGACTCTGTTTGCTTCTGGTGAAACAGCAATGCTTCAACAAGGGAACTGGACTGAGAATATGATTTATGAAATCAATCCTGATATGAATATGGCATTCCTTCCGATTCCTGTCAGCAATGATGATAGTGCTGATCGTTTACCAGTCGGTGTTCCAAATAACTGGGTATTAAACAAAAACTCTGAGCACCTTGAAGAAGCAAAGACATTCTTAAATTGGATGGTTTCTTCTGAAACTGGAAAGCGTTATATCACTGAAGAATTCGCGTTCATTCCTGCATTTGACAACATTGAGCCAAATGGTCTTGGTGACTTAGGTCAATCTATTCTTGACTACTCTAAAGATGAAAAAACAATTCCTTGGACTTGGTTCAGATGGCCGGATGGAGCGAATAAAGAGTTCGCTGCTACAATTCAAGAGTACTCTGCAGGTAAAATTGATTATGATACTGTACTTGAGCGCTTCCAACAAACTTGGGATAACTTGAAATAAAATGAATAATAGAAAGCATGTCTACTTAGACATGCTTTCTATTTTATAAGTTTTGAAGGAATATTTCGAAAAACACTTCCAAGTGTGAGGAGAGACACTTTATACTTATGTGTAAGTGAAACTTTGGAGGTCCGTCCCTCATGTTAAAGACAAGTATTCGAAATAAGTTGATTGTGTTGTTGTTGATTACGACGATTGTTCCGTTTGGGAGTTCGATTGTTATTACATATTTGTATACGAAGGATTATTTGGAAAATCAGGTTGTGCAGGAGAGTAGCAATCTGTTGTATCAGGGGAAAGTGAATTTAGAGAGTTATATTAATGAACTTAATGGGTTGACATTATCACTATATAATAATGCTGATTTTATAAATTATATGAGGTCTCAAAATCAGGAGAATAATTACGTCACTATTGGTACTGTGAAGAATGTTGTGCAAACGATTCTCTACACTGGAGATACGATAAACGCAGTCCGGATTTCATTTGCGAAAGATGATCGAATCATATCCGCTACCAAACGTTCTACTGTTGTTTTCTCGAACCGTATTAAGGACTCAAAGAGAGAGGTCTTTTTGAATGCCAGGAGAAGTCCTTATAACATGTACATCGAACCAACCTACGCCCAACAGGAAAATGCCATTAATCGATCAAAGAATATCATTACGATTCATAGAGCATTTACAAATGTACCTGACGATGAAGTACTGGCTTATATATCATTAGAGGTTTCTCCTGATAAAATTATTGATTTAAGTAGGAATCTTTACAACAGTGATACCGAGGAATTTTATCTTTTATCCTCCGAAGGGGAAATCATTTATAGTTCCCATATTGATGTATCTGACAACCAAGGAAATCAAAACTGGATTAAACAGATTCTCTCCTCAAAAGAAGAGTCAGGAACGATGGAGTGGAAGGAAGATTCCTTCAATGGTGTGATGATGTACGATCAGCTACCTGCCTCTGCAGGGGGCTGGATATTAGTGAAGAGAGTGCCTTTTGCTCATTTATATGAGAGTGCCTTTAGTGTAGCAAAAATTAATATTCTGTTCGGGGTCATAGGATTATCTCTTGTAGTGTTAGCGACATTATTCGTTTCATTTAAAATTACATCACCTATACGAATTCTTCTGCAAAATATTCAACAGGTAGAAAGAGGGGATATGAGGGTTCAACCAAAATCCTTTGGATCAGACGAGATCGGCATACTTGGTTTCAGATTTCAGCAGATGATTGAACGAATCAATCAGTTGATTAATCGTGAATACAAGCTTGAATTAGAAAACAAGACTAATCAGTTAAAGGTGCTTCAATCCCAAATTAATCCACACTTTTTATACAATGCATTGCAATCCATAGGAACGATTGCCTTAAAAAATAAAGTACCGCAAATTTACTCTTTAATTACTCATCTTTCAAAAATAATGAGATATGGAATGAACATGGAGGAAGATGTAGTACCTTTAAGTAAGGAAATTAACTACACAAATGCTTACCTGCTCTTACAAAAAGAACGTTTCGGAGAGAATTTAGACTATACAGTCGAAGTGGAAGAAAATGTTCAGGATGTAGAAGTACCGAAAATGATTTTACAGCCTATTATTGAAAATTACTTTAAGCACGGTTTTGATATTCGAGATGGAATAGGGAAAATCTCTCTTGTTTGTTTCCGAGAAAATAATGAGTTAGTAATGAAAATTGCTGACAATGGGGTAGGAGTGTCGGAAGGAAGGCTCAAGGAAATTCACGAGCATTTTCAAGCAGAGGCAAGAAACAAGTTGGGTGAAGAAACGAATATTGGGTTAAAAAATGTATATGTCCGATTGAAGCTTTACTATGGTCAACGAGCTTCGTTACATCTTGAAAATCTTGAAGGGGAAGGCTTTATGGTCACCATAAGACTGCCAATAAGAATGGAAGGTGAAGCGAATGAAAGCGATCATTATTGATGATGAAAAGCATGTGAGAGAAGGATTACTTTTATTAGCGGATTGGAATAAAAATGGAATTCACACTATTCTAGAGGCAGAGGATGGGGATGAAGCCATTGAATTGATTACGGAGCATCGTCCTGAAATTATCTTTACGGATATGAGAATGCCGAAGCGGGATGGGATTAATCTACTAAAATGGCTTCACACTTCAGATATCAAAAGTAAAACGATTGTCGTGAGTGGATATGATGATTTCGAATATATGAGAAACGCAATCTACTATAATAGCTTTGATTATATTTTAAAGCCTATTGAACCGGAAGTATTGAACGAAACACTAGAAAAAGCCGTTAAAGAGTGGAAACAACAGGCTCTTTCAAGAAGATCACAGGTAGAGGACAGTCATGTGATGAATGAAGTCAAGCCTCTATATTGGGACAGGATATTTTCAAATCTCTGTAAGGAAGAAGAAATACCAAAAGTCATTGGAGAGAAAATCCAAAAAGAATTTGATGTTGAGCTATCTCAGAAGCAGAAGAAGGTGGCATTACTTTCAATAGAGCCCATCGTGATGAAATCCTTTCAAGGTGATCGAGATCTTGCGTTTTTTACCTTGATCAATATATGCAATGAGCTTTTGAGGAAGCAAAATGATGGTGTTTGCTTTAGAAATAGTGAAAAGGATGAAGAGCTCGTCATTCTATTTTGGAATCACAAGAATGTCTCCTATTTACTAGAAGAAATCTATTCTTTAATTTTTCAGTATAGTAAGGTTTGTCCCATTATTGCCATAGGGAAAAAATCAAACCACCTTAACGAAGCATATGAATCCTCTTTACAGATATTTTTAAAGCACAGTTTAGTTCTTCAGAAGAAAATTGTCAGTAATGAAGACGTAGAGTCAAAGCCGCTACTTCATCTATTAGACTACTCAAATGAACTAAAATGGGCGATTCAATCGGGAAGTACTCAGCAAGTTGATGCACAGCTGCATAAAATAATTTCTATTATGGAGAATATGCATACTCTTTCTCTGGAGCAACTAAATCTGTGGGAGAACCAATTCCAGATTTTAAGAAATAATTGGTTGAAAGAGTACGAGATTCAAAAAAAGTTACCCTTCTACAGAGGGGTTGATTACTGGAAAGAAGATGGCTCTTTTTCTTTAGCAAAATTCAAGGAAGAAAAAGAAAAAGAGTTTAAAGAGTTAATCAATACCTTATCCAGTGTGAAATACCAAAAGGAAAAGAATAATATGCAGCAAATTGAAGAGTACTTACAGGAGCATTATCAAGAAGACATTAATCTTCAAAACATTGCGGACCGCTTTTTTTTAAGCAGAGAGTACATTTCCCGTAAGTTTAAGCAAGAATATCATGCAACCATTACTGATTATTTAACGAATATTCGTATGGAACAAGCAAAGAAATTACTTGAAAATCCATATTTGAAAATATATGAAATTGCCTATGGAGTAGGCTATCAAAATGAAAAATACTTTAGTAAGGTGTTTAAGAAGCAGGTAGGATTGACACCAAACGAATACAAGCACTCACTATCTTCTAAATCATAACTAATGGAGGTTTTACTATGTTACAGGTTACCGTTTGGAATGAAAATCGTCATGAACAAAAAAGTGAAAAGGTAAGAGAGGTTTATCCTGAAGGGATTCACGGTGCGATTGCTTCCTTTTTAGGAGAATCTTCATTTAATGTGAAAACAGCTACCTTAGACGAGGCTGAACATGGCTTGACAGTGGACGTTTTAAATTCTACCGATGTACTCGTTTGGTGGGGACATATTGCACATGACGAAGTGTCAGAAGAAGTTGTTGAAAGGGTGAAACAGCGGGTCCTTGATGGCATGGGCTTAATTGTTCTACACTCCGGCCATTTTTCAAAAATCTTCAAAGCACTGATGGGAACTTCTTGTGACTTGAAGTGGAGAGAAGCTGATGAGAAGGAACGCATTTGGATAGTTGATCCTAGTCACCCTATTACAGAAGGGTTAGGAGAGTACATCGAACTTGAAAAAGAAGAGATGTATGGGGAGCACTTCGATATCCCGACTCCTGACCAGTTAGTGATGGTCAGCTGGTTTGAAGGTGGAGAAGTTTTTAGGAGCGGCTGTACTTTTCAACGTGGAAACGGGAAGATTTTTTACTTCCGACCAGGACATGAAACGTACCCAACCTACTATAACAAAGATGTACAAAAGGTCATTGTTAACGCAGTGAAATGGGCCAAGCCAGTAAATCATGCTAGACCTGTATACGGAAATGCGAAGCCACTTGAAGAAATTGGAGTAAAGGGGGAGGAAGAAAAATGAATAAAATGAAGATTGGTGTCATTGGTTGTGGAAGTATTGCTCAGCACCGTCACCTACCTGAGTATGCAAACAATGAGAACGTAGAGGTTATAGCTGTTTGTGATATCGTTGAAGAACGAGCATGGAAGATTGCTGATGTGATTGGAGCAAAGGCTTATACCCAATTTGAAGAGCTGCTAGGCAATGAAGAAGTAGAAGCGGTTAGTGTTTGTACACCAAACTATTTGCACGCACCTATTTCAATTGCAGCTTTAAATGCAGGGAAGCACGTGCTTTGTGAAAAACCAATGGCAACGTCTCGCAAAGAAGCAGAGGAAATGATTGAAGCGGCTAAGAAAAATGGAAAGAAGTTGATGATTGCTCATAACCAGCGCTTTGTTCCTTCTCATCAAAAAGCAAAGCAGCTGATTGAGAATGGTGAAATCGGTAAAATTTATAGTTTCCGTTCTGCTTTTGGCCATGGTGGTCCTGAAGGCTGGAGTGCTGACGGAAAGGAAAGCTGGTTCTTCAAAAAGGATGAAGCATTTATTGGTGCTATGGGAGACTTAGGTGTTCATAAAACCGACTTACTTCGCTATATTTTAGGTGAAGAATTCGTGGAGGTTGGAGCCTTTGTAGAAACAAGTGCAAAAGAAAACGCAGACGTGGATGATACGGCAGTATGTGTATTAAAAACAACGAGTGGTACAATCGGAACCCTGGCTGCGAGCTGGTCCTACGTGTCTAAAGAAGATAACTCTACGATTATCTATGGTGAAAAAGCGATACTAAGGTTGGAGGATGATCCAGTACATTCTCTAGTAGCTCAATACGTAACAGGAGAAGTTGTAAGATACGAACTTGGTGGAATTCAAACAAATGATGCAGGAGGACAAACGAATTCCCGCGTAGTAGATGAATTTGTGAATGCCATTATGACCAATGAAGAGCCACCAGTTACAGGGGAAGAAGGAATGAGATCCCTGCAAGTCGTACTATCAGCTCTAGAGTCAAATGAAACGAAACGAATTGTTAAATTGTAATTGAGGTGTAACCAACGATGACAAAGCTCCGAATGGGAATCATAGGTGTTGGAGGAATTGCCCAAACCCGTCATATTCCTACGTTTATTAAACTATCAGACACAGTAACTATCGAAGGGATCAGTGATATTAACCCTATCACAGCCCAAACAGTAGCCGAAAAATTCACGATATCCAAGGTATACAATGATTATCGGGATATGTTTAAGCATGTGGATGCAGTCACGATTTGTACCCCAAATAAATTTCATGCTGACATCGCCATTGCTGCTTTAGAAGCGGGAGTTCATGTGTTTTGTGAAAAACCAATGGCTATGACTCCACTCGAATGTCAACAGATGATTGATGCAGCAGAAAAAGCTGACAAAGTATTAGCCATAGCTTATCACTACCGTTTTATGAAGGATTCTCGTGCTGCAAAACGAGTCATCACTGAAGACGAAATTGGCGAACCAATGGTGGCAAGAGCAAGAGCAATCCGCCGCCGAAAGGTTCCGGGTTGGGGCGTGTTTACAAATAAGGAGCTTCAAGGTGGGGGCAGCTTGATTGATTATGGCTGCCATTTCCTAGACTTATCCTTATGGTTACTAGGAAACCCAATTCCAGTTGAAGTCACAGGGACAACCTATAACAAGCTTAGTAGAATGCCAGATCAAGTGAATCAGTGGGGAGATTTTGATAAAGAGAGCTTTGAAGTGGACGATCATGTGACAGCCTACATCAAATTCCATAACGGAGCGTCTATGCTTTTTGAAACCTCGTGGTCTGCTAATGTGAAAAGTGATGAGGAAAG
Source organism: Rossellomorea aquimaris TF-12 (assembly GCF_001648555.1). Classification (GTDB taxonomy): domain Bacteria; phylum Bacillota; class Bacilli; order Bacillales; family Bacillaceae_B; genus Rossellomorea; species Rossellomorea aquimaris. Next base: position 127,245 of record NZ_LQXM01000024.1, on the reverse strand, counting down.
CATGAGCATCTCTGGAGAAAGAGGCGGAATTGATTTATTCCCTTTTCACATGAACCAAATGAAACACGGCATGCTTCTTAATAGCGAAGCAGACTGGGTTCCAGGTGAAGACGATCCAAGCCTTCCTCAGGCTCAAAACTTCATTCACACATGTCTGGGAAATGAAGAGCTCGTGGTTAAGCCGAAGGAAGCTATGCAAGTATCTCAAATAATCGATGCTATTTATAAAAGCAGTGAAACAGGGAAAAGCATTACATTGAAATAGGAGGAAGTACAAATGAAACTAGGTGTATTTACCGTATTATTCTCGCAGAAAAACCTTGATGAAATGCTTGATTACGTAAAAGAATCCGGGCTGAATGCTGTTGAAATTGGTACAGGAGGATATCCTGGAAATGCTCATTGCAACTTAGATCTTCTTTTAGAAAGTGAAGAGAAGAGAAGTGAATACTTAGAAAAAGTGACATCAAGAGGATTAGAAATCAGTGCCTTCAGTTGCCACGGCAACCCCATTTCACCCGATGCTGCTTTTGCAGAAGAATCTCATGTAGCATTAGAGAAAACCATCAAACTAGCAAGTTTAATGAATGTACCTGTAGTGAACTGCTTCTCAGGAACTGCAGGAGACCATGAAGGAGCCAAGCATCCGAACTGGCCAGTTGCTCCATGGCCAAATGAATATGGAGACATTTTGAAGTGGCAATGGGAAGAGAAACTGATTCCGTATTGGAAGAAGATGGGCCAGCTTGCTCAAGATCACAACGTGAAAATAGGACTGGAGTTGCACGGAGGCTTCCTTGTACACACGCCTTATACGCTGTTGAAACTGCGTGAAGAAACCTGTGAGGCAATTGGAGCTAACTTAGATCCAAGTCACCTATGGTGGCAGGGAATCGATCCTGTAGCGGCTATTAAAATTTTAGGGAAAGAAAATGCCATCCATCACTTCCATGCGAAGGATACGTATATAGACCAGGACAATGTCAACATGTATGGTCTTACAGATATGCAGTCATACGGAAATATCCAAACTAGAGCTTGGTCCTTCCGTTCAGTAGGCTGCGGACATAGCTTACAAGAGTGGTCTGATATGATGAGTGCCTTACGCACCTTTGGATATGATTATGTCGTGAGCATTGAGCATGAAGATCCGATTATGTCCATCGAAGAAGGCTTTGGGAGAGCAGTCAAAAATCTAAAGTCGATTTTAATTGAAGAGCAGCCATCGGATATGTGGTGGGTGTAATGAGTGGTAGAAGGGAGAGGACCTTTAGGGGTTCTCTTCTTTTTTGGTAGTGTGGAGTGATTATTAGGCAGTGTTTTTTTACGATATATGTAAAACGGATTGATAATAAACAACCTCGGCTCGTTTTCGACTCATATCGGCTCGAATAATTGGTAAAACGGCTCGTATTTATATGAAAATGGACCAATAAAGAGGGAATTCGGATTGAATTGTTGATTTGACTAATAATCAAGACGAATATCCTTGATGTAATTGGCAAAATCACATCAAAAAAAGCAGAATCCTTTGAGATTCTGCTTTCAAATTACCCAGTGACTATCTCACAGGAGCCTTCTCCCCCATGTATTCCAAGGAACATGTCCATTAATGACTGTGTCAACTTCTGACTTTCTTCCATTGATAAAGAAGGTTTTAAGAAAATAATTTGAACGGCATTTTTTGTTGTTTCTCCTACAGGTGCTCGATCAGAGTCAACGAATGGACTTCCGAAAGGTCCGTCCCTATCTGAAGAAACGATTAAGTTTTCTATGGAGTTTTCACGGCCGTTTAGTCCTATGTAAGTTTCACCTTCAGCTCCGATTTTTAATTGAATGGTGTCTCCTTTGAGTTTAGCGCAGTCGTAGATGCCAATGGGAACCTCATATTGTAGGGAGAAGAAGTTGTTGAGATCGATGGCTGAGTTAATACTATTAAGATAGTTTTGCTTTTTTACTCGTCGATAAAGGGCTTCGGCTGAATGACGATAACGATTTGGATCTTTTCCCGTTTTTTTAAAGATGTCTCTCCACTCGGCTATTCCAGCCAATTCTGTTACATTTTTATCTTGGAGATCAAAGAAGATAGACTCTTGGAATAGCTGAAGCCTTCCTTTTAGCATTTGTGGTGATGAGCCGACTTCGATATGATGGTATTGGATGAATCCTATTTTAAAATCGGGAATGGTAGATGAAATCGAAGAATCAATTGTAATTTCCACTTATTTTCCCTCCACATTTATTTTAAAATAGTTTATCATAAGACTCGGTAATATTCCTAGAAGAAAGGAGGAGAGAGCCGTGGATATGGATCAGTTAAAACAAGATATTATCGATTACAGTAAAGAGATTGGTATTGATAAGATTGGGTTTACAACTTCAAGTACCTTTTCAGAAATGAAGAACCGACTTCTTCGTCAAGAGATGTTGGGTTATCAATCTGGTTTTGAAGAAAAAGATATTGAGAAGCGGGTTGAGCCTGGCTTAATATTTGATCAGCCCAAATCCATTATTGCCATAGCTCTCGCCTACCCTTCAAAAATGAAAAATGCTCCTCAAAGTAAAAGAGGAGAGCGACGTGGGATTTTTTGCAGGGCTTCATGGGGGACGGACTATCACGATGTCTTAAGAGACCGACTGTCAAAATTAGAAGCCTATATCCATTCTCGTGTTCCACAAGCACGCTTTAAATCCATGGTGGATACAGGAGAGCTTGTGGACCGGGCTGTGGCTGAGAAAGCAGGTATTGGCTGGAGCGGTAAAAACTGTTCTATTATTACACCTGAATTTGGATCTTATGTGTATTTAGGAGAGATGATCACTAACTTACCATTTGCACCCGATCAGCCTATGGAGGATCAATGTGGTACATGTAATAAATGTGTTGATGTATGTCCGACGGGTGCTTTAATCCAAGGTGGGCAATTGGACTCTCAGAAATGCATTGCCTTTTTAACTCAAACAAAAGGCTTTCTTGCTGATGAATATCGCGTGAAACTAGGGAATCGCCTATATGGATGTGATACCTGCCAAACGGTTTGCCCTGAAAACAAAGGGAAGGATTTTCATTTTCATGAAGAAATGGAACCGGACCCTGAGATTGCAAAGCCACTCTTAAAACCTCTCCTGACGATTAGCAACAGAGATTTTAAAGAGACCTATGGCTATGTTTCGGGATCTTGGAGAGGGAAAAAGCCGATTCAACGAAATGCCATCATTGCATTGGCTCATTATAAAGATACAACAGCCATACAAGACTTAATATCGGTGATGAAGAAAGATGTTCGCCCCGTCATTCGAGGAACGTCTGCCTGGGCATTAGGGAAAATTGGCGGAGAAGAAGCAGAACAAGCACTTCTTCTTCAAAAGAAGATAGAAACAGATGAGGACGTTCAAAAGGAGATCGAGAAGGGTCTCCAGCTTCTTTCATCCTCAACGAAGGGATAAACCTTGATCAAGGTTTATCCTTTTTTGTTTTGAAAAGAGAACTGACAGCATAAAGATTAGGGAGGAGGGAAGTCCATGATTCGAAAACTATTAATGAAAAAAATCAATACGGTTATAGATGCCTATACTTCACGTGAGGAGGCATCTCATGAGAATAAAAAAGTCACAAGAAAGTTGGAGTCTTGTCGGCAGCGTAAAGCGGAGATCCTAAAGGTTGAGGCCGAGGGAAAGATTCAGTTCATCACGCCTCAAAATCGAGACACACGAAATGTCGCCTACGACGTTCATTATAAATACTTTATTAAACAAGGAAATCATTTTTATTTAGAGGAAGAAGTTGAGAATAGAAAGTGTATATACTTTAATGAAGCTATTTATGAGGATGAAGAAGTCCTTCCTATCATCCCTGAAGAACCTGAAGTGAAAACAGATTTCATAGAGTCTCAAGCTATTCAAGATCGAGGCATTTATCAGTACGATCGGTTAAAAGCGATTCAATATGCTGAAAAGTGGTGGAACAGCTACAACCCGGCTTATAAAAAATTCGAAAATGATTGCACAAATTATATTTCACAATGCCTGCATGCAGGAGATGCACCGATGAGAGGATATCCAAGTCAAGGAAAAGGCTGGTGGATGAGAAATAATAGTTGGAGCTACAGCTGGACCGTGGCAAATTCGTTGAGGTGGTATATTCCTTCCTCTTCTATTGGTTTGAGGGGAAAAGTAGTGGAATATCCAGAGCAGCTTAAGCTTGGAGATGTTATTTGCTATGACTTCCAAGGTGATGGCCGCTTTGATCATACTACGATCGTAACGGGTAAGGATGGATTAGGAATGCCTCTCGTTAATGCCCACACTTTCAATAGTAGAATGAGGTATTGGAATTATGAGGATTCTACTGCCTACACTCCTAACATTAAATATAAATTTTTTACGATAATAGATGACAGCTAAGTATTGTTCTATGAAAGAGACATGGTATAATGTCTCTTAGAGTTTTATGAATGAGGTGACATAACATGGGAGTACATGTTGTATTATATCAACCAGAAATCCCTGCTAACACAGGGAATATTGCAAGAACGTGTGCAGCAACTGACACAACTTTGCACTTGATTCGTCCATTAGGGTTTTCTACCGATGATAAAATGTTAAAGCGAGCGGGTCTTGATTATTGGCAGTTCGTAAACATTGTGTATTATGATTCGATTGAAGAATTTTTTGAAAAGAACGAAGGCGGAGAATTTTTCTATTTAACGAAATACGGGAAAACCCCACATACTCATTTTGATTATAGTGTGGATGAGAAGGATTATTTCTTTATTTTTGGTAAAGAAACATCCGGTTTACCTGATGATGTTATTCAAAACAATTTAGATCGTGCATTAAGAATTCCAATGAATGAAAACGTTCGATCATTGAACCTTTCAAATACTGCGGCAATCTTGATTTACGAAGCATTAAGACAAAGAAATTACCCAGGTTTACTTTAAAGATGAAAAAGGGATGAGAATCATATGATTTTCATTCCTTTTTTCATTTGCCGTATACTAAAAGGAAAGAGATTGGAAGGAGAATGTACAATATGAATTCAACCATTGAAACCATCCTAAATCATCGTTCCATACGTAAGTTTAAGAATGAGCCACTATCTGAGGAACAAATACATACTCTTGTCAGCACTGCCCAGGCAGCCAGTACATCCAGTTATATTCAGGCTTACTCGATTATTGGAGTAACTGATCCCATTAAAAAGAAGAGGTTGGCTGAGTTAGCAGGCAATCAATCCTATGTAGAAGAGAATGGGCATTTCTTCGTATTTTGTGCAGATTTATATCGTCATGAGAAGATTGGAGAATGGGAAGGTGCTGAGCTTATACCAACCCTTGAAAGCACAGAGAAATTCATGGTTAGCCTAATCGATGCGTCCTTAGCAGCTCAAAATGCTTCGATTGCAGCTGAATCAATGGGGATGGGTATTTGTTATATTGGTGGTATTCGAAATGATCTAGAAGCAGTAAGTGAAGTGTTAGGTCTTCCTCATCGAGTGATTCCACTCTTTGGGTTAGCTGTTGGGTATCCAGAGGAGAATTCGGATGTTAAGCCACGTTTGCCTATCCATGCTGTCTATCATGAAAATTCATATAATGTGAATGAAAATGAAATAAAAGCAGGATTAGAGGAATATGATGAAACGATTTCTTCATACTATCATACCCGTACAGCCGGAAAGCGATCAGATCGTTGGACCGAGCAAATGGCAAAAATGCTTTCAAGTAAAAAGAGAATGTATATGAAGGAATTTGTAGAGAAAAAAGGATTTAGTAAAGGGTAGGGTCAGATGGGCTCATAAGAGTTGAGAATTAAGTAATGAAAATCTTTTCTGTCTAAACAAAAAAACGAATGAAGAAAATATGTGATGTGTACACAATAAAAAACGCCTCAAAAGGTCAACTTTTGAGGCGTTTTTTAAGCAGAAGAGTCTAAAAAGACTCTTCATATGAATTAATTTGAACCTGGTTTATCGTTATATCCAGCAGTGAAAATCGCTACTAAGAACGTTAAAGATACACCTAGAATCATTACTGTACCCATGTTTGGTAACCTCCCAGTTTCACTTATTCCATAGTCTGTCTTTAGTATAGCCTATTTTAGGAATGATGTGAATCGAAGAAGAAATTTTTTTGTGCATAATTCGTGACAATAGATCAATATCTTTTAGATTCACTAAAATAATATGATTATCCAAAGTAAAAATATCTTCTTAACATGTTCAGTTGACCAAGCGCATAGAGTATATTAATCGTCTCTCATAAAGCGACAGGGGGAGGTCCTTATGGATATTTTAAAAAGAATTGAACATTATCGAGAAGAAGAAGAGAAACTGAAATGGGAAGGGACGTTTGCTCAGTATTTAGACGTATTGAAGGAAAAACCTTGGATTGGTCAATCTGCTCATTCAAGAGTATTCAATATGATCAAGGATGCTGGAGTTGAAGAAGTAGAAGGCAAGCGAAAATATAAATTCTTCAGCAATCAGTTATTTGGATTAGAAGAGGCGTTAGAGAGACTCGTTGAAGAATATTTTCATCCTGCTGCTAAACGATTAGACGTGAGAAAGAGAATTTTATTACTTATGGGTCCAGTTAGTGGAGGAAAATCAACACTCGTAGCGATGCTGAAACGGGGGCTGGAACATTATTCCCGAACTGAAAGAGGAGCCGTATTTGCGATAAAAGGATGTCCAATGCATGAGGATCCTCTACATTTAATTCCTCAGCATCTGCGAGAAGAATTCCATAGTGAATATGGCATTCGAATTGAAGGAAACTTGTCCCCATTAAATACGATGCGTTTAGAAAAGGAATACCATGGGAGAATTGAAGATGTTCAAGTTGAAAGAGTTTTCTTCTCAGAAGACAAACGCGTTGGGATAGGTACGTTTAGCCCATCGGATCCTAAGTCTCAAGATATAGCTGATTTAACAGGAAGCATCGACTTTTCAACGATTGCAGAATACGGTTCTGAATCTGACCCGAGAGCTTATCGTTTTGACGGGGAGCTAAATAAAGCCAATCGAGGATTAATGGAGTTCCAGGAGATGCTGAAGTGTGATGAAAAGTTCTTGTGGCACTTACTATCACTAACACAAGAAGGAAACTTTAAAGCAGGTAGATTTGCTCTCATTTCAGCCGATGAGCTTATTGTGGCCCATACGAATGAAACCGAGTATCGATCTTTTATTTCTAATAAGAAGAATGAAGCATTACATTCCCGAATTATCGTGATGCCTGTACCGTATAATTTAAAAGTGACACAAGAAGAGAAGATATATGAAAAAATGATTAGCGAAAGTGATGTCTCGAATGTCCACGTTGCTCCACATACATTAAGAGTTGCAGCTATGTTTACGATTCTCACTCGCTTAAAAGAACCAAAGCGTGGTGACATTGATCTCATAAAGAAAATGAGATTATATGATGGAGAGAATGTAGAAGGCTTTAATTCTGCTGATGTAGATGAGATGAAGAAGGAATACCAGGATGAAGGAATGAGCGGAATCGATCCACGTTATGTAATTAACCGTATTTCTTCTACTATTATCAGAAAAGAAATACCGACAATCAATGCATTAGATGTGCTTCGTGCATTAAAAGAAGGTCTTGATCAGCATCCATCTATAACAAATGAGCTTAGGGAAAAGTATTTAAATTTCATTTCTTTAGCAAGGAAAGAATACGATGATATTGCTAAGAAGGAAGTTCAGAAGGCGTTCGTATATTCTTATGAAGAATCAGCGAAAACTCTGATGGATAACTACCTGGATAATGTAGAGGCATATTGTAACAAGGCAAAGCTTCATGATCCGTTAACTGGAGAAGAAATAAATCCAGATGAAAAATTAATGCGTTCGATTGAAGAACAAATTGGCATTTCAGAAAATGCGAAGAAAGCGTTCCGGGAAGAAATTCTCATTCGGATTTCTGCCTATGCCCGTAAAGGTAAACGTTTTGATTATAATTCACATGACCGTCTGCGAGAAGCCATTCAGAAGAAACTTTTTGCTGACTTGAAGGACGTTGTAAAAATCACTACATCCTCGAAAACGCCTGACGAGCAGCAATTAAAGAAAGTAAACGAAGTGGTTGCACGACTGATTGATGAACACGGCTACAATTCAACTTCAGCGAATGATTTACTCCGTTATGTAGGAAGCTTGTTAAATCGTTAAAGATTTAAAAACGACATTGGTTTTAAAACCAATGTCGTTTTCTTATTGTAAAAAGCGAATTTCAGAAGAAAAAACAGGAATTCAACATTCAGTATAGAAAACTTGAAGAAACGAAATCATTTAGGAGGCATCATTTTCATGAAAGAATCTTTTTTTAATGATATTCACTATTTTAGAATACCGGTAAACCATTTAGAAGAATCTTTAGCCTGGTATACAGAAATTTTAGGATTTACGATGAGGTTTAATAAAGGGGACTTAGCCGTTTTAGAATTGAAGTCTGGTCCTCTTTTGGTATTAGTAAAGGGGGATGAGGATTCCCGGGGGCATTTTACAATCAATGGGAAACCAGAGTTTTCTGTTGGATTAACGTCTTCTAATATAGAAGGTCTTTACGAGTATTTAAAAAATCATGAAGTATCAATAGAAGCAATACAGCACGATGAAGGTCACAGTTTTTTTTATTTTTATGATCCAAGTGGGAACAAATTACAAGTTCATAATTAAACGTGCCTATTCTGTATAGAGTTTTATTTCTTGTACCAAAGGGAAACGTAAGGGATAAGAGGTGAGAATATGAAGAAAAACAAACATGAATTAGGGAAGAATGATGAGCCCGAAAATGGTTCTATGGCAAGTGACTTAAAAGAAATGGAAGAGTTAGGAAAGCAGATGGACAAGCTGCGTACAAATGAAGAACTAAAAGAAGATAAAAAACAACCAGATCCTGTTCAGTATAAGGAAAGAGATAAGTAATGGAAATATTAATGGGAAAATCTGAATATATTTAACTGATAGAGATAAGGCCCATCTTAAAATGAAAGTGGGTGTAGAGGATGTCTTCTAAATCAAATGAAGCAGAACCTCTTAATGGAAGCATGGCCTCCAATATGGAGGAAGTAATTAAACTAGGTAAGCAAATGGAAAAATTACGATCTAGTGGAGAACTAAAGAATCACAACCGAACTTCAGACCCAGCTCAATATGAAGAAGACTCTTAATCAGGTAATGACGCCTGATTTTTTTTTTTGGAATGAGAACTTTCCAGCGGTTATATGGCAGATTTTCAGTTCGTATCTACATAAAAAATCTTTGCGAAAATAGCCACAAAGTTTATGAATAAAATCAATCTAAACAACAATAATTACTTACAAACATGAATACTTTGAATTGAATTAACCGGTTCATAAAATAGGCTTGTCCAATCGTAAAAGATTGATTAATTGTCGAAATTATTTGTAAATTTATCAATACTTCTGCATAGGATAGAGTAATCCCCGAATCATTAAAGGGATATTGGTAGATTAGGCAGTCAACATAGTGTATGCATGAAAAAGTGAATATGTGAAAAAAAGTTAAGGAGGGGAAAAATTTGAGTCAAATGGATAATCATCAGTTTGTCATTTCCAAGGAAGATTGGGCCCTCCACCGCAAAGGTCACGATGATCAACAAAGACATCAAGAGAAGGTACAGGATGCGATACGAAACAACTTACCAGATTTGATTACAGAAGAAAATATTGTTATGTCAAATGGTCGAGACGTTGTTAAAATCCCGATTCGCTCTTTAGATGAATATAAAATTAGATACAACTATGATAAGAATAAACACGTAGGGCAAGGGGATGGCGAAAGTCAAGTAGGTGACGTTGTCGCACGAGATGGATCTCAGCAACAAGGTCCAGGTAAAGGGCAAGGGGCAGGCGATAAAGCCGGTGAGGATTATTATGAAGCAGAAGTGTCTCTTATGGAAATTGAAGAGGCATTATTTAGTCAACTGGAACTGCCCAACTTGAAGAAGAAGGAACAAGATGTGCAGACGGTTGAGCACATTGAATTTAATGATATCCGTAAAACTGGTCTTATGGGGAATATAGATAAAAAGAAGACGATGATGTCTGCTTTTAAGAGAAATGCAATAAAAGGTGCTCCTAGCTTCCATCCAATCTATACGGAGGACTTGAAATTCCGAACATGGAATGAAGTATTGAAGCCGGAATCTAAGGCCGTTGTTTTAGCTATGATGGACACAAGCGGAAGCATGGGAGTATGGGAAAAATATATGGCGAGAAGCTTTTTCTTCTGGATGACACGATTTTTGCGAACAAAATATGAAACAGTGGAAATTGAATTTATTGCTCATCATACTGAAGCAAAAGTCGTATCGGAAGAAAACTTCTTCTCTAAAGGAGAAAGTGGAGGCACCATTTGTTCATCAGCGTACAGAAAATCTCTTGAGTTAATTGATGAAAAATATAACCCGGCACGCTATAATATTTATCCGTTCCACTTTTCAGACGGAGATAATCTTACCTCAGATAATGTTCGGTGCGTAAAGCTTGTTGAAGAATTAATGAAGGTTTCAAGTATGTTTGGTTACGGAGAGGTGAACCAATATAACCGTCACTCAACCCTAATGTCAGCATACAAAAACATAAAAAATGACGACTTCCGATACTATATCCTAAAGCAAAAAGCCGATGTATTTCATGCTATGAGAAGCTTCTTTAACAACGAAGAAGAAAAGGCCTATGCTTGAGAAAACCAGCCGATAAGGCTGGTTTTTCCATTTGCCAAAAAAAGAAAAGCAATTTCTATTAGGGAATGGTAATATAGGAGATAAGAATATTAACAATTTAGCGGGGTTTAAAATGACAAATGAACAGAAACAAATCGAACAATTACAGATGGAAATCTCAGAATTAAAAAGTCGTTTGGAAGAGTCTGAAAAGCTTATCATGGATATTTCAGCACCAATTATTCCATCGATCGTCCCGGAAACCATTCTAATTCCCATAACAGGGAAGTTATCTCCTGAGCGTTTTGAAAAAATTATTACCAAAATTTTAGATGTTTCATACGGGGAAGACATTAACACGATTATTGTAGATTTTTCAGCCATTTCCCAAAAAGAAATTGGAGAAATAGATATCTTAGGTACGTATATCGACAATATGGCCAAAGCAGTTGGCTTAATGGGAATAGAAATATTATTTGTTGGATTTACTCCTGCCCTTACTCAAATTATTATTAATTCAGGTGTAAAGGAAATTCACGGAGTAAAAAGCTTTTTAACGTTCCGTACAGCTCTTCAATATTTGATGAAAGAGAAGGAAATTAAGTTTCAAAAAATTGATGAGTAGGAAAACCAGCCAATTAGGCTGGTTTTTTTCATGAAAAATCCGCGCATGGGGAAACTAACCATATCAATTACTTTTAAAGGATTTGGAAACAAAATGGATGAATTTAAAGAATTAGGAATCGTTGGGCTAAGAATTTTCACCATTCTTCCTTTCATGATATTTGTTACTCTGTATATGGGAAAACGATCCATTGGAGAACTACCTGTGTTTGATTTTCTTGTTGTCCTTGTGTTTGGTTCTGTTGTAGGGGCAGATATTGCTGACCCGAATATCCAGCATATCCATACCATTGTTGCCATGATATTGATTGCTATTTTACAAAAAATCGTGACAAAGGTGAAAATCTCTTCACGTAAAGTAGGGAAGTGGTTGTCTTTTGAGCCTACTGTTGTCATCGAAAATGGTCGGATACTTATTGAGGATTTAAAGAAGATAGGGTATACGATTGATAATATCTTAATGCTTCTGCGTGAAAAAGAAGTATTCTCAATAGAAGATGTTCAGATAGGAATTATTGAATCAAATGGAACGTTGTCTATAAGTAAAAATCCACTTAAACAGCCTTTGACAGCAGAGGATGCAGGAGTAATGAAAACGAGTGCCAGCCTTGCATTTCCTCTCATTGTAGATGGGATATTACATGAACGTGTTTTGGAAACACTAAACGTTGATAAAAAGTGGGTCATGGCAGAAATTCATAAAGAAGGAGTTCACCATATTCAGGAGGTTTTTTATGCCACTATCAACACTAGAAAAGAAATTCAGGTTGTCAAAACGTCTACAACACATAGGTACCCTTATTTTTATAACTAAAAAGGATTGTTGAATCTATTCAACAATCCTTTTTAGTTATCGTCTGATACAGGAATTACAAAAAGATAGTCGTATATATACAAAAGGAGAAAAAATGTAGAAGGAGGAGAGGTTATGGAGTTTTTATATGTATTAAAATTAATACCAAGATTACATAAGGAAGAAAACTGGACAGAGGGTGACGGAAAGATCGTGCAACGTCACTTTGAGAGGTTACAAAAATATACTGAATCCGGTGTGGTCATACTGGCAGGAAGAACGTTGAATGAAGAGGAAAATGCCTTCGGCCTTGTAGTATTTGAAGCAAATGATGAAGATCAGGCTAGGGACTTTATGAATGAAGATCCTTCAGTTAAAGAAGGAATAATGACGGCTGAGTTGTATCCATATAAAGTGGCTCTTCTCAGAGATGAAGGAAAAAAATGATGGAGTAGGAGAAAATTTTATGGAAAAATGGGTTGAAGAACTTTTTAGTCAAGAGATTTTAGAGGAAGCTGCAATACGGTTTGGTTGTGAAACCTCTAAAGTGAAAAAGCTAGGAGATTTTGAAAACTATGTCTTCGAGGTACATAAGGGAAATACCCCGTATATTTTAAGGTTAACCCATAGCTCTCATCGAACTCATATGGAAGTAGAGGCGGAGCTTAGATGGGTGAATTATTTGCACGAACATGGAGTTAATGTAGCATTGGTCAACCATTCGAAAGAAGGGAAATTAGTTGAGACGATTGATGTGAAGAATACGCACTTTTATGTTTGCTTGTTTGATAAAGCACCTGGACAGCCTGTCAGTGTAAAAAGCGAAGAGTTTAATGAAGAATTATTTGAAAAATGGGGCAAGCTCACAGGACAATTACATAATGTGACGAAAATGTATGAATCAGGAAATTTTAAGCGAGACCGTTGGGATGAAGATGATCTATTAAACTTTGAAAAATACTTATCAGTGGATAAAGACAGAGACATAATTGAAAAGGGGGAAGAGGTGAAGAAAGAAATTCAATCTCTTCCTGAATCCCTCCATACTTTTGGAATGATTCATTCAGATATTCATCCCGGGAACTTTTTTTACCATCAAGGTGAGCTCCATGTGTTTGATTTTGATGATAGTACCCAGTTTTTCTTTTTAAGTGATATTGCCATTCCACTCTATTACTCAGTGTGGTGGAAATATAAAAATGAAGACCTAGAAACACGGTCTCGTTTTGGAGAAAGCTTTCTAACAGCTTTTTTAAAAGGGTATATGTCTGAAACACAATTAGAGGAAGAATGGCTGAAGCACATGCCAGCATTTCTGCTTTTACGAGACGTAACCTTATATTCAGTATTTCATAAAAAATGGGATTTAGAAAACTTATCTGAGGCAGAAACATCATTATTAACTCAACTTAGAACTAGACTAAAGGAAAGTGAACCGATGGTGGATCTGAATTATAGAAAGATTTTTAACCAAGCTAGAAACTAGGATTAAAACGTGTATCAACTGTCATTGATCTTCTAAAAAGTGAATAAACCTACATTGTGGAAAGAGGACAGAATGGTTTAATTAAGCCATTCTGTTTTCTATCTTAAGGGAAATTTGATATGATTCAAAGGACTATTTACATAAAGAAGGAAGAGGTGACCTTGATGGATAGGACCATTGGCTTTATTGGATGCGGGAATATGGCTCAAGCCATTTTAGGAGGTATTTTGAGGTCCAATCTTGTCGACACGAGTGCCGTCATGGCAAGTGCCAAAACAGAAGGAACTCGTTTCAAGGTAGAGCAGGAATTTAAGGTGAAAACGACAGGTGAAAATAGAGAGGTAGCGGCTTTTTCAGACATATTATTTCTCTCAGTAAAGCCTGATCAATATGCTTCAGTTATTCACTCTGTTAAAGATGCTGTAAAGGAAGACAGCATTATTATTACCATTGCTGCAGGGATTACTCTTCAGTGGATGGAAGAACAATTTCAACAAAAAGTGAAGGTTGTTCGCACGATGCCAAATACTCCATCGCTTGTTGGAGAAGGAATGACCGCTTACTGTGCAAATGAATTTTTAGCAGAGAGTGACTTAGAGGCGGTAACCAGTATTTTAGGGAGCTTTGGGAAGGCAGAACGAGTAGAAGAGGATCTAATGGACGCTATCCCAGCCGTAAGCGGATCATCTCCAGCATATGTGTTTATGTTCATCGAAGCATTAGCAGATGGAGCTGTTTTACAAGGAATTCCAAGGAACCAGGCCTATCAATTAGCTTCACAAGCTGTTTTAGGCGCTGCGAAAATGGTTCTTGAAACAGGGAAGCATCCTGGTGAATTAAAGGATGCAGTATGTTCTCCAGGTGGGGCTACCATCGAAGCAGTTTCGGCCCTTGAGAAAAATAATTTTAAAGGGTCCATTTTAACAGCAATGGAAGCATGTGGACAAAAATCAAAAGCACTAGGACAATAAAGCTTTTGCCTACTTATGTAGAGAATTGTGTACGATTAAATGAAGATGAATTCCTAAAGTCGGCAGAACGAGTAAATGCTGACGTTGTTATTCCTGAACTGAAATATGGTCTATAAGAGAAAGATTCATTCATTCGAATGGATCTTTTTTGATTATCTTTATTTTTGTTGGGAAGCTCGTCTAAATAACGCCTATATTTAATCAATTTTGATTGAAACTATGAAAACTGTTCGATTTTTAGCTTAGATGTTAGTTTAAACTATTTGTATACACCTCTTCGCTATCAATCTTATTTCCCATCTTATGAGCCGGTTTTCCCTCTTTTTGAGCCGAAATTGAGCCAGTTTCGGGAATTTATTAGCCTTTTGCAAAATGTGGACATTCATCCATCTTCTTTAGCAACAAATACAATGAATTCTGCAAACGGCTCCGATAACCCGTGCGTATTTGATGATGAGGTGAACTACTTGCAGCTAGCAGCAAGCCTTCTCATCTTACCTACCGGGTCTCTGCACGCCCGTAATTCCACAGAAGTCTACGCAGTTCCTCCTCGAACTGAAACTTTTCTTTCTCAGGTATCGTCTGAATTATTAAAAGGGGGAAAGAAAATGAAACGTATAATCATTATAATCGTGATCGTTTGTAATACCTTTTATTCAAATATCGGTAGTGCTACTAGCTGGGTAGAATTAGATCCACAGCAGGTTATAAATAGAGCGGAAGTAATTGTGATCGGGGAATATGATGTTTCGCCCCAAACATCTATAAAATCAAATAATCCAATATTTCTAGGTTTGAAATTTAATGTAACGAAAGTATTGAGAGGAACAGCCCCCAATCAAATTACTGCAGGGATTGATCGATATGATGTTGGCTGGGTAGAAGAGTTTCAAAATTCTGGAGGGCAGTTTCTGTTGTTTTTAGAAAAAAGAGAAGAAGATGACTTTTTGGTTCCGGTGGGAGGACCAAATGGCATGATTCAGGTGAAGGATGGAGTCATAATACAACAGAGCGATTCAAGTGTTTTTGGAGAATTCCTGAAAATGGATCAGCTCCACATAAGCGAAGAAACCAAAATAGAATCCGAAACGACTCATGTCAACTCTGATAACCTACTAAGTAAAATGGCTATCGGTATATTGTTTCTAACTATCCCGCTCATCTTTTTTGTTAGACGAAAAAAGAACTTAAATTAATAGAGGTAGAGGTCCGTCCCTGTGAAGAGGGACGGACCTCTGAAATGATTGATCTATTTAAATGAGCGGGGTCAATAGCTTTTAAACTTAACAATGACGATAGCTGTAACACCGATTTGACCAGGTTGGACACTTGTGCTTTCAGCGGCGGCTTTGACATATGTTGTACTTACAAGGGGAGCACTTATAGGCGTAGTTTGTTCTGTTATGGAATGGGGCTTAGGGTTAAGCTGTTGCCCGGATTGATTGCTTAATGTTAATGCATTTTGGTATGCCTTCTGGTACGCCAGGGAGAGGGCTTCCTGGTAGGATTCCTGGGGGTCTGAGTTTACAAATTGAATATTTTCAACTCGATTAGCCCCCATCTTAATGGCGTCATCAATGATCATTCCAATGCTCTCAATATTATTAATGGTTACCTGAAAAACTTGTCGCACTTCATAACCTGTAAAAATCTGTTTTCCATCTTCATAGTTATATTGTGGAAAGATTTGATAAGTGGAGGTTTGAATATCTTTTTTCGGTACTCCATTATCAATAAACGATTGAACGACGCTATTGGAGATTTGTTGATTTTGTTTTTGAGCCACTTCAAGATCCTCGTTTTTTGTTACTACACCTATTGATACAACTGCTTGGTTGGGTGCTACATAAAGTGTATGCTCACCCGAAACTGTGATGGTCCCATTATCTTTAGTTGTTGTTCTGTAATAGGGATATGAATACATTTGATTCACTACACACAAGTGAAGGATTCAATTTTTTTCAAATCAATTCCATAATAGACCCAAGCGTATCCAATCCAGCGCCAACCTGATACGGAGCGACGACCTACATAGGTAGGATAGAACCAGAAGGAATCTCTACGTAACCAAATGTAAGTATATCGATATAAGCACCCACGGATACTACCAGGATCTACGGCATAAAGACTAGGTCCGCCTGCGCCTCCTTGTGCAGCACTTGTAACATTGGTTTTTTGGGGCTGATAGCTTGGTGGTGGTCCAGGCGGTTGGCCTCCTCCTCCTTGCTGCCCGCCGGGTGGGGGAGAACTCGGTGCACCTTGACCTCCTCCAGGGAAACCAGGAAATCCTTGACCTCCACCAGGGCCACCGGGGAATCCCGGGAAAAACTGTCTGTGATCGTACATTGAAGAACCTCCTCATAAACGAATTCCTATTATTTTATGAGTAGGCAGATGTTCTGTGCGTGTCTGTGTAGATTTCACTTCAATTGAAAGTAAAGAACCGCCCATTTCAAGAAATAGGCGGTTTCATATAGTGAGGTTAAAGTGCTTTTTTCATAACAGCTTTTAGAGTTTCGGCTGAATGCTTAAACTGTTTTTGTTCCTTTTCATTTAACGGTAATTCAACTATATTACGGACACCATCTCGATTAATGATGGCTGGGACTCCAATATAGATATCATCCTGACCGTATTCACCTTCAAGAAGAGCTGATATGGTTAATATACTATTTTCATTGTGTAAGATCGCTTTAGTAATACGGACAAGTCCCATGGCAATTCCATAATAGGTAGCTCCTTTACGTTCGATAATATGATAAGCAGCATCTCGAACATTGACGAAAATGTCTTCTAATTCATCTTGTGTTGTTTTTTCTTCCAGGTTGACGATTCCACTTAACTGACTAGCTCCAATGGTCGTATGGCTCCATACAGGAAATTCTGTATCTCCATGTTCACCCATAATATAGGCATGGATGTTTCGAGTGTCGATTTCAAATTTTTCTCCTACTAAATAACGAAGTCTCGCCGTATCTAAAATGGTACCTGATCCAATCACTTTCTCTTTAGGTAAACCAGAGAATTTCCAAGTCGCATAAGTTAATATGTCTACGGGGTTTGTCGCAACTAAAAAGATTCCATTAAATCCACTATCCATAACAGATTCAACAATGTTTTTAAAGATTTTTACGTTTTTCTCTACCAAATCCAATCGTGTCTCGCCAGGCTGTTGGTTAGCACCAGCTGTAATGACAACGATATCAGCATCATGACAATCACTATAATCCCCTGCATGAATTTTCATGGGAGAAGCAAAGGCTAGTCCGTGATTTAGATCACGTGCATCTCCGTCTGCTTTCTCTTTATTAAGGTCTATCATAACAAGCTCGTGAGCAACACCTTGATTTAACATAGCAAAGGCAAAACTTGAACCTACAAAACCTGTGCCGATTAAAGCAATTTTATTTGTGTTCTTTGTTTTCATATGAAATCAACCTTTCCAATCGTTCATTTTTATTATGTAGCCTACTTAAAGTGGGCTACTCATGGAATAAAAATTTATTGTGAAGTAATTCACAATAAAAGAATAACATAAAATTTGCAGAAGTATAAGTGATAAAAATCACATGTAAAGGTTTTCATAGATATTTTAATGAAGGGTCAATACTCTGTCACAATGTAAATAGTTCTATACAGAGGGACGGACCTTAAATAGGTAGGTCCGTCCCTCTTAGTCTATAATGATGAACCGCAGTTGTCACAGTAGATGGCGTCTCTGGTGTTGGTTTCGTTGCAGCTGGTACAGGATTTGTAGAGGGGTTTACCGCACTGGGTACAGTATTTGGAGTCTGGCTGATGGGTTGCGCCACAATTTGGACAGGTATAACCTGTCTCATTTCCTTCACGCATGGCTGTTGATAGGTTTCTAATTCCTTCCTGGCTTTCTTTAGTGAAGTAGTTAAAGGAATCCTTTGCTACGGGTGTATATTCACGAGCCTGATATTTTGCAAGTTTTCCACCGTATCCTAATCCAGAAAGAAAAAATCCAACGAATGTAATAGGCATGCCGATAAAAGCGAGATAAAATGTGTTGGGTTCCGGTCCAAAACTCATTGGTGAAAATAAGGGAGCTACCCCTTTAACCATTAAGAATATCCCTATTAATACTAAAATAGGGCCAATGACTTTGAAAAAACGACGAAGTGATTCGTGCTGTTTCGTTATAAAAGGCTTTTTAGGATCTTTCATTGACATCCTCCTCAGTCTACTATTCTCTTACAAGTATATACGGTTTACATCCTTTAAAGTTTCATAGTTAGTAGAGTTATAAAGGATTCTTACATTATTTGCTGAATTAATACTTAAAGAAATCTATGAAGAGGTGCAAATATGGTCTATTCAAAAAATAAAATACATATTCGTCCAGTAGAATTGAAGGACAAACAAATCCTTGCCAAATGGTTATCTAACCCGGTGGTTCTCGAGTATTATGAAGGCAGAGACCGCCCATTTAATCAGCATACAGTTCAAGAGAAATTAATTCATCGTACAGGTGGAGTGACTGGCTGCATCGTAGAGTATGAGGGAAAGGAGATTGGCTATCTTCAATACTATCCTTTAGATAAGGAATCCAAAAAGAAATATGGTTTTAGCATAAAGGAAGAAAATATTTATGGAACCGATCAATTTATTGGGGAAGCAGAATATTGGAATAAAGGGATAGGGACGGAGTTAGTACAAACAATGATGGAATTTCTAATAAAGGAAAAGGGTGCAAAACGCCTGGTTATGGACCCTATGATTTGGAATGAAAGAGCCATTAGATGTTATGAGAAATGTGGATATAAAAAAAATAGGATTTTGCCTGGAAATGAGCTGCATGAAGGTGTATATCATGATTCGTGGTTGATGGAATATGTGGAGGAAGTGCTGTTGAAATAAACAGCACTTTTTTTGTTGAATGGTAGAAATAACCATGAAAGTAGTGTAATATTACACTAAATTAGTAATTTTATAGAATGAGGGATAACAATGAAAAAATATTTACTTGGCGTACCTTTTAGTATATTGGCGTTACTATTGTTTATTTTGCTTAGAAATGAATTTAGCTTGTGGACTTCTTTTCTATCGTCTGTTCTTGCAACATTAAGTATTTTTTGCATTTATCTCATCAAATCAAAACCACTCCAACAGGAAGTTGTACAACTCTCAGTAGGAATTGGTTTGGTTTATTTACTGCTTTCTTCAATGGGGATAACCATTTTCCCACGAGAAAACATAAGAGATTTAGGAGATATCGTCATGCCTTATATCTATTCCATTTTGTTTAGTTTTCTTTTAGCCATTACGCTACTGATTTTCGGGTTGCTCCTAGTCAAAATAAGATCATTGGGAGAAGCAAACTCCAAATATTAACGATGTAATTTACTGAAAAAATGAAACTCTTTGTCCAGTCTTTTCGTAAAAGTAATAAGGGATAGAAGAAACAATGAATTATGATGGGGTTATTCACGGTCCTTCTCATAATTGAAGTCATCATTGTATTAACTGTGTTGAAAATGAATAAAGGTCTAATGTGGGGGAATCGTCAAAAAGGAATCAATCAACAATCTTTTTTCATCGAGTGTCCTCAATGTCATAGAAAAATAAAAAGACAAAAAATGTTCAACAGGGTTCTTATTGTTATACAAGTTTTTAAGTAAAGGTGCGATTTAACATGAAAACTCATTTATACTTCGTAAGACATGCCCATTCAACCTATACTCCTGATGAATTAAATAGACCCCTATCAGAAAACGGGAGAATAGATGCCGATCATGTTACTAATTTTTTGATTAAAGAAGACATACAAATCGTTTGTTCAAGTCCTTACAAAAGAGCTATTGAGACGGTCAATGGAATTTCTGAATACATAGACAAAGAAATTGTTATATTTGAAGACTTGAAGGAACGGACATTGTCAAAACAACCAGTGGAAAATTTTAATGAGTCCATAACAAACGTTTGGAACAATCCCTCGTTTTCTTATGAAGGTGGAGAATCCAATCTTGATGCACAGGAGAGAGGGATATCAGCAACTCATTCTTTATTAGAGAAATATAGAGGGAAAAAAGTGGTTATAGGTTCTCATGGAAACATTATGGTCTTAATAATGAATTATTTTGATCGTAAATATGATTTTCAGTTCTGGAAAGAGCTCAGTATGCCAGATATTTATAGATTGACCTTTGAAGAGAACAATCTTGTTGATGTGAAACGTATTTGGAATAGAACAAACTAATGAACATATGAAAAAATACCGTTCACAAGTGAACGGTATTTCGTCGTTAATGGGGGAGAAAAGCTAATTGATAGAAGAACAATACTGCAAACAAGTAAACGAGTGGATGTACTTGCTTCCATTGTCCTTTTACAACCTTTAATAGCGGATAAGTAATGAATCCTAATGCAATACCCGTTGCAATGCTTGATGTAAGGGGCATGCTTAAAATAATTAAGAATGCAGGGAATGCTTCATCGAGTTGATCCCATTTAATATGAGATATGCTTCCCATCATTAAGCTACCTACGATGATAAGGGCAGGAGCAGTGATGGCTGAAATGCCGGATACAGCACTGACAAGTGGACCAAAAAAGGCTGCTAGGATAAATAGAATGGAAACAGTCAACGTCGTTAAACCTGTTCTTCCTCCAGCAGAAACTCCCGCAGATGATTCAATATATGCTGAAGTTGGACTTGTTCCGAACATGGCACCAACAGTTGTTGCAATAGAATCGGCTAACAATGCTTCCCGAGCTCTTGGCATTGTATTTCCCTTCATTAAACCAGCCTGCTGAGCCACTCCAACCATCGTCCCGGTTGTATCAAAAATAGTTACAAGTAAAAAGGAGAAAACAACGGCATACAATCCATAATGAAATACATCAGCGAAAGCTGCAATTGGATTGGCTATGATTAATCCTTCCGGGAGATGAGGAAGAGCCATAAATCCTTCTTTAAATGATAACTCGCCTGTGAAGAACGCAATGAGTCCAGTCACGATCATTCCAATAAAGAGAGCTCCATGTACATTCAATACCATTAAAACTAGCGTGACAGCCAATCCAACCAGAGCAAGAATAGCTGAAGATGAATGCAGGTCACCGAGCTGAACTAAGTTTGTTGGATGAGCTTCAATTAGACCTGTTAAACGAAGTCCGATAAAAGCAATGAATAACCCAATACCAGCAGTAATACCATGTTTTAAATTTTGAGGGATGGCCTCTATCAATTTTTTTCTGAATGGGGTTAAGGATAATAGTACAAATACAATACCTGCTACAAATACAGCAGAGAACGCAACAACATATGAAATATCATCATTCGCACCTACGACTGAGTAGGTAAAGTATGCATTTAATCCCATTCCAGGTGCAATGGCAATAGGGTAATTTGCAAACAAAGCCATCCATAACGTTCCGATAACGGCAGAGATAATAGTAGCTAAGAATACTTGATCAAACGGTACACCTGCATCTGATAGAATAATCGGATTGACAATCACAATGTACACCATTGTTAAAAATGTCGTCAGACCCGCAAGAATTTCTGTTTTTGGATTAGTACCGTGTTCCTTTAATTTAAACATTGTAAAACCTCCATAAAAAACGAACATTAAAATAGCACAAGTAATATAATATTCGGTATTAAGGTTGAATTCAAGGGATAAGCCAAAAATATTTTTGAAAAATTATTATGAAACCCCTTCCAAACTCGTTCCTTTTTCGATAAGATGTTATCAATTATAGAGTAAAGGTATAAAATCTCCACTTTTAAAATACATTTTACTCAGTTGATTCAACAACCTCCAAGAAAGGAGCGGATTGAACGTGTACTCAAAGCTGCAAAAAAAATCAATCTCTTATCAGATTGAACATATCACACGATCCTTAGTCGCTCTTAAAAGCTATAATGGTACAACGGATGAAAATAAAAAGGCTCAATTTATATATGATATCATTTGTTCATTTCCTTATTTTCAGCAAAACCCGGAAAGGGTCTGGCTTCAGGACATTCCAAATGACCCTGTCGGGAGAAAAAATGTTTTTGCATTGGTTGATGGCCAATCTACTAAAACAATTTTATTTCATGCTCACTATGATACGGTAGGGACCGATGATTATGGAGCTTTGCAGGATATGGCCCATGACCCCGACTTCCTGCAAAAGTTTTTTATGGACTATGAAGGTGAAGAAAAGGTAAGAGAAGATGCTATTTCCGGGAATTGGCTCTTCGGTAGAGGATCCCTGGATATGCAAAGTGGTATTGCTGTCCACCTTGGAAATCTTCTGTATTACACTGAAGCAAAAAAGCCAGAAGGGAATTTACTCTTCTTATTTAATGGCGACGAAGAAAGTGAACATGCTGGAATGATCCATGCTCTTCAGGAACTAAAGCGCTTGAAAGAAGAAGGTTTTGACTATTTAGCGGCTATTAACACGGATTTCATTTCACCTATATATGACGGTGACTGTAAACGATATATTTATACGGGAGCAGCCGGTAAACTTCTACCCAGTTTTTATATTTATGGAAGGGAAGCACATGTTGGAGATGTGATGACGTCCATCGACCCTACGATGGTTGCATCTAAAATTAATCTGGAAATCAATCAAAATTTGGATTTGGTCGAAAAGATACCAGGTGAATTTACATTACCTCCGTCCTGCCTGTATTTTAAAGATGATAAGAATACGTATAATGTACAGACCCCTTTAAGTGCTTCTCTTTACTTTAATTACTTTGTGTATGAGAAAACAGCAAGGGAAGTTCTATATGAAATGAAAAAAGTTGCCCTGAAAGTTGTTGGAGAATTAGAAGAAAGAAGTAAGAAACAGTTTGAAGCTTATAGAAGTTATCATGGTTTTCCAGAAAGAGAATTCTCGTGGGAAATAGAGGTTCTGACTTTAAGAGAGTATATTTTCTGGCTAAGGGAAAGAGGAATTAATCCAGATCCTGTTTTGGAAAAAGTCTTTCGTGATAAAGAAGGGGAAGACCGTCGAACCAT
This sequence comes from Rossellomorea aquimaris TF-12, assembly GCF_001648555.1. Classification (GTDB taxonomy): domain Bacteria; phylum Bacillota; class Bacilli; order Bacillales; family Bacillaceae_B; genus Rossellomorea; species Rossellomorea aquimaris. Next base: position 103,681 of record NZ_LQXM01000024.1, on the reverse strand, counting down.
TGCCTATTCCATGGTCGAAGCCCTGCAGCATCTTGATCCTGACAGAACACCAAGAGTCATCATTTTCTTTGCACCACCATTCCTGCCTCATAATTATGTTAACGAAGAAAATGAATACGGAAAAAAAGTCAGAGAAGTACTGGGGAAATGCTTAAATCGCATATCGCAGGAAACAGGAGAAGAATTTGTTATTAAACGATTCTTCCCGTATTTAGCTGATGGCAGCTTTCTTTCACTTCATGAAGAAGATGAAGATATCGATATTTTCAAAAAGAACCTCCCCCTTATTGATCGTCTCTATCCTGTTCCAATTGATACGATTAGAAGTCTCAATATCCCATCCATTAATATTGGGGTATATGGGAAGGATGGTCATCAATGGACAGAGAGAGTATATAAGCCATATACTTTCTCCGTTTTACCGGAGATCATTCAGGAAGTGACAAAGGAACTGTTAGAAATATAATGAACAAGAGCTAAGCTTCAATGCTTAGCTCTTGTTTTGTGTTGGTAAAAAGGAGCCTTTGTTGAAAATAAGACTTTATTGTTGATAATATATTTTCTCTTCTATTTAGGGTTGATAATAAATGTTTAAAAGTTAAAAATAAAAGTAAAGAAGTTAAAAATAAATGTTTAAAAGTTGATAATATCCTGTTTTATAAGAAGAGAGTTTACTAAAAAGGAATATTTTATGGATAGAATCTGTTCATTTAAAAACCATTTTTGATCCAAAACAAAGCTTAATTTGATACACTTTTAGTTTAAGGGATAATCCTGAGGCATGTATGTAAAAGTCATTTAGGAAGTGTGCGCTTTTGAGGAATATCAAGGTTGGAATTGTTCTTATTGTTTTTAGTTTAGCCTTATATATTATTAAAGCCTTTTTTACATTACAATTAGGTCCAAACGTATCTCTAATTATGACAAAAAAACTGATAATCCCTTTGAGTACTTTTAAGGTGATCGTTGATGCCGCTTCAACTACAGTCTTAATTTCGGGGATTATTTTTATTATTGTAGGCAAACGTAATACAGCAAATAAATAAGTTGATTTAATAAAAAAGGAGGTGGAATTAGTATGCAAATTCCACCTCCAAAAGCTATGCCGTTTGCTGAATCAGATATATTATTCTGCCCAATCAATCAAGTTGCGAATATCTAAACGTCCTGACTTACGAGCTTTTTGAAGCGGTTTTCCAATTGTAATGAGCATGATTGGAAGGTATCGATCAGAAACATTAAATTCTGATACGAGGGCAGCCGGGTTGAATCCACCAATTGGACAAGTGTCCCAGCCTTCTGCTTTTGCAGCAAGCATAAATTGCATAGCTGCTAATGAAGCATTACTAAATGCAGCATCTCGTGGGTACTCTTCACGACTGTAGGCACCATCAATTTGCCCTTTTAAAATGTTTTTGATTTCAGCTGTCATTTCTCCATTTTCAACTGCTGGATCAAAGACAGGATCTACTTTTTTATTTGCTTCTAAGTCTCCAAGCACTGCAATGACAGCGGAAGCGTCTTTCACTTGTTGTTGATTATAAGCAATTGGAAGTAATCGCTCCTGGACCTCTTTATTATCGAATACAAGGAATTGCCAGTGTTGAAGGTTCCAGGCAGATGGAGCTTTTCCAGCTGTCTCAAGAATCCCGACTAACTCTTCCCTAGGGATTTCAATTTGTGGATCGTACACTTTTGTAGAACGTCTTTCGTCAATGATTTCATAAAAATTATTCATGAGTAATTCCTCCTTGGTGTTCAAAAGGTGTTATAATATGGTATATATTTGTACGTTACTTACTTTTTGTAAGTTCATATACAACAAACATAATATAACTGACGCTGGTTTAAGCGTCAAGCAAAAAGACTTTAGGGATGTGTTCAATATGATGGAATCAAAACTTTGCCCAAAATACGAGGAAGCCTTTAAACTATTAGGCAAGCGTTGGATTGGCGTGATTATAAAAGTATTATTTGAAGAAAAGTGCCGTTTTAAAGATTTAAATGCTCAAATCCCAAATATTAGCCAAAAAGTACTTTCAGAAAGACTAAGGGAATTAGAAGAATACGGGATTATTCAACGTGAAGTGTTTGATGATAAGCCGGTAAAAGTCCTATATAGTTTAACCAATAAAGGAAAGGATTTAGAGCCAGTTATGGAAGCTGTGCAATCCTGGGCAATAAAGTGGTTAGATTTGAGAGAAGAATAAGAGGTCTGCTTTTTGTTTTTAAAGCAGACCGGATGAAAAATTAAGCTTTCTCATTTCTGAAGAGATATTCAAAGGAATCATTTTTATCTTTAGGTGTATAAAAATCAATCGGTTTTAACGCTAAATAGCTGCCTCCTACAATGATGGTACAAAGAACAGGTAAATATAAAATGCTAAGCATGAGCATTTCCTCCTTTTGGATCGTTTAGGAAAATGAACCTTAAACCTACTTTAAAGTGTGAAACGCGTTTCATAGCAAGTTTTTATCAGAAAAAAATTTAGGGGTATGTTTATGGCAAATATTCGAAGAATTGCTGAGTTAGCAGGGGTATCCGTTTCTACTGTTTCAAGAGTTTTAAATAAACATCCTTATGTAAAAGAGGACAAACGACAAAAAGTCTTGGAAGCAGTGAAACAATTAAATTACATAAAGAATGCCAATGCCGTTCATCTCTCAAAAGGAAAAACGAATAGTATTGGGGTCGTATTGCCTTTTATGAATTTACCTTACTTCGGTGAAATTCTTCAAGGAATTGCAGGGGAGGCATTGAAGCACGATTATCACCTTCATATCTTTCAAACGAATTATGATAAGAGTGTGGAGCTCGATGCCTTTCACCGGCTGAAAATGAAGGAAGTAGACGGACTCATTATCTCATCCAGGTCAAATTCCCTTGACGCTCTTCTACCATTTTTGGATGGTGCAAATGTTGTATTTTGTGAAAACTTATCCGGGGAAAAGTGTAAAAAAGTGTTTATCAATCATTACCAGGGAGTTCGTAACGGAATGGAGTACTTGTACTCAAGTGGTCACACTAAGATAGGTCTTTGCTTACACCGTAAATTTGGAACAAACAGTGAGGAGAGAATTCGTGGATTTTATGATAGTGCTAAAGCCGAAAAGCATCCTCTTTTAGAAGATTGGATTTTTAATGATTGTTACAAACTAGAGGATGGAAGAAGAGTGGTTCATCAGTGGGAGGAATTGGAGAACAAACCTACTTCTTTAATCGTAACCAGTGATCAGGTTTCCGCCGGTATTTTGTCAGAGGCAAAAAAAAGAGGTATTAGAATTCCTGAGGATCTCGCTATTTTAAGCTTTGATAATCATCCGATCGCAGATGCTCTGGATATAACCTCCTACGATGTACCGATAAGAAAACTGGGAGAAGAATCATTCAAATTGTTTTTACAGGAGGATAGTTTCGCTTCTACAGTTCTAGAAACAATACTGTATGAAAGAGGGACCGTATAAAAGGATAAGTGTTGAAAAATAAATAAGAGGGAAAACTGATGATGGAGCAAAATAGGGAGGCGTATAGAGAATGCTTGGCAATAAAGAAGAGAAAATCCTGGTCATAGTAATGTTTGTTGTTGCTTTATTCCTTCTATTTTCGATTGTAAGAAGATACATTATGTAAAAAAAGAATATCAGGTTCTTTTTCAATAAATAAAGAAAATGACGTATGGATATCCATACGTCATTTTCTATTTATAAAGGGTAGTGAAATTTAACTTAGTAATTGATATTATTTTACTAATGTCAATTTCAGTGTCACTTGGAGTATAGTTTCCTTTTTTCTAACGGGCAAAATAGGTGAAGAAGGAAGAGAATAAAAAAGGATTGTCGATTTAGCAAATCCTGATTTGGTAAATCACAAATAAGAAAACTAGATGGAGGGGATTTTGTGACCCAAGAGGAATTTTGGACAAATATAGGACCTTTTTTCTTTTTGTTTGCTGGGTTATTTATGATTTATGCTTCAGTAAAATATACTAAAGAATATCACGAAAAAATTGATTGGGAAAATGAGAACTGAGCTGGTTTAACTTCACAATTGATTTTAAGGGACTCCCCCCATTGGTTATTAAAAATAATTTTTGGTTTAGTCGGAGTATTTTTGATTGGTCTTTGCTTTTATCTACTAATCATATGGAACTAAAATAGCTAATTAAACCAGTTGCTAAGTGCAAACTAAGTAAACTCGCCGTAGGTAATGGCGAGTTTTGTTTTTTATATGCCAATCTCATTTAGGCACGAATTTTTACGTAAATTATGCTTTTAAATAGAGAGACTAATCGTTGACCGCTCGCTCGCTTCCCGCAGCGGAAATCAATTCCTACTTACTTATCTGAAATAGCAACAACCTTTACGAAATCAGTCATCTAGAAACAACTTGTCTTCATACTTTTCACATAAACCCCATATGATTATAGTAACGAAGTGGTAGGTGAAGAAAGGATGTTTAAGGAATTTAAACAGTTTATCTCTAGGGGCAATGTAATTGACTTAGCGATTGCCGTCATCATTGGAACTGCATTTGGAAAAATTGTTGAATCTCTTGTTCAGGACATCATGATGCCATCCTTTGGGGTCTTGATTGGTGGGATAAACTTTGAGGGCATTCATTTTACCATTAGAGCTGAGGTGATTGAAATAGGCAAGTTTCTACAAGCATTTGTAGACTTTACCCTAGTTGCAATAAGCATCTTTCTAATGATCAAGGTAGTAAATAGAATAAAAGGGGGAGACAAACCGTATAAAGTAAAAGCAGCAACAAATTTAGAAGTTTTGCAGGAAATTAGAGATATTTTAAAGGAAGACCGACCAACTGATCCACTTCAGGAATCAAGAAATCCTATGGATACCCACACAAAATCAGGAATGAAAATACAGATGAGATCCGATAGAAAAGCTCGATAATCTCTATCATTGCCTAAATCCTACTTTTATAGTAGGATTACTTTGTATTATGAAGAGAAATTCATTATAAAACAAATGGGGTAATGATCTTGAAAAAGATTTATGTTATTCATGAAAATAGCGAATGGACCAATCATTTAACTTCTCGTCTTGATGAACTCCAATTACCATATGAGGAGTGGTTTCTCGATGAAGGAATGGTTGATTTGTCAACAGAGCCACCGGAGGGAGTTTTTTATAATCGAATTAGTGCCTCCTCTCATACAAGGGACCATCGATATGCACCTGAGTTAACTGAAAGTGTACTTTCGTGGTTGGAGTTTCATAATCGAAGGATTTTAAACGGTAGTCGAGCTTTGCGTTTAGAAGTAAGTAAAGTAAATCAATACATGGCATTAAATGCTTCTCAAATAAAAACACCTAAAACGATTGCCGCTGTTGGAAAAGAACAAATCATAAAGGCTGCTGAAAAACTCGATAAACCTTCTTTCATTACCAAACATAACCGTGCTGGAAAAGGTTTGGGTGTTCAGCTTTTTCATTCCATTGAGGCATTAAAGAACTATGTGTATAGCGACTCATTCGAAGAACCATTAGACGGAACGACCCTTATTCAGGAGTATATCAAGTCTCCAGATCAGTCGATCACTCGTTGTGAGTTTATAGGAGGAAAATTTGTATATGCTGTAAAAGTCGATACGTCCAAAGGATTCGAGTTATGTCCTGCTGATGCCTGCCAGGTGGAAGATTTATTCTGTCCAGTGGGAGAGAAAGAGGAAAAGCCCATGTTCGAAATTATTGACCAATTTTCAAACGAAATGATTGATCAATATGAATCATTTTTAAAAGCAAATAAAATAGATGTTGCAGGAATTGAATTTATTCAAGATGAAAATGGAGTCATCTATACCTATGATGTGAACACAAATACGAATTATAACAAAGATGCAGAAGGTGTTTATGGTAAATTTGGAATGCTGGAACTGGCAAAATTCCTTGGAGAACAATTAGATGAAATATAATCGACTAACCCTCTTGTTTTCTTTCAGGAGGGTTAGCTTTTTTTTTTGGAGGGTCTTATGTTGAAATGAATGTAACGGAATTATTACGGTTATGATAAAATCATTTTATAATCTTATTTGAAAGGCCGCGGGACAAATTCATATGATTATTTTTAATCAAGATGTTATAAATAATTTATTCTATATACTATTGAGCATCTTTTTAATCTTTTTTCTTGTAGAAAAAAAGACAGTAATAGGATGGTATTCAAAACTGGTTACGACGTTATCATTTAGTTTAGCCATCATATTTTGCATGCTGTCGCCAATTTATCAAAATCCATATTGTGTACATGATTTGAGAATGATTCCCTTTGTACTTGGAATTATGTATGGTGGACCATTTACAGGATTTGGTCTATTAGTAGTATTATTAGCTTCTCGAACCATGCTATATGGTTGGAGTTTCGTTGCGTTTGTCATATATGTGGTCATGTTTATCGTCACCATCGCTCTAATGAGGTGGTTTAAATTCGCTGCTATGACTAGTCGGCAGAAAATCATTTTTTCTGTAATTCTATTTACTATTCATTCAATTAATTCTGCTCTGATCGCTAAATACCTTACCGTTTTCTTCATTGATCAAAATTATGTGATTAACTTTATTCTACTTCCTTCTTTAGGGATGCTTATCATTACATACATATGCGAAACATTAGTAAAACAAATTCACATGAACCGAGCACTGGTGAAAATGGAAAAAATAGAGGTTCTAGGGCAGCTGGCGGCAAGTATTTCTCATGAAGTAAAGAATCCTTTAACCGTCATGAAAGGGTTCTTAAAGCTGTTAAACGAAAAAAATATTCCCCTGGAAAAAAAAGAGCAGTACATCAACATAACTTTATCAGAATTAAATCGTGCCGAAGAAATCATTCATGATTACCTTGCCTTTGCGAACCCAAATTCTGAACAGCTGGAAGAAATCTCTGTTGAAGAGCAGCTGAGTAAAGTCATAGACCTGTTAGAGCCGATCATTCTTCAGCATTCTGTTTCTATTAAGAAGGGACTAGAACCTGGTCTGATCAAAGGCAATACTAGAAGTTTTCAGCAAGCGTTCTTAAACATTATTAAAAATGCCTTGGAGTCAATGCCTCAAGGAGGAGATCTATTGGTTACCTCACTAGTCCAACAGAACAAAGTGATTATTGCTATTCGTGATAACGGCAAAGGTATGTCACCTGAGGAGACTTGTCGCTTAGGAGAACCTTATTTTTCTACTAAAGAAACTGGAACTGGACTTGGTTTAATGATATCTTACCGAATCATCGAGGCGATGAAGGGGAAAATTTCAGTAGAGAGTCAAATTGGGAAAGGAACTACTTTTTTTATTGAATTTGTAGAAGCCAGAGAAAACTCTTCATCCTAGGATGAAGAGTTTTTTTCGCTAATGCTTGTGTTTTGGAGCAGACTAAGCAGTCCTCGTTTTTATTTGTTGAATTCTTACCAATAATCTGATAATATGTATTTCTGCTCCCAAACGCCTACATAATTTTTACAGATTTCTATATGTCTCATTTAACGTGTTCCTTCACTGAGAGTCGTTACCTCAGTCGAACGGTAAAAGACGTTTTTTTTCCATTGCGGCTAACTACAATTGGAAGGAGAAATTTATGACGAAGGAATCAACTTTTCACCCCGATTTCACGAATGAATCAGAGCGATTGGAATTTACCAAAAGGTATATTGATGTCGTCATTGAAACATCCCAATCAAGTAAAGAAAAGTATAAAGAAAATATGGAGAGAGCCTTTGGTGATGTTGACTGGGGAGAGTCGAGTGCTGCTTATATCGATATCTTAACCAACTCCAGTTTTTTTGAGATGTCAAAGGAAGAACTCGAATTGCTTCTTAAGGCAAAGAACAAACCATATTTTGCACGTATTGATTTTAAAAACAATGATTCTCTTAAAACAGAAAAACATTATATCGGTAAGACTTCCTTATATCAGCGTGAGAATCAGGAACAGATTATTGTTGATTGGCGTTCTCCCATTGCGAATCTTTATTATGAAGGCAGAATAGGTGAGGTCACCTATGAAGCCGAAGACGAAACATATAAAGGTGATTTATCCTTAAAACGACAATACATGATTGAAGACGGCCAATTAGAAGAGATTAGAGATATTGACTTAACGACCACAGATGAGCTTCTTCAAGATTCGTTAGCGAAAAGTTCCAGTAATCGTCTTACGGAAATTATCTCCACCATTCAAGAAGAACAAAACCGGATTATTCGTGCAGATTTGAACAAACCCATCATTGTTCAAGGAGCAGCTGGAAGTGGAAAGACAACGATTGCTCTTCACAGAATCTCCTACTTTATTTACAACTATAAACAGCAATTCGATCCCAGGCAGTTAATGATACTGGCTCCAAGTAATTTATTTATTGATTACATCTCAGAAGCACTCCCAGAGCTTGGAGTGGAAAAGGTGAGACAAACCACATTTACTGAGTATGTTATGACCTGCTTGGAAAAAAAGCTGAAGCTTGTAGATGACAACAAGCTTATCCAATTAATTGAAAAGCATGATGAAAAGGTAGTGACCGCTTCCTGGATAGCAGGCTTTAAAGGATCTAAAACCTTTAGAAAAATCCTTGATCAGTATATAGAAGAAATAGAACAGCGATTTTATACTTCGACTGATTTCTATGTGGATAAATACAAGCTTTATACAGCCAAGAAATTCACTAGCCTTTTTAAAGATGAATACACCTATTTGCCCATATATCGCCGAATGGATAAATTAAAAGCTTTATTACAAAGCTATGTCAGGTCGAATAAGAAGCAAATGATAGAAAAAGTCGAGAAGTACTTCGATGAGAAAATTGAGATGGCCCTTTATAAACGATCAAATGCCGGGAATCGAAAGGAATATGTTTCAAAGGCTTTAGATAAAAAAGCAGAGAGAGTACTTGAAATAAAGAAAGCCATTCGAACAAGTGTGACTCAGTATTTAAAACAATTTGAAAAGAAAAGCTTAGAACAATATTTTGAAGAGTTATTTTCTGATCCTGAGAGACTAGTAGCTTATTCAGGAGGAGAACTAAGTATAGAAAAGGCAGAGAAACTATGCTTCTATACCATGACCTATAATAAGAAAAAGAAATTTGAAGTAGAGGATTTAGCAATTCTACTTTATTTGCAAACTCATTTGTTTGGAATCGATAAATTTTACAAAGCGAAAAATATCGTCATCGACGAAGCTCAAGATTATAGTTACTTACAGCTATATTCGTTAAAACGAGCATTAGAGACTGATATGTTCACTTTAGTGGGAGACCTGGCTCAAGGGATTCATTCTTATCGAGGTTTGCAATCCTGGGAACTTGTCTATAAAGATGTGTTTCCAAGGGCGACTTATACAGAGTTGCAAAAAAGCTACCGTACAACGATTGAAATAATGAATGAAGCCAATAAGCTTCTTAGCCTTCTTCCATACGAGTTTCCAAAAGTGAATCCCGTAGTAAGACATGGAGACGCTCCCGTTACTTATACTTATCAAACCCTAGATGATTTAGGGGATTTTGTTGGAGAACAAGTAAGGATGGGAAAGGAAGAAGGATTTCAAACTTTTGCAGTCATAGGGAAAAGTTTGAAGGATTGCGAAGAGATAAGGAAGGTTCTTCAAATATCTATCCCCGGGAAAGTGAAGCTATTAAAGGAGCAAGAATCCATTCCTAAGGACCAGGTGGTTGTCGTACCATCCTATTTATCAAAGGGACTGGAATTTGATGTCGTCATGATTGCAGCTATCAATGAAAAATTCAATCGGGAAAATGAACTCGATATTAAACTGCAATACGTCGCCATGACCCGCCCACTTCATAAACTCTCCTTTATCGGAAAGAATAAAGAACAATTTATCCTTAGAGAATAAAAGTATGATACTAAAGGTCCGTCCCTCGATCGAGGGACGGACCTTTAGTTGTTATTGATAGATTATTACAATCACATCCCAGTAGGCTCTACACCATTAACGTCGGAGGAGGAATTTACGACGGAAATTGGAATAATCGATCCGGAATAGGCCTTGATCGGTCCAAATTAGGAGTGATTTTTCTATTGAAAGGGCAAAACGATCCGAAATATCTCTTAATCGATCCGAATTTTTAAAAACCGATCCATTTTTACGTATTATCGATCCAAATCATGAAAGAATCGGTCTGAAACAACCCTTAATCGATCTATTTTCCATTTTTTACAAAAATAGGCGTGAGTAGATTCATAACTATTAGAGATCTCCCAACTAGAATAAAGGAATAATAACGTACAATCATAACATTAGCCATAATGACTGTTAGTTTGTAAAATGAAAAAAGGAGGGATGCTAGATGTTGAAAAATTTAGGGAGCACGAAAACGTTACATAATGGGATTGAAATTCCATACGTAGGATTAGGTGTCTATAAAATGAAGGATCCAGCTGAGACCGTACAAGCGGTTCAAACAGCGATTCAGTCAGGGTACCGTTCCATCGATACTGCTGCCATCTATGAGAATGAAGAAAGTGTAGGGCAAGGTGTTAAAGAATCTGGAGTTTCTAGGGAAGACTTATTCATTACTTCTAAAGTGTGGAATAGTGATCAAGGGTATGACTCCACTTTAAAAGCATTTGAAACAAGTCTAAAGAAACTTGATATGAATTACTTAGATCTTTATTTAATCCACTGGCCAGTGGCAGACAAGTATAATGATACTTGGAAAGCCCTTGAAAGACTTCATAATGAAGGTCTTGTCAAATCCATTGGAGTAAGCAACTTCCATCAGCACCACCTAGAAGATTTAATGAGAAACAGCACTGTGAAGCCGGTTCTTAATCAAATCGAATTACACCCGCGTATAAATCAGGAAAAGCTAAGAGACTATTGTGCTTCAAAAAGCATTGCGGTTGAGGCTTGGTCTCCGATCGCACAGGGAAGAGTGTTAGACGAGCCGACATTAAATCATATCGCTGAAAAGCATGGTAAATCACCTGCTCAAGTGATATTACGCTGGCATCTTCAAAATGACGTCATTATCATTCCAAAATCTGTCCATGCAAACCGTATAAAAGAAAACGGAGATCTATTTAACTTCGAACTATCTCTTGAAGAAATGAATCAAATCAATGGACTAAACCTAAACGAACGTTTCGGCCCGGATCCAGATAACTTCGATTTCTAAAAATAAAAACCACATCAGAGGTCCGTCCCTTTTAAAAGCTGAGGGACGGACCTCTTGTTTATTTTAGGCGAGAAAATTTTATATTGTTGTTGACATGGATTTGTAGTGTGGTATACAATTATCTCGAAATCAAAATAAATACTTTCGAGATAAATATTATTTTTTTACGCATATATCTCAAATTCAAGATATATTATTTAATAATAACTGAATTTGAAATGTTTGAAATTTAATCTCGATGGGAAGACATAAAGGAGGAATATTATGACAGGATTAGCTGCGTTTGGACTATTGATTATTCGTTTAGTAGTAGGTTTAACCTTTGCTGCTCTCGGTTCTCAAAAATTATTTGGGTGGTTTGGTGGTCATGGACTTCAAGGAACAGGTGGATTTTTTGAGTCAATTGGAATTAAGCCAGGGAAGACAATGGCTCTGATAGCAGGTATTGCTGAAGTAGCCGGTGGATTAATGTTTGCTGCTGGTTTTCTAACACCAATTGCTGCCATTCTAATCATTGCTACTATGGTGATGGCGATTGTGAAGGTACATGGACCAAATGGTTACTGGTTGACACAAAACGGCTCAGAATACAATGTAATGCTTATTGTCGTTGCACTAGGTGTAGCACTTGTAGGAGCCGGAAACTTTTCAATAGATGCATTATTATTTAGCTAAATAAACAGAATTTTTTTGAGGTGATAGTAAATGATTAAACTTTACCCTGGAGATGAAAGATATCAGGCAGATCATGGATGGTTGAAAAGTTGGTTTAGTTTTTCTTTCGCCGAGTATTTCGATGCTAACAACTTAAATTTTGGTCCAATGCGAGTACTGAATGACGATATTATTGCTCCTAAAAAAGGCTTTGGAGCTCATCCTCATAGGGACATGGAAATCGTGTCAATTGTATTGAATGGGCAGTTAAAGCACGAGGATAATACAGGAGAAAAAGCCGTAACCACCTATGGAGGCATTCAACGAATGACGGCTGGAACCGGCGTGGTCCATTCAGAAGTAAATCCTTCGGTTGATGAAGAGGTGAACCTGCTACAAATGTGGTTCCTCCCTGAAGAAAAAGGATTAACACCTTCATATGAAAAGACAGAATTTGATGTAAGTCAACTTAAAAACCAACTGTTACCGGTTGTTTCAAAAAGATATGCAAATGGAGATGCTGTTGCCAATATACATCAAGATTTAACCATTTATCTTTCTGAATTAGATTCTAATAAAACATTTGAATACGAGCAGGAACAAGGGAGAAACATATTCTTCTTTGTTTTGGAAGGCTCTGTAATGATAAATGAAGTCACATTAAATCGTAGAGATTCAGCAAGAATTTCTGATACTACGAAGCTTCATATAAAAGGAATTGAAAATTGTAGGTTTATGTTGATCGATTTACCTGCATAATATGTTTGTGTTTCATTGATTTACCATAAATATATTAAATTTAAAGGAGAGATTTTGATTATGTCTAACGTAAAACTAGCAATCATGTACTACAGCTCAACTGGAACTAACTATCAGATGGCAAAATGGGCAGAAGAAGCAGCTAAAGAAGCAGGAGCAGAAGTGAAGTTGGTTCGTTTTGAAGAAACAGCGCCTGAGGCAGCGATCTCATCAAACCCAGCCTGGGAAAAGCATTATAATGAAACAAAAGATATAGTACCAGTTGCCACTCTTGATGATTTAGAATGGGCAGACGCCTACCTTTTCAATGTTCCTACTCGATTCGGTAATGTGCCATCTCAAGTGAAATCGTTCTTAGATACAACGGGTGGATTGTGGTTCCAAGGGAAATTGGCGAATAAAGTGGTAAGTGCAACGTCATCTGCAAGCAACTCTCACGGTGGTCAAGAGCAAACAGTTCTAGCTCTTTATACAACAATGATGCACTGGGGAGCTATCATTGCTGCACCAGGCTACACAGATCAATCCAGTTTCACAACAGGTGGAAACCCTTATGGAACAAGTGTAACCGTTGACCAAGAAGGAAACATGGTGGAAGCCGTTGAGCCGGCAGTAAAACATCAAACACGCCGCACAATTCAAATTGCTGAAGCTGTTAAAAAGGGTCTTCAATAATTTAAAAATAGATTAGTTAAAAACCGTGTGAGTTCACTCACACGGTTTTTTTAATTTAGAAAAAAAGGTAATTCCAGCTGAAGTCATATATAAATATAAACAGTATTATAGAGTAACGGCAAAATTAAAAGGAAATGGGATCAAATATAGGACAAAGCTTAATTCTAATCTAAGAGGAACAGACCCTTTTAGAGATTCATCTGGTACTATTGAAATTTATGTACTGGAAAAGGATAAATATTCAATCATAAAAAAACTACCATTTTCATCATGAAAAGGTAGTTTTTTTGATAGGGAAGGAGAATGATTATTTTAGGATAAAAAAGGTAGGTCTTCACATTTTGCTTCACATGTTATTGCTTCTTCAGTCAATGGATGAGGAAATGAGACATTCTTAGCGTGTAAGGCTTGTCGTGCACAGTCCGGTTTTCCTCCATAGAGAATGTCTCCAACCAGGGGATAACCAATAGAGCTCATATGAACACGAATTTGATGGGTTCTGCCGGTATCTAGCTGGATTTCTAATAGGGTGTTATCTTTTTTGTTTTCAATTTTTTTATAATGGGTAATGGCTTCTTGGCCAGATTGAGATACTCGTCTTCTCGTATTGTGGTGGCGATCTCTTCCTATTGGCTCAGCTATTGTTCCTTTTTTCTGCTTTACCCTGCCGTGAACGAGTGCAGCATACATTCTTTTAATTTTCCTATCAGAAAGCAAGCGATCAAGAATAGCCTTGCTTAAAGGATGCTTAGCAAAAATAATGGCTCCGGATGTATCTCGATCCAATCGATGAATGTGCAAGACACGACAACTTTCTCCATTCATTTGATGGTGAAAGGCAATAAAGTTTGCCAGGGTGTTTGTATCATCTGGATGATTAGGGTGTGTGTCTACCCCTGCTGGTTTATTGACTACAATCAGGTGGTCATCTTCGAATAAAACCTCAATTTCACCATAAGTGGGGGGGACATCGTAGTCTACATTTTTGAAAAGATGTATTTGTACAGTATCCCCTGGAGAAAGTGGTTGATTCCAAGGAATCATTTCTCCGTTTACTTTTATATCATTCTCCATTCGCATAGAGTGAACGAGTTTTTTTGGTGCTTGCCAATGATCTTTAAGGATGGTATTAATCGTTACATTTTTCCAATTTGAAGGAAGGACTAGTTCAAATAGTGATCCTTTTTTCTGTGTTTTCATCAAAAAGCTCCTTTAAAAGACAAAAATCTTATACTTTTGTAGGTGTTTATACCTATCCCCCCACCTAATAGACCCAATTCATGGGTATAATTACCACGCTTGAGGTTCTATTTCTATGTTATTCTTAATATATCTATTACAGAGAGATTACAATCATTACAAAGGTGGGTTTGATGGTGAAAGTTTTACTAGCATCAACACATGAACAAGAAGAAAAAATACAAGAATTAATCAGTTATATGTATTGTACTATTTTCCCTGATTATTTCACAGATGAAGAGATTGAACAATTTGAAGACATGCAGGTTTTACATACGACGACTCGGAACTTTGAATATTTTGGGACACTTAAGGAAGCTTTCCAAGTCATCTCAAGCATACAAACCATCATTTCGATTGTAGAAAGTGGTTCAAAAGAAGATGTGTATGAGGAAATGTTTTATCACAATGCGCAAATTCTTCAAGGCTTTGGTATGTTTTTTCCGTTGTCATTTGACCAATTTAATGAAGATTCAGATTGCAGACATAGCTTGAGCGTTTATTCAAAAGCGGTCAACCAGTTATTAGTATAAAACGAAATTGTAAGAAAATATAGAAAAGTGTGTTTAGAAGGATTAAAAGAGGGAAAATAGCTTGTAATAAGTTAATACTGAGGATACAACGTATCTTCATCTTGAAATTCCTCCTCATTGAAAGGGGCTGACTCGTGGAAAAGGTCAGCCCCTCTTTTTTATGGCTATTTTCTTATTAGATAGTTAGGGGAACAGCTCCGCTTGCAGCGAGGAGCCTTCTCAGCTTCGCTTCCGGGATCTCGATAGAGGAAATCAACCTCTACTTTTTCAATTGCCACAAAGTACATAACAGCCTTTCAAATAAGAAGGTTTTAAAAATAGGTTAAAAACGAGTAATAAAAATATAAAAGAAGTCTAATTCATATGAATTAGACTTCTGATGTGTTTTTATTGAAGGTTTTCTTCAAAGAAACGTTTGAATTCTTCTTCAGGTTGTTCTCCTACGATTCTCGATGATTCTTTACCGTCTTCAAAATGGACAAGAGTGGGAGTAGCTTCTATTCCATATTGATTCCAGCCCTGTTCGAATTCTTTTAAATTGTATTGAACCATATTTACATCCATTTCTTCAGCAAGAGGAGCGAGTACTGGTGTCGTTCTTTTACAGTGAATACAATCTGAGCTATAAAAATAGACAGTCGCATCTTCTTTATTGCTTAATTTTTCCTCTAACTCTTCTGGAAGAATGACATTCTGATAATTAGGGTCATCTAAAAGTTCCACTGTAGAAGGGTCTAGATTGTCCTTTTTGAACATATTACCTTCTGCCTTTTGGCTGTTTTGTATGTTTGTGATAATAGCAATTGCCCCGAATAAACCGACAATGACAACTAAAAATATGATCATTTTCTTCAATTTACTTGTCCTCCTTTAATGCTTTTAAAACTAATATACTCAGAATAAAGATTAAGCTGAATCCACATAGTGCCAGGAATGGAATGGTCACAAAGCCCACCCAGTTTATATATTCACCTGTACAGGGTACGCGGCCACAAGCCGGCGCGCTTTCTGAGAGAAATGAAATTTTTTGAATAGAATAATGATATACCGATATACAGAGTCCGATGCCTGATAAGATTAAAGAATATAAAGCCGTTTTAAAGTCTTTGCGAACGTAAGCGACTCCTAATAGAATCACCATAGGGTACATAAAAATTCGTTGATACCAACATAGATGACAGGGTTCATACTTCATTATCTCGGAGAAGTATAAACTCCCAAGAGTTGCAATGACAGAAGTAGCCCATGCAAAAAATAACAGTGAATCTGCTTTTTTCTTCATATTGTAATCCTTTCTTCATATATTCTATCAAATTATAGTATGTTATTATTATAAAAGTAAAATGGTATAAACCGAACCGACAAATATGATATTTTTTTAACGATTATTGCAAACGATTGCACAAGCTTTTATATAGTTTTTAGGAGGAGAATACGTATGACAAAACAATGGTGGAAAGAATCGGTTGTATATCAAATTTATCCCCGCAGCTTTATGGATTCCAATGGGGATGGAATAGGTGATATTAAAGGGATTATCTCTAAATTAGACTATTTACAAGAATTAGGGATCGATGTTGTTTGGTTATCTCCTGTCTATCAATCTCCAAACGATGACAATGGATATGATATTAGTCATTATAAACAAATAATGGACGAGTTCGGTACAATGGCAGACTGGGAAGAAATGCTTGAAGAAATGCACAAGCGAAAGATTAAACTTGTGATGGATCTTGTTGTGAATCATTCTTCAGATGAGCATGCCTGGTTTGTAGAATCGAAGAAATCAAAAGACAATCCTTATCGGGATTATTATATATGGCGATCTGGAAAAGATGGGAAAGAACCGAATAACTGGGAATCAGTATTTAGTGGTTCAGCATGGGAATATGATGAAGCAACGGATGAATACTTTCTTCATCTCTTTTCAAAAAAACAGCCGGACCTGAATTGGGAAAATCCTACTCTCCGTAATGAAATATATGACATGATGAAATTCTGGTTAGATAAAGGCATCGATGGATTCAGAATGGACGTTATTAACTTTATTTCAAAGGTTCCTGGTTTGCCTAACGCTCCAGCTCAAGAGGGCAAAAAATACGCTTCCGGTCATGAGTACTTTATGAACGGCCCTAGGATTCATGAATTTTTACAGGAAATGAATAGGGAAGTTCTATCCCATTACGATTCCATGACTGTTGGAGAGATGCCAGGTGTGACTCCTGATGAAGCTGTGCTTTACACAGGGGAAGACCGTGATGAAGTGAACATGGTCTTTCAGTTTGAACATATGGACGTGGATTCAGGGCCAGGAGGCAAGTGGGATCTGATTCCATTTGATTTAGTGAAATTAAAAAGTATTCTCACAAAATGGCAAACAGAACTTCATGGTAAAGGGTGGAATAGCCTTTACTGGAATAACCACGATCAGCCTAGAATCGTCTCTCGACTAGGAAGCGATGGAGATTATCGTGTGAAGTCTGCCAAAATGCTGGGAACACTACTTCATATGATGCAAGGAACTCCTTATATTTATCAAGGAGAAGAAATTGGAATGACGAATGTTCGTTTTCCATCCATTGATGAGTACAAAGACATTGAGACCTTGAATATGTATAAGGAAAAGCGTGAAGAAGGAAAGAGCCATGAAGAAATTATGAAGTCAATCTATGTAAAGGGTAGAGACAATGCCAGAACACCTATGCAATGGAACTCCCGTGAAAATGCAGGCTTTACTGAAGGCACACCTTGGATTAATCTTAATCCCAATTATGAACAAATAAATGCTGAAGAAGCTTTAAACGATCCGGATTCCGTTTTTTATTACTACCAAAAGCTGATTTCTCTTCGAAAACAGTATGAAATCATTCCATACGGTTCGTTTGAATTACTTGAAAAGGATCACCCATCTCTTTATGCGTACATCCGAACATATGGGGATGAAAAGTTATTGGTCTTGTGCAATGTATCAAGTGACGAGCAGGTAGCAGGTCATGTTGCTGAATTTGATTTATCTAAGGCGGAAATTCTACTTACAAATGATGATGAAAGAGTAGAGCCTTCATTAACTCTTAAGCCTTGGGAAGCAACGGTTTATTATTTGAAAAGGAAATGATACCAAGGAAATCATAAAGAAAGAAACCACTGATAGGAGGTGGTTTCTTTCTTTGATTATGTGAAAAATGTAAAACGGATCGATTATGAGCTGTTTCAGATCGATTTGCTTTTATCTTGGCTCGTTTTCGACATGAACCGGATTGTATTTTTAAAATACCGGACCGATTATTAAGGAAAGGGGATTGATTCCTTTATTCGTAGCAACATGTAAATATAACTACTGTTTCCCCACTAACCCATAAAAGATAAAGTGATGGGTTTCTTTTATAAACTGCCGCTTTGTTTCTTCATTAGAAAACATCCCTTTATTCATACGGAAATTACTTAAAATAGAATTTAGAAAAAACATGAGGGTCTCTAACGACAACTCAGTCGACACATATCCTTTTTCTTTTCCCTCTTCCAGTAATTCATGAATAAGAGGGACGGACCTTTCGGTATAAGTTTGAAATAGCTCAGCAATTGGTCCTTTTTGTGTAAGGACCTCTTGTATAAATTCAGGGCAAAACGTTTCTGTATCTTCAAGCTTTGATTGAATTAGCGTTTCAATTTTGGCTTTGAAATCAAGAGAACTATTTTTCAGTTGGATAAATTGATCCATTTTACGGTCCATAAAATTTTTAAAAACGGTATATAATAGGTCATCCTTGCTCCCAAAGTAATTGTAGATGGTTACTTGTGAGACATTTGCCTTTTTAGCAATATCTTGAATATTCACTTTCTGTGCTCCATACTTGGTGAAAAGGAAAAAGGCTGCATCCTCTATTTGTTTCATCTTTAACTGCTTCCTTTTTTCAAAACCGTTCATAACTTCACCTCTCTACTATATTAAATTCTATTGAGGTTTTGGGCAAATTGTATTCATATTTCTTCAAAAGTAAGAAAGTGATTGGTAAAATAAAAGTCATGAAGAGTCATGAACTTCGTTTGAACAGAGCACTATAAGGGTAAAGAATCAGGTAGTTTATGAAGGAGTGTTATATTCAATGGGAGAAAAATTAGACTTATCACAATTTGAAAAGAAAATGATTATTCGTCCGATGGAGTATAAGGACATTAAAGATATTATTAAGATGCAATCCATTTGTTTTCCAGGAATGGATCCTTGGAAGGAAGAGCATTTAAAAAGTCACTTAGATGTCTTTCAAGAAGGCCAGCTTGTTGCAGAATTAGATGGAGAAATCATCGGTTCATGCTCGAGTTTAATTATTAACTTTGATGAGTACGATGATCGCCACACCTGGGACGATGTAACGGATAACGGTTACATAACGAATCATAACCCGGATGGGTATAATCTATATGGAATTGAAGTGATGGTTCATCCTGATTACCGTCGTATGAAGGTTGGGCATCGTTTATATGAAGCGAGAAAGGACCTTGCCCGCCAATGGAACTTAAAGAGTATCATTATTGGTGGACGTATTCCTAACTACCATAAGCATGCAGATGAGATGTCTCCAAGAGAGTATGTTGATGGAGTAGGTCGCCATAAAATTTATGATCCAGTTTTATCCTTTCAATTATTAAATGGATTTACCCTTATGAGAATCAATCCAAACTATTTACCCGATGATCGCAGATCCCATAAATATGCGACATTAATGGAATGGAATAATGTAGATTATCGTCCATCCAGCAAACGCCATTTTAAAACTAGTTATCCTGTGCGTATTTGTGTTGTACAGTACATGATGCGTAAAATAAATTCATTTGAAGAGTTTGCAAATCAAGTCGAATACTTTACAGATGTGGCATCTGATGCCAAATCTGACTTTGTCGTCTTTCCAGAAATATTCACCACTCAGCTTATGTCATTCTTAAATATTCAATCTCCAAGCTTGGCTGTGAGAAAGTTAACTGATTTTACAGAGGAATACATTGAACTATTTACAGACCTGGCTGTACGCTATAACGTGAATATTATTGGTGGTTCTCATTTTGTTAAAGAAGAGGACGATGAAATTTACAACATTGCTTACTTATTCCGTCGTGACGGAACTATTGAGAAGCAATACAAGGTACACATCACTCCGAATGAAAGAAAATGGTGGGGAATTAGTCCAGGAGATACGGTAAAGGTATTCGATACAGATTGTGGGAAGATTGCGATTCAAATTTGTTATGACATTGAATTTCCTGAGCTTGCTCGAATTGCAACAGATAAAGGGGCGAAAATCATTTTTACGCCATTCTGTACAGAGGATCGTCAGGGGTATCTTCGTGTTCGTTACTGTGCTCAAGCCCGTGCTGTTGAAAATCAAATTTATACGGTCATTTCAGGAACCGTGGGGAATTTACCACAAACGGAAAACATGGATATTCAATACGCTCAATCTGGAATCTTTGCACCGTCTGACTTTGAATTTGCAAGAGACGGTATTGTTGGTGAAACAAACCCAAATATCGAAATGGTCATGATAGGAGACGTAGACTTAGAAGTCTTACGCCGTCAACGCCAATCTGGAACCGTTCGTCAGCTTAAGGACAGACGTCACGATGTATATGGTGTGAATTATAAGAAGTAATAAGAAGAAAGTCTTACTGATTGCTCAGTGAGGCTTTTTTGTTTGCTTTTTTTGATACATCTCGTCTTGAAAAATTATGCTAAAATAAGGTTGTGTGAATCTTGTCGTAATGTGACGGATTGTTTTAAGAGGATTTCTACAATATATGATAGAATTCATTATTATACAGCTTTAGGAGGGGATCGTTTTGAGTTGGAAAAAAACGTGGCAACAATGGAATGATTATTTACATCTTGACGAAGAAATGAAAGAACTTTTAGTCGTAATGAAGGACGATGAAAAAACCTTAGAAGATGCATTCTATAAAAACCTCGAGTTCGGTACTGGTGGAATGAGAGGAGAAATTGGTCCTGGAACTAATCGTATGAACATTTATACGGTTCGGAAGGCATCTGAAGGTTTAGCACGATACATAGAAGAACAAGGGGAACAGGCTATGATGCAAGGAGTTGTTATTGCTTACGATTCGCGTTATAAGTCTCCTGAGTTTGCCATGGAATCAGCTAAAACATTAGCTAGTCATGGAATTCAAACGTATGTGTTTGATGAACTCAAGCCAACTCCGGAGCTATCTTTTGCCCTTAGATCCTTAAAGGCATTTTCCGGAATAGTAGTAACAGCAAGTCACAATCCTCCAGAGTACAATGGATATAAGGTATATGGAGAAGACGGAGCTCAACTTCCTCCACACGTTGCAGATGCTGTCATAAATAAAGTAAATGAAGTTGAAAATGAACTGGAAATAGATGTGAAAACCGAAGAGGAATTAAAGGCAAGTGGTCTTATAAAAATGATTGGTGAAGAAATTGATCAATCGTATTTAGAGCATCTTCTGTCCATTTCTGAAAAACCTCAAATTGCTAAGGAAGTTGATTTGAGAATCGTGTTTTCCCCATTACATGGAACCGCATTAAAAATGTCTGAAAAGGGTTTGAAGTCATTAGGATATGAGTATGTTCATATTGTAAAAGAACAAGCCATCCCTGATCCTGAATTTACAACAGTTAAATCTCCGAATCCTGAAGATAAAGCGGCATTTGAATATGCCATTCGAGATGGTAAAAAAATCGATGCCGATATCTTGATTGCAACTGATCCTGATGCAGATCGTTTAGGAGTCGCTGTAAAAGGAGAAACCGGTGAGTACATTCTACTTACTGGTAATCAGACAGGTGCGATTTTACTGGATTATATATTAGGGCGTAAACAAGAAAAGAATATGATTCCAGAAAACGGACGTGTATTCAAAACGATTGTTACTTCTGAATTAGGAAGAAAAGTAGCTGAGCATTATGGTGCATCAGTTGAAGATGTCCTGACAGGCTTTAAATTTATTGGTGAAAAAATTAAAAAGTATGAAGAATCAGGAGAGTATTCCTTCTTATTCGGATATGAAGAAAGCTATGGTTACTTAATAGGAGACTTTGCGCGTGATAAAGATGCAGTTCAAGCTGTCTTAATGGCAGCAGAGGCAGCTGCGTATTATAAGAAGCAAGGAAAAACGCTTTACGATGTTCTAAATGATTTGTATGAACGTCACGGTTTTTATCAAGAAGGTTTAAAGAGTTTAACCCTTAAAGGAAAAGAAGGCGCTGAACAAATACAAACCATCTTAAAGAATTTTAGAAATGAACCATTAAAAGAAGTAGCTGGGCTTGAGGTTGTATCCTCTGAAGATTATAAAGTAAGCAAGAAAGTAGACTTACAAACAGGTAAGGAATCAGACATTCACCTTCCAGCTTCAAATGTTTTAAAATATCATCTTGAAGATGGATCTTGGATTTGCTTACGTCCTTCAGGAACAGAACCAAAAATCAAGTTCTACTTCAGCGTAATCGGTACTTCTCAACAAGACAGTGATGAGAAATTAACGGCTCTACAGTCAGATATTATGGGGAAAGTAGAAACTATGGTTAATGCATTAGCTTAATATCACAGTGTGTTACAGACTAAACCATTAGGGTTTAGTCTTTTTTTAAGGCTCTTTTCACGAAGATTGTTGTTTTTAACCTGAGTTCTGCCCGAGTTCTGTCAATCAGTGGGTGCTGGATGGTGGGGGAACTGCTCCGCTTTCCGCGGACGTTCGGCCGAGCCTCCTCAGCTTCGCTTCCGGGGTCTCGGCACGACCGTACTTCAGCAGGACAAGAAGCTCGGCTTATAAAACTTTAAACAGTCAAGTGCCTTTTTTCTTTAGGAAAGTGCTTTTTTATTGTGGATATCTTGTGACTTTTCTCTTCAGAGGATGAGTAACAATTTTGGAGGTCCGTCCCTCTCAGTCAAAAGTCGTAGGTGATTTCCTTCTTTTTGAGAATATCACTTTTGTTGAATAGCTGTATAATGGTAGTAAAGGAATGTGAGGGGGAAATGCTTGATGGAACAAGGTTCGTTATCGAACATTCAGCTTTTGAAAGAAATAGCGGAGTTTTTAAACGATGAGACGGAAATGAACTCCATGCTATCAGGTGCGTTGAAGAAGTTGATTAGAGGAACAAGCTTCACAACGGGATGGATTTTCTTTGTTGAAAAGGATGGGAAGCATGAGCTCATAACATATGAAAATCTTCCTGCCTCACTTGCTGATAAAAAATGCGAGTTAATGAAAGAAGGAAGCTGCTGGTGTGTGAACCGTTATCGAAGAGGAAAGCTGACAAAAGCTTCGAATATTATTGAGTGTCAACGGATTGAGCAAGCCATAGATGAAAAAAGAGGAGAAACAGATGATATTTCTTATCACGCTACTGTCCCCCTTCAGTCAGGAAATGAAGCCTTCGGTTTGCTGAATGTAGCTGCACCTCATAAAACCCATTTCTCAGAGAACGAATTAGCCCTTCTTGAATCGATTGCCTTTCAAATAGGGTCAGCCATTAAGAGGATCATGCTGACAAAAAAAGAACAAGAGGTTGCCCTCATCGGTGAACGAAACCGCTTAGCTCGTGATTTGCATGACTCTGTAAACCAACTTTTATTTTCCCTTACCTTAACGGCTAGAGGCGGGGCAGAAATGGTTGAGGAGGTGGAAGTGAAAGATACCTTCAAAACGATTCAAGGATTAGCACAAGAAGCTTTGTCAGAAATGAGAGCTCTTATTTGGCAGTTAAGACCCCATGGACTTGAAAACGGCTTGATTGAAGCTGCAAAGGGATACTCAGAAATGCTGGGGCTTTCCTTGCACACAAAAGTAATTGGTGTCATTTCCCTAAGTTCAAAAATAGAAGAAGTATTGTGGAGGGTTAGTCAAGAAGCCCTTAATAATTGCAAGAAACATTCGGGTGTAAGTAACATCCACTTCCTTCTACAAGGAGAACAACAGTGTGTTCGTCTGACCATTAAAGATGAAGGCTATGGATTTTATTATAATAAAAATCAAACACTCCCTTCACTGGGAATCGAAAGCATGAAAGAAAGAGTAAAAAGCATTGGTGGAGATTTAACGATACAAAGTCAAATAGGAGAAGGAACAACATTATCTGTTTGTATTCCATATTAGGGGGTGCCTTATGACCATTTCAGTATTAATAGCTGATGATCATCACGTCGTCAGAAGAGGGCTTGTATTCTTTTTGAAAACCCAAAAAGACATTGACATCATAGGGGAAGCAAAGAACGGGAAAGAGGCTGTGAGACTAGCTCAACAATTAGAGCCGGATATTATTTTGATGGACTTGATGATGCCTGAAATGGATGGGATTGAAGCGACTAAGGAAATAAAAAAAACTCATCCTGGTATTCAGATTCTCATGCTCACCAGTTTTTCAGATCAGAATCATGTAATCCCTGCCATTGAAGCTGGAGCTGCTGGCTATCAATTAAAGGATATCGAACCAGACGAGCTGGTCAATAGTATTCGAAAGCTTATTTCAGGAGAAAACTCCCTCCATCCTAAAGCAACGAATCATTTATTAACTCGCATTTCAAAACAAGAGCCTCCTCATAAAATTCATGCTCTTACAAAGCGTGAGAGAGATGTTCTTATTGAGCTTACAAAAGGAAAGAGTAACAAAGAAATTGCGTTTAGTCTTTTTATTACTGAAAAAACGGTTAAAACCCATATTTCGAATATTTTTTCAAAGCTGGAAGTATCAGACCGAACACAAGCAGCATTATATGCAGTTAAACATAAACTCGTTTCAAATTAATTTTTAGAAAGGAAGAATCCCAACATGAATATCCTCGTGATAAATGGAAGTCCAAGAAAAAAAGGTCGTACGGGAATTGCTTCTCGATATATTTCCCGAACGTACAATTGTGACTTCATTGATTTAAGTGATGGTACATTGCCTCTTTATAATGGAGAACCAGAACAATCGGAATTGAAAGAAGTTAAAGACTTGAAGGAAAAGGTGAAAAATGCTGATGCTGTCTTATTAGCTTCTCCTGAATATCATAGCGGTATGAGCGGAGCATTAAAAAATGCCCTTGATTTCTTAAGTAGTGAACAATTCGCTCATAAACCTGTTGCTCTTCTTGCATGTGCGGGTGGAGGAAAAGGAGGGATTAATTGTCTTAATAACTTAAGAACTGTTGGACGTGGTGTCTATGCGAATGTCATCCCAAAACAGCTCGTTCTTGATCCTCACTGCTTTGATTATGAACAGGATGGCTTATTAGAAGAGTCCGTAAAATTAGTAAGAGACCTTATGGATGATCTAAAGCTATATATTGCAGCAGGACAATTGGTTCATAAAAATAGTTCTACTTAAACAAAAACTGGCAATGTATTGTCAGTTTTTTTATTGAAATTTAAATAAAAGCTGATCCAATAGTATAAACTAATTGGATCAGCGGGTTAGGTGGAATTCTTGTTTAACTACATTTCTGCAAAGGTTTCCTCTAATGGTTGCTCTACACTAAAGGTGAAGTTTGCATGTTCAATATATCTCAATAGAGTGTAAAGGTTTTTCTCTACATCAGTATATTCATTTGAAAAGTGATAGGCATGTAAAAAGTGTTCAATTCTTTTTGAAAGAAGGTCATCTTTCGTTCTCACCATGAGAATAAGCAGGTTATCCCATTCTGAGCGATGAGTGTAGTACAAGGCTCTGTCATAATCAACTTTGTTCAACATTGATTCCCTCCTTCTGAAGGGGTAATCATATTGTATGGAGAAAACCATATTTATTTCTCTGAAAAAGTTGGTTATTAAGGATTTAATGGTTTTCCTTCTATTGGGTGAATAAAATAACATTTTTAAATCATCCTATGTAATGAATAGTATATAGAGGTGATAAAAATGAAAAAAGCAATAATGACAATCTCTACTGTGTTTCTTTTATTAGTTTCAAGTCACGCAAGTGCTGAGCAAAATGTAGATTATGAAAAATTTGGCCGCATAGCTATTGCTGTCATCAAAGAGGATTACCCCGGACAGCCTGTAAAAGATTATAAATATCAAGGGAGAGAAAAGTTGGAAGAGAACAAAGTAGCTGATTCCTTTGAGTTTACAGTGCAAGAAAATAATACAACCAAAAAGGTAATCGTTAGAGTAGTGCATAATCTGGAAAACGAAAAAATATTAGATATTTCTGTTAAGGAATAAGAAAAAAGCGCCGAATTGGTGCTTTTTTTGTTATGGACGTTCTTTAGCGAGTGTTCATGAAGAGGATTAAAAATGATATCAGCGAAATAGTGACTTTTACGGGCGAATTCTTTGATTTATCAGCGAAATAGCCACTTTTATCAGCGGAATCTGGAATATATCAGTGAACTACTAATTTTTCGACAAACTCTTCATGTATTCAAAATGAAATGTCTTTGCTAAACTATAACCAAGATGAAACGTTTAGATACGAAAGGGGTACTGTATTCCAATGTGATGATATCTTTCTTACCTTTATAATAGAAAATTTAATATAGGGAGGAAGAGGCATGCATTCAAATGCTTTTCGTAATCTATGGCTCGGTCAAGCTTTAGCGAATATGGGGGATATTCTTTATATTGTAGGATTAATCTCCCTTGTTTATGGATTAACAGGCTCAGCTATATACATGACAGCTGTTCCGTTGATTATTACCTTTTCACGATTTATTAGTAGCATTGCAGCTCCAATTCTAATGAACCGTTCACAAATGAGGAGCTTAATCACTTATTCTCAATTGGGAAAGACGATCTTATTGTTTTTCTTTGTTGTGATGATTTTAATTGGAAATGAAAACGTTTGGCTATACTTAGTTTGCGCCAGTATCATCTCGTTTTTGGATGGATGGGCATTGCCAGCTCGAAACTCATATGTTCCATTTCTGGTAAAGAGAGAAGAATTACTGGGAGCGAATGGATTTCTCTCAACTGTAGATCAAACCATTCAATTGTCCAGCTGGGCAGTAGGGGGGATATTATTATCTTTCTTAAGTAACATGAACTTATTTATTTTAATCACTATCCTTTTCTTAACCTCAACCATTTATATGTATAAGCTGCCTGTAATACCCAGGACAACTATTGAAGAACGCAAACACTGGTGGCAACAGCTTGGTGATGGTTGGTCACAGGTCAAAAAGGAAAGGGGAATCGCTTCCATCTTTTTTATTTATGGAATTGAGTCCATTGCAGGAACGGTTTGGATTGCTGCTGTTCTTTATTTGTATGTTGATCTCCAATTGCAACGAAGTGAAGCGTGGTGGGGATTTATTAATAGCAGTTTTTTTGTAGGACTGGTTCTTGCTTCCTTTCTCCTGTTTAAGCTTCACGGGTTTTTTTCGAAAAATAGAGGTAGCTTTTTACCCATCTGTATGGTCATTACTTCAATTGTAACTCTGTTATTTGCATGGAACAAAATAGCGATTTTTGCCCTGCTATTGTCTTTTGTGTTTGGAGTGTTTGATCAAATAAAGAATATTGTTTTACAAACTTATTTACAGGAAAATGCCCCTTCAGAAGAACTTGGGAAGATTTATGCTGCTCAAGGTGCGTTAACGACTTTACTCTTTGGACTTTCTTCCGTAGGAATAGGCTTGCTCCTTGAAGTTTTCAGTGTATCCATCATCTTTACCATTTCAGCGCTTTTATTAATAAGTGCACTGATTCCTATGATGGTTCTGCAAAAGAGTTTAAAAGTATAGAATTGATTGGCAATTTTCCCGAAAGAGTAATTTTTTATTACACAGGAATTTCCAACGCGCTGCTGTCAATCAGTGTGATGGTTGCGCTTGGATGGTGAGGGGAACGGCTCAGCTTAAAGCTAACGTTCGACCGAGCCTCCTCAACACTTCGTTTCCTTGGTTTCGTCAAGCCTTTACTTACACAGGAGTCCACGCCGTTCTCCTACTAGAGTCGTGACAAAGATAATCTTAATAAAATAGTATTTCTACTATTCGTACTAAAATTGAACGTTGCACACTTGCTGATTTCTAATCAAAAAAATCATGTTTTGAAAGTTGATTTAGCGGAAGGAGCTCGACTCCTGCGGGAGAAGTGGGACAGGCGAGATCCCACAGGCGCAGCCGATGAGGCTCACCGCCCACCCCGCGGAAAAGAGAGTACCTGGAGCGGAAATCAGCCATTACACGCTATTTAATTAAGCAAAAAGTTTACAAAAACAGCTTATTAAAAAGAACTGTTTCCATTCATTAATTTGGAAACAGTTCTTTTGTTAAATTATTCTACCTACATGTTGCTCTGCCCAAGCCCTTCCGCTTTTTTTCTAGGTCTAGCTCCGGCGGCTAGACCCTCGAGGTCATAAGTCAAGCATGCCCAAAAGGCAAAGAACGCCTTTTCAGCATACTCGCCTTATGCTTGTCGGGCCTACCCAAGCCGCCTACGCTTTTCTTTGATGTCTAGCTCCAGGGCTTAGAGGCTCGAGGTCATAAGCTAAGGGAACAAGAAGGTAAAAGGCAACCTTCATGTCCCCTCATCTTATGCTTGTCGCCTCTAACCAAAGCCCTTCCGCTTTTCTTCGATGTCTAGCTCCGGCGGCTAGACCCTCGAGGTCATAAGTCAAGCATGCAAAAAGGCAAAGAACGCCTTTTCAGCATACTCGCCTTATGCTTGTCGGGCCTTCCCAAGCCGCCTCCGCTTTTCTTCTCATCAAATGCTCTTTTCTTTCATACATTGTGATAAGAGTATAAAGAGGGGGATGAACATGAACCAGTTGGAACAGAAGCAATTGCAAAATGCAATTGGTGAAATCACTGAAATTGCTGTTGGTTTTGGCCTTGATTTTTATCCGATGAGATATGAAATTTGTCCAGCAGACATTATATATACATTTGGAGCATATGGTATGCCGACTCGTTTCTCTCACTGGAGCTTTGGGAAGCAGTTTCATAAGATGAAGCTTCAATATGACTTGGGGTTAAGCAAAATTTATGAACTAGTCATAAATTCCAATCCTTGTTATGCGTTTTTATTAGATTCCAATTCTTTGATTCAAAACAAGCTTATTGTAGCCCATGTGTTGGCACACTGCGATTTCTTTAAAAATAATGTTCGATTTCAAAATACAAAAAGAGATATGGTTGAGAGTATGTCCGCAACAGCTGAGCGAGTGCGAAGCTATGAAATAGAGCATGGAAAGCAAGAAGTAGAAGATTTTCTTGATGCGGTTCTTGCCATTGATGAGCACATTGATCCTTCCATCATGCGACCAAAGCTTAATTGGACGATGGATGATGTGGAATGGGTAGAGGAAGAGGTCAATCCTATTACGCCTTATGATGATTTATGGTCGTTAGATGAGAAGCCAAAGAGCAGAATGAAGAAAAAGGTGAAGAAGAAATTTCCTCCTCAGCCTGAAAAAGACATTTTGCTTTTTATTGAACAATACAGTCGTGAATTATCCGATTGGCAACGAGATATTTTGACGATGATGAGAGAAGAAATGTTGTATTTTTGGCCGCAGCTTGAAACAAAAATCATGAACGAAGGCTGGGCTTCTTATTGGCACCAACGAATTCTTCGTGAAATGGATCTTACTAGCGGGGAATCCATTGAATTTGCAAAATTAAATGCTGGTGTTGTTCAACCTTCCCGCACTCAAATTAATCCATATTACTTAGGGTTGAAAATTTTTGAGGATATTGAAGAGCGCTATGACAATCCAACGGATGAAATGAAAAAACGGGGAGTTAAACCAAATTCCGGAAGAGAAAAAATGTTTGAGGTGAGGGAAATAGAGTCGGACATTTCGTTTTTGAGAAACTACCTCACGAAAGACCTTGTGATGAGAGAGGATATGTATCTCTTCCAAAAGCAAGGAAGGGACTACAAAATTGTGGATAAACAATGGACTCATGTAAGAGATCAGCTTGTGGGAATGAGGGTAAATGGAGGATTTCCGTACATTACAGTGAATGATGGGGATTATATGAAGAGTGGAGAGCTTTATCTAAAGCATTGGTTCGAGGATGTAGAGCTTGATATAAAGTATTTGGAGAAGGTGCTTCCTTATCTTCATCAGCTATGGGGAAGACCTGTTCATATTGAAACTCATGTAGAGAACCGTACCATGTTATTTACTTATGATGGGCGCAGTGTTCAAAGGAAATACCTATAAAAATAGTGAAAAGTCGATTTCAGGTTGAAATCGGCTTTTTCTTGATTTTTTTCTTCCCTACAAGTTCTAAAAATAAGGACAAGTTTATACAAATAAGATAAAGATCATTTTTGTATGTTAGGAGGAGTTAGAAGTTGGCTGATGTAGAAGTATTTATTGGAGACCTTTCAGATAGGACATTCCATTATGATGGAGGTGGGGATTGGAATCATAATTTCCCAAAGCGAATTAGCACCTTCTTCCCAAAGGGGTATGATCTCTTCTTTAGTATATTAGATAAGATTTATTGCAAAAAACTAGAAGGAAAGCAAACGGATTGGGGAAGCCATACGTGCCCGTTGTATCCCCACCAACTATTAGAGCTTTTAGAAGAATATTATCAAAAGGACATGAATAGTGAGCCTGTTCAGGAGCTATTTCAATTTATAAAACAATTAGATCCAGATAAACAATATGGTCTTGTTGCTTGTGAAATGTCATAGTGAAGGCTCTTCACTGTAATATGGAAATTTTAATAAAAAAGGAACTAACCCATATACGAGTTAGTTCCTTTTAACCATTTATTGTGCTGTATATCCGCCATCTAATACAACGGCTTGACCGGTTACACCTTTTGCCTTGTCGCTTGAAAGAAACATTGTATAATCAGCAATTTCTTCGACTGAAAGTAATCTCTTTTGTGGGACAAGAGGGTATATTACGTCTTCCAGTACCTTTTCAAGTGGTACTCCTCTTGTAGAAGAGATGTCTTTTAATTGATTTCGAACTAGAGGGGTGTCCACATATCCTGGGCAGAGTGCATTCACAGTGATACCGTGTTCAGCTCCTTCTAGTGCTGATACCTTCGTTAATCCAATTACACCATGCTTCGCGCTATTGTAGGCGGCTTTTCCAGCAAAGCCAATCAGTCCATTAATAGAAGCCATGTTGATGATTCGACCAAACTTTTGCTTTTTCATATGAGGAAAAGCAAATTTAGTGGCGATGAACGGAGCCGTAAGCATGATTTTAATTAACAGCTCAAATTTTTCAATGGGGAATTCCTCAATGGGAGCTACATGTTGGATTCCGGCATTATTGATCAAAACATCTATGCTGCCATAGTGCTCAACGGTTTTGTCAATTCCTGCTTTTACTTCATCTTCACTTGTAACATCACATTTTACTCCCAACACATCAAAGCCCCGACCCTTCAATTCATCAACAGCTTCGTCTAATCCTTCTTGATTAATATCTGACAGAACAACCTTAGCGCCGTTTTGGGCAAAATGTTCTCCGATTTCAAATCCAATACCTCGAGCAGCTCCGGTAATAAAAACTACTTTTTCATTAACCATTTCATTTTTCCTCCTCTATTTTATTTTGCATGAAAGATGAATTTTAATAGATCCCCATGTTTGCTAATATAATTGATACAATTTCAGCTATCGTGGGAATAAGTAATCCCACTACAGCTACATCTAAGTAGGAATCTTTATGGGTAAGCCCGGTTACTGCAAACAGTGTTAAGAGAGCACCGTTATGTGGGAGAATAGACGCTCCAGAAGAAATAGAAGCAATTCTGTGGAAAGCTTCAGCACTGATTCCACTTGACTGAGAGAGCTCATAATATTTATCCCCTAACGCTTCTAATGCAATTCCCATACCACCTGAAGCAGATCCGGTAATGGCAGCTAGAGTTTGCACTGCGATGGCTTCTGAAATGACTGGATTTCCTTTAATTCCAAGAATCAGCTTCGTTAATGTTTTAAAGCCGGGTGCAGAAGTTACTACTGCTCCGAATCCTACGGCAGCACTTGTGTTAATGACTGCCATAACAGAGCCTTTTGCACCACCATTGACAGCTGGAATGAATTTTTTGTAATGCTTAAAATTAATCAATAGTATGGAGAGAATTCCTACAAGTAGTGAAGTAAGAATATTCCATTTAAAGACATTCAATGTAACCACCACAATCACGAGAGGTAGAAACGATAAATAGAAGTTTGGAAGCTCTGCTTCATTAATCTCTTTTACATCGTTACCGCCTTTAGGCTCAGTAAAAGTGTCTCCTTTGTTAGTGAATTGTTTTTGACGCCATCTTAAATAAAAGTACCCACCAACGGCCATGATTAACCCACCAACAATCCCGATGATGGGTGCTGCCGTAGGAGAAGTCTTAAAATAATCAATGGGAATAAGGTTTTGAATTTGTGGTGTTCCTGGTATGGCTGTCATAGTGAAGGTGAAAGCACCTAACACAAAAGTTGGTGGAAGGAGTTTTCTTGTGATGTCTGCTTCCCTAAACATGGCAATTGCCAAGGGATAGATGGCAAACACAACAACAAATAAACTAACTCCTCCATAGGTTAATACAGCGGCTGCAATTAAAACGCCAAGTATTGCCCGATCTTTGCCTATTATATTAGTGATCTTATAGGCAACAGATTGTGCGGCCCCTACATCTTCCATAAGCTTTCCGAAGATTGCACCAAATAAGAAGACTGGAAACCATTCCTTAGCAAAATCTACGAACCCAGTCATATATGTTTCTGTATAAGCTGGAAGGAGTTCAAGACCACTCATAATAGCCACTAATCCTGCCACCAAAGGAGCAATCCAAATAATTGACCAACCTAAATACGCTAAAACCATAAGTAGGATTAATCCAACAATGATACTTGTCATAATTCACCTCGGATAATCGTTTGACATTATTGTTCCATCAAATTTAAAATCTATCCTAAATATCTAAAGCAAAAAAATCTCCTCACAAATAATCAATATGTATGATTATCTTTGAGGAGATTTTAATGGTTTGAGTAATGAAAGTTATATCGATACAGGATAAAGCTCTTACAATATCCTTCTTATTTGTTGGCGTTAAGGTTAACACTTTTTGTTCTTAAAATCCCTCCTTTACTAAGCACGTCTAATGCGTATTGTTTTTATTTCTGGTGGGGGACTTTGTAATCTCTGATCAAGGTGAAAAGTAAAAAAGGGAAAAGAGCAACCTTTAATTAGCGTTTCCCGATAGAGAAAAAAAGAACGAGTCCCTACTGGGACTCGTTCTTTTCTAATTGCACGGAGGTCATTTTTTTTACATCAAGATACTGAATATGATGACCATCTATTTCCTTTACTTTAAAGCAGTACCCTTGTTCTTCGATTTGATCTCCCAGCTGAACTTCATACTTCTGTGTGAGGAACCAGCCTCCAATCGTATCGACTTCTTCTTCTTCAATATAAATGTCTAATAATTCATTTACATCCTCGATTAACATGACTGCATCAAATATATAATGATTCTCTTTTACTTTTTGAATCTCTGGAATTTCATCGATATCAAATTCATCTCGAATTTCACCGACTATTTCTTCGATAATATCTTCGATTGTGACAAGTCCCGCTGTACCACCGTACTCATCAAGAAGGATGGCCATAGTAGAGCGTTCTTTTTGCAGTTTAACGAGTAGAGCTTGTATTGGAATCGTTTCGATCACACGAATGACCGGCTTCGTAAACGTAGAAAGGTCCTTATGCTCCCCTTTATTGTTCACGAGAGTTGTAAGTAATTCCTTTACATTCACAATGCCAAGAATATTATCCTTGTCTCCATCTACAACAGGGTATCGAGTATATCGTTCCTCTTTTATGATGGATAACACTTCATCAATGGTGGAACCGGCTGAAAGGGTGACAATATTTGTTCTTGGAACCATGATTTCTTTTGCAATTCTTTCGTCGAATTCAAAAATTTTGTTTACATATTTAAATTCAGATGAATTGATTTCGCCACTCTTATAACTATCAGAAAGAATAATTCTTAACTCTTCCTCTGAATGAGCCATTTCATGTTCAGAAGCGGGCTTTAATCCAAAAAGACCTGTAAACAGACGTGCTGATTTATTTAGTGTCCAAATAAATGGATAGGCAATTCGATAAAACCAAATTAACGGTTTAGCAAATAAAAGTGTGACGGTTTCTGCTTTTTGAATAGCAAGTGTTTTTGGTGCTAATTCTCCCACCACTACATGAAGGAACGTGATCAAAGAAAAGGCTAAACCAAATGAAATAATGCTCGTTAAAGAGGGGTTTAATTCTAATCTATCGAATACTGGATGAAGTAAGTGCTCAATCGTAGGTTCACCTAACCACCCAAGTCCAAGGGCCGTAATCGTGATTCCCAACTGACAAGCAGATAAATATTCATCTAAATGAGTGATCACCCTTTTAGCCGCAACGGCTGTCTGATTTCCTTCAGCTACCAATTGATCAATTCGGGAGCTTCTTACCTTTACAATGGCAAACTCTGAAGCCACAAAAAAGGCTGTTAACGCAATTAATAAAGCCACTAATAGTAAATTAATAAATATTTCCAATGATCCGAAGCTGTAACAAAGAGTAGCACTTTTATGCTTCCCCTTAAGCTCCAAACACCTCCTGAGTATAAGTGTCAAGAATTAGTAATAAATGAGACAAGATAATACTTGAAATCCGTAACTAATGAGTATATCCTTTTAAAAGTATTACATTCTTATCCATTCCCTATTTATTCTTTGTAATGTGTACATAATTAGTTACTAAAAACTTCATTTAACTATGTATACTTTCATCATAAAGAATTCTAATCAACAACACAACAATTTAGAATATGAAAAAAGGAATGTTGGAAAGGAGAACGATTATGGCAGACGTTTTTAATCAGGAGTTTGTTGTAGCCCTTATCATTGCCTTTTCGGTTTATGTCATTATTAGAGGTATAGCTATTTTCTTTGGCAAAGCAGGAAAAGGCTATTTAGAAAATGTTCAATCTCCCGGTGGGAAATTATATTTACAACTAATAGGTGGTTACTATATACTTTCAGGAATTCTGGGTATCCTTATCCCACGATTAGACTGGAAAACAGAAGAAATTTACTTCGCTATCGCTATCTTTGCAATTACTTCCGTAGTATTTTGGGTAGCTCTGGATTTCTTCATGAAAAGAGAAAAAAGACTTCAACAACATAATTAATAAAATAGCCAGAGAGAATGAGCCTTTGTATACACAGGGCTCTTTTTTAATGGCTATTTTTATAACATGAGTTCAGCCATTGGCTCTGCCAATCAGTATGTGCTGGATGGTGAGGGGAACTTCCCCTCACTATCTATAAGTAATTTTAGTGACAGAGAAGCTTAAAGGTGAAAAATATTCTTAAAGAAAACAGATTTTCTAGTATGGAAACGTAAATCAACCACTACTTGCTTTTGAAAAAGCAACAATGTTAACGAAAAGAGCCATTCATAAAGACTGATTTACTTGAGCACCCCTATACAAAAGGAGAGAAATGTTCAAACATTCAAAGGAATGTTTGAACATTTCTCTCCTTTTCTCTATAATATAATCAAAAGAACATTTGAATGTTAGTGAGGTGTTTAACTTGAAAGCAATAGACGTATGTGAGGTGACTTGCATAGATGAAGAGAAGGTTAACCGCTTAAAAACGGATCTATTAACACAAAATACTTCAAAGGTAGCTGCAATCTTTAAAGCGTTATCTGATGATACAAGAATGAAAATTGCCTATGCACTTACGATTGAGGATGAGCTTTGTGTATGTGATGTTGCTAATATTGTCGGCTCATCAACAGCGACAGCCTCTCATCATTTACGATTACTTAGAAAACAGGGGTTGGCTAAGTTCAGAAAGAAAGGGAAGCTTGTGTATTATTCCCTTGATGATCATCATGTTAAACAGTTAATAGAAATCGCAGTAACTCATCAAAGAGAGGTGGAGACACGTGACGAATAACCCTGTGCCAAAGCATACCTATAGAGTCGAGGGCTTTTCCTGAGCAGGCTGTGCAGCTAAGTTCGAAAAGAACGTGCAGCACCTGGATGGTGTTGTTGATGCGAAAGTGAATTTTGGTGCTTCTAAAATCACTGTATTTGGAGAAGCAACCATTGAATCTGTTGAGAAAGCAGGAGCATTTGAAGGTCTAAGTCTACGCAAGGATGGAATGCGTAAGGTCGAGACTGAAGGGAAAGTCCCTTTCTATAAAAAAAACAAATATTTAATTCTTTCATTTTGTTTACTTTTTATTGCTTATCTTGTACCACTTTTTAATTTAGAAAACAGTCATCTTTTTTCTACTACTCTTTTTGCAGGATCAATACTGGTAGGAGGATTTCGCCTATTTCAAACGGGAATTCAAAATCTTTTCAAACTAGAGTTTGATATGAGAACCTTGATGACAATAGCGATTATTGGAGCTGTTATTATAGGCGAATGGAGTGAAGGAGCCATAGTGGTCCTGTTATTTGCTATTAGTGAAGTCCTTGAATCCTATTCAATGGATAAAGCAAGAGATTCCATTCGTTCCCTTATGGATATCGCTCCTTCACAAGCTTTGATTATCCGTAATGGAGCAGAACTTCTTGTTGATGCAGAAGACGTTGAAGTAGGAGACATTATGCTAGTAAAGCCTGGACAAAAAATTGCCATGGATGGAGAAGTCCTGGAAGGGTATTCCGCCGTGAATCAAGCTACTATAACAGGGGAGTCTGTTCCTGTTGAAAAAGGAACGGGTGATGGAGTTTTTGCAGGCACCCTTAATCAAGAAGGACTCCTTAAGGTAAAGGTAACGAAAAGAATAGAAGATACAACTCTTGCAAAAATCATCCATTTAGTAGAAGAAGCTCAGGGTGAAAAAGCTCCTTCCCAAGCATTTGTAGATGTTTTTGCTAAATATTATACGCCGATCATTATGTTGGTTGCACTCTTTGTAGCCTTATTACCTCCATTGTTGATGGGACTATCATGGTCTACATGGGTTTACCAAGGATTATCCGTTTTAGTGGTGGGATGCCCTTGTGCACTCGTGATCTCTACACCAGTGGCCATTGTGACTGCTATTGGAAACGCGGCTAAAAATGGTGTTCTGATAAAAGGTGGTATTTATTTAGAGGAATTAGGACGATTAAAGGCCATAGCCTTTGATAAAACAGGGACACTTACAAAAGGAGAACCTGAAGTAACGGATTTTATATTATTAGAAGAGGTCTCTAGTGATGAGGTATGGAAGCAAATGTCCGCTCTTGAATTTTATTCACAGCATCCATTAGCCAATGCATTTCTAAAGAAAGCGGAGAAAATGGACATTGATTATAAAGAGTTGAGGGTTATTAACTTTCAGTCTCATACGGGAAAAGGGGTAAGTGGAACCATCGACGGAACCACCTATTTCATTGGTTCTGAAAGACTATTCAATCAAGCTCCAACTGAACAGATATTGCAGCTCCAAGGTGAGGGCAAAACTGTAATGGTGTTTGGAACCGGTGAGACTCCATTGGCTCTCATTGCAGTGGCAGACAAAGTACGAGAAACAAGTAAATCCATCATTCATCAACTCCACAAATTAGGTATACAACAAACCGTTATGCTTACAGGAGATCATGAAGTGACGGCTAATGCGATTGCAAAAAAGCTAGGAGTAAAGGAAATGAGAGCAGGTTTACTCCCGGAGGATAAATTAAGCTTTATTAAAGGGTATATGAACTCTTATGGGAAGGTTGCCATGATCGGTGATGGAATAAACGATGCTCCTGCACTAGCCGCATCAAATGTTGGTATTGCCATGGGTGGAGCCGGAACAGATACAGCATTAGAAACAGCTGATATTGCGTTAATGAATGATGATCTTAGAAAACTACCTTATATCGTACGTTTAAGTAGAAAAACATTGAACATCATTAAACAAAATATTACCTTCGCCATTGGAATAAAACTGCTGGCATTATTGCTTGTGATTCCTGGGTGGC
This sequence comes from Rossellomorea aquimaris TF-12, assembly GCF_001648555.1. Taxonomy (GTDB): domain Bacteria; phylum Bacillota; class Bacilli; order Bacillales; family Bacillaceae_B; genus Rossellomorea; species Rossellomorea aquimaris. The sequence continues at coordinate 65,764 of NZ_LQXM01000024.1, read as the reverse complement.
TAACTTTATGGATTGCTATTTTTGCCGATATGGGAGCTACCTTATTGGTAACATTGAACGGATTGAGATTATTAAAGGTAAGAGAAAAGAAAGTGAGGGACTAAAACAATGGGCCATCATCACGGCCATAGCCATGGACATAATCATTCTCAAAATAAAAAAGCATTATTAATCAGCTTCCTATTTATTTTTACTTTTATGATTGTAGAAGTAGTTGGAGGCCTGATGACAAACAGCTTGGCCTTATTATCAGATGCAGGTCATATGCTAAGTGATGCTGCTGCTCTTGGCCTAAGCTTAGTAGCCTTTTATATTGGTGAAAAAGCTTCAAATAAAGGGAAAACATATGGATACAAGCGGTTTGAAATATTGGCAGCCTTTATGAATGGGCTAACATTAATTCTTATTTCTCTTTATATTTTTTGGGAGGCGTATCAACGTTTTATAGAAACTCCTGATGTTTCTTCAACAATGATGATCATCGCCATCATCGGTTTGGTTGTTAACATAGTCGTAGCTTGGATATTAATGAGAGGCGATACAGATCATAACTTAAATGTTCGAAGTGCATTTCTTCATGTGCTTGGAGATATGTTAGGCTCAGTTGGGGCAATTATTGCAGGACTACTCATTTATTTCTTTAATTGGAATATTGCCGATCCAATTGCATCTGTCATTGTTGCCATTCTCATTATCATCAGTGGCTGGAGGGTAACAAAGGAATCGATTCATATTTTAATGGAGGGCTCGCCTAGTCATATCAATCTTTCTGATGTAAAAAAAGATATGACAGAATTAGACGGGGTGATTGAAGTGCATGATCTGCATATCTGGTGTATCACATCAGAGTTTCCGGCACTGAGCTGTCATGTTGTTGTAGATAACGATGTGAATCGAGATGACATCCTTCTGGAAATCTCATCATTCTTAGAAGAAAAATACGAGCTTCATCATTCTACTATTCAATTGGAAGGACTCAACGTAATGGAAGGTCATCATCACATTTGTGAAGAAAATTAATAAAAGTGTCCTAAAATGTGTCCCAAGTGGTTTAACGTTATCTCTTGGTTGGGTATATCCCCAAGTGGAGGGATTATCATGTTACATCAAGAAAACAAATCACAGCAAAAAAAGACGCCTGAATTGAAAAAAGACTTCTATATCCAGCAGTTACTGAGAATTGGAGTATATAAATATTTCGGAAAGCAACTATATGAGCTTTCAATGAATGAATTACAGGATGTATATTTAGAGTATTATGTAAGTACAGGGGATTTAGCCCACTAAAAAAGACGAACCTTTAAAAAAGGATCGTCTTTTTTTTATGGGGACCGTCTAACCCAGAGTTTGAAAAAAATTCAATCTTGGAAACTTAAGGTACATCATGTCCCATTGAGGTTTGCAGGATTTCAAACCACTGGTCGTGGTTTAATGTAATGGATAGTGAATCAATGGCGTTTTGGATTCGTTCCTTCTTACCGGAACCTACGATGGGCATGATATTTGCCGGGTGATTTAGGAGCCATGCGTACATCACTTCGTCTATTCCTTTCGCACCCACTTCTTTTTGTACTTTCTTTAATGTGTGTTGAAGACGTACTGCTTTTTCATCTTCTTCCTTGAAGATGGCTCCACCTGCAAGTGGTGACCAAGCCATAGGAGCAACACGCTTCTCTTGACAAAGATTTAATGTTCCATCCTCAAAATTCTCAAGGTGATACGCAGATAACTCAATTTGATTTGTAACAAGTGGAAACGGCAAATAGGATTGTAACATATTCCATTGATGATCTTTGAAATTGGATACACCAAAGTGCAGTACTTTTCCTTCATTTTTTAACTGAGTAAATGCTTCTGCCACTTCTTCTCCACTCATAAATGGATCTGGTCGGTGTATTAATAATAAATCAATGTAGTCTGTTTTTAGGTTTTGTAACGAATTTTCAACTGAAGCAATGATATGTTTTTTACTTGTGTTGTAATGGTGTGTTTGATGTTCTGGACGATTTTCAGAAGGAAGAACGATTCCGCATTTTGTCACAATCTCCATCTTTTCACGTAGTGAAGGCTGAAGAGAGAGTGCATCTCCAAATAATCCTTCACACGTATATGAACCATAGATATCGGCATGATCAAACGTCGTGATACCTTTTTCAAGATTATGTTGAATGAACGAAAGGGTTTCTTCTTTAGGTTGATTCCAATCGGATAATCTCCATAAACCATGAATAATTCGTGAAAAGGATAAGTCTTCCGTCATTTGAATTCTTTGCATAGTCATGACCTCTTTTCTTAATATGTATGTCGTCAAATCTTCAATGAAATACTAAAGAGTATCTTACTATTTTTTGAAAGGAATTAAAAATGATTGAGCCTTTAAATAGCCTTTTGTCTCAATGGAATCTGGATGTAGTTCACTTTAAAAAAGAAACAATCAGTCCAAATATATATAGAATATCGACGGATAAGGCAGTCTATTTTCTTAAAAATAGAATTGAAACCTCTCTTCTTGAAAGGTACGAAGAATACTCTCTAACTCAGTATTTACAACATAAGGGACTGAATGTCGAAACGCCTGTTTTAACAAAAGGAAATGATCCATTTGTGGAAAAAGAAAGTGGATTTTATTCCCTTTATGGTGCATTAGAAGGGGAAACTAAAGAAGAATTCCCTATCTCGATGTCATTGGTGTTTTCCATTGGAGAGTATCTGGGTTTGCTCCATAAGTTGATGTCTACTTATAAATCCAGGGAAGAACCCATTGAATGGAATGTATTTTTCTATTTGGAAAGCTGGAGGAAAGAAAGACATCATACACAAGTAGGAGCTTGGGCAAAAAAGAACTTTTTTCAATATGATGAGGTCTTATCTAATTATAAAGAGATGCCTCTACAATTTATACATAGTGATTTTCATTTGAAAAATCTGCTTATAGTAGACAATAAGATGAAAGGATTAATAGATTTTGAAAGAATAAGAAAAGCACCTCGAGTTGTTGACGTTGCGTACTTTATTACTGGGATTTTAAGAAAACAAGCTGGAGAAGGTAAACTTCTGTTTATAGAGGAATTTCTAAAGGGATATGAAAATAAAAATGGTTTGACTCCACATGAAAAAGATTGCTTGCCTTATCTCATCTTAATTCTTCTCCTTCAATACTCGTTTTTTTATGAACAAAGAGGATTTACAAATGTTGTATCGAAATTATTAACGTGTATTGATACCTTACAAAAGAGGAGAGATTACGTTGAGACATTTAAAACTTTCTAGTATCCCGTGTATCCATATCCCCGTTTGCAATATTGAAGCATCTTATAAATGGTGGAATGAGCACTTTTCTTTAGAAGTTGGAGAAGAGATGAATAATCAAAATAGAAATGTCAGTTTTAGAGTTGAAAACGGTCAATGGATATTTTTATGGGAGGTAGAAAAGCCCCCTGAGAACCCACAAGTAAAAGGGAGTTTGATGAATTCAGATAATACTGAACTGTATAAGGCAACCTTGAACTTTGATGATGAAAAAGAAAAAGTCATCGAAGAATACAATCGCTTGAAAAGAAATGGAGTGCATGTTGGTGAGCTTCATGAAGCGTGGACAGGTGTCGCCTTTGATCTATATGACCCAGACGGAAATAAATTTAATGTCTGGGGTGGTAAGTGGGAAGAATAGAGAAAATGGAAAACACCTTTTCAAAAGGCTGTTATCGTAAACTTTGTTGCTATTCAAAAAGCGAGTAGTGGATGATTGCAGCTAGAGGTGCTCGCTTTACACGGAAAGCGGAGCAGCTCCCCTCACCATCCAGCACACACTGGTTGAGAGAGACTTGGCAGATCATGTGTTTAAAATAACAACATTCATTGCAAAAAGTGCCTTTCAAAAAGAGGGAAGAATTTTTATTACTTGAAAACATTCTATTACTATGGCAAAGTAAAGGTTGAAGATAACGTTTATACATAATTTCATAGAGAAGAAATGTAGGGGGACCGGTGCGGCCGGTTGAGATTGTATCCATTCAGATACTGACCCTTAGAACCTGAACTGGCTGATACCAGCGTAGGAAACATATTCTCAAACGAGATATTTCAATTGTTTGATAATGCGTCCTGGGCTGTTAGCTTAGGGCGCTTTTTGAATTGGTTTCAGCTGCTTAGTGAAGGATAAACGTTATACATAAAAAAGGAGGAATCGACATGAAAAGGTTGATCGTACTAATCTGTTCAATGTTTTTATTGACTGCTTGTAGTGGGGGAAGCAGTGCTTCAGACGACAAGAAAGATGAACTGAAAAAGGTGTCTGTAGTACTGGACTGGACACCTAATACCAATCACACAGGATTGTATGTTGCGAAGGAAAAAGGATATTTTAAAGATCAGGGCTTAGATGTAGATATTATTATGCCTGGTGAAGCAGGTGCTGATCAGCTCGTCGCCTCAGGTAAAGCTGAATTTGGAGTGGGATATCAAGAAGGCGTTACTCAAGCGAGAGTTCAAGATGTTCCTCTAGTTTCAATAGCTGCAATTATACAACATAATACTTCAGGGTTTGCTTCTCCTAAGGAAAAGGGAATTACAACACCAAAGGATTTTGAAGGGAAAAACTATGGTGGATGGGGTTCACCTGTAGAAGAGGCCGTTATGTCATCCATTATGAAACAAGAAAATGCTGACGTTAAGAAAGTGAATTTCGTGAATATGGGAGACACTGATTTCTTTACTGCAGTAAAAAGAGATGTGGATTTTGCATGGATATACTATGGTTGGACAGGAATTGAAGCAGAGCTTCGTGGAGAAGAACTTAATATGATGTACGTGAAAGATTACTCGGAAAAATTAGACTATTATACTCCAGTTCTGACAACTAACGAAAAGATGATAGAGTCTGACCCTGACACTGTAAAATCATTTCTAGCGGCTACTTCAAAAGGGTATAAATTTGCTATCGACCAGCCTAAAGAGGCAGGAGAAATTCTACTGGAAGCAGCTCCAGATTTAGATAAGGAGTTGGTGATGAAAAGTCAAGAATGGCTTGCACCTAAATACCAGGACGATGCAAAACGATGGGGTGAACAAAAGCTAGAGGTTTGGGAAAATTATGGTGAATGGATGTACGAAAATAAGTTGTTAGAGAAAAAATTTGATAGTAAAAAAGCTTTTACTAACGAATTTTTACCAAAATAAGAGGTGAGCAATGTGGGGAATTCACTCGTAAGTATTCAAATTATACCAAAAACCAAAAATGGGGAAGATGTCATTCCGTATGTGGATGAAGCGATTGCCATCATTAAAAATGCTGGGGTTAAATATGAAGTGCATCCACTTGAAACGACTATGGAAGGAAATCTTTCTGAGCTGTTTCATGTAATCGAACAGATGAATGAACGAATGATTGAACTAGGAAGTGAGAATGTCATCTCCCAAATTAAGGTTTTATATAAACCAAAGGGTATTGAAATGAACCAGTTAACGGAGAAATATAGATGATAAAGTCACTTATTAGAAAAGGATGGAGACCCCTCTTGGTCCTCATCCTTTTATTCATCATTTGGGAAATCACAACCAGAGTCTTGGATATCCCTTCATGGCTAATGCCTTCTCCATCAGAAATTTGGTTGGAAGGAGTTACGTCTTGGGCTTCTTTTACAAAACATCTTTCATCTACTGCGCTTCTCACGGTTGGAGGCTTTATGATTGGGTGTAGTATCGGTATCGGTACAGCTGTTGGTTTGCATCTGCTTCCACGAGTAAGAGAAGCCATCTATCCTTTAATGATTTTATCTCAAAATATACCGATTATCGTGCTAGCTCCTTTACTGGTGATTTGGTTTGGATTTGGATTATTGCCTAAGATGATTGTTATAACTCTGATCTGCTTCTTTCCTGTCGCTGTATCTGCACTTGATGGCTTTAAACAAACAAATGAAGAATATATTCATTACATGAAAATGGCAGGAGCAACAAAAGGACAGCTCTTTCGAAAAGTAGAATGGCCTCATGCTCTTCCCGCTATTTTTTCAGGTTTGAAAATTTCGGCTACTTATAGCGTGATGGGTGCTGTTATTTCCGAATGGTTAGGAGCCCAAAAAGGGATTGGTGTCTATATGACTCTTGCTTCTTCATCCTTTAGAACAGATAGAGTGTTTGTATCTATATTTATTATAATGTTACTTAGCTTGTTGTTTTTTGGAAGTATTGTTGTGTTAGAGAAGGTTTTTGTGAAACATCGAAAGGAGGACGAATAGATGACAACTTTATCTATAAAACAAATGTCTAAATTCTTTGATGGAGAACTTGTTTTAGAAGATATTTCGATCAATGTGAGCGAAGGAGAATTTGTTTCTATTCTTGGTCCTTCAGGAAGTGGGAAAAGCACCTTGTTTCATATTATTGGTGGACTATTTTCTCCTGATTCAGGCGACATTCAATTAAATGGAAAATCAATAAATGGCCAAAGAGGCTCCATCAGTTATATGCCACAAAGTCCGTCCCTCCTTCCGTGGAGAACGGTGATAGAGAATGTGCTGTTAGGTCAAGAACTACATGGGGAGAAGGACAGAAAGAAAGCAATGGAGATGATTGAGAGGGCAGGTCTAAAAGGATATGAACAAGCTTATCCAGGAGAGTTGTCCGGGGGAATGAAGCAAAGAGTAGCTTTTATTCGGGCTCTCGTTAGCCCCCAATCCTTTTTATGCTTAGATGAACCTTTTTCGGCTCTGGATGAATTTACGAGATTGGATATGCAAAAGTGGCTATTATCAATATGGGAAGAAGATAGAAGTTCCGTACTATTTGTTACACACAATATCGATGAAGCCTTATTCTTATCAGATCGAATTATCATTTTATCCACTCGACCTGCAACGGTGGTAAAGGAATTTACCGTTCCTTTTTCTCGTCCAAGAAACAAAGAAATTTTATTGACAGAAGAATTTTTAAAATGGAAAACGGACATTTTTGAGGAATTGTCTCAATATGTCTAAAGGCTTTCTTATCGATTCCCATACCCATTTGGATTTGTATGAATTAAATGATCAAGAGAAAATTCTGAAGGAAATGAAAATCAGTTCAGTGGAAGCTTTAATCTCTGTATCGTTCCACCTACAATCTGTAAAACGGAATTTAGACCTTGCTCGAAGAGATTCTAGAGTGAAAGTCGCTGCTGGTTTTCACCCAGAGCAACGTCTACCTTCAGATGGGGAATTGAGTAATTTACAAAAATTCATTCAAGAACATGAATCTGAAATATGCGCTATTGGGGAAGTGGGACTGCCTTTTTATTTGATGAGAGAAAACTCTGCTATTACTTTGAGCCCTTATCAAGAATTATTAGAGGTTTTCATCCTACAAGCTAAGCATCTGGGCAAACCTATAAATCTTCACGCTGTTTATGAGCACGCGCCAATTGTGTGTGATCTATTAGAAAAACATTCAGTTAAGAATGCCCATTTTCATTGGTTTAAAGGAGACGTGAATACGATTAAGCGAGTCAAGGACAATGGTTATTTTGTTTCTATAACCCCCGATGTTTTATATGAAGAGGAAATACAACAGTTAGTCAGATTGTTCCCATTAGAACAACTAATGGTCGAAACCGATGGTCCATGGCAATTTGAAGGTATCTTTAAAGGAAGGATGACCCATCCAACATGGATGCATGAAACCATAAAGAAAATAGCCGAGCTAAAGAAGCAGCCAGCATCTTTAGTGTATAAGGTTATTTTTGAACAAACATGTGCTTTTTACAACCTTTCCACTGAGAGTACTGAGATCTAAAATGGCTTTAAGCTTTAGCCATTTTAGGTCTTTTTTTAGGCTCTTTTGTTTTTATTAAAACACATGATAATACCAAGGCTCTGTCAACCAGTTTGTGGTGGTGTGTGCTGGATGGTGAGGGGAACTGCTCCCCCTACAGCTAGGGAGCGGCCGAGCCTCCTCAGCTTCTTGTTACCGGGGTCTCGGCACACCCGTTTTTCCACAGGAGTCTACGCAGTTTCCTTCAAATAGATTTCGTGACAGAGCTTTATTGGGCAATAAAAGAACAGGATTTTCACTTAAATATTTAAAATCAACCGCTGAATACTTTAAAAATGCTGATTTTTTAAACGCTAGATAATTGTATTTTTTATTTATAGAAATTCATGCTTCAATCAACCACTACTTGCTTTTTCAATAGCAAAAAAGTTAACGAAAACAGCCTTTTTTTATGAGTATCTACAACAAACATCATTTACCATCATATTTCCATTCACTATGAGCAAAAATGATAGTAATGACATTTTAAGAAAAGGTGAAAATGATGGAGTTAAATAGTCAGCACATGCCTTATCACGCAGGAGATGTAGTCTATGTAATTTACCGTAATCCCCACACTCAAAGTGTTGCCAATGTGCAGGAAGCGGCAGTTGTACACAATCCGGAAAATCCAAACGAGCTTTCTTTGTTTTTGTATGAAACGTATTACCCCCTGACAGAGGAAGTTGCAGTATATTCTTCGGAAGCTGAAGCAGAGCAGGCATATTCTCATTACTTTGGAGACCACTAGGAGGGATAATGTATGGTGAAACCGTTTGTACCTCAATTGGTTTACTTTGAGCCAAATGCTTTAGAATATCCATTAGGAAAAGAACTAAAGGAAAAGTTTGAAAAGATGGATGTGGAGATTCGTTATACAACGTCCCATAACCAAGTACGAGATCTACCCGGGGATAATCACTTTCAAAAATATCGGATTGCTAAATCCACCTTAGTTGTTGGGGTACGAAAAACATTAAAATTCGACACCTCCAAACCTTCTGCTGAATACGCCATTCCTTTTGCAACAGGATGTATGGGTCATTGCCATTATTGTTATTTGCAAACTACCATGGGAAGTAAACCCTATATTCGGACATATGTGAATGTGGATGAAATCTTTGAAGCAGCGGATCAATATATCGAGGAAAGAGCACCTGAATTCACCAGGTTTGAGGCTGCTTGTACATCAGATATTGTTGGAGTTGACCACCTTACTCATACGTTGAAGCGGGCGATAGAGCATTTTGGTGAATCAGAGTACGGAAAATTACGATTTGTAACCAAGTTTCATCATGTGGATCACTTGCTTGATGCAAAGCATAACGGTAAGACAAGGTTTAGGTTTAGTATTAATGCAGATTATGTTATTAAGAATTTTGAACCTGGAACATCTTCTTTAGAAAAGAGGTTAGAGGCAGCAGGAAAGGTAGCGAGAGCAGGGTATCCTTTAGGATTTATTGTTGCCCCCATTTATATTCATGAAGGCTGGGAAGAGGGATATAAACAGATGTTTGAACATTTGGAAGCTCATTTACCAGATGAAGCTAAGAAGGACTTAACCTTTGAATTCATTCAACATCGATTTACAAAACCTGCCAAAAGAGTGATTGAAAAAAACTATCCTATGACGAAGCTTGAATTGAATGAGGAAGAGCGTCGATATAAATGGGGGAAATATGGAATTGGTAAGTACATCTATCAGAAAGATGAAGAACAGGATCTAAAAGATCACTTATATTCATACATGGAAAAATGCTTTCCAAATGCTAAATTAGAATATTTTACGTAAGGATCGATAAAAAAAGGGACTGATTACAAAAACTATCGGTTGTAATCAGTCCTCTTAATGGAATTGTGGAAGAATGGTCGGTAAATTCTTAACTCTCAAGGCTATCTCTTCACAAATTTCTTGGTAGCTAACCCACTCTTCAAGAATTGTTGTTGAACGTTTACGTGGATTTGGTAAATCCCAATAGATTACCTTTTCATCCAGCTCTGATGGGAGATGAATTTCATCATCATATTCTTTATCTTGAATCGCTATAATAACCGCCGCTTCACCTAAGTCTTTCATCTCGATACGTGAACGAGGGATAGAGCTAATATCTATACATAATTCCTTCATTGCTAATACGCTGAAGTTAGTACAACTTTCACCTAGCCAGCCGGCACTCTTAAAGGACCAATCTGATAAAGAAAGTTTCTCAGCCCATCCTTCAGCTATTAAGCTGCGTTGTTGGCTACTTGAAAGAAAGTAGACTGTTTTTTCCATAAGATTATGTTCCTTTCTTTATCGTGGTGTTATTATTATTTACCCAAAAATGTAATCATTTAACCTTCTACGGACAGAAAAATATATTAGTTATTAAGCAATAGTACAAATTAATTAATAGATTCCTTAATTTATGAGGAAAATAGCAAATCATCTAGTAAATATGCTTTAAAATGGTTAGGAACTTATTTAATTTTAAAATAAATCAGTATAATAGGGGATGTAGAACTCGTTCTTACATATGAATACATCTTGTTGTGGAAAAAAGAGGTTTTGAATTTGTGGGAAGAGGGTAAGAATTCTTATATTATTTTTTGTTTTATTTAGAAGAGGGAGGAACATCTATGAAATTTAATTTAACAACAAAGATTATTATTGCCTTAATACTGGGAGCAATTGTTGGACTTGCACTCAATATATTTGCAAAAGATTTATTTGATATTTTAGATCCGTATCTATTCACTCCACTAGGGAAGATATTCCTTAATCTGATCAGCATGTTAGTTGTACCAATTGTATTTCTATCTATTGTATTGGGATCAGCAGGCCTAGGGGACCCTAAAAAACTAGGGAGAATAGGTTTAAAGACGATTGTATTCTTTTTAGTAACAACGTGTATTGCCATAATCATTGGTTTATCTCTATCCAATCTTATTGATCCTGGTTTAGTTGAGGGAATCGATAAAGCACAATCTGAAGGATTCGAATCTGAAGAAGCACCTCCAGTAGGTCAAACCTTAATGAATATCATTCCAAAAAATCCTTTAACAGCAATGACCGAAGGAAACATGCTCCAAATTATTGCCTTTGCCATATTTATTGGGTTTGGTTTAACAGCTTTAGGTGAAAAGACGAATGGTATATTAAAGCTTGTGGAGCAAGGTAATGATTTAATGATGTACTTAGTGACTCTTGTGATGAAATTTGCTCCATACGGTACATTTGGATTAATCGCTTCAGCCATTGGTAGCCAGGGCATGAGTGCACTTAAAGCAATGTGGCTTTATTTTGTTGTTGTATTACTGGCGTTAATTATCCATGCCATCATTACGTACGGTGGAACAGTATTGTTCCTGGCAAAGAAAAATCCGTTGTGGTTCTTTAAGAGCTTCAGTCCGGCAATGAGTGTTGCATTTAGTACTTCAAGTAGTAATGCCACCCTTCCTGTTTCAATGGATGTTGCACAGGAAAGATTAAAGGTTTCAAAGTCCATCAGTTCTTTCGTACAGCCTTTAGGAGCAACGATAAATATGGACGGGACGGCAATCATGCAAGGTGTTGCCACTGTCTTTATTGCCCAAGTATATGGGATTGATTTAACCCTCGAGCAGTTGATTACTGTTGTATTAACGGCTGTTTTGGCCAGTGTTGGAACAGCGGGAGTTCCAGGAGTTGGTTTGATTTTACTAGCTATGGTTTTAAGCAGCGTAAACTTACCAGTAGAAGGTATTGGGTTGATCCTAGGAATTGACCGTCTGTTAGATATGGCAAGAACCTCCATTAACATTTCAGGAGATGCGGCTTGTGCATTGTACGTTTCAGAATCCGAGAAGAAACGTACAATAAAGGAACAAAGAGGAGAAGCTTAATTTAAATCGTAAAAAGATGACCACTCCGATATGGGGTGGTCACCTTTTTTTGTTGACCAGATAAAATATAAGCCCCTGAGCTAGACAGTTGGAGTCCACAAAGGGGCAGGCGAGAAAGCGAGCATCCCTCGCTGCAATCGATCACTACTCGTTTTAATAAAAATAAAGGTTACGAAAACTGCCTTTTTATTTTATGTGATCATAATGCTCTAATGCTCGTTTTCTTGCACTTCTATGATCAACGATGGGGAGAGGATAACTTTCCCCTAATACCACACCAGCGGAAGTTAGGATTTCTAATGGAGCCTCTGAAGGCTTGTGAATATATTTATTAGGAAGCTTGTTTAATTCTGGTACCCACCTTCGAATATATTGACCTTGCTTATCGAACTTCTCACTTTGAGTTGTCGGGTTGAAAATACGAAAGTAGGGGGAGGCGTCTAGTCCCGATCCCGCTACCCATTGCCATCCCATGGAATTATTGGCAAGGTCTGCATCAATTAACGTATTGAAAAACCAATCTGCCCCTTTTTGCCAAGGGATAAGCAAATGCTTAGTAAGAAAAGAAGCAACTATCATTCGAACCCTGTTATGCATGAATCCAGTGGCCCATAATTCTCGCATTCCAGCATCCACAATAGGATAGCCAGTTTTTCCTTTTGTCCAACTTTCCCAATTCACCAGGTCATCCTCCCATTGAAATCTTTCAAACTTTTCATATAGGGGCTTTTCAGGTGAGTTTGGAAAATGGAGAAGAATAGAATAAGAAAAATCTCTCCATATGAGTTGTTTAATAAAGGTTTCTGATTTTGTATTTTCACTTTCTATCAAGAAGTGAAACATACTTCGAACGGAGATGATACCGAGAGACAAATAGGGAGAGAGTGTTGAATGATGTCGATCTGATGGAAAGTCTCTCCCAGAGTGATATTGTTCTAGACTGTTATTTACAAACCGATGGAATCTCCTCATTGCTGCTTTTTCTCCAGGTTCCCATATACTGTCCATCACTTTATACCAAGGTATTTCGGGAATAAGACACAATTCTTTTATCAAAAGGCCTATGTGTTTTATATCAGGCACGTTCATGCTTTTAACTTGAGGAACCGGCTTAGGAATTGTTTCCTTTCTTAACCTCCTGTAAAAGGCTGAATAGACCTTATAAGGAGAACCATCCTCTTTTCTAATTTTCCATGGTGGTAGTAATAGGTTACCTTCAAATGTTTTCACCTCTACCCCTTGAGAGGATAGGCTTAGTGCAAGGTCTTTATCCATTTTATAAACATTGGGGTCATAATTTCTATTCCAATAAACTCCCGTGGCTCCTGTTTCTTTAATCCATCGGGTAAGAACATCTTGGGTCTTTCCTTTGTCTATCCACAAGCGACCGTTGATTGACTTTAAAGTAGAATGAAAGGCTTCAAGATTTTGATGTAACCACCATTTACTTGCTTCTCCTTTTTTGGCATAGGGTGTATGTTCATCTAAAATAAAAAGAGGAATCACCTTTCCCTGAAGAGAAGCTTGGTATAGAGCAGGCTGGTCATGAATTCTAAAATCTTGTCGGAGCAAAACAATGATGACATTCTCCATTTTAGTACCTCCACTCGATAGATTTTGAACGAATCTATTAAAAGTATAGTAAAATGAACAATGAGATACAAAAATCAATCGGTTATTAAAAAAATGTTTAATAATTCTTGAAATAGGAAACAGAAACGGTGTAATATTACACTATACTAAAGGATTTTAGGTGAAGTTATGACGAAGGAAGAAATTGTACTTATTATATCGGAAAAGCTGAGACTTATTCGTACAGAGGCTGGGTATACACAGGATAAGATGGCTAATGTCATTGGATTATCTAAGAAAACCCTTGTTCAAATTGAAAAGGGACGAGTAATGGCGAGCTGGACTGCGGTAATTGCTGTTTGTGCCCTATTTAAAGATAGTGAAACTTTAGCTGCTAGCCTGGGAGGAGAACCATTAGAGGTAATTGAAACCATTGCAAGAGAAGGTATTGATTATCGAAAAGAAAAAACTCTTGGTGGAAAGATTTGGTGGAAGGATATTGAAAAGGATGAAGGATATGTTCTTCAACAAAATGTTTTCAGTCAACATTTTAGAATATTAGATTTTGAACATTATCGAATTTATAGCAGCTTTGATGAGAACAACGCTCACAAACGTTTTAATGAATTAACGAAGGAATAGTATACTTCTTAAAGGTACATACTTTCAACTATTCTTATTTATTATTTTGTTAAAAGGTGGCTTTCCAACAAGGATTTGACCACAATTTTCTAGATTAAATGTATTTAGTGACTTGAAGATTCGCCAATGGATCGGAAAAATCTTTATACTACTCTCTACTGCTTTCAACTCAAAGCATTAGGTGAAAAAAGGGACGGACCTCATCTTCACAAAAATGAAGATGAGGTCCGTCCCTCTTAACATGTTATTTTACAATTAATACGCTGGATTCACAGGAGTGTGCAACTTTTTCGCTTACACTTCCCAGTACCCATTTTTTCATGCCGGTTTTTCCACTGTTCCCTACAACCACGAGGTCAACGTAGTTTTCTTTTGCGTATTCACAAATGCGTTTAGCTTCTGATCCTGATAGGTGGATATAATTCGCATTCAGATTATAAGGAGATAGTTTTTCTTGTACATTTCTTAATACATGGTGAGTCGAGGAAGGGGTCTTGATTTCATGGCGTTCCTCAGATTTGTTCCCTGGTTGTTCACGAGATCCAGATAAATTACCCATGTACACATTGTCAGGACCAGGTGTTGTATCTGGCATGGCATGAGTTGGAGTATAGTGATCGTGAGTTTCATTCGCTATTTTTTCTTCAGAGATATATAACACAGTTAATTTTGTTTCAAATGACAACTTAGATAATTTCATTACTTCATCTAATGCTTTTTTGCTTCCGTCTGTTTCATCATAAGCAAGTAAAATGTGTTTAAACATCTATATCACCTCTATATATGGAATACCTATTATTTACCCTAAAAAAAGTTTTTTAATCTTTTTAAATTATCCCCATAAAAATTCACCTCAGTACGTAATAGTGTAATAATAAAAAATGTTACTCATCAAGGAGAGGAAATTATATGGGGAGAAGGATGCATCCTACCATTAAAAGTTGTATTCAGCATTTAAAGGAATTAGACATCGACAAAAGAACCCGTCAAATCGTATACATGTATATGAAATCCCTTGAAGCAAAGAAAGAGGAGAAGGGATATGCCCTTCATCCATCTATTCAAAAATGCATGCAGCATTTAAAAATATTAGGCAGTGATGAATTAACAAAACAAGTCGTTTTTCATTATATGAGAGTTCTTCAAGAAGAATCAGATACTAAGAAGAGCTGGATTGAATCTATAAACTAAATTAGTCAAAAAGAAAGAGCAGGATGGGGGGAAGATCCATCCTGCTCTTTCTTTTTCATTAGAATTAATATGATTGCTCTTTAATTATAAATTCAAAACTTCTTAAAGCATGCTGATGATCCAACCAATTACAACAATTGCTCCAACTACCATTAAGATTGTACGTACCATAACATTTCACCTCGACTTATTAATATCAACTAAGAATTTTTTGATTTATTTAACCGGTTAATTAAAAGTTACCCGGTTAGCGATCTTTTAAAACCTATTTTGTTTTTTTACCCAGGAGTTAAGTCTTCCCTGATCTTTCATGGACAAGGCTGTCCGAAAAAGCGAAACACTTATATATGGGTGAGCTAAAGAAAGTAGTAAGATTAGTGTGCTTCTTTTTCAAAAAAATATGATTATTTTTGGTTATTATTTTACGGTAAATCGTTCTTGTTCGTAAATGGTATTGATATAAAACAAACCTTTGATTAAGTTGGAAGGGAAGTTCAATAAGAAGCAGGAAATCATCACCACGTTTTCTAAATATAAAGTATAGGACGATCCAAATGATTGTCATAATGAAAGGAGTCAACATTATGCTGACATTAATTCAAAATGGAGAAGTATATGCTCCAGATTATTTAGGGGAAAAAGATATATTATTGGTAGATAATAAAATAGGCTATATAGAAGATAAAATAGACCTGCCGAAAGGGTTTGTGGATATAACGGTAATGGATGCTCAGGGAAAATACGTAATACCTGGATTGATCGATTCTCATGTACATATTATGGGTGGAGGCGGAGAAGGTAGTTTTAGAACAAGAACACCAGAAATTCAACTTAGCCAAGCTACTCTTGCAGGAATAACGACAATAGTAGGGGTCATCGGAACTGATGGGACAACCCGTACTATGACAAGTCTCATTGCCAAGGCACGTGGTCTCGAAGAAGAAGGGATCACTTGCTATGTTCAAACTGGTTCCTATCAGGTCCCTTTAAAGACTCTTACTGGGAAAATTGAGGATGATATCATCCTTGTGGATCGAATTATTGGTGTAGGAGAAGTAGCAATTTCAGATCACCGTTCTTCTCAACCTACTGTCAATGAATTAGCAAAGATAGCATCAGCAGCTAGGATTGGAGGTATGCTGTCAGGTAAATCTGGTATCGTCAATGTGCATGTAGGGGATAGCCGAGAACATTTGAAATTAATAGAAGATGTGATTGATTTAACAGATATTCCAATCAAACAGTTTTATCCTACTCACATCAATAGAAATGCTCATTTATTTAAGGCGGGAATTCATTATGCACTAAAAGGAGGTTATGTTGATTTTACTACAAGTACTATCCCTCAATTTCTGGGGGAAGGTGAAGTGAAATGTAGTAAAGCCCTAAAGAGAATGCTTGATGCAGGAGTTTCCATTGATCAAATAACCTATACGTCTGATGGACAAGCGAGTTTGCCTGACTTTGATGAAAACGGTGAGCTTATCGGCCTTCAAATTGGACAAGTTTCAAGTTTATTCAAAGAGGTGAAAGATGCCATTCTAAAAGAAGGAATTCCATTAGAGACAGCCATCAGGGTCATTACGTCAAATCCTGCAAAAATTTTAAAGCTAAAACAAAAAGGCCATATAGAAGTAGGGAAGGATGCAGACCTGGTTTTATTGGATAAAAAAACATTAAACATAGACACTGTTTATGCAAAAGGAAAGTTAATGGTCGAGAACAGAAAAGCTGTTGTTAAAGGAACCTTTGAATAATACAATGATTTTCTGAATTAAGGCAGCCTGTGATGAGTATATTTCAGGCTGTTTTTTTATATATGGCTCCTCTCGTAAAGAACAACATGAATTTTCTTCAATATTTAAGAAATTGAGTAACAGCGCATATTAAAAAATATATGCAACACATATAATTTTGGTATATCATGGAAGAAGTTGAGTTTGGGAGGGGTTTTATGAACACGAGAATAATATTTGTTGAAGGCATTCCTGGAGCCGGAAAAACAACAGCGGTACAACAAATTGGACATATATTAAGGGAAAAAGGAATCGTTACACACATGTATGTTGAAGGAGATTTAGATCAACCAGCAGATTATGAGAGGGTAGCCTATCTACAAGAAGAAAACCTTTCATTTATTCTAGATAAACATTCTATTTCATCACTTGAGCTAAATAGATTCAGAGAATCAATTGAAAAAGGAGTTCTTGTCTATTACGGGAAATTAGAGGAGAGTGCGTTATTTCCTGAAGAATTCATAAAAGAGCTGTCTTTTTATGATGTCTATAATCAACCACCAACTATTTATAGGACTTTGCTAAAAAGAAAATGGACTTCTTTTAAAAAATCTCTTGGCCATAATGACCATGTCTACATACTGGATTGCTGCTTGCTTCAAAACCCTACAACCTTTT
This sequence comes from Rossellomorea aquimaris TF-12, assembly GCF_001648555.1. Lineage (GTDB taxonomy): Bacteria > Bacillota > Bacilli > Bacillales > Bacillaceae_B > Rossellomorea > Rossellomorea aquimaris. The sequence continues at coordinate 48,293 of NZ_LQXM01000024.1, read as the reverse complement.
TAATGGCAAAAAATAATCTATCAACCACCAACATTCAATCCTTTATTACTGAATTAATAAATGAAATAAGAGGGTTTAATCCCCTGGTAATATATATAGAACCTACTGATATTACTCAATCTTTTAGTCACGTTCAGAAAGAACGTTCAAACGATTGGTTTGAATTTGTAAGAGATTATTATACTACTCAAGAGTTTGGATATAACAATGGACTTCCCAATGATTTAACTGGAATTATTCAATACCTTACTCACAGGGTTAAACTTGAAAAAGATATCTTATCTCATAGTGAAATCGATTGGGTTCATATCGAAAGGAGCCAATCTTCTTTTGGAAAGGTAAATGAAATGATTAAAGAAGAAATTTCTATACGTTTATAGAACTGGACAACTTTCTTCTTTAAAATAACAAAAACCTTTAAGAAAAGCATTCTTAATAGTTATCCGACTTCAGACTGAGGAAGAAACCACCATCAGACTCTCAAGGGAGTAAGAGAATATCGATATGATTAGATTATAGATTAGGAAAGATGGGAGACAGGTATCTATGAAAAAAATGATTGAAATTTTTAAAAAGCCAATTTTCTTAAAGTTATTCCTTGCCAACTTCACGTCCCATATGGGAAGTGTTATTGGCTTGACCGCTTTTATGTTTTATCTTCTTGATCGGTTTTCTGAACAGCCCATGTATGCTTCGATTACAGAAATGATGTATTCTCTTCCTACGCTTGTCGTCTTTTTTATTGTAGGGGTGTTAGCGGACAGGATGGATCGTCAAAAGATTGCTTACCATTGTGATACCGTGAGTGCCTTTTTAACATTGTTATTACTTGGCGCAATTTATATTGGCTGGCTACCTTTAATCTTTACGATTCTGTTCTTACGAAGTGGAGTTCAAAAATTCTTTTTCCCTGCTGAACAGGCTATTTTACAAGGTGTGTTGTCAAAGGACGACTATTCAACTGCTGCAGGACTGAATCAAATGGTTATGAGTTTGTTTATGCTACTAGGAAATGCCGTTGCAATTTTTGTCTATTGGACAGCTGGAATATATGGGGCCATTATCGTTGATTTCATCACCTTCATCATTAGCGCCATTTTAATTAAGAAATGTGTTATTAATGAAGAGGTCCGCCTGCCAAATGGTAAGCATACCTGGAAGGATTTAAATATTGCGTCTGTAACCAAGGACTTTAAATCGGGCTTGATGTACATCCTTAATCATAAGCTTTTACTCTCTTTAATAAGCGGATTTGTTGTATTTGGAGTGGTCAATGGAGGCTTCTCGGTAATACCTATTTTTATTTTGAAGTATAAACTAGCACCTCAAACATATGAGGAGTACTCCATATTATTAGGTATAGCATTTGGTTCGGGAGTATTAATTGGAAGTGTTGTATCATCCATGTTAACTCAGAAATTTAGGTTTCATGTTCTGATAGTAGCTGGGTTAGTGATTTCAGGAACGTTTATCATCGCTGCTTCCTTTGCTCCAACCACCTGGGTGTTTATGATGATTGTCTTTTTGGCAGCTTTAGGATTGCCACTTGTGAATATTGCTATTGGTGGATGGCTCCCTAGTATAATTGATCCTAAAATGATGGGTAGAGTCCAAGGATGGATTAACCCACTTATGATGCTTTCACAATCTATTACGCTAGGAATTATTGCCATGACTTTTCCAAACGTGGTTTCCGTTGAGATGCTTTATTGGGTCGTTGGAGGGTGTTTGATTTTTGTAGGCGCTCTTTATACGGTAATCCTTCCTAAATTTATGAACGAAGAGGAAGTTAAGCCGGCAGTATTGAACGGGTGATTAGAGACCTTTATGAAAATATTTTATTTTCATAAAGGTTTTATTTTGTGAAACTGACTTCTAAAGACTCTGTAAACCAAAGTGTGCTGGATTGCGAGGGAACAGCTCCGTTTTCTTCCCAAAAAGTGAGCTGTAGCGGAATCAACTAAACTTTCTTGAACAAGCGCTGGAAAAGAAGCATGAACAAGCTGAATAAAAGTAAAATGAAAATGAACGTTTTTTCGTATTGATCGTCTTATCAATGAATACACCCGATGGGGTGGGGAGAAAGGACTAAAAGGATGGAAGAGAGAGAACTTATAAAAAGAGCAAAAAAAGGTGATCATGCCGCCTTTGCTCTCTTATTTAAAGAAAATTATCCTTTTCTTGTTAAATATTTAATCAAAGTAACGATGAATCATCATCAAGCAGAAGAACTGGCTCAACATACCATGGCAAAATGCGTAGAGAAAATTCATCAATTTAATGGAAAGTCCAAATTTTCTTCCTGGCTCATTACGATTGCGACGAATCGATATGTTGACCTTCAAAGGGAGAAGAAAAGAGAAGAAAATCGGCAGCAGGAGGAAGCAAGTTTTCGTAAGTTAAAGTGGGATGTTCATTCACGACAAGAAGAGTGGAGTGAAGTGTTGGAAGCATTATCTACTTTGAACGAGGAAACGAGGCTGCCGATTATACTAAAGCATTACTATGGGTATTCATACGATGAAATTGGCCAAATGGTGGGTGTGCCTTTAGGGACAGTGAAGTCAAGGGTTCATAATGGTATTACCCGGTTGAGAGAGGAGTTGAAATTAGATGAACAAAAAACGTCAGCAAACGGGCGACCAAGATCTTGACTTAAAACAATTATTTGAAAGTGGATTTAAAATGATTAATCAAGAAATCGAAGAAAATACTCCTTCTGATCAATGGTTTGAACATTTTGTAGTAGAGCAACAAGAGCGTGTAAAAGTTAAACTTAGAAAAGAACTTATTGCCTTTCTGGCTGTAGCTTGTTTTACCCTTCTCATTTTTGCTGTTACCCTTTTTCAATTACCTTCATTGTTTCTACTCCTACAAATAGGAGTATTCATCGGTGCTTCTATTTTTAGCAGTTTCACATATATTAAGCAGGTGAAGAAGTTATGACAAAAGAGTTGCTTTATCTATTACCAGTCATTATCTCCCTCCTACTTGCTCAAAGTATATTCTTATTCATTGATGCTCGGAAAAATGGCCATAACTATTGGTTTTGGGGAATATGGGGCTTAATACAAAGTCCCATTCCAGTAATATTTTATTTTCTATTTGCAAGGAAAGTCTGGAGAAGACAAGGAAAGGAGAGAGAGGAATGATCTATGTTACAACTGATTTTGTACCAGGAAAAGAAGTAAAGGAATTAAAAGGATTTGTTAGGGGAAGTACGGTTCAAGCGAAGCATATCGGAAAGGACATTGTGGCAGGTCTTAAGACGATTTTAGGCGGGGAAATTAGTGAATATAGTGAATTAATGGAAGAAGCAAGAAATAAAGCGATTGAGCGCATGATCGCAGATGCAACTCAAAAGGGAGCCAATGCTATCATTGCAGTCCGTCTAGAAACATCAGCTGTTATGCAGAATGCATCAGAAATAATCGCTTATGGAACAGCAGTATTTGTGGAATAGTGAGTTATCTAAAATTTGATAGAAAATTATCAATAAAAATAATATTGACACAATTTATAACATATAGTATGGTTATATATGGAATTAATACGAAATGAAATGGAGGGTTTGTGATGATTAAAATGTTTAGAACTCAAGTGCAGTCATTTAAGAATACCAATTTAATATCATCACATAACCAGTAACTCCTTTAGAATGCTTAAAATGATTCAATAATGAGCACAGGTTATGTATGTAATCTGTGCTTTTGTATGTCCATTGACGGACGTTAATAAGGCGCAAACAGGTTAAATAGGGTGATGACTATCTCAGTCATTTCTTTATGAGCCTATGCCTTATTGCGTCCGTCTTTTTTATTGGATGTTTTCAGGTTAATCCCTGTTCACATATATCACTTGAATTTTAAGGAGGAAAAGAAAAATGGAAAGTGTTCAAATGAAAAAAATGATAACCCTGGTGGAGACAGAAGGCGGATAGTAAAGCACAACAAGAGGAGGTAGATAAGGATGTTTAGTATTTTTAAGAAATTATCATGGTTTTTTATTGAAAATTGGAAAAGGTATGCATTGGCCATTTTTTTACTTGTGATTGTAGGGATTCTTGATGTTATTCCTCCAAAACTAGTAGGAAATGCCATAGATGATATGCATCTTGGAGCTATGACCTGGGAGGTAGTAACGAAGTACCTTTGGTTATTAGTAGGGATCACCATTATTTCTTATTCCATGACATATGTTTGGATGTATCAGTTATTTGGTGGAGCGTTCTTAGTAGAAAGAAAGCTTCGTTCAAACTTTATGGGCCATTTATTAAAGATGACTCCGACGTTTTTTGAGAAGAATCGTACGGGAGACTTAATGGCAAGGGCAACCAATGATTTAAAGGCAATCTCAGTGACTGCTGGATTCGGAGTATTAACATTGATCGATTCCAGTGTCTTTATGTTAACAATTCTATTCACAATGGGGTTCCTAATCAGTTGGAAATTAACCCTTGCAGCAATCTTACCGCTGCCAATTATGGCAATGTTAATGAAAGTGTATGGAGCTAGAATTCATAAGCGGTTTACAGAAGCTCAAGATTCCTTCGGTGATTTAAATGATAAGGTCCTGGAGTCTATTGCAGGTGTCAGAGTAATACGGGCATATGTACAGGAAAGAGCGGATGAAGATCGCTTTGGAGATATGACAGAGGATGTTTATAACAAGAATATCGAAGTGGCAAAGATTGATTCTTTATTTGAACCCACTATTAAGGTGCTGGTTGGATTAAGCTATTTGATTGGACTTGGTTATGGTGCATATCTCGTGTTTCACCAATCGATTACCCTAGGTGAACTTGTTTCTTTCAACGTTTATTTAGGAATGTTAATTTGGCCGATGTTTGCCATCGGAGAACTCATTAATATCATGCAACGAGGAAATGCATCTCTTGATCGAGTGCAGGAGACATTGGATTATAATCAAGATGTCAAAGACCCTGCAAATCCTAAATCATTGGAAGCACCTAATGGAATTGGATTTAAGGATGTCGAATTCCAATACCCATCGTCTCAAGTTTTGAACCTGTCAAATATTGAAGTGAATATCAACAAAGGGGATACTCTCGGAATTGTCGGCAAAACGGGAAGCGGTAAGACAACCTTTATTAAACAATTATTAAGAGAGTATCCAATGGGGAAAGGTGTATTATCAATCGGAGGAATTCCCATTGGAGAACTCACTCTTAAACAAGTAAGAAACTGGATAGGATATGTGCCTCAGGATCATGTGCTCTTCTCAAGAACAGTAAAAGAAAATATTTTATTTGGTCGGCACGATGCAACGGAGGAAGATTTAGAAGCAGCTATTAAACTTGCTGATTTTACTAAAGACCTTGAAATGTTACCAGATGGTCTTGGGACTCTAGTAGGTGAAAAGGGAGTAGCTCTTTCAGGTGGGCAAAAACAACGGATCTCCATTGCTCGAGCTCTAATTAAAAATCCTGAAATCCTTATTTTAGATGATTCCTTGTCAGCAGTTGATGCGAAAACTGAAGCGAAAATTATAGATAACATACGAAAAGAACGTGAAGGAAAAACAACGATTATCACTACTCATCGTCTATCTGCTGTTGAGCATGCAGACTGGATCATCGTTCTTGAAGATGGAAAAGTGGTAGAAGAAGGAGTACACGCTTCCCTTCTTGAAAATGGTGGTTGGTATAAGGAGCAATTTGACCGCCAACAAGTTGAAGATTCCTCACTAGAGGAGGTGGGCGTATGAAAGTCGGAAGAAAATTAGTCGATTATGCCCTTTTATACAAAAAATTTATTATTGCTGCTTTATTGATGCTCACAGTATCAGTAGCAGCAGAGTTAGCTGGTCCTTTTATTGCAAAGAAGATGATTGATGATCACATTTTGGGAATTGAATCAACCTGGTACGAAACAAGTCAGGGACCTGATACGGTTTCATATAAAGGCAATACGTACAAAAGAGAACAGTATTTTACTAGTGGGGAGGAAAAAGGTAGTGAAGTAAGAGTTCTTCAAGTGGGAAGAGAATTTTACTTCGTAGGAAGTGATATATCTTTTGACGGTGAACGCACGGTTTCTTCAGGTGAATTAACCATAAAAAAAGGAGAAGAAACAGCGACGTATTCAGCTCAAAAATTAACGGGTAATGAACTGTTGGATTTTTATAATCCGGAAATACCAAAGATTATTAAGCTGATTGCATTCTACTTTGGATTACTTGTCATCGCTTCTTTTTTCCAATATGGTCAGGGCTTCTATTTGCAAAAAGCTGCAAATCGAGTCATCCAGCGTATGAGAAACGATATTTTTCAACATATTCAAAAATTACCTATTCGTTATTTTGATAACCTTCCTGCCGGGAAAGTGGTAGCAAGAATCACCAACGACACAGAAGCAATAAGAGAGCTGTACGTAACCGTATTATCAACATTCTTTACGAGTACGATTTATATTTTTGGTATTTATATTGCATTATTCATATTAGATGCCAAATTAGCTGCTCTTTGTTTAATATTGATTCCGATATTGGTAGTCTGGACGTACTTATATCGCATCTATGCTTCAAAATATAATCATATTATTCGTTCGAAGGTAAGCGATATAAACGCCATGATCAATGAGTCAATCCAAGGAATGAATATTATCCAATCCTTCAGCAGGGAGAAGAAAACAAGTGAAGAGTTTGAAGAGCTTAATCATACCCACTATAAATACCAAAACAAACTTCTAAGCCTAAACTCCATGACATCTCATAACCTGGTAGGGGTTTTAAGGAATATTACCTTTGTAGCATTTATATGGTATTTCGGAGGAGCATCTATAGGAGTTGGATCTGTTGTCACTCTGGGTGTACTATATGCATTTGTTGATTATATTAACCGATTATTCCAGCCCGTAACAGGGATTGTCAACCAGCTTGCTAACCTTGAACAGGCACTGGTTGCAGGGGAACGTGTCTTCCAATTGTTAGATGAAGGTGGGACAGCTGTTGAAGACAACAGAATGAACCGTTATGAAGGCAATGTCCGCTTTGAACATGTATTCTTTGGATACAAAGAGAATGAATATGTATTAAAAGATATTACGTTTACAGCTAACAAAGGGGAAACAGTAGCCCTAGTCGGTCATACTGGATCAGGAAAGAGTTCGATTATGAATTTATTATTCCGTTTCTACGATAGCAATGAAGGGTCAATTAAGATTGATGGTCAGGATATTACGGATATTCCTTACCAAACAATCCGTGATCATATGGGCATCGTATTACAGGATCCCTATTTATTTACAGGAACGATTGCATCAAATGTGAGCTTAGACGATCCACGGATATCTAGAGAGCAGGTAGAAGAGGCGTTAAAAGCGGTTGGTGCGGAAAAAGTATTTAAAAATCTTGAAAAAGGCTATGACGAGCCTGTAATAGAAAAGGGAAGCACCCTTTCCTCCGGGCAGCGTCAATTAATATCCTTTGCTCGTGCCCTTGCCTTTAATCCAGCCATTTTGATTTTAGATGAAGCCACATCCAGTATTGATACTGAGACTGAATCGATAATTCAAGAGGCCATGGAGGTGTTAAAGAAGGGAAGAACTACCTTTATTATCGCCCATCGCCTATCCACGATTAAGAATGCAGATAAAATTCTTGTCCTTGATCGTGGAGAAATTGTAGAACAAGGAAACCACGATGAACTGATGCTGCTGAAGGGTCGTTACTATCAAATGTATCAGCTTCAGCAAGGAACGAAGAGTGATATGGCAGGGTAAAAGAAAGAGAGAGCATCCGGGGAACCGGATGCTCTTTTCATAGTGTATGTTGATAAAAAATTCAAATAGTTGATCATTATCAATGAAAATAGAGGATAAAACAATTTTATTGATAAAAAATATCCACCACTTTATAAAGTTGATAATAAAACTTCGGAAGTTGAAAATAAAATGTAAAAAGTTAAAAATAAAAGTTTTAAAGTTGATAATATCCTCTCTATATCATGAAATGTTTGCATGAAATCTTGATTGTTTGCTTCTGCATTCAAAGAAGTAAGACCATTTATAAGATAAAAAGAGGCTTTTTTCATGAAATATAAGTAAATCTGCGCTACTCTAACAGAAAAACAATGAACTAGAGAAGGAAGAGAATTTCCTATAATAAGTTAAATATCAGCGATGTACTTTAATAACAAATCCCCACTCTACTCCTCAAATAATGACGATCCTCAAGCTGATTTAAAATAAAATCTCCAGTATCGAAAATAGATATACTTTTTCCTCCATCGGGTAATACATTTTTCTCCGTTCGAAAATGTCCAAGTCGTTCACCTTCAGGAAGGTAGGTAGGACAAACGATGGTCCAATCGAGTTTAGAGGCTTCGAGCATGAGGTAAGCTCTTAAATGATCCTCAGCAGCAGTGGTACTTCGCCTCTTAGATTCATTCGTTTGAAAACGATACTGATTTGAATCCTTACGGGCATCTAAGATTCCTGCCGTCCCACATGTGATGATACGCTTTATATTATGCGTTCTCATCCCTTCAAGAATGAGGGGCATGCTTCTAGACAATACATCGTTTTTATCTGTATTCAAACAACTAATGACCGCATCGCAGCCTTTTAAGGTATGAAAAATATCCTCTTTGTTTAAAACATTTCCAACAATATCTAATCCTTTATCTATCCGCCCATGATTGATAGGTTGTCTTGTGAGCCGAATCACTTCATGAGTGAATTGTGCGTTAGAGTGTACAATTGAGCCTACTCTGCCAGTGCCACCAAATAAGGCTATTTTCAAATGAAAAACCTCCATCTTATTTTTATAGATTTATTTTATCGTAATTTCATTTAATTAACAGTGTTGGAGGGAACTAAGGGAAGGTTTTAGGCGTATAAAAATATTTGTCTCGAATTTAAAACATTTCCGTTGACATTTCATGTTTATGATTATATGATGACAATCGTAACAAAACAATTCCGATAAGAATAGTGGGGGTTTTAAAAATGAAGAAGTGGAAATTATCAATTGTTATGCTCCTGGCACTGTCTATGGTTCTGGCGGCATGTGGACAATCTAAAGATAAAGAAGAGTCAGGTGGAGATGCCAAAACATCTCTATACGATAAAGTGAAGGAAGACGGAGAACTTCTAGTAGGAACAGAAGGTACGTACCCTCCTTTCACATTTCATGATGAGTCTGGTGAGCTAACAGGCTTTGATGTTGAGATTGCCCGTGAAGTAGCAAAACGCCTTGGAGTAGAAGCGAAGTTCCAAGAAACTCAATGGGATGCAATGTTTGAAGGGTTAAATTCAAAGCGATTTGACATGATTGCAAACCAGGTTGGTATCCGTGAAGATCGACAAGAAAAATATGATTTTTCAAAACCATATATTGAATCAAGTGCAGTTGTTGTTGTATCAAAAGACAACAATGATGTTAAAACCTTTGAAGACATTAAAGGATTAAAATCGGCTCAATCTTTAACAAGTAACTATCGCGATATTGCTGAAGAAAATGGTGCAGAAATTCAAGGTGTTGATGGATTAGCTCAATCAATCCAGTTACTTGAACAAGGCCGTGTAGATGTTACTGTAAACGATAAAATTTCAATTCTGGACTATTTAAAGAAACAAAAGAATGCCAACATCAAGATTGCTGCTGAAGCTGAAGATGCAGGTCAAAGTGGATTAATGTTCCGTAAAGGCAACGATAAGTTAGTAGAAGAAGTAAATAAAGCGTTAGAGGAAATGATGGAAGACGGTACTTATGAAGAGATTTCAATGAAATGGTTCGGAGAAAATGTATCTCCTAAGTAGTATCTTTCAAGATCCTGAAGCGATGTTTGATATTTTACAAAGCTCCCTGCTTCCAATGGTGAAGGGAGCTTTGTATTATTCTATCCCTCTAACGCTCATATCATTTACTTTAGGATTGATCCTAGCCGTTTTTACTGCATTGGCCAGATTATCAAGCATTAAAATATTAAGAGGTATTTCGAGAGTCTACGTTTCTGCCATTAGAGGGACGCCTTTACTAGTGCAATTATTTATCGTGTTTTATGGATTAGGTTCATTAGGGATAGAGTGGTTGAAGTTTGAGCCATTTCCATCTGCTGTTATTGCGTTTTCATTGAACATGGGTGCATATTCTTCTGAGATTGTAAGAGCAGCCATTCAATCGATTCCAAAAGGTCAATGGGAAGCAGGTTATTCCATTGGGATGAACTATTCTCAAGCCTTAAAGAGAATTATATTACCTCAAGCAGCAAGAGTGTCTATTCCTCCACTTTCAAACTCTTTCATTAGTTTAGTGAAGGATACATCCCTGGCTTCCTTAATTTTTGTAACAGAAATGTTTAGAAGAGCCCAGGAAATTGCTGCTACCAACTATGAATTCTTACTCATGTATATGGAAGCGGCACTCTTATATTGGATCATATGTTTTGTTCTATCCCTCATACAAGGACGGATAGAGTCCAGGTTAGATCGATACATTGCTAAATAGCAAAGGAGCGCGCACAATGATTTCCATAAAAGGATTAAGAAAAAAGTTTGATGATTTAGAAGTACTTAAGGGAATGGATGTAGAGGTTAAGAAGGGGCAGGTTATTGTATTAATTGGTCCTTCAGGTTCAGGAAAAACAACTTTTTTACGCTGTTTAAACGCTTTAGAGATCCCCAATGAAGGTATTGTATCAATTGGTGAGGAAAGTGTTCATTTCAACAATAAAGTATCAAAGCAAGAGCTCTTAAAATTGAGAAGGCGTACAGGGATGGTTTTCCAAAACTATAACCTATTTCCTCATATGACCGCTCTTGAAAATGTCATGGAAGGTCCTACAACAGTTCAAAAACGGAATAAAACAGAGATGAGAGAAAAAGCCGTAAAGTTGTTAGAGAAAGTGGGTCTAGGTGATAAAATAGACTATTACCCATTTCAGTTATCAGGTGGTCAGCAACAAAGGGTAGGGATTGCAAGGGCTCTAGCCATTGAACCTGAAGTCATGCTTTTTGATGAACCAACATCAGCACTTGATCCAGAACTAGTTGGAGAAGTGTTAAAGGTTATGAAGGACCTGGCAGAAGAAGGCATGACCATGGTTGTTGTGACACATGAAATGAGATTTGCCAAAGAAGCTGCCGATAAAGTCATTTTCATGGATGGTGGCTATATTGTCGAAGAAGGTAGTCCTCAAGAAGTGTTCGAAGCTCCTAAAGAAGAAAGAACGCGTCAGTTCTTGAATTTAATACAATAATAATTATTTAGATGGATAGGTTTAGTACCTATTCATCTATTTTTTTGTGAAAGTTGATTTATCCGTTGGATTGTCTGCATAATACGTTTAAATTATGTTTTACCCGTAGGATTTTATAGGGTATCCGTTAAATAACTAAGTTTATCCGTGAAATTGTGAACAATTGGTATAATTCTTAAGTACTTCATTTTTAATGTTAACATAATCGAAAAACAAGTTGACATTAGCTCGAAAAAATAATATATTTTGAATTGTATATTATTTAAGGGGATGTGTTTGGATGAGATTAAAAGAAATGATTCTTGTTTCAATGTTTACAGCGATTGTAGCAGCATTAGGAATACTACCGCCTATTGCCTTGCCATTTACACCTGTTCCAATCACAGCGCAGACGTTTGGCGTTATGTTAGCTGGAGCCGTATTAGGTGCAAGACTTGGTGGATTGAGTTTAGGTTTGTTTGTCCTATTAGTAGGAGTGGGTGCTCCCATTCTTGCAGGAGGACGTGGAGGTCTCCCTGTACTATTTGGACCTAGTGGAGGATACATTTTAAGCTGGCCAATTGCAGCATTTGTTATTGGACTTCTTGTAGATCGATATAAGGGCAAATTAAAGCTATGGAATATGATTTTATTTAATGTGATAGGTGGAATTGTCATTGTCTATTTAGGTGGGATTACATACTTATCAATTGTCATGGATCTCTCTTGGGTTGAGGCAGCGGTCCCAGCATTAGCTTATATTCCTGGAGATGCCATTAAAGCAGTTGTTGCAGGAAGTATCGCTCTTCAATTACACAAAACAGCACCAGTAGCTAAATTTAGAAACGAAAACAAAGCAGCATAAAAACCGAAAGCTCGATAAGAATAGAGTGGTTCATGTAACCGCTATTCTATCGGGCTTTTTTAACTTGTAGGGTTGAAAAGGATATGATTTCATATAAATAGAAGGAATTTTCTGATGATAGAATTAGAGGGGAATGTAAACTGTGGAACTAATAGGAAGCACCTTAAGAGAGCATATGCTCCGTCAACCAGATAAGCTCGCAATTATTTCTGATGAAGGCAACCTAACCTATCACTCTCTATATAAACAGGTGGTAGAGCATCAGAATACGTTGCTAAATCTAACAGGATCAAACAAAAAAAGGATTGGTCTTCTGATTAAGGAACCTTCGTCCTTTCTTTCTCTGTTTCTTGCGATTGTAAGAATAGGTTGGGAGGCGATGCCCATTGACCCCAAATGGACTGATGAAGAATTTGATCATGCATGTAATATAGGTAAACCCGACGTTATATTAACAAATTCTCATCGGTTTTGTGATGATCCTATGTTTGTAACTCTTCAGGACCTGAAGAAAGGAAATAATGAAGAAAAATCATATCAGTTCAGTTCTCTTACAGATTTTTATGTAGGCTTTACTTCAGGGTCTACAGGTAAGCCAAAGGGATTTACAAGAACTCATGAATCATGGATGAAAAGCTTTTTAGTATATGAGGAAGCATTTAAGCTGTCACATGAAAACACCATTATTTCACCTGGCCCCCTTTGCCATTCCTTAAGTCTATTTACAGCCATACACGCTATCCAGCTTGGAGCAACTCTTCACGTTTCAGAATTTCATAGAAAACATGTAGCAGAACGTTTAAGCAGTGAAGGTATCGATTCATTTGTAGGTGTACCAACAATGATGGAGGCATTGATGGAAGAACTTATATCTATGAATAAAACCAATGACTCTTTGAGAAATATCATCATATCAGGAGCAGGCTGGTCAAACCAATCGAAGGATAAGGCCGCTACTATATTTCCTAACGCTACTCTATATGAATATTATGGAGCTTCTGAACTAAGCTTTGTCATGTACAAAGTAGGACAAGCGGGTGGTCATCAACCATTTCCCACTGTACGCCTCAAGGTGTTGGATGAAAATATGAAAGAAGTAAATAAAAACGAGGAAGGAAAGTTATTTATCGATAGCCCGATGCTGTTCTCCGGCTACATTGATCATGAGGAAGAAACGAATAAGGTCCTCACTAGCTATGGAGCCACAGTCGGGGATATAGGCTTTCAAAATGAAAGTGGAGAAGTATTTATTGTTGGAAGAGAAAGCAATATGATTAAAACAGGAGGATTGAAGGTGTATCCAGAGGAAGTAGAAGCAATTCTTGATACTCATCCGAACATTCTACAATCCATCGTGTATCCCCTCAAAGATTCCTATTGGGGAGAAAAAGTCGTATGCAGTATTCTATGGGAAAAACAAAAGGAAGAACTGACCCTACAACAAATAAAAAGCTATTGTGAAACCAAATTATCCCCCTATAAAATCCCAAAACAAATCATAAAATTACCCTGCTTTCATTACACAAAAAGCGGAAAAATCGATCGCAAAGCAACCATAGAGGGACGGACCTTTGGAAAGGATGAAAAGAATGAGTGAAGCAGTGATTGTTTGGGCGAAAAGAACTCCCATTGGGAAATACGGCGGTTCATTAAAAGATGTTCATCCAGAGGAACTAGTCTCTACCTTAATTAAGGATATGATGAAAGAAACAAAAGTGAATCCATACGATATTAATGATGTTATTTTAGGGAATACCGTAGGGCCAGGTGGCAACCTTGGCCGACTTTCTGCTTTGACAGCAGGTTTGCCTGTGAGTGTTCCAGGAGTAACAGTTGATCGCCAATGCGGATCAGGATTAGAAGCCATCATTACCGCTTGCAGATTCATTCAAGCAGGAGCAGGTAACATGTACATTGCAGGTGGTGTTGAAAGTACAAGCCTTGCTCCTTGGAAAATGATTAAACCAGAAACCCCTTTAAGTATTCCTAAGGTATTTACACGAGCAAGATTTTCACCTGATGCAATTGGGGACCCTGATATGGGAATAGCCGCTGAAAATGTAGCGGAAGCCTATGGGATTTCTCGTGAAGATCAAGATGCATATGCCCTTAGCAGCCATGAAAAGGCGATAAAATCCCAATCAGAAAATCGCTTTTTCAATGAAATTGTCCATCTGAACAAGGTGACAATGGATGAGTGTCCACGAAGCAATACATCACTTGAGAAGCTTTCTACCCTTAAGCCTGTTTTTAAAAAGGATGGAACCGTAACAGCTGGTAATGCATGCCCCATTAATGATGGAGCAGCAGTCGTCCTTGTGTTATCGAGGGAGAAATGTGAGGAGTTGGGGTTAACGCCTGTGATGAAATTTGTTGATAGTGTAGCAGCTGGAGTAGACCCAAATCTCCTTGGCATCGGCCCAATTCCAGCGGTAAAAAAATTATATGAAAGAAACAAGATTTCATCTTCTAATATTGATATCGTAGAATTTAATGAAGCTTTTGCCAGTCAAGTTCTTGCCTCCCTAAGAGAATTAAAAATCAATGAAGAAATAGTCAACAAAGGGGGAGGAGCCATTGCTCTTGGGCATCCTTATGGCGCATCAGGAGCAATCCTGGTTACACGATTGTTCCATGAAATGAAATTGGGAAATGGAAATAGAGGACTGACCACTCTTGGAATTGGTGGAGGAATAGGATTAGCAGCTTTATTTGAAAAGGAGGAGTAGAAATGTTTGAGGAAGGGCTCAAAACAGAGAAAGTAGAAGTGATTATTTCAAAACATGAAGCAATTCAGTTCGCAGAGGCTTTGCGCCTTGATTCTCCCCTTTTCTATGATGAAGAATGTGCAAAATCATTTTCACATCCAACCGTTCTTTTGGCACCTACCTACCCCGTCCTTTTTTGGAAGAAGGTACATATACCATGGTTGAAACAGATAAATCCTCTCATTCACGCAGAGCAGCATTTTCAATATGAGAAGCCATTATACATTGATACAAGTTATTCGGTTTCCATTCAACTAAATAGGGTTATTCGAAAAACAACTATGACTTTCCTTGAGCATGAACTTTCCATATTTGATCAGGTAAAGAAAATTGCTCGAAGCACAACAGTGATTGCTACAAAGGAAGGATGATTACTGTTATGAGTACACGCACCATAGTAACTGAGGAGCAAGTAAAAGAATACGGTCATGTGTCAGAGGATTGGAACTCCATTCACTTTGACGATAATGCCGCTAAAAAAGCAGGTTTTAAGAAAAAAATTGTTCACGGCATGCTGCCGATGGGAATCGTAACAAATATCATTACCCCCTATCTTGTACAAGGCTTTATTCTACAAGAGTACCATTGTCGCTTCTTAAAGCCAGTTTATATAGGGGAAGAAATTGAAATAACCTTTGATAAAGAGGTACTACTTTCTAATTCTCGTGTTTCTTTAATTGTAAAAGTAAAGAAAGCAGAGGACGACATATTGTTAAAGGGAAGGATCTTGTTAGTAAAGGGGAATATTCATGAAAAATGATGCCATTATCATAACAGGCTCGACAAGAGGAATTGGAAGAAGTTTGGCTATTACACTTGCAGCTGCAGGAGCAAAAATCATTATAAATGGAACGAGACAAGAATCAGTAGAAGCTGTTGTAAATGAGATAATAGCTGCTGGTGGATCGGCTGTTGGAGTCACAGGAAACGTGGAAGATATGCAAACTGGTGAAGCTTTAGTAGAAGCAGCCCTTCATCATTTTGGACACGCATCAATTCTCATTAATAATGCAGGGAACAATCGGGATCGAATGTCCCATCGCATGACTGAAGAGGACTGGGATTCAGTGATTCAAACCCACTTGAAAGGAACTTTTTCAAGTGTGAAGCCTTTTATTCTGCATCGGAAAAAGGAAGGGGGAGGTGGTGTCATTTTAAATATGACGTCAAGAGCAGGACTTACAGGAACAATGGGCCAATTAAATTATAGTGCCGCAAAAGCAGGAATCATAGGGATGACAAAAACCTTAGCCCTGGAGCTGAAGAGAGAAGGTATTCCTGTCATTGCCCTTTCTCCTGCTGCTTTAACTGATATGACCTCTCCTCATGTGGAAAAAGCTAAGGAAAAGGCAATAGAGGAAGGAAGAAAGCTTGAATCCTATTGGGAAATAGGAAGCTCTGAAGAGGTAGCCCTTTTCGTTAAAAAGCTTTTAGAAAACAAGTCCTCTATATCTTCAGGAGCTGTATATAGTGTGAATGGAAGTAAGGCTGGTATGTGGAGTGAACCGACTTGGAAAGAGATAAACTTCTCATAAAGTGGTTAGTTCTTTTGAATTAGTGGAAATATGGTAATAGGAATAACTAGTTTAAGGGAGGAAGAAACATGGATTATCGAATAGAGCGAGACACAATTGGGGAAATGAAAGTACCTAAGGAAAAATATTGGGGAGCCCAAACTCAAAGAAGTAAGGAAAACTTTCAAATTGGTACAGAAAAAATGCCCATCGAGGTTACATATGCCTTTGCTCAATTGAAAAAAGCGGCTGCAACTGTCAATCATTCTCTTGGAAAGCTTTCACAGGTTAAAATGGAAGCGATCAGTCAGGCATGTGACGAAATTCTAGAAGGAAAATGGAACGAACACTTTCCATTAGTTGTATGGCAAACTGGTAGCGGAACTCAATCCAATATGAATGTGAATGAAGTAGTGGCTTATCGTGCTAATGAACTTTTAAAAGAAAAGAATATGGAAGATAGGGTTCATCCAAACGATGATGTAAATATGTCACAAAGCTCAAATGACACCTTCCCAACGGCCATGCATATTGCTGCTTATAAAGAAATTCAATCAAAACTTCTTCCTGTCATTGAGGAGTTTTCTAAAACTCTAATGGAGAAAGAGAAGCAGTTTCAAGATATTATCAAGATTGGACGAACTCATTTACAGGATGCCACACCACTAACCCTGGGACAAGAAATAAGCGGTTGGAGAGCAATGATGGAAAAGTCTCATTCCATGATTCATGAGAGCCTGCCTCGCTTAAGGAATTTAGCCATAGGAGGAACAGCTGTAGGTACTGGGATTAATGCTGACCCTACATTCGGTGATAAAGTAGCAGAGCAATTGTCGAATCAGCTGGGTATTGAATTTGTTTCGTCCGATAATAAGTTTCATGCCCTTACTTCACACGATGAAACCATCTATGTTCACGGTGCCATAAAGGCATTAGCAGCGGATGTAATGAAGGTAGCCAATGATGTTCGTTGGTTGGCAAGCGGCCCTCGAAGCGGTATCGGAGAAATTACAATCCCTGCCAATGAGCCAGGGAGCTCCATTATGCCAGGGAAGGTAAACCCAACTCAAAGTGAAGCGATTACCATGGTGGTCACACAAGTATTCGGAAATGATTCTGCAATTGGTTTTGCTGCGAGTCAAGGAAACTTCGAATTAAACGTCTTTAAGCCTGTCATCATCTTTAACATGCTGCAATCGGTTCGTTTACTTTCAGATGGTATTAAATCCTTCAATGACAAATGTGTAAAAGGATTAGAAGCCAATGTAGAGGTTATTGAAGGATTTGTCCAAGGCTCCCTTATGTTAGTTACAGCTCTTAATCCTCATATAGGTTATGAAAAAGCTGCAGAGATTGCTAAGCTTGCTCACAAAGAAGGACTTACTCTTAAAGAGGCAGCAGTCAAATCTGGTTATTTAACTGCAGAACAGTATGATGAATGGATTGATCCAGCGCAGATGGTTCATAACCGTTAATAGACAAAGTATAAAAGCCCCCAACCTAAGGTTGAGGGCTTTATCCATTCATATTTAATTGTGCATTATTGTTGGTAGCCGCCACCGATTTGTTGTTCAGCCATCTGTACTAAGCGTTTCGTGATTTCTCCACCTACTGAACCGTTAGCACGAGCTGTTGCATCTGGCCCTAATTGTACGCCAAATTCAGAAGCGATTTCATATTTCATTTGATCAATTGCTTGTTGAGCTCCTGGAGCTACTAGTTGGTTAGATGAATTGCTGCGAGATTGTTGCTGTTGCATAATCTGTCATCTCCTTAAAATGTATAAAGTTTTTTGGTTGGGTTAGCTGGAGTTGCACCAGCACGCAGTCCATTAGCGACCAACTAATATGGTATAACCCATCAATCAGTTTCTTAGCAAGGCTAGTTGTTGCCTTGTTACTAGGTATTATGGTTTTTCGCGAGAAATATATTCAAACCACTCACAGGGAATTTATTCCTAATAAATGCCTCTAAAATTTCTACATAAAACCCAAGGATTCTAAAAAGGATAACACTATATAATGAATTTGATTGAAAGTATGGTGACACAGCATGAAAGCTTGCGCATTATGTAATGGAATTGTTGAATATAAAGGACTATGCACAAAATGTGGGGATTCAACCCTCGATCAAGGTAGGTTTTATGACTTTTATGATGAGTACAGTGCCTATATGGATATCCAGCATGTACAATTAGCAGATGGTATTCCAAATAGTAGCTGTTCAGATACATGCCTTCATCTCTTTACATGCTTACGTTGTGGTGAAGAAGAAGGTAAAAATATTGAACTAACTGAGTTTTAATTGGAGAGGGATTGCCTCTACTTAAAAAAAGGTTCTTTTCTTAAAGATTGTTGCTATTTAAGAGGTGAAAGTAGTAATGGATTGCAGCGAGAGGATGCTCGCTTTCTGTGAGGCGTGCGGTGAGCCTCCTCGGCTTTGCCCAGGTCTCAATTGGTCATAAGTTAAATTGTTAAAGAAGGCAAAGAGCACCTTCTTAGACTTATTCACTTATGCTTGTCGGGGCTGCAACTTTTAAAAGAGAGCCGTTGTGATTCTCTGCTGTGTACCATAAATATTAATTGACACAGCCAATCTCAATACACATGCTATAAATCAAAAAAGTATATAAAAAATGCCTTGCGACGATGAATCGCAAGGCGTTTTTTATTAAGAATTATCGAATTCTAAATTCAGTCTCAGTATCGAAGAAATGAGCTTTGTTCATATCAAAGGCAAGATCGATTGTTTGACCTGCGACAATATCCGTACGTGAATCTACTCGAGCGACAAATTCTTGTCCTTCTAATTGGGAATAAAGCATCGTTTCAGCACCAGTTAATTCAGATACTTCAATCTTTGCAACAATTTTTGCACCTTGTGCTGTGTCTAAGAATAGAGGCTCATCATGAATGTCTTCTGGACGAACACCTAACACAATGTTTTTTCCAACATATCCTTGCTCACGAAGAACTTTCATTTTCCCTTCTGGAACAGACACTTTACTGTCACCAATCACAAATGTTCCTTCTTCAAGACTACCTTGGAAGAAGTTCATTGCAGGTGAACCAATGAAACCGCCAACGAAAATGTTTTCCGGCTTATCATAAACTTCTTTAGGAGAACCAACTTGTTGGATAACCCCGTCCTTCATAACAACAATTCTTGTGGCCATCGTCATTGCTTCTGTTTGATCATGAGTTACATAAATAGTCGTAGTTTGAAGACGCTGATGAAGTTTAGCAATCTCGGCACGCATTTGTACACGAAGCTTAGCGTCCAGGTTGGATAAAGGTTCATCCATTAAGAATACTTTTGCATCACGAACGATAGCACGTCCTAATGCAACACGCTGACGTTGACCACCAGAAAGTGCTTTAGGCTTACGCTCTAACAACGCTTCAAGGCCAAGAATTTTTGCTGCTTCTTGAACACGACGATCAATTTCTTTTTTGTCAAATTTACGTAGTTTAAGACCAAATGCCATATTGTCATATACGCTCATATGTGGATAAAGGGCATAGTTTTGGAAAACCATGGCAATGTCGCGGTCCTTAGGAGCAACTTCATTTACTCGTTTACCATCAATAGAGAAATCTCCTTTTGAAATTTCTTCGAGTCCGGCAATCATACGTAGAGTTGTTGATTTACCGCAACCTGATGGTCCAACAAATACGATGAATTCTTTATCGTTAATGTGAAGGTTAAAGTCATTAACTGCTGTTACCTTATTATCATAAATTTTATAAATATTTTCTAATTTTAATTCAGCCATTTTAAAAATCTCCCCTCATGCAATCGTTTTCAATTTATACGTTTATTCTAATGAAAGGGGATTCAAAACAAAATGGTCAACCTGCACAAAGATTATGAATCCTTTTTAGGCAGGTTGTCAGATTGAAAGTGAAGACAAGCTAAATAAGCTAAAATAGCACCTTGAAACGTTCTAATATCAATATTAGTTTTTTCAATGAATTTATCAATTCGATATTGAACGCTGTTTCGGTGCATAAACAATCTTTTAGCCGTCTGACTAATATTTGATTGATTTTCAAGAAAGGCTTTCACCGTCGTGATTAAGTCATGATCATCTTCAAAAACCTCGGCAATCTTAGAGAAAATGTGATTCTTCCATTGGTGAGGTAAGTGATGCAGGGCAAAAAAAGGTAATACCGTCACAGCTGATTGGATAAATGCATAATGAATAGTAGCTGAAAAAGCAAACATCTCTCTCTCGTATTGAAAGGAAGAAGGGAGATGAGACTGTAAAGAATGAAATTGTCCAATAAAAAAAGAGAGACTAGAAAAGAAATCAGACTCTATGACATGAGAAATAGAGTGGAGTTGTTCCTCATCCAGGTTCCAATCTCCTTTCTCTTCGATGATCAATCCACTTTGTTCATTTTGGAAAATTAGGATGGCATGTAGCGGTAATAGGTGTTGGAAGGCTTCTTTTAAAGATTGAAAATCCAACTCTTCTCTTATTTTAACCTGAATAATTCGATATTCAGTTCCATCTACTGAAGGGGCGGGACCATTCTCAAATAGATAACTGAACCATTCATTTGAGATAGGTGAATCACTTAGTAAGCCTGTTAAAGTAGTAATTTCTTTAAATAAGCACTGTAATAACTGTCTTTCTTCCCTCGTGAGGTCATCTCGTTCAATTCCTATATATTCATCTTCGTCGTTGTTTGCAAACCAAATTTTAGACGTCGATAGAGCTGTTGGATAATGTTTTTGTATAATGGCTTCAGGGTATTTCAATTGTAATGAACTAAACATGTGATCCCTCTTTATTCATATTTGTATACTAAAAAGGTTAATATGACTATTGTACTGAATTTTATTGAGGAATCAAAGTGCCCACCGTTGCAAATTATCATTAATTTTAATACTATAAAAATAGGAATAATTCGTGATGAGGTGTCCAAAAATGGAATATAATAAAGAAGTAACGAATCGTATGAAACGACTTGAAGGACAAGTTCGTGGAGTATTAAAAATGATGGAAGAAGATAAACATTGTAAAGATGTTGTTACACAGTTATCTGCTGTTCGTACAGCGGTTGACCGAACAATCGGTTTAATAGTAGCCAAAAACTTAGAAGCATGTATCCGTGAATCAGAAGAAGAAGGCGGGAAAGCAGAAGATGCTATCCAGGAAGCTGTCAATATGCTTGTAAGAAGTCGATAAAATAAAGCTGCCATTAGGAGAAATCCTGATTTGGCAGCTTTTCTTATTTATTTGCGAAATTTCCAATATATCGAGCCAAATATTTAATTTATTTGCGAAAGTTTCAATATATCAAGTGAAATTTCAATTTTATTTGTGAGTCATCGATTTGTCTGCATTATTCGACAATCTCTTCCTTGCATCTTTTTCTAGCGCGGTGGTTCTTCGTGTTGAGTAATTTCAATGGATTCTTCAATGTTTGTAGAATTTGCTCTCATATGAACGGATCCACCTGACATACCTTCATTGATAAAGCGATCCACATCGAGAAATGCTTTTTCTTTACCTTCGTAATTTGTATCAGGTAGAAATTCATAGTTCTCTTTATCTTTTCCCATATTCATCAGCCTCCTTTTGTTAGTTTTTGAAAGGAGGCTGTGGTTCATTCATGCCATTTATTATTCGTAAACGTGGAATAACATTAGCTCATGAAGCTGTTTCTTGAGGAGTTCTTCTTCCTCTTGTGGAGGAGTATGAGAAGTCCATTCGATGTTCCCCTCTTTATGATAATTACCTTCGTATTTCAATCCTTTAAAATAAAAAGAAAAAGTCCAACCAGGAAGCTGTTTGTTGGTAAACATATGTTTGTATTGGAAATGTTGAATCATCTCTTATCACCTCAATCCTCATTGTAAACGTTTTATTAATCTCTGTGTAGGATAAGAATTAAAATTATCATAAATCCCATTTTCCCTTAATAGAATCTAGTGAAGAGCTTGAGGGGGGAGAAGAATGAACTCGTTTATTCGTGATTTGCAAAAAGCGATAAGTGATGAATGGACAGCCTATTATTTTTATAAAGAGTTAAAAAGTCGAACAAATAATCCATTGTATGTGGAATTTATAGACCATGCTCAAAAAGATGAGAAGGAGCATTATGAAATGTTTCAGTATCTCCATTATTTATTTACGGGCGAATATTATGAGCATAAGAAGGAAAAAGTAGAGTTCACAACCTTTAAAGAAGGAGTATTACGTGCCTTAAAAGGTGAGCTGGAAGCTGCTGAATTTTATCGGGACATGCTCGTTGAACTTCCAAATCAACAGGCATATAATCCTCTATTCATTGCTATGACAGATGAAATGGAGCATGCCACTAGATTTTCTACCATTTATAATTCCCTTCGATAAGACTTTAGAAAAAGGTTGATCCCTTTGATATTTCTAGGAATCAACCTTTTTGTTATGGTTGGATAGGGCAAAAAATGTCTGTACAAGCTGTTGCCGCCGTTTCGTTTCAATGTCAATTTCATCAAAAATCATCGGTTTGGAATTGATTTCAAATAGAACAAATCCACCTTCCTCACGTGGAGCTAAATCAATCGAGAATTCTCCCACATATCCAAAGGATTTTGCCAGCTCTTTTCCACAATTTTTTACGATTTTAGATATTTCTTTTTTTGTACTCGGGTTGATAACTTCTTTTAATGAGATAATTTTCCCTCCTGAGGGGACATGAGTGGTGACTTCCTGGCGCTGTGACATCCGAACCCCTATCCCAATTAAACGGAAGTTTGTGCCTGTATGAAGGACAAGAATCCGAAAATCATAACGATGATCATGTATGGTTTTACAGTTTACGGCTTCCTGAATAATCCACTGCTGCTCCCTATCTTTAAACCACTCATTATAGGATTGAAGAAATCGTGAAATACTTGGGTATTTCTCTATTTTCTTTATACTCTTACATACGATTTCCCCTTTTGAATCATATTCAATCAAGCGGATTCCCTTACCTTGAGAAGCCAGGGAATGCTTGACATACACTTTTTTGTATTTTTTTAGGAAGCTATTAAATGTCTCTTCATCTTTAATTCTTTCCGTATAAGGTAAGTAAGGCTGGAGCTCCGAATTCTGAGATAAAAGCTCGTATATCTCCCATTTATGAAAAAAATGAGGGTTAAAAAAAGGAATGGTATGCTCTTGTATATACGTCAATAATGTTTTATAAGAATGATTCTGCTCACCAAGATGGGATGAAACCCGGTTATATATAACATTAGGGGTAGGGAAATTACACTTCACCCATTTTTTAAGTGGGGAATTGTAGATGATACCATCAATGGAATCACTGTTGACATCTTCTGGAGAGAATACAAAGCAGAGCCCGCCAGAACGCTCTACATCATCCTGGATTGACCGGAACAATTCAAAATTCCCCTTATATTTATTCTTTTTCTCTTTGCTGGCGATTATGCCTATTAAAGGGATAGAATGAGATTCATTGTTAACCTGTAAGTCAAATTGATAGGAGTGAGTTGGTTCTTTTGAAGAAAGGAGAAAAGAATTCTTTCCGAAAGCGAATGTCAAAATACTTTTTTCTGCATGAAAAAAGGTTTTTTTTGAACGGTCATAAAGAATTTTCATGGAATCATTTCCTCGGGGTTTTTCAAGGATTGTTGTGTAAGAAAAATCCCGAAAGATAGTGAGAGCTTTCTTGTAAGTAGGTCAAATCTCCTTAAATCAGGATGAGAAAATATGGATCTGCCAGGTTTTGAATTCGCTTCAAACATCCAAATGCGCATGTCTTCATCTATGCCAAAATCGAAACCGATTTCACCGATATAGCCTTCAATATTTCCCTCAATGGCTTGTGAAAGAGTAAGGGCAGCTTCTTTTAAGGATGTTTCTACTGAGTTTCGTTTTTCTTCATCTTTAAAAATTTCCGCTAAGCTTTTTACCTCTCCTCCATTATTCGTATGAGTTGTGACACTTCCAACTCCTGCGATTTTTCCAGCAATTGCACTGACATGCCAGCAGCCTTCTTCATCCTTGTTTGTGTGTACTCTAAAATCAATAGCCCGATTCTCATCCTGTATTAAAGAAATCCCTTGCTGGACAAGAAAAGTGTGTAGATTTCGATCCTTAAAGATTGTATTGAGCAAATGTTCTAGCGTCGAAAACTTCATTAATCGATTTTTATTTTCACTGTCCCTGAATCGACAATAATATTCTTCAGAGGAATGATTGTAGGTTAGTTTATGAATTCCATTTCCTAAGCTCCCGTTTTTAGGCTTGAGATATACCTGTTTATAGGCTGAAAGCATACGTTCAATATTATCAAAGGATTGGATGGCATGAGTTTCAGGAAGGTAGTGATGAACGGTTTCGTCTGATTCAAGACGTTCGAATAAATCAAATTTATTAAAAAAACCAGGATTATACCATGGGATCGCGTATTCCCTTTGCAACCTATCTTTGATTTCCTTATAAGACTTTCTTTTTTCACTACGACGATTGGGCAGTCGATCATAAATCACATTAGGAAAAGGAATCACTTCTCGAACCCAGTCTCCTCCAAAATGAAAATATCCATTGATTAATCCGTTCTCCCAATCAATATGTTGTTGACCGAATAAAAAAGGAACAACTCCTAATGAGGATTGAACAGACAGCAGCTTCTTGAAAAAATAAGATCTTTCACCAACGGGATTGAGCCTAAAACTTGTAAAGCCAGAGGTGAATATTCCAATTAAAACACCCAAATGAATACATTCATCCTTCATGAACAGAGACAAAGATTTCACTTCATTTGGAAGGTAAAGGTTTTGTGCCAGGCTTGAGCTTATACCAATGACATTTTTTCCAAACTCCTGTTGTTTACAGACAATCGGTTGTCTAGCTGTCCCAAGTATGGCCGTATGTGGAATAGAGATGAGATCTCCCTTATAACCAGAGGGGAGGATAAGGATATTTTCAGCGTCTTCAAATCTTTCTACTTTAAACGTTTTCAGCATTAGAATTCACCTCTTCTTATAGAAGTTAAAGATAGCTCTGCGAGAAACTCACAATAATCTAATGGAGCTTTATGAAGTGCTGAAAGCTTCTCTGCCCCTAAAGAATGAACCGCTTTATGTCCAGGTTTAGAATTAATATCCAAGATCCAAATGGAATCATCATTGGCAATGACGATATCAACTCCGATTTCAAATAAAGGTGAAAATGAATCCTCAAGAATAAGGGGAATATCTTCAAGAATGTCGGTAATTTCCTCCTCAATAAAATTCCATGTTAACCTCTGATGTTTATGTTTCCAATCTTTATAGGAAAGGTAAGAAGCGCCATAACTAATGTTGGTTAGAATACCATTCTGTTTTCCTTCTCGAATTGCTTTCTGAAAGACTCTCCATTCTCCTCTTGAATCCTTGTTCATCAACACTCTTAAATCAAAAGGTGTATGAAGGGATGTGTAGTTAGAAAGGCGTTTTTGATAAATAAAAGTGTGTTGTTTTAGAATGTGGTTCCCCCATTCTAAGAAAGACTGATTGTTGGTGAAGGTTTTTTCAATGACTCCATGCTTCTTTGTTGTCCGAACCTTAATGTTTTTTCCTTCTACTAATAATTGGTATACGGCAAAACCGTGAGCACCATCCACTGGTTTGATGATGCTGTCTCTTTGTTCTAATAAAAGGTGTAAAAGCTGGTTTCCATCTGTCACTAATGTGGTTTCTGGAAGGTAGGAGGAAAGGGATGTTTCTTTTAATGTTTCATAGACAAGCCACTTGTTTGGCAGACCGTAGCTTAAAAATTGAATATACTTTTGGTTTTTTAACCACTGGACAACTGCCTTTGCCTGGCGAGAAGGCAGGTCCTTTTGATAATAGGTACGGTCATAAATAAACGAGGGGATTTCAAAGGCTTCCTTTTCCCACGTCTTCTTTGTAGGATTAAAGTAAAATCCATCGACTGTTTCACTTAAAGGAGATATACCTTGGGGAGAAAACAAATAGAGATCAATATTGTAGGATAAGGATTCATAGGCAATCTCAAGAAAATAAGTATTCGAAATATCAGGGTTAAGGGTCATGATTCCTAATGAAGTATTCATATGATTAATCCTCCTTTTCTATCCATATTTTAGTACTATAATCATAAAGAGCTTTTACAGATGGCCGAATCCTATCCGTTTCGATATAGGTCCTTTTGGATGGCTTGGAATTGACTTCAATAATCCATGGCTTACCACTGTTATCAATTCCAATATCGATACCTAACTCAGCAAAGTGTCCTTCTAAGCTTTCTGATAGGAGGGAGGCAGAGGCGAGGGATAATGATTTCATATCAGATAACAGTTTTCGACTATCCTGAGTAGGGAATAGGGCTTGTAGCACTTTAATGGGTTGTTCCATTCTTCCACCTTGGTCTACATTCGCTACAAATTGATGATGAGAAGCCACCCGGGCAACTGACGATACAATCACCCAGCGACCTTCCCGATTAATGTGACAGAGGAAACGAAAGTCTAATTGCTGACCTTCAAAGGTACAAAAAGGAATTGTTTCTTGAATAAAAAAGGATGAAGGGTGACACCATGAACGAATTTGTTTCTCTAAAGATGAATACGAAGTAAAAGATAGAGGACTACTTTCTGCAAAGGAGTTTTGATGCAGAAGATAGTCATGTTCCCGTTCTTGCACTCTAATGATAAATCGCCCTTTACTTCCTTGAAGTGCTTTGATAAAGATATCTCTGTGATCAGTTAGCATTTCATTTAATTGATTCATTTCCAAATTAGTAGCAGGGAGATGTGGAAGGAGTAGTGGACTATCCTTCAAAATGTTGTACACTTCTGCTTTTGTAAAAAAACTAGTGTTAAAGATATGAACAAAACGCATATCATAACCATTTAAAGCTTTTTTATATTCTGAAGACTTTTCTGCCTTGCGAGAATGAATCCGATTATAAATAACATGGGGATCAGGTACAGAATGAAGGACCCATTCTTCGTTTTGATATACCATTCCTTTAGGCTCCTCTTTTAAAAAGGATGAAAAAGGAAAGAGGAAAAAAAATCCACCTTTTCGTTGAAACCATCTTTGACACTCTGTAAAATATTCTTTTAAAGAGTGAGATTGTAGTTTGTCGGGAGAATTTACATGTATTAAGAGCGCAACAAGGGGTCCGAGAGTCAGAATCCTACGTTTTAAATCCTTAAGTAAAATGACGTTATCCATTGGCGGAAGAGAAGATAGTAAAGGATCGTAAGTTTCTAACACAATGTTGGAATCATTTGTAGAGGTAGGAATGCATTGTACCTTAACAGTTGTCGACCCTATTGATAAATCCATTTCCTCCAGGCTTTTTCCTATGATGTTTTCAGGTATATATAAATAATGTAATTCTTTCTCATGTTTACGCGTATGAAATTGACAATAATACTTCACATGGCATTCCCCGTTTGCATAACCCGCTACGATAAATTTATAATTATTTACTGGGCTAATGTTGATATAGCATTGTATGTAAACATAGGCAAAATGTTCAAACGTAGAAAAGGAAGGTGCAATCATGCTGGATGCTTTCATCCTGGTACTATTTATGATCGTCATTGGAGCTCTAATCGGAGGGGTTACCAATTCACTAGCTATAAAAATGTTATTCAGACCATATAAGGCTTACTATATTGGGAAATTCAAAGTACCTTTCACGCCGGGACTGATTCCAAAACGTCGTGACGAGTTAGCTGAACAGCTAGGCAAAATGGTTGTCGAGCACTTAATTACTCCCGAGAGCCTTCAGAAAAAAATAATGAATGAAGACTTTCAAAAAGATGTGAACGAGTGGTTAAGAGAAGAATTAAAGCCTGTGTTCTCATCAGATAAGAGTGTGAATGATTGGCTTGATACTTTTCAAATTCCTGTATCTTCTGATCAGTTAAATGATTGGCTTGAATCATGGATTGAAGCTAAGGTGAAAGAAACAAAATTAGCTTATTCTTCAAAACAAATAAATGAAGCTCTTCCTGAGAAGTGGCAGGAGGAAATAGAAGAAAGAATACCGAAGCTGGTTCAATTTATTGCCAATAGAGCAGAGACCTACTTTACAAGCACAGAAGGAAAAGCGAAAGTAAAAGTGATGATTGATGATTTTTTAAAGGAACGAGGAATGCTTGGAAACATGCTGGGAATGTTCCTTGGGAACACGTCAGTAGCTGATAAAATACAGCCTGAGATTGTGAAATTCATCAAGCATGAAGGAACTCAGGAAATTCTATTAAACTTACTAACAAAAGAATGGACCAAACTTAAAGGGATGAGGATGGAAGAAGTCATCGACAGGTTACCTGAAGAAGAAATCATCTCAAGCCTCCAAACGTCCATAATCAACCTAATCAACATCGACGGACACCTATCCAAGCCACTTAAACAATGGATCGAACCACACAAACAAACCTTCTTCACCACCATCCTCCCTAAATGGGTAGATAGAGGGACGGACCTTCTATCTGAAAGGATCCCGAATCTGATGGAGAAGCTGCACTTGCAAAAAATTGTGAAAGAGCAGGTAGAATCCTTCTCAGTAGACAGATTAGAGAGACTGGTACTGGATATTTCCCGTCGAGAGTTTAAAATGATTACTTATTTAGGCGCTTTACTTGGAGGAATCATTGGACTAATTCAAAGTCTTATTGTCATGGTATTATCGTAACAGGACTCTTATTTGGGGATTTCCACTTTCTATAAGTGGTCTTCCTAGAATTCCGCTTCATTGTTTGTTATAGTGGGGTAGGAAAGAATGATTGAAATTATAGGAGGTACGTATTTTGGCTATTAACTTATACGATCAAGCAAACGAATTAGAAAGCGCGTTAAGAAAAAGCGACGAATTCTTAGAACTTAAAAGAATGTATGATGAAGTAAACAATGACGAATCTGCTAGCAAAATGTTTGAAAACTTCAGAGATATTCAAATGGGTTTACAACAAAAACAAATGAGCGGTGAAGAAATCACTCAAGAAGAAGTAGAGCAGGCGCAAAAAACAGCTCAACTTGTTCAACAACATGAGAAAATTGCAAAGCTTATGGAAGCTGAGCAACGCATGAGTATGGTAATCAATGACTTAAACAAAGTCATCATGAAACCACTAGAAGAGCTATACGGCTCAATGCAAAAATAATCACACATTTACAAAAGACTAGCTCCGACTTCGGAGTTAGTCTTTTTTTTTTGAGGGACGGACCTCCAGATTTTTTACTTCATAGATGAAATAACGTCATAACTCATCTTCCCGATTAATATTTACTGAAAGCTTGTTACCCTTGTCATATTTGTTCCATCTCTTTCATAAACGTATAGAAAGGAGTAGACACCATATTAGGGGGGACACCAATGATTTATAGAATGCTGGCACTAAATATAGATGGAACCATTGTAAATGAATACGGAAAGATTGCTAAAGAAACAAAGGAGGCAGTTGAGTACGTACAAGATAAAGGAGTTCCTGTAACGCTTGTTACAAGTAGAAGCTTCGCATCTGCCAAAAAGGTAGCCAAAGCACTGAAATTAGAAAATCCAATTGTGACTCACGGAGGGGCTTATATAGCAAACGAACTAGAAAAGCCCATGTATGTAAGAAAAATAGCTGAAGACATTACTTATGAAGTATCTCAATTTCTTGAAGGTTTTTCCAGTCAAATTCATTTAGCCCATGAGAAGTATTCCATTGTTGGCAAGGCAAATAATCAATCGAGAAACACCACGAAAGTGACATGGCAAAGAGAATCGAGGTTACTTTACAGCAAAAGAGTTGTAGATCGAGTAACCGATTATTTGTTGGAAAACCCAATGTCTGTTCCTAAGATGTCAGTTGTATTAGAACATAAAGAAGACGTTTGGGACATAGTTGCCGCTATGAAAGGCATGTATGAAGAAGTTGAGGCAATTCCTACAAGCGAAAATAAAATCGATATTGTTCCTAGAGGGGTATCTAAACTTAGAGGATTAATGTATTTGTCTGAACGACTGGGTGTTAAAAAAGAACAAATCGTTATGGTGGGATCCGGTATTGATGATCTAGATACCATGAGATGCTGTGGGCTTGGTGTAAGCATGGGAGAAGCTCCACTTGAAGTGAAGAGAGAGGCCGATTGGATTACCAGAAGTCAAGATCAACAAGGGATTTCATACTTTATTATGGAACTTTTTCGGAAACAACATCCCATCCCATTCCTGAAAAAAATGAATATCATTAAATAAATGTATGTGAAGCTTCCCGAACATTTGGGAGGCTTTTTCCATTATCACTGCCATTGACCATTGCTACCCCATTCTGTACACTAATAAAAGCTTACTAGTGTATAGAAAGGTGATTAAATACGTGAATGTATTAATAAAAGGAATTGAGGATGAACGATTTGAACGGCCTCTACGATTAATTGCAAATTTGTTTTTTGAAGAGACAGCCATTCATTTTCACTCTTGTGATGATTATGATTTTTGCGTCCATATAGAGCTTTCAATAGAAGACAAAATTTCTACTACTGCAACGTTGACTGGAAAATCCTCCTCTCAATCTTTCTCTTCAACATACGAACGTGATTGGATGGATTATGAATCCGAAAAAGACCGATTCAGACAAGTGAAAACTGCTGTTTCCCATGTGTATCTAAACGTTCTTCAAGACTTAACGGGAATTAGACAAAAATGGGGCATTTTGACAGGGATTCGTCCTACCAAACTCCTTCATAAGCAAAAACAGCTGGGTACACCTAAGGAAGAAGTTCATAAAATGCTAAAAGAAGAATATCTCATAACGGATGGGAAAATTCAGCTCATGCAAAACATTGTTGACCGACAACTCGCGGTTGTTCCGGATCTATACAATCTCCAGGATGAAGTAAGTATCTATATCGGCATTCCTTTTTGCCCAACAAAATGTGCTTACTGTACATTTCCGGCCTATGCGATTCTCGGTAAGCAAGGAAGAGTAGATTCGTTTCTGGCAGGTCTTCACTACGAAATACAGGAAATGGGTCGTTGGCTAAAAGAAAAAGGAATCAAAATTACGACTATTTATTATGGGGGAGGTACTCCCACTTCCATTACAGCAGAAGAAATGGATGCCTTATATGATGAAATGTACCGTTCTTTCCCTGATGTTCACAATGTGAGGGAAGTAACAGTGGAAGCCGGACGGCCGGATACAATTTCCCCTGATAAACTTGAGGTTTTAAACAAATGGAACATAGATCGAATTTCCATCAATCCTCAAAGCTACACCCAAGAAACATTGAAAGCAATCGGTCGTCACCATACAGTTGAAGAAACCATTGATAAGTTTCATTTAGCTAGAAACATGGGAATGAACAACATCAATATGGACCTCATTATTGGACTTCCAGGAGAAGAAGTTCCAGAACTGCAGCATTCTTTGGATGAAACAGAAAAGCTCATGCCAGAATCCTTAACCGTTCATACTTTATCCTTTAAGAGAGCTTCTGAAATGACAAAGAATAAAGAAAAATATAAAGTAGCGGACAGACTGGAAATCGAAAAAATGATGGACCTTGCCGAGAAGTGGACGGAAGAGCATGGCTATGAACCCTATTACCTTTACCGTCAAAAAAATATTCTCGGTAACTTGGAAAATGTTGGATATGCATTACCTGAGCAGGATAGTATCTATAACATCATGATAATGGAAGAAGTTCAGACAATTATTGGCATTGGTTGTGGAGCCGCAAGTAAATTTATCGATCCTAGAACGGGAAAGATTACTCATTTTGCAAATCCCAAAGAACCTAATGCTTATAATCTAAGCTTTAAAGAATATACAGATAAGAAAATTAACATATTGAATGAGTTGTTTTAAATAGAAAGTTCGCAAATAGTGTTGTAAATAACATGAGCCTCTTAATACATGTAAGGTATTTAGTTTATATTAAGAGACTCATTCATAGAAAGTTGATTGAAGCGGAAAGCGAGCACCTGGAGCTGCAATCAACTACCACTTTCTCCTCTAAAATAGCAACAATCTTTACAAAAAACAGCCAAATAGAAAGAAGCTGATACAAAAGTTATCTCCTTTTGTATCAGCTTCTTTTTTATCGCATCATTTTTCCTTTTCTTGCTTCTTTAATGCCCACACCCCTCGCCCAAGACTTAGGAAAACAGCAGCTGTGAGGAAAGTGGTGTGATTAGGACCATATTGAGTGGACCAGCCCTTAAATAAAATATATAAACAAGCAAAATAGCCAAGCAAGGTCCAAAAAGTATCAATCTTAAATTTTAAACGATAAGGGAGCTTTGCTCCAGTACTAGGCATATAGATACAAATTCCTAACCCGCCAAACACAACACCGTATAGAAGAAGTGGAGAGACTGTTACGTCTATCCTAGACACGTAAAGTAGAAGAAAAACGATTATGAATAAATACATAAAATGATATCTAGCTGCAACACTCATCACCATCATCCTATTACAATTAATTACCAATAGTATAGGTTAGTTGACTGAATTTTTCAATAATAAAAAGGATTGAGCTGTGAAAAGTAGAATACTATTATTGATACATTTTAATTTCTTTCATTTTTGTAACCGCTTACTATTTTGAGGGGAGAGATGGAACATGATGCAAACACCTCTGCTATTGACACAAATGATTGAACGAGCTGAAAGATATTTTCCTAAAAAAGAAATAGTTTCTCGTACTGAATCGGGTATTTCTCGCTTTACTTACAAACAATGGGGAGAAAGGACCCGTAGACTGGCAAGCTCCTTAACAAAGCTTGGAATAGAAGAAGGGGATAAGGTAGGAACCCTTGCTTGGAACCATCATCGTCATTTAGAAGCATACTTTGCCATTCCTTGTAGTGGAGCGATCCTACACACAATCAACATTCGTTTGTCTCCCCAACATATTATTTACATTATTAATCATGCAGAAGATCAAGTGTTATTAATAGATTCAGATATTGTTCCTCTTATCGAAAAAATTAAAGATCAAATTCCACATGTGAAAGCATTTATTATTATGACAGACGATGAATTACCTGACACTACATTAGAACCAGTATATCACTATGAACGATTACTTGAGGAAGGAGATCCATCTTTTGAGTTTCGTAAGGATCTCGATGAAAATACACCGGCAGGAATGTGTTACACATCAGCAACAACAGGTAACCCTAAAGGTGTCATCTATACCCATCGTGGAATCGTATTACATGCTATGGCATTAGGACTTGCAGATACAACTGGAGTTTGTGAAAAAGACGTTGCTCTTCCAGTTGTACCTATGTTCCATGTTAACGCTTGGGGACTTCCCTTTGCTTCTGTATGGTTTGGTACGAAGCAAGTGTTACCAGGACCATATTTTACTCCTGGCTTGTTAGCGCAGATGATGCAGGATGAGAAGGTAACTATTACTGCCGGGGTGCCTACCATCTGGTTAGGCTTGTTGAATGAACTGGAGCAAAATGAATATGATTTAACGAGTCTTCGCTCAGTCTTATGCGGTGGTTCGGCAGCTCCAAGAGGCATGATTAAAGCCTTCGAAGAAAAATTTGGAATACCCTTCATGCATGCTTATGGAATGACAGAAACCAGTCCGTTAGCTGTAATAGCTTCTTCCAAAAGCTATCATGAAGATCTCCCTTCTGAAGAAAAATTAGATATCAAAGCAAAGCAAGGGATTCTGGTGCCTGGATTAGAGATGAAGATAATCGGTAAAGATGGGGAAGTGGCCTGGGACGGTAAAGAAATGGGTGAGCTTGCCCTTAGAGGTCCATGGATTGCTTCAGAATATTACCAGGATGAAAGAAGCCAAGACTCATTCAGGGATGGATGGTTGTATACAGGTGATGTGGTTACAATCGACGAAGAAGGCTACATCAAAATTGTTGACCGGACAAAAGACCTAATTAAATCAGGAGGTGAATGGATTTCATCCGTGGATCTTGAAAATGCTCTCATGGCCCACGAGGACATTTTTGAAGCCGCAGTAGTTGCTGTTCCTCATGAAGAATGGCAGGAACGTCCGATTGCGTGTGTCGTTCTTAAGGAAACCGGTAAAGGCAATGTAACAAAAGAAGATATTCTCGACTTTCTTAAGCCTCAGTTTGCAAAATGGTGGCTGCCGGACGATGTCTTATTCCTTGACGAGATTCCAAAGACAAGCGTTGGAAAGTTTTTAAAGAGAGCTTTACGTGATCAGGTTCAAGAAAAAATAAACCAAATTTGATAAATTGAGAGATTGACTCTGGAATCATCCTGGGTCAATCTTTCTTCCATTTCTTAAATATTTATACTATTCGAAATAATAATTCCTAAATTAGTAAAATTACGCTATGCTAGAAGAAAGGGGAGGGATTTTTTTGACAGTGTCAAATCAATACGAAACAGTAAAGCTACATAAAGAAGGAAAAGTGGCAAGGTTAAAACTAAGTAGACCGGAATCTCTAAACTCACTAAATGCTCAACTGATGAGAGATCTTCTAAATGCTTTAAAAGAAGTGAAGAATGATCCTTCTATATCGCTCTTAGTTATAACAGGGGAAGGTAAGGGGTTTTCCTCTGGTGGGGATATTAAATCCATGCTGACTTTAAGTGGAGAAGATCAATTCTCTGGAATCATGGATACCATTAGTGAACTAGTGATGACTCTATACACAATGCCAAAAGTCGTTCTTACAGGTATTCATGGTGCAGCAGCGGGTCTTGGATTTAGTTTAGCCCTTGCGTCTGACTACATATTATGTGAAGAGGACAGTAAGCTGGCTATGAATTTTATTGGTATCGCATTAATTCCTGATGGAGGAAGCCATTTTCTTTTACAGGAGCGATTAGGTACCCATAAAGCGAAACGAATGATCTGGAATGGAAAAGTATTTGAAGGACAAGAAGCATTAATGAAAGGCTTAGTAGACGAAGCCATTCCTTCTGGAAAATTAGAGGATGGAATCCAACGCTACATTAAACAGTGCATGGCTTCACCAACAAAAGCCATGCTGAAGACAAAGGAAATATATGTTTCGTTAAATAAAGAAAAACTTCAAACCGCATTAGATCTTGAAAAAGAAGGACAATGGCTGATGCGCCAAACAGAAGATCACAGAGAAGGAATACAATCATTTGTTGAAAAGAGACGACCGAATTTCAAAGGGCAATAAGTCATAAGTTGTTCCATGAAAGACTAGGGAATCGAGTATTATTCCTTTATAGGGATTTTACTCGATTTTTTTAGTTTCAGCATGGAAAACACGTAAGTAATAGCTTTCTAATGGGGGAGAAAAAGCTCACATATTGGTACAATCCTATTAACACTAACCTTGACCGCCATACTCCATTTATATGTATATAGAGGAGAACAAAAAAATGAGAAATGTGGGTAAAGATATTATTGCTATTATTCTGGGATGTCTATTTTCTGGTGGAATAGACATAGAAGATATTACATTCTAAAGAAATATACGAAAGCTTAAAAAAGAGAAGTGGTTTAAGTGATGATGGATTTTATTACGAAAGTATCTATCATAACCCTAATCTAAAAAACTATCTATCAAAAAAAGAAATGGCAAATAAAATTATTCTGGACCAAGAAGAGAGAGACTATTTTTTGAGCCTGATCCATAAAAGAACTTAAAAAGTTGGTGGAATTCTTGAAAGGACTACTGATTAAGTCTCCGTGGGTGGATTTGATTTTAGAAGGAAAAAAAGTATGGGAGATCAGAGGATCCAATACTAAGATAAGAGGAGAAGTTGGCCTGATCAAAAGTGGTACAGGTCTAGTAGTTGGGAAAGTATCAATTGTAAATAGCATAAAGTTGAGTATAAGGGATTATCAAATGGGTAATGAATTTCATTGTGTGGATAGTAAAGAAAGTTATGAATTACCTTATAAGAATACATACGCATGGGTTTTAGAAAAACCTGAGATTTATGAAAATCCAATTCCATATAAACATCCCATGGGGGCTGTTATTTGGGTGGACCTGTCGAAAGCGACAACTTCAGTTTCTCCTCATCGATTTTAAAGGATGCTTGCGATATTCTAAATATATGAGTGAAATTCTATATATATTTGCGATATTTACAATTTATCAAGCGAAATATTCGATTTATTTGCGAACTACCGATTTATCGACGTGATTCGACAAACTCAAGGCCAAAAAAGCGGGCATGAAGGTTAAACAAATACCTTCGTGCCCGCTTCTCCCGTTTCTATTCACACATGAAACAATAACAATTTTCCAAGTGGTGATGTACAACGGTGGATATGGTCGAGATATCCTTTTTCTTCTAACATGGATTCACCTGTTTTTTTTGCTTCAAGATCAGATGCTGCTTCAAAAGATTCATCTAAAATTTTTTTCCCATCCTTTTCAAACACCGTTAGCTTGTATACCTTCATGTCTCTTACCCCTTTTTATGAAATAAATGTCTCTATTATTTTTTCATAGTTTTGTCTTTTTTTAAAGTCTAAATATTTAGAGAAAAAGAAAATGTTTGGAAAGTGAAACCTTTCTTGGATAATTACGTAAAGAGTTAGGAAGATAGCCGTAATTTTGATGAAGAAAGGGGAATACACAATTGAGCTTACGTATTCAACAAGTAACCAAAAAATTTGGAAGCTTTAAAGCAGTTGATCAGTTATCACTTGAAATTACCCCGGGTGAAATGTTTGGTTTTCTAGGTGCAAATGGTGCCGGGAAGACGACAACATTTCGAATGGTTTTAGGATTATTAGATGCTTCAGAAGGAAACATCACATGGAATGGCAAAGACATTGATTATTCTACTAGTCCAGAGATTGGATATTTGCCAGAAGAACGTGGCTTATACCCCAAAATGAAGGTAAAGGACCAGATTGTCTATTTAGCTCGCCTTCGAGGGATGGAGAAAAAAGAAGTATTAAAGGAATTAACTTACTGGTTAGAGCGCTTTAATGTACCTCAATATTTAGAGAAAAAGGTAGAAGAACTTTCAAAAGGAAATCAACAAAAAATACAGTTTATCGCTTCCATTATTCACAAACCAAAACTTCTCATTTTAGACGAACCATTCAGTGGACTAGACCCTGTTAATGTAGAACTGTTAAAGGATGCCGTTAGGGAAATTAAACAGAATGGAACGACAATCGTATTTTCAAGTCACAGAATGGAGCACGTTGAAGAGCTTTGTGAAAGCTTATGTATCATGCACAAAGGCCGGCCGGTGTTACACGGAGGGTTAAAGGAAATCAAACGGTCATTTGGAAAAAAGAATATCCTCATTCATGCAGATTTTGATTTGAGAGATTTAAAAGAGTTCGACGGAGTCACCAAACTAAAAGAAACGACTGAAGGAGTACTTCTTCAAGTTGAATCAGAAACTGCAGCAGAGAAGGTATTTCATCATGTCGTACAAAAAGGCTTTCTAAGAAAGTTTGAGTTAGAGGAACCATCTCTTAATGATATTTTTATAGAAAAGGTGGGAACTTCTTATGAATAAGTTTTTTTTAATGGTGTCTCATTCATATTTCTCCAAACTAAAAGCAAAGGCGTTTATCATTTCAACGGTCCTAATCGCTGCCGCTCTTATACTTTTAACGAATTTTGATACTGTTATTTCCAGCTTTAAAGGAGATGAAGTCAACAAGGTGGTCGTGCAGGATGAAACAGGTTACGTGTACGCTTCCATCAAGACTCAGCTTACTACCATGAATAATGAAATTCAATTAGAATCAGCTTCTGAATCCGTTGAAGAAATAGAGAAAAAGATTGAATCTGAAGAGGTAAAAGGATTGCTGATTGTTCGTGAAGGTGATGATTCGCTGCCAAAAGCAGTTTATAAATCGAACTCCTTATCAGATTCTTCCATTACATCAGATTTACAACTAGCTTTACAAAATATTAAGTCAAATGTAGCTGCCAATCAGCTGGAACTATCAAGTGAAGAATTAATGAAATTAAGTGAACCTGTTGTATTTGAAAAAGAAGCTCTCGTCGAAGGGGCAAAATCTGAGGAAGAGTTAAGCCAAGCAAGAGGTATTGTATATGTCTTGTTATTCTTTATTTATTTCTCAGTGATTGCTTATGCGAACATGACAGCCATGGAAGTAGCGACTGAAAAAAGCTCAAGAGTAATGGAAATCCTTATATCCAGTGTCTCACCAGTAAAGCAAATGTTTGCAAAAATTATTGGTATTGGCCTTGCTGGTTTAACTCAAATAGCGATTTTACTTGCTGTTGGTTATATAACTTTAGCTCGTAAAAAGGATGATCTTGTAGGAGGGTTCTTTGAAGGTTTTGGTTTTGAATCCCTCTCCATAAGCGTTATTATGTACGCCACTATTTTCTTTTTATTAGGATATTTCCTTTATGCAACATTAGCTGCATTATTAGGATCTTTAGTGAGCAGGATTGAAGATGTTCAGCAAATGATCATGCCTATGACCTTTTTAATTATGATAGGGTTCTTTATTTCAATGTTTGGTCTTGGTAGCCCTGACTCAAGCTTTGTTACGATAGCGTCTTATATTCCATTTTTCACACCGATGGTCATGTTTCTGCGGGTTGGAATGTTGAATCTGCCTGCCTATGAACCTATTATAGGAATCGTTATTCTCCTTATTTCTATTATCCTTCTTGGTGTATTCGGTGCTCGAGTGTATCGTGGTGGAGTATTGCTTTACGGTAAATCAAATTCATACAAAGATATTAAAAAAGCGATGGATCTTACATCTAATAAGTAGTGAGAAAAAGTTGTCTCTGTTTATCGAGGCAACTTTTTTATTTTAATTTATCCTGTTGAATTCTTTGTTTTTTCTCTTAATCATAAGCAAAGTTTACCTAATTAATGAAATAGCCTAAGATTTTAGGATATAATAAGAGGATATAAGAACGTATATTCGTAGTGTCAGGAGGCATCCATATGGAAAAAGTCCGCTTTTTTCACGCAGCTGATTTACATTTAGACAGTCCGTTTGTAGGACTTAAGCAATTACCAAAGAATCTTTATGAGCGAATTCAACAAAGTACATTTGCTTCTTTTGAAAATTTAATTGAAAAAGCTATTTTGAGAGACATTGATTTTCTTATCATTAGCGGAGACCTTTTTGATGAAGAAGATCGAAGCATCCGTGCTCAAGCAAAGATCAGAAGGCAGTTTAGTCTTTTGCATGATCATGGAATTCCTGTTTATGTGATTCATGGAAACCACGATCATTTAGGAGGATTCAGGCTGGATATAGAAATGCCGGATAATGTACATATATTTACGAGTCAAACTGAAGTAAAATCTTTTATAACTAAGAAGGGTGTAAACGTTGACTTAGTTGGTTTTAGCTATGGAGCACGACATATAAAAGAAAGAAGAATAGAAGAATTCCCAAAACGCAGTGAAGAATATTATACAATTGGACTGCTTCATGGAAGTGAGGCAAGTGTGAATTCTTCACATGAAACCTACGCTCCTTTTTCAAAAAAAGAACTATTAGAAAAAAATTATCATTATTGGGCTCTCGGACATATACATGAGCGACAGGTATTACATGTAGATCCCTATATTGTGTATCCTGGCAACATTCAGGGGAGACATCGAAAAGAAACAGGTGTGAAGGGTTGCTATGAGGTAGAAATGGAAGGGCATCATACAGAAGTCGCATTCGTACCTACTCAGGATATTATTTGGGATTCAATAAAAGTATCCTTAGAGGGGGTTCAGCGATTTGGTGAAATTTATCAAAGGATATTATTAAAACTGGATGACCTTGAAGATAATGAGGATCAATTAGTAGAAGTGATTCTAACGGATTATGAATCATTACCGAAAAACATCATCGGTCTCATCGACAATGGAGATCTTTTAGAAGCGCTGCAATCAGATGTTGAACATCAGGAAACTTTGAAGTGGATCTATTCATTACGCTGGAGTCGCACTCAACATTATTGGCTGGATGAGAAGGATCCTTTTAAAAACGATATTATGAGAACTTTGGATGGGTTGAAGGAAGAAGAATGGGACGAAGCGTTTTCTGAATTGTACGAGCATCCTTCCGTATATCGATTCTTACAGCCGTTAAATAAAGAGAAAAAACAGCGTATGATACAAGATGCGAGAGAACTTTTCTTTAACCCAATGAATAATTAACCAGTAGGAATGAGGTGACAGAAATGAGATTAGTAGAGCTTCATATATATGGATATGGCAAAATCGAAAACAAACGGTTTAATCTTGAGAACGTACAATTAATTTATGGAGAAAATGAAGCAGGTAAATCAACAATAATGTCTTTTATACACAGTATCCTTTTTGGATTTCCAACAAAGCAACAATCTCAACTTCGTCTTGAACCGAAAACCTCCTCAGAATATGGAGGCAAAATGATTTGTGAAGTGGTGGGCCATGGAATGGTAACCATCGAAAGGATCAAGGGGAAAGCAAGTGGAGATGTTACCGTTTCATTCGAAGATGGTAGAATAGAAGGAGAAGAAACACTTCAAGAATTAGTAGGCAGAATGGATAAGACAACCTACCAAAACATCTTCTCCTTCAATCTGGAAGGCTTACAAAACATCCACCGCCTCAAAAAAGAAGAACTAAATCGCTACCTATTTAGCGCTGGATCTACAGGGACGGACCTCCTTCTTCAACTGGAACAGCACTGGCAAAAAGAGAGAGAACGCCTTTTTAAGAAATCCGGTAGAAAGCCATTCATTAATCAAGCCTTAAATGAACTAAAATCATTGGAGAAGCAAGTGAAAGAAGCGAAAGGGAAAAACGAGCAATATATTCCTTTACTGAAGGAACAGAATTCATTAGAAAGCCTTATCGTTTCATTGGAAACTGAAAAAGAAGAAAAAATACAAGAAAAAAATGGATTGCAATCAGCACTAGAACATTGGGGTACATTGCAAGAGTACAATAGAATAACGGAGCAATTAGCCGAAACTTCAGAAATGGACTTTCCAGCTAAAGGATTAGAGCGATTTAATGAGTTGAAAACCGAAGAAAGGCAAGTATCAGCCTATTTAGAAACCCTTTTATCTAAACAAAAGAGTCTTAAAGAAAAGCTGGAAAATGAAAGTGTCGACCCCATTCTATTGGAAGGCACTCCACTTATAGAAAACTTACTTTCTCAACAACCCTTGTACATGAAGTGGAAGGATGAAGAAAGTGAGTTAAGTAGAGAGTCGAAAACCATACGAACGAAAATCAATGAAACAGTGAGAGAGCTTAATTTACAAGTTGAGGTAGAAGATCTTCCAGCTTTTAATACTAGCTTAATGATGTTTGAACGAATTCAACAAACGATAGAAAAGAAATCCAAGCTAAAATATGAGCGGGAAAATATGACGAGCAATATACATTCAGTTAGAGAAGAAATTCAAAGAACCGAAGAAAAATGTGAAAGCATTGAAACCCGATTATTGATAGAAGATGAATACCAGGCTTTACAAAAATCAGTGAAAGATCAGTCAGCTAATCAAGTCTCACTGGAACA
The DNA here is from genome assembly GCF_001648555.1 of Rossellomorea aquimaris TF-12. Classification (GTDB taxonomy): domain Bacteria; phylum Bacillota; class Bacilli; order Bacillales; family Bacillaceae_B; genus Rossellomorea; species Rossellomorea aquimaris. The sequence goes on along the minus strand of NZ_LQXM01000024.1, from coordinate 6,506 downwards.
AGTAAAATGGGTGGAAACCCAGGTAGGGGAAGTAGAACAAAACTATACTAGAAAAAAGAAATCATTTTCACAGCAACTCATTTTTACAGGAGTGATTTTTCTATTACTACTAATGGGAAGTATATGGTCCCTTTTAACAGATAATGTAATGGTGACAATTTTGAGTGTTGTTATCTTGTTTGCCGTTGTATTTATTACGTTTCAAGCTAGAATGAGTGTGAAAACGGAATTTGAGAGTTTACAAAAATTAAGAGAGAAAGCACAAGAATTAAAGGGTTCAGGAAGGACAAACGAAAGCAATTACGAAGTGGACAAACTTCATCAAACCTTAAAATCCCAAATGGAGCTCCGACAAGAATGGAAGCAGCGAATCCTTGGTCTTGAAGAACAGCAAGAAAAACTAGAAAGACTTCTCCAACAAAATGAAGAGATACAGAAGAAAATACAACTTGAAAATCAGCAGATAGAAGAAATAAAAAAAGAACTCTATTTACCTTCTGAGTTTCATTGGAAATGGTTGCGTGATGGATTTAATAAAATCAAAGAGATTATCGATTTACATGAAAAGAGTAAAAGTATACACGAAGACACACTGTTCATACAGAAGAAAATGACTCAATATACGAATGAGTGTAAATCCTTTCTTCAGAAGCACTCACTCCCTTTTCACACAGTAGATGAAGCTTTTATTCAACTGAAAAATATACTTCTGGATCTTGAGAAGAAGCAGCTGAATTGTACTCAAATGCTATCAGACTTAAAGCCTTTGACCTTAGAAATCGATCAAGCCACTATCCAATTGAAAAAGATAAATGAAGAATATTTCTCTTTATATAAAATTGCACAGTGTGAGAATGAAGCTGAATTTCGTCAAAAAGCTCTATGGGTGGAAGAGAGAAATGCTCTGTTAACAAAGTACGAAGGAATGAAGACGGGAGTTAATCAGGGAATGCTAACCCTCTTTTCTACTTATAAAGAAAAAGGAAATATTGAAAAGGAATTAACAATAGTTTCTGATCATTTGCAAAAGATTACTATTCAGCTTGCTAATGAACAAAAAAAGCTGGCTTCCGTTAGCTATGAAATTAAAGTTTTAGAGGATGGAAACAATTATTCTGCTATCCTTCAACAATTTGAAGCTAAGAAAGCCGAACTAGAGGATTTAACACATGACTGGTCTGTCTATACTCTTGCTCAAACAAGCATGCTTCGTACAATGGAACACTATCATACAACGAAGATGCCGAAAGTAATGGAACTGGCAGAGGAGCATTTCAAGGTTTTAACTCAAGGTCTTTATCACAGAATTTTTTTATCAGATGACGAGATGATTGAGGTTCAAAGAAAAGATCTTTCTCGTTTTCAAGCTGTTGAACTTAGTCAGGGGACGAAAGAACAGCTTTACATTTCTATTCGATTTGCATTGATTCAGTCGTTACGCAAAACGTATCAGCTTCCTTTACTAATTGATGATGGAGCAGTAAACTTTGACCAAGAGAGAACAGATGCTTTTTTGAAACTCTTGAAAAAAATGGGTGAAGATTATCAGATTTTGTTTTTTACTTGTCATGAGCATATTATGAACAAATTTAGTGATAATCAAAGGATTGTATTAGAAAGAGAAGAAAAATCGATTATTTAAATAGGTCCTTTTTAATATTAACATTAGCAATAACGTCTTCGATTCGTTACAATACTACAAGGACTAGTAACTTATATTGATCAAGATTCCGTCTCATCGTGTACACCATTGATCACATGAATAGGATAAGTGCAATAGAAAGAAGGAAACAAAGTATGACTAAAACAAAAGGGTGGAAACGAAATAGGGGTCCACTAGCGTTACTTAGCTTTAATTTATTTATTGTAATGGTTGGAATCGGTTTAGTTATTCCAATTCTCCCTTTCTATGTGGAAAAATTTAATGCAAATGCTCAAACACTTGGAGCACTGGTGGCAGTATTTGCCTTTATGCAATTTTTATTTGCTCCTATCTGGGGAAGGCTTTCAGATCGAATTGGACGAAAGCCCTTAATTACTATTGGCCTATTGGGTTTTGCTGTTGCTGAATTCATTTTTGCCTTTGCCGTAGGTTTATGGATGTTATTCCTGTCCAGGATATTGGCCGGTATTTTTGGCTCGGCTTTAATGCCTACTGCAATGGCGTACGTTTCAGATGTGACAGACGAAGATAACCGTGGACAAGGGATGGGGATCCTGGGTGCAGCCATGGGTCTGGGGATTGTAATCGGACCTGGTATTGGTGGATGGTTGGCAGAAATAAACCTTTCCTACCCTTTCATTTTCGCCGGGATTGCCGCATCCATTGCGGCCGTTGTATCTGTTATTATTTTACCTGAGTCTTATCCAAAGGAAAAAAGAACCTTCGATCCAAATGAAAAGAGAGAAAATCGTTTTGTTGTCATGAAGAATGCCATCATGAGCCCAGTAGGATTTCTGTTAATACTTGTTTTTATTATGAGCTTTGGCCTGGCAAATTTTCAGGCGATTTTCAGCTATTACGCTCTTGAAAGATATGGATATGGCCCTCAAGATGTGGGAATTATCATCTTGATCATAGGAATTATTGGAACCGTAGTCCAAGGGGTGGGAGTTGGAAAAGCGACTAAGCTTTTTGGTGAAGAAAAAGTAGTGACAGGCTCACTTCTTATTAGCGCCTTTGGATTTGTAATCATGACCTTTGCAACCAATTTTATAGGTGTCCTCATCACAACAGCCGTATTTTTTATAGGTAATTCAATGCTGAGACCTTCCTTGAACTCACTTATTTCAAAATTAGCTGGAGAAAGACAAGGAACGGTAATGGGACTGAACAACTCATTTCTTAGCTTAGGTAACGTAGCAGGGCCAATTCTCGCAGGAACACTGTTTGAATGGAATATACATATTCCTTATTACTTTGGAGCCTTCATCATGCTTGTGGGCTTAGTAGCTACAAAGGTTTGGATCAATAAAAAACAGAAAAAAGCACTCGTGAACTAAATAGGATCAAAAAGCCGCCCCTTTTAAAATTAGGGGGCGGTATTTGTTTGGAAGAGAAGAGAGCTCGCCTTCATGGCTCCATATAGCTCAAACCTTAGTACAGGCTAAAAATATGGTATACTACTATTACAAATCTATTATGGACGGAGGAGTCTAGATGTCTGGTATTACACACTTTAATGTAGGGGAAACAGTGGATTTATATTTATTGATTAAGCAAATGACAAAAGGAACGACGAATACGGGAAAACCGTTTTTGACGATTATCTTACAAGATAAAAGTGGAGATATGGAAGCAAAGCTTTGGGATGCTAATGAAAAGGATGAAAAGGCTTTTCAGCCTGAGACCATCGTAAAAGTGGTCGGTGACATTCATAGCTATCGTGGGAAGAGTCAGCTTAAGATTAAGCAAATTCGCCCGGCTACTGAGGGAGAAGGCGGTTTTACCATTGCGGATTTCTTAGAGACAGCGCCAGTAAGTGTTGAAGAAATGATGAGTAAGATCACTCAATACATTTTTGAAATGAGAAATCCAAACATCCAACGTGTTACGAGACATTTGGTGAAAAAATATCAACAGCCATTTTTAGAGTATCCTGCTGCTACTAAGAATCACCATGAATTCGTATCAGGGCTTGCATACCACGTTGTATCAATGTTAGACCTATCAAAAGCGATATCCGCCTTATATCCGTCATTAGACTCCGATTTATTGTATGCAGGTGTTATCCTTCACGATTTAGGAAAAGTAATTGAGCTTTCAGGTCCCACGTCTACCTCCTACACTGTAGAAGGTAATCTGATTGGACATATATCTATTATGGTAAATGAAATAGGCAAAGCTGCTGAAGAACTAGGCATTGAAGGGGAGGAAGTAATGATCCTTCAACACTTAGTATTAAGTCATCATGGAAAAGCAGAATGGGGGAGTCCAAAGCCTCCTCTTATTAGAGAAGCAGAAATTCTACATTATATTGATAATGTTGATGCCAAGATGAATATGCTAGACAGGGCATTGGAACGAGTGAAGCCTGGAGAGTACACTGAACGTGTATTTGCACTTGATAACCGTTCATTTTATAAACCAACTTTTCATAAGTAAGGTGGAAACGGGCATGAAATCAGAATGATTTTATGCTCGTTTTTTTTAGTTGATATGTTATAATTTGTAAAATGGCTAGATTCTATGAAGAATTGGCAAGATTTCATACAAAAATGGCAAGATTATTTTAGGTATTGGCAAGATTTTAATTCGAAACGGTAAGATTCCACTCTATTTCGGCTCGATTCTTCCATCACATCCACCTTATTATTATTAAATACATAAAAAGGAGCTACTTGCGTGCCTATTATTCTATTAATTATAAGTATTCTTCTATTTCTAACAGGATTACTAACACCCATAAACGACCTAATCACACTTCCTATTTCTGTCGTCCTACTAGTAGCGGGAATAGTACTTCTCTTTAAAAAAATTTTCTAAGAACTAAATCAACGTAATGTTTTATCCATTTCCTTCATATAGTCTTAATAAAGGGACAAACCTATAAGGAGATGAAGTAAATGACGTTACCTATTTGGATGTATCTGGTTGTAGTCGGGATTTTTGTAAGTGCCTTTATGACAATCAAAGCAGCTAAGGAAGAAAAACATATTGAAGATGAATGGATTGAGAAAGAAGGAGAGGTTTATATTCACAGGATGGAAGAGGAGAAAGAGAAAAGACGTCAATTTACTTCTTAAGCTTACTATATAATCGAAAAAAGACTGACCTGTTTAGGGTCAGTCTTTTTGTTTATTCGTTATTCAGCCGCTGGAGCCGGTTTTTCTCCGCCTTCTGGTGCCGCTGGGGGATTAAGAACTTGGTCGAAGGCTTTTTTAAGGTCTTTGTCTTTGATAGAAAGATCAGCTTTCTCGATTTCACGCTTCATCGCTTCTTGGATTTTTTGAGGATCCACTTTTGAAAGCTTAAGTTCCTTTTCTACTTCTTTTTTCATTTCGTCAAAAGATTTCTTTTCTTTTTTGTCTGTTACTTCGATAATGTGGAAACCATACTCGGTTTTAATTGGCTCACTTACTTTGCCCTTTTCTAAGGTATCTAATGCTTTAGAGAATTCAGGTACAAAGTTTTGACGTCCTTCATAGTCAACCCATCCTAAACTTCCACCATTTTCAGCTGAACCAGGGTCTTTCGAATACTCTTTTGCAAGTTCTTCGAATTTTGCACCGTCTGCCAGCTTTTGTTTTACTTCTTTTGCCGTTTTTTCATCGTCTACAAGAATATGGCGAACTTGAATGTCAGGCTTCCATTTTTCATAGTAGTCTTTTACTTCTTTCTCTGTGACTTTTACATCTGAGATAGCAGCTTTTTCTTGAAGTAGTTGAAGCTTTAGATACTCTTTAAAGGATTTCTCATCAAGATTATATTGTTGTAAAAACATTTCAAATTGAGGTCCCAGTTGATCCTTGGCTTCATTTAATTTTTTGTCGACTTCTTCTTTTGAAACATCGTACTTATCTTGCAGTACTTTAGTATAAACAAGCTCCTGAAGGGCTTGCTCCATTTGAGGGGTGAATTTTTGCTTCATAGAACTATAAAGTTCTTCCTTCGTTACATCTCCAGCTTTCGTTGTTGCTACAACATCGCTGTTTTTTTCTGCACCATCGTCACTGCAACCTGCAAGACCTGCTACACCTGCTGCTAGTGAGATTGAAATGATCCATTTTTTCATGATGACACACTCCTACAATATATATTTCAAAAATAGCTTGGTCAAAATTCTACAATCCATACTATAACACACTTTTTCCATTTAAAAAAATATTTTCCAAACAATTCTTTAGAAATATGGGCGTTTTACACACCCATTTCCTAGGTTCCTTCATATGATAAAAGCGAAGAGAGAAAAGGAGGTAATAAATATGAGTGGTGGATACAATTCTGGTTTTGCGTTAATCGTAGTGCTGTTCATCTTATTAATCATTGTTGGTGCAGCATATATTTGCTAAAGAAATTTAAATTAATGGCATTAGCCTAAAACAATTGGCAGCTAACTTGAATAAGATAAATTAGCGCTTCAAAGGAGGTGGAAAGTTATGGGTGGTCACGCATACGGCGGAGGTTTCGCGTTAATCGTAGTACTGTTTATCCTTTTAATTATTGTAGGTGCAGCATGGCTATAATCTAGCCTCAAAGAAGTTTAGCTTCATCGGATAAAGACTGTATGTAGAGGGGGCATCACCTAATTGAAGGCAGCCCCTTTTGCTCATTCTTACCCTGATGATTTTCCATACATGAAAGGAGGAAGCGCATATGTCTGGTGCTTACGGCGGAGGATTTGCGTTAATTGTTGTTTTATTCATTTTGTTAATTATTATTGGAGCAGCATACGTTTAATAATTCACATAAACAAAACAAAGCAGACTCGATCACTTGAGTCTGCTTTGTTTTGTTATAGCTTTTTTTTCGGTAGTCGCCTTATGCTTGTCGCCTCTTAGCAAGC
>NZ_LQXM01000023.1:130000-140158 GCF_001648555.1 Rossellomorea aquimaris TF-12 | reverse complement strand
GAAAGCGAGCATCCTGAAGCGGAAATTAACTACTGCCTTCTTTTCTAAAATATCAACACTCTTTACGAATACAGCCCTATTTAAAGATATACAGTCCAGTTCAAACCGTACCTATAATAAAAAAATTGTGGTATGATGTTGGCAGTGTGAAAACAATTGGCTTAGTAGGTGAGAATAATGATTTTTGTAATGGATGTTGGGAATACGAATATCGTATTTGGTGTATATGAAAATGACCAATTAAAATATCATTGGAGAGCTGAAACGAATCGACATAAGACGGAAGATGAGTTTGGCATGTTTGTAAAAAATTTGTTTAAGCATGTAGAACTAACTTTCGATGAAATTGATGGTATTATTATATCCTCAGTTGTTCCTCCAATTATGTTTAGTTTGGAACGCATGTGTGAAAAGTATTTTAATATCACTCCTCTTGTTGTCGGGCCTGGTATTAAAACCGGACTAAACATTAAATATGAAAACCCAAGAGAAGTGGGAGCTGACCGAATTGTGAATGCTGTTGCTGGCATCCATGAATACGGAGGTCCATTGATTATTGTGGACTTTGGAACTGCGACTACTTATTGCTATATAAATGAAGATAGACAATACATGGGTGGAGCTATAGCCCCGGGAATAGGAATATCAACAGAAGCGTTGTATTCAAAAGCGGCAAAGCTTCCTCGAATTGAAATAGCCCGTCCAGATAATATCATCGGGAAAAATACTGTTGCAGCGATGCAAGCAGGAATTCTTTATGGGTATGTGGGACAAGTAGAAGGTATCGTTCAAAGAATGAAAGCACAAAGTAAGAAGGAACCAACTGTTATTGCTACAGGTGGATTGGCCACGCTTATTTCGAAGGAATCAAAAGCAATCGACGTGGTAGACCCATTTTTAACGTTAAAAGGATTGAAATTAATCTACAAACGAAATATGAACTGAGTGAAAGGAGCTTTCAAAACATGAGCGACTATTTAGTAAAAGCGTTAGCCTATGATGGGCAAGTTCGTGCCTATGCTGTTAGAAGTACTGAAACAGTTGGAGAAGCGCAAAAGAGACATGATACATGGCCAACAGCATCAGCCGCGTTAGGTCGTACGATTAGTGCCGGGGTCATGATGGGAGCAATGCTAAAAGGTGAAAATAAATTAACGATTAAAGTTGAAGGTGGAGGTCCTATCGGTGCTATTCTAGTAGATAGCAATGCGAAAGGGGAAGTAAGGGGTTATGTCTCAAATCCACATGTTCACTTTGACTTAAATGAACACGGTAAACTCGATGTTCGTCAAGCAGTTGGAACATCAGGAACATTATCTGTGGTTAAGGATATTGGAATGAGAGATCATTTTACAGGTCAAATTCCTATTGTTTCAGGTGAATTAGGGGAAGACTTCACATACTACTTTGTGACATCTGAACAGGTCCCTTCTTCAGTAGGGGTCGGGGTTTTGGTAAATCCAGATAACTCTATCTTAGCGTCAGGTGGGTTTATTCTTCAGCTAATGCCGGGAACTTCTGATGAAACCATCACAAAAATAGAGGAAAGGTTATCAGCCATTCCTCCAATCTCGAAATTAATTGAAAAAGGACTTACTCCAGAAGAAATTCTAGAAGAAGTACTTGGAACGAAAGAAATTAAGATTTTAGAAAGTCTTCCGGTTTCATTTAAGTGTCACTGTTCAAAGGAACGCTTTACGAACGCAATTGTGAGCTTAGGTGAACAAGAGATACAAGAAATGATCGATGAAGACGAAATGGCAGAAGCGAAATGTCATTTCTGTAACGAAACCTATGTCTTTACGAAAGAAGAATTAGAAGAAATTAAAAAAGATACGAAACAGTAAACTCTTCTGGGGAGAAATCGGAAATGAAAACCAAACCTTTCATTTTAATCATCTGCGTACTCCTTGTTACGAATATACTGACTCTCATTCTTTGGGTAAAAGAGGATAACCATTCGAAATCAGCAGAAACAAAGGCAGGTTCCGAAGTGGTTGCCACTATTGATGGAGATACCCTCACACGAGAGGATTGGCTATATTCATTGGAGCAAAAGTACGGGGAGCAAGAACTAAGAACATTAATAAACCAAGAAGTTATAGGGAAAGTAGCAAAAAAATATGACGTATCCATTTCAGATAAAGAGATTGAGCAGGAATTTGCCTTTATACAGTCTGTATATAATGCTTATGACGAAGAATATATTGAGGATGAAGAATCCCTTAAAGCTCAAATTAAATCTGACTTGCTACTAGAAGAACTTCTTACAAAAGATGTACAAGTATCAGAAAAAGAAATGAAGACCTTTTATGAGCAGAATGAACATTTGTACACTTTTCCTAAAATGTTTAAACTAAAACAAATCAAAGTAGCGAACCAATCCGATGCCAACCAGGTGATAACAGAGCTTGAAGACGGTTCCAATTTTGAAGCCCTTGCTATGGAACGTTCCATAGATGAACAATCGGCTCATCTCGGTGGAGAAATTGGCTTTATTCCAGTAGAAGGAGAATTACTCTCATCTGAAGCAGTAACGGAGCTGGAGTCTTTATCAAAAGGGGAATGGAGTCAACCTGTTCAAATGGATTCTGAATATGTGATATTTTATGTAGAAGATTTCATGAAAGAAAGGCATTACAGTTTCAAAGATGTGAAACAGCAAATACGTCGTCAATTAGCCTTGGAACAAATCGAAACTCCTATGCATCCTGAAGTATTTTGGGATGAGGTTAAGGTTGATTGGTTTTATGAAAGCAAACAGTAAGAAAGAGACTGACTTTAAGGGTCAGTCTTTTTTGAACTTCCTGTCCGTTTTGTATATTTCATCTTAAACATAGTGAAGCTAAGGCATGCATACATTTAGTTGAGTGGTTTTCTGCTGCAAGAGAGTGGTCATCTAGGTATTTCGTTTGACAAATTAATTGAAAATTGTTACATTTTATTAAAACCAACAAAATTACTTGGAATTAGGAGTGATGTGTGAATGGTCAGAGTTGCCAATTCAATTTCAGAGTTAATAGGACAGACTCCGATAGTAAAACTAAATCGGTTAGTAGATGAAAATTGTGCAGAAGTTTATTTGAAATTAGAATATATGAATCCTGGTAGCAGCGTAAAAGATCGTATTGCGTTAGCTATGATTGAAAGTGCAGAAACTAAAGGGACGATAAAGCCTGGTGATACCATTGTTGAACCTACAAGCGGAAACACAGGAATAGGCTTAGCTATGGTAGCAGCTGCAAAAGGCTATCGCGCGTTATTGGTTATGCCGGATACGATGAGTACGGAACGACGAAACTTGTTGAGAGCCTATGGTGCAGAACTGGTGTTAACTCCAGGAGCTGAGGGAATGGGTGGTGCTATTCGGAAAGCAGAAGAACTAGCAAATGAAAAAGGGTACTTTATGCCCCAACAGTTTAAAAATGAAGCAAATCCTAAAGTTCATAGAGAAACGACGGGCAAGGAAATTGTAGAGCAAATGGGATCAGACCTTGATGCATTTATAGCCGGTATCGGCACAGGGGGAACGATTACCGGTGCGGGAGAAGTGTTGAAACAACACTATCCATCGATTAAGCTATATGCGGTTGAGCCCTCAGATTCACCTGTCTTATCAGGTGGAAAGCCTGGTCCTCATAAAATCCAGGGAATTGGAGCTGGATTTATTCCGGATATTCTGGATACCTCTATATATGATGACATTATCAAGGTGGACAAAGAGGCAGCATTCGACTATGCGAGAAGAGCAGCGAAGGAAGAAGGCATTTTAGGAGGAATTTCCTCAGGTGCAGCCATTTACGCTGCGATTGATGTCGCCAAAAAACTTGGTAAAGGAAAAAAAGTGTTAGCGATTATCCCAAGTAACGGTGAACGTTACTTAAGTACACCCCTTTATCAATTTGACGAAGAGTAAAGAGAAAAAGCCGGATTTTGAAGAGAAATGACTTCAAAATCCGGCTTTTTTGTTGCTCTTTTCGCAAAGGATTTTGTTCTATAACATGAGTCTATTAATAGCTCTGTCAATCAGTTTGTGCTAGATAGAGAGAAAAACAATCGAAAGAAAAGCAAAGATCGACCACTAGACACTTTGGGGAATGCTGTTTTCTATACTTGTATGGTATTTATATAGTCTTTATTAAGAAATTCATGCTTAGAAAGTTGATTGGAGCGGAAGGTGCTCGACTCCTGCAGGAATAGCAGGAAAGTACAATAAGCGGAAGGACTTTGTTCAGGGGCGACAAGCATAAGGCGTTTTTTACCTTTTGGCAGAATTGACTTATGACCTCAAGGCCCTAAGCTCCGGAGCTAGACATTGAGACCCAGCAGGGTAAAGCCCGTGGAGGTTGAACTCACGCCCCTCGGAAAGCGAGAACCTGGAGCGGATAAGAGTAACAAAGTTTACGAAAAGAGTCTTTTTTGTTTTAGGGGGTCACTTTCTTACACCGTCTTCTTGTATTTTCAAATTTTTTACGATGAAACCTTGTGCAAGTTCATGTATCATGAAAGAAGATTACTAGTAGGAGTGTGAAGTGAACGTGCAGCACCTATATTTTCATGAAATCCATTCAACGAAAGAACAATTTTTTACAGCGTACGAACGACTGAGTCAACATCAATCTCATCATATTTTGCTTGAAAGTGGACGAGGTGGACGATATAGCGTTGCTGGACTTCAGCCTAAAGTCATACTACAAAGTGTTTCAGAAGGGTTAAAAATACAGGATTCTTCTGGAGTCAAGATTATGAAGGGGGATCCACTCATAGAGCTTGAGAATTGGATGAAGCCTTTACAAACGAAAAGACAAGAGAATCTTCCTGATTTCCAGGGAGGGGTAATTGGTTTCCTTAGCTATGACTATGCACGTCGTATCGAGAAGCTGCCGGAAATCAGTAAAGACGACCTTGAGATACCAGAGCTGTATTTCTTTTATTTAGAGGAGTGGGTTGTCTTTGATCATCAGGAAGAAGTGTTATGGACAATGCTCCTTTCAAATAAAGACAAAGCACTTGCTGAAAATAGGTTAGAAGAATGGACTGATTTGTGGAAGGAAACATCAACAAAAAGCAGTTCTCTCATACCCGCTGAAAATAAAGCTGAAGTCACTTCTAATGTCAGGGTTTCCATGAATGAAGAACAATTCGCTCAAGCGGTCCATCGAATACAGCAGTATATTTCCCAAGGGGACGTTTTTCAAGTGAACCTTTCAGTAAGGCAATCTCAAGAATTGAAGACGGAACCCTTTGCAGTTTATAAAACGTTACGAGAGTTAAATCCCTCTCCTTATATGAGTTATATAGAAACACCAGAATTTCAAATTGTTTCAGGTTCACCTGAATTGCTAGTAAAAAAACAAGGAACGGAAGTGAGCACCAGACCTATCGCCGGCACACGGTCCCGAGGAAAGACTCCCGCTGAAGATGAAAGCTTAGCTCGTGAGCTCATTGATAATGAAAAGGAAAGAGCAGAGCATGTAATGCTTGTGGATCTGGAACGTAATGACCTCGGACGAGTTTGTCGATATGGATCAGTTGAAGTGAACGAATTTATGGTGATCGAAAAATACTCTCATGTCATGCACATCGTTTCAAATGTAAGAGGAACACTAGATGAAACGAAAACAGGAGCTGACCTTATACGATCTGTCTTTCCAGGTGGTACGATTACCGGTGCTCCGAAGATAAGGACCATGGAAATTATTGAAGAGTTAGAACCTGTTAGAAGAGGAATTTATACTGGCTCAATCGGGTGGATTGGGGTAAACGGTGACATGGAATTAAATATCGTTATTAGAACGATGTTGGTAAAGGAAAGAGAAGCTTATATCCAAGCAGGTGCCGGGGTTGTTATTGATTCTAAGCCTAAACATGAGTACAAAGAGTCGTTAAAAAAAGCGAAAGCCCTTTGGGTTGCCAAAGCTCTAGCAGAAGGGAAGGGGGAAACATTATGATTCTTATGATTGATAATTATGATTCGTTCACATTTAATTTGGTTCAATTTTTAGGGGAGCTGGGAGAAGAGTTAGTAGTTAGACGGAATGACGAAATTTCCATTGATGAAATTGAAGCACTATCCCCTGATTATTTAATGATTTCCCCTGGACCTTGTAGTCCGAATGAAGCGGGCATTAGTCTAAAGGCTATCCAAACATTTGCTGGGAAGATCCCCATTTTTGGCGTGTGCTTAGGGCACCAGTCCATCGCCCAGGTATTTGGAGGAGATGTAGTTCGTGCAGAGCGATTAATGCATGGCAAGACTTCTGATATGCTACATGATGAGAAAACCATTTTCGAAGGGATGCCTCAACATTTTAAAGCTACAAGATATCACTCTCTTATTGTTAAACGAGAAACTTTACCTGACTGCTTTGACATTTCAGCAGAAACAGCAGAGGGAGAAATTATGGCTATTCGTCACAAGGAACTTCCTATTGAGGGTGTGCAGTTTCACCCTGAATCCATCATGACTGAGCAAGGGAAGCGGCTGCTTCTTAACTTCTTAACCTCTTATAAAAAAGTAGAGTTGGTCGGATAAATGTATCTATATGTTAATGGAGAAATTGTTCACGAGTCAGAAGCCGCTATCTCACCTTTTGATCATGGATACTTATATGGCTTAGGTGTATTCGAGACGTTTCGAACCTATAGTGGTCATCCCTTTTTATTAACGAATCATTTAGCTAGACTTAAACGAGGACTGAAAGAATTAAATATTGAAGAGACAATACATGAACAGAAGATAAGAGAAATTCTTAATTCTCTTTTAGAAAAGAACCAGCTTCAAGATGCTTATTGTCGGTTGAACGTTTCTGCAGGTCCCGAAGAGATTGGTTTACGAACGACTCCTTATAAGAATGAGACGATGATTATATTTCAAAAGGAATTACCGCCATTGGTTCCTTTGCGGGAAAAAGAAGGAGTATTTCTTCAATTAAGAAGAAATACTCCTGAAACGACAGAGAGGTTAAAGTCCCATCATTACCTTAACAATATAGCAGCAAAAAGGGAGTTAGGGCCATCTCATGATCTGGAAGGCATTTTTCTTTCAAAAGAAGATTACATTTGTGAAGGAATTACCTCGAATATCTTTTGGGTGAAAAATAGAGAATTATATACACCATCTGTTGAAACAGGATTATTAAACGGAATCACCCGTCAATTTGTTTTGGCTTTAGCCCAAAATCTAAAGATACCTGTCCATGTAGGTTTGTTTGAGAAAGAGAAAGTACTGGAAGCTGATGAAATTTTCTTTACAAACTCTGTTCAAGAAATCATGCCCGTATCAAAAGTTGAATCGCTTTATTTTCCTGGTCAAAAGGGAAAATACGTGGGGATGTTCCACCATCAATACAAAAAATATGTAACGCACTTACTTTCAATAGAAGAATTAAATGAGGGGGAATCTTTATGAATAACGTAATCAAGTGTGGTGGATATGAATTGGACTACAATTCAAAGACGCTAATTATGGGTATTCTGAATGTCACTCCAGATTCCTTTTCAGACGGGGGCTCTTATAACGCAATAGATCAAGGGGTAGAGCGTGCGAAAGAAATGGTAAGAGAAGGCGCAGACATTATCGATATTGGAGGAGAGTCGACCAGACCAGGTCATCGTCCAGTATCTGTCGAGGAGGAAATCCAAAGGGTTGTCCCTATGATCGAGGCGTTATCAAGAGAAGTGAACGTTCCGATTTCAATTGACACGTATAAGGCTGAAACAGCTAAAAAAGCTATCGAAGCAGGAGCAAGTATAATCAATGACGTATGGGGAGCAAAAAAAGACCCTGAAATGGCGAAAGTAGCGGCTGAAACAGGTGCTCCAATTATCCTTATGCATAATCGGAATAATCAACAATATGATCAGTTCATTCGTGATGCCATTCAAGATGTGCAAGAAAGTATTCACCTAGTAAAGCAGGCAGGAGTAAAGGACGAACAAATCATCCTGGATCCTGGAATTGGTTTCGCTAAAACGTTAGAATTAAACTTAGAAATGATGAGACAGTTGGATGTGCTCGTTTCCCTGGGGTATCCTGTTCTTTTAGGAACGTCTAGAAAATCACTAATAGGTCATGTGTTAGACCTTCCGGTAGAGGAGCGACTAGAAGGTACTGGAGCCACCGTTTGTTATGGAGTACAAAAAGGTTGCCAAATTGTGCGGGTTCATGACGTAAAGGAAATAGCCCGGATGACTAAAATGATGGATGCCCTAATGGGAAAGGGGAATATAGATGGATAAAATTCTATTAAACGAGATGGAGTTTTACGGATATCACGGTGTTTTTAAGGAAGAAAACAAGCTTGGTCAACGTTTTCGAGTTAGTGTAGAGTTGCACTTAGATTTAAGGAAGTCGGGACAAAGCGATGAACTGGAAGATTCCGTGAACTATGCAGAGATTTATTCAATCACCAAGTCCGTAGTAGAAGGTGAAACGATGAAGTTGGTGGAAGCTGTCGCTGAAAAAATATCATCAAACATCTTGGCCACATTTAAAATTGTAGAAAGCTGTAAAATCACACTAATCAAGCCAGATCCGCCTATCCCTGGTCATTACCAATCGGTAGCGGTAGAGATTAATAGGAGTCGATAGGATGAATCATATTGCATATATTTCTCTTGGATCAAACATTGGAAAACGCGAGGGTTATTTAGAAAAAGCCATAAACATCCTAAGAAGTCATGGTAAAATAGAAGTAACAAAGCAATCCTCGATTTATGAAACGGATCCGGTAGGGTATACAGAACAAGGTAAGTTTTTGAATATGGTGATCGAAGTTCGTACTAATTTACGTCCAGAAAAGCTGTTGCAGCAATGCTTACAGGTGGAAATTGACCTTGGAAGAGAAAGGGAGTTCAAATGGGGTCCGAGAATAATTGACCTTGACATTTTACTCTATAATCACGAAAATATTGAAGCAGAGAATCTTCTTATTCCTCATCCAAGGATGCAAGAGAGAGCATTTGTACTCATTCCGCTTATTGAGATTGCTCCATACGTTGAGCATCCAATTCTTAGCACCCCGTTCGTTGAATTTCTGGACGAAATACCTGATAAAGAAGGAGTTCGGTTATGGAAACAGATAAATGGGGAAGACGCATTCGTGCATTCAGAAAGCTAAAGGGCTTTACTCAAGAAGGATTGGCTAAGGATTTAGGCATATCGGTCTCAGTGCTTGGTGAAGTGGAAAGAGGAAGCCGTATCCCGAAAGAAGAATTTCTAGTTAAGGTTGCGGAAGTATTAAATATCTCACTCAACGATCTAATGCCTCAGGATGAAATAGACAGAAGTGAATAATCGTCAATGACATATAGTTAGTAAACATATTAGGCAGTAGGTAGAAGTCTTGCTTCAAATAGGGAATATCTAAATGGATAATCAGGTTGTTCTTGCTCCGATGGCAAGTGTATGTAACTTGGCCTTTCAGTAAGAATTTGGAGCAGGAATGGTTTGTGTTGAGATGATAAGCGATAAAGGGTTCGTATCTCAAAATGAAAAGTCTCTAAACAAGAGAATACCCAATAAGCTTTACGAAAGAAAGCCAAGTGAACGCAGGATGATTTTGATTTGAAGGTGATTTCTAATAAAAGGCTAGAACCAATATGTGACAATGTCATCCTATTGGGTCGGCCTTTTTTAGATGACTTCATACTATGAGGTGATTCTATCTCTAACACTAATCTAAAATAACTAACACTTTAGGGGTGTTACAAATCTAGATATTGTGTAAAATAGTATGGTATATAATCGTAGTGTTCTAGTAAAGCAGATAGAATAGGAGTGAAACATATGAGTCATGAAGAAATTAATGATCAGCTTCGAGTGAGACGTGACAAAATGGAAGCAATCCGTGAAAAAGGTCTGGATCCATTCGGTAAACGTTTTGATCGTACACATAGTTCAACGGATATTAAAAAGCAATTTGAAGAATTCTCAAAAGAAGAGTTAGAAGAGAAAGATAGTACGGTTACTATTGCAGGTCGTATTATGACCAAGCGTGGAAAAGGGAAAGCGGGATTTGCTCACTTACAGGACTTAGCTGGACAAGTTCAAATCTATGTTCGTAAGGATGCAATCGGTGAAGAGGCGTATGAATTATTCAATACGGCAGACCTTGGTGATATTGTAGGAATTACTGGTACGGTATTTAAAACGAA
>NZ_LQXM01000023.1:0-125000 GCF_001648555.1 Rossellomorea aquimaris TF-12 | reverse complement strand
CGAAGGCTGAGCTGTGATAGCGAGCGAAATATAGTAGCGAAGTTCCTGATTCCACACTGCCAAGAAAAGCCTCTAGCGAGGAAAAAGGTGCCCGTACCGCAAACCGACACAGGTAGGCGAGGAGAGAATCCTAAGGTGAGCGAGAGAACTCTCGTTAAGGAACTCGGCAAAATGACCCCGTAACTTCGGGAGAAGGGGTGCTCTGGTAGGGTGCAAGCCCGAGAGAGCCGCAGTGAATAGGCCCAGGCGACTGTTTAGCAAAAACACAGGTCTCTGCGAAGCCGTAAGGCGAAGTATAGGGGCTGACGCCTGCCCGGTGCTGGAAGGTTAAGAGGAGTGCTTAGCGCAAGCGAAGGTGCGAATCGAAGCCCCAGTAAACGGCGGCCGTAACTATAACGGTCCTAAGGTAGCGAAATTCCTTGTCGGGTAAGTTCCGACCCGCACGAAAGGCGTAACGATCTGGGCACTGTCTCAACGAGAGACTCGGTGAAATTATAGTACCTGTGAAGATGCAGGTTACCCGCGACAGGACGGAAAGACCCCGTGGAGCTTTACTGTAGCCTGATATTGAATTTTGGTACAGCTTGTACAGGATAGGTAGGAGCCTTAGAAGCCGGAGCGCTAGCTTCGGTGGAGGCGTCGGTGGGATACTACCCTGGCTGTATTGAAATTCTAACCCACGCCCCTTATCGGGGTGGGAGACAGTGTCAGGTGGGCAGTTTGACTGGGGCGGTCGCCTCCTAAAGAGTAACGGAGGCGCCCAAAGGTTCCCTCAGAATGGTTGGAAATCATTCGCAGAGTGTAAAGGCACAAGGGAGCTTGACTGCGAGACCTACAAGTCGAGCAGGGACGAAAGTCGGGCTTAGTGATCCGGTGGTTCCGCATGGAAGGGCCATCGCTCAACGGATAAAAGCTACCCCGGGGATAACAGGCTTATCTCCCCCAAGAGTCCACATCGACGGGGAGGTTTGGCACCTCGATGTCGGCTCATCGCATCCTGGGGCTGTAGTCGGTCCCAAGGGTTGGGCTGTTCGCCCATTAAAGCGGTACGCGAGCTGGGTTCAGAACGTCGTGAGACAGTTCGGTCCCTATCCGTCGTGGGCGCAGGAAATTTGAGAGGAGCTGTCCTTAGTACGAGAGGACCGGGATGGACGCACCGCTGGTGTACCAGTTGTCTTGCCAAAGGCATCGCTGGGTAGCTATGTGCGGAAGGGATAAGTGCTGAAAGCATCTAAGCATGAAGCCCCCCTCGAGATGAGATTTCCCATCACTTTATGTGAGTAAGATCCCTAGAAGATGACTAGGTAGATAGGTCAGAGGTGGAAGCATGGCGACATGTGGAGCTGACTGATACTAATCGATCGAGGACTTAACCACACAGTATCATTTTAAAAATGAACAACATTGGTCGATATTCGGCTTTCTTGACATCAATTCTTTATCTAGTTTTCAGGGAATAAATTTTTCAATTTACCCCTTGAAAAAAAACAAAAATATTATATAATAATATTTGTCATTGTAAGCAATCTTGTCTGGTGATTATTGCGAAGAGGTCACACCCGTTCCCATGCCGAACACGGAAGTTAAGCTCTTCAGCGCCGATGGTAGTTGGGGGATCTCCCCCTGTGAGAGTAGGACATCGCCAGGCTAAATCATTCCGCAGTAGCTCAGTGGTAGAGCTATCGGCTGTTAACCGATCGGTCGCAAGTTCGAATCTTGCCTGCGGAGCCATTGCTTCCATAGCTCAGCAGGTAGAGTGCTTCCATGGTAAGGAAGAGGTCACCGGTTCGAGCCCGGTTGGAAGCTTTTATATTTTATATAGACTGGCCCATTGGTCAAGCGGTTAAGACACCGCCCTTTCACGGCGGTAACACGGGTTCGAATCCCGTATGGGTCACCAACGTTTTTTCACATACATATTGGAGGATTAGCTCAGCTGGGAGAGCATCTGCCTTACAAGCAGAGGGTCGGCGGTTCGATCCCGTCATCCTCCACCATGATTTTTTAGTGAAATCATCATCCTTAACGTAACAGTTAAGATTTGATAACCATATATGCCGGTGTAGCTCAACTGGTAGAGCAACTGACTTGTAATCAGTAGGTTGGGGGTTCAAGTCCTCTTGCCGGCACCATTTTCTTTTAGTTTTTTTGGAGGGGTAGCGAAGTGGCTAAACGCGGCGGACTGTAAATCCGCTCCTTCGGGTTCGGCAGTTCGAATCTGCCCCCCTCCACCATTTTGTATATTAGTGTGTAAAATGGACATCATATAAATGTCCCTTTTTTATGCATAGAACTCATTCATATTGGGCTATAGCCAAGCGGTAAGGCATCGCACTTTGACTGCGACATGCGTTGGTTCGAATCCAGCTAGCCCAGCCATTTATGAGCCATTAGCTCAGTTGGTAGAGCATCTGACTTTTAATCAGAGGGTCGAAGGTTCGAGTCCTTCATGGCTCATCAAAGATCGTTTCTCACATGCTACGTTAGGTGTGAGATTTTTTCTATCTAAATATGGGGCCTTAGCTCAGCTGGGAGAGCGCCTGCTTTGCACGCAGGAGGTCAGCGGTTCGATCCCGCTAGGCTCCACCAAAGATTTTTGCGGAAGCAAAATATCTATCCGCTTACGAAGCTTTGCGGAATAAAATAACCATACATACGACATGAACCTCGAATCTTTTAGGAGATTTGAGGTTTTTTTATTGTTTTTATGAGTTAGTACAAAGTGTTATACTGACAAAAAAGGTGGGATTGGTATGGAAAAGATAATTTTATTTGATGGAGAGTGTAATTTTTGCGATAAAAGTGTTCAATTTATTATCAAAAGAGATCCAGAAGGACATTTCAAATTTGCTTCGTTGCAAAGTGAAATAGGGAAAAGGCTTCTCGAGAGATGCAATTCTCCAAAAGATATAGATAGTTTTATTCTGATTGAAGAGTCCGATTGTTATTTCAAATCCTCAGCAGCACTAAGAGTTTGTAAGAACATAACAGGGGCGTGGAAGATTCTCACTATATTCTTGGTTATTCCAAAGCCAATTAGAGATTTTTTCTATGATATCGTTGCTAAAAATAGATATAAATGGTTTGGTGAAAAAGAAAGTTGTATGCTGCCTTCTCCTGAGGAAAGAAAACGATTTTTATAGTGTATTTTGGTGATTTTAATTGATTTTATTAAGAAAAAGTAATCATTCTGCCTTTAAGTATAATGAAAGTGTTACTTTTTTGTGTGTGAAGAACAAGAATCATCGTATTTAAGTGAGAATTTTGTATCTGTTTAAAAAGATTGGATTTTTATTATCGAGAATTGAAGATTTATTATCAACTTTTGGGATTTTATTATCAACATTTAAGGAATTATTATCAACAATGAAATTGGTATTTTTTTTATTAGTAACTAAGTTGCTATATTATCAACTCTAAAGACTTATTTTCACCTCTAATCCTTTATTATCATCCACCCCCTACCCTTTTCAAACAGCGTCCCCCCTTCCCAAAACCTACACGCATATATATACACAATCCTGTCCAGTTGAGTCATTGCTCATATTATGGATACAATAGAGAGAGACAGACATTAGGGTAAGGAGGAAACAACAATGAACAAAAATATTTCAATTATCGGAGTACCAATGGATTTAGGGCAGATGAGAAGAGGCGTTGACATGGGTCCAAGCGCCATTCGCTATGCTGGAGTTGTAGAAAGACTGGAGAACCTTGGATATGAAATTAATGACCTGGGTGATATTGAAATTGGTCAAGCGGAGAGAGTACATAATAATCCAGATACGAACTTGAGAAATTTGAAAGCGGTTGCTGAAGCGAGTGAGAAATTATCAAACAAAGTAAAGGATGCGATCGCTAGTGGAGACTTCCCATTAATCTTTGGAGGGGACCACAGTATTGCAATCGGAACGTTAGCAGGAGTTTCTTCTCACTATGAAAATTTAGGGGTTATTTGGTATGATGCACACGGTGATTTAAATACGGGGGATACATCACCTTCCGGGAACATCCATGGAATGCCCCTGGCAGTCAGTCTTGGAATAGGTCATGAAGAGCTGACAAGTATCGGAGGATTCACTCCAAAAATCAAACCTGAAAATATCGTGATCATCGGAGCTCGTTCCCTTGATGAAGGTGAAAGAGTATTAATCAAGGAAAAGGGTATTAAAGTATATACGATGCATGAAATCGATCGTTTAGGAATGACGAAGGTAATGGATGAAGCGATTGGTTACTTGAAGGATAAAACTGATGGAGTGCATTTATCTCTTGATTTAGATGGATTAGATCCAAGCGATGCCCCGGGAGTTGGAACACCGGTTCTTGGTGGTATTAGCTACCGTGAGAGTCATTTAGCAATGGAAATGCTGGAAGAGTCAGGTGTAGTTACGTCAGCAGAGTTTGTTGAAGTAAACCCTATCCTGGATGAAAAGAACAAGACAGCTACTGTTGCAGTCGCACTAATGGGCTCTCTGTTTGGAGAGAAATTGTTATAAAAAGAAGATCCGCACTATAAAAGGCTGAGAATCTCACGAAGATTCTCAGCCTTTTTCTATTTTCTTTCAATGGGGCTTTACGACTTGATATTGATTTAATAGATCGTCAAGACGAGTACTCAAATCAACTACCTGGTCATCTGCAAAGGAAGACCTAAGTGCTAGTTCCACCATTTGACGACGACAGTCTTCAATTTGAAGTAATAGATCATTTACTCTACCTCGCATGTTCAGATCCTCCCGAAATAAAAATAATTAGTTCCTTTATACCCCTTTTCTAATAAATGTAAACATTTTTTGTTAAAAATTTGTTAGGATTATATTATGAAAAAAATTGAAACCTTTTTATAGGGTTATACGTATATAAATATAGCCGCATAGAGCGGGGGTAGGGAAATGGAAGCGTTAGTGAAAAAACGGATAAAACAAGTATTGAAGGGTGATCAAAACGCCTTTGCTGAACTAGTCGAGCTATACAAAGATAAAGTGTTTCAAATCTGCTTCCGTATGATAGGAAATCGTCATGAGGCAGAAGATATTTCACAAGAAGCCTTTATTAGGGCTTATATAAACATTGAAACTTTTAATCAAAATCGGAAATTTTCGACATGGCTATTTCGTATTGCTACAAATCTTTGCATTGACCGGATTAGAAAAAAGAAACCTGATTATTATTTAGATGCAGAGGTAGCTGGTACAGAAGGATTAACCATGTACTCACAAGTGGCGGCGGATGTTCAACTGCCAGAGGATGAAGTAGAGAATTTAGAGCTGCAGGAGACCATCCAAACGGAGATTTCTAAATTACCAGAGAAGTATCGATCCGTAATTGTATTGAAATATATTGAGGAGCTTCCTCTTCAGGAAATCAGTGAAATACTAGACTTACCATTAGGAACAGTAAAAACGAGAGTACATAGAGGGCGTGAAGCTCTCCGTAAACAATTACGATCATTGTAGAAAGGGTGAGTGATCATGAAACCTTGTCCTGAAGAAATCATCGAGTACATGCACGATTATTTAGATGGAGATTTGTCGAGTGATAACGAAAAAGTACTAAAACAACATGTGCAATCCTGTGAAGATTGTCAGCATCATTTTCATGAGCTGAAAAAAGCGATAGCCTTTGTTCAAAGTACTTCTCATATAAGCGCCTCAGATGACTTTACGAGTAAAGTAATGGCAAAATTACCGAAAGAAAAGAAAAAAGTAGGGATGGAGAGGTGGCTACGCCATCATCCATTAGTCACAGCTGCCGCACTTTTCCTCGTGCTGATGACTGGAAGCTTCCTAACATCATGGAATGATGATCAGGATTTTTCGTTCACGAAAAATGAAAACATAGTCGTTCAGGACCATACAGTGGTCGTACCTGAAGGGAAAGTGGTAGAGGGAGACCTAACTGTCCGGAACGGTGATGTAAAGATAGAAGGTAAAGTATCTGGGGATGTAACCGTCATTAATGGACAACAATACCTCGCATCCGCAGGAACGGTGACAGGTGAAATTAAAGAAATTGATGCAGCCTTTGAGTGGCTTTGGTACCAGATAAAACAAGGGACGAAAGATGCGTTAAATTGGGGAAATTCGCAACTTGAAGAAAAGTAAGATAAAATAGAGGGGATGGAAAAAGTAGGTCCGTCCCTAATAAAGGACTGACATGCTATGAGGTTCCTCAATCCATGTCGGTTTTTTTGTAGAATTCTTTTGAAGAAACGTAGGTTAATGCTTGGAGATAGATAGAATAATGCAGCCATGGGTATCTTTGCTTTGACATAGAGATTTTGTGATATAATATTAAAGTTACGAAATTGTAGAAGCCACATGGCGGCTTACGCTTCGATTAAGCTATTGGAGGATGTAATATGCCGTTTTTTGATGTTTTTTCAGGTTACTCCGCGCTGGATTATGTCTCTGATATAGTAGATATACTTGTCGTCTGGTTTGTAATCTATAAATTAATTATGCTGATAAAAGGAACGAAAGCCGTTCAATTATTAAAAGGTATATTTGTCATAATCATTGTAAGAGGCTTGAGTAGTATCTTTGGGTTAGAAACCTTAGGGTGGATCATGGGTCAAGCTCTGACGTGGGGATTCCTTGCCATTATTATCATTTTTCAGCCTGAGCTTCGAAGGGCTCTTGAACAGCTAGGTAGAGGGCGATTGTTCTCTAGAAGTGGTCTTCAAGAGGAAGAAGAACAGGAGCAGATGATTGAATCCATGACAAAGGCCGTAAGCTACATGGCGAAGCGTCGTATTGGGGCACTCCTTACACTGGAAAGAGAAACCGGAATGAGTGATTACATCGAAACAGGTATTCCCCTGGATGCAAGAATCACTTCTCAGCTACTCATCAATATTTTTATCCCGAATACGCCTCTTCATGATGGAGCGGTGATTATTCAGAAGCAGCAAATCGCCGCAGCGGCTTGCTACCTTCCTCTATCAGAGAGTCCGTTTATCTCGAAGGAATTAGGAACAAGACACAGAGCCGCTTTAGGGGTAAGTGAAGTGACAGATAGTATTACCATTGTAGTATCAGAAGAAACGGGAGCTATCTCTATTACGAAAAATGGAGAGTTACATCGCGACCTTTCTCTGGAGCGCTTCAGAGAAATTCTTACTGTCGAGCTTATAGGCGATAAAACAAATGCTTCCTCAACGAAATGGAGTTGGAGGGGGAAAAAAGAAAATGGATAAATTCATGGAAAGTCGTTGGTTCATGCGAGTCGTTGGATTAATGTTAGCCTGTATTCTCTACCTGTCTGTTAATTTTGATGATTTTCAGACGGACGCTAACAATAGTAATAATAACTCTCAGACTGCCATTGAAACAATTCGAGATGTGCCTCTCGAAGTCTTCTATGACAGTGAAAACTTAGTCGTAACGGGCTTACCTGAAACGGTCAATGTGACGGTTGAAGGACCAAAATCGATCGTTCAACCTACGAAAACCTTAAAGGATTTTCAGGTGTATGTAGATTTAAATGAGCTCGGTATCGGCGAACATCAAGTTCAAATCAAAACAGATAATCTTTCTGAAAAACTTGAGGTGAAGCTTGATCCTGATTTTGTAAATGTGTCGGTTCAAGAGAAAATCACGAAGGAATTTTCCGTTGATCCTGAGTTTAATGAAAGTTTCTTATCAAATGGCTTTGAAGCAGAGGGCTTAGCGGTTAAACCGAAAACGGTGAAAGTAACCGGATCTAAAGACGAAGTAGAAAAAATTGCTTATGTGAAAGCCACTTTAGATATTAATGAAGAAATCAATGAGAACCTAACACGAGAAGCGAAAGTACAGGTGCTTGATCGAGAGTTAAATAAATTAAATGTCTCCATTGAACCAGAAGTGGTAGACGTAACGGTTTCCGTTATAAACCCTAGCAAGGATGTTCCTGTTGTCATAAAAGAAAAGGGAAGCTTGCCAGAGGGAACAACATTGGAGTCTATCTCGGTTGAACCGAAGGAAGCTGCAATCTTTGGCAGACAAGAAGTGCTGGACTCGATTAAAGAGCTAGTAGCCCAAGTCGATTTAAGCAAAATTACGAAGGATACAACCTTGACGGTTCCACTTTCATTACAAGATGGGTTAAACAAGGTTGCACCTGAAGAAGTGAAGATAAAGGTAGACGTCACAACAACAGAACAAAAAAGGTTATCCGGTTTAAAGCTGACTCCTCAAGGCTTAGGGGAAGAGTACGAATATACCATCGTATCCCCTGAAGCTGGATCCGTGGATGTTTCACTTAAAGGTCGCAGTGATGAGGTCGGTAAAATAACAAAAGATGATTTTACTTTAGACCTTGACCTTTCGGGGCTTGAGCCTGGTGAACACGAAGTAGAAATAGATGCCGCAGGACCTGAGAATATTGATTGGAATCTGTCTCAGAAGACAGTAAGAATACAAATTAAAGAAAAGAACACATCAGCATAAGTGCTGAAAAAAGGAGAGAATGACAATGGGTAAGTATTTTGGAACTGATGGAGTAAGAGGTGTAGCGAACACAGAATTAACACCGGAATTAGCATTTAAGCTTGGACGTTTTGGTGGATATGTTCTGACGAAGGACGCTACTCGTCCCAAAATATTAATTGGTAGAGATACTCGTATTTCTGGACATATGTTAGAAGGAGCTCTTGTAGCAGGGCTGCTTTCAATCGGTGCTGAGGTTATGCGATTAGGTGTTATTTCAACTCCAGGTGTAGCTTACTTGACGAAGGCACTAGGTGCACAAGCTGGTGTGATGATTTCAGCTTCTCATAATCCAGTAGCGGATAACGGAATTAAATTCTTCGGCCCTGATGGTTTTAAATTATCAGACGCACAAGAAGCAGAAATAGAAGATTTATTAGATCAAACCCAAGACAATCTGCCACGTCCAGTAGGAGCAGATTTAGGACAAGTAAGCGACTACTTCGAGGGTGGTCAAAAGTATATTCAGTACTTAAAACAAACAGTCGACGAGGATTTCGATGGCATACATATCGCTTTAGATTGTGCCCACGGAGCAACATCTGCCCTAGCGACACACTTGTTTGCTGATTTAGATGCAGATATTTCCACAATGGGAGCTTCTCCTAACGGATTAAATATTAACGAAGGCGTTGGCTCTACTCATCCTGAAACCCTTGCTGAAATGGTGAAGGAAAAAGGTGCAGATCTTGGACTTGCCTTTGATGGCGATGGAGACCGTATTATTGCCATTGATGAGCATGGAGAGATTGTAGACGGAGACCAAATCATGTACATCTGTGGAAAATACTTAAAGTCTGAAGGACGTTTAAAGCAGTCTACGGTGGTTTCAACTGTGATGAGTAATCTTGGTTTCCATAAAGGACTTGAAGAAAACGGAATTCAAAGCATTCAAACCGCTGTTGGAGATCGTTATGTAGTAGAAGAAATGAAGAACAACGGCTATTCTCTTGGTGGAGAACAGTCCGGACATATCATTTTCTTAGATTACAACACAACGGGAGACGGGCTTTTAACAGGAATTCAGCTTGTGAATATCATGAAATCTACTGGAAAACCACTATCTGAACTGGCAGGGGAAATGCAGAAGTTTCCGCAGAAGCTTGTCAATGTTCGTGTAACAGATAAGCACCATGTAACGGATAATACAACTGTGAAGCAAGTGATTGATAAAGTGGAAGAAGAAATGAATGGAAACGGACGTATTCTTGTTCGCCCATCTGGAACAGAGCCTCTGGTTCGTGTGATGGCTGAAGCTCCAACTGAGGAATTATGTGAGCAATACGTAACCGAAATTGCCAATGTAGTAGAAAAAGAAATGGGATTAAATGAATAAGAAGTTCTAAATACATGCATAAGGGGTCCAATCGGACTTCTTATGCATATTTTATTAGAGGATTCTTTATCCAAATAGGTTTCGTTCTCAAGTATGTCGGGAACATAACAAGGAGGTAACAACTTCCTCAATTCGTTAAATTTCTATTGACGAAAGGAAACCTAAAAGTGTATGATGATTTTGTTTTCATTTTTCTAAAAAAATGGAAATACTACGTAATACGCCAGTCAAGAAGGAAAGGTGGATTGTATTATATTATATTTTTTATAAAGCGCCAGGACTAAGCAGCAACACAGCTTAGTTGACGAGGTGGAGGTTCTATCGACCGTTCGGCGGATGCCTCCCGGTTCTCGAAGTCACCGAGCCGAAAGTTTCTTTCTCAAAACATTGAGGTAACTTAATGGACAAAAGGAAGAAAAATGTGACCAAAGTAAATACTAATGACAATAGAGATGAGGGGGCAATCTGTCCCCAGTGAGAGACTTTGCCCCCTTTTCATTCAGGGAGGAAATTTATTTATGTGTGGAATTGTAGGATATATCGGAAACTCAGATACAAAGGAAATTCTTTTAAAAGGTCTTGAAAAGCTTGAATACCGTGGGTATGACTCAGCGGGGATAGCGGTTCAAAACAATGAAGGAATTCATGTATTCAAAGAAAAAGGCCGTATTGCTGACCTTCGTAGTGCTGTTGATGAGAGCGTTTCGAGTAACACTGGAATTGGTCACACTCGTTGGGCAACCCACGGTGTACCTAGCCAACTAAATGCTCACCCTCACCAAAGTACTTCAGGTCGTTTTACAATCGTTCATAACGGAGTAATCGAAAACTATTCTCAGCTTAAGCGTGAATATTTAACGGACGTATCTTTCAAAAGTGAAACCGATACTGAAGTAATCGTTCAACTAATTGAAAAGATTGTAGAAGAAGGAAATACGGTAGAGGAAGCATTCCGTCAAACTCTAATGCTTCTGAAAGGTTCATACGCTATTGCTCTTTTAGATGCTGAAAACGATGAAACCATCTTTGTAGCAAAAAATAAAAGTCCACTACTAGTCGGTCTTGGAGAAGACTTTAATGTTGTAGCAAGTGATGCTATGGCTATGATTCAAGTAACAGACCAATTTGTTGAACTGATGGATAAAGAAATGGTCATCGTGACAAAAGAAAAGGTCGAAATTCAAAACCTGATCGGTGAAGTAATGGAACGTGCTCCTTACACTGCTGAAATCGATGCAAGTGATATCGAAAAAGGAACGTACCCTCACTACATGCTAAAAGAAATCGATGAACAGCCACTTGTCATGCGTAAAATCATTCAAGCGTACCAAAACAATAATGACGAGCTTCACATTGACCAACCAATCGTTGGAGCAATGAACGAAGCGGACCGTATCTACATCATCGCATGTGGAACAAGTTATCACGCTGGTCTGGTTGGAAAGCAATTCATCGAAAAAAGTGTAAAAATCCCTGTTGAAGTGCATGTAGCAAGTGAATTCAGCTACAACATGCCTTTACTTTCTGAGAAGCCATTATTTATCTTTATTTCTCAAAGTGGTGAAACAGCAGACAGCCGTTCCGTACTTGTTCAAATCAAAGAGCTTGGACACAGAGCCTTAACGATTACGAATGTAGCGGGTTCTACCCTTTCTCGTGAAGCGGATTATACTCTCCTTCTTCATGCAGGACCTGAAATTGCCGTTGCTTCTACAAAAGCATACACAGCGCAACTGGCTGTATTAGCTATTCTAGCTCATGTAACAGGTCAAGCATGTGGACACATCGAAGACTTTGATCTCGTTCAAGAGCTTGGAATCGTTGCTACTGCTATGGAAGCACTTTGCGATACAAAAGAAGAATTTGAAGAAATCGCTCGTGAGTACCTGTCAACAACTCGTAACTGTTTCTTTATCGGTCGTTCCCTGGACTATTACGTAGGACTAGAAGGAGCACTAAAACTTAAAGAAATCTCTTACATCCAAGCAGAAGGATTTGCTGGAGGAGAGTTGAAGCACGGTACCATCGCCCTTATCGAAGAAGGGACACCAGTGGTTGCACTTGCAACACAAGAAGCTGTTAACCTAAGCATTAGAGGAAATGTAAAAGAGGTAGTTGCTCGTGGAGCAAACCCTTGCATCATTTCCATGAAAGGCTTAGAAGACGAAGAAGATCGCTTCGTCTTACAAGAGGTACATCCAATGTTAACACCTCTTATCTCTGTCATCCCATTACAATTAATCTCTTACTACGCTGCTCTACACCGCGACTGTGATGTAGATAAGCCGCGTAACTTGGCGAAGTCGGTTACGGTTGAGTAGGAGAATATAAAAAAAGCCTCTACTGCTACATAAGCGGTAGAGGCTTTTTGTAATTAAGTTGATTTTCAAATAATTTCCTAAAATCAAAAAAACCTATTGACATGTTCTTTATACAGAACTAAAATGAGAGAAGAATAGAATTTATGAAAAAAATTAGGTACTTCGTCTTGGGAAAGTAAAATAATTTTGAAACGGATTATTTTTTTTGAGAACATTGTTCGTTATATAGAATTTTAATTAAAAATCAAGCATTTCCTCCAAAAAATCAGTAAAGGTGGTCCCAATGAGCAGATCCAACCAACCCAATTACATTGTCAATAATGTCGCGAGAGAAATTAACTTAAAGGAATACTTTGATGTCATTAAAAAACGAATTTGGTTGATTGTCGTGATAACACTCATTACGACCATTGGAGGAGCTTATTATAGTTCATACACTCATACCAACTTATATGAATCTTCCAGGAGGATCATTGTTGGACCCGAGGCTGGGAACATGAGCACGCTGATGGTTATGGTGAAGGATCCGATCATTATGGAAAAGGTAAGAAGCGAATTGAATCTTTCCAGATCACCTGAAGGGATTGCTAATCAAATCTCTGTTGCTAGGATTGATGAGTCGCAGGTTATCAAAATATCAGCCGTTGATACAGATCCCATCGTAGCAAGAGATATTGTCAATTCAACTTCAAAGCTATTTAAAAGCGAGATTGCAGCAATCTTGGAATTCCAAGACGTACAGCTTTTATCTCCCGCCAAAGAAAATCCTTACCCCATTAATGAAAAAGGGAACCGAATGACGATTATTGCGTTTGTCTTAGGACTGATCACATCAATTGGATTAATCTTTTTATTAGATTCACTAGATCATACGATTAAAACAAACCAAGACATTGAAGATTATTTAGGGCTAACCGTACTAGGAAACATATCAAATATGAATAAGAAAAAATTTGTAAAGAAGAAAAGCGCACAACCTGAAGTAGAGTTAAGGGGTGAAACCGTTGGCCTTAAATAGGAAGAAACAATTAAGCACAATGAAGAAACGGCAGTTGATTACGTATTCTCATCCAGAATCACTCATTTCTGAACAATTTCGAGAAATTAGAACGAATATGAAATTCATAAACGATAGTAAGAACAAGGTTTTCTTGATAACTTCTCCTAAAGATGGAGAAGGTAAATCAACGACCATAGCTAACTTAGCCGTATCCATGACTCAGCAAAAAGAAAAGATACTGATCATTGACGCTAATTTACGGGAACCCGTTATCCATTCTATTTTCAAAATTCCTAATGACGTTGGGTTAACCAATGTATTAACAGGAAAGGCCTCAATAGAAGATGCTATTTATAAAACAGAAATTAGTCGATTAGATGTGTTAACCAGTGGATCCACTTCCTTTAATCCTGCTGAACTATTAGAAACGAAGAGAATGAAAGACCTTTTGAAGTCGATTGCAGAATCCTACGATATTGTTTTGATAGACGCTCCAGCTGTTCTAAAGTCAACTGAAACGAGAGTACTTGCTAACCAATCTGATGGAGTCGTACTAATCATGAATCGAGGAAAGACAGAGATTGAAAAAGCCATTGAAACGAAAAAAGTGTTAGAGCTCGCTCATGCAAAAATTGTAGGTGCGATTTTGAATGAAGGATAAGGTTTTATTTTTTTAATCAATTGTTCGTTATTAAGAATTTAATGTGCGTTTTGGTGATGTCTCCTTACCATTATCCATGGAGGCACTCGGTCATGCTGTGGGTTGAAATAGACCTTAGACGCTCGTCGTCGATAGTGTGGTGTGAGGGTGGGTTAGATGCCCATATTTTTAATGTTTTTATGTAAAGCGTCTTAGTTCATTTAAGACCTTTACATAAACACTTTAAATTCAATAAGGAGATGGAGAAAATTGAGACGATCTGTAAATGAGTACTCCAAAGTGAGATATATGAGGGAAGATGATGTAAACGAATTAGTAGAAGAGCAAGTGAATGTAAAGCGCAGAAAAATACGAGTATTGCAACCGAGAAAAAGAAGAATCATGAAATAAGGAGAGGAGACGTCACATGACCTATCGCCAGAGATTATCTCTATTCATACTAGTGGATTCCATTATTGTCTTAACCGCCATTTTTGCCAGCAAAATGCTAATTAGTGCCACCATCCAAGTCATTACTCTCCCGGTTATTATCAGCTCTATTACAATGCTAGTGAGTCATCAGATTTTTTCTCTTAAGCTAAAGCTTTATAAAAAGGCATGGGAATATGCCAGTATCGGGGAATTATTAATTATTTTCAAGGTAGTTAGTTATTCTGTAATAACAGGTTTGATTATTCAGGAGGTCACCCTTCAGGAAATCCACTTTCGACTGCTTGCTGTGACTTGGCTGCTTCATATGTTATTGATAGGCGGCTCACGATTTGCATGGAGAATCTACCGTGATTCCTTTATGTCAAAGGTAGATAATCGAAAGCGAACATTAGTTGTAGGAGCAGGAGCCGCTGGAACTATGGTAGCCAGGCAGTTGCTGAATAATAATGAAGGCGATTTGGTTCCTGTTGCCTTTATTGATGATAATGTCAGAAAGCAAAAATTAGACATATTAGGAATTCCCGTTATGGGTGGTATTGATCGAATTGAAAAGGTGGTAGCAAAGCTAGATATAGAACAAATCATTATCGCAATTCCTTCTCTCAGTAAGAAGGAATTGAATCCAATTATACAAGAGTGTGTAAAAACCAAAGCCAAAACACAAACACTTCCAATGCTTGAAGATTTAGTAACAGGTAAAGTATCCGTCAACCAAGTCAGAGATGTTCAAGTCGAGGACTTACTCGGAAGAGACACAGTGGAAATTGATATGGGTACGATTTCAGAATACGTTACGAATAAAGTTGTGCTTGTTTCAGGTGCCGGTGGATCTATTGGCTCTGAAATATCAAGACAAATCATACAGTTTAAACCGAAGCAATTAATCTTACTAGGTCATGGAGAAAACAGCATTTATTCCATCGAAATGGAGCTGAAAGAAGCATTTGGTCACCTACCCATTGAGATTACCCCTGAAATAGCCGACTTGCAGGATGAGAAGAAGATGATTCAGGTGATGGATGAATACGCTCCTGATGTGGTTTACCATGCAGCGGCTCATAAACATGTTCCACTGATGGAACGAAATCCAGAAGAAGCCGTCAAAAATAACCTCATAGGAACAAAAAATATAGCTAATGCTGCCAGTTGGAGCAGAGTGAAAACCTTTGTCATGATTTCCTCGGATAAAGCAGTGAATCCAACCAGTGTCATGGGCGCAACGAAGAGACTGTCAGAAATGGTCATTCAAAGCATGGATCAAACCAGTTCAACGAAATTTGTCGCTGTTCGATTTGGAAATGTATTAGGAAGCAGAGGGAGTGTCATTCCTCTATTTAAAAGACAAATTGAAAAAGGTGGACCCGTAACCGTCACTCATCCAGAGATGATTCGGTATTTCATGACAATCCCAGAAGCATCCCGATTAGTCATCCAAGCGGGAGCATTGGCAAAGGGTGGAGAAATATTTGTCTTAGACATGGGAGAGCCTGTGAAAATTGTGGACTTGGCAAAGAATTTAATTAAGCTATCTGGTCATTCCATTGAAGAAATTGGTTTAGAATTTACCGGAATGAGACCAGGAGAGAAGCTATACGAAGAACTGTTAAAGGATGATGAGATTCATGAAGATCAAATCTACCCTAACATCTATATCGGCAAGACGGCGAATCTTTATTTAGATGAAATTGATGAAATCATTGATACCTTTACTTCCTTAGATAGAAGCACCTTAAGGGAAACATTAGTGAATTTAGCCAATACGAAAGAAGTGTTAAAACCAAAACCAGTCATGTCCATATCAAGCTAATAGGAGTGTTAATAGATGAAAGTAAGAAAAGCGATTATTCCTGCTGCTGGACTGGGAACAAGATTTCTTCCAGCGACAAAAGCCATGCCAAAGGAAATGCTGCCGATTGTAGACAAACCGACGATTCAATACATAGTGGAAGAGGCAATTGAGTCAGGCATTGAAGATATCATCATCGTAACAGGAAAAGGAAAGAGAGCAATCGAGGACCACTTCGATCATTCTTTTGAACTTGAACAAAATTTATTAGATAAAGGAAAGTTCGAACTGTTATCGGAAGTTCAAAAGTCTTCTAAACTAGTAGACATTCATTATATTCGTCAAAAGGAACCAAAAGGATTAGGTCATGCCATCTGGTGTGCTCGAAAATTTATTGGAGATGAACCATTTGCTGTTTTACTCGGAGATGATATCGTCAGTGCGGAAACGCCTTGTCTTAAACAAATGATCAACCAATACAATCGATATCAATCTTCTATTCTAGGAGTACAAACGGTGAAGGAAGACGAAGTATCACGCTACGGGATTGTTGATGGTAATCAAATTGGAGATCGCTTATTTGGTGTAAATAGTTTAGTGGAGAAACCGGATAAAGAAGAAGCACCTTCCAATCTAGCGATTATGGGACGGTATATCTTAAATCCAAGGATCTTTGATGTGCTGGAAAATCAATCACCAGGAGCAGGAGGAGAAATTCAGCTCACAGATGCCATAGCAGAATTGAACAAACATGAAGCAGTCTACGCCTATGATTTTGAAGGAACACGCTACGATGTAGGAGAGAAAATGGGCTTTATTCAAACCACCATTGAATTTGCTCTAAAAAGAGATGACCTGAAAGGAAATCTATTAGATTACCTTTCAAATGTAATGGAAAGAGAACTATCGAAGGAAAGAGAATAATCGAAGCAGGTGAAGAAGATGGCCAATTCAATTCTTTTTTGTGCCACCGTAGATTATCACTTCAAGGCATTTCACCTTCCATACATGAAATGGTTTAAGGAACAAGGCTGGGAGGTTCATGTTGCAGCAAGTGGAAACATGGAGCTTCCATTTGTAGATAGAAAATACACGATTCCTATACAGCGATCTCCGCTTTCAATGAAAAACATGGAAGCATACCGAGAATTAAAAGGAATCATTAATGAAAATCAATATAATATCATTCACTGTCACACACCAATGGGCGGAGTACTTGCACGTTTAGCAGCGCGTGAAGCAAGAAAAAAAGGAACAAAAGTGATTTATACTGCACATGGATTTCATTTTTGTAAGGGAGCACCTTTAAAAAATTGGATGCTCTATTATCCGATTGAAAAGAAGCTTGCTCATTATACGGACTGTCTGATTACGATAAATGAAGAAGACTACACTTTAGCTAAACAACGTTTTAACGTCCCTACCCTTGAACACGTTCATGGTGTCGGGGTTGATACAGAAATCTTCCAACCAATCTCAGAAAACGATAAAGCAGTACTCAGGAAGTCATTTGGATACAAACCAGATGACTTTTTATTATTTTATGCTGCTGAATTCAACGAAAACAAAAACCAACAGATGTTGATTAAAGCTTTAGCCCTAATAAAAGAAGAGGTTCCAAATGCAAAGCTATTGCTTGCAGGAGAAGGAGCTTTGCAAGATCAATGTAATGAACTAGCAAAAAGCTTAAACATCCCTCACATGATAGATTTTCTTGGGTTTCGAAAGGATATTCCAGAAATCCTTCCAATGTGTGATGTGGCCGTTGCCTCGAGTCTGCGTGAAGGACTTCCAGTGAATATTTTGGAAGCGATGGCTTGTGGGCTACCGGTAGTGGCGAGTGTGAATCGGGGACATCGGGAGTTGGTGATCGAACATAAAAATGGATGGATTGTTAAACCGACTAACATCGAAGGATTTTCTAACAAGCTTAAACTCCTTGCTGCTTCAGAAGATATAAGACGTCAGCTAGGAATGACTGGAAGAGAAATGATAGTAAATACATTTAGTGTCCAAAGAATATTAAATGAAAAAAGTCGAATTTATCAATCCAATATGAAAGAGAAGGAGGTGGCACAATGGGCAGTCCGTTAAGAGTTCTCCATGTAGTAGTGAATATGAACCGTGGTGGAGCCGAGACCCTCATCATGAACCTGTATCGAAACATTGATCGAACAAAGGTTCAATTTGATTTCTTAACCTGTAAAGAAGGTGTGTTTGACTCGGAAATTCTTGAAATGGGTGGGAAGATTCATTTGATTCCTTATGTTACGGAGGTTGGGCATTTTGGTTATGTGAAGGAGTTGGATAGGTTCTTTGAAGAACACTCTTACAAAATTGTACATTCTCATCTAGATAGGATGAGTGGACTAGTGTTAAGGGCTGCTAAAAAGGCGGGTGTTTCGGTTCGGATTGCGCATAGTCATAATACGCAAAGTGAGGGTGGTATTGGAGCGAAGACATATAAATGGTTAGTAGGACAATATATTAATTGGAATGCTACTCACATGTTTGCCTGCTCAAAGGCTGCCGCCCAATGGCTGTTTGGAAACCAAGCTCATAAAGCCTTCCTATTAAAAAACGGAATAGAATGCGATAAGTTTCAGTTTTCCTTCTACATACGAAATCAAGCTAGAGCTGAATTGCAGCTAAATGATGAAACATTCGTATTGGGGCATGTAGGGAGGTTCTGTCATCAAAAAAATCACATGTTTTTGCTTGAGACATTTGCAGAAATACAGAAAACCATTCCCAATGCTAAATTAATTTTGGTGGGGGACGGACCTTTAAGGAAAGAAATTACTGAAAAAATTAATAATCTAGAATTAGAACAACATGTGATGCTTTTAGGAGTAAGGGAAGACATCCCCTCCCTGTTACAGGCGTTTGATGTATTTGTTTTTCCTTCTTTCCACGAAGGCCTCCCAGTAACCCTAATTGAAGCTCAAGGGGCGGGGTTACCATGTCTAATCTCTGATCGTGTTACGAAGGAAGTAGATATGGAAAGTCAGTTAGCTCACTTTTTACCAATTGAAAACCAAGGAATTTGGGTGAAACAAATTTTGAAAAAAAGAACCGTTCCTTTAAATAGAAAACGATCTGAAGGAACTCTTGCTCTAAAAGGCTATGACATTCGAAAAACAGCAGAGGATACGGAAAAATCATATCTTACGTTAGGGGGGAATGTTCTTTGAAGCAACTAACGGTATTTACACCAACCTATAATCGAGCATATTGCCTCCACCAATGTTATGAAAGCTTAAAGATGCAGACAAATAAGAATTTCATCTGGCTTATCATCGATGATGGGTCGACAGATAATACCAAGGAACTTGTATCCAAATGGATGAAAGAAGAATCTATCCACATCATTTATCATTGGCAAGAAAATCAAGGTATGCATGGAGCTCATAATACAGCCTATCAATTAATAGATACAGAGCTTAATGTTTGTATAGATTCCGATGATTATATGCCTGAAGATGCTATAGAGAAAATTTTAACCTTTTGGGCTGAACACGGAAGTTCTAAAGTGAGTGGAATCATAGGGTTGGACGCCAATACTAAAGGAGATACCATTGGTTCAAGACTACCTGATAATATTGGAGCTTCTACACTATTTGATCTCTACAATAAATATGGAGTAACTGGAGATAAAAAGTTAGTCTACCGTACAGAGCTGACCAAAAAATATCCCTACCCAATATTTAAGGAGGAAAAGTATGTAGGGCTTGCTTATAAGTATTACATGCTGGATAAAGAATACAAAATGCTTCTTATGAATGAAGTCCTTTGCTTCGTAGAGTATTTACCTGATGGATCCTCAAAAAACATGCTAAAGCAATATCGCAAAAATCCGAAAGGGTTTGCTTTCTATCGTAAAGAATTAATGAAACTTCCTTTTGCTAGTAGAAACTTTAAATTTAGACAGGCCATTCACTATGTTTCTAGTAGCTTTATGTGTCGTAATTGGAGTTTTTTAAATGAAACTCCAAATAAAATATTAACCTTCCTAGCGTTGCCTTTTGGTGTAACGTTGTATTTTTATGTTTCAAAAAAAACTAAACCTGCAACAAGCTAGAGTCCCTTTCCAAAAGTTTTTGAAAGGATTTTATTATATGACAATACTTTGGATGAATCTCATTATTGTGTTTTTCTTTTCGTTTTTTGCAAGGTACTCTGCTACAACGGTTTTGGTTCTAAATAAGCCTGTTGCTATTATACCGAACAAGTTATTATTGTTTGGATCCTTTATGTGTCTTGTGCTTATTTCTGGATTACGATCAAATATTGGTGACACCCCTTTTTATATGCATGCTTATAATGTTGGTGAGTTTAGTTGGGAGTTAATAGATGGGAAAAGTGATGTAGGGTTTTGGGTACTTCAATTACTATTAAAATCTTATATTTCACAAGATCCTCAAATACTTATTTTTACAGCTGCGTTAATAACAAATGGTCTTATATTAATAACATTATATAAATATTCAAGAATGATCGAGTTGAGTCTATTTGTGTACATTGCAAGTGGTATGTTTTTAGTTTCAATGAACGGAATCAGACAATTTCTTGCAGCGTCAATCATTTTCATCGCAACGAAATATTTAATAGAAAAGAATTGGATTATTTATTTTCTCATTGTGATTTTCGCATCGTTATTCCACTTAAGTGCTCTTATTTTATTACCTATCTATTTTCTAGTACAAGGAAAGCCTTGGTCAAAGGCAACTCTAATGGTTATTATTGCAGCATTAATTATCGTTGTTGGTTTCGAAAAATTTACAGCTATATTGTTTACAGCGATAGAGGACACACAATATGGACACTATAGGACATTTTCTGAAGGGGGAGCAAGTACCATGAGAGTTGCAGTTACTTTTGCCCCGTTGCTGATTGCTTACCTTGGAAGAGAAAAGTTGAAAGAAATATTCCCTGCTAGTGATGTCATAGTCAACATGGCTCTAATAGGATTTGTTTTCATGTTAATTTCTACACAGAATTGGATATTTGCAAGATTTTCTATTTATTTCGGGTTATATCAGCTTATTCTAATTTCTTGGATAATAAAATTATTTAGAAAAAAGGATGAAAAAATAATATATTTTTGCATACTAGTTTGCTATACATTTTACTTTTATTATGAGCATGTAATTAGTTTGGGAATTGAGTATAGAAGTCAGTTTTTATAAAATATTGGGAGGTGCCATATGGCAGTATTAATAACCGGCGGAGCCGGATACATCGGCAGCCACACTTGTATAGAGCTTTTAAATGTTGGTTATGAAATAATAGTAGTAGACAATTTTTCAAATAGTAAACCAGAAGCACTAAAACGGGTTTCAGAACTCACGAGAAAATATTTTAAAACCTATTGCTTAGACCTACAAAATCGAGAGGGACTAGAAAAAATTTTTACAGATAACAAAATAGAGGCAGTGATTCACTTAGCAGGCTTAAAGGCGGTTGGTGAATCTGTTCATTTTCCACTTAAGTATTATGAGAACAATATAAATAGTACAGTTACTCTGTGTGAGGTTATGAAAAAGTTTGAGGTGAAAAACCTTGTATTCAGTTCGTCTGCAACGGTTTACGGAGCAACAGAAACAGTACCGATCTCTGAAAACACTCCGCTTGGAGCTACGAATCCTTACGGTCGAACGAAGCAGATGATCGAAGGGATTTTAGAAGACCTTTATGAATCTGATCACAACTGGAGTATTGCTTTACTAAGATACTTTAATCCAGTTGGTGCTCATGTGAGTGGAAGAATTGGAGAAGATCCAAGCGGTGTGCCAAATAATCTTATGCCCTATATCTCTCAGGTGGCAGTTGGGAAATTAGAAACCCTTAAGGTGTTTGGGGATAATTATTCTACTGTCGATGGTACTGGTGTAAGAGATTATATTCATGTGGTGGATTTAGCCAAAGGTCACGTTAAGGCACTAGAAAAGATGCTCATTTCTAAAGGTGTTGAATCGTATAACCTAGGAACAGGTCAGGGATATAGTGTACTTGAAGTCATAGCCGCTTTCGAGAAAGCATCAGGTAAAACCATTTCATATTCCATTGTGGAAAGAAGACCAGGGGATGTGGGTATATGCTATGCAGATGCCTCTAAAGCAAAAAAAGAATTGGGATGGGTTACTTGTAAAGGGCTAGATGAAATGTGTCAAGATTCCTGGAGATGGCAACAAAATAATCCCCATGGATACAATGT
Organism: Rossellomorea aquimaris TF-12; assembly: GCF_001648555.1. Taxonomy (GTDB): domain Bacteria; phylum Bacillota; class Bacilli; order Bacillales; family Bacillaceae_B; genus Rossellomorea; species Rossellomorea aquimaris. The sequence goes on along the minus strand of NZ_LQXM01000023.1, from coordinate 102,773 downwards.
AGAAACGAAGTTATTAATAAGAAGCTAAGCACAGGTGCATGCAAATGGCAGCTGTTTTTTTTATGTTCAAAACAAGTGAGGAAAGTTGATATGAATATATCGGATAACCTAACACAGGAAGATCTGCAAAATTTATTATTGAATGATTATATAAAAACAAATAGATCAGAAGAATTAAATACACAAGATCTACTCAACGAAATTAAGGACAGCATCCTTACCATTTGTTCTTTAAAGGAAAAAAGAAGAGTAGAGGGTGGTTTATAGTGATAAAGCGAACCATAGACATTACTGTTTCTTCGGTATTACTCGTAGTTCTTATGCCATTTATGGTACCCATTGGTCTAGGAGTAAAAATAACGATGGGTGCTCCCATTCTGTTCAGACAAACGCGTCCTGGATTATACGGGAAACCTTTTAAACTTTATAAATTTCGAACAATGAAAAATGGTGAAAAATGTGATGAACAAAGGTTAACCTCTGTGGGGAGCTTCCTTAGAAAATACAGTCTAGATGAGTTCCCTCAACTATACAATGTATTAAAAGGGGACATGAGTCTAGTTGGTCCTAGACCGTTACTCATGGAATACTTGAATATCTACACCCCTGAACAAAAAATAAGACACAATGTGAAACCTGGAATCACAGGATGGGCTCAAGTAAATGGGAGGAATGCGATCTCATGGGAAGGAAAATTCTTATTGGACGTTTGGTATGTAAAGAATCAGAGTTTCCTACTGGATGTAAGAATCCTAGCCAAGACCTTGATCAAAGTGATCAAAAAAGAAGGGATTCATCAACAAAATCATGCGACAACAGAAAAGTTCAAAGGCTCGAAAGAAGTGGTCTAATATGAAAGTCATCGTAATAGGCAATGGTGGTCACAGCAAGGTCATACAAGAAATGATGACGATCACTGGGGAACATTCAATTTACGCTATTTTAGATGACAAATATAAAATAGAGCAAGAGATTCAAGGGATTATCTATGCTCCTATCGCCTCTATCTCGAACTTATTAGATTTAGACACCCGAGTTGTTGTAGCTATTGGTAACAACTCAATCAGGAAAAAAATCGTTAAAGAGTTAAACCTTCCGAACGAAGCTTTCCTAACCGTAATTGATTCCTCATCCACGATAAGTAGAACGGCATCAATTGGGAATGGGACGGTTGTTATGCCAAAAGCGATTATTAATGCAGATTCCATAATAGGTGACCATTGTATTATCAACACTGGAGCCATAGTGGAACATGAGAACACAGTTGAAAGCTATGCTCATATTTCACCCAATGCAACGTTAACAGGAAATGTAACGATAAGAGAAGGAGTTCATATAGGAGCTTCAGCAACAGTTATTCCAGGACTTGAAATCCAAGAGTGGTCAGTCATTGGAGCTGGATCAACGGTCATCCAACCGATCCCTTCCCATAGTAAGGCAGTAGGAAGTCCAGCCAGAATCATCAAAAAGGTTTTTGAAGTAGTGATGAAAGAGACTATGTAGAAAAGGTGGTTTTTAGATGAAGAACCAAAGAATCTACCTTTCCCTTCCACATATGAGTGGCAGGGAGCAAGAGTATATAAAAGAGGCATTTGATACAAACTGGATTGCACCGTTAGGACCTAACGTGGATGCCTTTGAAGAAGAATTAGCCTCATATGTTGGAGCCAGTGAAGCCGTTGCCCTTAACTCGGGAACGTCAGCGATTCACTTGGCTCTTTCTTTATTAGGAGTGACTAAAGGAGATACAGTATTTTGTTCTACTTTAACCTTTGTTGCAAGTGCTAATCCCATTCTATATCAAGGAGCAGAGCCGATTTTTATTGACTCTGACCGTGAATCCTGGAATATGTCACCACAGGCTCTTCAACGTGCTTTTCAAGATGCAGCATTACAAGGGAAACTTCCCAAAGCAGTCATAATCGTAAACCTTTACGGTCAAAGCGCAAAAATGGAAGAGCTTCTCACGCTATGTAACCAATACAATGTTCCAATCATTGAAGATGCCGCAGAGTCTCTTGGATCAACGTATAAAGGGAAAGCTAGCGGGACTTTTGGTAAATTCGGAATTTTCTCCTTTAATGGAAATAAAATCATTACAACATCAGGTGGGGGCATGCTTATATCAAATGATGTGGAATCACTAAAAAAAGCTCGATTTTTAGCTACTCAAGCAAGAGATCCAGCTCCTTATTATCAGCATAGTCAAGTAGGTCACAATTATCGCTTAAGTAATATATTGGCTGGTATTGGCAGAGCGCAATTAGAAGTAATTGAGGAGAGAGTAACGGCCAGAAGAGCCATTTTCGAACGTTATAAAAAGTCATTATCACATATTCCAGGAATCGAATTCATGCCTGAATTAGAAAATTCGACAAGCAACCGATGGCTGACGGCGTTAACGGTCAATCAGAACGAAACGGGAATTTCCTCTTTTAACTTAATTGAAGCATTAGACAAGGAAAACATTGAAGCACGTCCTGTCTGGAAACCTCTACATATGCAGCCTTTATTTAAGGATGCAGCTTATTACTCCCATGGAGAAAAAGAGGACGTGGCAAAAGAATTATTCCTAACAGGTGTTTGTTTACCGTCTGGATCAAGCCTAACAACAGAAGAACAGACAAGAGTGATTGAGAGCTTAAGAGAATCGTTAGAGGGTGTGTTAGTTACACAAGAAATTATATAAAGTTAAAAAATGGGGTTAATAGAATGATAGGGACTAATATAAGTGAAATTAGAAAAAGAAGAGGCCTGACACTGTCTGAATTAGCGCATCGTTCAAACGTATCGAAGTCCTATCTCAGTAATTTAGAACGGAACTTAAATCAAAATCCCTCAATTCAAGTGATTGGGAAAATCGCCACAGTTTTAGATGTAGACTTAAAAACTATTCTTCAAGCAGAAAATACTGAAGAGAATCATAATCTCCTCGAAGGAGAATGGATTGACTTTATTCATGATTTGAAAGAGTCGGGAATTGAAAAGGAACAATTAAAGGAATATAAGACGGTGATTGAGTTTATTAAGTGGCAGCAAGGTAAGGTGGAGGGAAAATAATGAGAGGAGGTTATATAAATGACCTCGATCCAGCCTAAAAGAATTCTTCATGTTGTTGGGGCAATGAATCGAGCAGGTACAGAAACGATGCTAATGAATTTATATAGAAATATAAACCATAAAGAAATTCAATTTGATTTTATCTCATACAATCAAGAAGAAGCTCACTATGATGAAGAGATTAAGAGCTTAGGTGGAAGAATCATTAAACTGTCTAACACACAATCAGTTAAAGAGCTTTATCTAGCTATTAAAAAATTTGGTCCTTATCAAGCGGTTCATGCTCATACTCTATTTCATTGTGGTATTGCTACCTTTGCTGCATGGTTAGCTGGAGTGAAAATAAGAGTCTCTCATGCCCATACAACATATGATAAAAGTGAAAAATTAATTAGAAAAATATATATAAAGCTCATGAGTTATATTATAAAAAGTTTTTCAACTCATCTGTTGGCTTGTAGTAAAGAAGCCGGTAGGTATTTATATGGGAAAAAAGGTGTTCTTCATTCTCATTATTCATATTTTCCGAATGTAATAGATTATTCGAAGTTCATTGACACACCTAATAGAAAAATTAATGAATTTAAAGTGGAAACAGGTCTAGGTAACTCAGTTGTTATTGGTCATATTGGTAGATTCATTGAAGCGAAAAATCATGACTTCTTAATTAATATCTTGAAGTGTATAGTCAAGAAAGACGCATCCATTAAGCTTTTACTTGTAGGGGACGGAGACTTAAAGGAACACATTGAAAAAAGAGTAGAAATCGAAGGAATAATTAACAACGTTCGACTTGTTGGAATTAGAGAAGATATAGAAACTGTGCTTCACAGTCTGGACGTCTTTGTTTTCCCTTCCATATATGAAGGTCTAGGGCTTGTACTATTAGAAGCACAAGCAACCGGAATTCCATGTGTTGTATCCGAAGCAATCCAGCCAGAAGCAGATTTGCAGCTCAATCTAGTATCCACCTTGTACTTGAAGGAAGGACCTAATAAATGGGCTGAAGAAATCTTAAATAAAGTGGGAAAAAGAGAGAAGAATTCTAAAAAAATAATTGAAAGCTTTGAACAGAGAGGATTTTCTCCTGAAGTAGGAAAAATGAAATTATTGAATATATATCAACTGAAAAGCGGGGAAGAATATGAAAAAAGTATTGATCGCTTCCTTTGATTTAGAAGTGGGAGGAGTAGAGAGAAGTCTTATTAGTATGCTTGAAAATTTTGATTATGTTAGGCATGATGTTGATCTTATGCTGTACAGTCATACGGGTGATTTCATGAATTTACTACCGAATAAACCTAATTTGCTCCCAGAGGTTGCTGAATATAAGACATTTAGGATGCCAATTAGTAAATTGCTCAAAGAAGGTAAACTTCCATTTGGTTTGACTAGATTACTAGCAAAATATAAAGCGAATTTTCAACACTCGTCTGAGAATGGCTACAAACAAATGCAGTATATGTGGAAGTATTCTGTACCCTTACTTCCTAAAATGAAAAAACAATATGATGTTGCTATTAGTTATTTATGGCCACATTACTTTGTAGCGAAAAAAGTAGAGGCTAAAACAAAGATAGCATGGATACATACTGATTTTTCAACAGTAGATACTGATGTAAAAGTAGATGTAGAAATGTGGAATGAATTCAACTACATTATTGCGGTTTCAGAGCAATGTAAAAAAACTTTTTTACTAAAATATCCTTCTTTAAGCGATAAAGTATTGGTGATTGAAAATATAACAGCTCCTGACGTTGTTAAAACCTTATCAGTTGCAGAAATTGATAATCCAATGGATAAAGATAATAGATTTAAGGTTATTTCAGTAGCAAGATTGTCTCATGCTAAAGGGATTGATATGGCCGTAAAAGCAATGAAAATCCTTAAGGATAAAGGATTTAATAACATTGTATGGTATATCGTCGGCTACGGTGGGGAGGAAAGTAATTTAAGAATATTGATAAAAGAGAACAACCTTGAAGATTCTTTTATATTATTAGGAAAAAAAGTAAACCCTTATCCATATATGAAGTCCGCAGACTTATATGTTCAACCCTCTCGATATGAAGGGAAGGCTGTAACAGTTGGAGAGGCACAGATATTAAATAAACCGGTATTAATTACTAATTATCCAACAGCTACAAGTCAAGTCGAAAACGGAATAAATGGAGTTATATGTAAATTAAGTAGTAGTGGTTTAGCTGACGGAATTGAAAATTTGTATAAAAATCATCAACTAAGGGAGGCATTAGAAAAGAATTGCAAACTAATAAACTACAACAATACTTTTGAACTTAACAAACTTTACGAATTAGTGTATGAGAAAAGGTATTAAGAGGTTAAATGGATTAGTAACATAACTAATTCATTAGTGAGTATTACATATTTATACAATGATCAGGAGGTTATTTTTAATGGAAAATGTTTTAGTTTTAGACACCTCAGTGGGATCACTTAACAAAGGTGATGACATAATTATGAAATGTGTAAGATACCATCTTGCAGAAATCACCAAGGATGCATATGTATTAACTTTACCAACGCATATTTCACCATTTCATTGGTATCAAGTAGTAAGAAATTCTCACAGAGTAAAAATATATAGTAATGCAAAGTACAAATTTGTAGGTGGTTCAAATCTACTAACAATGGATATGTTCACTCATTTTCCTCAATGGAATATTAATATATTTAATTATGGTCCATTAAAGGGAAGTATTTTGGTTGGAGTTGGAGCTGGAAAAGGAAATAAAGTAAATGCATATACTAAAATGTTATATAAAAAAGTTTTATCAAATAATATTATCCACAGTGTTAGAGATGAACGAACCAAAAATATTCTCGAGAGTATGGGCTTTAAGGCAATTAACACAGGTTGCGCCAGTTTGTGGAATTTAACACCCGAGTTTTGTGAAGCTATTCCAAAATACAAATCTAATTCAGTTGTTTTTACGCTTACTCATCATTCAAAAAATATTGTAAAAGATCAATTCCTAATTGATACCTTACAGAAGAACTATGAAAATATATATTTTTGGATTCAAGATGCAGATGACTTAAATTACTTGAAAACACTTAATAATACACAAAAAATAAATATTGTACCACCAACTATTGAGGATTATGAACAAGTACTTCAAATGAATATAGACTATGTTGGAACTAGACTTCATGGTGGTATATATGCAATGCGCCATAAAAAAAGATCCATAATTATCTCTATTGATGAAAGAGCATCAGGAATGAGTCTATCGTATAATCTTAACACAATAGAAAGGGAGGATTTGGAGAAGGACCTGGAGAAAATGATAAATTCTAATATTAAAACAGAAGTTAAAATATTGAGTGAAAATATTAAGGATTGGAAAGAGCAGTTTAAATTTAAATAAAAAGTCAAAAATTATTCCAATGAGGGTGAAATTATGAAGTTAATTAATCTTGATAAATTAGTCGTTACCAATAATAGAGTAGACTATTATTTTAGTGTTGAAGGTAAAATAAAAAAATATTTTAAAAAAAGCAAACATCTTTTTTTTGAATTTAATTATGATATATCTAAAACACCAACAAGTATTTTAACTATACCTTTTGTTGCAAATCTCGCTCCTCTTGCTTGGATAACGGATTCCATAATTAAGGTAAATGAAATAGATTATTCCTTTTATAAGTGCTTGGATAAAATAAAATTAGCTTATCAAAATATGTTTCCTGGTGTTAGTTTTAAGGGTTCAGTTAGTACGGACTATACTGAAAAGAATTCATTTGATCCAGAACACGAAGCTGCACAGATGTTTAGTGGAGGGTTAGACGCCCTTTCCACATTTATTAAGATAAAAGATGAAAAACCTTTTTTAATCACAGAATATGGATGGCATGAAGAACGAATACAGAAAAGTGAAGTGTGGGAGTCAGATAAAGATCATGTAATAAAATTTGCTAATATAAATGGCTTGAAAAATATTTTAATTGATTCTAATTATGGCTCCTTTTTAAACGTTCAAAATATTGATCACGATTTTTTAAAAAAGCTGGGTGATTCTTGGTGGCATGGTTTACATCACGGGTTAGCAATAATATCAGCCGCAATTCCTATTGCATATCTATTAAAAATTAAGCGTATTTATATCGCAGCTTCATTTTTTAAAGGTTATAAAACAAAGTGTGCTTCTGATCCTACAATTGACAATGAAATTAAATTTGCATCTGGAGAAGTATTTCATCATGGGTATGATATGAATAGGCAGGAAAAGGTTAAAGTTGTAGTAGACTATTATAGGAAAACAAGAAATCCAATTAGTACTCTAAGAGTATGCTTTAAGAATGAAGAAAACTGCTGTAAATGTGAAAAGTGTGTAAGAACAATTATTGGTATAGTAGCTGAAGGAGAAAACCCACAGGCATTCGGCTTTAATATTCCTCATAATCTATCAAATCACATTTTGAATTTTCTTGAAGTAAACATAAAGTTTTTTACTCCTTCCAAAATAATGCAATGGAACTTAGCAATAAAAAGAATGGAAGAAAATAGGGGGAACATTATTTATAAAGAATTATTAGAATGGATTTTGGACTATGACTTTTCAACTCAAAGAAAAAAGTCATTAATTAAATATAGAGTGACGAAATTTTTTCCAATAATTAAGAGAAGGTTGAGCACAAGATTTAATAGAATATTTGTAGAAAAAAGTTAAAATTAGAGGGTAATAAATAAATGAGAATTCAAAATTCTTTGAAAAATATTTTCTTTGGTTTAGGCGCCCAAATGTTAAGTGTTTCATTGGGGTTTGGTGTAAGAACTGTCTTTATTTATACTCTTGGAGTAGAGTATTTGGGTATAGAAGGTCTATTTACTAGTGTACTAATCATGCTTTCACTAGCAAACCTTGGTTTTGATAGTGCCATGATTTATAGTCTTTATAAGCCATTGGCTGAAAAAGATAATAATAAAATCCAAGCACTTATGGGTCTATATAAAAAAGCATATAGAATTATTGGTTTAATAGTTTTATTAATAGGTTTAACGTTATTACCATTTATAGAATATCTTATCAAAGGTGAAACAACAGTAGATCATATTCAAATAATTTATTTGTTATTTTTAGTCAATGCAGTATCATCTTATTATTTTGTTTATAAACAATCTATTATTATTGCAGACCAACAAAATCATATTATCTCAAGAATTCACAGCATTTTTATTCTTTTATCTAATACCTTACAAATCATACTCCTAATTACTACTTCGAATTATATTTTAGTACTAACTGGCCAAATTTTATTTAGGATATTAGAAAATATATATATTGGCCATAAGGCAAATCAGTTATATCCATTCTTAAAACAGAAAAGTGTTGTCACTTTATCTAATAAAGAAAAGAAAAGTTTTTATGAAAATTTATATTCTCTTATGCTTTATAAAATAAGTGGGGTTGTCATTAATGGTACAGATAATATTATTATTTCTGTATTTGTAGGTTTGTCAATTGTAGGAATATATTCAAACTACTTGCTAATATTATCAACGATTACAACTATTTTAAGTTTAATATTTTATTCAATAACTGCGAGTGTGGGTAATTTAGTTGTACAAGAAGATATTGATAAGAAGTATTTTATTTTTAGAGTAATAAACTTTTCTAATTTTTGGATATATGGTTTTTTTACTATCGTACTTTGGAACTTATTAAACCCATTAATATCAGTATGGATTGGAGACCAATTTGTATTTAACAAGTATATTTTACTAACAATAATATTGAATTTTTTTACAACGGGTATGCAAAATGCATCTACCACATTCCGGGAAACAACTGGTTTGTTTAAAAAAGGAAAATATCGACCAATTATTGCTGCAATAATTAATATTACAGTATCAATAATTCTTGCAAAAGAAATTGGTATTGCTGGAGTACTAATAGGAACAGTTGTAAGTAGACTTTCAACATATTTTTGGTATGACCCCTTCGTTATACATAAAATAGTATTTCGAAGAAAAGTAAAAGTATATTTTGGAAGATATATTTGGTATTCGATTATTGTATTAGGTTCTTGTATATTAACAGAAATTTTGTGTAACCTAATTAGATTTGGTTCTTTAATAGATCTATTTCTTAAAGGATTAATTTGTTTGGTTATACCGAATATAATATTTTTTCTGTTTTTCAGAAAATGCGAAGAATTTCAGTATCTAATGTATGTTATTAGTAAAATTCTTAATACATTAAATATAAAAAAATTTCATGAGAAAACTGTTAATTTATGAAAGAATATAAGTTTTTTTGAAGTTGTATTAAATAAATTTTTTACAGTAAAACATAAATTGTTTTCTAGTGTACAAGAATGAGTGGAAAAGCTATTAAGCGAAAAGAACGATTGTTTATAGAGGGAAGGTATTATGAAAAAAATTAGTGTTATTGTCCCCATATATAATGCAGAAAAAAAACTAAATCTTTGTATTAAATCGATTCTAAACCAATCTTTTAAGGATTTTGAATTAATTTTAGTAAATGATGGTTCTACGGATAATAGTTTAAGGATGTGTAAGAAATTCAAGTATAATGATCCAAGAGTAGTATTAATTGATGGGGTAAATGAAGGAAGCATTGCAGCAAGGAAAAAGGGGGTAGAAAAGGCCACCTCAGATTATGTAATGTTTGTTGACGCTGATGATTGGATAGAGAATGATACGATTGCTACATTATATAAAGAAGTTATTGAAAACTCTCTAGATATTGTAGTTTGTAATACTTACAAAGTTTTAGGGAAGGGAAGAATAATAAAACAAAAAAATTCAAGTGATTTTTTTCGTGAAGATAAAATATTTGAAGAGAGAGAAATAAAAAAAGACTTAGTAACTGCGTATTTCCATGGGCACCCTTTCCCAGCAAGCCTATATGCAAAATTATATAAAAAAGAATTTCTATTAAATAGTGGAAAGTATTTAAATCGTATTGAGTTCCTAGGAGATGATTTGTTTTTTAATTTAGAAATTTTCTTGAAAGCTTCGAGAGTAAAGATAATTAATAAGCCACTTTATTATTATCGTATGGGTGGTTTAACGAGTAAGTATATGTCAAGTTTATTTGAAGATATGGTAAATGGGTATGAGATACAGAAGGAAGTGATTAACAAATTTTACCCATACTCCAAACAAGAACATGAAAATGGAATTAGCATAATGTTGCTAAATACCTTTAAAACATGCTTATACAATTTATTTAATGGAAAACTTAAGAGTTTCGAGAAAAAAAAATTAATATATCACTATTGTTCAAACAAGAATGTTATCGAATGTCTTAATAATGACGGTGCATTGAGATATTTTCCACAAGAATATTTAAATTCAATAAGAAATAAGAACGTGAATGATCTTTATTCCCTAGGTGGAAAAATGTACTTTAAAAGGATACCGAAGAAAATACTTATTAATATCATGTCGAAAGTTGTATAAAATATTAACATAAGCTAAATAATACTTTTTTACCTGAGATAAAATTAATTAATCTATTGCGTTCTGTATAAAATTATAGTATTGTTCTTTATATAGCACAAAATAAGGACTTTAGACATAGGTGTCATTAAAGAGAATGAATCTTTTCATGATCAGGAGCTGATCTTTAGTTGAAGGACTTTCTAACTCGCTGGACCCGACTCACCCTGATTATTCTATACATGATTTTGATTTGGTACCAATCTAGCCATTTTAATCCAGAATCATTGTATGAATCCAGTTATAATCTGAATCCCAACTTTATACTTATAATCGGTATGCTTTTAGAACTATTACATATAGTGGAGTTTGGGATTCTGTATATACTATTAATGATTTTTTTTACCTCATTCGGGCCTATCAGTAGATTAAAAGAAACGATTTCGATCACCATATCTATTTTATATTCAGTTTCTGATGAAATTCACCAGTATTATGTACCCTTTCGATCCTTTGCAATAGGGGACTTAATAAAAAATATTATAGGAATTATCTTTATGTGGTTGTTATTTCGTGTTCTAAATAAGAAGAAATTAATGAAAACAGGTAGGAATTCGATATCAAAATAGACCATTAGAACGTCTTTGTTCTTTATTAAGAATTTAAATGTAGGGGAGGGAATCCTTTTGAGCGCAATTACTGGAATTTATCACCTAAATCAAGAGCCTGTACCATATGATCATATTAAAACAATGTTGAACTCTCTTCATCAGTTCCCGGTAGATGATGTTCAGGTATTACAAAGGGAAAATATTTTTTTGGGGTGTCATGCTCAGTGGATAACCCCTGAATCAATTGGAGAGAAGCTTCCCTATTATCATTACGAGCTTCAATTATCGATTACAGCTGATGCCATTATCGATAATAGGAGTGAATTATTCAACAAATTACAGGTTGAACATAGTAAAAGGAAAATGATTTCCGATAGTGAATTAATTTTACTTTCGTACAATAAATGGAAAGAGGAATGCCCTAAGCATTTAATTGGAGATTTCTCTTTTATAATCTGGGACGAAAGGGAAAGAAAACTTTTTGGAGCAAGAGATTTTTCAGGATCTCGTACTCTCTATTATTATAGCGATTCTACAAGGTTCGCTTTTTGTACATTAATGAAGCCCTTGCTTCAATTACCTTATATAAAAAATGAACTTAGTGAACAGTGGACAGCAGAGTTTTTGGCGATACCTTGGAATTATGAAACGGTGGATGTTGGAAGCACTGTTTATGAAAAACTAAAACAAATTCCCCCGTCCCATTCAATAACAGTAAGCAGAGGGACTGTAAAGCTGACAAGATATTCAACATTGATATCGAAAGGAGTACTGAAACTAGGATCTAATGAAGAGTATGAAGAAGCCTTCAAAGAAGTATTTCAAGAAGCAATCTCTTCAAGGCTACGTTCTAACTACCAAATAGGGGCTCATTTGAGTGGAGGATTAGATTCGGGATCTGTTGCATGCCTGGCTGCGAACTCTCTCAAAGAAGAAAAGAAGAAATTACATACATTCAGCTATGTTCCAGTAAAAGATTTCGTTGATTGGACACCAAAAAGTCGCGTAGCAAATGAGAGACCTCTCATTCAATCCACTGTACAGTTTAACGGTAATATAAAGGATCATTACTTTGATTTTGAAGAAAAAAGTCCTCTTAGCGAAATTGACGTTTGGTTAGATTCATTAGAAATGCCTTATAAATTCTTTGAGAATACCTATTGGCTCAAAGGGATGTTTGAAAAAGCACAAGAACAAGATATTAGAGTACTTTTAAATGGTCAAAGAGGAAATTGGACTGTTTCTTGGGGACCAGTAATTGATTATCAAGCTATGCTCTTAAAAAAAATAAAATGGCTCAGTTTATACAGAGAGATGTCAAAGTATAGTGAGAATCTGGGTGTGACCAAATCAAGAGTATTTTCTGTTGTAACAAAAAAAGCCCTTTCTAATAGCAGAAAGTCAAATAATACTGAACTATTTCCTTCGATGATTAATTCAGATTTCGCTATGAAAACAGGAGTATATGAAAAATTAAAACAGCATAAGGTTGATCTAACAGGTTCAATGACTGATTCGTATGCAATTAAAAAGCATCAATTTGAACAGCTCTTCCATTGGAATATAACAGGTACTTATAGTTCTAAATTATCGATTCAACATTCGGTATGGGATCGGGATCCTACAAACGATTTAAGAGTAATTAAATACTGTTTATCAGTTCCAGAGGAGCAATATGTTCAAAATGGATATGGTAGATCACTCATTAGAAGATCAACAAAAGAGGTTTTACCAGATGACATAAGACTTAATCAGCGTACTAGAGGAGTTCAAGGTGCAGATGGAATTCATAGGATGATTCCAATATGGGAGAGCTTTATTCAAGAGTTGGAGAAAATGAGTAATGACTCTTTAGTGGCTGATCTGTTAAATATACACGAAATAAAGAAATCGATACTAAAATATAAATATCAACCAAAACCTGAGCATGTATATGATTTAGATTTCAGAATATTAATGCGTAGTTTAATTTTTTATCGATTTATGAAAAGAGTTTCTTGAAAGGGGGTGAAAAAATGAGTAAAACTTGGCAGAAACCAGAATTAGAAATTCTTGATATTAATATGACTATGGCAGGAGCAGGAATTAAAACGCCTGATGCGGTACAGCCAGATACAGATGAAATGGTGCACTTAAGTTAATTTTTTTTTAGTTTATTGGTTACTAAGCCTCTATATTTTATTAAAATGTAGAGGCTATTAACTGATAAACGAAAAATTAAACATAACTTATGGCTGGATCTTGATCTTATTCCTTAAAATTAAGAAAAAGAAGGTTGAAACATCCTCAATACCACCCCTTATTACAACCACACGATAAATACATTTTTGAGCTAAAGTTCCATTAATCATCTTTAAAGAAGGGTAGCTTTAATTAGTAGACATGAAGATTCATTCCAAGATTTTTATGTAAAAGCCAAAAAATTAGTAAGCTAAAACGAATAAAATGAAATTTCAAACAATAATTCAATAATTTGATTGACAAGTAAGAGATATGATGATATTTTCAAAGTACATTATTGTTCTTTTTAAAGAACATAACATCTTTTAATAGTTGGATTATCTATTTATATTGCCATTTTTGTTCTATATAATATGTTTTTAAACCTTTTGTAATTTAGGAGGAAGTCCATGAGTGCCATCACCGGTATTTATAATTTAAACCAGGAGCCCATACAACAAAATCAAATTTGTAAGATAAAAAATATCTTTACGGGTTATCCTCGTGATGACTGGGATGTATGGCAAAATCAAAATATATTTCTTGGGTGTCTTTCCCAATGGATCACTCCTGAATCAATAAAAGAAGTTCTTCCCTACAAGGATTATCACAGGCAATTAGTTATCACCGCGGATGCCATTATCGATAACAGAAAAGAGCTTTTTGATAAATTGAATATTGATAACAGCTTAAGAGGAGGTATACCTGATAGTCAGCTTATCCTTCTTGCCTACAGTAAATGGGGAGAAGAAACCCCAAAACATCTCCTAGGTGATTTTGCATTTGCTATTTGGGATATAAAGAAAAAGAAACTTTTTGCTGCTAGAGACTTTTCTGGAGCAAGAACGCTTTATTTTTTTAAAAATGAACAGACCTTTGCTTTTTCAACAACTATTCATCCATTATTCACGTTACCCTTTGTTAAGAAGGAATTAAATGAAGAATGGATGGCACAATTTCTAGCTATTCCAACTGTTGTTGAAGCCGTCGACATGTTTTCAACGGTTTATAAAAACATACAACAAGTCCCTCCTTCACATAGTGTAACTGTGATAAATGGAAATATAAGCTTAAGAAGATACTGTACGATTGAACCAAAAGAAAAGTTGAAATTGAAAACAAATGAGGAATATGAGGAAGCCTTTAGAGATGTATTTCAAAAAGCTGTGAAAGCTAGAACTCAAACATATGGGGAAGTCGGGGCTCAACTAAGTGGAGGCTTGGATTCAGGGACAGTCGTTAGCTTTGCTGCAAAAGAATTACTAATTGAAAATAAGAAATTACATACGTATAGCTATATACCAGAAGAGACTTTTAAGGATTGGACACCTAAATACTATATTCCAGATGAAAGACCTTTTATTAAAGAAACAGTCAACCATGTTGGTAATATTGTAGATCATTATTTGAACTTTGATGGCGGGAGTCCTTTATCAGAGGTAGATGATTTTTTGGAATTAATGGAGATGCCTTATAAATTTTATGAGAATAGCTTTTGGTTAAAAGGGATTACTGAACAGGCCCATAAAAAAGGGATAAAAGTTCTTTTGAATGGCGCCAGGGGAAATCATTCAATTTCATGGGGTTCTTACGGTCTTAATATGGAGTATTATGCTTCTCTTTTAAAAAAGTTAAGGTGGATTCAACTTTATCAAGAGTTAGATTTATTTACAAATAATTTTAGTACGGGAAAATCAAATTTAATTCCTGTAGTTGCTAAAAAAGCCTTTCCGAAAGTCTCTAGATTACTATCAAACAATAAAAAATCTTCAAACAGAAATCACTCTCTTATTAATCCAGACTTCGCTGAAAAGATGGGCGTTTTTACTAAATTAAGTGATCATAAAATAAATATATACGGGCAAAGTACAGAGAATTTAAAAGATTATAGAAAAAGGTATTATCAACAGTTGTTTGTATGGAATAAAAGTGGAGTTGCAAATACAAATCTATCTCTAAGATATTCATTGTGGGATCGGGATCCTACAAACGATTTAAGAGTAATAAATTTCTGTTTAGCTATACCTGAAGAAAAATATGTTCAAGGTGGAATGGAACGATCTTTTATTAGAAATGCCACTAAAAATATTTTACCGGATAAAGTGAGATTAAATCACCACATAAGAGGTATTCAGGCAGCAGATACAATTCACCGTATGAAGTCCACCTGGAAAAATTTTATTGAAGAACTTCATCAACTGATGAAAGACGGTCGGCTGGATGAAATGATTAATATGAAAGTGTTTAAGGGTGCACTTTCAAAATTAGAAAACGACCCCAAGCCAGAGTTTGTTTTTACAGATGAGTTTAAAACACTTACACGAAGTCTGATTGTTTATCGTTTTATGAAAAGCTTCTAGGGGGAAGGAGGTGGAAAAATGAAAAAAGATTGGTCAGCACCTTTATTAGAAATATTAGATGTAAGCATGACGATGAATGGTCCTGGTAATGCAAATCCAGACTGCTTTGATGCATCCGAAGGTAGAGATGAAACTCACGAAGGACAATCAAATGCAAGTTGTTTAGGTAGTTAATTTATAGAAATTATTAAAGCTTAAGGGAAGACTGGATGGAGTTCTACTTAAGAATCGAATGCTTAACTAGAGTACTAGCATTAACAAAGGTACTACATATTTACGATACTAGTAGATGCTCTAAAAGGTTCTTTCCCCTTTTTTAAAAAAGATTCTCAATAGGGAGGGTGTGGAAGTGATTCAAACCCAGGAAATAGCACGATACCAAGCATTTGGATTAAATATTATGAGCGAATATTTTCTTCCTGAATTAAAAAATGTAAAGGGATCCGAAGAAATTATGGATATCACAATAGAAATAGGTGAATTACATTCTTTATGGGAAGAAAAAGCGAAACCTACAAAGTATTTTGTAATAGAAGAAAATCAGTGTTTATTTAAAATCCCCGAAGTAGCTATTTATTTGATTCAAGAAGGTAAGAGAATTATAGTTTCCCCTTATGAAAATGCCAGTGAGGATATCATTCGCTTATATATTCTTGGTACTTGTATGGGAGCCATATTAATGCAACGGAAAATCCTCCCCTTACACGGAAGTGCGGTAGAAATAGATGGAAAAGCGTATGCAATTGTAGGAGACTCCGGAGCAGGAAAATCAACGCTTGCATCTGCCTTTTTAAATAAAGGTTTTAAATTACTTAGTGATGATGTCATTCCAGTCATTCTCACAGAAAATCATCAACCTATTGTTATACCGGCCTACCCACAACAAAAGCTATGGCTGGAAAGTTTAAATGAATTTGGAATGAACTCGGAAAATTATCGACCAATCATTGATAGGGAAACAAAGTTTGCAATTCCTGTCTCTGCTCAATTTTCTTCTGTATCCATGCCTTTAGCAGGCATATTTGAATTAATTAAATCAGATGATGAAGAAATTAGCATACGGTCGATTCAAAAATTAGAAAGTCTGCACACTGTGTTTAACCATACGTATCGCAACTTTATTCTTAAAGGTTCTGGATTAATGGAATGGCATTTTAGAATGACTGCACAAATGATAAATAAGATACGTGTTTATCAAGTATGTAGGCCACAATCAAAGTTTACAGCCAATAGTTTAACAGATTTACTACTTACTACTTTAAAGGTGGGGGAAAAGGTTCATGATTAAAAATCTAGATTTTTCATTAAGCTCAATCATTTATCAAGGCGAGGACAATATAGTAAGCGATATGGATGGAGAAAAAGTAATGTTAAGCATACACAATGGTAAGTACTACAATCTTGGAGAAATGGGTGGGGTTATTTGGGAACAACTAGAGAACCCGATTTCTGTTGAGAGGCTCATAGCTAATTTAATAAATGAATATGAAGTGGAACAAGATGTATGCCAAGAACAAGTATTCTCGTTTTTAAACCTTTTAAAAGAAGAGAATTTAATAAATGTTAGAGAAGAATAGAACGCTTTATTTCTATTAGCTTGGGAAGGGATAAGGGTATGAAATATATAAGAATCTTTTTATCAATGAATTGGACGATGAAAAAATTATTATTTGAGTCTTTTCTCTATTTAGGATGGGCGAGGATCCTGAAAATTTTCCCATTTGCTAAAGTAGCCCCCACATTAGGGGAACGGCTAAAAGAAACTTCTTTTTCCCCTAATATGAAGAACAAAGAAATTTTATCTAATATTTCTCAAGCCCTTCATATTATGAGTCGTTATACTATTTGGGAAAGTCGGTGTCTGGTTAAAGCCATTGCAGGTATGAAAATGCTAGAAAAACGTCAAATTGAAAGCACTCTATATTTAGGCACTGCACGTGATGAACAAGGACAGTTAATTGCCCATGCATGGCTCAGAAGTGGCCCTTTTTATTTAACTGGAGCGGAAGGTATGGAAAAATTCACGGTGGTAGGAAAATTCGCTAATGATATTAAAGGAGAAAGCAATGGATAAAAAAAGTAGCCTCGATTTATCACAAATTCCTAAAGAGTTAAAGTTGATAATCGAGTTGATAAAAAATAATAATTCTGTTGAACTGACAAGGGTTTGCTCAGAGTTAGCTTCTGATATCGACTGGAATTTGTTTGTAGACCAAGCGATTCACCATCGAGTGTTTCCATTGTTACAATCCAAAATAAAAATGATAGAAACGAAGATGATTCCTTCTAATGTAATAAACAGATTAACTCAAACTTATAGAGAAAGTACATTTCGAATGCTACAAATGTGTGCTGAAATGAAAACGGTTAGTACTTCTTTTAACGAGAAATCTATACGATTAATTCAGCTGAAAGGACCGGTACTTGCACAGTTCCTATATAATGATGTCTCCCGTAGAACATCTAGTGATTTAGATGTACTTATTTCTATCGAGGATTTAGGTCAAGCTGAAAAGCTTCTTAAAAGAATGGGATATGTGAAGGAAGAGTATATCAAGTCCATTTTGAATGATTGGCGATGGAGACATCATCATGTCACATACTTTCATCCAGAAAAGGGAATGAAACTTGAGCTCCATTGGAGGTTGAACCCCGGTCCGGGAAAAGAACCTAGTTTTGAAGAATTATGGGAACGAAAGCAAATCAGCTCTCTTTCAACTAGCGAAGTGTATTCACTTGGGAATGAGGATTTATTTTTATTTCTTGTTACACACGGTGCTCGTCATGGGTGGTCTCGTCTTCGTTGGCTTACAGATATTCATCAAATTATTGAAAGAGGTTTATCTTGGAAGAAGGTCTATCAATTATTAAAAAAATATGATTATCTTCATATTGGCGGCCAAGCTGTTGTTTTAACTACTGAGCTATTTAATACGAAGTGTACCAGAGAAATGAAGCCACATCTTTTTAGTAAACGCTCAAGAAAGTTAGCTCAAGAGGCAATTTTCTATTTAGAAAAAATGGTGAATTTACATACGGATCCGGTGCCTCATTACATCTCTTCTTACCATTCACAACACTTGTTTTCGTTAATGTCTAATAAGCAGAGACTCTTTTTTTTAATCAGTCAGTTGCATCCTTATTTTACAGATGCAGAAACGTTGCCATTACCAATTAGACTCCACTTTTTATATTTTCCTTTACGCCCATTCTTGGTGGCCTGGAGAAAGACAAGAAAACATGCAACATCCTAGGAGGAGTTATATTGAAACACCTCATGTACTTTTTAAAACAAATACATTCTTATTCAGGAAGAGCTCTTTATATAAATCTTATTAGTATGATATTAATAGGTTTACTCGAAGGTGTTGGAATTCTTTTGCTTATTCCTATGATTAGTATTACAGGAGTAGTGAATCTTGATATAGGAGACCATAAAATATTAGAAATATTTAATGGAATAAAAGAGATTCCTAGCAGTATAAGCTTGCCTGTCATATTAGGAACGTACGTATTATTAGTAACAGGGCAACATATTGTCCAAAGAAGAATAACCATTCAAAACACCATTATTCAACATGGTTTTTTTAGGCATATGAGAGTAGAAACGTATAGTAAAATCTTAAATTCCAAATGGAGTTTTTTCCTTGAAAATAGGAAATCCGACCTTATCAATTTATTAACAGGGGAAATTGCACGTGCTAGTGCAGGAACTCATTCTTTCTTACAATTTATGTCTTCTCTCATCTTTACATCGATTCAAATCATTGTAGCTCTTTTGCTATCTCCAAACATAACAATATTTGTGATGCTTTGTGGATTAATCCTTATCTTCTTTAATAGAAAATTCTTGAAGACATCTTTAGCTTTAGGAAACAGAAATTTTGAGTTAGGGAAAAATTACTTAGCAGGAATAACAGATCAGATTAATGGAATTAAAGAAATTAAGAGTAATACACTAGAGAACGATAAATTGAATTGGTATCGCTCTATAACAAAAAATATGCAAGACGAACAAATTGAATATACGAAAATGAAAACAAAATCTCAGCTATATTATAAAGTTTCTTCTGCCATACTTATTGCCCTCTTTATTTTTGTAGCTATAAATGTATTCAACTCCCAAACAGGTCAGTTGATGGTCATCATTGTTATTTTTTCAAGACTGTGGCCTCGAGTCGCAGGCATCCAAGCTTCAATGGAACAAATAGCCACAACTATTCCTTCTTTTAAATCTGTTGTCTCTTTGCAGCAAGAGTGTGAGAGTGCTGCTGAATTTGAAAATGTTGATCAATTAAAAATAAATCCGCTTCGTTTAGTAAGTGGAATAGAGTGTAAAGGTGTTCATTTTAAATATAATGAAAATCGAGTTTCTTATACATTGAATGACATTAACATTTTTATAAAAGCCAATGAAATGACTGCATTAGTAGGACATTCAGGTGCAGGGAAGAGCACCCTTATAGACTTAGTAATGGGACTAAATCAACCTCAAAAAGGAGAAATATTCATAGACGGGATCCCATTATCTAGAGAAAAGATTTTGTCATTAAGACGTTCTATTAGCTATATCCCCCAGGATCCATTCCTATTTAATACTAGTATTCGAGAAAACTTATTATTAGTAAAACCACATGCAGATGAAAAAGAATTATGGGAAGCACTTGAGTTTTCATCAGCAGCTGAATTTGTTAAGAAACTACCAAATGGACTTGATACACTTATTGGCGATAGAGGTATAAAACTCTCTGGGGGAGAACGTCAGCGAGTTGTACTTGCTCGAGCTATATTAAGAAAACCTTCGATTTTAGTGTTAGATGAGGCTACAAGTGCACTTGACAGTGAAAACGAATCTAAAATTCAAGAGGCAATCGATCAGCTGAAAGGCAAAATGACTATTATCGTCATAGCTCACCGCCTTTCAACTATAAAAAACGCAGATCAAGTGATTGTCCTGGATAAAGGAAGTGTCATACAAACAGGTGGATTTCATCAACTATCAAAAGAAAAAAGAAGCATGTTTAGTAATTTATTAGAAAAGCAGATGGGACTTTCACTTTAAGGAAAAAAAATGTCGTAATAACATTTTATGATGCTCCCTTTAGGTGGATTGTCAGAACAAAGTAGTGGCTTAAGGCATTTCCAGATAGTTGATTTATTTAATCTACTACTTCATAGATTTAAAATTGGGGGTTGAACGATATGCAAGCTAATTCAGTTTCATCTACGTTGCTAATGGAAGTGATGGATAAGAAAGGGTGGATGGATCTTCCTGCTGAAGGGATGAGTATGTATCCTTTGATTCATGATGGAGACCAGTGTCGGTTTGTTTCATTAAAAGAACAATCTTTGAAAAAAGGGGATATTATTTTGTTTCAAGATGCATCTGGTAAGTTAGTGGCGCATCGATTTCTATATATTAAATTCTTCGGTAATCGAGTGAAGTATTTGTTTAAAGGAGATACAAACACTATCTGTGATGAAGTAATATCTGAAGAGCAGATGATAGGCAAATTAGTCAAGGTTCGTAAAGAGAATGTAACCTTAACTCTAGATCATCCTATTGCTAAAGGTTGGAGTAAACTCATTCTTCTTTTCCCTTTTATTTCGTCTTTTTTACAACTCATTTTAAATAAAAAATGATTGCAAGTGTGCTTACCATATTTTTAAGTGATTTGGTTTCAAATAGTGTTTAGTTAAATGAACTAAAGACAAGCTAGCTTTTTTACACAAAGGTATATTAAAAAGAGTTTGCCATCATAAATAAATATCATCTATTTAAGTACATAAACTGACCTAATCCCCCGCCACCAAGCACATTCCTTTACCCCCATCCTCAAAAACCGTATAATCATACAAACAGACAAATACATTTTCTATTCGTGCACCAACGAATATTGTGTTTTTATGAACACAGAAGTAACCTTACTGCTTCGGCAGATTAGGTTACTTTTTTCTTTTACAGGGTACGATATAAGGGAATAAACATGGCGAGAGTGTAAAGGTATGATAATGATGAAACAGTGGCATAAACAACATATTTGGTGGGGACGGTTTCTGGCTTCTGACCCTGGTAGAAAAAGGTTTCAGCAGGCTGGAAAGGCAACCATTAGTTTAGTATCAGCAGTATTTACCATGATGTTTCTATTAAATTTGTGGAATTACTCCGTGATCACCCCTGCCATTATTTCAGGTATGGTGGGGATGCTTGGGATTTTTATTGCCATGGATGATACAACGGCTAAGAAGAAAGTGACGACGGTTTTGATTGGTGTTTCAGTGGCCGTTGGAATTACCATGGGCTCTGCTTTCGCCCATTTCAGCCTTTTGGTAAACCTCTTGATGCTAGGGGCTATTTTTAGTGCCTTCTATTTCTCGCGATTTGCGATACGCTATTTTTCAATGGGGATGGCAGGCTTTTTGTCCATCTACATTTCTTCGATTTTGCAGCTGGAAGTTGCCCATCTTACTTGGTTCTACATAGGAATTGTGTTTGGTGTTCTGTACGCCTATCTTTATAATTTTCTTCTATTTAAAGGCTCTGTTCATATGTTGAGGAGGAGTATGCGTTCGTTCCATATTCAATCCAATTTGACCTTTACCATTTTGATGAAAA
Organism: Rossellomorea aquimaris TF-12; assembly: GCF_001648555.1. Lineage (GTDB taxonomy): Bacteria > Bacillota > Bacilli > Bacillales > Bacillaceae_B > Rossellomorea > Rossellomorea aquimaris. The sequence goes on along the minus strand of NZ_LQXM01000023.1, from coordinate 80,474 downwards.
TGATTGAGGATCCAGACAGTAGTGTTAAAAGAAGAAAGGTGTTAGATAAAAACGTTCGAAGGCTAAATGAATATGCGAGAATTGTGGCTTCAGATATTAATGAGCATGATTTGAACAAGCTGTGGCCGGGTATTGAGCCATCTCAATTACGACTATATGTGTTTGATACGGAAATGCTGATTCAGACGTTGACGGATTCTATAAAACGTCTGAAGGATTTAGATGCATTGGAATATGCGGAGATTAGGCGGCTACTCGTTTGGGTGATTCGATCCTTGCGAGATGCGGAAGTGTTAGCTCAACAGTATGAACCCCGTTTTCTTGAGGAAGCGGAAAAAGCCATTCAAGCTCTACGACTTCTAATCACTGAAACCCTTAATGGAGAGGAAAAGCCAAAGGGATGGGTTTATCTTATTAGAAGAATTGAGTCAATTGCTAACCACGTGTTAGAAGCAGCCGTTACGATTCAAGATTCATTAAGAATCTCCAGGCCTTCACTTAAAGAAGTAGAAGAGGTTGCAGAGTCGCCTGGTGAAAATGAAGAAGAAGGAACGAAAGAGGATGTTAAGAAGTTAAGGCCATCTACACGAAAGGCAATTCAAGCTCTGGTGGCAGGTTCACTAGCGATAATGGTGGGCGAAATCATCGCCCCTGCACAGCCTTATTGGGTATTGCTGACGACTTTTATCATTCAAATTGGCACAGAGTCGGTAGGAAGAACCTATGTAAAAGCTTTTCAACGTTCGGTTGGAACCGTGATTGGAGCACTGCTGGGATTTGGAGCAGCGAAGCTTGTGTCAGGGAATTCTGAGTTAGAGGTCTTCCTATTATTCGTTGTTCTGTTTTTAGCTTTTTATTTCTTTGCGGTCTCATATACGATGATGAGCTTGTTCATTACTATGCTTATTGCCTTTATGTATGACCTCCTTTTAGGTGGAATTAGTATTCAGCTTATGGAGGCAAGAGTCATTGATACGATTGCAGGAGCGATAATAGCACTGACTGTTTCTGCATTTGTCTTTCCCAAGAAAACAAAGGATAAGGTGGCTGATAGCTTTGATGATTTTTTTGCAGAGCTGGAGAGCTACGTATCTGATTATGTAAGATCATTTACTAACAAAGAAGGAAAGCCGTTAACGGACCAAGCCTTTGATCTCGATCAGAAACTTCAGGTGGTAAAGGATGAGGCCCAGTCCCTTCTGCAACGCAGTGACACGACTCGTTCAGGAATTGGGCGTTGGATTACAGTTACGACAGCTATCAACTACTATGCAAAACATTTGCTGGCATCCTCTAGCAGGAAGGTGCCTGTTAGGGTTACGGATGAATTACAGGATGTATTTCAGCAAACCGAAGAGAAAATCACCCATAATATACATTCTCTGCGTGAACTTTTAAAAGAAAACGAAAGTAAGTCTATGTTATGGAGCTTAAATGACGAACGTGAACAGATTGAAACCCTTGCCCCGAGTAGACTGAAGTCTAAAATCGATGTGATTCATCATATGTATTATGTATGGCGAATTAATCAGTCGATTGTGGCTCTTGGTCAGGAATTGGGTGCAGAGGTGGATCGAACGCAAAAGGTGAAACGCTGATGTTTCACCTTTTTTGTGTTCCCGGTTTCGTCCTACTTCATCAAGGGTACAACATACCATGAATAAATTAGTGAGGTGGCCGTTGTGTCAGACAAGAGAAGTTACCTGTTCACAAAAGAAGAGATGATGAATCCAGATCTAGTGCCCGAATGGGTGATAGAGGAATATGAGAATTTTCATGAAGTCGTAACGGACCGTACGTTTCCTTGTTATTTTGGTATGACAGGTGAGAAAAAGGGTGAGCTTAGGTATTCGTATATTAGTCACGACAATTGGCAGCACTTGCCTGAGACGATCAAGGAGTTTAATCGATTATTTGACGTATCTGAAGGGGAACGCTTGATTCGTCATGGGTTCTTTTTGTTTGTAGAACCGGAAAAAGAGGAGAAGACGATTCCATATTATCGTGAATACTTCTGGAATATCCTTCAATATTTACATGACCAGGATGAAAAGGCTTGGCCAGAGGATTATCCCCAGGACCCTGACCATCATTTATGGGCCTTCTCCTTTGCTGATGAGCCGTTTTTTGTGTTCGGCAATGCGCCAGCTTATAAACAGCGAAAAACCAGAGACCTTGGAAATAGCTTGGTTCTAGGTTTTCAACCAAGAAGGATTTTTGAAGGACTGGAAGGAACTTCTAAAGGGGGCATTATGTCTCGCGAAAAAGTGAGGGAGAGAGTGGAGAAGTGGGATGGGTTGCCGAAGCATCCCAATATCAGTCACTATGGAGATCCTGAACACAGAGAATGGAAGCAGTATTTTATTGGGGACGACGTGGAGCCCATAGAAGGCAAATGTCCGTTTCATCATAAATAAAAAAAGTGACAGTCTCTTTAAACGAGGCTGTCACTTTTAGGTTAATAAATACGGACACTTCCGCTAGACACGGATACATCTATATTGTACTTGCCTGAACCATGTACTCCAGAAAGATCACCGGAATCCATTTTTTGATTTTTAAGAGAGAAATCACTTGATACACTGCCACTACTTGTTTCCCCGTTGAGTGTAAAGTCAGCATCATCAGGAAGATCAAGCTCTACTTTTCCTGAGCTTAAGTCAAGGACAATATCTCCATTTAAAGTATCTATCCCCACTTCTAAACGTCCCGAAGATAATTCTCCATTTAAAGGTCCTTCATAATGAGAAAGCTTCACATTCCCTGAACTGATGTCTATCTTTCCATCCCTTGTTGAAAGTGTATCAATCATCAATCTTCCAGAAGAACCGTCGTGGCGAAATACGTTTGCGTCTATATTTTGCAGTTCCACATTTCCAGAACTCATATCAATGACGAGTTCATCAAGCTTGATTTTGATGGACTTTGATTCTCCTGAAAAATCCAGGTTTCCAGCCCCCATATCAATGCACATGTTGTTGTGATAGTCCTTAGGAATATAAACTGTTACGTTTGATTTATGAGTGAATGATATCCACTCGTACCATTTACGACTAACGGTCACTTCAATGGTATCTCCCTTTTTAAGTAGTCGTAGTGTTCCTTTTCCGTCTAATTCTGCCTTGACCTCATTTTGTTCAGTAGGCATAATCGTAGTGCTACTGCTGTCAATTTGTAAATCAATGGAGTTAATGTGGTCAGTCACTTTCATACGATCCCCAGATTGACTTTCTGTTGCAAACAAAGATGTATTGTCATTGAATATGACATAAATCGTTCCTAATGCCAGTAAAGTAATTACCACTGCAAACATATTCTTCATTTAAATCCCTCACTTTGGTTTTTTTCCAGTTTATAGTTATATTTTAAGTGGTCCTATCTCTTTCAACCATGTGCTGGAGTATTAATTTCCCATCAGACCTTAGACGGAGTAGAATCTGGTTGGTGCAGAAAGAAATGATACCTTATAATGGAAAATAGATGAATCGGGGAGAGTGTAGAGCGATGCAAGATAAAATCGGTGTAGCCACGGAGGACGAGATTGCTGAAATTTTTGAGTTAGCGGGAATCAATCGGGAAGAAGCTACAGGAATACCTTATGAACATCATAAGGAAGAAATGCATAAAGCCTATGAACATTCCATTAAACATGGGGCTTATTTTCTCGCAGCAAGAGAAGAGGATGAGCTGGTTGGATGGGTGCAGGTAGACAAAAGTGTAGACTGGGTAACAGGTAAGGAAATTGGATGGATCAATGATGTGTATGTGAAGAAGCCCTACCGAGGAAAAGGATACGCGACCGAGCTTTTAGAAGAAGCTCTGAAAGAATTAAAAGCGAAGGAGTATGACGAGGTTAGGTTAAACGTTTATACGTTTAATGAGAATGCGATAAAGCTTTATGAAAAATTAGGCTTTAGCGATTTAAATAAGTTTATGAAGATTGAGTTGTAGGAGAGATCACTAGTTGAGTGGTCTTTTTTTTGTGTCTATGAGGCGAAATTTGTCACTATTTGTAGAATGGTCGATATATTGAATTTTGGCATGTAAATTGTAAAAAAGGCATGTAAAAAATCTTTTTGGAATGAAAACCGAAAAAAAATGGCATGCAATTCTCAAAAATGGCACGTAATTCTCCATAGTAACCCCAACCCAAGCCCATTTTCAAAAACTTCCCAAAAAACAGTTGCAAATCAATTTAAAACTCATTAAAATAAATTACAACGATAAAATAAATTACAACGAAACAAAAAAATCCCAAACCCAATTGGAGGAATTAACATGAGTTTAGTAAAAGCAAATGTGATGCAAGACGTCATGGAGGGTGGAAATGAGTCTGTTTTTCGAAATAGGCAGTTCCTATTCATTTGGTTAGCATCCACGTTTACAGGGTTAGCGTTTTCGATTTATTTACTGACCGAATCCTGGTATGTGGTGCAAGGGTTGAATATGGAATCTTGGCTTGGAATTGTCATGATGATGACTACGATTCCCAGGGTATTATTGATGACGGTAGGAGGAGTGGTGGCTGATCGCTTTAAGAGATCTCATATCTTGTTTATAGTAAATGCCATTAGAGGTGTCTTCATTCTTTGGTTATTTTTTATCATGATGTCTGGAAATCTTTCTATCTGGTTTCTGATCGTCTTCGCCCTTGGATTTGGAATCTTAGACGCATTTTTCTGGCCATCAAGTAACGCTATTGTTCCTCAGCTTGTGAAGAAAAATCAACTTACCAGAGCGAACTCCATCATGCAAACTTCTAATCATTTCTCCTTTATACTCGGACCTGCAATTGCAGGGGTACTGCTGAAATTCTCATCCTTCCAAGGTGCATTTCTTACTTCATCGATTCTGTTATTAATCAGTGCTGTTCTCGTTATAAATATGAAAGTCAATGCAGTAAATCCAGTGAAGGAAGATAATGATTCTTCCTCTTTCATAAATGAGTTTAAAGAAGGCTTCAACTATGTAAAGGGATTTCCTTTTTTACTTGCGATTATGGCGACTAGTGTAGTCGTTAATTTTTTCCTGGTAGGCCCTGTTACCATGGGACTTCCGATTATTGTGAAGAATAGTCTTTCAGGGAGCGCTTTAGACTTGAGTTTCCTAGAGAGCTCACTTGCTCTTGGGATGGTTGTAGGTGCGATTTTAACAGGGATCGTCAACTTTAAGCGAAAGCGTCCTGTTATTAGCCTCGGTGTCATTGGGTTTTTGGGTGGATTGATGGCACTTCTTAGCCAAATCACCTCCGTCTGGCAAGGGGTGGTTATTATTTCCCTTGCTGGTCTTTGCTTAGCAGTCAGTAACATTCTGATGCCAACCCTTATTCAAGAGTTCGTGGACGAAAAAATGATGGGGCGTGTTCAAAGCATTATGGCAACGGCATCAATGGGGTTTACGCCTTTATCCTACGCGTTTGTATCCATCCTATTATCGGTAGGAGTCAATATTACCTTTATTATGTTGATCTCCTGTACCGTGTTAACGCTCTTTGTTGGCGTCGTTCTATGGAAAGTAAAGATTATCTGGAGTATCGATCGCTAACTGGTATAGTAGAAGGAGAAATATTGGAATTTGAGGTGATAGAAATGAAGTATAAATCCCAATCCATGGAGTTAATGAAAATCTTATCGGATCCAAGGAGAAATCAAATTCTGCACCTTGCTTCTGATGAGCCCATTACAGTCAAAGCAATGGCCGAGAAAATTGGGGAAGAGCCGTTACGATTGTATTATCATGTGAAGAAGCTGGTAAAAGCAGAACTTTTAGAGGTTGTAAATACTCGTCAGCATGGAAATTTGACGGAAAAATATTATCAGGCTGTCAATTTTCGTGATGTGATTTATAAAGGGGATATGGCTGAACAGGCGGAATATATTGAACAAACTCTTTCGCTTATTCATCAGATAGTAGACCCTGGTCTTCACCTTTATCAAAATAAGCTGGAAATGATTCGAAGCGGAAAGGAAGCTCATTCTGTTCCTATCCATGTCACGATCGATTCAGCCACTGAAAGAAAGACAGGGAGAGAGTGGAGACAATCTCTTGAACACGTTATGAAAGCTATGGCACCGAAATCCTTTGATCAGTCTTCATGGCCCGATCTGCCTGATGATGACAGGGATGGAGAAGAGGGGACGTACCAATATGTTCTGGTCAGTTATCGAATAGAAGATCAGGATGAACTGTATAAAGAAAAGAAGGAGGACTGACCCTTACAGGATCAGTCCTTTTCTTTATTTTGCAATAAACATTTGTGTCCAATAAATTCCTTGTCCAGAATCCTTCGCTATTCCAACCCCAATATGAGTGACCTGTTTATTTAAAATATTCTTTCGATGACCGGGACTGTTCATCCAAGCATTGACGACGGATTTAGGAGTTTCTTGTCCAACTGCAATGTTCTCAGCAGCTGAGGAGTAATCAATTCCAAAGTTCTCCATCATTTCAAATGGAGATCCATAAGTAGGAGAGGTGTGCGAGAAATAATTCTTCTCTTTCATATCCTCTGATTTCATTTCGGCTACATTCGATAATTCTCCATCGGATTTTAAAGCACCCAGTCCATTTTTTGAGCGTTCTTTATTGGTTAAATCAATTACCTGTTGAACAAATCCATCCGATTTTGCGGCTTGGGAATCCTGATTTGTCTTAGGTTCCTGAGTAGGTGGTTCAGGTTGACCAGTGTTTGGTTCTTGTGCTGGTTGGTTCGGTTGACGGGCTTCCTCGTTTCCTCCATTTGGAATGAATTCTTCACCAGGATCTAAATGGGTAAATTCACGCAAATTGCCATTAGGATCAATAGGTGCCATAAAGCGATGAATAATTCGACGATCAGGAGTAGCTATATTCTGACCTGTGTTATCCCTACCATAGTTAACAGGATCATATCCCACATTTTGTGTGTCCGTTAGATTTTCATTGGTATCGTTATTGTTACAGGCTGTCATCAGCATTAATGGAATAACAGCACAAAGTGTTAAAGAATAAAATTTCTTTTTCATGGTGATTTCCTCCATATTCTAAGTTAGCCTTATGAGGTTTTTCTTCTCATAACAGTCCTTAATATGTACTTTTAATATGGAGATTATCCTGTCAATAATAGGGGTGAATCTTGTTTTTCAAAGACTGAAAAGGGTTTGTGGAATGAAAATCGAATAAATATAAATAATGAAGTGAACAGAAGGGAGCAATGTAAATCGATGGGGCGAAAGCGACTACGAGATTTAGGAGTTGAAATTGGCTCTTATTCAACTGGAGAACATAACAGCATTACGGATATAGATGGTATCAAAGTGGGTCATAAAACTCTTCACTATGACCAAGGAGGAACGATCGTTCGAACTGGTGTAACCGCTATTTGTCCTCATGAAGGGAATGTTTTTAAGGAAAAAGTAATCGCCAGTAGTTATGTCATTAATGGGTTCGGGAAAACCGTCGGATCGATTCAACTAAATGAATTAGGTATTCTTGAAAGTCCGATTATGCTGACAAATACACTCTCTGTTGGTGATGTATTAAAAGGTACTCTATATCATATGATGGAGGAGAATCCAGAGATTGGAGATACAACGGGAACGATTAATATCGTTGTAGGTGAATGCAATGATGGATATCTTAATGACATTCGAGGCTTACATATCACCCCTCAAGACGCTGAAGATGCAATTGGAAATGCTCACTCAGGACCTGTTGAAGAGGGTTGTGTTGGTGCAGGAACCGGTATGATTTGTTTAGGCTATAAAGGTGGAATAGGAACAAGTTCACGCCAGTATGGATTTGGAGAAGATACGTATAAAATAGGGGCATTGGTTCTAACGAATTTTGGGCAGCGTCGTGATTTACGCTTCCCTTTTGATTTGGATCATCAACCAAGTGATGCTCCAGATGGATCGATTATGATTGTATTAGCAACAGATGCACCATTAAGCGACAGACAGCTGAAAAGACTGGCTAAGCGTGCCTCATTTGGTCTTTCTCGTACAGGTTCTTACGCAGCACATGGAAGTGGTGATATTGTTCTTGCGTTTTCAACCGCACACCGAATTTCTCATAGCCCTTTGAGAGAAGAAAACACCCTGCCTTTTTCATTTATCAAAGAAGATGGGTTTATTATTTCAACACTTTTTGAAATGACCGTAGATGCTGTGGAGGAAGCCATTTGGAATTCAATGGGTCAAGCAGGGACAACAACAGGAAGAAAGGGACGAAAGGTGGAAGGGATTCCACTTGAGCTATTATCTCAATTGAAAAAGGGAGAAATGTAAGTGAAAAAGCAGTTGTTTGGTATCATGATGTGCCTTTTTTTATCCGCCTGTTCATTAGAAAGTAAACCCGTTATTCAATCATACGAACTCTCTGAAGGTGAACAAGAAGTACTGGTTGCAGCGGATATGATGAATGACTATGCTTTTGATTTAACGTTAAATAAAGACGTGCCTCATTATACCCTAACGTATTGGATTGAGAGGTACGAGCAAGGAAAAAAAGTAGAGTCTGTTCAAAAACAAATTAATTTGGATGGACATGATGGAAGGGTACGATTACATTTTTTAGAAAAAGAATCCGAGGATCGTATCCTTTATCATGTGTCAAATGCTATGGAAGGTCAGCAAGGATTGATGAAAGAGGAAATTTCACATCCAAATCCAGATTTAGGAGGAAGTAGTCTTTCTGTTGAAAAAATAAGTCTAAAGGAAAATAAACCCCAGGTGATTGCCCTGCGAACGTTTCATAAAGGGACACCTCCAGCCCCTTTGACACAAACGATGTATGAAAGTAAACAAGAGCTTGCGAAAGTATTACAGCATGATCATGTGATTATATTTAAGGTTGAGCTGGAAAAATAAAATTGGGGTGTAGTCATTAAGATGGTTATTTTTAAAAAGGGCCGAGGAGGCATACCCTCTGACAGTGAGCATCCTCTCGCTGCAATCAACTACTATTTCTTCTCAAAAAAAGCAACATGATACAAAAAATATACAATGAAGGAACGATACCATTGCTACAGCTAGTAAAAAATTACAAACAGAATTCTGATATAAGGAAGGCGTTTTTTGAATTTACACCCAAAGCACTGTGGGGAATTAATTTTAAGCCTTGGGCGGAAAAAGGCTATTGGGATTCTCTTTCTTATGATGGATATGCACTTATGAAAGACGATAAGATGATGGCGAATGTCTCCTTTACGAAGATGAAGATTCTAATTGACGATCAAGAAAGAACGCTTTTGCAGCTTGGAACTGTCGGAACCTTAGAAGAGGAAAGAGGGAAAGGGTATTCGAGGCTGCTCCTTGAAGAGGTTTTAAAGGATTGGGAGAAAAGGGTGGATTGGATTTTCCTATTTGCGAATGAAAATGTTCTTTCCTTCTATCCTAAATTTGGATTTGAACAATTCAATGAAGGTATCTATACATTTCCTTTACCCAAGCCGGATTCCATTACAAGTTTTTCCTTTAAAAAGGTGTGTTTTCCTGAACAAGAACAGTGGTTTTGGGACAAGGTTCAAAATAGACAGCCCGTTAGTTCCAGGTTCGCTCCAAGAGATGGACATGAAATTATGATGTTATATATATATCTTGGATATGGTGAACATGTTTGGTACGAAGAAAAGAAGGATAGTGTAGTTATGATGGAAGAGAAAGAGGGTACACTTCACCTATATGATTGGATATTTAGTGGGCAGCATAATAATCTCTATAGCCTATTGAAGGACATACCATTTGAAGCAAAGGACTGCATAGTTTATTTTATGGATGATAACGTAAAAAAGATAGGCTCATACAAAAACCAATCACATATGTTCTTTATACGTTCAGGTAAAGAAGAAAAGGAAAGTTTTCCTCGTGAGATTGTCTTTCCCATCTTATATAAAACCTAGAATAACTTTAAAAGGAAGTGGGAAAATGGACTATACACCTATGCCTCAATCCTTTTACGAGCAGCCTACTTTAGAGCTGGCTAAATCTCTTTTAGGGTGTTTATTGGTAAAAGAAACAGAGGACGGAGTAGCATCTGGTTATATTGTGGAAACAGAGGCTTATTTAGGACCGGAAGACAGAGCAGCACATAGTTATGGGAATAGAAGAACGAAGCGAACGGAAATTATGTTTCAGGAACCGGGACGAGTGTATACATATGTCATGCATACCCATTGCCTTGTCAACGTTGTAAGTGGAGATGTGGGTAAACCTGAAGCTATACTAATTAGAGCAGTAGAGCCGTATATGGGTCTTGAGATTATGGAGAAAAGAAGAGCGGGGCATATTCAAAAGAATTGGACAAACGGCCCTGGCAAATTAACCAAAGCTTTAGGAATCAGCATGAATGATTATGGAAGAACATACCTTGAACCACCTCTTATCATAGCGAAAGGTTACAAGCCAGATAATGTGGTGGAGGGGAAACGGGTAGGGATCGATAATTCAGGAGAAGCAAGAGATTATCCGTGGAGATTTTGGATTGAGGGAAATACCTATGTTTCTAGATGATAAATCGGGCTAGTTAAAAGAATTTTCAAAAAAAATTAGAAATAATCCCAATAATAACTATTTTTATGGTATATTTTTCTTATAGAAGCAAGTTACATATGAATGGGAGCTTTGAACCTAAATGATAGATGGGCGCTTAAATTTAGGGGAGCTAGTAGCGCAACCGACCATATAAAGGCGTAATCATACGTTTTTGTGTGGTTTTTTTATATGCTTAATCCAAAAAATAAAAAAAAGAGTATAGGAGTCTTATGAATATTTTTAGTATTTTTCAAAACGACTTTATCTATCATGATTTTCAGCCTTTATATTTTTTAGGTGAACAGGAATCTCTTTATGCTTACGAAGGGCTTTTGCGAAACACACAAAATGAGAATGCAGAAAGTGTATTTCAATCTGCCATAAAGGCAAATATTTTGTATAAGTTAGATACGTTATCAATTTCTAAAGCTCTTGAAAGTTTCGCTCAATATGATATTAAAGACAGTAAAATATTTCTTAATATTTATATTACAACCATTCTACATCCTAGTTTTCATTCGTTTTTTTATCAACTTATGACGAAATATCCAGAAATAAAGGGACGTCTTGTATTAGAGATTAATGAGTCAAGTGCAGAAGAGCTTTGGCAGAACCCTTTGTTAAAGCAGTCCCTTAAAGAACTCAAACAGTATGGGGTTTGGTATGCCATCGATGACTTTGGTCAAGGAACCTCTTCTATTAAAAAGTCCATTGAATTTGAACCGGAAGTGATTAAGCTCGATCGCTATTTTGCCATTGATTTAGCACAAGATGAAAAGAAACAGCGCTTTTTAACCTTTTTTAGTCGTTTTTATGGAAACGACACTCTGATTGTATTAGAGGGTATCGAAACAAAAGAAGATATGCAGGTAGCGAAAGAGATTGGAATTACGATTGGCCAAGGCTTTTATCTTGGTAAACCAAGTCGGTTACTAGCATAAATAATCGAAAAAAAGAGAGACGCACGAAATCGTGCGTCTCTTTTTTAGGTGAAGGTCCTTAACATGTAATAGTATTGACAGATTTGAGATAAAATTGAAAAAATTTAACAATTAAAGTAAACTGAGGGAAAAGAAAAAGGGGTAAATTAGAGATGAGGATTGTAACCTTCCCGCTTAAATTAATGTTCTATTATATTCTTGGTCTAATTGGTATTCTGGCTGTAAGTATCGCTCCTCAGGTATTTAAAGAAAGGGGTTTGTATAACTTTGTAGGTTTTTTTGAAGAGTTTATAAAATTTATCTTTGTCTTTTTACATAGTGAAAATTGGAGCTATTCGTATAAAGGAGTTACTGTAGAATTTCTAGATATGCTTTGGGATCCTTACCTTTATTCTCTTCAAATAATTGGCGGAGCATTAGCCCTAGGAGTGCTATCTGCTTTCTTATTGACAGTCATTACTGTTTTCTTACCTCGTTGGTTAACATCCTTTCTAAAGAAAATCGTTAACCTATTAGAAACAGTACCTGATTTGATGGTTGCCTTTATGCTTCAGCTATCGATTGTGTTTATTTTTAAACATTTCGGTTTGGAAATCATGAATTTCACTGAGTTTGGTGAAGAAAGGGTATTTCTAGCACCGGTTATTACACTATCTATTATTCCGATGATTTCTTTCTTTCGAATTCTTCTTTTTATTACAGAAGAGGAATTAATCAAGCCACATATAGAATTTGCTCAAAGTAAAGGAATGTCAAAAGGGAGAATTCTCTTTTCGCATGTCCTTAGAAATATTTCACCGAGCTTTTTTTATCATGCCAAATTAATTATTTGGGGAATGCTTTCAAGTTTGTTCATTATTGAAACCATCTTCAATATGAAAGGTATTACATATTATATAGTAGAAGATTTTAGGCCGATGGTCATTGCGATTTCATTAATTATGATCTACACACCATTTTTTCTATTGTATCAAGGAGTTTATTTGTGGCTTCATAAAGGGACGAACGAAGACTTCACTAAATACAAAAGGGATAAAGTGAAATGGAGTGAATGGAAGATTTGGGGATGGCTGTCCATTATAAGAAAAGTACTGTGGCAGCATTTACATAATCCCAAATTTGCCGTTGGGTTTAGTGTACTGTTCCTTATGATTGTATCTAGCTTCCTCTATCCTTTGTTTAAAGAAACGCCTATTAAGCAAATTAACTTTATGAAAAATGAGGAGGGGCGGATTATCAGTGCTCCGCCTCATAAACCGTTTGGTGAAATGCTACTAGGCTCTGATTTCTTTGGATACAGCATATTGGATCAGCTGATTGTTGGGGCGAAATATACGTTGGTATTTGCGTTAGTGGTTGCGTCACTCCGTGTAATAGGGGGCTTTTATCTAGGTGTCTTTTATCATTTTCATTTAAAGGAGCACCGGAAAAATTGGCTCGATCGAATGGTCGATTCGATTCATTTTCTCCCACTAAGCCTCATTGCCTATCTCTTATTAAGGCCTGTTTTATGGGGATTTCCAGTTCTGGGTTGGGATCATTCCATGTTTGAAAGGCTTGTGTTTGAAGCAGTGGTACTCACCATTCTCGTCTTACCATTAACAACTGTATTAATTGGTAATGAATTAAAGATATTAGGGAGACAAGATTTTGTGTTGTCTGCGAAGCTATTAGGAGGAAGCAATAAACATTTACTTTGGAAACACTTATTTCCTCATTTAGCACCTCGGTTATTTATTATTTTTGGTCAACAATACATACAAACCCTTCTGATTCTTGTCCATTTAGGACTGTTTCACTTGTTCTTGGGAGGGACCATTATCAAGGGAGGGCTCGTCCCAGATCCTCCGAAATCCGGAACCTTTGAATGGTCAGGACTTATTAGCTCAACCAAGAATTCATTAATGACCGGTAAGTATTGGGTAGTCATTGCACCGTTGGTTGCTTTTATTATTGCCATCATTGCCATGCAGTTAATAGTACAAGGTGTGAAGGAAATTCAACAAACCAAAGTGGGTGTCCTAGTTAAAAATACTCCAATCAAGAGCAAATATAAGGTGGACAAAAAGAAAGCTTATAAGCCCGTTATGGAGGATTTCCAGCTCACGAGACAGCAAACCTTTAAAGGATAAAGGAGGAAATGAGATTGGCTACAAATAGCCCAAAGCTTCCCTTAAAGGAAGAAGAAAGAAAAAAACTGCGTAAAGAAAAAATAAAACTTTCAGATCTTCATAGCTTATCACCTGAGACATTAAGTGAAAGAATAAACATATCAGTAGAAAGAGCTAGAACATTAGTGGCATTATGCGTTTTTCAACGAATTCCTTCTATTGGACCAAATCTTGCTCATAACGTAGTAAATGACCTTTCATTCTACACCTTCGAAGAAATCAAGAATGCTAAAGGAGAAGACCTTATCATCGAACTCGAAAAGAAATATGGCGTATGGATGGACCCTTGTGTAGAAGACTCTTTGAGATGTGTGGTCCATCACGCCAATCACCCAAATAGCCAAAAGAATTGGTGGGATTTCACCGCACAAAGAAAAACATTCCGAGAAACACATGGCTACCCACAAGACCGACCAACAAAAAGCTGGCATGAGGGACGGACCTCTTAGGTAATTATTTCTCCTTCTGGACATGATAAACGAAAAGGAGTGTTCACCTGTGAGAACCTTACTTATCTGTTTATTACTAACGTTAGCATTCCATGCACAAGTATCAGGGAGAAATATTTTGCCTCTTTCGGCTCATCACAATGAGCTTGCTATCGTCATTGACGACTTAGGTAACGATATGAAAGGAACGGAAGAGATTCTACAATTGCCCGTCATTCTAACTTTAGCGATCATGCCGTTCCTACCCACTACAAAAGTAGATGCAGAAAAAGCACATAGGCTGGGACATGAAGTGATTGTTCATCTTCCTATGGAGCCAATGAAAGGCAAGGCAAGTTGGCTAGGACCAGGGGCCATCACCACTTCATTATCAAATGCAGAAATTCGCAACCGAGTGGAAGCAGCAATTGAAGATGTACCTCATGCCGTTGGAGTCAATCATCATATGGGATCAAAGGCGACAGCGGATGAACGAGTGATGAAAATAGTATTACTAGTATGTAAGGAGCGAGGGTTGTTTTATTTAGATAGTAAAACAACTGGAAAAAGTGTTATACCAAAAATTGCAAAAGAGGAAAATGTTCCTTATCTTGAGAATGAAATGTTCTTTGACGATGTGTATACCCTTCAACACATTGGCAAGCAAGCCAAACGGCTCTCTAAAGAACTTGATCATGACAACAGTACTATCGCCATCGGACATGTAGGAGTCACTGGTTTGAAAATGGCGACCATGTTAAAGGAATTCATTCCACTCTATCAACAAAAAGCGGCCATTGTCCCACTATCGGACTTAATCCCTGAATATCACTTTATTGATGAAAGCATGCCTTGAGGGTGTGCTTTTTTGAAGAGGTGAGTAGAGCAACTTAGCATGATTTTTTTATAGAAATAATAACAACTTCGTTAAAGAGAGCCCTGATGGTTCTCTGTCGTGGACCACAAATGTTAATTTCCATTAGATAATTTTCTCTATCAAGCTCTGTAACGAAATTACCTTTTAGATGGTGAGGGGATATGCGTAGACTCCTGCGGAAATACGGACGTGGCGAGACCCCGGAAGTGGAGCTGAGGAGGCTCGGCCGAATGTCCGTGGAAAGCGAATCCTATTTGAAAGATCCAATTGCAAAACTCATGGATAAAAAATATTCATTAAAGGATTTCACCCTCTTTTCTTGAATCGTTAAAAGAAGAAAGGATGATGAATTGTGAATAATCCCATTAACCAAGCAATCGGAGCCATATTTGTACCTGTAAGTAATCTGGAACATTCTCGTGATTGGTATTGTGAACTATTGGGAGTACCTGCTGACGGTGAAATAATTAGTGGTCATCTTTATGTCATTCCACTACAAAATGAAGTGAGCATTGTGCTGGATAGCAAAATTTTTTCTCAGCATGTCGTGAGTAACGCTCCACTTTTTCATTTTAATACGAATGATCCTCAAGCTGCTTATCAATATGTCAATGAACGAAACATAGCGATCGAATCGGATATTCAATTTGATCAATTTTTTAATGTGAAGGATCCAGACGGAAATGTAATCATGATTTGTAAATGTTAAGTAAATAGAAGGCGGATTTTTTTGTAATAGGGAAAGTCTGCTTTATAATTAAAAATGTAAGAAAGGAGATGTTCAATATGGATTACGCAATTGTCACTGGTGCAACAAGAGGATTAGGTGAATCCATCTCAAAACTCTTTATCGAAAAAGGCATTGGACTCATCAACGTATCCCGTTCAGAAAATACATCATTAAGGACGCTTGCGGAAGATAATGATGTATCATACGAATTTTTTGAATGTGATTTATCCAATTCAGCAGAAACAGAAAAGATCTTTCAAGTAGTAGCCTCGAAGGTGTTTCAGACAGATGTAGAAAAAGTCTTTTTTGTTCAAAATGCTGGTGTTGTCACACCGGTTAATCCTTCCGGTGAACTCAGTACGGAGGATTTAGAGAACAGTGTACACGTAAATCTCCTCTCTCCCATGATTGCTACAAACACCATGCTGAAATTAGCTAACAACGATAGCCAGCTCATTATGGTGAATGTTAGTTCAGGTGCTGGAAGTCGTCCTGTCTATGGCTGGAGTACCTATTGTTCTACTAAAGCTGGTGTTAATATGTTGACGGAAACCGTAAGCCTGGAGTTATCTAAAAAGCACAGCCGACACAAAGCAATCGCCTTTAGTCCAGGAGTAATGGATACAGATATGCAAGAAACAATCCGATCAACTTCAAAGGAATCATTCGCTGATGTAGATGCCTTCAAGCGCTATAAGGAGGAAGGAATGCTTAGAAGCACTGATACAGTGGCTAATGTATTACTCAAACTAGTGACAGAGAATGAAATAGAAAGTGGTAAACTTTATCATGTGAATGATTTATTATAAAAACAAAAGAAAGCAGATTCTATATAGAATCTGCTTTCTTTTTTAATGTAATTGTCTCAAACACCAAACTATTTGAACAAAGCCTTCTGCAGACTAATCCATCTCTTAGGATTTCACAAGATCCGGCTTTGTTGAATTGATACGTGTGAATTTAGGCAATGCGAATTGTATCGCAATCAATCCACAAACAGCAATCAGAAGTGGGTAAAACGCATATGGAATAATGCTTAAAGGTGATATACCTGCAACTTCTGCAACTAATAATGCCTGTGCTCCGTATGGAATCAACCCTTGAATTGAACAGGAGAAGATATCTAGAATACTTGCTGCTTTACGAGCATCCACACCATATTTCTCACTAATTGATTTCGCCAGTGGTCCGGTAATGATAATCGAAATGGTATTGTTTGCTGTACACAGGTTGGTAGAGCTTACTAATCCTGCAGTAGCCAGCTGAGCTCCTCGTGGAGAACGAATCTTTCGTGTAGCAAGGTGAAGAATTGCTTGAATCCCACCATTGTGACGAATCAATTCCACGACACCGCCAATCAGAACCGTTAGGATCACAATTTCAGCCATACCAATCATTCCATCAGTTATGCTGCCGAAATAGGTTGAAGCGGTAAAGCTCCCATCCATAAATCCAATAATACCTGATAATAAAATTCCTCCGAGTAGCACAACGAACACATTTAATCCTGCAAGAGCCCCAATAATGACACCAAGATAAGGTAAGATTTTAATCCAATTAAAGCTGTTTACATCGACTGCAGATTGGTTTCCCCATGTCATAAACAAAAGAATAACCATTGTTATAATCGCCGCAGGAAGAACGATGAAAAAGTTCACTTTAAACTTATCTTTCATTTCCGTTTTTTGTGTGCGGACTGCTGCAATCGTTGTATCTGAAATGAAGGATAAATTATCTCCAAACATTGCTCCACCAATTACAGTTGCCATCGCTAGAGGCATTGAAATGTCCGTACCCGAACTGATTCCAACACCAATTGGTGCAAGTGCTGCAATGGTACCCATTGAGGTTCCCATGGATAAAGAAACAAATGCCCCAATTAAAAATAAGCCAACAATTAGGAAATTCTCCGGTAGTACAGAAAGAGCCAGGTTAACAGTAGAATCAACGGCTCCCATTTTTTCAGCTACTCCAGAAAAAGCCCCTGCTAAAAGGAAGATAAACACCATAATCATAATATCCGGATGACCGGCTCCTTTAGCAAAACGCTCAATTTTCCCGTTTAGAGATTCTTTACGATTCATTAGTAACGCAACGACAGAGGCAATTAAAATAGAAACTAGAACAGGAAACTGATAAAAATCTCCTGAAATAATTCCAGCTCCTAGAAACAGCGAAACAAATATGAATAATGGCAATAACGCCAATAGACTTCCTTTTTCTTGAAACAATACGAACACTCCTTTGTAAGGCTTTAAATTAAATGGTGGAAGAAAACAAAAAAACCTCTTCCAATAAGAAGAGGTTTCAATAATATGAAACACTCTTCTTATCTTCCAAGCATGACGCTTGCTGGATGTGGCACAGCACTCAAAATGAGTCCGCTGCCGAGGCATCGTAGGGCCAGTCCCTCCGCCTCTCTGGATAAGAAGAATACTTACTATATGATTAACTGAATTTACTTCCCATACTTTAATGCGTTTAAGGGAAAAAGTCAAACGGAAAAGTTTTCTTAAGATGCATTGTTCTTTCGTTAAATGTTTTTGGGTATCGTTGTATAAGGAGGCTGCATCCTATTCTCATAGGGCCTAATGACCTAATCAGATAAATATCCTTCCCCTGAAGAAAGATTCACTTTATCCAAAAAAAGGTACAAATTTATTTACAATCGAGCTACCAAGGTCTACTATAAGGTAGACAAAAACATCTGGGGGATACACTCGTGGAACGAACCATTCGTAATCAAATTTTTACCTTACAAGGATTTTATTTATTAACTTTTTTTGGTGTTGGAAGTCTGTATCCGCTATTGAGCGTTTACTTGAGTCAAAGTGTTGGATTGAACGGATATCAGATTGGAACCATTATGTCTGTAGGACCGATTATGATGATTTTCTTTCAGCCAATTTGGGGAATGGTCAGTGATACTACCAACCGCCCAACTATAGTATTGGGATTCACTTCATTTATAGCTGGTTTATTTGCTCTCGGGTATCTGATTATGGATTTTTATTATGGACTACTCATTACAGCCGTATTGGTGGCCATTTTTCAAAGCGCGATTATTCCAGTATCGGATAGTATCAGCTTAAAATATACGAGTAAAGTTCGCTATAACTATGGAAATATACGATTGTTTGGCTCACTGGGCTTCGGATTAGCCGTATTTTTGATGGGAAGATTATCAGAAGGGTTTATAGGTCCTACCATCATATTTTATTCCTTCTTTATCTGTTTAATACTCTCGGGCATTCTGTCCTTCCGTTTTCCGAAAGAGCGAGCTTCAACTAAGCTTGATCTAAAAGCAGGGATGAAAGAATTGTTTGGTATGAAGAGGTTTCTTATCTTTTTAGTTGTGACATTCTTAGTGTTTGGTCCAAACTTGGCAAATAACGTATATTTTGGTTTGTTCGTAGAGGATTCAGGTGGAACGTACACAGGTATTGGGCTTGCCTTCCTCATTGCTGTCTTATCTGAAATTCCATTTATGCGAATTGCAGGAGCTTGGATTGATAAGTTTGGTTTGCTATCTGTAGCAGCGTTAGCAGGTGTAGCGTCTATGCTCCGTTGGCTCTTTTATTTTACCGAACCGAGCCTTTGGTTAGTGTACTCTTCTGCTGTGATGCAAGGTTTAGCCATTGGTTTGTTTATACCAGCAGGATTACGTTATATCAGAGAAATTACACCTGCTCATATTACTGCGACGGCTGTTACAATGTATTCCGCCATTGGAAATGGACTGGGCAACTGGTTTAGCACGTTCGTAGGAGGATTCATTTTAGAGACATACTCCATCTATACGGTTTATTTATTCTTTGCTGTTCTATCTCTTTTAGGGGTCTTCCTATGCTTCGTATTAATGAAAGAAGAGAAAAAGAACGCCCTTGCATATTGAATGTTTCAGAAGACGTTTTGACGGGTGAGATCCCATCGAAACGTCTTTTTTTACTCTTTTTGCAAGGTTGTATTCGTAATCTTCTTTGCTAATGAGGTTAATAAAACATTAAAAAGGTGTGATGAATACCCGGTTTTTGTCAAATGGCTTATAAAGAGTGGAAGTAAGATTGAAAATCGAAGTTAAAAAGTTCACACGAACTGAAAGACGGAAGGGATAGACCCCAAAGTGAATGCATTAGACATTCAATTCCTAAGTAGCTAATACCATACTAATTAAACAAAGCACTTCCATTGATAGAATAAATGATCATAAAAAAATCCACTTTTCATAAAGCAAAATAGTATAATAAAGGAAGGATTTTCCTAATACAATAGCCAATGTATAAGAAAAGGATTATGATTAGAGGAGGATGAGGGGTTGAGCAAGAGAAGATGGTTCTTTTTGTTACTATCCATCATTTTAATAACAGGATGCACATCCAAAACATCTGAAGAACTATTTGAGCCTCAAAAAGCTACAACACTGACAATCAAGCCACATAAGTTAAATAAACAAGAAATAGATTTAGTGAATCACACTGGAATCGACTATATTGATTTTTATGAATTGGATGGGACACTAAAAGGGAACGATGATATTCATCTAGTAGTGGACGTATATGAAAAAGGGAAGCTAGTAGAAGAACAGCCATTTACATCAAATGTCGTTCAGTATTCCTACGATCATTCGATTTGGTCCATTGGATTAAATAAGCAGGATAATTTTCTCGAGATTATTCATGGGGTGGAGGATGGCTATATGTCTTCAAGCCATGAAGTCCAGGTACAAGGCTATACAATGGATTCACTTCTGACGGAAAAAGTAAAGTTGAAAAAGAATAAGCCTGTTCCTCTATTTGCTTGGGCAGGAACAAATGGGAATGGAATATCTTCTATCAATTTAGATGAGAATGGGAATCCGGCTGGAGGAATAGGGGATTCGGATCTAGCTTATGTCTACAAAATCATCTTAACGGAACGAGTATCAAAAAAGGAGACTGAATAATGAAAATACTTATAATAGGTGGAACGAATTTTGTTGGCCGACATTTTGCTGAAGAGGTCCTTAAGAGAGGGCATGAATTAACTCTCTTTAATCGAGGACAAACAAACCCTGAGCTGTTCCCGGAGGCCATAAAGCTTCAGGGAGATCGCGACGGGAATTTAGGGGCGTTAAAAGGGAGAGAGTGGGACGTTGTCATTGATACTTGTGGGTATGTCCCAAGGGTTGTTGAACAATCTCTTCAATACTTAAAAGACCAGGCAAAGCAGTATGTGTTTATTTCCACCATCTCGGTTTATAGAGACTTTAAGAATGGAAGAAACCAAGAGGCCTATCCTGTAGGAGTAGTCGAGGACCCGACAATAGAAAAAATGACAGGGGAAACATACGGTCCATTAAAGGCAGCTTGTGAACAATTAGTAAGACAGGAGTTTCCTGAAAATCACCTCATTATACGTCCCGGATTAATTGTTGGCCCATTTGATCCAACCGATCGCTTTACCTATTGGCTAGATCGTTTTTCTAAAGGTGGAGACATGGTGATACCAGGAGCTAAAACGAGGGAAATTCAATGGGTGGATGTACGTGACTTGGTACAATGGACGTTAACGAAAGCGGAAGAATCAGTCGGTAGAACGTTCAATGTAACAGGTCCGTCTGATTTTTACACGATGGAAGATTTCATTGATGATTTGTCTAAAGAATTTATGGACCAGCCTCCTAAACAGAACTGGATCGAGGATTCGTTTTTAATAAAAAATGATATCCAGCCCTTTACGGAGTTACCGCTTTGGGTTCCTGTGAATGATGAAACTCCTGATGGATATATATTAGCGGACATTACAAAAGCAAAGAAGCAAGGCTTATCCCACCGTTCACCCCGAGCTACCATTCAAGATACATGGGAGTGGCATAAAAATAGAAATAAGACTGAATTAAAAGCAGGGTTGAAAGAAGAGAAGGAAAGCCATTTACTAACTCAATGGAAGCAACCAGCTAAAGGAGAAAAAAGTACGACTTAATTTCACAGAATGAAAAAGGTTTCGACCTGATTGAAAAGTGGTATATGAACTATTAAATAAGATAAAGAGAATTGTATAAGCGAATAATCATTTACTATATTGCAAAGGAGATTTTATAATGGATAATACCTTCTTATACTCAAAAGATTATGCAAATCTTGGAGATACAATTGAATTCAAACGAAAGAAACATGTGGTAAGTGGTGTAGTAACCTCCCTTAGAGAAAACACTGTTATTGTTAAGGTAAAGCAGGATATTGTGACTTTACTCGATTTACCAGACGACCAAACAGTAGTAGCCCACAAAAACTATGTAGTCATTGAACGCGCTGAAAATGATTCGCAACCTGTCTTCGTCTATGATGGCTGGAATAGCGCACTGAAAGCATAAACATTTTAGTTGTATTGTCGTGTTCTCAATCAACTCTGGCCCATACATACAAAAAAGACGTCCCCAATATCTTTCAATTTTTTGATGAAAGGTATCGGGGACGTCTTTTTGAGCTGTTTCTTTACATTCTCAAACGATCTATAAAATGTTTGCACTTTCAACTTTTTGTTTGTGCATGTAGGAAAATTCTTCTCTTAAAATGGAGTACATTTTTAAATCTCGATGTTTCCCCTTTATGAATGCAGTTTTTCTTAATATTCCTTCATAGGACATCCCTATTTTCTCCATTACCCTTGAAGAACCAATGTTTTCTACGAAACACCTTGCTTGAACTCGAACTAAATCCATATGATGAAATCCAAATTTAATTACTTCATGTGCGGCTTCTGTTGTGATGCCCTTACCCCAATAATCCTGAGAAATGACATATCCAATTTCAGCTGAATTGTCCTTCACTTGCCACGAAATAAAATCAATTGTACCGATAAGTTTTCCGTTTTCTTTGTACACTATCCCCCAAGGAGCAACTTGATTGTTCTCGTATCGGGTTAGTACAAAATCAACAAACTCTTTCGTATCAGATATTGTTTTGTGAGTGTCCCAGGTAACATACTTAGATACTTCTTCATTAGAACCATATGAAAACATATCTTCAACGTCTTCTACCGTTATCTTTCTTAATATTAGCCGTTCTGTTTCTAACGTGGGTAAATTGCCAAATATAGTTTCTATGTCCATAAAGCCACCTCTGTTATTGTTAGTTATTACCATTATATAGAAAGTTTACAAATAATAAAGAAAAAGTAGCATTCGTGAATAATTGAATGCTACTTTTTCTTTATTATTTTAGTGTTTCCGCATATTCTTTTACCATATCTGTTGTAACGAGCTTTCTTAGAGGAACAACACCTTGTCGGGCAAGGGCATTGATTTCCTGTGTGACCGAATTAATACGATCTGTTGTAAAAGACTCCCCATTCAAGCACAGCTGAACGGCTTCACTGATTGCTCTTTCTCTAAGCTCGTCTAATATCATAAATTCTTGTACAAGTTGGTTTTGTTTGGTTGAATGCTTTGTAATCTCTTTATGTACACTCATGATTTCATTCCTCTCTGATTGAAGTGTTCTATCTTCTATTATGCCTTCTTCTTCGTAGAAATCGCAATATTCATTATAAAATTGGCGAAATCAGCCTCGAAACCGATTCCTTAAAGCGTATGATCATTGGTCTCTCGTTATAAATTGCAAGTGTCATTTCTTTACTTTTATTAATATCGGACATGAAAATCGTACTTAATCTTTCTGATAAAGATTTATCATAGATGAAAGCATTCACCTCAAAGTTTAATCTGAAGCTTCTTACGTCAATATTGGCAGTTCCAACGGAAGAAATGAGCTCATCAACGACAATGGTTTTTGCGTGAATAAACCCATTCTCATAGATGTATATTTTCGCACCAGCCTTTAATAATTCACCTATATAAGAATAGGTAGCCCAATACACAAATAAATGATCTGGTTTATTTGGAATCATTATGCGCACATCTACTCCCGTGAGTGCAGCAATTCTCAATGAATCTAACAAACTTGCATCCGGTATGAAGTAGGGCGTTTGTATGAAGATCGATTTTTTAGCAGATGAAATCATTTTGATGTAGCCATTTTTTATTTGCTCCCACTCTGAATCTGGTCCACATGTGACCATTTGAATGCCAGCCTGACCCTTAAATTGAGATTGAGGAAAGTAGCGCATATTATAAGCGATCTTCTTTGACTTACTTGCTTGATTCCAATCCAGGATAAACCGTGTTTGCATAGCTAAGGAAGCACTCCCGACTATTCGAAGATGAGTATCTCTCCAATAGCCGAACTTTGGGTTTAATCCTAGGTATTCGTTACCCACATTAAATCCCCCAACATAACCAACCTTTCCATCAATCACAACAATCTTTCTATGATTCCGATAGTTCAGGCGCAAATTGATAAAAGGGATTTTTGAAGGGAAAAACACTTCAACTTCTCCGCCGGCAGTGAGAAGGTCTTTGAAAAATCGTCTCCTTGTTCGACGAGAACCCATTTCATCATATAATAACCGAACCTTTACCCCTTGCTTCGCTTTGTACGTTAGTCTGTCTACTATTTTTCTTCCAAGGGTGTCATTTTTGAAAATATAGTATTGTATGTGAATATGATCCTTAGCTGAATCTATGTCTTTTAGTAATGAATTAAATTTATCCTCTCCATGTGTGTACACGGTCACTTCGTTGTCTTGGGTAAGGAGAGCTTCATTATTGATTAAGTGCATATAAATGAGGTCTTGATAGATATAAGTTGTGTCGCTGCTGAAAGAGAAGCGGTGCTCTTTGAGAGCGGTGATTTGACGCTGTATCAGGTCTTCAATACCAATTCTCTTCATTTCCTCCCAATCGAACAAGCGCTTACGACTTAAGTTCTGACCAAAAATTAGGTAAAGTATGAATCCAAGTAAAGGAATGAAAAAAAGAACCATAAGCCAAGCCCACGTAGCACCTGCATCTTTTCTTTCTAAAAAAATGACAACAGCTGCTGAGGCAAGATTAAGTACGAAAAGAACCCCTAATAGGATCGAAAGAATGTCCATTGTCATTACTCCTTTGTTATTTGTCTTTATCTAGTATACCTAAAATCATAGAAAGCTCTTTTCATAAGGATGTTTTCGTTTAAACTTTTTTGCTCTTGAAAAAACGAGTAGTGATTGATTTCCGCGCCAATCAACTTTAAAGCATGATTTTCTTAATATAGACTAAATAAATACCTTACACGTTTCGAGAACAGCCTATTTTCAAAGTGTACAGTGGTCGATTTTAGTTCGGATAGTAGAAATACTTTTTTAGATTGTTTTTATCACTATTTAGCTCTGTCATGTATTTTCTTGAAGATGGTGAGGGGAACAGCGTAGACTCCTGCGGGAGTATGGGCGTGCCGAGACCTCGGAAGCGAAGTAGTTTCCCTCACCACCTAGCATCTACTGGTTGACAGAGCCATTAGAAACTCATGTTATAAAACAACAATCTTTTAAAAGGGCCTTCCATAAAGATTGTTGTTTTTATTATAGTTTATTCTGAAGTATGTTGACTGAAATGGATTAATTTAGTAATTTCAAAGTAAGATAGTAGAAAGGATGTAGTGTGTGAAAAATTCTTTCATTCGAACCATCATACTTAGTATTATATGGGGACTTTATATAATAGAATCCTCCTTGCAGAATAATTCTTTAATTTTACTGATTATTATTTATTCTACCTCAATTTCTTTATTCTTTTTTGTTCCAGTCGCAAAGAAGTCATATTTATTATACTGGGCTCAGCTTTTAATCATTATTGGTGCTACTCTCGTAGGCTCTCTATCTATTTATATATGGGCCCTTCTTTGTTTTTTTCATCTCGAAGGGAGTATGTACCTTCACCCTTCTAAATATCGCTCGTTTCTTTCTCTAACCATTATTCTGATAGGAGTAGAAATGGCAATCTTCTTGTCAAGCTTTACCTATGTGGACCTCATCATAGTCGGACTATTTCTATATTCAACCTACCAATTAAACACTCTATTTCATAATCGAAAAGAACAACGAGACTTGTACGAGAAACTTTTAGGGGAGTACCGCAAGCTTAAAAGACTGCTTTATGTTACAGAACAGCATTCAAAAGCAGAAGAGAGGACAAGGATTGCACGGGATATTCATGATTCTGTTGGACATAAGCTAACAGCTCTTTTAATGAAAATAGAAATGCTGTCGATTCAACATGGAAAGGCGGCATATGAGGACCTAAAGCAGTTGGCAAAGGATAGTTTAGAAGAAACCAGAGAAGCTGTTAGTACCTTGAAAGAAGGAGAGGTCACAGGGATTCAATCGGTTCTCCAATTAATTCGCAAGCTGGAATCTGAGAGTCATATTATGATTCAGCTAACCACTCAACAAGGTGTGTTATCTACTCCCTTAACAAATAAACAAAATATCGTTCTGTTTAGAAGTATTCAAGAAGGTATAACGAATGCAATGAGGCATGCTCATGTAAGAGAAGTAAAAGTAACTTTAGGAAAAACAGCTCAAGGGCATTTAAGTCTGAAAATCACGAACCATATTCAACCTAGTAAACCGTTTCAACCAGGTTTTGGTTTGAAAAATATGAAAGAACGAGTTGAAGAACTCGGTGGGAAGATTGACATTCATCAAACAAGCGATGAATTCAGTATTAATAGTTCCTTTCCACTAAAGGAGGCAGAATAACGTGAAGAGTATATTACTAGTTGAAGATCAAGGAATTGTTCGACAGGGGCTCAAAATGATGATCGAGCAGGACTCATCATTAAAGGTAGTGGCAGAAGCGGGAAATGGAAACGAAGCCATAGGAAAGATGGAGTCGTACGCCATCGATCTTATTGTCATGGATATTCGAATGCCGGAAATGAACGGTATTGAATCAACTAGAATAATAAAGAAGAAATGGCCAAACGTAAAAATCTTAATCCTGACAACCTTCAATGACGATGAATATGCTCTACAAGCTCTAAAGGAAGGAGCCAATGGCTTTCTTTTGAAAACAGCGGAAGGAGAGGAATTAATTCAGTCCATACATAGTTGTCTTAGCGGCGGGATGACCATCCATCATGAAGTGGCGGCAAAGGTTGTACCTAAACTCCTTTCCCATCAAAAAGAGCCACAAACTCCTCATCCTCTAACACCACGAGAGGTTACAATTACTGGATTAATTGGACAAGGATGTACCAACAAAGAAATTGCGGAAAAACTGTTTTTATCAGTAGGAACCGTGAAAAATCACATCTCTCAAATCCTTCAAAAACTGGAACTGAGAGATCGCACACAGCTAGCCATCTATGCTGTGAAAAATGATATTGCCTAAACCGGCGCAGTCGTTGTGCTGGTTTTTTCATTGCTGAAAGTACATACATTAAGGCTTTTAATAAAACGGATCTTTTTTTCAAACAGTTGTTTTTTTACGTGTTGGAAGGTGAGGGGAATTCTTAACAGATTTTTATAGTGTAGAAATATTTTAATAGAAAATAAATTTGTAACCACAACTTGAAATTACCACAGCACTCATTAATTAAATTATTTCATTTTAGAAATTCATGCTGTGAAAGTTGATTGGAGCGGAAGGTGCTCGACTCCTGTGGGAAAAGCGGGATAGGTGAGACCCCACAGGCGTAGCCGAGGATGCTCACCGCCCGCCCCGCGGAGAGCGAGCATCCTGAAGCGGAAATCAACTATTACTTTCTACTCTGAAATAGCAACAATTCTTTAGAAAGGGAATAATAAAATCATGTGACGGAAGTCATGGGTAGAAATGAAAACTGGTGACAAAGGTAAGTGGGAGATAAGCAAGCAGATGAGTACAATAAGATTAACGACAAGGAGGCGGTTCATGTGTTGGAAGTGGTAGAACTATCTAAACACTACAAGAAGAATAAGGCAGTTGAAGGCGTCAACATGTTTTTAGAACAGGGTGAAACAGTTGGCCTGCTTGGTCCAAATGGTGCTGGAAAATCAACGACAATTTCCATGATTTCATCTCTGGTTGCACCTACTCAAGGAGATGTGAGATTAAGAACAGAGAGCATCCTTAAGCAGCCACAGGCACTTAGAGATGTCCTTGGAGTCGTACCTCAAGAAATCGCACTTTATACTGATTTAACTGCAAAAGAAAATCTTGAATTCTTTGGTAGAATCCATCATTTAAAAGGAAACAATCTACGAAACAAAATTGAAGAGGTATTAGAACAAATAGGCCTTTCAGAAAGACGGAACGACATCGTTAAAACCTTTTCAGGAGGTATGAAGCGCCGTCTCAATATAGGCGTTGCTCTCCTTCATGACCCCCAAATTTTAATAATGGATGAACCGACTGTTGGAATTGATCCACAATCGCGAAACTATATTTTAGAACAAGTGAAACGCCTCAACAAAGAAAAGAATATGACCATCCTCTACACAAGTCACTATATGGAAGAAGTAGAGTTCTTATGTGACCGCATTTATATCATGGATAAAGGTCATATCATTGCTTCAGGGACGAAAGATGAAATCAAAAGTATTCTATCTTCAGAATCTACTATTCTTATTAAATTAGAGAAGAGTTCATCGTCTTTTGTAGAGCAGCTGCACCAGCTTCCGTTAGCAAAATCCGTCACTGCTCAAGAAAAGAGTGTAACCGTTGTTGTTCCGAAAGAAGTGAATGCATTTAACCAAATTTTTCAGATAGCAGAAGAAACAGAAGCTCGAATTGTCTCCATAGATCGAAAAACTCCTTCCATCGAGGATGTGTTTTTACATTTAACAGGGCGAGCATTAAGAGACTAGGAGGGAAGGGAAATGATTAGTCAATTCATTAAAAAGCAGCTTCTCCTTATGATTCGAAACCCACAAATCCTACTTACTCTCATAGGCATGCCCCTCATCCTCATCACCATCCTGGGATTTGCCCTCGGAGGCGTCATGAGTGGAGAACAACCCTCCATCGAAGCGAAAGTGGCCATAGTCGAACAGAGGGACGGACCTCAAGAATTAGAACGATTTTTAAAGGACCTCGAACAAACGAATATTCCTAATGAAGGAAAGGAAGCCATTGCTGAATCAGCTTCTCAGCTTTTGCCTATGAAAATATTAAAGGAGGAGGTACTCGGAAATCCAGAGCTGAAGAAGTATATTATGGTGGAAGAGAAAAAGCCTGAGGAACTAGATGACGTAAGAGAAGATGATTCCTATTCAGCCATTATCGAAGTTCCAAAGGACTTTACTTACAATATCCTTCACTCCCTCTTTTTAGAGGGGAATAAAAGACCGACACTAAAGGTGTACCAAAATGAAGGAAAAGAACTCACATCAAATATAATGAAAGACCTACTAACAGGGTTCCAAGAACAATATTCACTCTCCTCAACCATTGGGAAGTCCAGCGGATTTATAGTAGACGCAAGTTCCATGGGGAGCGGAGTGAAGGGGGAAATTGCCTACGTAGAAGATAAAGTAGCTCTTACCTCAACGGCATTCTACGCTGTGGGGATGAGTGTTATGTTTGTACTCTATATAGCTTCTAATATGGGTTCTTTTGCTTTTCGAGAAAAAGAGGATCATGTTTTCGATCGAATTATTTTAGCGAATGTTTCGATATGGAAGTATTTTAGTAGTATTTTAGCTACAACCGTTATACTCGCTTTTTTACAGCTTGGAATCCTTTTTGGTGTTTGTGCTCTTTTATATGGAGTGACATGGCCGAATATGATTTCATTTATGATTGTCACTGTCTTCATTAGCTTAGCCGTCGGAAGTATTGGAACCCTCTTAACTTCTTTAAACTATCGTGCGAATTCCGAGACCTTTTCTAGTTTTTTCTCAACCGTAGTGGTAACGGTATTTGCCTTTATTGGGGGTAGTTTTGGTCAGCTTTTTTCTTCAGATTTCATCCAAACACTTGGAAGCTTAACTCCTAATGGAGCAGGGATGACAGCTTATTTCAAAATATTCCAAGGTTATAATCTAATGGATGTCTACCCTGAGATAGCTTCACTTTTAATCTTTACGTTTGTCATTTTAGTACTATCCATCATTCTTTTTCCACGGGAAGGAGGGAAAACTGTATGAAGGGAATTCTTTTTGCTAAATTTCGCTTATTCCATCGAAAGCCTTGGCTGTTTGTCATTATGTCAGGAGTCTGTATCATGTTTGCCTACTTTACAAGTCAAGGTGGGATTGATAAAATCGCCATCCCCATAAGCGTAGTGGGAGACTCAGATAAAACAGGAGTGATACTCAACGAGTTAAATAAGGCTGAGGCATTTCAATTTACTGAAGTTCCTCAGGAAGAGCTAAAGGAACTCGTTGGAGAAGGGAAAAGAGAAGGAGGGCTCATCCTTAAAGAGTCTGATTTTATTGTGATCATTTCATCTAAAGCAGCTAACGTTTCACTGCTGCAACAGGTGGTAAGTAAAGTGTATAGTGATATACATCAAAAGAACGCCTTAGAGGTGGGAGCAGAAGAAAGTGGCGTCTCTTCTAGTGAAGTTACAACGTGGTATGAAGAAGCGAAGGAGTCACCTGTTTTTACAATTGAACAGTCGACTTTTAGAGGAAACGAAACCTTTGTATACGATCCAAAACTCCAATCTCTATTTGGGTTTTCTTTATTCTTTGTGATTTACACCATCGCTTTTAATGTAGCCTCTATTTT
The DNA here is from genome assembly GCF_001648555.1 of Rossellomorea aquimaris TF-12. Lineage (GTDB taxonomy): Bacteria > Bacillota > Bacilli > Bacillales > Bacillaceae_B > Rossellomorea > Rossellomorea aquimaris. Next base: position 50,238 of record NZ_LQXM01000023.1, on the reverse strand, counting down.
AATGGAGAAGAATGCAGGAGTATGGGATCGGATGATTCTCTCGCCAATTCGAAAGTGGGAAATGTATGTAGGGAATCTTCTTTATAGTTTTATACTGGGGTATATTCAATTGGTGACGATTTTCCTTGTTTTTCGTTATATTACCGATGTGAATTTCTATGGTCGTTTTGGATCTGTATTGCTTCTATTGCTACCTTATACCTTCGCGATTGTAGCCTTATCCATGCTCATCACAGGGGTAGTCAAGAAGGTGCAACATTTTAACGCAGTAGTTCCAGTTGTAGCCGTAAGCATGGCTATGATTGGGGGTGCCTATTGGCCACTGGAAATTGTTGATTCACCTATCTTATTAGCATTATCAAAGGTAGTACCTATCACTTATGGAATGGAGCTCTTAAAAGGTGCAACTATAAACCAATTGGCTCTTGGAGAACTCATGTTTCCCATTTCCATACTCGTATTAATGGGAGTATTAATGATGGGGATCGGAATTAATTTTATGGAAAAGCGTCATATTTAGTGAGGCATGTTTTAAAATCAACAATCTTTGAGAATAAAGCCTTAAGAAAAAAGCGGATAAATACAGTCACAATGACCGCATCTATCCGCTAATTTAAGTGGATTCTGAAATTAATTATTCATTCGCTGCTTTTTTACGTACTTCAGACTCTCTGAGAGGCCAGCTTTCTACCCCTTTTAATCCCGGGATGTCATCTGCATAGAAGACCGGATCCAATCCGTTTCTACGTTGCTCCATATAATTATTTAAAGCTTTAAAGGCAATAGGAGCTAATATACCAATCGCAATTAAATTTGTCAGGGCCATGAGAGCCATGGATAAATCGGCTAAGTTCCAAACAATATCAAGGCTTGCAACAGAACCAAAGATCACCATTCCTAAAGCGACTATTCGATAAACGAGAAGTCCTGTCTTACTTTTATTAATGAACGGCAGGTTTGCTTCTCCGTAATAGTAACTACCAATAATCGAGCTAAAGGCAAATGTGAAGATGGCAATGGCTAGGAATATCCCTGCCCAAGAGTTGAAATGCTCAGACATAGCTGCTTGAGATAGCTCAATTCCGGTTAATCCAGAACCGTATGCATCAGAAGTTAAGATGATAAACGCTGTTGCTGAACAAACAAGTAACGTATCAAAGAATACTCCCAGTGCCTGAATAAAACCTTGTTTAACAGGGTGAGTAACAGATGCTGTTGCAGCTGCGTTTGGTGCACTACCCATACCTGCTTCGTTAGAGAATAGTCCGCGTTTTACTCCATTCATAATCGCAGCACCGATTCCTCCACCTAGAACCTGTTCAAATCCAAATGCACTTTTAAAAATAAGCGCGATTACTCCAGGCATTTCTGTAATGTTTGTAATGACAACAAACAAAGCTAAAATAATATAAAACGTCGCCATAATTGGGACAATGATAGAAGAAAAGCTTGCAATACGCTTCACTCCACCAAAGATGATAAGAGCTGTTAAACCAGCTAAAACAATTCCAATTCCTAATCTACTAATATCAAATGAATTATTAAATGCCGTTGCAATCGTATTACTTTGAACCGCATTAAAGGTAGTACCAAAGGATAGGAGAATAGTTACCGCAAAAATGGAACTCATCCAACGCTTTCCTAATTGCTTCTCCATGTAGTAGCCAGGTCCACCTTTGAATCCTACTTTATCTTTCACCTTGTAAATTTGAGCAAGTGTACTTTCTACAAACGCACTAGCTCCTCCTAGAATGGCCACAAGCCACATCCAGAATACTGCTCCAGGTCCCCCAATTGCTAAGGCAATGGCTACTCCTGCTAAATTACCTGTACCAATTCGAGTACCTGCTCCAATAAAGAATGCCTGCAAAGATGAAATTTGTTTCTCCCCATCAGCTTTGGTAACATCTTTATCGCCTAATAATCGTAACATTTCACCGATATGGCGAATTTGGACAAATTTTGATCCAATCGTGAAATATAATCCTAATATAATTAGTAATCCGATTAAAATATATCCCCATAATATTGAATTTGCACCTGTGACTAAGCTGTTTAAAAAGTCCATAAGAACCCCCTCGAAAATTTGTGTCGGTCGTGGGTACTATTATCTGAAAAATATAAATAAAAGTCAAGTTATTATCTGAAAATTTAAATTTTACCAAAAAATCATTTAGAGGTTCGAACTATTTTGTCATAGTAATATAAAGTTTTTTTAAAGAGTTAGGTCATAAGCGAATAAAGGAATCATTATTTTAGAATAATGAATACACGTTAAACAGAATAATATTTCAGTAAAATATATTGCAGAGTGCAAGAATCATGGGGCTTACTCGAACGAAGTACATAAATAAATTGCCATAGAAACCCATGGCAACATATTGAATATCATTATGAGTGCGTTAGAATCAAATGATCATATGTGGAATAATAGTTAATATGGTATGAAAGAAGAATAAAAAGATGTTAAAAGTTTCTGGAACTAATGAGAAGACTTTCTGAAAGAAGATTAATAATAATTCCAATAGCCTAAAACGAATAGTAAAATACCAGTAATCATGGATATTCCAAATAACATGAACAAGAAGTCTATAATGCTATCAACAAATATCCTTTTTCGTGATTCACGTTTGAAGTTTCGAACTTCCCTGCGATAAGATCGTGCTGTACGGCTCACTTTAAAATCCCTCCTCTAATATGTATTAGCATGTATAAAAGAAATTCGATAAAAAACAAGAAAATCCTTCCTCTATGTGAAAAAAATGACGAATTTGAGGGACGGACCTTTATTTCATGAAAGGGAACGGATTAACCATAAGAAAGCCTACCAAAAAGAAAAAATCCTTTTCGGTAGGCTTACCTTATGTTAAGACTTCCCAGTAGGCTTTACTCTATGCTCTGATTGCTAGAGGCTTATGGTCACAGTTGAATTGACATAAAACCCGTCTTCTCATCCTCCACTAATTACCTTAAATGGTTTTCAGAGATTTGACTCAGAGCTGTACCGGCACTTTGGTCTGATTTTTGTTGTACTGCCAAGTCTCCTAACGCCAACATCCCAACGAGCTGCCCGTTTTCTACTACAGGTAAGCGACGTACTTGGTGTTGAGACATTAACGCTGCTGCATCTTCAACAGATGAGTCAGGAGAGATCGTCACAACATTTTGTGACATTACCTGAGAGACATTTCCCTGTGCTCCTTGAGAAAGTCCGCGGGTAGCAATGTCACGGTCAGTAATCATACCGACAACTTGTCCGTTTTCAACAACGGGTACAGAACCTACGTTTCTGGAACTCATTTTTGAAGCAACGTTCTCAAGTGAGTCCATATTAGAAGCTGCTTCAACATTTGTCGACATAATATCACGTACTTGCATTTAAATTCCCCCTTAATGATTTTGGCAGTACAAGTATATTATTTGATTTATCCTCACAACTATTCTTTATATGTACAGGGATTTTTTGCAAACAAAAAAGCTAACCTGTATCATCAAGTTAGCCTTGTGCTTCTTCACTTATAAGAGGTTGACTCGGAAGAAGATCGATGGAAAATCATCGATAGGATAGGTACAATCACGATAAATGTAAATATCATTACCATAATAAGGAGAAGGGAAGGAATCGTAATAGAACCTCTCATATCATCCTTATGACTTTGGGAAAACTCGTTTAAATCATCATTTAGAACAACTGAGCTTGATGATAACAGTTTGCTGTTTGTAAGATCATAATAATAAATTTCATTTTTTGAGAAATGGAAAAAATCGTCTCTCTTTTCTTTATAAGTTACAAATAGTACCTTCATCTTTACCACTTCAGTCTCATCACTTATCGTGACTTCTCCTTGAGTATCAATGAAATCTCTAACTGTTACTGATCCTGCTTCAAAGTATGCTTCTTCTGTACTTAAAAATGCTTCAATTGAGTCAATAATCGGGTCACTTGCCGAAGTACCTTGGCCAAAGAAACCCCACAATAAAAGTGCAAAAAAAGAAAAGAGCCAAAATTTTTTAAGTCTCATATAAATCCCCCTTTTAAGGCTAGATGCTCTATATCTCCTTGAAACAACTCGTCTATCCTTAAAATGTATGCTCTTTGTGAGGGATTTATGGCAATAAATTAAAGTCATATGTTTCTGTCATAGGGTCTGTGCTAGATGGTAAGGGGAACTGCTACACTTACAGCTAGCGTTCGTCTTCGCTTCCAGAGTCTCGGCTCAGCCGAAGAGACTCACCGCCCGCACCGGGGAAAGTGAGCATCCTAAGTGGGAATCAACTACTACATTCTTCTCTAAAATAGCAACAATCTTTGCGAAAAGGACCATACAAAAAGACCAATCCTAGGTAGTCTAGGATAGGTCTTGATGTTGTAAGTAAACAATATAGATAGAGTTTCTGCCTAATTATTTTGAAATGAACATTTGAGTCCAATAGGTACCGTATGATCCTCCTTTAGCGTAACCTACTCCAATGCGAGTATAGTTTCCAGAAAGGATATTTTTACGGTGTCCCGGACTGTTCATCCATTCGCGAACTACTTGCTCTGGACTCGTTTGACCAGCTGCGATATTTTCTCCTGCTGAACTGTATTGAATGTTAAATCTTTTCATCATGTCAAAAGGTGAACCGTACGTAGGGCTTGTGTGTGAGAAATATCCAACGTCTCTCATATCTCTTGATTTATACCGGGCGACCCTGGATAACTGCCAATCAAGGGATAATGCGGATAAACCAGCTTTTTGTCTTTCTTGATTTGTAAGATCAATTACCTGCCTCTCTACTGATTTTACTCCTTTAATTTGAGGGATATTAATTTTTTGACTTGGATAAATTAAATCAGGGTTTGGTATTTGAGGGTTTGCCTCAATGACTTCTGATAATCCAACACGGAATTTCTTAGAAATTTTCCAAAGAGTATCTCCTTTTTTAACATAATAGGCTTCTGCTGCAAATGTGTTAGTTAGGTTAGTGATTCCAAAGACTAGTGACAAGACGACAATAATTAGGGGAATTTTTGTTTTCATGAGTTTAAATTGTGTAATAATCCTTAAAATATTCTTAGAAAAAAATAAAAAATAGGATTATTGTTTCATTTTTAGGGAATAGGAAAACCATCTGAAGGAAAGTGAAACTTTTTTTAATTTCAAACGTACAAATAGGTAACCAAAATAGAATGACGAGGTGAATAACGTGGTAAAGGAGAACGATCGTTTTAAAAAGGTGATAACGAAACTGTCAAACGTTGGGGTTAACATTTCAAAAACAAAGTCAAGACGAGAAATTCTTCATTCACTAAAGCAATACCAACCCTTACCTAAAACTTTAACACAAGACTCCTAAACATATTAAATCTAAAGGTTGAACAGACATATTCCCTTTACTCTTTTGATATATTAAGTAGTAGTGAAGAGGAGGGAAAGGTATGGAGAGAATGATGTTTGATTTACAAGCACTGCAGGAAATTCGTAAAAAAGCAGATGAAATCTCATACAGATGCATGAGCAGGAATCAACCTTCTGATTCTAAAAGCTTAAGTGTTGCTTTGGATCAAGTTTGTCGTGCTCTGGCTATGTTTACAGAGGTAGAAATTCAGCGGATGCAGCATAACTCTATTCCATATGACCCCCAAAGCTATATAAAAGGGAGACTTGGAGTTGCTCATCGTTCAGTCCTTCATCATTCTCCAAAAGAAGACTCAAACACAGCCTAAAAAAGAGGTTGACCCAAAGTTGATTGGGAAGAGGTTATCGCTATTTGTCACTTGTGAACCCATAGAAATGTCAATCTGGCAGTAATCTCATTTAAGACAAAATTAATTAAGGTTGATCACTTCACTATTTTGGATCAGCCTCTTTTTATGTAGAGAAAAAAGCTATTTATCCATGTAAATATATAATGTTAGGTGACGATGATCTATGACCAAATTCTCGGAGATCTTATTAGTGTGCAACGGAAAGGCAGGTCAAGGGACTCTTGAGGTTCAGTTAAAGGATGCAGTGCCGCCTTTATTAGAAGTTTGCCACACACTAACCATTCATGAAACGAAAGAAAAAGGTGACGCAGAAAAAATATGCAGGGAAAAGGGTAATCAATATGAGCTTGTGATTATCATGGGGGGAGATGGCACTGTCCATGAAGGGATCAATGGCTTATCTTCTTTAGAAAGCAGTCCATTAGTAGCTATTTTACCAGGGGGAACCTGCAATGATTTCGCTCGATCATTACATATTCCTATGAATATAAGACAAGCTGTACGTCTAATTACGGAACTTCCTCTTGAGAAAAATATTGATATCGTTAAGGCTGGAGATCGTTATTTTAGTAATTTTTGGGGGACGGGCCTGATTTCCAAAACCGCCGATAATATAGATGTCGGGTCGAAAAGTGTTTTAGGTAAACTCAGCTATTATATTAGTGCCTTTCAATCGATTCAAGAATCTCCTTTTATTGATGTAACGATTACAACAAAAGATAAAGTACTTAAAGAAGAAGTTGTAATGGTATTAGTTGCAAATGGCTGTTCGATTGCAACCAATCCTTTACCTGACTGTATTAATATGGAGGATGGACTATTGGATATCTACTTAGTAAAGAAAAGTGGTTTTCCATTACTAAAAGAATTCTTTTTTATTAAAAGTACAGGGGATGTTCGAGATGAATTCGACGACATCATTCATATTCAGGCATCAGAAGTAGATATTGAATTAAGTGAGAATGAGAAGATAGATATGGATGGAGAGCTATACGAGGGGAATAAACAATCCCTTAAAGTATTACACCATCATCTTAGATTTATCGTTGGAATAGAAGGATAAAAAAGGTAGTGGATTTTTAAAATCCACTACCTTTTTTTATACTGTTTGTTTTTTCTTTTTTATTATTAAATAAATAATATAAATCAAGATCAAAACTCCGCCTGCTGCAAGAGTAAGCATTGTGAAGTTCTCTTCAATAAACGGCTTTGCCTTTGCACCTAAAGCTAAAATAAGCGCTCCTTCTAGGAAGAAACGAATTCCTCTCCCAATAATTGACCAGATGACGAGGACTCTTATTTTCACTCCCGAAACACCTGCGAAAATAGTGAAGATTTTATATGGGACTGGAGTAAGACCAGCGACTAACAGGGCCATGGCTCCATATTTCGTAAAGTATTCTTCTACTTTTTGAATTCTCTTCTCAGAGAAGAGGTATACAAGAATCGGGCGACCGAGTTTCTTTCCAATGAACCAACCTAATAATGCTCCAATAACGGAAGCGATTGTTGTATAAAGAGCATAATATAATGCATTCTCAGGATTCGCAATAGAAAGGGGAATCAGTAAAACATCCGGTGGGATAGGGAAAAATGATGAATCTGCGAAAGAAACGATGATTAGACCCAAAACACCATAATCCAGTAACCACGCTTCGAAAGTATGTAGTAGTTCAGACATAATTATAGTAATCTCCTTTATAAGTAAAGCGTCATTTTCAAATTTTATAGAACATAAAAAAGTATATCACTTTTCACTTCTAGCGTCATGAAATATCCTTAAAGTAAGTCATTCTTACAAAGAACAATAACGAATCCCGACGTGTCGGGATTCGTTAGGTTAGATATCATAAAACACAATAATCTATTTCTCGGGAAATAGTGACAGCATTCTACATTTCTGATGGAGTGTTCATTCCTAGTAAACCTAAGCCTTCTGAAAGAACACTGGCCACTGCATGAACGAGGGCTAGTCGAGAAGGAAGACTGGCATCTTGGGAGATGATCTTTGTCTTACCATAGTAGCTGTTAAAGCTTTGTGCAGTATCTACTAAGTATTTCGCTATAATAGAAGGAGCGTAATTCTTCCATGCCTTCTCTACGATTTCCGGAAATAATCGTAGTTGCTTTATTACTTCCCAACTAGCAGCATCGTCTAAACCGTCGAAGGTAAAAGGTGTTGAAACGCCTGCTTTTCTTAATAGGGATTGAGTTCTAGCATAGGTGTACTGGACATAGGGACCAGTTTCTCCTTCAAAAGTAAGCATATTTTCTAATGAAAACTCGATATCATTCAATCGGTCACTTTTTAAATCATGAAAGATAATGGCCCCAACCCCAACATCTTTGGCTACTTTTTTAGCATCTTTAAGGTTAGGGTTCTTTAATTTGATGTTTTCTTCTGCCATGTCAATAGCTTCTTTAAGAACGTCTTGGAGTAATATTACCCGTCCTTTTCGCGTGGACATTTTCTTGCCTTCTTTTAAGTAGAGACCAAATGGAATGTGCTTCATATGCTCAGCCCAGTTATATCCGAGTTTTTCTAACACCTTTTTTACTTGTTTAAAATGAATGGTTTGCTCGTGTCCTACTACGTAAAGAGCTTCATCAAAGGAGTATTCACGTTGGCGATAGAGTGCTGCTGCCAAGTCTCTAGTTGCATATAGAGTGGCTCCGTCCGATTTTTTTATCAGACAAGGAGGAATGTTTTCATCTTCTATTCTCACAACCTTTGCTCCTTGAGAAGTTTCAAGAAGTTGTTGTGCTTGGAGTAACTCGACGATTTCCTCCATCTTGTCATTAAAGAAAGCCTCACCGTTATAGGAATCAAATTCAATGCCTAATAAAGCATAGATGTCTTTGAAAGCCTTAAGAGATTCATCTTTAAACCACTTCCAAAGGGCAGTTATTTCTTCATCACCATCTTCAAGAAGCTTAAAGGATTTTCTGCCTTCTTCTTCAAGTGAAGGATCTTCCTCAGCCTCATGATGAAATTTCTTATAAAGAGTAAATAGTTCTCCGATTGGATTTTCCTTGACCTTTTGAGGATCCCCCCATTTTTTATAAGCGACGATCAATTTTCCAAACTGTGTGCCCCAGTCACCAATGTAATTGATCTTTACAGAAGTGAAACCACATTTTTCTGCAATAGTAGCAAGGGAATTACCAATTACTGTGGAGCGTAGATGCCCCATAGAAAAAGGCTTTGCAATATTAGGGGAGGACATATCTAATACAATCGTTTTGTCTCGTCCAAACGTATGAGTACCGAATTGCTTCCCATTGCTTAAGAGCTCTGAAATGATTTCTTTTCCTGTTGTTTCGGAATTAAACTTAATATTTACATACGGTCCAACGGCTTCAACTTTAGAAAAATAAGAGGAATGCAAGGTTTCGGCAACCTCCTTAGCGATGAGTGGAGGAGCTTTTTTCATATGTTTTGCAAGCTGAAAGCAAGGGAACGCTAAATCTCCAAGATGAGAAAATTTTGGGGTTTCAATCATTGCATATATTTCTTCACTCGACATAGAATGCAACACCTGTGACTTTAATACATCCGTTAAAATTAATTTCAAATCCACATTAACACCTCCGGAAAATTAGAAGAACTATACTCTAAGACAAATAAAAAAACTCGTCTCTATTTAAATAGAGACGAGTTTAGCTCGCGGTACCACTCTTATTCCCCTAGGGGCGCTCATTGTATAACGGAATATCCGGTCCTTCTCTACTGAATTCAAGAAAGACTTCTCAGAAGTGCGCTTCATTCCGAGTTTCACACCAGGCTTCCACCATCCCCGGCTCGCTTATGTTTGTGTCCCGTCAGAATTACTCTCTTCATCATTGAATGTGTATATTAGATTAGATAATATTTTACACATTTTGGAGATAAATACAACACTTTTTATGAATCTTCTGAAGAAAACATATACGTTTTATGGTAAAAACGCATACTGAAAACAATTCCAAGGGCAAGCATATTCCCCATGAGGGAGCTTCCTCCGTAACTAATAAAAGGAAGGGGAATTCCTGTGATTGGTAATAACTGAATTGTCATGCCGATATTTTGGAACACATGGAAAGTAATCATGCTAATGATTCCTGCACAAACATAGGCATTGAACGGTTCTTTCGTGTCTAATGCCGTTTTGGTTAAGTGGTAGATTAACAGGAAGAACAGACTGATTACAACACTAGCTCCGATAAATCCATATTCTTCACCAATCACACTAAAGATAAAGTCAGTGTGGTTTTCGGGGATATAAACTTCTGCGTCACTATACCCTTTTCCGAAAATCTGTCCAGAGCCAATGGCATTTAAGGAATTAATTAAGTGAAAGCCTTCTAACTTAGAATAGTTATAAGGGTCTAACCATGCATAAATACGACCGAATTGATAAGGCTGAACCTTTAAATACTTCTCTAATAGTTCCGGTGCCCAAATCACTAAAGAGAAGATGATCCCTCCAATGACGGTGATTGAAGCGTAAATAGGAACAATTAATTTCCAAGTGATTCCAGAGACTAGAATGATCCCTGTCATAATCGCTAAAATAACTAGAGAAGTTCCTAAGTCAGGCTGCTGCATAATAAAAGCTAAAGGCACGAAGGTAGCTGCGCCAATTTTCAATAAAAGCTGAAAATCTGTTTGCAGGGTTTTCTTTGGGTTAAGCTCATGATGATTCGTAATAATCCTTGCAAGAGCCAAAATTAAAAATGTTTTCATAAATTCTGAAGGTTGGAGGGCACCTAATGGTCCTAAAACGAACCAACTGTGAGCTCCGTTTCGTTCGGGAACTATACTTTCGGGCGCTACTAAGAGAGCAAGAAGCAGGAATATCCCAAAGCCGTATACATACCACGCAAGTCGTTTATATTGATCCGGATCAAAGAATAGAGATCCACCAATAATGATGCCGCCTACTACATACCAAAAGGCTTGGCGAATAACGAAATTGGTTCCATAAACACTAGACGTTTGAGCACTGCTTATTCCAAGGGCACTTACAATAAAAAACAGCATTAATAAAAATGCTAGTCCCCAATCAATCCTATCAGCAAATCGCTGGCGAGTTTCCATAATTTATTCACCTGAATTTCTAAAGATTTCACATTCCTAGTCTAATAGAAAAGGCTGAAAATTTCTACTGTGTGACAAAGACTTCCTGTCATTTGTCGATTATGTATTCATAGAAAAAGCTGACAGCAGAAGGGATTCTAGCAGTCAGCTTTTAAAAAAATCCATTTATTACATTATTGTGAAAGTGCTTTGTCCGTTTGAATGATTGGGAGTTTCTCAATGACTTCTGCTTTCATAGGTTGCTTTTTGGTGACTTCAATTGTTTTTATATGGTGGTCTTCCATACGCTTTATATAAAAGGAGTAATCTGCAAACGTAATGAGATCTCCTTGTTTAGCTTCGTAGTTTTGGGTTAAGATCCATCCTCCAAGGGTGTCGACCTCTTCTTCATTCATTTCAATCCCAAGAAGGGTATTTAATTCACTGACTAAAACCTTTCCATCCAGAATGAAATGATCTTCTTTTAGTTTGTGTATTTGAGGTGTTTCATCTATATCAAATTCATCTCGAATTTCACCGACAATTTCTTCTACTATATCTTCAATTGTTACAAGGCCGGAGGTTCCACCATATTCATCTAATAAAATCGCGATATACGTTCGTTCTCTCTGCATTTTAAGAAGTAATATGTGGATGGGGATCGTCTCAATAACCTGTATAACCGGGCGCACATAAGCAGAAAGAGATTTAGTCGATGTTTCTTTATGAAGGAGGTCAGTAAATACTTCCTTCACATTGATAAACCCAATAATATGGTCTTTGTCCCCATCAATGATGGGATAACGGGTGAATTTCTCCTCTTGAACAGTATCCAAAAGAGTATTCATCTGATCATCTGCGGATAAAGAGACGATTTCCGTTCGGGGCACCATAATCTCTTTTGCCATTCGTTCGTTAAATTCAAAGATCTTATTTACGTATTTGAATTCAGATTGATTGATTTCACCGCTTTTATAGCTTTCTGAAACAATCATTCTCAGCTCTTCTTCTGAATGAGCTCCTTCATGCTCAGAGGCTGATCTTCCACCTAAAAGCCTTGAGACAATCTGTGCTGAACCGTTTAATGTCCAAATAAAAGGGTACATGACACGATAGAAGAGTATTAATGGTCGTGAAAATAATAGTGTAATCGTCTCAGCTTTTTGAATCGCCAGTGTTTTTGGTGCTAGTTCTCCTATGACCACATGTAAAAAAGTTATAACGGTAAAGGCTACACCAACCGAAATTCCATGAGTAACTGAATCAGAGATTTGAACGTTACCTAAAAGATTCTGTATCACCTTTGCGATAGCGGGTTCTCCTACCCATCCAAGACCTAACGCCGTTACAGTAATTCCAAGCTGGCATGCTGAAAGGTACTCATCTAAGCTCGTAATGACCTTCTTGGCAGCTAATGCATTTCCATTCCCTTCCTCAACTAGTTGCTCAATGCGTGATTTTCTCACTTTCACTATGGCAAACTCAGAAGCAACGAAAAAAGCTGTTAAACCAATCAGAACTGCGACAAGCACCAAACTAAATATGTCCAAATAGTTTCCTTATCCCGCGAAAAACGGGTAAGGAGTCACCTCCTACGGTTGTAAAAAATTAGATTTAATCTAATCTAAAATAGAAAAATTCGATTCTACTAAAGTTAAAATCATTATATGAATAAAGGGTGAAGTCGTCAAACCTATAAAAGTAGCCTATTTTATAATAAAGTATGTGAAAAACAGTCCAATATGTCTGTTATTTAAGGTTTTTCGTAATAAGGTAATGATTTGATTGACATTCGCATACTATATTACTATTTTCGACAATTCCCTGCGACTTTTGTCATCATTTTGAAATGAAATAGAAAAGAACGATTTCACCATTTCAATGATAAAATAGAAATACTAATCAGGCATCGTGATAATCAGATGGAGGGAATGTTTTGAAGGCAATCAATCAAGTTAAAGATTTAATCTATGTTCACAAAAATAAAGATCGTCAGTACGTTGTATCTTATGGTATAAGCTTTAATGAGTTTGCTGAACATTCACCTGACCCATTGAAGAACTTACTTTTGATTAAGCATCAGTATGAACATGGAGCATTTAATATACATACGCATCTGGAATATGTTGAGCAAGAAGAAATGAAGAACATCATGAATGATGGAGTACAGAACTATGGTGATTTCTGTTGGATTGACTTTGAAGAAGAAGTTGGAGTCAACGAACTAAATGGACAAGAGATCGCTGAGCTTCTTTATATGGGCCATGTAAAGGAACCTTTAACCCCTCCGTTTTATTCGAAGTTAAATAATCGCTATGCGTACCTTTCCCATGATGATGGGTGGTTTAACAAAATTTATTATAGGGATTTCGAAGACTTCTATTATATGCTAGGTTCAACGGTTTCTTCTAAAATCGGCTCTCTTAAAAGTGGAAAGAGCCTGTTCGGATTAAAAAAAGAAAAATCGTTCCCTAGTATCGGCAAGGATGTCATCTATTCCTTTAAGGAAAAAATAAAAGAAGGCATGGTCATTTCATTAGAAAAAGCCATACTTAGTAGAGGGAAACTAGAAATCCCTATTTGGGTCATAGGAGATTATTTTAATATGGATGAGATGGTGGAGGATTACAAGCAAATACGAAAATCACCAGCAAATGGACTATTGTCCTACGACCGTAAAACAAAATCTTGGTCTGCCTTCCTACGATAATAACCAGCAGGAGCGTGATAAAAGGTGGAGATATATTTTCAAGAGCCCCTTGTAGAGGGAATCTTCATAGAACGGTTAAATCGATTTGTCTTAATCTGCGAGCTTCCTTCAGGTGAAAGAGAAAAGGTGCATTTACCTGATCCAGGGAGACTAAAGGATTTATTGATATCTGGCTGCCGTATATGGCTTCAAGAATCAAAGGACCCAAAACGTGCAACCAAGTGGTCAGCTGTGATGGTTCATGCCTCTGAACTCAAATTGTATGTTTCCTTAAACACTCAGTTACCGAACCGGCTAATACTAAACGCTTTACAAAATGATGAGTTAGAGGAATTCAAGGACTGGCAATTAGTAAAGCCAGAATACAAAGTGGGACATTCCCGTTTTGACTTCCTGCTTCAACACAAACAAAATGAACAGAAATTATTATTAGAAGTAAAAAGTGTGACCATGGTTAAAAACGATATAGGTAAATTTCCTGATGCTGTGACGGCAAGAGGTGTAAGGCATGTGGAAGAACTGACAAATCTTCAAGCAGACGGAAGCTATCAAACTGCCGTGTTGTTTGTCGCTCAACGAGGGGATATAAAAGCCATTGCTTCAGCTCCTGAAATTGACCCTGAATTTGCAAACGCTATGGATAAAGCGGCTAAGAAAGGTGTTCAATTTTTCGGAAGGACGTGTATGGTTACCCCTGAACGCATTACCTTAACTGGACGGGTGCCTGTTCATGCAGAGAATAAAAAGAAGGATTAATCCAAAATAATAAAGTGGATTAATCCTTTTCTTTATTCGACGATGATATCCATCGAAACTCTGTAGTGCTTGTCCCCTTGTGGAGTGAACCATACGCTCAAAGTGTATGAACCACTTTCAAGTTCAGGTAGTACAATTTTCTGGGAAAACTCTTCTCCTTGTTTTAACGTCATTTCCTCTATTGCCTGGGTGTACATCTTATGCTCTGAATCTTTGTAAACCACTTCACCTTTTTCATTTTTAAGTTCAAAATCAATCTTTTTTCCTGAAGAAAAGGTAAAGGATTGCTCTTCTTCTGTTTGGTTTTTTACACTGTATTTATAAACATTACGTCCATCTTTAGAATCTTGCTTTATTATAGAAGGCTGCATATCACCCGCTACAATTCCTGTCTGAACAGGCTTTGCATTCTCACCGTTATTCTCCTGAGGCGTTTGATTACTGTGATCCATAGAATTCCCACATCCTAATAATAGTCCTATCATAAATGCTCCAACCATCACGAAAAGGCTTCGTTTCAATATAAGCACCTCCATATAAATAGACTCCAGGCACACACAAAAGGTTACAAACTTTCTCTAACCGTTCATAATAAGAGTATCATAAAGATTGTTTTCTTCCTTATGTAAGGCAAATTACTTTTTTATAGAAGGTAGATTAGTACAATGGGATTATAGAAGGCTGTTTTCGTAAACTTTGTTGCTTCACATACTAGTTGACAGAGCCATTGGCAGAACTCATGTTATAAAACAACAATCCTTGTAAAAAGAACCTTATAGAAAAAGCGAAGGAGAATAGGTCAATGAAAAAATGGATGGCTATATTAAGTATCTTTTTTTTAATAATATTATCTGCTTGTGGTCGGACGGAGGAAGAAGAAGGGAGTGTTATTCCTGAATCTTCATGGGAGGAAATCGCATCTGAAGCGGAAGGCACTCAGGTGAATATGTTCATGTGGGGAGGAGATGATGGGATTAACCGTTATATCGATGAAGTGGTAGCTCCTGTCTTAAAAGAACAATATGAAGTGGACTTAAGTCGGGTACCACTAGATACAAGCGAAATTCTTCAAAAACTTCAAACAGAAAAAAAAGCAGGGAAAGAAAAGGGAACCATCGATATCGTATGGATCAATGGAGAAAACTTTAAAAACGCGAAAGAAAATGGTCTGCTTGCAGGTCCATTTACAGAAAAGCTTCCTAACTTTACTGAATTTTACGATACAGAAAGTACAGCGTTTCAATATGATTTTGGAACAAAGACAGAAGGCTTTGAAGCACCTTGGGGCAAAGTGCAATTTGTCTACTTTTACAATCAAGATAAAGTGAAGAGCCCCCCTAAAACCTTTGAAGAGCTAAAAGCATTCATAAAAGAGAATCCAGGGAAATTTACGTATCCAGACCCATCAGATTTTACAGGAAACGCCTTTTTACGCCACCTTCTTTATGCATCTTCTGATAATCCCCAAAGCTTGGTAAAGGAAGAGTTTAATGAAGAGACGGCAAATTCTTTGGGTGAAGATGTGTGGAAGGAATTAAATGAACTAAAACCGGATTTGTGGAGAAGTGGAGAAACTTATCCTTCTACATTAACGGACTTAGATAAGTTGTACAGTCAAGAAGAAATATGGATGACGATGGGATACAACGAAGCGAGAGCGGAACACATGATAAAGGACGGAGTGTTTCCAGAAAATACGAAGTCCTTCATCTTAGAGGATGTGGGCTCTATTGGGAATACTCATTTCTTAGCGATTCCTTTTAATAGTCCAAATAAACAGGGCGCACTGGTTGCCATTAATCATCTCCTATCTCCAGAAGCACAGTATGAAAAGTTAAAGCCAACTTATTGGGGGGAAAGTTCACCGATTTCCCTTAACCAATTAAATGATGAGTGGAGATCAAAGTTCAAAAGCATTGATCGTGGTGAGAGTGTATTAGAACCAACAATATTGGAAAAGAACTTTCAGAGTGAATTAGATGCAGGTTATGTAGAGTGGTTGAAGGAGAGTTGGATTCGTGAAGTGGCAGAGAGTCAATAACGCACTATTACTCTTACCGGCTCTGCTCTTTCTACTCCTTATTCCTGGCCTGGGACTTGGGTTGGCGATCCTTGAAAGTATTAGAAGCGACGAGGCTTTTACACTTCAACACTATCAGGAACTTTTCGGGCACAAGCGATTCTTATCATCCGTTCTTTATAGCTTTACTGTGACAATGATTTCAACAGTCCTTTCTCTCGTCATTGGTCTAGGCATCGTTAAGGGATTCGCTCCTTTATTAAAGAATAATAAGTATAAGCTTCTTGTTTGGATTCCTATGCTTTTTCCACACTTTGTATGGGGGTACCTGGTGTATTTGCTTCTCAGTCAAAGCGGATTGTTTTCGAACCTTCTTTCCCTGGCAGGTTTGTTGGGAGAACGCAGTCAATTTCCCATTCTTGTGCAGGATACGGGAGGCATAGGCATTATTTTGACGTATGTTTGGAAAGAAGTCCCGTTCGTTACCTTAATGCTCCTACCTGTCTATGCTACCTTTTCAAAGGAGTATAACGAGGTGGCTTCTGTCCTTGGGGCAACACGCTTCAAAGCTTTTTGGGCAGCGGAGTGGCCGTTTATTTTCCCGGTATTAATTGAAACGGGTGCCATTCTATTTGCCTTTATCTTTACAGCCTTTGAAGTTCCACAGTTGCTGGGAGTCACATCTCCTCAAATGCTTGCGATTGTGGCATATGACTGGTTTTATAGTGGAAACTGGAGCGACCGTCCGTTAGCCTTTGCATCTCTTGTGTTTGTCGGGATTATTATCGGTCTTTTCATGTGGTTCCTTCTTTACTTTATGAATAAAAAACGGATGAATATTACCAAGGGGATTGGACATTAGAGGTGAACATATGAAAAAAATAATGCTTTATGTGGTATCATTCATTTTATTTGTTTTTCCAATCGTCTTTTTACTCTATAAAAGCATTTTTGGTATTTGGAGGTGGGGAAGCCCACTTCCAACAGAACCAACGATGAGGGCTTGGGAACTCCTATTTAGGGAAGACAAAATTACAGAATCAATAGGTGTGTCAGTAGGAATTGCTTTAGTTGTGTTGTTCCTTAATCTAGTCATTGGCATATTATCAGGGAAAGTCCTTGCTCACTCTTCGTTTAAAGGAAAGACAGTAATAGAAGGTTTATTACTGCTACCCCTTTTTATGCCGGTATTAATCGTTGCTATTGGACTTCACATCACTTTTATTCGATACGGTCTGGCAGATCATTGGATGGGTGTGGCACTTGTCCACTTAGTACCGACCGTGCCATACAGCATCAAAATGTTTAAAACAGGGTATGAAAGAATAGGTGTGAAGCTACTGGAGCAGTCAACCCTACTAGGTGGAAGGGTGCTGCAAAAGTTTTATCATATTGAATTACCGCTCCTTTTGCCTAGTATACGAAGCGTTCTTTTTCTAACGATTGTGATTAGTCTTAGTCAATATGTGCTGACAGCTATTATTGGTGGAGGGAATGTTGTGACATTAGCCATGGTTTATTTTCCATTTACCAATACGGCCGATGAGTCCGTCATGGCCGCCTTCTCCATCCTATTTGCATTAATCCCAATCGCCATGTATTTACTTCTTGAAGGGTGTTTGAAAATTTTACTCCCTTATGGACAATGGAAGGGGAGGAAGTAATTTGTCTGCATTTATTCACATCAGTCAAATATCCAAAACATTTAACAAATCAACGATTTTAAAAGAATTAACGCTCTCAGTTAAAAAAGGTGAAATCCTATCGTTAGTCGGAACTTCAGGGTCAGGAAAATCAACCTTCCTCCGAATAGTAGCTGGGTTAGAATCACCGTCATCAGGATCCATTACCATTGATGGGAAGGATGTGACGTCTTTAAAAGCGCACAATCGTCCGATCGGTATGGTTTTTCAACAGCCTTTATTGTTTCCACACATGAATGTGTTAGAAAATGTGATGTACGGATTAAAAATGAAACAAAAAAACAAGGGAAATGTTCAACAAGCAAAAGAGTATATTGAAAAAGTAGGGCTTGGCAATGTTAAATATCATTATCCTGCTGAACTTTCTGGAGGGCAGCAACAAAGAGTTTCTTTAATACGAACCTTAATCTTAAAACCTAAGCTTCTTCTATTAGACGAACCATTTAGCAACCTCGATTTACAATTGAGAAAAGAGCTGAGGGAATGGGTATTGAAAATGTTTAAAGAGGAAGAAACGACGGTTATTTTTGTTACTCATGACCGAGATGAAGCCTATGAAATGGGAGATCGTGTAGCCGTTTTACATGATGGGAGCTTCTCTCAAATCGGAACACCCGAGGAAGTGTATTATCACCCAAACAATTCGTTTGTAGCTTCTTTTTTAAGTGATGGACTAATCCTGCATCCAAACCAGTTTGTTCACAGTAAACATATTAAAGTGAACATGAAGGCTAATACAAACCCCTCTTTCTTGAAATGGAAAGGAAAGCTTGTTAAAAAGCTCTTTATGGCAGGGGAAGATGTATATCAAGTGAATGTAGACGAACTGGACCAAAAAATGAATGTACCTCTTAAAATAGAACCCTCAAGTAAAGAGATTTGGCTTTATGCAGACAGGGAGAGTATCCAAACGTTTAGGGAATGGTAGAAGGGGGGGAAATGTATGAAGAAGAAAGAAATCATTAAGTTAATTGCCTTTATTGCCATTTTAATTTTTCTAATATGGTTAAGTCGTAACTTTTTAAACGTTAGACCAGGGGAGATTAGAGATTGGATTATTTCGTTTGGTATATGGGCTCCGATTGTATTTATCGTCGTTTACACCTTTCGTCCTTTAATCCTTTTTCCAGCATCTATTTTGTCTTTGGCAGCCGGACTGGCATTTGGGGCCATGGAAGGCTTTATTTATATCCTGTTTGGAGCCCTTGGAGGAGCGACGGTGGCTTATATTGCTTCAAGCTTTCTTGGGTCAAAGCTATTAAAGAACCCCTCACCGCGCATGTTGAAGATTCAACGTAAAATGGAAGAGAACGGCTTTCTCTATGTTTTACTATTACGTTTGGTTCCATTTTTAAACTTTGATTTAATCAGTTATTTGGCAGGAATGGGTAAAGTAAGGTATATCCCATTTATTTTAGCTACTGCCATAGGAATCCTTCCTGGGGCGTTTGGTTATGTATTCCTTGGGTCAAGCTTAATAGGGGAAGATAAAACTAATTTATATATTGCCATAGGAATTTTCCTTATCATCATTGTGGTTCCCTTAATAATGAAAGACAAAATGAAATCCCTGTTAGGGTTATCAAATAAAGACAATAAATAAAGGATGTGACAACAGATGTTAGACACCCATGCCCGGAAATTGGTTCAACCAAGTATAGAAGGAACAGGTCGCTATTTATTAAGAAAAGGCTTAACGGCCAATGGTGTAACCTTTATTGCCTTTATTATTGGTACATCCACCGGGCTGGTCTACTATCTCGGACATCCTGTACTCGCGGTTATCTTACTATGGCTCTCAGGTTTCTTAGATGCAGTAGATGGAACGATGGCGCGCTTAACGAAGCCCTCTCCATTTGGAACTGTGATGGACGTAACCTTTGATCGAATCGTCGAAATAAGCGTGATTCTAGGCGTGGCATTCCTACACCCTGATATCATGTGGGCTCTACTTTTATTAAGTGTTTCCGTTATTGTTTCCATGACCATCTTCTTAACCGTTGGGGCGGTTACGGAGAAACAAGGAATGAAATCCTTTTATTATCAGGCAGGCTTAGCGGAAAGAACAGAAGGCTTTATTTTATTCAGTGTCATGATGCTATTCCCATCCATTCTATTGTGGTCAACTTTATTGTTTTTCATAGTAGAAGTGTTTACAGGCTTACAACGATTCCTAGAAGCAAAACGAATACTGTCATAAGGAGAGATACTCATGAATCAATATGATTTAATTGTCATTGGAGGCGGAGCAGGAGGATTAACCGTAGCGTCAGGTGCCGCTTCCTTAGGTGCAAAAGTCGCCCTTGTCGAAAAAAGTGGACTACTAGGGGGAGACTGTCTGCACTTTGGATGTGTTCCCTCTAAAGCATTCATCGAAGCAGCAAGAGAAGTATTAGCTATGAGAAAAAGCTCAGATTTCGGATTTAAAACAAGTGGTACACTGGATATGAAAAAAGTGAAAGAGCGTGTCCAAGGAGCCATCGCTCATATTCAGCGGCACGATGACCCTCACCGCTTCACACAATTAGGTATTGATATTTATTTTGGCGGGGCAGAGTTTCTGGATCCACACACCATTCTTGTTGAAAAAGAAGACCGTTTACAAGGAAAGAGAATTGTCGTGGCTACGGGTTCCAGTCCACTAATCCCTAACATAGACGGACTTTCTGATGTGGAATATCACACCAACGAATCTGTCTTTGACATAGATACCTTACCTAAACGTGTCATATTTATAGGTGGAGGCCCTATTGGGTTAGAATTAGCACAAGCCTTTTCTCACCTAGGATCAGAAGCGGTTGTTCTGGAAAAACATAATGAAATCTTAGTCAAAGAAGATAAAGAGATCCGTGACCTGGCGACAAATGTTTTAGAAAAAGAAATGGAGTTTATTTATGGAGTAGAAATCGACAGTGTGTCCGAAGGCAATGGAGGAAAGACTGTTCGTTACATAAAGGATGGAGTCCTTCACTCTGTTACAGGCGACCTGTTATTTCTTGCTACAGGAAGAAAACCTAGTACAGAATCGTTAAACCTATCAGCAGCAGGTGTAGAAGTAGATGAAAAAGGATTCATCACAGTAAATGATCAATTACGATCCAGTCAGCCTCATATTTTTGCCATCGGGGATGTAAATGGCCAATACCCATTCACCCATGCAGCAGGAATGGAAGGGAAACTCGTCGTCCAAAATGCCGTATTTGGCCTGAAGCGGAAGGTATCCTATAACAAACTACCTTGGGCAACCTACACCACCCCAGAAATATTTCACGTGGGCTTAACCGAAGAACAAGCAACAGAACTAGGCATTGACTATAAAGTATACAAAAAGAGTCTGGACGAAGTCGATCGCTTTGTTGCCGACCATAAAACAGATGGAATGGTGAAAATCCTCACTGATTCAAAAGGCAAAATCATAGGAGCCCACGCACTAGGTGCAGGTGCAGCAGACTGGATGCAGCCCGTATTATTCGCCATGGAAAAAGGCAGTAAAATTGGAGCCTTATCCAATATGGTCTACCCGTATCCTAACCATGCCGCCGCTGTCCAGCAGGTAGCCGACTTGTATTGGAGAGAAAAGTTATTTGACGGGCCGGTGCCGGCTATTAGTAAGAAGTTTATAGAAGTGTTTAGATAATGGAGGCGCGACTGCTGGGAGGTGGTCGTGTTTTTTTGTGGTGTGGGGGCGATGTGTGTACGTTCACAATTTTGCACATTTATGAGCTGATTTCGCACATTTCTCTTGGAATTTCGCACATTTCCCCTCAAAAATCGCACATTCTTCAAAACACAGTACCAACTCAATCGAATATTTTTGTCTAAAATAGCAGGAATTTATATATAAAATAGAGAAAGAAGTAAAAAAATTCAAAGGAGTGGTCATTTGTTAATAAAAGAAAGAGGAATTCCCCCTAGAATTCTCATGAATGAAGCGTTGTTAAATAGACTGTCTAATAATCATCCCATGAGATATAAAATTGAAGAGGATTTACGTAAGCGGTTTGCTGGATATAAAGGAGAACAGCAACTTGATTATCATTTAGAAAGTTTGACACACAATAAAAATGTAAGAGTGTTCCATGATCTTCGATTACCTTTAAGAGATTATTATTTTCAAATAGACACTTTATTATTAACACCTTTTTGTATATTGATTATTGAAGTTAAAAGTATTGCTGGAACAGTGACTTTTTTTAATGAGTTTAACCAGTACACACGAAAAATCAACAACCAGGAAGAGGGTTTTTCAAATCCTTTATCTCAAGCTAAAAGACACCAGCGACAACTAAGAGATTGGTTAACGATGTATAACATTCCTTCTCTCCCCATAGATTACCTCGTAGTGATAAGTAACCCCTCTACCATCATTAGAACAACAAACCCTAATAAAAGGGAACTTTCTAAAGTTATTCATTTAGAAGATGTAATGTCTAAAATCATTGAAGTTACATCGAATAAAAAAGAGTTAGTATCCCAAAAGATTATGAATAAAATGACAAAGCAATTGTTGAAAAGTAATGTCCAATACAAGCCTTCACCCGAAAAAACTTACAATATTTCAACTCATGATATTGTCACAGGTGTACAATGCCCAGAATGTTTATTGATTCCGATGATTAGAATGCGTGGGAAGTGGAAATGCAGTACTTGTAGTACTTATTCCAAAGATGCCCACATTAGAGCGTTAGAAGACTATTATTATTTAGTTTCTCCTGAAATAACAAAAAAAAAATTACGTTCTTATCTCCATCTTCATTCGAGAAGAACGGCGGTTGATATCTTAAGCTCTCTCAAAATAGAATCTGAAGGAGATAATAGAGGAAGGATATATTATCTCGCTCCTAAACTGATACAATAAACACCTCACCCACCATACCTCCATATAAACCTCACATCAATCCAATTCTTCAACCTCCAAGCCCAATTACTCACTAAAGAAAAAGAACCATACGTTAAAAACCCTGTCTTATTGCCAACGGACATTATGGCTAGATGTCTTTTTTGAGGCTCAAAGGGTAGCAGTTTTCCTTTGTTTTTGGCAGCGAGCAGGTTATTCCATAAAATCGGTCCTTGTTTGACGGCAGTGACTCCGTTTTTGGGTGTATGGGGGAAGTCAATTAATGTTCCGCAGTCACCGGCACCAAAGACATTTGGAAAATCAACAGATTGGAGGTAGGAGTTTAGTAAAAGAAACCCTTGTTCATCTGTTGCTAACTTGCTGCTTCCAAATAGAGGAGGTGCTTTGGGTCCTCCTAAAAAAATGACTTCATCGAATGGAATGGAGGAATCATCATTCGTCCATACATATTCATCGGATATTCTCTCAACTCGTGATGGGTATAGTTCTATTCCTTTAGCTTCCGCCAATTTCGTTATTTTCTTAGAGGTACTTGAACCTGCTTTCTCTAAAAGGGGAGAGGAGTGGATGACTGAAATCGTATGGTGGTGATGTGCGTTTGATTCTTTCCAGGCTTTCAATGAAAGGGCCATCTCAATGCTTGCAGATCCTCCACCGATAAAAGCGGTTCGTGGACTTCTATGTAGTTTTTTAATTTGTTCTGGAAATCGATAGTTTGGTTTAATCGGGAGGTTTTGCTTTTGCAACCCTTTTATTTCAAGAGAATCATTTTTTGAACCGATATCAAAGGAGACAATATCATAGTTTAAAACCTCCCCTTTATCTGTTAGTAAATGCTGCGCATGTGGATCGATAGATAGAACAGTACTCTCGACGAGATCACATCCTGATGAATCGCATAAGGCTTTCAAATCAATTCGAGTCTCTTCAAGAGAATAAATTCCTTCTGTGTATCCGGAAAACATGCCGGAATAGTATTGGTATTGAGATGGAGAAATAAGAATCCATTTTTCGTTTGCCTGTTTTTGTTGAATCAATTTTTTTAAGCAAAATAGGTGACTATGTCCGCCACCTATTAAAATGATTGTTTTCATAAAAAAGCTCCTCTATTGGGAACGTTTCTCTTCCCATTCTTCTCGTATGATGCCCATTCGAATAGAATCATAGTAGACACCATTATAGTAGCGACACTTTCGCATACGTCCTTCAAGCTGCATACCGATTTTTTCCGCAGCCCTCATCATTCGTTCGTTGCCTGACCAAGTAGTGATGCCTACTCGGCCAATTTCTTTTGTTTCAAAAAGATGATCCACCCACATCTCCAAAGCTTCAGTGCCATAACCACCATTCCAATAGGCAGGGTTATAAATGACGATGCCTGCTTCCAGCCATCTAGTGGGCTCATATTCCCAATAGTAGCTGACTGTTCCGATTACTTTGCTATCCACCTCGATGATTCGCTGGAATTCATGGTTGCGGTCTTGGTTTTTTAAAGAGGACTCTATAAAGTCTTCAAGAGACAGTCGTTTATGTTCAAAATAAGGTGCATCCCATTTCTTCCATTCTGGGGAAGGGTCTTTATGAACGTATTCCCATATTGTTTCTACATCTTTTTCTTCAGCTTTTCTTAGTGTTACACGCTTACCTGTTAATTTCAATTTAAAGCCCTCCTTCAAAAGATATCCCCTTTTATTATACAGAAATTTCCTTGTAGCGAAGACTCATTGCTTACATCAGCTGTAGGGAATGTGTCATGATGGGAAAAAGATATTTTTAAACAAGAAAGGGTGAGAATTTGTGGCCAAGATTACAGTGATCGGAAGCAGTTCCATGGATTTAGTAGTCACATCGTCTAAACGACCCAAAGCAGGTGAAACCGTATTAGGGGAATCCTTCAAAACAGTACCAGGGGGAAAAGGGGCGAACCAAGCTGTGGCTGCAGCTAGATTAGGTGCAGAAGTCCATATGATTGGTTGTATTGGAGATGATCATTATGGAAAAGAGATTCTTGCTAATTTGCAGAGTAATGGAGTAAACACTAGTTATATGAAAGTGGTAAAGGGAGAAAGCGGTACAGCTCATATTGTCTTAGCTGAGGAGGACAATAGTATCATTGTCGTCCAGGGTGCGAATGCCCGATTAACCCCCTCCGTGATTGAGAAGGCAGAAGAAGTGATCTCTCAATCTCAAATGGTATTAATTCAACAGGAAATCCCGAAAGAGACCGTTGGTTTTGTCGGAAGTGTATGTAAAAAGCATAGCGTGCCGCTGATGCTTAACCCTGCCCCGGCACGGAAAGTCAAGGATGAGCTTATGGAAGCGGCCTCTTACATTACGCCAAATGAGCACGAAGCTTCTATACTATTCGATGGAGCAGAGATCGAAGAATCACTCAGGAATCTCCCAAATAAGCTCTTTCTCACGGAAGGAAAAAAAGGAGTGCGCTATTTTGACGGAAATAAAATGGTCGTTGTTCCTGCTTATCCAGTTGACATAGTTGATACAACAGGAGCAGGAGATACATTTAACGCCGCTTTTGCAGTAGGGGTATCAGAGGGCATGGACCTTTTGAACAGTCTTCGTTTTGCTAACCGTGCTGCATCTATATCCGTTACTGCCTTTGGTGCCCAAGGTGGAATGCCAACGCGTAGGGAAGTGGATACTTTGATGAAAAGGTATTCATTGTAGGGGGAGAAAAACGTTGTTACAATGAGGGAAAAGTAGGTGAAAGCATGAAGAAATTTTTATTAGCAACAGATGGGTCCGAGGGTTCTCAAAAAGCAGCCCACCAAGTAGTAGAAATGATGAAGAATATCTCAGAATATCAATTAACACTAATCAATGTTGTAGATTACGAGACTTCCAAACATGATGTGTTAACAGGTACCGACACGTTCTCCATTCAGGTTGAAAGAGAAAAGAAACTGCTTCCTGTAACAGATATATTTATAAAGGAAGGCATTCACTATGAACTGCGCATGGAAAAAGGAGATCCAAGTGAGTCCGTGTTGAAAGCTGCCAAAGAATTAGATGTGGATCTGATTGTTGTAGGAAGCCGAGACCTTAACGCACTTCAAGAGCTCGTACTTGGAAGCGTCAGCCACAAAATACTTCAAAAATCTGATCGTCCTGTACTTGTTATTAAATAAAAAGAAGGTCCGTCCCTCATTTGAGGGACGGACCTTCTTTTATTATTAATCCAGTCAACCCGCTTTTACGGTTGAGACGGGTTTGGGTTTCTTTTGAGTTAGTTTGTCCACGATGGAGGTGATGGCTCCGTCACCTGTTACGTTGCAGGCTGTACCGAAGCTGTCTTGAGCCAGGTAAAGGGCAATCATCAGGGACGTCATGGTTGGGCCAAAGCCCAGCATGGATTCAAGGAGTCCCAGTGCAGCCATAACAGCACCACCTGGAACACCAGGGGCAGCAATCATCGTAATTCCTAACATCAATATGAATGGGAAAAGCTGAGTGAATGTCAGCGCTTCCCCTTGAATAAACATTACGGCCATGGCACAGCTAACAAGAGTAATCGTACTTCCAGATAAATGAATCGTTGCCAGTAACGGTACGGAGAAGTCGGCAATTCGTTCCCTAGCTCCAATTTTCTTCGAACGTTCAAGCGTTACGGGAATGGTTGAAGCGGAAGATTGAGTCCCCAGTGCTGTAAAATAAGCTGGAAGCATGCCTTTCATCATAGAAAATGGATTTTGCTTTCGTAATGAACCGGCAGTTGTATATTGTATAATTAGAAAGAATACATGCAAAACAATAATCATCACAAATACTTTTGCGAAAACAGACATAATCGAACTAACTTGACCACCTTGAGTCATATTAGCGAAAATACCAAGAATATGAACCGGCAGTAAAGGAATAATGATTTTTTCTATAACAAGTTCGATGATGTTTCTAAATTCATTCATTCCTTTTTGTAAAGTATCGCCTTTGATAGCGGCCATTCCTAACCCAAGTGTAAAAGCAATTAGCAAGGCTGTCATTACACCCATAATCGGAGGCATATCTACTGTGAAGAATCCCTTAAGAAGAGCTTCCTCAGGGTTTTCAAATGATTGAGAAGTTTGATTTGCTAATAAAGATGGGTAAATAGTCTTTGCAACGGAAAAAGCAAGAATACCTGCTAATACTGTTGAACCGTAAGCCAGGCCTGTTGTAAGTCCCAGTAGCTTTCCAGCTCCCTTTCCCATCGAGCCAATTCCGGGAGCGATGAAGCCAATGATAATTAAGGGAATAGCAAATCCTAAAAAATTACCGAAAAGTCCATTAAACGTAGCGAATAGTTTTACAAACCATTCTGGTGCAAATGCACCGATGACAATACCTAAAGCAATACCTAAAAGAATCTTAGGAAGTAAACCAAGCTTTCTCATCTAGATGTC
Source organism: Rossellomorea aquimaris TF-12 (assembly GCF_001648555.1). GTDB lineage: Bacteria > Bacillota > Bacilli > Bacillales > Bacillaceae_B > Rossellomorea > Rossellomorea aquimaris. The sequence continues at coordinate 22,980 of NZ_LQXM01000023.1, read as the reverse complement.
CTCCTTAAAAATACAAATGTTTGCGTTAGGAGGATTATACAACGGTTAGATCTAAATGATAATAGTTTCAGTAATAGGCGGAATTTTAAGTGTATTCAAATAAATAATCGCTTGTGGCAAGACGAGGTTACCCTTACATACATATATATGGAACTTTTAAGGGAAACAATGTCTTTTGAATCAAGGACAAATGTGGGAAATATTATTTTCCATGTGAATCATTCTTTCCCTTTGGAATGAAAGTGATAAAATAGAAACATCTATTGCTAATTGGAGGTTACTCATACATGAAAACGAAACTTTGTTTATTATACGGCGGAAAATCCGCTGAACATAATGTATCTTTACAAACAGCCAAGGCTGTAATTGGAGCCTTGGACTTAAATAAATTTGATATCCACCCTATTTTCATTTCCACAGAAGGAGAATGGATGAAGGGACCGCAATTAAACGCACCTGTAAAAGATGTGAAAGAGCTACAGTTTAACAACGGTGAAGAAATTTCACCTAACGCATTAAGTACATCCATTTCTTCATCAGAAAAAGGAGAAGGATATGATATGATTTTCCCCCTTCTTCACGGACCTAACGGTGAAGATGGTACTGTACAAGGAATGCTGGAACTATTAAATCTTCCTTATGTAGGAAATGGCGTGTTGGCTTCCTCAGCAGGAATGGATAAAGTCATCATGAAGAATTTATTTGCCCAAGCCGGTATACCACAAGTAAATTACACATGGTTTATTCGCAGTACGTGGAAAGCGAATGAGGAGCAAGCTTATGAAAGTGTGGAAAAAGAAATTGGTTACCCTTGCTTTGTAAAACCTGCCAACCTGGGCTCATCTGTTGGAATAAGTAAATGTTCCTCTCGAGATGAACTGGCAAAAGCATTCCAGGAAGCATTCCAATTCGATCGCAAAATCATCATCGAAGAAGGCGTAAAAGCCCGTGAGATTGAAATCGGTGTTCTTGGCAATGATCAACCACAATGCTCTGTTCCAGGTGAAATTGTTCCGAAGACAGACTTCTATGACTATAAATCAAAATATGAAGATGGAGATACTGCTCTTATCATCCCTGCTGAAGTCGAGGAAGACGTGGCTGACAAGATGAAAGAAATCGCCATCCAATCCTTTAAAGCACTTGACTGTTCCGGATTAGTTCGAGCAGATTTCTTCCTGACAGAAGATGGCAGAATATACATGAATGAAGTAAACACCATGCCAGGCTTTACACCATACAGTATGTTCCCGCTTTTATGGAAACACACTGGTGTAGACTATCCAACACTTATTGGGAAATTGGTAGACCTCGGATTAGAACGTTATCAAGAAAAGCAAACCATTAAACACACAATGTAATACTTGATAAGGGACTGTCCAGCGGATGCATTTCTCGAGGCAGTCCCTCATCTGTTTTCATTTCGAAATACTAAAAAATACTGAAGGAATAAAAGGAGAACGCAAATGTTTGAGAAGAGTGTTAAAGAAATATGCGAAATGCTGGATGTGAAAAATGATCTTTCTAAATTTGAAGACATTGTGATTCAAGGAGTGTCTATTGATACGAGAAAAATCGAAAAAGGAAATTTGTTTGTCCCATTTAAAGGGGAAAATGTGGATGGGCATCAGTTTGTCCGAAATGCGATTGAAAAAGGTGCATCTGCAGCTCTCTGGGATGTCAATGTTCCGAATCCTCCCGAAGATATCCCCGTATTCGTTGTGGAGGATCCATTATTAGCTCTTCAATCCTTAGCGAACCAGTATCGTCATCAACTTGATCTAAAAGTAGTTGGTATCACGGGAAGCAACGGAAAAACGACAACAAAGGATATTGTTGCAAATATCCTTGCAGTGAAATACAAGGTCCATAAAACCCAAGGCAATTACAACAACCATATAGGTCTCCCATTAACGATTCTTTCACTTCCACATGACGCTGAAGTTGCCGTTTTGGAGATGGGAATGAGTGGATTCGGAGAAATTGAACTACTATCTACTATTTCACAGCCTGATGCAGCGATTGTAACAAATATTGGAGAGTCTCACCTTCAAGACCTTGGTTCCCGTGAAGGAATTACAAAAGCCAAGCTTGAGATTGTGGAAGGATTGAAGAAAGATGGGCTATTCGCCTATTATGGAGACGAACCGCTTTTACAAGAACAGGTAAAGGAACTGAAGGTTAAACATGTCAAAACCTTTGGACGAAGTGAATTCAACTCAATCTACCCGACGAAAATTGAAATGAATCAAAACGGCAGTTACTTCGAAACGTCCTTGGCAAAAGGAGAAATGTTTTTCCTTCCAGTACTGGGACAGCATAATATCCACAATGCATTAGCAGCCATTTTGATTGCAAAAGAATTTAATGTAACGGTGGAAGAGATGAAAGAAGGATTGAAGTCCTTGAAGCTAACTCAAATGAGAATGGAAATGGTGGAAGGTAAGAAGGGTGAGAAAATCATCAATGACGCCTATAATGCCAGTCCAACCTCAATGAAAGCTGCCATTCAACTTGTTTCAGAGCTAGAAGGCTATCACACCAAAATGTTAATTTTAGGGGATATGTTAGAGCTTGGCGACAAAGAAGAAGAATTTCATTATGAAATCGGCACTCTGATTGACCCTGAAAAAGTACAGCACGTATTTACCTACGGAAATCTTGGTAGCGTGATTGCAAAAGGTGCATTAGAACACTTCTCATCCGAAAGAGTGCATTCTTTTACAGATAAAAAAGCTCTTGAGGATGAATTATCAACCTTGATAAAAGGGGAAGAGTTATTATTGTTCAAAGCGTCTAGAGGAATGAAGCTTGAAGAAATTATTGAAGGAATTAAAAAATCATAAGTTTAAACAAGGTTACAAATGAACAAAATGTTGTAGGAGAGGATGGTTTCATACCCGTCTCTCTCCTCTATTCTTTAAAATGTAAGTAGGGATGACGAATGATTGGTTGTTTACTCATTCATGGATTCACTGGAGGACCATACGAGGTGGAGCCATTAGCCGACTATTTAGAGGAGAGAACAGATTGGGATATCGTTGTGCCCACCTTACCTGGCCACGGTAAAAACCTAGAATTAAAAGGAATTAAACACATCGAGTGGTTAGAACATGCTGAAAATGAACTCAAAACCCTTCTGGATCGATGTGACCAGGTCTATGTAATTGGTTTTTCAATGGGGGGATTAATCGCTTCGTATCTATCAGTGAAATATAATGTCGAGAAATTAGTACTATTAAGTGCAGCGGCCTATTATGTGAATTTCAAACAGCTCGTAAAAGATATTGGTAATTTAATCAAAGAAGGGTTAGAAGGCAACATTCTTGAAAACGAGCTTTATAATCGTTATAAATATAAAGTAACGAAAACCCCGATCCTTTCCACCTATGAGTTTCGAAAGGTAGTACGTATCGTTCGTCCGCTGCTCACAAAGATTGACATCCCAACCTTTATCGCCCAAGGAGAAAATGATGGGATAGTCCCACCTAAAAGTGCAAAATATATATACGAAACCATATCTTCTGAAGAAAAGAACCTATTTTATTCCTCAAAAGCGAAGCACTTAATCTGCCATAGTGAAGATAAGCACGAACTTTTTGGAGAGATCTACCATTTCTTGCAAAATGAATAGATTGACTATTTTACATTTGATTGAAATTCATTTCTAGAAGTGGTAACATTACTACAACATAGTTCTATTATGTTGGACGTGCTGCTCTTCGTATTTTGAAGAGTGTATTTTTTTGTATGAAACATAAACATAAACTAAAACATCACATCTCATATAGACGATTTTAGATTAGATACCGAAGTCTTTCGGTGGGTAAGATTTCGTTCCGACCTAAAAATATAATCAGATATTGATTAGTTATAAAAGATGTAAATTAAAGGAGAATGTAACATTGACTAAGTTTGCAGATTTAAACTTAAGCGCATCTACGTTGAAATCAATCAAACGTATGGGCTTTGAAGAAGCAACACCAATTCAGGCAAGTACGATTCCAGTCGGTTTAGAAGGTAAAGATATTATCGGTCAAGCACAAACTGGAACAGGTAAAACAACAGCATTTGGTATTCCAATGATCGAGAAAATCGACGTTAAGAACGGAAATGTTCAAGCGCTTGTTATTGCACCAACTCGTGAGCTTGCAATTCAAGTATCAGAAGAATTATATCGCATTGGATCAGATAAGCGTGCACGCGTGCTATCTGTATACGGCGGACAGGACATTCAACGCCAAATCCGTGCTATGAAAAAGAACCCTCATATCATCGTTGGTACACCAGGTCGTTTACTAGACCATATCAAACGTAAAACACTGAACCTTGAAAACGTTCAAACACTTGTACTTGACGAAGCAGATGAAATGCTAAACATGGGCTTCATCGAAGACATCGAAAGCATTCTTGAGACTGTTCCAAGCACAAGACAAACACTTCTATTCTCTGCAACAATGCCTGACCCGATTCGTCGCATTGCGAACCGTTTCATGACAGAGCCAGAAGTAATCAAAGTAAAATCAAAAGAAGTAACGGTTTCAAACATTGAACAATACTTCACTAAAGTAAGCGAAAAAGAAAAATTCGATGTTCTTTCACGTTTAATCGACGTACAATCACCTGAACTAGCGATTGTATTCGGTCGTACAAAGCGTAGAGTAGACGAACTAGCTAGAGCACTTAGTATCCGCGGCTACCTGGCAGAAGGAATTCACGGAGATCTTTCTCAAGCTCGTCGTATGACAGTTCTGAAAAAGTTCAAAGAAGGCCGTATCGATATTCTTATCGCAACAGACGTTGCTGCTCGTGGTTTAGATATCTCAGGCGTAACGCATGTATACAACTTTGACATTCCTCAAGACCCAGAAAGCTACGTTCACCGTATCGGACGTACAGGTCGTGCAGGTAAGAAGGGTATGTCCATCACTTTTGTAACACCAAGAGAAATGGGTTACCTGAAAATCGTTGAACAAACAACGAAGAAGAAAATGACGGCTCTTAAGCCACCTAGCTTAAACGAAGCCCTTGAAGGTCAACAACGCTTAGCTCTTGAAAAATTAGCTGAAGCGGCTAAAGAAAGTGATCTTAAAGATTACTATCAATTAGCAGAAGAATTCCTAGGAGATCATGATCCGGTTCAAGCAGTAGCAGCAGCTATTCGCGTATTAACAAAAGAGCCAGATACAACTCCAGTTGAAATCACAGAAGAACGTCCTCTACCATCAAGAGGTGGAAATCGTGGCGGCGGAAATCGCGGCGGTGGATACAAAGGTGGAGCACGCAGTGGTAAAGGCGGAAGTCGCGGTGGAAGCAGCCGCGGCGGCGGAAATCGCGGAGGCGGCGCAAGCCGTGGCGGAGACCGTAACCGTAGCGGCGGCGGAGGCAGACCTCAATCGTCTAACCGACGCAAGTCTTACAACTCTTCTTCACAATCTTAATAATAATGAAAACACGATGACTTAGGTTGTCGTGTTTTTTTGTGTTTGGTTTTGTTTTTCTAATAATGTAAATTGGCGTATAAAAGTAGGTAATTGGCTTATAAAATTTTAAAATGGCTCATTAATATTTAAAACGGCCTATAAATTCTCATAATGGCTTGTAAACTTCAAAAATGGCCTATATATTATAAAAATCACTCCGGCAAAAAAATATTGGAATTCTACATAATCAAACAGGAAATGTACTTTTATTGTCGAAATTAATATATACCAATTTACATAGGAGTGATAAATTGATATACAAAAAAAGAGAAGTACCTTTAAGAATTATGCAGAACGAAGCCGCTCTAAGAAGATTACCTCCTAATTATGAGAAAGTACCTTTAATCGAAGCTGATTTAAAGAAAAGAAAAGCAGGTTATTATGGTGAAAAAAGGGTAGATTATCATTTGAGTTTTTTGAATGATAAGAAATACATGATTTTCCACGATATTAGACTTCCGTTAAATCCTCATTACTTTCAAATAGACACTCTCGTTGTGACTCCCCATTATGCACTTATCATCGAGGTTAAGAATCTTACTGGGATAATGAGAATTGATCCCCAAATCAGGCAATGTACAAGAATCTATAATGATAAGACAGAGGGCTTTATAGACCCTGTTTCTCAAGTTACAAGACAAAAGCTTCTTCTCCAAAAATGGTTTCTTGTGAATAAATTAAAGGCCCCTCCGATTGACTTTCTAGTAGTTATTAGTAACCCTGCAACTATTCTTGAATATACAACCCTTCCTAAGCCCCTTTCATCTTATTTAAAAATAATACATTCCCAAAATTTGATTGATCGAATAATGGATTTGAATAGTCAATTTTCAAGTAAAATGGTTTCTGATATAGATATAGCCAAAATAAAACGTGCTATTCTAAAAAATCATTCTTCACAAGAATATAATTTTCTAGAAAAGTTAAATATCCCAAAGGAGGCTATTCTTAGAGGTGTTCAGTGCAAAAAATGCAACTTTATACCACTCCAAAGAGTGAGCTCCTCTTGGTTTTGTAGTAAATGCTCATCTTTTTCAGATCAGGATGCGATTGAAGACTATTTACTGCTAATCGATAATAAACACACTAATCGTGATCTGCGGTGGTTTCTTAATTTGGAATCTCAAAAAATAGCAACTAAAATACTTAAATCATCTAATTTACTTTCAAGTGGTACGTTAAAAGGTACTACGTATAGTAGAGGGCGTGTTACATAAGTATTTCTGTAAAATAATTCTCCTCACGACGCACATACTAACCAAAAAAGGAGTCACCCAACCATGACACTCATAAAGCTTGGCTATGTGGCCATGAGTATGAACCTTCAAAATGCTTCTCCTTCGCAAACGATGACGTATAAACAATTTTCGGGGATAAAGGATCGAGAGGCGGCGATTGGAAGGCTTGAGCGGATTGCCCGGTCAAATCTTGAAAATTGCCTTCGTTTGTTAAAGCATAATGTATTTAATGACATCCAGTTTTTTCGATTTAGCTCAAAGTTAATTCCACTGGCTAATCATCCGGAATTGAAAGGGTGGGATTTTATTACACCTTTGAAACCGGCTCTTGATGATATAAAAGCCTATTTGAATGAGCATCCCATGCGGGTGGATTTTCATCCTGATCACTTTGTGCTTTTAAATACGAAAGATGTGGATGTGTTGAAAAATACGTTCAAAACGTTAAAAATGCATGAGGCTTTATTAAAGGGGATGGGCATTGATCCCACTCACCGGTGTGTGCTTCATGTTGGAGGAGCTTATGATGACAAGGAGAAGGCATTGGAGCAATTTATACATAATTGGGCTTTGACCCCTGTTTCACTTCAACGAATGATTATGTTAGAGAATGACGATACGGTGTTTAGTGCAGCGGATGCTTTATATCTTTGTGAGAAGCTGGGGATTCCTCTTGTATTCGATTATCATCACCACCTTGCATACAACGAAAGGGATTGGAAGTTGGATTGGGATCGAATTGTTCAGACGTGGAGTCAATCTCCGTTATCTGTTAAAATGCACATTTCGAGTCCCCGCTCACCTGAAGAGTTTAAAGCACATGGAGATACAATTGATTCAAAGATGTTTTTAGATTTTTTACATGGGATAAAAGAAACCGTTGATCAAGTTGATTGTATGATTGAAGCCAAGTGGAAGGACGATGCCCTATTTCAATTAGTTGAGGACTTGAAAGAAGTTACAGAGGTTAAGTGGATAGACAAAGCTTCGTTTACCATTGAATGAAATTATGAAACCCATCCTGTTCCGAAACGTAAATATAATGTAAGATTTATACATAGAGTAAGGGGGGATTGGTGTGAGCGTTGAGTCACTAAAGAGGATATCGCCAAAAGCGTTGAAGGTCTGGAAGCTTTATGGGTTGTTTCAAACTCTTGGGTTTGTGGCAGTAGCCATAGCAGTCATTGTATTGTCATACTTATTTAATTGGCCAACATGGATGATCGCAATCGCTATAATCGTTATCATCCTATTTACATATTTATTGGTGTTTTTAATACCGACCATGCGGTGGAAAAGGTGGAGGTATGAAGTAAGAGAGCAAGAAATTGAGCTTCAAAGAGGAATCTTCATTGTAAAAAGAACGTTGATACCAATGGTAAGGGTACAGCATGTAGACACGGTGCAGGGTCCTATTTTGAAAAAGTACCATTTATCAACGATCACAATCTCAACTGCAGCGACTGTTCATGAAATTCCTGCATTAGATACAGGGGAAGCGGATGAATTGAGAAACTCGATTTCATTACTTGCAAGGGTGGCAGAAGAAGATGTCTGAGCATAAGCGTTTACATCCTATTTCGGCTGTTGCAAGCTTTGTGAAACAATTAAAAGAATTGATAATACCCTTTGTCTTAATATTTGTGCTGAATAATAATGGGGAAAAAAGCGGTTTTTGGGATTACATTCCTATATTATCCATAGTGGCAGTACTTGTGTTTGTATTAGTTGCAGGAATAGTGAAATGGCTTCGATTTACTTACCGATTGGAAGATAGGGAACTCAGAATTGAATACGGTCTTTTCGTTAAAAAGAAACGGTATATTCCTTTTGACCGTATCCAAAGCCTGAACTTTTCAGAAGGTATTCTTCATAGACCTTTTGGATTAGTGAAGGTGAAGGTTGAAACAGCAGGCTCTTCAAATCCGAGAGAATCTGAAGCTGAATTGACGGCTATTGTAAAAGAAGAGGCTCTAGAGCTTGAAAAGATTATTTATAGTGAAAAGAAGGGACGTGAAATACCTGAAACAGAGACTCAGGATACTGCCGAGAAAGGTAAAATCTTATTTAATATGAGTCCTAAGGATATCTGGGTTCTGGCCACGACTTCTGGTGGGATTGGTGTTATTTTATCAGGTGTTTTCGTGTTCTTTTCGCAATTCAATGAGCTGATACCGTATGAAGCGGTATATGAAGAGGTAGCGGTATTTATTAAAAGTGGTATTTTCATCGTCTCGATTCTTTCATTTGTTTTATTAATCGTTGCTTGGCTTCTTTCAATTGCATGGACCTTTATTATTTATGGAGAGTTCAAGGTGAAGATCGTCGATGAAAACATTGTGATCACTCGAGGGTTACTGGAGAAAAAGCAGGTAACCGTCCCGCTAAATCGCGTGCAGGGAATACGTGTTGTAGAGAATCCGATCAGACAGCTGTTAGGCTATTGTACGGTTCAAATTGAAAATGCTGGAGGCTCCGTTTTAGATAAGGAGAGCACAACGATTAAGCTCTTTCCTCTTGTGAAAAAGAAGAGAATTGCTGACCTGTTGGATGGGATATTCCATGATTATAGAATTGTTAGTGACTTTAAGAGACTTCCAAAGCGCTCATTAAAAAGGTACGTTTTTAGAAGAACGATTTGGATTCTCATTCCGGGAACCATTGTGACCATTTTGTATTTCCCGCTTGGTGCCCTCAGTTTCCTAAGTGTCATTCCCCTTAGTGTCCTTGGGTATTATCAATATCGGGCAGGTGGATGGAAGGTTGACGGTACTCAATTGTCCTTGCAGTATAGAGGGTTCTTGAAAAACACCATGTATATGAAGAAAAATAGGATTCAATCCCTCGATACGAAAGAAAGTTGGTTTCAATCGAGAAAAAATTTAGGGAGTCTGGTCACCACGGTGAAGTCAGGTGGAACTGGGTATTCAAGCGCTATTCACGATTTAGAAAGAGACGATATAAAAACCGTTGCATCATGGTTTTCGTATAATCAATCCATATAAAAAGGGTGGCCCACTATTAGAATGGGCCACCTTTTATCTTTCAGTATCTTTTGCCAGAAATCCATCCAATAATAAATCCACCAAGTAACCCAAAGATATGGGCGGTAATGTTGATACCGGACTGCATGAATGTCATCACGACACCAATGACTACAATAGGAAGGATGATTTGGCGACTTTCTCTCGTGATAAAGTGATTTTTTAGCATAATCATGGCAATATAAAACCCGAACAAACCGAAAATAGCTCCTGATGCTCCCACATGACTGTAAGTAAGGGGCTTTAAAAGATACGTAATGATATTAGCGAAGATACCACTTGCAAAATAAAGACCAATAAATTTTAATTTGCCTAAGTATTTTTCTAAAGGCGGACCGAATAAGACAAGGGAAAATGAGTTGAAGAGTAGGTGAGCAAACCCGATGTGAACAAATATGGGAGTGATCAACCGCCACCATTCTCCTTCTTTAATAAATAAATTTACACCAGCCAGCTGTTCATACACCCACATTTGGGGGAAAATAGGAAGAGAACTAACAAGGAAGAGCAATATATGAATGAAAATAATGATAGATATAATGGGGTATTGTCGCAAAAACTGTGAAAAACTTTCTGTACGGACAAACATGTTGTACCCTCCAGCAAACAATTTTATAAGATAGTTATATAGTATATGAAAAGGCGAAAAATAACGAATCATTCGTATTATTTATATGCTTAAATGGACAAGAATAGAAGGAGATTTACATATGATTAAAGGAATTGGATTAGATATTATTGAAATCACCCGCATTCAAAAAATAGTGGAGCGTCAGCCTAAGTTCATAAATAGGATTCTAACCTTAAAGGAACAAGAAGCATTGTCCAGACTAACACAACAACGGAGAGTGGAGTATATTGCCGGGCGATTTGCTGCAAAAGAAGCTTTCTCCAAAGCAAATGGTACGGGTATCGGAGAAGAGCTTTCATTTCTGGATATTGAAATCAGTAAGGATCAGAATGGAAAGCCTTATTTTTCAAAGCCAACCGGCCTAAAGGCTCATTTATCTATCACCCATAGTAAAGAATTTGCAGCTGCACAAGTCATAATAGAAGAATAAAAATATTCTCTGCTTGTCATCTTCACTAGCATAATCCCTAAGGTTGTCTCATATATTCAGTAGTGCAATAGGAGAGACAAGGCTAGTTATTTAACAATCGCGGTTCTTTGATCAATTTCCATTGAACACGAGTGTGAGGAACGGGGCATTCTATAAGAATCGTCCATTCTTAAACGGCTAGCTTTCCCCTCTCTCATTTACGTTTATCCTGAGACAAAAGGGGTTGAAAAAATGAAGAAAAAGCTAGTTGTACTAGTGATGGCCATGTTAGCAGTGCTTATGCTGGCTGCTTGTGGTGAAAAATCGAAAGAAGATGTAACGAAAGATTTAAAGGCAAAAGTAGAGGATATGAAAGGGTATAAGGCAGACGCAAAAATGACGCTTCAAGTGGGAGAAGAACCCCAAACCTATGATGTTGAAGTGTGGCATAATGACCCTAATTATTATCGAGTAGCACTGAAAAACGCAGCGAAGGATCAAAGTCAAATGATTCTGCGTAACGATGACGGGGTATTTGTCTTAACTCCAGCCCTCAACAAAAGCTTCCGTTTCCAAAGCGACTGGCCAGAAAACAGTAGTCAAGCGTACCTCTATGAATCTCTTGTTCAAGATGTATTGAAAGACAAAGAGGCTACATTTAAAGAGACGAAAGACCATTATATCTTCAATACAAAAACACGCTATCAAAATAGTCAAATGCTTCCAACTCAAGAGATTGCCTTCAATAAAAAGGATCTTTCTCCTGCGTCGGTTAATGTAATGGATGCTGACCAAAACTCTCTTGTGAAGGTTGAGTTTTCCAAAATGGATATGAAAGCGGCATTTGACAAAAAAGACTTCGACATGAAGAAAAATATGACGGGTGCTCAACTTGAAGTTCCTGTGACGGCAAGTGTAGAAGATAAAGAGTTTACGGTTCTGTACCCTATGTCAGAAATTACGGGTACGCAGTTAGTGGAAGAGAAGGAAGTAGCCACTGATACCGGTAAACGAGTAATCCTAACGTATGACGGTGAAAAATCCTTTACGATTGTTCAAGAGAAAACAACATTCGTTCCAACTATGACTGTTTCAACATCCTTAAAAGGTGAACTGGTTGATCTAGGGTTCACAGTGGCAGCCATGACTGACCGCTCCATCACCTGGACGAATAATGGTGTAGACTACATGCTGGCTTCTAATGATTTAACACCATCTGAGATGGTGATGTTAGCTCAATCAGTACAAGGTTCCATGGTAAAATAATTCTCACAAAACGGGGCGAGCCTAATAGGTTCGTCTCTTTTCTTGCTTGAACGGTGTGATGCTCATTTTTTTGCAAAATTCATTTCTTAAAGATTGTTGCTGTTGTTTGAAAAGAGTGGAGTAGTTTTTACAGCAAGGTGCTCACTTTCATAGGGGAATGAGTTGAGTCTCCTTCTTAATATAGACTAATATAAAGGCCTTACTCGTTTAAAGAAGAACATTTTTTTCAAAGTGCAGCAATCATTTTTTGCCAACATAAACCTTTATCCAGACAAAAGATAACATTCTACATATAAATAATTGTACGAGCGTATCAACAGTCTTTCCTACTGATTCTTCAACAATGAATGATTGCTTGAAATTGAATCAGCCATTTGCCCCTATCGTTTTTCTTGATAGAAATAATTGTATTTGACACAATAGAGGCATAGAGGAATAATCAATGGTATTCTTGAATAGAATGACAATGTTTTGTGCATAGATATGAGGAAGTGAAAAGTGTGGAAACGCAGACGCAATTTTTTCGAGATACTTGGGCGGAAATAAATTTAGACAATTTATATGAGAACGTAACAAACATTCGAAAACACATTCCCCAAGATGTGAGAATGTTTGCAGTGGTAAAGGCGAATGCTTACGGTCATGGAGATGTTCAAACGGCCTTAACCGCTTTGGAAGCAGGAGCACATGGAGTGGCGGTGGCTTTCTTAGACGAAGCCCTCTCCTTAAGGAAAGCTGGAATTCAATCCCCTATTCTTGTACTGGGAGCTACACGTCCAAAAGACGTAAAGATGGCTGCTGAACAACAAATCTCGCTAACTACTTTTAGTCAAGAATGGCTGGTAGAAGCAGAAAAGCAATTGACAAAGGAAGACTCACTACACCTACACATTAAATGTGACACTGGGATGGGTAGGATAGGTGTGAGAACCATAAAAGAATTAAAAGAGATAGAGAAATGTATCGCAACCCATTCAAGTTTTGAATTAGAAGGAATCTTTACTCATTATGCAACAGCTGATGAGCTAAATGATGCTTACCTTGAGCAACAGCTAAAAGTATTTGAAGAAATGCTTCAATCATTAGATGAGCTGCCACCATATATCCACTCGTCTAATAGCGCTGCAACGTTAAGGAAGCCGAATACGTATTTTAATGCTGTTAGGGTTGGGATTTCCATGTATGGACTTTCTCCATCTGCAGAGGTGAAGCCTGAATTACCCTTTCCTCTAAGGCCGGTATTCTCTCTTCATTCCAGACTCATTTCCACGAAGGAGCTTTCAGCTGGAGAGAAAATAAGCTATGGAGCTACTTATGAAACAGGTGAGAAGGAATGGATTGGAACGATTCCAATCGGATATGCTGACGGATGGCTGCGTAGACTTCAGGGTCAACATGTCATTGTAAACAGCAAACGTGCTCCGATAGTTGGTAGAATATGTATGGACCAATGTATGATAAGTTTACCGGATCCATTAACACCTGGATCGAAAGTAACTTTAATTGGAAAACAGGGTCAAGAGGAAATTACAATGGATGAAATCGCTCAAAAGCTCGACACGATTAATTATGAGATTCCATGTATTATCTCAACCAGGGTACCTCGAATCTATTTAAGAAACGGAGAACCAACGGAAGTTTCCAATAAACTCTTATCTTCCAATATAGATGCGGAAAATAGAAATCCTCAAATCCCATGAATAAATAATATTTTAAATGGTGGATAATAGAAGAGATTGATAAATTGTCTTTTCATTCCCACTATTTGATGGTATGATAAATATGTTAATGAACGAAACGGTATGTAGTGATTGGTGGAGGTGTAGTTTGTGTCTGAATCCAGCGCAACAACAGAAATCTTAATTCGTCTACCGCAACAGCTCGTTACAGAATTAGACGGCTTTGCAGATCAAGAAAATGTGAATCGCAATGAGTTTATTTATCGTGCAACAAAAATGTATTTACGAGAGCGTAAAAAGAGACAATTACGTGAATCTATGAGACGCGGCTATATGGAAATGGCTAAAATTAATCTCGCGATCGCTTCTGAAGCGATTCAAGCAGAATATGAGGCAGAACATACAGTCGAACGCTTAGTAAGCGGAGGTTAATCCTTTGATTGTTAAGCGTGGTGACGTATATTTTGCAGACCTTTCACCTGTTGTCGGATCAGAACAAGGCGGAGTTCGGCCGGTACTGGTTATTCAAAACGATATAGGAAATAGGTTCAGTCCCACAGTTATTGTTGCGGCTATTACTGCACAAATTCAAAAAGCTAAACTGCCTACTCATGTTGAGATTGATGCGAAACGTTATGGTTTTGAACGTGATTCTGTTATCTTGCTTGAACAAATTAGAACGATTGATAAACAACGTCTTACCGATAAGATTACACACTTAGATGACGAGATGATGGAAAAAGTGGATGACGCCTTACAAATAAGTGTCGGTTTAATCCAATTTTAGCTTGATCTCTTCAATGTGTGAAACGATTATCACGTTACAAAATGGGACGAAAATAACTGCAAACCAGAAGGCTTACTGATCGACAAAATAAAGATCAATAAGCCTTTTTGTTTTGTGTTTTTTAAGGAATATAAGGACAAATGACCCCCTTGATACAAGCTATATAATGTAAATATAATCAATTTTATGACAAATCCCTTTCAACAATTTATAATGGATAAAGTAATTGTGAAAACATCATAAGCGATAGGCTTTTTCAAATAGGTATTTATTTGTTACAATTATAATGGGATATAATTATTTTGTAATGAAAGAATCAAATTACTTTAAAGTTTGATTACAGCTTTATGAGTTAAGTATGATTATAAATTTCATATGATAGAATGGGGAGAATTAAATGTTTACTGAAGTCACGGATTATATTCAGGATAATAAGTCAGATATAACCGGCATCTGGATGGAGCGAATGAAAGAAGAAGCAGATGAGAAGTTTCTTCAGGTCGTTTCTAATCAGGTTTTTACTAAGACAAGCCATGAGTTTGTTGAAATGATTGCGGCTAGCTTAAGAGATTCTAATGAGTTCACAACTAGATTAGAGGACTTTGCTGAAAAAGTCGTCCGACTGGGATGGCCTCTGACGTTTGTGACTACTGCTTTAAGTGCTTTCGGAAAAGTAGTTTATGAAGGAATGACGAAAGACGGGATCATTACTCAAGAAAACCAATCTTCAAAGATAGAAGAATTCGATAAATGGCTAACGCCTATGTATAACAAGGTGATAAGCGCTTATACAGAGTCATGGGAAAGAACGGTTTCCTTGCAAAAGATTGCGTTGCAAGAGTTATCGGCACCTTTGATTCCTGTTTTTGGAAAAATTTCTGTTATGCCTTTAGTTGGAACCATTGATACAGAAAGAGCCCGTTTAATAATGGAGAACCTGCTAAATGGCGTAGTGAAACATAGAGCAGAAGTAGTGTTAATTGATATAACGGGTGTTCCGGTAGTCGATACAATGGTAGCACACCATATTATTCAGGCGGCAGAAGCTGTCAGACTGGTAGGAGCTAAATGTATGCTGGTGGGTATTAGACCGGAAATCGCCCAGACGATCGTTAACCTTGGAATTAATTTAAATCAATTTAGTACAAATAGTACATTAAGAAAAGGAATCGAAAAAGCTCTTGAAATGACGAATAGACAAATTGTTTCAACGGAGGGATTAGAGTGAGAATACCAATTTTAAAGCTGCATGACTGTCTGTTGATTTCCATTCAATGGGAGTTGGATGATCAAACAGCCCTTCAATTTCAAGAAGATCTTTTGCAAAAAATACATGAAACGAGTGCGAGAGGCGTAGTAATTGATATCACGTCTATCGACTTTATTGATTCATTTATCGCAAAAGTTCTTGGAGACGTTATAAATATGTCAAGGTTAATGGGAGCAAAGGTAGTTATTACTGGTATTCAGCCTGCAGTAGCCATTACGTTAATTGAGCTTGGTATCAGGTTAGAGGATGTCCTAACCGCTTTAGACTTAGAAAAAGGTCTAGAGAAATTACAATTGGAACTGGGGGACTAGGAATGGATAGCCAATCCTGCGTGAAGATCACGAATGAATGGGACATCGTTGCTGCCCGCCAGTTAGGTAGAAATGTTGCGAAAGAGCTTGGCTTTGGAACCGTGGACCAAGCCCGTATCACTACTGCTATTAGCGAATTAGCACGTAATATTTATCTTTATGCTGGTCATGGTCAAATTTGTATTGAAAAGCTATTTGACGCCGGTAAAAAAGGTGTGCGAATCATTGCTATTGATGATGGACCCGGAATTAATGATATAAGAAAAGTAATGGAAGATGGATATTCCACATCAGGTGGATTAGGAGCAGGTTTGCCTGGTGTTAAACGATTGATGGATGAGTTTAACGTCGAGTCTGTTCCAGGAGAAGGAACAGATATCAGGGCGACTAAGTGGCTCCGTTAGGGGGAGTTATATGAATTTCAGAGATTTAATGGATTCAAAATATAGAGAGATAATAGAGAATTACCTGAATGAACAAGACGAAAAAGCCCTTTATTTAGGGCAGAAATTTAGTCGTAAATCAATAGAACACCATATCTCACCTGAAGAAATTATCAGTCTTCATAAAAGTGTCATATTAGAAATGGAACCAGATTTACCGCATCATGTTCTGCATTCCTTTGACATTTTATTAGAAGTGATGATCGGGTATGGCTTTGCCTATAGAGAACATCAAAGCTTAAGAAGTAAACAGCAGGAACTAAATAATGAAATAGATGTCGCCTCGAATATGCAGCAGACTCTTCTTGGGACAAGCATACCAACTGTTAAAGAACTTGCTATTGGTGCTGTCAGTGTTCCTGCTAAAAAAATGAATGGTGATTACTATCACTTTGTGCAAGATGAAAATGATAGTGTCAGTGTGGCCATTGCTGATGTTATAGGGAAAGGTATACCTGCAGCTCTTTGCATGTCCATGATTAAGTATGCCATGGACAGTTTACCTGAGTACCGACACGAACCATCGGCAGTATTAGAAAGCTTAAATAGAGTTGTGGAACAAAATGTTGATGCCAGCATGTTTATTACAATGTTCTATGGTGACTACAATCCGAAAACTCATTTGTTCTCATATTCGTCTGCAGGACACGAACCAGGGTTTTATTTCAATGCAACTTCAAATGAATTCGAAGATCTTGATGCAAAAGGCCTCCTGCTAGGTGTAGATAAAAAGGCGAAGTATAGACAGTATGAGAGAAGGGTTGAAGTTGGAGATCTGATCATTTTACTTTCCGATGGTGTAACAGAATGCCGAACGGAAGAAGGGTTCTTAGAACGAGAAGACTTAGTACAATTGATCAGTAAATATCATCACCTGCCTCCTCAGGAAATTGTTAATAATGTATATAAGCAACTTGAAAAACTTCAGCATTTTGAGCTTCGTGACGACTTTACTTTAATTATTATAAAAAGAATTTCCTAAAAGTTGTTTACACTTCAATCATATAGGGTAAAAGAATATAGACTTAATATAATGTAAATTAAAAGGTGGTCTTTTTATGAACTTATCCATAGATTTGAAAGAAAAAGAGAACGAGCTTCTTGTTAAAGTAGCAGGAGAAATTGATGCATATACAGCTCCAAAACTTAAAGAAACTCTTCAACCCTCTGCTGAAGTAGATAATCAAAATATCACGATAGACCTTTCCGATGTATCCTATATGGACAGCACTGGATTAGGAGTATTCGTAGGTATATTCAAAACCGTAAGTGCTCGTGGAGGTCAACTGAATTTAGTTGGACTATCCGATCGTTTACAAAGGTTGTTTGATATTACAGGTTTAGGGGATATTATGAACATTAATTCCAAAGTAGAAGGTGGAGTGGAATGATGCAAGCATTTGATTACATCGAGATGAAAATCCCTGCTAAACCAGAATATGTAGGGGTTATTCGTTTGACACTTTCAGGAATAGCCAGCCGTATGGGCTTTGATTATGATGCAATTGAAGATTTAAAGATTGCTTCAAGTGAAGCGATTACCAACGCCGTTCAACATGCGTATAAAGATAATGACGGTGAAGTAGTGGTAGGCTTTGCTCTTTACGAAGATCGCCTAGAAGTAATGGTAGCGGACCATGGAGAAAGCTTTGATTTTAAAACGATTCGAAGTGCTG
The DNA here is from genome assembly GCF_001648555.1 of Rossellomorea aquimaris TF-12. Lineage (GTDB taxonomy): Bacteria > Bacillota > Bacilli > Bacillales > Bacillaceae_B > Rossellomorea > Rossellomorea aquimaris. Next base: position 4,743 of record NZ_LQXM01000023.1, on the reverse strand, counting down.
TCGGACCATATCACGCGGATCATTCTGTAGAATTTCTAAGAGAAGGTGGGTTGGGTCTTTACCTTATAGAGAGTCTTATGGATGACGTAAAGGTGCATCATCAAGAGGGAGTGACGGTCTTTATGACGAAGTTCCTTTCGGGAGAGCAGGTGGAGAAGGATGAAAAAACTATCTCAACCTAATCAACAAGCACAAAAAGAAAAGGTACTTCAATGGATTAAAGATTACCAAGAAAATCAGGATGATGATGCCCAAGGCCAGTTGGTCTTGCATTATCAGAACCTTGTCGAGTCCATAGCAAGAAAATATTCAAAAGGAAGATCTTTTCACGAGGATATTATTCAAGTCGGAATGATTGGTCTGCTAGGAGCAATAAGAAGATACGATGAATCCTTTGGAAGGTCGTTTGAAGCTTTTGCCATTCCAACGATTATTGGAGAAATCAAACGATTTCTTCGTGATAAAACGTGGAGTGTGCACGTACCTAGAAGAATTAAAGAGCTAGGACCTAAAATTAAAGCAACCGTTGAGGAGTTGACGAATCAATTAGAACGTTCTCCTCAGGTTAATGAAATAGCCGAATATCTAGAAGTCAGTGAAGAAGAAGTATTAGAAGCGATGGAAATGGGTAGAAGTTATCAAGCGTTATCAGTGGATCACTCCATTGAAGCTGATTCTGAAGGAAGCACAGTCACCATATTAGATATAGTAGGTGATCAAGACGAAGGATATGAAAAAGTAAACCAGCGTCTTGTTCTTGAAAAAGTCCTTCATGTTCTATCTGACAGAGAGAAATCTATCATTCAGCATACTTATCTTGAAAACCTGAGCCAAAAAGAAGCTGGAGAAAAACTCGGAATTTCCCAAATGCATGTTTCGCGATTGCAAAGAAGAGCTATTAAAAAGCTGCGTGAAGCTATCCAGGAAGAAATGTTCGATTCGGAGAGTCATTATTAATGCCTTATCTCCAACAAAATGAAATAGAACTGTACGCAGAACAAGTATCGAAAAATGATAATCCATATTGTGGTGATAGCTACTACTATATGTCTACAAATGATTACTTTATCTGTGTTTTGGCTGATGGTTTAGGTAGTGGTAAGTTTGCGTATGAATCCTCTCATGTTGTCGTAGAAATTGTTGAAAAACATCATCACGAAGATGTAGATACGATTATGCAACTGTGTAATGATGCCCTTCAGAAGAAGCGTGGTGCAGCAGTTGCCATTATTAAAGCGTATTTTCATTCAAAGGAATTTGTTTATAGTTGCGTTGGAAATATTCGCTTCTATATGTATTCCCCAGAAGGCAAAATGACTTATCCCTTACCAGTAACAGGGTATCTGTCAGGAAGGCCTCAGGTATATAAAACTCAGAGGTTCAGCTACGATACGAATTCTCGATTCCTTATTCACTCAGATGGATTAAATATTTCAGGAGTAAAGAATATTCTACAGAGGTATCCGACATTACGTGGAGCTCTAAGTGATATTCAATCCTTAGTCGATGGTACTGCAGACGATACAACGTATATTATAGGAAGCTTACTCTAAGATTTGGGGTAAGCTTTTATTTTTTGTCTATCTTCTTCAGAATTTGCCTTTTCTTCGTTGAATTAAGACTGTGGTAAGATGAAGTGAGAATCATTTTAGATGGAGGTTATATTTGTGGGAGCAACTTTAACAAGTCAAGAACATTTAATGCAGAGAGTTTCTAAAGAACTAAACTTATCCAATAAAAACGTAAAAAATGTTATTTCATTGCTTGAAGAAGGAAATACAGTACCATTTATCGCTCGTTACCGGAAAGAGCAAACGGGTGCATTGGATGAAGTTCAAATTCGTAATATCATGGATAAATGGGGTTACCTTCAAAATTTGGAACAAAGGAAAGAAGAGGTTCTTCGTCTTATTGAAGAACAAGGGAAGTTAACTGATGAACTATCGGTAGCAATAAAAAAAGCAGAAAAACTGCAAATGGTGGAAGATTTGTATCGTCCATATAAACAAAAAAGACGCACAAAGGCGACAGTGGCGAAAGAAAAAGGACTGGAGCCCCTTGCAGAATGGCTTTTAACCTTCCCAACTTCTGGAGACGTAAAGGAAGAAGCATCTAAATATTTATCAGAAGAAGTGCACTCCATTGAAGAAGCTTTAGATGGAGCGAAGGATATTATAGCAGAACTGATTTCTGACGAAGCATCTTATCGAGAATACATACGAAACAACACCTTCAGAAAAGGGTTAATTGAATCCAAGGTAAAAAAAGAAGAATTAGATGAAAAGAAAGTTTTTGAAATGTATTATTCCTACCAAGAGCCTGTCCATAAGGTTGTCCCTCACCGAGTCCTTGCTATGAATCGTGGGGAAAAGGAGGACGTACTAAAAGTAAATATTCAACCTGATGCAGAGGGGATACTAGACTTTTTAATAAAGCAAGTAATCAAAAACCCTCGCTCCATTTCAGTGCAATTCGTCAAAGAAGCGATCGAGGATAGCTATAAAAGATTAATTCAGCCATCCGTTGAAAGAGAAATACGAAATGAATTAACAGATAAGGCAGAAGATCAAGCAATCCATATCTTTTCAGAGAATTTAAGAAAGCTATTACTGCAACCACCTATGAAAGGCAAGATGGTATTAGGTGTGGATCCGGCTTACAGAACAGGGTGCAAACTATCTGTCATCGATGAAACAGGTAAAGCTCTTGATATAAATGTGATTTACCCTCATCCACCAAAGTCTCAGCGGTCAAAAGCTGAAGAAATAATGAAAAAGATTATAAGTAAATATGACATAGAGGTAGTGGCTATAGGGAATGGTACGGCTTCTAGAGAAACAGAGCAATTTGTCGTTGACGTATTAAAGGAAGTCGAGAAAGACATTTTTTATTTGATTGTGAACGAAGCGGGAGCGAGTGTTTATTCAGCATCGGAAGTCGCTAGAGAAGAATTCCCTGACCTGCAGGTAGAGGAAAGAAGTGCCGTGTCCATAGCTAGAAGACTACAGGACCCTTTAGCGGAACTGGTGAAAATCGACCCCAAATCTGTTGGGGTGGGTCAATATCAACATGATGTCTCTCAAAAGAAACTAAACGAGTCGTTAACATTTGTTGTTGAAACAGCAGTTAACCAAGTAGGAGTAAATGTAAACACTGCCTCTTCTTCATTATTGCAGTACGTAGCGGGGCTATCCAAGACGGTTGCCAATAATATTGTGAAGAAAAGAGAAGAAGAAGGAAAGTTTCAATCCAGAAATCAGCTGAAAAAAATCCCAAGACTCGGAGCGAAAACCTACGAGCAATGTATTGGATTCTTAAGAATTATGGACGGCAAAGAAATTCTCGATCGCACCCCTATTCACCCAGACAATTACAGCGAGGTTAAGAAGCTTCTGGAAAAAGTTGGCTTTGATACAAATGGAATCGGAACAGAAGAACTAAAACAGGCATTTTCTCAAATCAATTTAGAAGAAGCATCAGAAGAACTCGGCATTGGTAAATTAACGTTGAAAGATATTATTGATGCATTAATTCGACCAGGAAGAGATCCTCGAGATGAGTTCCCAAAACCCTTACTGAAAAAAGATGTCTTGAAATTGGAAGACTTAACAGAAGGGATGGAGCTGCAAGGGACTGTTCGAAACGTGGTGGACTTTGGTGCTTTTATTGATGTAGGTGTAAAACAAGATGGTCTTGTTCACATCTCTAAATTAAAGAATGGGTTTGTAAAACACCCTTTAGATGTAGTTTCAGTAGGAGACGTTGTCACCGTTTGGGTTGATAGTGTAGATGTTCAAAAAGGTAGAGTCGCCCTAACGATGATTCAATAATAGGAAGAAGGAAAAGCTGACTAGTTAGAATTAGTCAGCTTTTTCATGTATAAATTAGGAACAGTTTTTCTTACGATAAAAATACCAGCACTGATTAAGGAGTTTAATCTGATATCTGTTTTTCTCAAAATAAGCTTTCCTCATTTGATTAACGAGCCAATTTGGCATAAGGATACCTCCTTATCCTCGACGAAGTGAAATCCGAGTTACTTAAACGTGTCTAAACGGTAAGGGTGATATATAGTGTATGCTATAATAGGTTGTCATGTTCAATGAAGAAAGAAGGATTTCAAATGACAAATGAAGAGCTGCAGCTACTTGTAGAAAAAATATCAAACGATTTCTTTTATAAGCCCTTCCTTCACAAAGCATTCTTTAATCCAAGGCTGAGAACGACGGGTGGAAGGTATATGTTGAAAAGCCATAATATAGACATCAATCGTAAATATCTGGATGAGCATGGTGTATCTGAATTAATCGGTATCATCAAACATGAGCTATGCCATTATCACCTTCATATAGAAGGAAGAGGATTTAAACATAAAGATCAAGACTTTAAGAAGCTTCTTCATAAGGTAGGAGGTTCAAGGTATTGCACGACCTTACCTAATCAAAAACAGAAGCAAACCTATTTAATCTATAACTGCTCAAAGTGTAGTTTGGAATTTAGACGAAAAAGAAAAATCAACACGAAAAAATATGTTTGTGGACGATGTAAAGGAAGTCTGGTTTTTAAGGAGAAAATCGTCTTTGTTACAGATTGAAAAAGTTCAATAATGAGGTATTCCATTTGTGAAAAAGTCTCTTAAAATGGTTGACAAGTAATACCTGAGTAATTATAATCTAAAGAGTCGATAAGACAAACCAAATAGCGTTAGATTACTTCACGTTCCGCAGTAGCTCAGTGGTAGAG
>NZ_LQXM01000022.1 GCF_001648555.1 Rossellomorea aquimaris TF-12 | reverse complement strand
GGACTAACCAGCTGGTTAGTCCTTATCATTAAATTATTAATACACTGAAGTCGTTTCTTTTGATGTGTTTTCTAATATCTCTTTTACTCGTTGAAGGAATCTTCCACAAACTAGTCCGTCTAATACACGATGGTCAAGTGACATACATAGATTTACCATGTCACGAACGGCAATCATTCCATTATTCATCACAACTGGACGTTTAACAATAGACTCCACTTGAAGAATCGCTGCTTGAGGGTAATTGATAATACCCATGGATTGAACTGATCCAAATGATCCAGTGTTGTTTACAGTGAATGTACCCCCCTGCATATCCTGGGAAGTTAGTTTACCACTTCGTACTTTTCCAGCAAGTTCTGTAATTTCACGAGCGATACCCTTAATCGTTTTTTCATCTGCATTTTTAATGACTGGAACATACAAAGCATCGTCTGTTGCAACAGCAATGGAAAGATTAATATCTTTCTTCTGAACGATTTTGTCTCCAGCCCACATAGAGTTAATTTGAGGATATTCCTTCAAAGCTTGAGCTACTGCTTTTACAAAGAAAGCAAAGAATGTCAGATTGAAACCTTCACGCTGTTTGAACTCTGTTTTAAGAGAATTTCTATAATCAACTAGGTTGGTTACATCAATTTCCATCATCGTCCATGCATGAGGAGCTTCGTGCTTACTTCTCACCATGTTAGCAGCAATGGCTTTACGAATTCCTGAAACTGGAATTTCAATGTCTCCCGGTGCAACAGGAACGCTTGGTGCAGCTTGCTTACTTGCTGCAGCAGGTTGTGATGGGACTTGATCCTGAGCAGGCGCTTGAGGTGCTTCTGCTTCCGCTTTTTCTACCGGAGCATCTCCAGCTTTAGGAATATTTCCAGATTCGATAATCTTTTTCAGATCTTTTCTAGTGATACGACCTTCGTTTCCAGTACCTTCAACCTGATTTAGGTCGATATCATGTTCTTGAGATAGCTTTAACACAGCAGGAGAATATCTTGCCTTATTGCCGCTATCCTTGCTTGGTGATTTAGCAGGTTTTTGAGTTGATTCTGGTTGTTTACTTGATTCTTTTTTACTCTCTTCTTTCGGAGCTTCCTCTTGAGGTGCAGAGCCTCCACCTTCAATTTCAATCGAACAAATGATTTCTCCAACTTCTAGAGTATCCCCTTCCTCGGCGATTAACTCTTTTATCGTTCCAGTAAAGGAAGAAGGAACTTCTGCATTTACCTTATCTGTTTGTACTTCTGCAATTGGATCATATTTATTTACAGTATCACCAGGTGACACTAACCATTTACTAATTGTACCTTCTGTAACACTTTCCCCTAGCTGAGGCATTTTCATATTTTCAATACCCAATGAGGACCCCTCCTTACGTTACGATTAATAGTATTCTTATGATTAAAATTCTGCCAGCTCACGCATTGCTTTTTCTACCTTGTCTGGATTAATCATGAAATATTTCTCCATTGTTGGTGCATAAGGCATTGCAGGGATGTCTGGACCAGCAAGACGCTTGATTGGTGCATCCAGGTCAAATAAGCAATGTTCTGCAATAATGGCAGAAACCTCTCCCATGATGCTTCCTTCTTTATTGTCTTCAGTAACAAGAAGAACTTTACCTGTTTTAGAAGCAGCTTCAATGATTGCTTCTTTATCTAAAGGATAAATTGTACGTAAATCTAAGATATGAGCTTCAATTCCATCTTGAGCAAGCTTCTCTGCTGCTTGAAGAGCAAAGTGGACGCACAGTCCATAAGTGATGACAGTAATATCTTCACCTTCACGCTTCACATCTGCTTTTCCTATTGGCAGAGTGTAATCATCTTCAGGAACTTCACCTTTAATTAAACGATAAGCACGTTTATGTTCAAAGAACATTACAGGATCGTCGTCACGAATCGCCGCTTTCAGTAATCCCTTTACATCATAAGGAGTAGAAGGCATGACAATTTTCAATCCAGGTTGATTCGCAAACACAGCTTCTACTGATTGAGAATGATAAAGAGCGCCGTGAACTCCACCACCGTAGGGAGCACGAATTACCATCGGACAGCTCCAATCATTGTTAGAACGATAGCGGATACGAGATGCCTCTGAGATGATTTGGTTAACAGCGGGCATAATGAAATCAGCAAATTGCATTTCAGCAATAGGTCTCATTCCATACATTGCTGCACCAATTCCAACACCTGCAATAGCAGACTCAGCTAGTGGTGTATCGATTACACGGTCTTCACCGAATTGGTCATACAACCCATGTGTCGCTTTAAATACGCCACCCTTTTTACCAACATCTTCCCCAAGGACAAATACTTTTTCGTCACGTTCCATTTCTTCTCTCATAGCCATTGTTACGGCGTCAATATATGAAATTACTGGCATTTTTTATTCCCCCTTACTTCTCTTCTGCATAAACATACTTCATTGCTGATTCTGCTTCAGCATATGGAGCATTTTCTGCATAGTCCGTTGCTTCATTTACTTGCTTCATGATACGATCATTGATTTCTTTTTCAATCTCATCATTCATTACACCTGTTTCTTTCAAGTAAGCCCCAAATGTAATAATTGGATCGTTTGTTTTCGCTTTAGCCACTTCATCTGGAGAGCGATAGCTTCTGTCATCGTCATCAGAGGAGTGAGGAGTTAATCGGTAAGATACTGTTTCGACAAGCGTAGGGCCTTCACCACGACGTCCACGGTCTGCAGCTTCTTTTACAGCTTTGTATACTTCTAATGGGTCATTACCATCAACGGTAACTCCTGGCATACCATAACCAATGGCACGGTCAGATACATTTTCACACGCCAATTGTTTTTCAATTGGAACTGATATAGCGTATTTGTTGTTTTCACACATGAAAATAACAGGAAGTTTATGTACACCTGCAAAGTTAGCGCCTTCATGGAAGTCCCCTTGGTTTGAAGACCCTTCACCAAATGTTACGAAAGTAACTAAATCTTTTTTCTCCATTTTCCCAGCCAGTGCAATCCCAACAGCATGAGGAACTTGAGTTGTAACTGGAGAAGAACCCGTTACGATATTATTTTTCTTTTGACCAAAGTGTCCAGGCATTTGACGACCACCAGAGTTTGGATCTTCCGACTTAGCAAAGCCAGATAGCATTAATTCTTTTGCAGTCATTCCAAACGTTAACACTACACCCATATCTCGATAGTATGGAAGAACATAATCCTTTTCTTTATCCAATGCAAAGGCAGCTCCTATTTGAGCAGCTTCTTGTCCTTGACAAGATATAACGAAAGGAATTTTCCCTGAACGATTTAGTAACCACATACGCTCATCAATCTTTCTTGCAAGTAGCATTGTTTCATACATTTCTAATACTTTCTCATTGGAAAGCCCTAATTCTTCATGACGATTCTCTGCCATATCTCTTACCTCCTATATAACTAGTTATTCATTGAGTTCTTTGTCGGGCTGGATCACTGGTCAGCTCCGTTTTATATTTGTATAGCTACGGCGCCAGAGACTCGAGGTCACTTCCTAAACCTACCATATGGCAAAGTACGCCTTTTGGGAGTTCTAGGAAGTGCTTGTCGCCTCTGAACCAGCCGCCTTCGCTTTTCTAGGAATGGATAGCTTTTCCGTCTACTGCTAATGCTGCTTCTCCGATTGCTTCTGACAGAGATGGATGCGGATGAATTGTATGTGCAATTTCCCATGGTGTAGCATCTAATACTCGAGCTAGCCCTGCTTCAGAAATCATGTCAGTCACATGTGGACCAATCATATGCACTCCTAAAATATCGTCCGTATCCTTGTCAGCGATAATCTTAACGAAACCATCTGACTCTCCATAAACAAGTGCTTTACCAATTGCTCTAAAACTGAATTTACCAATTTTAAGGTTGTAGCCCTTATCCTTTGCTTCCTGCTCAGTGATCCCTACGCTTGCGATTTCAGGATTACTATAAATACATTTTGAGATCAGTGAATAATCAATTGGGTGAGGGTTTTCATTTGCCATATGCTCCACTGCTGTAATTCCCTCGTGAGAAGCAACATGGGCTAATTGTAAACCACCAATAACATCACCAATAGCATAAATGTGAGACTCTTTTGTTTGGAAATATTCATTCACTTCAATAAAGCCTTTTTCTACTTTAATATCCGTGTTTTCTAAGCCCATTCCTTCTACATTTGCCTGCCTACCAACAGAAACAAGGATTTTCTCGCCCTTAAAGGACTTTTCTTCGCCTTTGTGTTCAGCTTTAATCGTTACAGTACCGTCCCCTTTTTCTAAGGTTGCAGGAAGAACTTTCGCTCCAGTAACAATTTTCACACCTTTTTTCTTCATTAATCGTTGCATTTCTTTTGAGATTTCATGGTCTTCCGTTGGAACAATCTTATCAGCATACTCTACAACGGTTACTTCAACATCGAAATCAGATAGCATGGAAGCCCACTCGATTCCAATAACTCCTCCACCAATAATAATAATTGATTTTGGAAGTTCCTCAAGAGAAAGCGCTTCATCTGAAGATAAAACAAATTCACCATCAATATCTAAGCCTGGAAGTGAACGTGGTCTTGAGCCTGTTGCCACAATGACATTTTTAGGGATTAACATTTCGTTTTCATCCCCATTGTTCATTTCAACAGAAATGGTTCCTGGCATAGGAGAGAAAATAGAAGGTCCAAGTATACGGCCCATCCCTTCAAAAACATCAATCTTCCCTTGCTTCATTAAATGCTGTACTCCTTTATGAAGCTGATCAACGATACCATCTTTGCGAGATTGAACCTTTGTAAAGTCTAATTCAACACCGTTGATTTTCACACCAAAGTCATCGCTATGTTTTGCCGTTGCATACACTTCAGCGCTACGTAAAAGAGCTTTACTAGGAATACACCCTTTATGTAAGCATGTTCCACCTAATTTACCTTTTTCTACGATAGCTGTTTTTAATCCAAGTTGAGAGGCACGTATTGCGGCTACATAACCGCCTGTACCTCCACCTAGAATGACTAAATCATATTCTTGTGCCAATGCTGCATCCTCCTCGCTCTTATACTGTTGCTCTTTTCTTTACACTTCCTGGATAAACTTTATAATCTTCTTCATTCTTCAATACTCTTAAAGCCCCTTCTGCAAGAGCTTGTAATTCATTTTCTCCTGGATGAACCACAACATCAGCCACCCAATTAATGCGATCACTAATGGATTTAACAAAGTCTTTCCCGTAAGCAAGTCCACCTGTTAAGACTATAGCGTCTACTTTCCCGTTTAAAACAGCGCTGGCAGCTCCAATTTCCTTAGCGATTTGATAAGCCATTGCATCATACACCTTCTTGGCTTTCTCGTCACCGCCTTCAATCATTTTCTCTACCTTCACCGCATCACTTGTACCGAGGTATCCGACTAGTCCACCTTGGCCTACCAGCTTTTTCATGATTTCATCACGATAGTAATCACCAGAGTAGCACAAGTCCACTAAGTCCCCTGCTGGTACTGTACCTGCTCTCTCAGGACTAAAAGGTCCGTCCCCATGTAAACCATTGTTTACATCAATGACTTTTCCATTTTGATGAACGCCTACAGTAATACCTCCACCCATATGAGTAATGATCAGGTTAAGGTCTTCATATTTCTTTCCAAATTCTTTTGCTACCCTTCTGGCAACCGCCTTTTGATTTAAGGCATGAAAAATACTTTTTCTTTCTATTAATGAAAAACCAGATATTCGTGCCAATTCCTGAAGTTCATCTACCACAACAGGATCCACAATATAGGAAGGAATGTTTAGACCAGAGGCAATTTCAAAGGCTAAAATGCCCCCTAAATTTGAAGCATGCTGTCCTGAAAAGCCCTCTTTTAAATCTTTGAGCATCTCTTCATTTACTAGATAGGTTCCACCTTCAATCGGTCTTAGCAACCCACCTCGACCACATACTGCACTTAGCTTTGAAATGTTAATTCCTTCTTCGTCCAGCGTTTGAAGAATCGTATTTTTTCTAAACTCATATTGGTCAATAATATTTGGAAATTGGTTGATATTCTCTGTGTCATGACGTATTGTTTTTTCAAATACGGAACGATCATCATCAAATACACCAATCTTGGTTGATGTAGATCCTGGATTTATTACTAATATTCGATGTTTATTTTCTTGCACTGTTGTTACCTCCATTTGGGTAGCTGTATTGTATTGTTTGCACCTTGAATTTATCCCCCGATGATAGATAACCCCTTTTTATGTTCTGTACCCATATGTTCTCATTTATAGGGAAGAAACGCTTCACCTCTTTAAGAAGTAAAGCGTTCTTTCCATTTATTAACCACGACGGCTTAAGATGTGTTGTCCGTTTTGTAGGAATTGACTTCTTGAGCGACGCATTTTTTCGATTCTTTCCTCCGCCATACGATCAGCTGCCACATACGTTGGAACTTTATCGCGCTTAGCAATTTCGATTACACGCTCTACATTATTGTAAACTTGCTCTACTTTTTTCATCGCTCTTTCACTGTTATAACCATATAATTCATCTGCAACGTTAATAACTCCACCTGCATTGATGACATAATCAGGTGCATAAACGATACCCATTTCATGAATAGCATCACCATGACGAGTTTCTTTTAATTGGTTATTGGCTGCACCAGCAATTACTTTAGCCTTTAGTTGTGGGATTGTTTCATCGTTAATGATTGCTCCAAGTGCACACGGGGCAAAAATATCACAATCCACACTGTAAATTTCATTAATATCGACTGCTTTTGCTCCGAATTCATCAACAGCGCGTTGAACGGCTTCTTTATTGATATCCGTTACAATAAGCTTTGCTCCTTCTTCATGAAGGTGGCGACACATATTGTATGCAACATTCCCTATTCCCTGAACAGCAATCGTTTTGCCCTCTAATGAATCAGTACCAAAAGCTTCTTTAGCAGCAGCTTTGATTCCACGGTATACACCATAAGCTGTTACTGGAGATGGGTTACCGGAAGAACCAAATGCAGGTGAGATACCTGTTACATAATCTGTTTCTTCATGAATTAAATCCATATCTGCAACCGTTGTACCTACATCTTCAGCAGTGATATAACGGCCATTTAAACCTTGAATATAACGACCGAATGCACGGAACATTTCTTCGTTCTTATCTTTACGAGGATCTCCAATAATAACCGTTTTTCCTCCACCAAGATTTAGTCCAGCTGCAGCATTCTTGTAAGTCATACCACGAGCTAATCTTAATGCATCTTCAATTGCAGCATCCTCAGACTCATATGTCCACATGCGAGTTCCGCCAAGTGCCGGTCCAAGAGTTGTATCATGAATGGCAATGATTGCTTTTAGTCCTGATTCTTCATCTTGACAAAATACTAATTGCTCATAGTCGTATTGTTCCATATAGCTAAAAATTTTCATTCTAAATTCCCCCATTATCAAATTGGTTTAATATTATTTATTAGTAGCAGAACATATAGCAAGAGCCAGAGAATATAACTTACTCTCTGCGCTATCCGCTCTGGATGTTAATACAATTGGCGCTTTTGCTCCTGCAATGATCGCTCCAACCTTTGCTTTGGCAAAATAGATTAGGGATTTGTATAAAGCATTTCCCGTTTCTATATTTGGTACCAGTAAAATATCTGCTTGTCCAGCAACATCATTTTGAATCCCTTTATGCTCTGCAGCATGCAAAGAAACAGCGTTGTCTAAAGCGAGCGGTCCATTTACAACACACTCTTTTATCTGTCCTCTTTGATTCATTAATGTTAATGAAGCTGCATCTACGGTAGCCTGCATAGCAGGGTTTATCACTTCAACGGCAGCCAGTGGTGCCACTTTAGGTAAATGTACTCCGATGGCATTCGCAACGGACACAGCATTTTCTATGATTTGCGCTTTTTGTTGTAGATCAGGAGCAATATTCATAGCTGCATCCGTGATAAACGTCAGTTTGTCATATCCTGAAATCTCAAACGCAGCCACATGGGATAAAACATTCTCAGTACGTAAACCCCACTCTTTATTTAATACAGCTTTCAAAATCACAGCGGTGGGAACATTTCCTTTCATTAAAGCTCCCGCTTCGTTTTCTTTCACAGCTTTTACAGCGAGTTCTGCTGCTTTCTGAGGTGAAAACGCGTGTTTAATCTTAATATCATGACTGGATTTCAGCTGGGGTGCAACCTCATCTATCACGCTTTCTATCTTTTCTTTATCACCAAATAATAAGAATTCCGCCATCTTTTTTTCCACAGCCATCGAGACTGCACCAATGACCTCTTTATCCTCTGCAGCTGCTACAGCTACAATGGAATTTTCTTTTTGGGTTGCTTGTTCTACCAAAGATTGTAGATTCATGTTTGTCGTTTCAACCCCTTTTCGCTCATTTTTTGTACCCATTTAACAATCATGCAAGAACCGTGCCAACTTTAAAATGTTGAAAACGCTTTAATATACTATTTTTATACCTGCAATTTTCTTCATGGTGTGCAATTTATTTCACGCTATTTTTTTCAAGGTTATATTTGTCAATTTTATAATAGAGGTTTCTGACAGATACATTTAATTCTTTGGCAGTGGCAGTTTTATTACCCTTATTCTGCTCTAAAACTTGAGTAATTATATTTTTCTCAAATTGTTCGAGCTGTGTAGCTAAATCCCCTTTTCTATCAAAAGTTGAAGATAGCTGCGGTTGATTTACCTTTGAGACACTTTCTAATGGAGGTAGATGGTTACTATCAATATTAATTTCATTATATTTCATGAAGATTATCGCTCTACCTAAAACATTTTCTAACTCTCTTACATTTCCAGGCCAATGATAATTCATTAATTTCATCATTGCATCCTTTGTTACTCCCTCTACGTTCCTACCGTAATCTTGATTAATCTTCGTGATCAATTGTTCGGTAATAAGAGGAATATCCGATTTTCGATTTCTCAGGGGAGGGATTTGAATAGGCATTCGATTGAGTCGATAATATAAATCTTCTCTAAATGAACCATCTGCTATTCCTTTTTCCAAGTTTACATTTGTAGCTGCAATCACCCTTACATTTATTTGGATGGATTTCGTACCGCCGACACGAACAATCTCATTTTCTTGTAGTACCCTCAATAATTTAGCTTGAGTGTTTGCACTCAATTCTCCAATTTCATCTAAAAAGATACTCCCGTTATTCGCTTCCTCAAATAACCCTCTTTTACCACCGCGTTTCGCTCCAGAAAAAGCACCTTCTTCGTACCCAAACAATTCGCTTTCCAATAAACTTTCGGACAAAGCTGCACAATTAACGCGAAGGAATTTGTTAAATTTGCGGTTACTCGCATTATGTATCGCATGTGCGAATAATTCTTTACCTGTGCCGGATTCTCCTCTTAATAAAACCGTCGCAGGTGTTTTCGCCCCTAATTTCGCTTGTTCTACAGCTAGGTTCATTTCTTCAGAATCCCCAATGATGTCTTCAAACATATATTTTGCTTCGAGAGTGCGAATAATTCTCCTAGCTCGATCTAATTCTTGAGTAAGAGATTGAATTTCAGACATATCATGAATGACACCTACACTACCCTTTAATTTACCGTTCACAATGATTGGGGCAACGTTCACAATGACTTCTTTTCTTTTTGGACCAACCCTCATTTTCGTACCACGAATCGCTCTTCTCGTTTGAAGAACTTTCAAATGTATACTTTCCCCTTCAGAAATATCTGCAGTGGCCGGCTTTCCGATGACTTCTTCCTGAGATAACCCTGTGATTCTAGTATAAGCGGGATTAATTAATATCCCTTTTCCTTCTTCATCCACTACGGAGATGGCATCATCACTTGAATGAATAATCGCTTCTAGCATGGTTTGAATTTCTTTAAGGTTCGTAATTTCTTCAGCTAGGTTCACAACCTCTGTAATATCTTTAAATACAGAGAAAGCCCCAATAATTTCATCCGTTTCCGTAATCATCGGAATGCGATTAGAAATGATCTTTAAACCATTATGTAATAATACCTCTTGATTAATTTCGGTTCTTCTTGTTTCTAATGTAGTGGTTAACTTACTTTCTGGAACAACCTCAGAGATATGCACCCCAAGAGCATGTTCCTGCTCCTTACCAATCATTCTTTCTGCACTTTTGTTAAAGAGCATCACATTACCTTTATCATCTATACCTACCATTCCATCGTCTGTGGAATTAAATATCAAGTCCCTTTTAAAGGATTCACTTGTTAATTGATGTATTAAATCTTCTTTTTCTTCAAGAAGCTTTGATATAAGGAAAGCAACACTACCTGGAATAATAACTGTACTTTTTCCTCTTTTTTCTCTTACTTCTTCAAACACTCGTTGATCGCCTGTCACATCAATAACGATGTCGACGGATTCGTTTAAAAGTGGTTTCCAATCGTCTCCATAAGGTATGCCTAATTCCATAGCCATTTTTATTCCCGGTGCGTTATTGTTTAAATCAACAACACCTATTACTTTCATAAGGGAAACTTCATGAAGAATTCTTAAAATGGCTGTACCACCTTTTCCACCACCAATAATAAGTACCTCTTGCAATTTTTTTCACCCCAACTGTCTCAACCTGCAATTTATTTCACACTTTTAATCTTACACTAAGAGAAGCTGCTTGACAATTTTCTAGATGGAGGTAGACTTTTAGTATGAAAATAAAAAGGAGCAATGTGTAAAATGGTTCGAATTATTGCTTTAATTATTATGTTGATCCCTGGTGCATTAGCAGCACTTGGAATCAAGTTAATGAGAGATATGTTATTTGGAATATTACAGCCACCTATACCTTATTTATGGTTACAATTCTTTGTTGGACTACTATTTTTCGTATGTGGGTTAGGTTTTATCGCAGGTTTTGTCCTGCATAGGGATCGAAAGAGAAACAAAGTTCAAAAGAGGTTCGATAAAAAAAGCTAGCTTCAATAAGCTAGCTTTTCTTTATGTCATTTCGAACTCTAATGGCCTTTTCAGGATAATCGGTTACGAATGCCGTACACCCAATTGTGAAGAGCCTTTTCATTTGTTTTTCATTATTAATGGTATAAGGTCTTACTGCCATTCCATTTCTCATAGCTTCTACGATAATCTCGTCTCGAGCCACCTTAATATTAGGATGGATACCTTTCGCTCTAATGGATTGGGCATATATCCATGGCATATATAAACTTGAAGAATAAAGGGGGGCAATTTCAATAGTTGGTTTTATCCGGTAGCATGCCACGAGAGAATAATGATTGAATGATGAAATAATCACACGGTCTTCGAATTCATATTTTTCGATTAAATCAATCACTTTCTCCTCAAGTCCTTCATAATCCATAATGCTGTTCTTAAGTTCAATATTACAAATCAGTTCATTTCCTTTAAGCCACTGGAACACCTCGACTAATGAAGGAATTCTATTTTTCTTAAGAAATTTCTTTTTAAATTTATAGTTGGCTTCAAGCTTTTTTATTTCTTTAAGAGTATAATCTTTAACAAACCCTTTACCATTTGTAGTCCGATCCACACTTTCGTCGTGTATAACGACCACTTCACCATCTTTTGTTAACTGCACATCTAACTCTATTCCATCAGCTCCGACTCTTTCAGCCTCATAAAAAGCCTCCATCGTATTTTCAGGGTGAGTTCCTGCCGATCCTCTATGAGCCAAAATGAACGTCATGAATCCACTTCCTTTTCGTAATGAATATCATTTTCCAACATGTAAAAAGTACCACGTGTTTGGGTTTTGAACCTTTTCTTACAACCAAAAAATTCAATGGTTGAATTAGGGTAAATATTTTTCAAAACAGTAACTTCCCCATTTCCTTTCACTTTAAGGAGCGTAGCCAAAGATTTCCTTTCTTGTTCTACATGCATTATTTCTTTTAATACAGTAACTAACTGCTGATAAAGATCATCATACTTCTTTTTCCCTTCTCCATTTAGCTTATGATATTTATCACTTAAGGATGAAGTAGCTTTTTGTAGCTTTTCCTTTGATTTTAACAACTGTTTATATTTGAGTAAAATATGCTTATATTCCTTTTCAATTTCTTCTCTTTCTATCCCTTCTAATACAAGTTCCGTCTTCTTTTCAGCTTTATTTCCAACCGTTCC
The DNA here is from genome assembly GCF_001648555.1 of Rossellomorea aquimaris TF-12. Classification (GTDB taxonomy): domain Bacteria; phylum Bacillota; class Bacilli; order Bacillales; family Bacillaceae_B; genus Rossellomorea; species Rossellomorea aquimaris. Next base: position 180,584 of record NZ_LQXM01000022.1, on the reverse strand, counting down.
TGTTACAATACTCCCTTTCGCTTTTACGTATCCTCCAACTATCCTTCCCTTACTTTCATCTGTCTTTATATGATTAGCATGAAGAGTGCAGCCTTTTGAATAAAAGCCGATAAATATAAGTTCTTTCGCCTTTAATGAACATTCATTGGCATGTTTGACGTATATATCTCTTCCAGCTTCAATGAGGGTTTTGTTATTTCCATAAACCCCTCCTTTAATAAAAATATCTCCTGTGGTGGATATGACACTTTTACAACTACTAACACCTAATAGCCCTAAAATTGAAATATCTTTTGTAGCCCGTACACTATATCCAGGCTGAATGGTTCCTCTAATGGTGACACTTCCATCGAAATCAATGTTACCCGTTTCAACTCCAACATCCTCCTCTATGAACAGGTGTTCTCCAACTGATATTTTCCCTGCTGTAAACTCTACAATTCCATCCCTTCTGGCACGTAAAACGGTTTTATTATTTTCTTCCGTTTCCATAACTGAATTCATATCGTATAGCAAAGGTTTATCAGAACCAGCTTTGAAGGGAATGATTTTCCCTAAGAGGGTGACCCCGTTTTTACCCTTTGAAATATATTCCTTCTCCCCTAACCAATCTCCTGTTTTCACATCAGTGAAAAAATTCATATCAAAGTAATCAGCTTTTCCTTCTTCGGTTATAGACGGTTTCCGTTCAGCCTTTTCAATGAATGAAATACGGGCATCCTCCCCATTTACTTGGTCCTCCCCCCTAGCAACGACTAAAGGAATTCCAGGTCGGATCAGTTCCATATTCTCTTGAATTATAAACTGTTTTTTCACTCCCATTAACTGTAAACGCTTCTTTACTTCTTCATAGTAATGGTTTTTGTTATTTAAAAATTGTTCCTCAGTTATATGTAAAATAACATCCGCTTCCATTTCATCTGCTGTAATGGAGCATTCGATCTCAGGTTTCAGATACCCTATCTTCGTATCCTCGGAATCTGCATTTTGCAAGGCATCCCTTAATGTGATCACATCCGAAATACTCACTCTGGGATATTTTTTGATAAGCGAATTAAATTGTAGAATATTAAATCCTTTTTTATTTACATTTATATAAAGGACGGCATTTTTTTCTGTAAGGGAAAAATAGTCATTTTTCATCATCGCCTTATAGGTTCCTTTCAAAATAACGATTGTTTTCATATAAGTATAATTGATTAACCCTAACTTTTTAAGTTACAGATTCCTCACTTTTTAAAACAAAAGATCCTGAGAGCTGTGGTATCTCTCAGGATCTTTTCTTTCTATAAGGAGGTTTTTTTAGAGGTTTGCTTTAGGAAAAAGTTAGAACCAGCATCTGCGACGACGTCTATCACGGTTATCATCTCGAGCTCCAGCTACAAGATCATCGGCAATACATCTGCGTACAGCTCTGCAAAAGTCTTCCCCTTCAATAAATGCTTTCACAGGAACTCTAAAATTTCTGTCAGAAGCTCCTGCTACATCATCACGTCTGTTACGGCGGTCAAACGCACCTGCTACATTATTTCTTCTACCACAACCCATTTTTCTTCACCTCCGATATGTTATTGTAGTACATTCTTATCTTATTCACTTAAAGACAAGCTGTAAGGGCTAACTACTATATATTGTAAAAAAGGCTTTTGCTTAATTTTACTTTTTTCAGAAGTCCTAGATTGAAGCTTTAAGCTTCGTCTTCAAAACTAGACAAACCTTTGTTACCAAACCACTCATTATGTAAGCATCAGTAATCCTTCAACACTTAAAAAGTATGTCTTCTTACAAGCTCGTATCAGACCGATGCACTTGGAAAAATGCTGTTTTCTAAAAAAGCTGATTGCTTTTATAAAAACAACAAAAGTTTCCGAAAAGGTCCAAATGATAAAAACCCCATAACCTATATGGTTATGGGGTTTTTGAGAACAATATACTTTGTGTAAAAAGTTATTAATAGCAAAATTCCACTTATTCCTTACTCTCTCATGAAGCTTTATGCTCTAAACGAAGCTTGTCGGCTACCATGGCAATGAATTCACTATTTGTCGGCTTTGCTTTAGACATGCTAACCGTATAACCAAATAGACTTGAGATACTGTCGATATTCCCACGACTCCAGGCAACTTCGATAGCATGGCGGATTGCACGTTCTACACGTGACGCTGTGGTATTATATTTCTTTGCAATATCAGGATATAAAACCTTGGTAATCGAACCAAGTAATTCAATGTCGTTATAGACCATAGAAATGGCTTCTCTTAAATATAAATAACCTTTAATGTGAGCAGGTACACCAATTTCATGAATAATGCTTGTTATACTCGCATCTAAATTTCTTGGTTTATGATCTGAATTCATTCTGGATGAGGAAGATTTCTTAATAATTGGATTTGATTTACCACTAACTTGTCTTATATGGCTAACCAGGTTTTCCATATCAAATGGTTTTAAAATAAAGTAGGAAGCCCCTAGATCCACTGCCTTTTTCGTCACATCCTCCTGTCCGAAAGCTGTCAGCATAATAACATTTGGAATGCTCTTCTTTTCACGTAGACGCTCTAAAACAGCTAAGCCATCTAAATGCGGCATAATAATATCTAACACCAAGACATCTGGATCAACTTCCTCCAATAACTCTAAACAATCTTGACCATTATGTGCAATACCTACCACTTCCATATCATTTTGCGAAGCAATGTATTCCTCCAATAATGAGGTTAGCTCACGGTTATCATCAACAACACATACTTTAATCGATTTCACTACAGGTTTCCTCCTCAATCCAAATTAATTCAAGTCTCTAATTTTTATTCTAAATAACATTTTCGACAATGCAACCCAAAATCCTTTTATTTTTGAAAAAAATCTAAAAAATAATATCTTTTCTCTTATTTTCTAATGATTACTCTAAATTTCGACCACATTCGATAAATATATGTACTTTTGTCGAATAATCTTTATTTTATCAATCCTTGAGATACATTAGCAAATTTTATTAAAAGAAATTAAAAAAACCCTTAAAGTACCTTCATTCGGCACTAAGGGTCATATTAGATCAACTAGCTCTATTATGCTCTTTTTTATAAATATCGATACCTGCTTCACTTAGCATCCATTCAATATGAACTCCATATCCACTTGTAGGATCATTTACAAACACATGAGTAACTGCACCAATGATTTTGCCATTTTGAATGATTGGACTTCCACTCATTCCTTGCACAATACCTCCTGTTTTCTCCAGGAGTTTTTGATCTGTTACTTTAAGGACCATTCCTTTTGTTGCAGGGAATTTTTGAGGTATGGTACTCACAATTTCAATATCATATTTCTCAACTTTTTTCCCATCGACGACTGTGAGAATTTGAGCAGGACCCTCTTTCACTTGATGAGACAAGGAAATGGACATTGGCTTATCAAAAAGGTCATTTTCGATGGATTGATTCAGTTCCCCAAAAATTCCAAAAGGACTATTCCGAGTAATGTTTCCAATGACATTTCGATCCGAGGAAAAACGAGCTAATTTTTCACCTGGTTTTCCATCACTACCTTTTTCGATGGAAGTGACCTCAGAATTAACAATTTCTCCATCCTCTACAACGATTGGCTTTTTAGTGTCCATGTCTGATATAACATGTCCTAAAGCCCCATATTTTTTTGATTTTGGATCAAAAAATGTCATTGTTCCGATACCAGCAGCTGAATCTCTAATATACAAACCCAGTTTGTAAGTGTTTTTTCCTTTTTCCATTAAAGGAAGGAGGGAAGTTTCGATTGTATTTTGTTCACGTTTCACGATAACATCTAAGCTTTCCCCTTCTTCTCCCGCTTTTTGAACAAAAGGAGCAACATCAGCTAGCTCTTCTACTTTCTTTCCGTTAATTTCAGTTATCATGTCTCCCACTTGAATTCCAGCCTTTTCTCCTGGAGAAACCTTTCCTTTTTCAGTATCCACTAAATGATGTCCGACTACTAATACCCCAACTGTATTTAACTTTACTCCAATGGACTGACCGCCTGGTATGACCTTAAAGTCTTTAAGAACTTCTACATCAACTTTCTTAATGGGTAAACCAGCTAATTCAAATACAACTTCATCTTTCCCAACAGACTTCCCTTGAATAGATAGCTGACCTTCTTGCTTTTTCATTTGAACAGTATTTAACGAATTCATGGCGGAAACGGATGTTGCCTTAGGGAGAGCAACTTCGTCCCCTTCCATTACCCTTATTGAATTCGGTGTGTTGATAAATTGTTGAACTGGTTTATAAAAACCGATGAGACATAGCGAAACAAGGAGAATTCCACCTATATATTTCCTTAAAGTATCTAAATTCAATACATTCACTCTCCTCGCTTCTAATCCAATCACATTAACTATTGGCTACAGTCTTAATTTTGCCTTTAAGAGACACATTTATAACTGGTAATCATCAAAAAAAGCTACCCTAATTGGATAGCTTTTCAAGAATCTTTAATTGAACCTGCTAATTGTAACAGTTCTTTGGCATGCTCTAACGTTAAATCAGTAATTTCAACACCAGAAATCATTCGGGATATTTCTTTTATCTTGTCCTTTTCTTCTAAACGCTTGACCATTGAACTCGTTCTTCCTTTAGAAAGCTTTTTAGATATAAATAAGTGACTATCAGCCATTGCTGCAACTTGAGGCAAGTGAGAAATACACATAACCTGCGAGTGAATGGCAATTTGATATATTTTTTCTGCAATTGCTTGAGCGACTCTTCCACTAACTCCAGTGTCTACTTCATCAAAAATCATTGAAGTAATTCCTTGGTGTTTTGAAAAGATCGTTTTTAGAGCTAACATAATACGTGAAAGCTCTCCACCTGATGCTACTTTAGATAAAGGCTTTAAAGGTTCCCCAGGGTTCGTGGAGATAAAGAATTCAACCGTGTCCCAACCATCCTTTTTATAATGTGAAAAGGAAAACGATTCTTTGTCTTTATTTTTAATAAAACGGACTTCAAAAGTTGTTTTATCCATATAAAGTTGCTTCAGTTGTTCATGAATACTTGATGTTAATTTCTTTGCCCATTTCATTCTCGATTCAGAAAGAGATTTAGCTTCTAAAGATAAATCTTTCTCAAGGGAAGTTAAACTATGCTTCAAGTTCTCAAGGTGAGAGTCTTTATTCATAATCGTTTCAATCTCTTCTTCAATTTTTGAGCTATAGGCAAGAATGTCTTCTACGGAAGTTCCGTATTTCCTTTTCAAACCGTTGATTTCATTTAATCTTGCTTCAATTAAATCTAGTCGGTTCGGTTCAAACTCCAATTGGTCAAGCTCTGCTCTCACTTGATGTGCAGCGTCTTCAAGCATATAGAACGCATTAGAAACAGATTCCAACGTTTTAGCATACTGTGAATCAATATCAGCAGCCGTTTCCAAATGACTCATAGCTAAACCTGTCCAATCTATTCCCTTACGTTCTCCCTGAATACTGTCGTAAGAATTCTGCAATGATTCAAATAACTTTTCAAAATTCATCAACTTCCGTTTTTCTTCCTGCAACTCTTCATCTTCGTTCATCTGAAGGTTTGCATCTTGAATTTCCTTGAGTTGAAATTGAATTAAGTCTAGTCGATGTGCCATTTCTTGTTCATTCTCATTTAACCTGTTAAATTGTTTTAATACGCTTTGATATTGTTTGTAAACTTCACCATAACTAGTTAAATTAGAGGCAATTTCCTTGCCACCAAATTGATCTAAGAGGGACAAATGTAGACTTTCATTCATAAGCTCTTGGTGTTCATGTTGACCATGAATGTCAATTAAAGAAGCACCAATTTCTCTCATGATTGCAATCGTTACTAACTTCCCATTAATTCTACAAACACTTTTACCCGCACTAGATATATCACGTCTAAGAACAATCATTCCTTCTTCTATATCTATTCCAAAGCTATCTGCTTTTTCATAGCAGGGATGAGTATCATTATCCAGAATAAATAACCCTTCAATTTCCGCCTTCTTTTCTCCATGACGAACATATTCAGAGGATCCTCTTCCACCAACTAACAGATGAATGGCATCAATAATAATTGATTTTCCCGCTCCAGTCTCTCCGGAAAGAACAGTCAGACCTTCCTCTAAAGAAAGAGTTAACGATTCAATAATGGCAAAATTTTTAATTGACAATTCTTGTAGCAAAAAACATTCACCTCAATCAACAATCAATAAAGCACTTTTCATGTTTTGATTCTATCTTTTACAACATATTTAAAAAACGCTCTGATACTACTTTTGTTTCTTCTTCGCTGCGACAAATAATTAAGCAAGTGTCATCTCCGCAGATAGTTCCCAGTATTTCTTCCCAGTCCAGGTTATCAATTAATGCACCGATAGCATTTGCGTTTCCTGGAAGAGTTTTCATCACTAACATATGACCAGCAGCATCCACTTTTACAAATGCATCTGTTAGGGTTCTCTTTAATTTTTGAAGTGGGTTAAATCGTTGATCCGCCGGTAAACTATATTTATACCTTCCATCCATTAAAGGAACCTTCACTAAATGGAGTTCTTTAATATCTCGAGATACTGTTGCTTGAGTAACATTAAAACCGGCATTTTTTAAACTTTCGACTAAATCATCTTGAGTTTCAACGTCTCTATTCGTAATGATTTCTCTAATTTTAATATGTCTTTGTCCTTTGTTCATCATAGAACATACACCTCTTACATTTAATTAAACCTGTATAATTATACCTCTACGCTTATGTTAGCCTATTTTGTAATGAAGTACAATAAAAAAGAAAAGCGGAGCCGACTGGGCAGGCACGACAAGCATAAGGCGAGCCTGACTAAAAGGAGTCTTTTGCCTTTTGGTCAGGCTTGACTTATGACCTCGAGGGACTAGGAGGCGTAGCTAGACATAAAGAAAAGCGGAGCCGACTGGGCAGGCACGACAAGCATAAGGCAAGTCTGACTAAAAGGAGTCTTTTGCTTTTTGGTCAGGCTTGACTTATGACCTCGAGGGACTAGGAGGCGTAGCTACACATCAAGAAAAGCGGAGTCAACTGGGTAGGTCCAACAAGCAAAATTGAACATAAAAAAACGGCTACTCTTTTATAAGAAGTAGCCGTTTTTTTATTGTACATTTGACTTCAATTGATTATGAGCATCTAAGATGACTTCTTCAGGTGTGGTAGATAAATGAGATTGACCTTCTTCATTATTACCTGTCCATTTTAAATGAATGAGAAATTCAATATTCCCGTCTCCTCCTGTAATCGGAGAATAAGACAGTCCTTCTATTAGGTAGCCTTCATTAATGGATAATGTCATGATTTTTTCAATAACCGACTTGTGGACGGCAGGGTCCCTAACAATTCCCTTTTTGCCAACTTGATTCTTACCCGCTTCAAACTGTGGCTTTATTAAAGCGATACAGTCACCACCAGGAACCAAGAGAGTCTTTAATACAGGTAAAATTAATGAAAGAGAGATAAACGAGACATCAATCGAAGCAAAGTTCGGCATCTCTCCCACTAAATCTGCCGGAGTTACATACCGAAAATTTGTCCTTTCCATTACGACAACTCTTTCATCCTGTCTAAGTTTCCAAGCCAGTTGATTATAACCCACATCAAGGGCATAGGACATCTTCGCCCCATTTTGAAGGGCACAATCTGTAAATCCACCTGTGGAAGACCCAATGTCAATCATGACTTTATCTTGAACCGATACCTCAAAGACTTTCAAGGCTTTTTCTAATTTCAAGCCACCACGACTAACATATGGAAGTACCTTACCTTTAATCGTTAAAGGAATATCTTCACTTACTTTTTCACCGGGTTTGTCTAATCTCATTTCTTTCGAATAAACAAGACCAGCCATCACAGCTCTTTTTGCTTTTTCTCTTGTGTCTATAAGTCCTCTTTCGACTAGAAGTACATCTAAACGTTGTTTTTTTACTTTCATGTTCAAGCCCTTTTTTGTTTTTTTGGAGTAATAGTTAATACTTTATCAATGACATTTTCCTTCGTCATTCCAATTTCTATCAGTAATTCCTTCACACTTCCATGTTCGATAAAATAATCCGGAATACCCATTCGATCAATGACACTATGATTAAAACCGTGTTCTTGAGCAAACTCTAGAACACCACTTCCAAATCCCCCTTGTAATACCGCCTCTTCAATGGTGAGGATTGGGAGTTCATCTTGAAGTATGGATGTTAGCATTTCTTCATCCATCGGTTTGATAAACCTGGCATTTACCACTCGAACAGAAATTCCTTGTTTTTCAAGTTCGTTAGCTGCTTCTAAAGCCATAGGTATCGTTGTTCCAAATGTAAGGATCGCAACATCCTCACCTTGCTTTAATACTTCCCAGCTTCCAATTGGGACTGTCTTTAAATCTGGATCCATTGGAACTCCATATCCATTTCCTCTTGGATAACGTAAAGCAATCGGCCCCTCATTATATGTAAGAGCTGTATTCACAAGGTGTTGTCCTTCATTTTCATCCTTAGGCATCATGATGACCATATTCGGTAAATGTCGTAAAAAAGCGATGTCAAATACACCTTGATGCGTTTCTCCATCTGCTCCAACTAAACCTGCCCGGTCAATACCTATGAAAACATTTAGGTTTTGCCGGCAAATATCATGTACAACTTGATCATAAGCTCTTTGCAGGAATGTGGAGTATATTGCCAAAAATGGCTTCATATCTTGAGTAGCTAAGCCGGCTGCTACTGTTGTTGCATGTTGCTCGGCAATTCCAACATCAAACATTCTTTCTGGAAACTCTTCTGCAAAACCTAACAGTTTTGACCCAACAGGCATTGCAGGTGTAATAGCCACTATGCGTTCATCTTCACGTGCAATCTTTCGGACTGTTTCACTTACAAGTCCACTCCATGATGGAGGAGCGTTTACTGGTTTGATTAGATCACCAGTGTCAATTTTATATGGACCTGTACCGTGCCAAGTTCCTTGAGTATCTGATTCGGCAGGATGAAATCCTTTTCCCTTTTTCGTAATGACGTGAAGAAGAACAGGACCTTTCGTCTTCTTGGCATATTGAATGTTTTCAGATAGGTCATTATAATCATGACCATCAATTGGTCCAAGATACGTAAATCCTAATTCTTCAAAGAACATACCAGAAACAAATAAATATTTCAGGCTATCCTTCACTCTCTCAGCCGTGCTAGCTAATTTCCCACCAACAGCTGGTATACGCTTTAGGATATATTCCATTTCATCTTTTACCCAATTATACTTTCCAGCTGTACGAAGACGTCCTAACACACTATGAAGCGCCCCTACATTTGGTGCGATGGACATTTCATTATCGTTTAAGACAACAATCATGTCTTTTTTCTCATGACCAATATGATTTAAAGCCTCTAAAGCCATACCACCCGTTAATGCACCGTCTCCTATAACAGGAATGATGAATGAATCCTCTTTTTTTACATCTCTGGCGATTGCCATACCCATAGCAGCAGAAAGAGAAGTAGAACTGTGACCTGTTTCCCATACATCATGTTCACTTTCGTTTCGTTTTGGGAAACCACATAACCCTTTATATTGTCTTAATGTATCAAATTGACAAGCGCGACCCGTCAGAATTTTATGAACATACGATTGATGACCTACATCCCAAAGAATCTTATCCTTTGGACTTGAAAAATGCTTATGGAGAGCAATCGTTAATTCGACGACACCTAAATTTGGACCAATATGCCCCCCTGTTTTTGATAAATTTTCAATTAAGAAATGGCGAATATTTTGACTAAGCTCTTCTAACTGTTCATTAGACATATTTTTTAAAAAAGAGGGGTCTTTTATTGATAATAAATCCATGGGGTCCACTCACTTTCATGACTAAAAATTTTGTTTCACTGGCTTATTTCGTTTTTTTTTATTTTTATCTTTCTTATCTTTTTTATCTTGTATGATAACAATATGAAATCGGTCTTCAAAGAATTGTAGAACTTTTCCAACTTTAAATATTATATCCTTAGAATACGTTATCGCAAACGTTTTCCCAAGAGCTTTGCCTCCAACAGTTAATGAGGCTATGATACTCGTTAAGGTTACACTAACGATATATTCTTTTAAGGAGCCGCCATCAAGCTGAAAGGAAACGGCTAATTGAACAATGACAATGGCAGAGGCCGTTCCACTTATGATACCAGAAATGTCTCCAATTACATCGTTACAGAAGCTTGCGAAACGGTCAGCATTTCGAACAATCTTGATGGAATACCTCGCACCATACACCTTTTTAGCTGCCATGGCATGAAAGGGGGTTTCATCTGCTGCCGTTGCAGCTATTCCAAGCATATCAAAAAAGATACCTATGAAAACAATTATTAAGACAACTATAAGTCCAGTAAACCAAGCAACTCCATTTAATACCATGTTGGAAGAGACTGAAAAAATAGCCGCTAACACAAATGTGATAACGGCAATGCTGACACTCCACTTTATTGAGTTTTTCATTGTTTCGTTCATTATCGTTTAAACACACCGTTTCTATTGTGAAAATTATAGAAGATTCTATGTAATTGGATGGTCATATAAAGAGTAAAAATTGCAGCTTAGGTCCAGTAGGTTTTCCCAATCAGGTACCGGATGTTGCCATACCGGCGGTTTCCCTTTAAACCCGACTTAGCTGCGTCACCACAAGCTAGACTGGATTACCACTTAGTCCGCACTATAATCCTCTTTATATGTCCGATTTTGAACAGTCTAGGAGTTTTCCTCAACAACCCTTAACACAATCCTTAGCCTCTTTTGCAAAGAGGATTTCATATGGGCGAAAAAGCACATATCAATGGCCAACTGATGTGTACCCTGTAACCATAATCCCCTCTCTCTTCACTCAAGGCAGGCTACGCTGCTAGTGAAACTTAACGAATCACATCACAGGTTCATACTCTGTTCTTATTGCACATGCTTTTGCCAGCGTAAGAAACAGAGCCTCCGCGACTTGCGGGTCAACGCCCACATGCCATTGTGGATCGCCCTCAAGCCTTACTCCCAGATATGACCCAAAGCTGGGCGCCTCAAGCCAATTCCAGGAACTTCATCGATGTGCCCTTTAGTGGATTTTTAGGCCCACCTTCAGGATCGGTGGGTTGACTAGAATACTGCACCACCCAAATGTTTATTATAACAGTATTATAACATATGTTAAATAAATACCTCAAACATTGAAACGGTTTAGTGGTTTCTATCAGCAATTAACTGTGCTATTTGTTTGAGTATTGTAGAATCAATATTAATTGATTCTAAAGAATCTAATGCTGATTGTAAGTGAAATTGCAGTTTTTCCTTAGCCCCTTGCATAGTCAAGAGACTTGGATAGGTACTTTTATGTTTGGACTCATCGCTTCCAACAGGTTTACCGATTAATTCTTCAGATCCTTCAACGTCGAGAATATCATCTTGGATTTGGAAGGCTAAACCAATATGGTAGGCAAATTGTTGAAGCTTTTCCATCTCTTTCAAAGACGCTTGAGCAATCACCGCTCCCGCTAATACACTAAATGTAAGTAATTTTCCCGTTTTATTTTCATGAATAGATTGAAGTTCATTAACGGTTAATGTTTGGTTCTCTCCCTCAATGTCTGAAACTTGTCCACCGACCATCCCCTCAGGTCCTGCACTTTTAGCCAGCAAGTCAATAAGGTGAATCTTTTGTTCGTCTAAAAGATGTTGATCTTGTGCTATTAGCTGGAAGCTGTATGTTAATAATCCATCGCCTGCTAATATGGACAAGGCTTCTCCAAAAACCTTATGATTAGTAGGTTTACCTCTTCTCAGATCATCATCATCCATTGAAGGAAGATCATCATGAATCAATGAATACGTATGAACCATCTCCAGGGATGCTGCTATATTCAATCCATGCATTGGATTTTTATTAAATGCTTGAATGGTAGCTAATAGAAGAACTGGTCTTATTCTCTTTCCACCTGCTTGAAGCGAATAAATCATGGATTCTTTTAATGTATTTGGAATATTTAAAGTTTGCACAGAATGAATCATGCATTCTTCTATCTTTTTTCCAAAATGTTGTTGAAATTGTTGTAAATCAGATTGAGGATTCACTGAATCATTCCTCCTCTTCAATATCGAAGGCTTTTTCCCCTTCATCAGTCATCATTTTTGTTAATTGATTTTCTGCTTTTTGAAGAGTGTCATGACAATATTTAGAAAGTTCCATCCCTTTTTGGTAAAACTGTAACGCCTTTTCTAAAGGTACTTCCCCCTCTTCTAATTTTTCAACAATTTCTTCTAATTGTTCCATAGCTAATTCAAATGATAATTCTTCTTTAGCTTTCGCCATCATTCTCACGCTCCTCAACAGATTCTACTTCACATTGTATTTTTCCATCTTTAACATTTATTTCAATTCGATCACCTGTTTTCACCTGGCTCGATGATTTTATCAGGTTTCCTTCGTCTCCATAAACAAGGCTATATCCTCTATCCATTATTTTTAAAGGACTTAGTGCATGCAGTGTTGAAACAGCAGACTGAAAACGATGCCCTTTTTCTTTTAATACCTGCTTGAATTGTTTTCCCACTTGATTTTGCAAAAATAAAACACGCTCTTGCTGAATCTTTATTATTTGAGAAGGGTGTACTCGAAGAAGCCTTGATTGAATTTGATGTAATTGATCACTTTGTTGTTTCACATGAAGTGTAATACTCTTTTGTAGTTGATCTGTAAGTCTGTCCACATGTTCAACTTTTTGTTGATAAAGGAGGTGTGGATTTCTAAGGGCATAGGACTTTGATAAACTATTTAATCGGTGACGTTCACCTTGAAGTTTTGTTTTAAACCCTTTGATCAATCGTAATTGACGATTCATTATTCTTTCAAGTAAGTCATCAATATTCGGAACAGCCAGCTCTCCTGCCGCTGTAGGAGTTGGTGCTCTTAAATCCGCTACAAAATCAGCAATGGTAAAATCCGTTTCATGGCCTACTGCAGAAATAATGGGAACTTCTGATTCTACTATTGCTTTTGCTACTACCTCTTCATTAAAAGCCCAAAGCTCTTCAATGGAACCGCCACCACGACCCATAATTAATACATCACAATTCCCTCGCTCATTCACTTGTTTTATAGCTTTAACAATAGAACCTGCTGCCTGCTCACCTTGAACAAGTGCTGGGAAAACAAGAATCTCCCCAATCGGATACCTTCTCTTTATTGTTGTGATAATATCTCTAATAGCCGCACCCGTTGGTGAAGTAACTACAGCTATGCGTTTCGGAAATTTAGGTATCACCTGTTTACGACTCTGTTCGAAGTAACCCGCTTTTTCAAGCTTCTCTTTTAACTGTTCGTAAGCTAAATAGAGTTCACCAATACCATCTGGCTGCATTTCTTTTACATAGATTTGATATTGCCCACCAGATTCGTAAACAGATATATCCCCTCGAATTAATACATTCATACCGTTTTCAGGTCGAAACTTTAATGTTTGGTTGCTACTTGAAAACATGACAGACAGAATTCGAGATTTATCATCTTTTAAGGTAAAATACATATGCCCACTAGAATGTTGTTTAAAGTTAGAAATTTCACCTTTCACATATAAATTGCTCAAATGAGGATCTTTATCAAACTTTCTCTTTATGTATTTCGTTAGGGCTTGGACCGTTAAGTAACGTGATTGATCAAGTGTCATACTTATTGACTCCTTTGTTCCGTCCAAATTCATTATGTAATCGATATATTCATTAGACTCTTTTTGTAACCAAAGGCTTAGTTGATTGCACAAAATCCTATTAAGAAAACAATAACCTTTACAAAAACATCCAAAATTAAATACTGAAAAGGGGCCAGCTCAATTTGCTGTCCCTTTTCTGGCTAAGCTATGTTAATTGTACTATTTTTTACCCGTTTTTGCGATTGGCAAGGGCCCATTCGGCAGATTTCACCGTATTATAAAGGAGCATCGTGATGGTCATAGGACCAACACCTCCAGGAACCGGAGTGATTCTACTCGCCTTTTCTTTTACTTTAGAAAAATTAACATCCCCACAAAGATTTCCTTCGTCGTCACGATTCATCCCTACATCAATCACAATTGCCCCTTCTTTTATATCACCAGCATCAATTAAATTTGCTTTCCCTACTGCAGAAACAAGTATGTCTGCTTGTCTTGTATAGTATGGAATATTTTCTGTTTTCGAATGACAGAAGGTGACCGTAGCATTTCGATTCAAGAAGAGATGACCTGATGGTTTTCCAACAATATTGCTTCTTCCCAAAATCACTACATGCTTTCCTTCAATTGAAATATTTTCATACTCCAACATTTTCATTATCCCAAAGGGAGTACAGGAATAAAAGGTGTCTTGGTTCGTCACCATTTTCCCAATTGATACAGGGTGAAACCCATCTACATCCTTCGAAGGCGATATCGTTTCGATAACAGTGATAGGATTTATCTGTTTAGGAAGAGGTAACTGCACAAGGATTCCATGTATATGGTCTTGATTATTTAGCTCTCTAATTTTATCCAAGAGTTGATCTTCGGTTAAACCATCATCATATTGATATAACTCAGAATGAATCCCTAGTTTACTGCATGCTTTCCTCTTCATTTTTACATAGGTGTGAGAAGCATGATTATCACCTACTAGAATAACCGCAAGCCCTGGTACGATTCCACTAGTAGATAGGTCAGAAATCTTTTCTTTTAATTGTTCACGATAATAATTTGCAATGAGCTTGCCGTCAATAATTTCACCTGACATACCATTGCCCCCTATCATTGTTAGGATTGACTTACCTTTGAAAGAACTCCATTGATAAACTTACTGGATTGATCATCTCCAAAGGTTTTAGCAATTTCAACCGCTTCATTTATTACAACATTATTTGGTACATCTTCTACAAAATGGATTTCATACACTCCAAGTCTTAAAATATTCCGATCAACTTTAGCTAAACGGTCAAATGACCACTTTTCAAGGTTTTGTCTGATTTCTCCATCTATACGTTCTTGATTTTCAATGAATCCTAATACTAATTGTTGCAGATAAGCGTCCATCTCTTCCTCTTCTAGAACGTTCCTTAGGGCTACTTCTGGTTCGATGTCACTCATATCTATTTGAAATAATGCTTGTAATGCCTTTTCACGGGCAACTCTTCTTTTCATTTTATAATTACTCCTTTAATATCCAATGTCAATTTTCATACCTTTGATAATAGCACAAACCAAGGGCAATACGCACGTCTATGTAAAAAAATCAATATTCTGAATTGAATAGCGAAGGAGTGTTCATTAAAAAATCTTTTGATAATGTCGATTATTATCGAAAAATCAGTATATCGCAAATATATTTCACTTTTCGCTTGATATAGTTCAGATAGCGCAAATATATCCAAAATTTCACTCAATATAATTAAAATTTCGCAAATAAAATCCTAAAATCCTGCAAAAAAAGGAACGGCCGTCAAAACGGCCGTTCCTTCATCCCATATAGGTATTACATTTCGTCTTCAATTTCAGCTTCATATTTTTGATTCTCAAATTGAACCCCTACAATATGCACATTTACTTCATCTGCTTCTAAAGCAGTCATATTTAATAGAGTTTGACGAATGTTATCTTGAATTTTTTGTGCTACGGTAGGAATCGATACACCGAACTTCATGATGCAGTAAACATCAATGATAATACCCTCTTCGGCTAATTCCACTTTTACACCTTTACCATGATTCTTTTTCCCTAAACGTTCTACAACACCCGTTGCAAAACTTCCACGCATTTGTGATACACCTTCAACTTCTGAAGCAGCAATACCAGCAATTACTTCAATCACTTCAGGTGCGATTTCTACTTTCCCAAGGCCGTCTTTGCCATGAGACATTTGTAAAAGGTTTTGATTTTCCGCCATTTAAGGCACCTCCTGAATTCACACTAGGATTTCATTACTTCATACTTTTCTAAGAATTTTGTATTAAACTCTCCACCAACAAAGGTTTCATGTTCTAATAACTTTAGATGGAACGGAATGGTTGTGTGCACTCCTTCAACCACAAATTCACTTAGAGCACGTTTCATTCTCGAAATGGTTTCTTCACGAGTCGCTCCATATGTGATGACTTTAGCAATCATACTATCATAATATGGAGGGATCATGTAACCAGGATATGCGGCTGAATCCACTCTTACGCCTATTCCTCCTGGAGGAAGATACATATCAATCCTCCCAGCTGAAGGCATAAAATTCTTTTCAGGATTTTCAGCATTAATTCGACATTCCATGGCCCAGCCTGTGAAGGTTACTTCATCTTGTGTAAGGGTGAGCTTTTCCCCTGATGCTACATTAATTTGCTCTTTAATTAAATCTACACCCGTCACCTGTTCCGTTACAGGGTGCTCTACTTGGATACGAGTATTCATTTCCATAAAGTAGAAAGATTGATTAATGTAATCATATATAAATTCTACCGTTCCTGCACCAGTATAATCAACTGCTTTGGCTGCTTTTACTGCTGCATCTCCCATTTTAGCACGAATTTCTTCGTTTAACGCTGGAGACGGTGTTTCTTCTAATAGTTTTTGAAGTCTTCGCTGTATAGTACAATCTCGCTCTCCAAGGTGAATAACATTTCCGTAGTTATCTGCAAGTACTTGGATTTCAACATGTCGAAAATCTTCAATAAACTTCTCGATGTATACTCCTGGATTTCCGAACGCTGTCATAGCTTCTTGTTGAGTAATAGTAACACCCTTAATCAGCTCTTCTTTTGTTTTTGCTACACGGATTCCTTTTCCTCCACCACCTGCAGTAGCTTTAATAATGACAGGATACCCCATAGAATCTGCAAGAGTTACGGCATCATCTGCATCCTTTACAATTCCTTTTGAGCCAGGAACAATTGGTACACCCGCTTCTCTCATGGTTTCACGAGCTACGTCCTTGGTTCCCATCTTTGATATGGCTTCAGGCGATGGTCCAATAAAAGTGATATTGCATTCTCTGCATAATTCTGCAAAGTCTGAGTTCTCTGCCAGGAACCCATAACCAGGGTGAATGGCATCACAATCTGTTAATTTTGCCACACTAATAATATTTGTGAAGTTTAAATAGCTATCTTTAGATGCTGTTGGTCCTATACAATAAGCTTCATCTGCTAATTGAACATGCAAGGCCTCTTTATCAGCTTCTGAATAAACAGCCACACTCTCAACACCTAAATCGCGACATGCACGAATAATTCTGACCGCTATTTCTCCTCGATTAGCTATTAATACTTTATTTATCATACTGTTTATCGCTCCTTATTCAGGTTTGACCAAGAATAACGGCTGCCCATACTCAACTAATTGACCGTCTTTTACTAAGATTTCAACAATTTCACCTTTTACTTCTGCTTCAATTTCGTTAAATAGTTTCATTGCTTCAACAATGCAAACAACAGAATTTTCATCGACTTTGTCTCCTGTTTTTACATAAACATCCGCTTCCGGGGAAGATGATGCGTAAAAAGTTCCAACCATTGGAGAACTAATTTTATGTAAGTTTGAATCATCTACGCTTGTTTCCGGTGTTTCTTTTGTCTCGGCACTAGGAGTAGCTTCTGCCTGTACAGGTGCAGGTGCTTGTTGTACAGCTTGAACAGCAGGTTGTTTAACCTCATCTACTGGCTGAGTAACTTGTTGTGGTGCGTGTCCTGAAACAGTCACCCCATTATGTTTTTTAAGTTTTATTTTTGAACCTTCATGCTCGTATGAAAACTCATCAACACTGGATTGATCTACGAGTTTGATTATTTCACGAATTTCTTGAATTTTTAACACGTTTGACACCCCTCTTTAAGTTTAACTAATTAAGACTAACTACTAATATCATACGATAATACCTAGTATAAATTCAATATGCGTTTCCTACCAATCTATAAAGCGCATACAACTTTAATTCTATTCTAGTCCTTTTTTCAAAAAAAATAAAATAATTCAAAGGGATTTTGTCTATCTCTAGGGAATTATGTAAAAAAAGACAAAAAAAGGGGTCAAGAACATGATTACAGTCGAAAGAATTAAAGAAGAGGATTTAAATCGAAAGAACAGCCTCGTATTAAAAGCAAGTGGGTTATCTGTCCTGCTGGCTACTTTAGTGGATTACTTTATGGGGAAGGATCTTATTATTGTATTATCGATTATTATTGGAGGAGGGAGTGGTGTTGCATTAGTTGCTGCTCTTTACTTTTTGAAGAAGTGGGTCACAATGATTCCTTACATTACAACACTCATTGTAAGTTCAGTCATTTATATCATTATGGAAAATAGTCTTTCCGTCACTTCTTATTTTTTAACCTTTTTTATCCTGGCTTTGTCTGCCATTTATATGAAAAAGAGCATATTACTAATGAGCACTGTTCTCGGTTATATCATTATTATTGCCTTCACGTTCTTGCATTCAAGTGAATTACCTTTAGAGCCTAAAAATTATGTGACTATTTTCCTTTTATTCGGATTAGTTTCTTTACTGTTATTCTTCCAACAAAATATCTCAAAGAAGATGGAAGAAAATCTTCATGAATTAAATCATGAGACAGCTTCACTTAGTCAAAGAGAGCTCATGACGAAGGAAGCCGTTTCTAAAAGTATCATTTCCTTATCACACCTGCTTCATCAAATGAAAACCAATAGCTCTCACTCTGTTCATGCCGCTGATGAGATGAACAAAGGCGTTGCAAGTATTGCTAGCGGGATTCAACAACAATCTGAACAAGTCGTAGATATCACGGGGGCATTAGAGAATTCAGCAAAGAATATTACAAAAATGCTCACCATTATTGACGGTATTAAACACCTATCTCAAAACGCCATATCTTCATCTTATAGTGGCAGAGAAAGTATGAGCCATGCAAATACTGAACTAACAAAATTTAAGGATGTGATGGGATTGCTACACAACCAGCTCCTTCATTTAACAAAACAAAATGAAGAGGTGGGACACTTTGCCTTAACGATTCAAAACATAGCAAAACAAACCAACTTACTTGCCCTAAATGCTTCTATTGAAGCCGCAAGAGCAGGTGATGCTGGAAAAGGATTTGCCGTTGTGGCGGATGAAGTGAGAAATTTAGCAGAACTGACGAATACAACTGCAGTTCAAATTACTGAAAACCTTACAAAGGTTACTGAAGAAACCAATGATATCTATAAGGATGTAAATGAAGCGATTCATCAGTTAACAAATCATCAATCACTAATGTCTGAAGCAGAAGCATCATTTATTGATATTGATCACAAAAACAATGAACTCTCAAATGAAATTATTAATTATGAAGTATTTTCAAAAGGTGTGAGTCAATCTGTTCATTCCATCGAATCCCAATTGACCCAATTTAAATCATTGATGGAAGAGGCTTCTGGTGTTTTAGAAGAATTAGCTTCTACCATCGATGATCAAACTCAACAATTTTACTCATTAAATGATTCTATTATTGGGGCCAATGAAGCAATTGAGAATCTGACAAAAATACAAAATCAATAAGTAATGCTCTATTCGAAAAGAATGTTATTAATACGAGCTCTTTATATTTTAATAAAACGAGCCCCTGTGAGGGGAAAATCCTCACAGGGGCTCGTTTTTATTTAGTTCACAGGCTGAAATTCAACTGCAACTTGTTTCATTTGACCAACTTCACTCATTACTAAGCGAATGATTTCATTTGCATCTGCTTTGGAATGTTCTTTACTAGATTTAACCGTTATACGAATATTATCTCCATTGGCTGTTACTAATGCATCCTCGTAGCCAATTGTTTTAATTAATGACTCCAATACGGATTCAGTCATAGCTAATTCGCGGAGATTTTCCATCTGTTCATAAGCTGCACTTTTTTCTTCTGCCGAAATTTGCGGGTCGCCAACTTTTGCAGTTAATTCTTCACGAAGCTCCTCACGTTGATCCAGTAATTCCATTCTTAATGCTTCAAACACTTCATTTCCAGCTGCATCTGTTACGACCTCTACATCTCCATTTGTCATTGTTTCTTTATTTTCTCCATCCTTTGCCTGCTCTTTTCCCTCTTGCTCCTCATACGCCATATCAGTAACTTGTTGAGTAGGTGAAGTAATGTAATATACTGAAAGCACAATCACAAGACTTAGCATTGTTAATAACCAAACCGTTTGTTTTTTTAATAACATCTATCGTATCCCCCTTATTGTTTAGGCATTACTGAAACTCTATGACTAGGAACATCTAACACCCGAGTAACAGCTTCCTTAATCCAACTTTTAACTTGTATATTATCGGCTCCCTTGGCTACCACCAGGACACCGCTGACTTTAGGCTTTTTCGTTTCAATCACAATGGGGACTTCCTTATCACCATTATTGATAATCACCGTTTTGCCTTCAGAGGACCTTTCTTCTATCGAACGTTTGCCGCCTTCTTTATCCTCTTCATTGGTATTTTGAGTTTGTGTAGATTCATCCTTTGCATATACATTAGCTTCTGTCGCTTCTACGTTGACCACTACTAATACATCACTCACTCCAACTATTTGATCAAGAGCTTCTTTTAGTTGATTCTCATATTGATCTTCATAGCTTCTCATGGAACCATTTGTTTCCTTTTGATTCGATCCAAAAGCAGGTACATCTTTTTCTATGTTTTCTTCATAGGGTTTGGTCGTTTCTATACTCGCATCTTTGCTCCAAAGATCACTAATAAGCATGAAAGCAACACCAAGGAGAAGCACAACGAGAAAGTATTGATATTTCTTTCCTTTTTTGTCCTTAGGTGGTGAGTTTGCATTTTCTTTTGAGAACCATTCCTTAAGTAAGTTAAATGGACCTTTATTAAAGTTCATTTCGTTTCCCAATCCCCCCTTCGACTGAAATGATTATTTGGTCTGGAGTAAGATTCCATTGCTTGGCAAGTAAGGAGGCCATTTGGGACGTTTGGTCATCAGTTTCATCATTTTTATGTTTTTTCCCCGTATCGATCTCCACTTTTTGAACGGCTTCAACTGAGTTACTGTCTTCATTATCCGTTACATATACCGTTACTTTTGTGATACTGTCTGGAATGTTTTCGGTATCATTGGCTTCTAAGTGAATACTTTCAATGACTTTTCCGTATTCATTTATCATCTCCTTTTCAGCTTGTTGTTTCATTTGGACAGCCATCTGTTCTAAAATATATGCACGTTGTGATGCTTGTATTTCTTTTTTCTTCATTTCTATTGAATTTTCTACTGAATTATTTTGAGAACTGCTATTTATATTGATTGAATTCATGACTTTATCAAAATCAGAAGTCAATAATTTTAGTAACGGAGTCAGGATAATAGTAATTAGCAACAAGCCTGTAACGATTTTTGCATATTTTTGCATATTCGAGCTTGGAAGAAGCATGTCAATAACAGTGGCCAGTAAGACAAACACAATAATATTTGTAATCCATTCCGTTAAGAATGACATGGTCACTCTCCTCCCTTTTCTACATGATCTCAACGCATCATCATCGTAATGTTTCCTGCTGCGATTATGACTGTAATACTTAAAAAGAACATAAAGGACACAATAGCCAGAGCTGCAAACACATACATCACACTCTTTGCAATCGTGTCTAAACAGTCAATAACCGGTCCTCCACCGAGGGGCTGAAGAAGCGCTGCTGCTAATTTATATATGAAGGCAATCATGAGGACTTTTATGGCTGGAAATGCCGCTATTATTAACACAATGGCTACTCCGGCAATTCCGACTGTGTTTTTTAATAATACAGAGGCACTAATGACGGTATCCGTCGCATCTGTAAACATCCTTCCAATTATAGGTACAAAGTTTCCTGTGACAAACTTTGCCGTTCTTATCGTGATTCCATCTGTCACAGCCGTCGTTGCCCCTTGGACAGAAATAACACCCAAGAATACAGTCATAAAAGCCCCTAGTAATCCTATACTCCAAGTCCGAAGTAATTGAGCTAGTTGGGTGACTTTATAATGTTGAGAAAGAGTACTTACAATACTTAAGAGAGCTGATAAAAATAATAGTGGTAGCACTACATTTTGAATGAGGAGTCCGCTTGTGTTCATTAAAAAAATAATGACTGGGTGGAAAAAGGCAGCTGATACAACTCCTCCTGATGCTGCGATTAATGCAAGTAACAGAGGAATGAGAGCAATAATGAAGTGAATCATGGTTGCGATGGCTTCCTGGGTATAGTCAATGGCTACATGAAAGCTATTTAAAGCAATAATGATCAACACCATGAAAATGATGCTGTACGCTACTTTACTTACATTTCCCCCTTCAAAGGCATTTTGAAGGGACTGCAAAAACATGCTGAAGATTGTTAACATAATAAGGGTTCCCAGGAGCTTTCCGTTCATAACTAATTCTTGAAAGGCGAATTTAAAAATCCCACTAAACCAAGCCTTAAATGAAAACTCTTTTTCCCCTTTAATGAAATCAAAGAGACTGCCTTTTTGACTCTCTGGCAAATACCCTCCATACTGATCGAGAATGTTATCCCAAAAGTGTTTAAGCTCTTCTATACCTAAGTTATCTATCTGTTGATTTACCATTTTCTCTTGAATCGTGGCCGCAGACTGATCATCACCATCTTCTGCTTGTCCAATAGAGGCTCCTAAAAAAAATAGAACGAGTGCTATGACGAAAACTCTATGAATTTGCAACAATTTTCCCACCTCTTAACCATCTCTTTATCCTGTCGGTATCATATTGATGATTGTTTCAATAATCACAGTTAAAATTGGAACAGCCATGGCTAAAATCAAGATTTTACCAGCAAGTTCAACCTTTGCTGCAATCGCACCTTGACCGGCATCTTTCGTAATGTGAGAAGCGAATTCTGCTATGTAAGCAATGCCGATAATTTTTAGTATGGTTTCTACATAAACGAGATTTACATTTGCATTGGCTGCCAGCTTTTCAATCATGTGGATAATGGTGTAGATTTGGTCAATTAGGAATAAGAATATGGAACACCCAACAAACACGATGAGTAAAAAGGCGAAGTTTGGTTTCTGCTCTTTAACGATTAATGCTAAAAAAGTAGAAACCAGTGCTATACCAACAATTTGAATAATCTCAATGGCAGACTCCCCCTATCCTTGATATAAAAACACCGACTTAATCTTTTGAAATAAATCATCCACAATGGAGGCAACCATAAACAATATATAGATAAAGCCAAATAGTGTTACCCATTGTGCATATTCCTTTTTCCCAACCTGATCCAAAATCGTATGCAAAAAGGCAACAACGATCCCAACACCTGCAATTTTGAAGATAATATCCACGTCAATTCCCATACTCAATTCCCTCCTGGTTTCAAAAAGCATCGAACAGTATAAAGGCAAACTAACCTAAAGCAGCAGTATGATTAACAGGAGCCCTGATAAAAAACCAAGACTTTTGGTCATTTTTTCATATTTTCTTTGCTTTTCAATCGCTTCTATTTCTTCTCTATCGAGATGTTTTAGAGCTAGATGAATATGTTTCTGCTGCGTCATCATGTCATGTTTCCCAAGGTTTTCACCAAACTGTTTTAAAATTTCATACTCACCAGACTTAAAAGCTGTTAATTTCCATACCTCATCTAAGCTTTCTTCCCAAGCTCTTTTGACTGATATTTCCTGCTCAGTGAGTTTCTTTGAGAACGACTCAAAAAACCATGAAACAGGCTTTTGCAGCTGTTTAGATATTTTTCTCGTCGCTTCATGTAATGGAGTATGGCTATATGTGATTTCAGCTTCCAGTGATTGAAGGGCAACCTTTAGTAACCGGAGCTGTCTAGGTCTTTCTGTTAAATATTTAGAAGCTTCAAACCCTGCCCATGATGTAGATAGGATAATAAATACTGCGCCAATAATTTTAATCATTTACGTCACACTCACTTTGTTCAGAAGAGATTGCCCTTGATGATCCCATACCTGATGAACCAAACCCGGCTCCTCTCCTCTTCTAAGTTCTACAAATCTTTCGATTGTTTGGAGATTAATAACTTCCTTCATGACTGGTCTTTTTTTCACTTCCATGAAGCTGGCACCATGTGTTGTCATGATTAGGGTGATACCTGCATTTACGGCTTCTTGAATGGCTTGACCATCTTCTAATCGTCCAATTTCATCAACGATAAGGACATCCGGGCTCATGGATCGAATCAGCATCATCATGCCTTCTGCTTTTGGACAGGCATCTAAAACATCCACTCTTGGTCCGAATTCCAATTGAGGAATGCCATTGACGCAACCGGCTATTTCCGATCGCTCGTCTACAATCCCCACTTTAAATGGAGGGATTCCTTTATCAGGTATTCCACTAGAGATGATGCGGGCAAGGTCTCTTAACAGAGTCGTTTTTCCAGTCTGAGGTGAACCGATAATCATCGTATGCTTCCAGCCATTTTCATAAACATATGGAAAAATGGACTCTGCTATGCCAATCTTTTGTTTGGCAATTCGTATATTGAAGGAGGAAAGGTGACGTATACCTTTCACCTTTCCGGCCTCTAATATTACCTTTCCGGCCAATCCAACACGATGACCACCTTCTATTGTGATATAACCTCTTTTTAGTTCTTCTTCTAATGTATAGAAAGAATGGCGGGACAATTTATTAATTAACTGCTCACTATCTTCCTCTGTAACAGTGTAGGAAATGAAGTATGGCTTTCCGCGAGCAGTAATCTCCAACACTCTATTCGTACGTACTCTTATCTCCTCTATTTTTTCTACCAGATCTTGTGGAAGGGCTAGGACTCTTTCAGATATAGTGCCGGGTAGTAATGTGAGAACTTCTTGCATCATTGTACCTCCTACTCTAATTCCACTTATTCAGAATAAGACGATCATTTCATCGTACAAGCTTCCTGATAATACAATGTATTCTTTTGAAAAGAGATTATGACAGTTGAGTTGTGAAAGAGAGTAGAGTAATTATGTTCTTCATTGTGGATTGATCTTTAGACTAATTAGAAGGATTTAGAATGATATTGAAGTTTGATAGAAGGTAATAATTTTACGAATACACTGTCTCTATTCAGACACACCTTTAATTAACAGAGCACAGGTAGACCTTTGTTAAAGGCTGTTTTGATAAGCTATGTTGCATGCGAGTAGTAGTTGATTTCCGTTACAGGTGCTCGCTTTCCGCGGAGCGTGAGTTTCTTAATATTTTCTAATATAAATGGCTTACTCGTTTAGAAAACAACATTTTTTAAATGTGCCGAGACCCCGGAAGCGAAGCTGATGAGGCTCGGCCGACACCCGTGGAAAGCGGAGCAGTTCCCCTCACCAACTAGCATAAACTGGTTTACAGGGTCTTTAAGAGACACATGTTATAAAACACTTATCTTTGTGAAATGAACCAAAAATAGACACAAAAAAGCCTAAACGAGAATTCGTTTAGGCTTTTTCACTATCATTTTATATATTATCCGCGTGAAACATAAGAACCGTCGGTTGTATTGATAACCAATGTATCCCCTTCATTGACGAAGAAAGGTACGTTTACGATTAATCCTGTTTCAACAGTCGCTGGCTTGGAACCACCAGAAGCAGTATCTCCTTTGATTCCTGGTTCTGTTTCTGTTACGACAAGCTCTACAGAATTAGGTAATTCAACTCCAAGCGTTTCTCCACCATACATCATGATAGACACTTCCATGTTTTCTTTAAGGTACTTTAATTCATATTCAATTGAAGTCGCTGGTAATTCAATTTGCTCATAGTTCTCATTATCCATGAACACATGCATATCTCCATTTGCATAAAGGTATTGCATTTTACGGTTATCGATTTGAGCTTTTCCTACCTTTTCACCTGCACGGAAGGTTTTCTCTTGAATAGCACCTGTGCGAAGATTACGAAGTTTAGAGCGAACAAAAGCTGCCCCTTTTCCAGGTTTAACGTGTTGGAAATCAATAACGCGCCAAATACCGTTGTCAACTTCAATGGTTAATCCTGTTTTAAAATCATTAACTGAAATCATGCATGTTCCTCCTATTGTGTATTAGTCCTGGTTGTTAGGACTAAAGTGGTAAAATTATTAGATCTTTTGTGGAGTGAGTTAGGGTTTCATTGGAATTTTCCGTCATGATCGTATCATCTTCTATACGCACTCCGCCAACGCCAGGAACATATACTCCTGGTTCTACTGTCACAATCATTCCAGGCTCTAGCACGACATCAGAGCGGGATGATAAACCAGGTCCTTCATGAACTTCAAGACCAATTCCATGCCCTAATGAATGTCCGAAATACTCACCATAACCTTTTTCTGTTATGTAATCACGAGCAATCGCATCAGCTTCTTTCCCAGTCATACCAGGCTTGATTTTTTCCATTGCTAGAAGCTGTGATTGTAGTACAACATCATAAATCTCTTTTAATTTATCACTCGGTTCCCCGACAGATACTGTACGAGTCATATCAGAACAATATCCTTTATAGTATGCACCATAATCTAACGTGACAAAATCACCTTTTTCAATCACTTTATCACTGGCAACACCATGAGGAAGTGCAGATCTTTTTCCTGATGCAACAATGATATCAAATGAAGAAGACGTTGCCCCTGCTTTTCTCATGAAGAATTCTAATTCGTTGGAAACTTCTAACTCTGTAACATCCGGTTTAATAAAATCTAATATGTGTTTGAATGCTGCATCGGCAATATCCGCCGCATCCTTAATTATCTTAATCTCTTCAGGTGTCTTAATCAAGCGTAACTTTTCTACGAGACCAGATACAGGAACAAGTTCAGCTTCTATGACTTCACGGTAGCTTTCATATGCATTATACGTCATATAGTTCTTTTCAAACCCTAAAGATTTAATCCCCAAATTCTGAACTTGTTTCGCAACTTCTTCATGAATAGGTCCAGTGTGTTGTACAATTTCATACTCAGTAGCTTGTTCAGTAGCTTGTTCAATGTAACGAAAATCAGTAATAAATAGGGCTTTGTTTTTTGAAATCAATACCACCCCTGATGAGCCGGTGAAATTGGTCATATATCGGCGGTTATAACTGCTTGTTAACAATATTCCATCCACGTTATTTTCTGAAAAAGTATCTCTCAATCGATCAATCTTCATCCAGTTCCACTCCCTTTATGTAATTAACTAGTGCTTCTAAGGCTAATTCATATCCAAATAGTCCAAAACCGACAATTTGTCCGATTGTTTCGGCTGCAAGGACAGATTGATGTCTAAAGGCTTCCCGCTTATGAATGTTTGAAATATGGACCTCAACAACTGGTATTGAGACAGAAGCAATAGCGTCTCTAATACTATAACTGTAATGAGTAAATGCCCCAGGATTAAAGATAATCCCACAATATTCATCGTCTGCTGCCTTATGTATAGAATCAATTAATTCCCCTTCGTGGTTGGACTGAGCCGAAACTAATTGGTAGCCTTTTTTCTTTGCTGCATTCTCAAGTTTTTGTTCCAACTCGACTAGAGTAACCCGCCCATAAATGTCTGGTTCACGTTTACCTAATCGATTTAAATTAGGACCGTTTAGCAATAGAATTTTTCCCATATGTAACTCCTAAAAAAATAGAATGTTCATCATGAACATTCTAACATAAACCCTATATTTATACCTACAAAATTGTCTGAAAATAGCGAGTGCTTATTGAACAACTTCTCCAGACTTTTCCTTTTGTTCATCATGCCTCAATTCGTTTTCTTCGTATGATATAGAGTATCCAATAAAAACACCATATAAAACATACAAGCATAAACTTGTTATGAGGGTATGGTAATCAATCGAAGTAAACGATTTTATACTTGGGAATAAAGGTTTAAGAACGAAGAAAACAGCTAAATATAAAACAATACCGTATCCAGCTCCAACCCACATAGACTTAAACTTTCTTAGTAATCCATAATAAATGAGAGCTACTCCGATGGAAACAATCCCATATGCAACGATAGACAAAATAATCCCAATCCATTTTTCCTTCCAGTTTCCAACAGCCCATGGTTCGAATATAATGTTCGGTTCAATTTTTGTAAATGAAAAAAAGTAACATAAATAAGAGATTGCACTCCAAAACACACCTCCAATGAAACCCGTAAGAATGACCATTGAAATAAACGAGAGTGGGGCTTCTCCTTTATTCTGTTCGAGTTTGGGATCTCTTTTACTTTCTTCTGATCCTTCTTGAATTTTTTCGTGCTGACCTTTTTGTTCCGCCATCTGTAACACCTCCATTTGTAGTATGTCCTATTCAGGTAAACACTTGCATTCATTTTAGTGATTTGAATTCGTTATATATAATCAATTATAGAAGTAGTACCCCTAGTGCTTTTATTCTTTTTTTAGTAAGATAAAGATACATTATCATTAACACAGAGATGGAATTTCTTCTTCAAGCTCTGTTTCTTCCTATGAAAAATTGGAAAGATTAGAAAACCATGTAAAAATGCGATTAAATTAAAAAGAAATTGTCTAAAATATAGGAAACCGTGATTTTAAAAGAACGATTGGACCGTAAGGAGGTGGCTTTGTTGAACGCTCGTATTATCGTTGTTTTCACTTTAATTTTATTAGCTATTTTGGGTTTAGGCTCATGGCTAATTGAAAATCCCCTGGGACTTCTTAGACAGGTACTTGTATCAGCGGCTGTCATCGGAATCATTTATTTCATTTACCGAAGATGGTTTAGCCAAAGACGGGCAGGTAGTAATGAGCAAAGGGCGTTTCTTAAAGCAGCCAAACAATCAAAAAAGAGACATAAGAAACAACCAACGAGCAAAGCTAAAGCTCAAGGAACTTCTGTTTCAAAGAAACGTTCAATACGGAAAAAATCCAATGCAAACCTTACAGTTATTGAGGGAAAAAAGAATAAAAAAAACAATCGAGCTTCTTTTTAGAGGCTCGATTGTTTTTTTCTTTTTACGTAAATAATGTTGCTATTTTTGATGAGAAAGTAGTAGTTGATTTCCTCTGCAGGATGCTCGCTGTAATCAACTACTACTTTTTTTGAATTAGTAACAATCTTATGAGAGTAGCCTTTTAATATGTCCATTTCTTCAGGAAATCTTCTGCCTGCTTCTTTCCGAATTGTATTAGTTCCCTTTTCTTCGCTTCAGTTAATTCAAATTCAGTCGTGAGAACACCTTCTGTTGGGAGAAAAATGATGTTTTTTTCATGTTTTCTTGAAATATATCTAGAATCATGAGCATCCTTCATTGTTTGAAAGAGAGCTTCATACAATTCTATTGCATTATGAATTTTATTCTTTGGTCTTTCATTTAGATTATGACTTAATTTCACTCCGAGAACCGGTCGCGTTTTTTTTACATTTTCTTTATCAAATAACCACATGGGAAAGTTACTTAATATTCCCCCATCCGCTACTAAATTCGTCCCGTCTAGAGAGCGTAATTTAACTGGCTCAAAAAAATACGGTAAACTCGCACTCATTCGAATCGCTCTTGCCACAGGAAATGTATCAATCGGTATACCATATTTCACTAAATCATCAGGAAGGACTAATAATCGTCCATTCGAAAGATCTGAAGCAATCACTCTCAGTGAATGTTTAGGAAGATCAGCAAAAGTATAAATACCTCTCGCTTTCAGCTTCACTTCTATCCAATTTTCAAGTGCAATTCCTTTGTATAAACCTAAACGATAATAGATTCTAACCCATTTTAATAAAGGAAAAGACACAATGGCATTTGAATCCAACAATTTCTTCAAGTCAACTTCTTCCATAATCCCCAACAGCTCCCGACTAGAATACCCCGCTGAAATTAATGCCGCAACAATTGCCCCTGCACTGGTTCCCGCTAATCGTTTGAATGTTAAGCCTTTTTCTTCTATCGCCTCATATGCACCTATCATCGCGAGCCCTTTTATGCCTCCACCCGAAAATACTCCATCGATGTCCATAGGCTCCACTCCTTCAACGTGTATATTACATCTTTAATTCACAATGAAGGATTTTAGAATAACAAAATAGGAGAGGAACTAGTCCTCTCCTACCTTTTACGTGTTATTACAAACCACATTTAAGTTGTGCGCCACAATTCGTACATGTATTACAACCACCCATGTCTTTCACTGTTCCTTTTCGACAAACAGGACAAGTGTTTCCTACTTCTGAACCAATTGTTACATCTGTAGAACGAACATCCTGAATCGTGTCTACTAAAACAATAGGCTTAGCTTCTCTCGGGGCTTCAACATGTTCTTGGTCATCATCAAAGCTGTTTTCTTCTGCTTTTAAAGTAAGGACTTGTGAATCACGGCTTCCATCAACATAAACCGTTCCTCCTTTTGCTCCTCCTTTATATAAACGCTCATATACTTTTTCGACTTGTTCTACCGTGTATCCTCTAGGAGCATTAACCGTTTTGGAGATAGAACTATCAATCCAATTTTGGATAACACATTGAACATCTGCATGTGCTTGTGGTGCCAGACTCATGGATGAAATAAACCATTCTGGAAGATCATTCGGGTCCGCATCAGGGTTTCTGCTTAAATACTCTTCCACAATATCAGCTTTCACCTCAATAAATTTACCTAATCTGCCACTTCTGTAATAAGTAAAAGAGAAGTATGGTTCTAATCCTGTGGAAACACCAACCATCGTTCCTGTTGAACCTGTTGGAGCAACAGTTAATAGATGGGAGTTACGTATTCCATGGGATAAAATGCTTTCACGAACATCTTCTGGCATTTTTTTCATGTATCCTGTTTCAATGAACGCTTTTCTTAAGCGATTGGTCTCTTCTTCATTTGAACCTGTCAAGAACGGAAAGCTTCCCTTTTCTTTTGAAAGCTGAACGGAAGCTCTATAAGCTGTGGTTGCAATCACTTCAAAAACTTCATCCACCAGTTTATTTCCTTCTTCAGTTCCATACTCTTTCTCACAGTATATAAGTAAATCGGCTAGACCCATTACACCAAGGCCAACACGACGTTCTCCCAGAGCCTGCTTTTTGTTCTCCTCTAAGAAGTATGGCGTTGCATCAATAACATTATCCTGCATACGAACTCCAACTTCTACAGTCTGTTTTAGCTTTTCAAAGTCAACTGATTTTGTTTCTTTATTAGCAAACTGAGCTAGATTAACTGCAGCCAGGTTACAAACTGAATAAGGTGCTAAAGGCTGTTCACCACATGGATTGGTTGCGACTACTTTTTGACCATATGCTTTTGCATTCGTCATATCATTGGCGTTATCAATAAAGAAAATGCCAGGCTCTGCCGAGTAGGTTGCACATACATTAATAAGATTCCACAGCTCTTTCGCCTTAATTTTTCTGTAAGTTCTTACTTTATATCCTAGCTTTTCCCATTCACGAACATCGCCAATTTTATGCCATTCTTCATTGTAATATTTCATTTCCTCGCCATCATAGCTTTCAACATCCGGGAATCGTAAAGCGTAATTCTCGTCCTTTTCAACAGCTTCCATGAAGTCACTTGTTAAGCAGACAGAAATGTTTGCCCCAGTTAAAAACTCTGAGTTATGCACACTGTAGGTTCCACCAGTACGCAATTTTTCTTCTGCATTTTTAAGGATCTTCTCATCAAATCCACCGTACCCTGGAATTTGCTTATAATTTAATATCCCTTGATACATAGCTTCTTCCTGCTCAGTTAAAGGAGTGAATTTTAATTTATCCTGGGCCACCTTTTTAATGGTTTCATCTTTCGTATTTTCTAGTAAGTAGCGTAAAATACGTGGGTTTTGCATTTTAGAGATAATAAATTCAACAATATCCGGATGCCAATCTGAAAGCATAATCATTTGGGCTCCACGTCGTGATCCGCCCTGCTCAACCAAGTGAGTCAGTTTTGCAATATCATCTAGCCAGGAAACGGACCCTGAAGATTTCCCATTCACACCTTTTGCTAACGTGTTGCGTGGTCGAAGTGTGGATCCGTTCGTTCCAACTCCTCCACCTCTACTCATAATTTCCATTACTTGTTTACGGTGTTCCGATATCCCTTCACGAGAGTCCTGAACAAAAGGCATTACGTAACAATTAAAATAGGTTACATCCGTTCCTGCTCCTGCTCCATATAAAACACGACCGGCAGGAACAAAGTTTAAATGGACTAATTCATGATAAAATTTTTCAAACCATTCTTTTCTCTTTTCCGGTGTTTCCTCAACCTCGGCTAAGCCTGTTGCATTCCGTTTTGCAATTTGTTCATAGTAAATTTCAAGAGGTTTTTCAATGACATCCAATGTCCTAGTAACAATACCAAGATCAGTCTCATTCGGATTATCAATTGCACTTCTGTATTCTTCTTCAATCCAAACATCTGCTTTTTTATTCTCCCAATCAATATTGGTGATGTAACCTAAACCTCGAGCAGGGAATTTTGGGTCTTCTTTAATGGTTAAAACGACAAAGTCCCCTTGTGAAAGAGTAATCTTTTCAGTGTCTTTAAAAGAATAACGATCAATCATTACTAGACGGGATACACCTTTGTGTGTAGTGATCATATCTGGGGTAATGGGATGTACTTGGGGGAATAATCCAATATCCTGGTTTAATCTTTCTTTGTTTAATTTCATTGGTTTTTTCAATGCAACAGCCATAAAGACAACTCCTTCAATCGTAAATGTTTCTATATATGTTTTCACTTTGATGTGTATTATCAAATATTACGTTATCATAGGGAAAGTAGAAAAGCAATATTAAAACACAACATATTGTGTACAAAATATTATTCGACACACCATATATTGTGTTTTAGGTCAATAGGTCTTTTGTTTGTCAAACCACTAAAAAGCTAATATACATAGAAAAAAGGAGGATACAAAAGCAAACAATCTAAAATATGATTGATATCTATGAATTTAAAGGTTGATATAATTTCATTGAGTGTAATAGTTGGTAAAATAGGAAAAAAGCGACAAAGGTCGCTTTTTTTCTACAAATATTTTTTTACCTTTTAAAATTCCATTCTTCTGATTCGTATCGACTCTTTGCTAAATCCACAACATATTGTGTTTCTTCTTCTGTTAGAACATAGGGTTCCAATTCGATGTTCAACCCTTCTTCAAAACCATTTTTGAATGCTTCTTTTGCCATCTCCATCGTCACTGGATGATGGCTTATTTCATTCATAGCAACCGCTTTATTTTTAAACGCTTTTTGCATACGTTCTTTTACGCGCTCTGAAGGGTATTTAAACAAACTAAATAGTTTATCTTCATCTAAATCCAAAAGAATGGAACCATGTTGTAGAATAACTCCTTTTTGACGAGTTTGAGCACTGCCGGCTACTTTTCTACCTTCCACTACTAATTCGTACCAGCTTGGTGCATCGAAGCATACAGCTGAACGTGGATTCTTTAATCCTTCCCGTTCTTCAGCTGTCTTAGGGACAGCAAAATAAGCTTCAAGACCTAAACCTTGGAATCCTTTTAATATACCTTCTGAAATGACACGATATGCTTCCGTTACTGTTTTTGGCATTTCAGGATGTTCCTCAGAAACAATGACGCTATAGGTTAGTTCATGCTCGTGAAGGACACCTCTTCCTCCAGTTGGCCTTCTTACAAATCCCAGCTTATGTTCCTTAACGGCTTCCAGATTAATTTCTTTTTCTACCTTTTGGAAATACCCAATGGATAATGTAGCCGGGTCCCAGCCATAAAATCGAATAGTAGGTGGAATTTTCCCTTCACTATGCCAATCAAGTAAAGCCTCATCAAGGGCCATATTGTATGAAGGTGAGCAATTACCTGAGTCAATAAATCTCCACGTTTCTTTCTTCATGTATCATACCTCGTTTATACGTCGATTCAATCCGTTACTAGTCTATCAAATACGATTAAAAAAACAAAGAAAAACAGATTGGAAACTGTTTAATAGTTATTTATAAATTTCTTTTGATTCTGCAGTAAATCATGAATATAATAGAAGATAGTGCATTTGTAGAAAGGAGCATGAATGATGGAAGGATTATATTTTCTTTTAGTCGTAGTAGGTGGAATAATTGCTTATTCCCTTTTCACGTTCTTCTATCAAAAGAGAATTGTGAACACATTGTCTGAAGAAGAATTTCGAGCAGGATATCGAAAGGCTCAATTGATAGATGTTCGTGAAGCAAATGAATTTGAAAATGGACATATTCTAGGAGCACGTAATATTCCTCTGTCTCAAATTAAAATGAGACAAAAAGAAATCCGTTCAGATCAACCGGTTTACTTTTATTGCCAGAATGGATTACGTAGTGGAAGAGCAGCTCAAATGCTTCACCGAAAAGGCTACCGAGACATTCATCAGTTACAGGGTGGATTTAAAAAGTGGACAGGCAAGGTTAAGCATAAGAAATAATCGAAAAGAGATCACCCTGCTGGGTGGTCTTTTTCATTGAGATTAAAGTTGAGTCTACACAGGTCCGTCCCTAAAAAAAGTCCGCCCCTTTAGAAAGGGGCGGGCTCTTTTTTTCTTATTAGTTTTGGGGTTCTTTCGTGTATCGCAGAATTGGTTTTCTCGCTGCCAGGGTTTCGTCCATTCTCTTCACAATGGTGGTGTGAGGAGCTTCTTGGACGATTTCAGGTGTTTCTTCTGCTTCTTTGGCAATTTGAATCATAGCATCAATGAATGAATCTAGCGTTTCTTTGGATTCTGTTTCCGTTGGTTCAATCATCATACATTCCTCTACGTTCAATGGGAAGTAGATGGTTGGTGGATGATAGCCGAAGTCAAGTAAACGCTTAGCAATATCTAACGTGCGAACACCCAGTTTCTTTTGACGCTTACCACTTATAACAAACTCATGCTTACAATGACGGTCATATGGAAGATCAAAGTATGGAGCTAATCGGCGCATCATATAATTGGCATTTAATACGGCATTCTCTGTTACAGCTCTTAAACCGTCAGGGCCCATGCTTCTGATATAAGTATACGCACGAACATTGATTCCGAAATTCCCATAGTAAGGCTTCACTCGACCAATCGAGTCAGGACGATTATAATCAAATTCAAATTGATCACCATTCTTCACCAGGATAGGTTTTGGAAGGTAGGCAATCAAGTCTTCCTTAACACCTACTGGTCCACTACCTGGTCCACCGCCTCCGTGAGGACCTGTAAAGGTTTTATGAAGATTCAAATGGACAACATCAAATCCCATATCGCCTGGTCGTGCCTTTGAAAGAACAGCATTTAAATTAGCTCCATCATAATAAAGCTTTCCGCCCGCTTCATGTATGATAGAAGCCATTTCAAGGATATTTTCTTCGAATAATCCTAAAGTGTTCGGATTCGTCAGCATTAATGCGGCTGTGTCATCCCCAACTACACGCTTAAGATCTTCTAAATCCACTAAACCATTTTCATTTGATTTAACCGTTACGGTTTCAAATCCTGCAACTGTTGCACTGGCCGGGTTCGTTCCGTGAGCTGAATCAGGAACAATGACTTTCGTACGCTTGGTATCACCATTTGCTTCATGATAGGCACGGATCATCATCAGCCCAGTCCACTCACCGTGAGCTCCTGCTGCTGGTTGTAGTGTAACTTCATCCATTCCGGTTATTTCTTTTAAATGTTCTTGCAAATCATACATTAATTCTAATGCGCCTTGAACACTTTCAGGCTCCTGAAGAGGATTGATATGAGCAAAACCATTTAAACGAGCTACGTTTTCATTTACCTTAGGATTGTATTTCATCGTACAAGATCCTAATGGATAAAACCCAGAGTCAACACCGTGGTTACGTTTTGACAATGCTGTATAATGACGCATAATATCAAGTTCTGAAACCTCTGGTAAATCTGGTTCTTCTGTACGAATATAATCAGATGGAATTAAGTCTGAAAGCTCTACTTGAGGTACATCTAATTCCGGTAAGCTGTATCCTATACGGCCTTCTTTTGACAATTCAAAGATAAGAGGTTGATCTTGCTTATTCATGACAATCCCCCAATTCTGCTACGAATGCATCGATTTCTTCTTTGCTGCGAAGTTCAGTAACAGCAACTAGCATATGCTGTGACAAGCTCTCATCTACAAGACCTAAATCATATCCACCAATCATTTCTTTTCCTAAGAGCTTTTGATTGATTGTTTTAACCGGCATATTTACTTTAACGACAAATTCATTAAAGGATGGTCCTTCAAATGCAATAGTAAATCCTTTTGCTTTAAAGGCTTCTTTTGCATAATGAGCCTTCTGAATATTTTGCAAGGCCATTTCCTTAACTCCCTTTTTTCCAAGAGCTGTCATGGCTACTGATGCAGCGAGTGCGTTTAGTGCTTGGTTAGAACAAATATTTGACGTGGCTTTATCACGACGAATATGTTGCTCGCGCGCTTGAAGGGTTAGAACAAACCCTCTCACTCCATTTTCATCGACCGTTTGACCAACAAGACGACCTGGAACCTTACGCATAAGCTTTTTGTTAACAGCAAAGTAACCACAGTGAGGGCCACCGAATGCGCTAGGAATACCAAATGGCTGTGCATCCCCGATAACGATATCTGCTCCTAATTTACCAGGGGGTGTTAGTGCGCCTAATGCTAATGGATTTGAAGATACAACAAACATTGCTTTTTGTGCATGAGTGACTTCTTCAATCGCTTTTAGCTCTTCAACTCGACCGTAAAAGTTTGGATATTGTACGATGACAGCAGCAATCTCATCTGACATTAATTTCTTTAATTCCTCAACGTCTGTAACTCCATTCGTATGTGGAATTTCTACAACATCGATATATTGACCTTTTGCGTATGATCTTAAGACATCCCTTGATTCTGGATGGACAGTGCTTGAAACCAATACTTTTTTACGACGTGTTTGACCTGCACTTAGCATGGCTGCTTCTGCTAAAGAAGTTCCTCCGTCATACATAGATGAATTGGCAACATCCATGCCTGTCAACTCACAAATCATCGTTTGAAACTCAAAAATCGCTTGAAGCTCCCCTTGTGAAATCTCTGGTTGATAGGGTGTATAGGCTGTATAAAACTCAGAACGAGATAATACATGATCAACAATAATCGGCATGTAGTGATCATAAACTCCCGCACCTAAAAAGGATGAATGACTTTTTAAGTCTGCATTTTTCGCTGCTAATTTCGTAAGCTCTTTTACTAAGCCTGTTTCAGATTTAGCTGCCTTGATATTATAATCCCCTTGAAAACGTACCTTTTCAGGAATATCTTCAAATAGATCATTCACACTGCTTACTCCAATGCTGTCTAACATTTCCCTTTGATCCTGCTCTGTCATTGGTAAATAACGATGCTTCATGACCGTCATCCCTCCCTATTTCTTTGCTCTTTTATAAAAAGGTGTCTGAACTACTGTTGCTTTTACTTTTTTTCCTCTTATTTCAACGAAAACCTCAGTATCCAAAGAAGTAAATTCTTTGTTTATAAGGGCTAATCCCACATTTTTCTTTAAGGTTGGAGATTGTGTACCCGTTGTCACTTCTCCAATTTCTTCGTCTCCAGAAAATACTTTATATCCATGACGTGGAATTCCACGGTCAATCATTTCAATTCCAACCAGCTTTCTTAATGCCCCTTCTTCCCTTTGCTTCTTTAGTGCATCTTGACCAATAAATGGAACCTCTTTATTCACTTTAACTGCAAAACCTATTCCAGCTTCAATAGGAGATATCGTTGAAGATAATTCTTGGCCATAAAGAGCTAAGTTAGCTTCGAAGCGTAAGGTATCTCTCGCTCCAAGTCCACACGGAAGAATTCCTTCTTCTTTTCCAGCCTCAAGGATTGCTTTCCACATGTGAGCAGCATCCTTTGCGTCACAGTATATTTCAAATCCATCTTCTCCTGTATAGCCTGTTCGTGAAACAAGTGCATGCTTTCCATCTATTTTCACTTCAGTTTGGAATTTAAAGAAGCCTATATCGCTTAAGACATGACCTTCAGATAGTTTTTGCAGGATTTGTTCTGCAAGGGGACCTTGTAATGCAAGTTGAGCCATATGCTCTGAAATATTATTCACTTCTACATCCTCAGTCACGTGTTGCTTTAACCAATCAAAATCTTTATCAATATTTGATGCATTCACAACTAATAAGTAGTCGTGATCTTTTATTTTATAAACTAATAAATCATCGACGGTTCCACCGTTCTCATAACACATGGCGGTGTACTGTGCTCCACCGTCTTTCACTTTAGAAACATCATTCGTAAGCATTTTTTGCAAATAATCGAGGGCCCCTTCACCCTTTACTTCTATTTCTCCCATATGAGAAACATCAAATAGTCCAGCCCGAGTTCTAACCGCTTCATGTTCTTCTTTAATGCTTGAGAATTGAACTGGTAAAGCCCAGCCACCGAAGTCGATGGTCTTTCCTCCATACTCTTTGTACACTTCGTATAGTGGTGTTTGTTTTAGCTCTGACATGACTTTTCCCCCTTTATCTTCATCACACTACATCCTTCTAAACATACGAAAAAGGACAGAAAAACCCCTTTTTATAAAAGAAGTTTCTCTGTCCTTGCACCTGAAAGTTTACCGAAAAACCGGCTTTCCCCTTTGGTGGTTTCCATAATAGGAAACTCTCTCCAGAGTTGCGTCCAACAAGAGTCTTTTTGCCTGAGAGATTCACACTTATGATGCTTGCTCCTTCGGCGCTGTATCTACAGTCTCTCCCCTTGCTATCATTCGCCAATATTCCTTGTAACATTTGGTCATACTAGAATATACAGAAGTAATGTTGCAGATGTGAATGTTCGGATTTTTAAATTTTTT
Source organism: Rossellomorea aquimaris TF-12 (assembly GCF_001648555.1). Classification (GTDB taxonomy): domain Bacteria; phylum Bacillota; class Bacilli; order Bacillales; family Bacillaceae_B; genus Rossellomorea; species Rossellomorea aquimaris. The sequence continues at coordinate 141,853 of NZ_LQXM01000022.1, read as the reverse complement.
AAACATTAGTAAATCTATTTTTATCCTACCATTAATTATTCATTTTGAGCAATCATTTTTGTATGAATAAAGGAGATGTTTTTCACATGAATGTTGATGTTTTATTTGACAACCAATGGGGCGAAGGTCTCGATTCGTTAATACATAACGACGGTCCATGGGGGAACTGGGAGCTGTACAAGCTTGCCATTGAATTTGAGCAACACCTTGCAATTCCGAACTTTGAAGGTCTACAAGCGCCAAAACATTTGGCTAATGTGACTCCCTTACCTCATCAACTCGAAGCCGCTAAACAGGTAGTGGAGACAATGAACGGAAAAGCTATACTTGCAGATGAAGTGGGACTAGGAAAAACAATTGAAGCTGGACTTATATTAAAAGAATACATGATTAGAGGGTTAGTAAAAAAAGTCCTGATTTTGGTACCAGCCTCCCTTGTCTCTCAATGGGCATATGAATTAAACAGTAAGTTTTTCATTCCGGCTGTACCTCAGAGAAAAAGTTATGTGTGGGAGCAATGTGATATTGTTGTGTCCTCTATGGATACAGCAAAACGAAGTCCTCACCGGGAAAAGGTATATGAACAGGATTATGATTTAGTCATCATTGATGAAGCTCACAAACTCAAAAACCATAAAACAAAAAACTATGAGTTTGTTCAAAACTTGAAGAAAAAGTTTTGTCTACTTTTAACGGCAACTCCTATTCAAAATCGAGTAGAAGAAATTTTCCACCTTGTCTCCCTTTTAAAACCAGGACATCTTGGTAATGAATCAGGATTTACAGATCGCTATAAAAAAGGGGACCGTAGTCTTCAAGAAGACGAACATTTAAAAAACCTGATCAATAAAGTGATGATTAGAAATAGAAGAAGTGATACAGGCATTGAATGGACCAAACGCCATGTAAAAACCATATTGATTGATTTTAATGAGGCTGAAAGAGATTTATATAATAGCATAGAGCTTTTAAAAGGAAGCTATGACGAGTGGGTATCTTCCAGCTCCTTCTCCTTGCTCACTCTTCAACGAGAGGCATGTAGTAGTCGTGAAGCTGTATTCTATACTCTGAAAAACATGCTAGAAAAAAAGGAAGCGCCAACAGTAGCATTTGAAAACACCATTGGTACTCTCATGAAAAAAGTAGAAAATGTCAAAATGAATTCTAAAGCTCAGAAAGCATTGGAACTGGTTCAATCCATCAATGATAAGGTGATTATCTTTACGGAATACAGAGCCACTCAGCTGTATTTACAATGGTTTTTAAAACAGCATGGAATCAGCTCTGTTCCCTTTAGAGGTGGTTTTAAACGAGGAAAGAAAGATTGGATGCGTGAGCTCTTTCAAAAGCATGCCCAAGTTCTAATTGCCACAGAAGCAGGTGGAGAAGGTATCAACCTTCAATTCTGTCACCATGTCATTAATTTCGATCTTCCCTGGAATCCGATGAGGCTTGAGCAACGAATTGGACGGGTACATCGTTTAGGGCAAACAGAGGATGTGCATATATATAATTTCGCCACAAGAGATACAGTTGAAGAGCATATATTAAAACTTTTATATGAAAAAATAAATCTTTTTGAAAGAGTGATTGGCCAATTGGATGACATTTTAACCCGCCTTGAATTCTCTGATTTCGAAGAGCATATGACAGACATCCTCTCCAAGTCCAAATCCGAGGGCGAAATGAAAATTAAAATGGAAAACCTTACGAGCATGATTCAATTTGCAGAAGAATTAAAGGAGGAAAGAGCAAATGCAGCAGCACGAAATACATCGATTTCTTGAACGGTACTTTGTGGCTAATGGTTGTGACCTTGTAGCAAATGGGAATGGATATATGACCGTCCAGCTTACGGTTGATTTAGACAAAGAACTGATGAACCGGCCGTTTTATTGGCATTATCTTGAGAAAACCGGTGGCACCCCTAATCCCATGACATTATCATTGGTGACGAATCAAGAAAATGCTCCTGATGATTTCAAAGGAGAACTGATTCACTTTGGATCTCCTCGATTACACCAAATCTTTCATTCAACGAGAACCTTAGCAGGATATATACGGTTATATGAGAATCAGCCCTTTACCAATGGGCAAGGGGTTCCCCTTCAGCCTTGGTTAGGTCTTAATATTAAACTTTCCTATCAATGTAACCGAAAAAAAGACAGCATTCGGAGCATTGGATTAAATTTAATTAATGGTGGAATACAAGAGGATTTTCATTCCTTTTTATTATCGAAAAGTCTCACACCCAAAATACCCGATTTCACTTTTACCTTAACACCAATTATTAAACCGAAAAGCGGGATTAATCGCATCCAAAGCTATTTACATGAAGGGCTAAAGCAAGAGACCTATGAATGGGCAGACGAAGCACGAAAAAAATGGGATGAAGATTTACGCTTATTAAATCATTTCTATGGTGATCAAGAGGAAAAGCCTGAATCGTATTATTTAGAGCAGCAGGCACTAAAGGAACAATACGAGCCAAAGGTTTCAATCGATATTATTAATGGTGGAATCTTTTATCTGCAACAGACACATTAATAAAGGATAAAGGCCAAATCCTTAAAGGATTTGGCCTTGTCTCTAATAGCTATTTCTTATTTTTTTTTAAAAAGAACATGAGAGCATAAGGAACGATACCGAACCACCTAAAAAGAAATGGAGGTTTTTCATTTTTCCTTTGCTTCTTCATTGTTTTTCGTTCATGAGGTGATTTATCATAATGCTGGACAAATGTTTGTGTTATAAATTTAACATAATCATTTACTGTCAAAAAAGCACCACCTTTGCTTTTTTCAGTATGTCCAAAAATAATGCTAATAAACATGTTATGGGTTCAATTGTAGAAGTATCTCCTCTACGATTGTTTCAACGGTCTTGTCTTTTGTGTCAATTTCAATCATGCTAGATTCTGTATAAAAAGGAATACGACGATTGTATAGCGCTCTCAAATTTTCTTGTGAATTTTTTTTCACTAATGGGCGATTTTCATCCCCATGTAAACGACCCCAAAGTACATCAAAAGGACAAGTTAAATGAACCACTAATGGGTTACCAGCAAGGAGTTTCCGATTTTCTTCCCTCTCGATAACGCCTCCACCTGTTGTGATAATCCCTTCTTCCACCAACAATTCATTTAACGCTTTTGTCTCAAGGTCACGAAAATATGCTTCTCCTTTTTGATCAAAGATCTCTTTAATGGATTGTTTTTCTTTTTCTTCAATATACTGATCCATATCGATAACGGGTAACTGAATGACCTCGCTCAGTCGTTTTCCAATCGTTGTTTTACCGACACCCATAAATCCGATGAAGAATATTGGTTTCATAATCTACTTCCAATCTATAATCTTTTTCGTTTCACTATTATACACAACTGTGACAGGAAGAAAAACCTCATCCTCCTGTTTAAAGAGAACTTCAATTTTGATTTCCTTATCATTTACCACTTGGGTATTCATGGTGATTTCACCAAAGCTCCCTTCGTATTGCTGCGAAGATATGGAGTTTTCTTCCATTTGCATCAATACGCCCTGTAAGACGCTTATCTTTCTTTCCGAGAGACTCATTATATTCGTTAAATAATGATATTTACTTACAAAAATCTCTTTAGTCGCAATGGAGAACACTATCACTACCATAAGTAACATTAAAGTATACGGTAAAATAAATCCTTTATTATTAAAGGGGTTCTTCTGCTGTTTGATAATAATAATAAAAAAATTCTTTTTCCACTTTTTCTCCATTAATGAATTCCAATTCAATATGCATCCCTTGGGGAAGAGGAGAGAGTGAAAAGTATTTAACTGATTGAAGAACCACTTCATGGCCACTATCATTCACCCTTCTTCGAATAGACTGTTGATATTTCTCATAAGTAATTTGCTCATCGTTAATAGTAAAAGATATTTTATTTGGCTCAATAACAATATCTTTCCCATTCCATAACTCCCTTTTTAAACTTTGTGTAAATAATGTCCATTCGTAATAGTAAGGTGGAACCATTTCATTTTTTATAGTGTCAAAGCCTTTCATAAAAAAGGGAATGCAAAAAGAAATCATACTAAATACCATAAACGAGAGAAGTACTTCTAAAAGGGTGTACCCTTTATGGTTTTCTTTTAGACACGCAGATTTCTTTTGCACCTTGAGGTTCTCTTTCATATTGAACACATACCTCATTCCCTTCTTTCCATTCCAGTTCATACCTAACTCCTTTGAAATAACGAATTTGAGAAGTGAATTCATGAGTCACAAGCGCTTTCTCCAAGCCTTCTTCAAGATATTGTAGAGCGCTCACTTCGTAAAGCAGCACTTGAAGTTGGATAGAATATCGAATAAGAAATGGTAGAAAAACCCCTGCCATTACAGTAAAACAACTAAATGCTAATAAGGTTTCCGGAAGTGAAAAGCCTTTAGAATTCTTGTACATAAAACCTCCCCTGACCTATTTGAAACGTCAATTTAATCAAGACATCCTCCGTCCTAAAATGAACACTTCCAAATCGATTTGTATTACCGGATGCAAGGAAGACAATCTCTTTTATTGTCCCCGCTTGGTCAAATTGAATGGCAGAAGAAACATTTCTTGAAACAACAATTTCTCCGGTTAAGCTTCGTGCCACATATTTATTAGAAACTGGATAAAAGGTTAAGATTACTGCTACTTCATGATGAATACTATGACTTTGAATTTTATACAAATCCGCTTGTAGTTGTGTAATAAATAAGTGTTTATCCGTTTGCACCTGCAACGGGACAATAGAAAAAATCACCCAGGAAAGAAGAGTAGTAATCACCATGAGGACAATGAGCATCTCAATAAGGGTATAGCCTCCTTGAGTATAATCCTTAATCAGTTCTTCACCACCTTACCTTCTGTGTCAATCGTTAATGAGCTTCCATCCGGACACGATTGGTAGCTTTCGTTCAAATAACCCTCAGTGGCTAAAGTAGCAATACTATCAGGAGCAGCATTTTTATCCATTTTATATGCTTCAATTTGCCCTTCTACCATGTGGATAAACGCCTCACATCCTTTAGAGTTTATTGTATTGCTTTGATCGGTTACATTTGGAATGGTAATGAAAAGTAAGACAGAAATGACAAGTAACACAATCATCATTTCAATAAAGAGTATGAAGAACCTTTACTTTCGACACTTAATTTTTTCAATAACTGAATATAATAAAAACCTTCCTTAACCGGAAGGTTTTTGGATTTGTCTATGATATTTTGGCTTATTTTAAAAATATCTCTTAGAAGCATTAACAATTACTTAATTAAGCCTTAGCGTTTTTTTAGCTATACATAATGATAATTAAGTCATGTTATTGTTGACCACTACCTCGGGAAGCTATTAAAGAGCGAATTAATTAAATGTATACTGTTTTATACACGAAAATCCGAACACAGGTAAAAAACATCTGTTAAATGGCGGTAAAATCATTAAATTAGAACACCATTCTCTCAACTATTACTTTGAGAGAATGCTGTATTATTCAAATGTCATCAGAGAGTTATTAAAAGGATACAATGGAACACTAAAATCTATCTCTGATTATATTAAAAAAATTGGAGGCACTGGAACAATACACGGTTGTATTGTTGATATCGATTTCTTAAATCACATTTATGTGAATCCAGAAGACGGAACCATAACTCCTTATTTTGCCCTATCGACTGTAGATAAATACTTCTTTAATAATGTCACTGAACTTTTGTTAGAGAAAAGACCAGACTTATATGATAATTATCTTAATCTTTTAGACAGCCAGAGTCAGGAAGTCTTGCTGTTGAATGGTGAAATCAAGGGAGGAAGCATTGCAGAAACAAGATATATTTCAGATACTCATATGTATAATCCTTCAAGAATAATGAAGTCATTACAGTACCTAACAGAAGTTAATGTTATTAGGATCTGGAATGATCGTATTTTTGAACCTCACATTCCAAGTAATCATACAGAAATAGATATCTGATTATACTAAAAAATTCATTGATAAAAATCACTAAAACGTTGATAAATAAATACTATATTTATTCTTATCAAAAACAGTTGATAAAAATATATATAGTATTTAAAAAAGACGGATTTGGATTTACGAAAAATCCTAACCCGTCTTTCTAAAATATTTTGATGTGTAGTCTTATGTTCTGAACTTGTTATGGTCTATTTCATCTTAACAATTTCCATACAACTTACCAAACCATTTTCTTTTTAATTATTCACACTATATAATGTGATATTAATCTAGCAATATCAACCTCATAAAAGCAGGTAGTTTTTTTGAAAGCCCATTCCTCCATACCTTTCAATTATGTATAATGCGACAACCAAAAACCCTTGGCATCAATATCAATTTCAACCATTGTCCCCACATAAATATCATTTCCGGTTCCTGTTACCTCGACACCATCACCGACATTCAACTTTTTAAGAACGCTCATTTTTCACCTTTTTGTTATTATTCGATTTTGCTCAAAACATCCTAATAATCATAAGAGGTGTAAATTTATTTGGCTATGTTAGAAAGTAGAGTTGATTTTTAAGAAAATGTACATATATAAATGTTTAATAAGTTAAGTTCAAACCATTTTTAAAATACAATCCTTTTCTTTTTGCATGATCGCGCCCGATTGTGCAGCATAGGGTAGAATTAATTTTGATTCCATAGGTAAACAATAATTGGAAATTTATTAAATAGACTCTGCTACAACAGTGGCCACAAAACGTTTCCCATAATTAGTAGCCACTAATCTTATAATTAAATACTCACCTAAAATAATAAAGATGTGTAACCAAGTACCAGTCAGCAATAATGTATTTAGTATAGAAAAGATCAAAATCATAAAACAGATTGCAGTCATATCTCTAGTCATTAAAAACTTTTTATGGATATCACGCACTTTTTCTGAATCCTGGTTAGGTTTGTATAATTTTTGGTACCAATATATATTCTGTTGTTTTGGTTCATTAGGTATCGGACCAAATTTTTCTGAAACCTGATCAATTGAAACTCTGTGGTCATTTCTTAATGTCTCTTGTAATCGAGATGCAGGAAGAGGGTTATTCATCCTCATAAATACTAACATATATTTAAAATTGCTTGATAAAAATCCATTTAAAATGATTGTAGATAATATAACGATTGAAGACACAGGGAGCAATTTAATTAGCGTTTCAGCATTCAACTTCTCCATACTTAAAGCTAAATAACTATCCAATCCTACTAATAATAAATTTAAAATCACAAAAGAGAAAAGAGTTGCATTATAATTTTTCAAATTCCCCATTTTTGACCTCCACGAATAGCCGTATGCAAGATGTATAGATTATTAATTAAAGAGAGTACGTTTACTATAACGGATAAAGTTCATCGTCTTCACTATAATTATCCTCACAGTACATTTTCAGATCACCACTACTTGATATTTCAGCTACTATATTCCCTCTAAACCTTGTAGAGAGCACTTTTTTATTAGTATAATGTCTATATTTATTAGATGAGTCCTGTGCAGGTTTTTTTCCAACTGAACAAATTGTCCAATCAGGGTTCATAATACTCACTGCTTTTTGGCTATAACCTGAACCTCTACCATGATGTGGAGCCTTTAGGATAGATACATTATTAAGAAGATCATCATCTGATTCTGCTAATTCATCCCATATCTCTGTGTCAGCATCTCCACCTAGAACTATTTTATGCCCTGCATATTCTATCAATAGAATATAAGAGAGTAAGTTCCATTTTCCTTTTTCGTTCGCCCTCTTAATGATATCTTCAGATGGAGAAAGTATCTTTATGCTATCTTCATTAAAAAAGTCTCTTTGCTCACCCTTTAAAACTTTCAGAACTTTCGGATTTTCCGTTGTTTTCCTTAACTCTTGATAAGTTTCCCAGTCTCTATAATCAAACCTACTCGAAACTTCACTTTCTTTTACATCTTTCTTATTATCTGTATCCCAGAAATTCATAATGCTTTTTTTCTCATCTTTTAATCTGTATAAACCGCTCATATGGTCCATGTCAGGATGGGTCAAAATAAACCTAAAAATGTTATCTGAATCCGCTAAATTATCGTTTATATAATCTATAGGGTCTACAGGAGCCACAAAATCAGTAACACTTTTTTCCAATAGCTCTATTCCTTGATAGCCTATTGACTCATATAGGCTATATGTACCAGAAGTTGATAATAGTTCTTCCTTTGTTTTTTCGTCAACTACTCTAGAGTTGTTTATGTCAATCAAGGTTGTCCTACCACTTGGAAATTCTATTAATGTACAGTCACCGTGTCCAACATTTAAAAAATGAATTTTCAACATAAAAATCCCCCCAAAAAATAATAACTAGTACTATCATACCACAATTCCATATTATGGTTAGTAAGGATTTTCACTTATCTTGACTTCTTTGGGATTTACTTCACAATCTGGAACAAGGCAGAAAGAAAGACACCCTTCTTCCTGAAGTGTGCCCTTAACATGAAAAATTGTTTTCTTATTAATATCACTAAAATATATTCGACTGTAGAACATTGTTGCTGTCATTTCATTCTGATTCTGAATCTGATTTGAAATGAGCTTCTAGGATATCTTGAGTTTTTATGAAACTAAGCTTAATATTTTCTCTGCAATATTTGTTTACGTCTTCTCTAAATGTAATGACTTTATCATAGGTTTCAATAAATTCTCGTTTCTCAACTTCATTAAAATAACTGTAAATTATTTGAGGGGTATTTACACCTAAAGAATGAAATTCAAGCATTAAGTTCCTTAAAACGTGAAAGTCATTTTCTATATTCATACCAAATATCAATACTGTATCTATTGAATGCCTATGAATTATATTGTTCATTTTTTGAGAAAAATGTGAGGTCTGTTTATTAAATCGGTTCTTCTTAGAACTGAAATTATTCACATTTGGAAGAAACGATTTAAAAACAAAGTAATCTCCAATGAGAATATCTGAAAAGCTTATATAAGTGTCACCAATTCTAACTCCTAAACTTTGATTGTACACATATTCCTCTTTATCAACCACGAACTCTCCATGCATATGTTCAACTTTTCTTCCGCCTGACACTTCTTCTAAAATTCGATCATAGTTGAGTGATATTAACACATCAAAATTGTTAAGAAATGCACATATATTAGTAACGTTCAATTTAGATTTGTTTTCTAATTCTAAGAGGTTTACCGATTTACCATTTGATAATATTGCTATTGAGAATAGCATTCTAAAATAAGTTGTAAAGCCATTTGAAATAACATCATTATGGAGATGTGTATGTAGAGATTCACTTTCAGAAAATAGTCTTATAGGGCTTCTATCACCTTGCCTTAATAAGGTTAAGAATAAATTATTACTTGGCATGATATAGCACTTTGGTTTCAATCTTTTTATAGCAACATAAAAATAAATCAATATTGTCCAATGTTCAACATTTACCGACTTAATACCATTCTCATTATAGGTTTTACATATTTGATATAGTGGTTCCAAATGCCCTACTCCAAAGCTTAATTCAGAAATCACTTTGTTTTCTTTTAAAAATGCGATTAATTCCTCGTTATCTATAATAGAAATAGCAAATTGAGAACCTTCTTCAAATATGTTCATTAAGTCCTCTTCTTTGAAGTTTACTACATGATTTAATACAAATTTATAATTATCCTTAAATCTTTTTTTAAAAGCTTTATTTGATAAAACCTTATATTGGGATTCTTTCAAGACTTTTCTATGAGCAGAATAAAGATTACCGTAGATATTAAAGAAATCTTTATCAAAATTAATACTAAATCCATTACCAGTTAAAAAAGCACTACTCCCATATAAGATTTTCTGTTTCAATTCAGCCACATCAATTATATTTTTCATAACCACACTCCCTACCCATATTTTAACATGTGTAGTGCTGTAAAGTTGTTTAAAAATACAATTTATGTACAGCTTTTATTGAATATTTTTATACTCAATTGTATGTGTTTTTTATGATTTTATCTCGAATTCAAATCTTCATGATAATAACTAATCTTTCTTTTATCAACACCATTTAATATCTTATTTCCAACAAAAAAGCAGATAATCAAAAAGTAAAACTAGAAAAGTGAAAAATGAACATCTATCTAGTTAAGCTTAAAAATCAAGCAGTTCGCTATTTTTCTTTTGTCTAATTTCAGAAATAGATGTAATATTTTTGTTTTTTCCCCATGTCCAGGTATGGAAGAGAGGGCAATTATAAAATTAGCATTGCCTTTGCTTGTTCATGTTGTAGATTATGCATTTTTTCTTGTAATATTGTTTGTTTATTTCTGATTGTTTCATTACATTCTCTCCATTATTTTCAATAATGTAAGGGGAGTTCTAAATTTAGTTTTCAAGGGTAATAAAAATCTTATTTAACATTACATTACTCCCATATTAGCCCATTAATAGAATTAGAACATAGTAATATTGTCTTTAAATTAAAAAGAGCAAAAGTTAACAAAACTTCCGCTCTAATTCATATAACGTTAATTATGTTATTTTTTGAAGTAAAAATAACTTTGTTCCATTTGATAATTTTATAGTTACTTTCTGTATGCTTAGCCGCACTTGGATAACCATTAATTAACTACATCTATCATTTGTTCTAAATATAGCGGCGCACAAGATTACATCATGAACTCGCCCATCTCCTCGATAATATTGATAGTAGTTTCTTGTTCATGAAGTGAATACCTAATATATTATCTCCTTTAATAATGTTTTACTATCTAATCTCTAGCTAGATCCATTAGTCATCTCTTAGATATATTTTACTTTGTATATCTAAGTATGTATAACGGCTATATTCCAGCCGGTCAAGATTTATTTCAACAAGGCTTTCCCAAATCAGGGATTAAGTTAAATTGGAATATATTTTGCATATTAACTTATAGATGGTTATCAGTGATAACTACTCTAAAATTTTTCCAATTTATAGTTAATTCCGTAGGTGTTTATTAATAATCCTGAATAAGAATTTTCAATAGCAATATGAAATTATGATTTGGTAAAAAATTTTTTACATAAAGTTTTTTAAATTACACAAACTAAGTAGTTGCACCAAAAAGGAATTATTTACCACTAATTTAATAATTCTACTACAACATAATATAAACAAGCTCCACAGCTTACTAATTCATAAAAAAAACAGGAGGAGTATTAATTATGAAAGAATACTTTGATAATGAAAAATTTGCGAAGTTTCTAAAAGAGGAGAGGAAAAGTAATGGAATGTCATTGAAAGCTATAGAGGGTTTAACAGGAATCGACCATTCTTATGTTAATCGACTCGAAAGAGGAAACAGAGATAACCCAAGTATCAAAAAACTAATTTTACTTGTAAATGCATATGGATATCCATTTGAGCAAGTTAAAGAGTTTGTTAAGAAAGTAAATACACATAGTGGTTGGAAATGAGTATCAATGGCTCAATAAAAGAATTTATATTAACCTTTACGTATAGTTTAAATAATAAGCATTTGCTTGAAGATATTATTGAAAGTAAACTAACGAATATTGAGTTAGAAGTTAAAAGATTTGGAAGATACATTGACCTTTTAGCAATTGACTATAGTAAAGGTGTAGAAGTATATTTTGAAAACCAACTCACCAAGAGTGATAATACCCATTTAGAAGGAATTCTCAATATTATAGATAATATTGAAGAAGGTATTATTATATGGCAATCCCTTAAATTCCAAGAAAAACATCTTAGAATTATAAAGGAAACTCTTCATAGTAATAGAAAGAATATATGTTTCTATGCATTGGAACTAAATCCAGAAGTAATTGAAACTGTTAAAAAACTAAACAACTTGTATATATTAGATATTTATTCAAATCTAAATAGTATCAGCGATGTACATCCTCATAATAAGTTGGTCTTTAAGCATATTGTAGATATGCCTGTAAAAAAATTAGAAGTATTTCACCTCATGAATAAAATTGATTTATATAGTAACGAAGGTTATGAAAAGAAAAACAGACAATTTATTTCATATCTTAGAAAAACCATACCTTTCTTCTTAAATTTTCATAGATCTAAGTCTAATTCGAACATAATAAATAGAATTGTTTCTATTGGAGCAGGGAAAGAAGATATCAAATATAAATTCTCATTAAGTGATAATAAGTATAGAGGGTTTATAGAGATAGTATTCGAGAAAAATGCAATTGAAACCTTTGAAGAAATAACAAAGGATATCCCTATTTTAAAAGAAAAAATTCATTCAAACATTATTTTGAAGAAAAACGCAATTAGATACAATTTACCAGTGTTTGAAAACAACGATGAATGCTTTTCTTATGCTTCAAAAATATTTTCTAAAATGATTTTCTTTTTTTCTCCATTCACATATAAATAAGGTTTCACTAAAATATAGAAACACATGTAACACAGTTGTTCATTCAATAAAAATTATGAAGAATCTTTAATTTCCACACTCTATTTTTATAATAACTGAATATTACAAAAACCTTCCTGAATCGGAAGGTTTTTGTATTTGTTTATACTTTTGCTTATTTTAAGAAACCTGCATCACAAGCTAAATAAGGATAGATTCTTTTTATAAATTCACACCAAAAGAAGACATTCATTGAACAGTATGGTTGTACTGTTCAGCATTCAATGATTAATTTATTAGTTTTTTTAGAATAGCACATAATTGTGGAAGATTAAATTTCCTTTCTTATAGTACTGTATCCAACATTGATACTAATGGCCCATGTTTTCCTTCCTTACATCCTCGTGGATCGTCAATAGCTTACTCCTGCATAGTTTTATTCCTTTTTTCAACTCTATTCTACAACCTCACTTTTAACAATCAACCTCATTTTGTTGTTTTAGTACACCAAACTGTTTTTTTTAAAAATCATATGAAGAATAAGCGGAATTTTATAAAAATATAATGTTAAAAACGTATGATGAAAGGGGATTGTCAAAAATGTATTACTGGGACATTTGGCAACCAAAGTTAACTACAGTATTAAAAAATACAAAAGAGTCTATTTTTGAAGAATTCAGAGCCGCAATTAGTGAAGAGGTAAGTCAAGAATCCGAACTTAACATTATAAAATACGAAGAATATTGGATGGTATATTGTAACTTTGGAGGCAGCCATCTTTGGTTTAGCCTTCATGATCATAATCATAATTTTAAATATTCTGCAAGTGGTTTTGACATTGACTGCCCAATAGTAGACATACATGACTTCTTAATTTATCCCAAAGGTGAAGGTATAGGTACAAAAATAATACAACTATTTTTAGAAACACTCAGAAAAACCAAATTCGAAAAGATTATATTAAAGGCTGAAAGTGAACGTGCAGGACGCTTTTGGGAAAAACAGGGCTTCACATTTAAAGAAAAGCCTCCTTATTCAGGAATGCCATCTATGTTTTTATTTAACAATAGACTTCCTAAGAAAGATTTAGAATTAAACATTAGATATAGAAACATTGGCAATAAGTTAAATTTTAAAGGTTGATGTTAGGTTTAAATTATGAACATAATATTTTTACTTTCTCGATAGACCTGTTTCAACTGATAAGATAAAAATTAGCAATCATTCCAATACAAAAATCCACTTGGTATACAGGTATAGGACATATTGCAATAGGTCCAAGGGTTATGTTATTTCTTTAAAAAAGGATATTAATTACGGAAGGAGCAGTAAGCCTTTTCTGTCCAAGCTAACGCGATAATAGTCAAGTATGAAAAACGATCACTTTAAAGTGACCGCCTATAAGGATTCTTTTCCATTTTAGTATATTTGTACTACTCAACAAGAAATCCAATTAAAACAAGGGCGCTTTTTCAAAATAAGGGGGCTTAGTTAAAGAAGGGTATAAAAACCTTATTTTATTCAGAGTCTTATAAGTTATAATATACTTTCCAAATATTCACATCTGTCAAGTGCTTGCATTTCTGTTTTAAATCCATTTTCAAGTATTTCATCGCCATAACATATACACCATTTATTTGAATTATCTACCCATACAACTTTAATCCAATCCCAATGAGAATAACCTTCCTTGTGTTCCATATTACAAAAAATATCATCCCATTCATCAATATCTAATCTTTTCATAATTAAATTCACCGTCCAACTTTAAATTTAATTTAAAATAAATATCATTAAATTTTTAGTTTTATCCTCCTTCTATCTTGTGGTTTTTGAGTCTATAACTATTAAGATTGATGACTTAAATCTTCAATTAAACTCACCCGGTAGATTAAGAGAAAACATTCAAAACATCAGAAATCTTCACACTAAAATAATATCATGAAATAACAGAAATTGGTTTTAATTTAGCCTAAATTATTCCACCCCTTACTGCGCAGTATACAGTCTAATACGAAAAGACAATCACACTAAAAAAGTGACCGCCTTTTTTATACAAAGTATCGTTATACTGCGAATTAAATAGACCTGTCTATTGGTCTGCAAAATTTATCCTTTTACCAAAGATAAAATAAATTCATTCTTCTTGAACATCTGCTGTAACACCAAAATAAAACTCATTATTTGTGATAAAGGCATCTTTTTCATTCATAGGATTAATATTAATATTTAATCTTTCGTGTATATTTGTTAATGGCCTTCTTACAAGGCAGACTCTTGCTTCTTTTTGATATGCATATTTCGGAAACTTGTAAAACAGCTCATCCCTTCGTTCGGTTGGATAAATGAAAAACTCTTCCTTCTGAAATTCACTATAGTTAATGTTTCTGATTTCAGCACCAATCGCATTTAAAGCCAGATTCTTCATGAGATTATCTATGAACGGCTTGACCTGTAATATTAAATATGCAGGGGAGTTATCTGTACTTAAAACATTTCTAACACTTCTGGGACCAAATTCGTTATACATTTTATCGTCAAAATAATGATGTATGGTTTGAAAGCCGGTTTCAGTAATACTATTATCTAACATATCGGCTATTCGATAAGAATAAAAACAAAATGTTGGGATGTAGTAAGAGGACCACCTTCTTAACTTTACATATTCTCCATCATCAATTATCTCTAAATCATCTTTTAATTTTGTTTGCATTTCTTTTATTTTCTTGTCACCTTTTCTTAACCTAGCAAAAACACCTTCATTTACATCACCTTGTTCATCATTTCCTGTTTTCTTTGCTATCTCAATGTATTTACCAGGGCAAGAAAAGCTCATACTTCCTTTTCTGATTTTTTCCATCCATTTTAGCGATCCAAACTTAAAGAGTAACACTGCATGATCATTCGGTATCATTTACATTCCCCTTTTATAAGAAAAAGCACTTCTTCTATAGACGTCTTATAACCAATTGTAAATTAATTTTGTAAAAACTTCATTTTTTATACTTCCGATATTTTAGAAAGCGATTGTTATTTATTGCGCAGTATAGGTCTACTGTTCAATAGAATAATTACTCCCCAATCTGGCCCTAAAAATAAGACACGGCCCCAATGTATTTTTCAGTGAAATGTTGCCAGAAATATCTTTTCGTTTTGTTTTAGACTAATCTAAGAAAGGAAGAGCTATTATTGTTTTGATCTCATCCTTTAATGTAATATCCCCAAATCATTTTCTTAATCGTAAAAGATAAAGGTGCAAAATTAGTAATTATCAGTAAAGAAAAAACAAATTTTGATTGCTTTACAGATCTTGTCATTAATGACATAAAGATTGGCGAGTTTTGCAAGAGTTTGATATAAGGAACTAACATGTAAACCACTTTTTATAAACAAAATTTAAATTTAACAGGAAGAATGTATAAACATTAGGTATTATGGTTATAAAGGTAATATCCCATTAGGTGTTAAAGTCATCTAGCGATCGCTAGATACTTATAATACCTAAGAAAAAACCAAGAAAAGCCTTGATATCAAGGGATTTGCAAAAACCAATATTTTCTCTAAAACATAATTAAAGTAAAGCTTCGGTGTTATAGGTAGTTACTTAAAAATTATTTCGGTATTGTAATCACACCCCAAATATGCGGGAAAATAAAAAGCTATCATTCCTAAGAACAATAGCTTTTAATGTACTATATTGAATTGTAATAATTCGACTGGTTCTCAAGTTCAACATAAGGGGTTAATCGGTAATCTATATAGAGCTCGGGAGTTTCTTGCTCAAAGTCTGCTAAGATTTCTTGAATAGAAAGTAATAATGTGGAAGTCAATTCTTCGTTCGAATACGACTCGAAATTCTGCACAAAACGTTCTATCAACTCATCAGTGTTTTGAGTCAAAGTCTTTTCTATTCGATCAATTAATAACTGAATCTCTGATATCTGGTTATTTTTGTTTCGAACCTGTAACTTATAGGTTTGTTTCAATTTTTTCTCAAATTCGCTCTCTATTTGATGAAGCATATTCTCGTTATATTTAATTATTTGGATCTGTTGCTTAATCTCTTCTTTTTTTATCTTCAGCTTTTTAATCCAACTTTTTGAGAATTTCAAAGATTCTTTTGAGTGTTGCTGAATTGAGCGAGACCATTTCTTTTTAAAGTCAGTAAGGACTTCTGCATGGATTACCTTGATGTCTAACTTTTTCTTACAATTTGGACAAAAATAATACTTATAATCCCTTTTTGAATTGGATGGAGTAGAGTTTCTAGTTTTCAACGGACTATCACAGCTCTTGCATTTTAATAGACCCTCCAAAATAAAATCAGTAGATAATTTCCTTTTGTTACGTTTATCACCTTTTATTTTTCTCAAATAAGTGACGATTTCCCACAAGTACAGGGGAATAATTGCTTCATATTCTACTTTAAATAATTCTATTTCTTCACGGGGTTTCTTCTTACTATTATCTCTACTCATGCGTGAAAAGAATAAAAAGTCACCAACATACCAGGCATTTTGTAAAATATAAGCAATAGACTTTTCATTCCATTTATATGATTTAACATCATCCTTATTGTTCTTTTGGTCAAGATATTCATCAGGAGTAGGAATTTCTGTCTTGTTAAGAATGTCGCAAATTTTCTTTTCCCTATACCCAAAACTATAAAGATAAAAAATAAACCTTACAACAGAACTGTACTTATTCCTTACCATTCTACCATCTTTAAAATCATATCCGTATGGAGGTCTTCCTTCTGGTCTTTCATGATTTTCAAGTTTCGATTCTTGGTATTGTCTGGATTCATTAGATTTCTTTTCTGATTCCTGATTACTCATGGTTAGTTGTAATTGAACGAGTGGATTCTTTTCATCCCATTCTCCATCCATGTCAGTTGAATAAACTTTTATGTTCGGATGTTCATTTTTTATCGGAGCCAAGATATCCAGAGGAAAATCAAAAATCAGCCTAGAAACCCGACTATCTTTCCAGAAAATAATACTTTCTATGTTAGAATTACTAATAACAAACTTTTTTAAAGCCTTCATTTCTTTCCTCTTAGAAGCTTCTACATGATAGGCAGATGTTTGCTTTTCCACAAAGAAAACGATTACTTTGTAGCCTAATGAGCGAGCTTTTAATATGATAGCATTCTGTTGAATACTTAAAGTATGTTTATCGGTTTGTCCTGCAGTTGACCAACGAATATATGCGACAGTAATTCTGATTGGGTCTTTGAAGATATTAAAGGGTACATGGTCAATTTTTATCCCTTTCAGTTCAGTGCAACTTGAAATGAGATAGATATCTTCAACTCTATAATAATTGTTCATCCTATTCTAACTCCTCCCGAAAAAATCTTGCAAATGGGTTAAAATATATAATCTTATCTCGATCCACCTCAATTTTTTCAATGAAAGACTGGTACATATAATAGAGTTCATACTGCTCTAATTCCTCAACTAAATAGTTTTTTATCAGAACAGAAAGCTGTTTTAACTCACTAAAGGCATCATCTATTCTAGTCAAGGAAGAATGTACTTGTTCCAGTTCATCCTTCAATATATCAATGCGATTAAATAAATACTTAATTTGATCAGATTCAGTAGGTGATAAAAGACCTAAATCATCATTAAGTTTATTTATCACTTTTTCTATGCTCTGGAATTTATTTTTTAATGTTTCTTTTTTTCTATTTAGAATAACTCTGATTTCTTTTCTTAATAGGTCTAGGTCAAGACGAGGCATAATTTCTTTAAAATGTTTCTCAAAATCTCCATTAAGTTCATCAACTTGAATCTTAATTTGATAGTGTTTGTTTGAACAAACGTAGTACCCACTATTTCCTAATTTTCCGGTCCTAAATTTCATTTGCGTTTTGCATTTTGAGCAAACTGGTGTGATGCTCGAACGTTCAAGTGAAGCATTAATTGCATCTAGAACTCTTCTCTTTACCTTCTCTAAATTAGAAGCCACCTTCAAAAATATATTCAAGTCAATAATAGGCTCTACGTGGTCAAGTTTATAATAGTGATCGCCTTTTCTTATATGGCCGCAATAAAAAGGGTTGCATAAATAATTCAGTATTTCATCAAATCTTTTACCGTGAAACACTGTTTTTTTTTCAGAAAGTAGTTCGATTAATTCTTCAGCAGTTTTAATTTTAGCCACTTCATGAAAGAATCCCTTGATTTGAGGGGCCTTTTTGGGGTCAGGAAAGTATTTTGTTTCTGATTTTTTACCTTTTCTGCTATATCCTAACCAGGGTGTTGCGGGAAACTGTTCCATAGCATCCAGAGTTCGGCTACTGATTGTTAAACCATTATTTTGTGCTAACATTCCATGAACCGCTTCCGTGAAAAAGTCCTTTGAAAAAGCAGGATGATTAGTTGCTACAAAGATTACTTCAACATTGTATTTATATAATTCTTTTACAAGAAGAGCGTATTCATAAAAATTCCTTGCGAGTCGATCCCGATGATACACAATTAACGTTTTTACCTTCCCTTGCTTTATGAGCATTCGAAGTTCCTCTAAACCTGGTCTTTTATCTAAAGAGAGTTTATTCGCAGAAATATCATTATCTTTTAAAAACTTAACTTTATCTAAGGGGATATTATTACGCTTCAGATATTGTTTGATTTTGATAGTCTGTTGCTCTATATCTTGCGAAGCTGTACTAACTCTTGCATAGGTATAAACAAAATCTTCATATAATTGATTCATGCGCTTTAATAATGACATATCAATTCCCAAAATGTTTAAATTCCTCCTTCTTATCAGTACTCTCCAATAACACTCCTTTTTGAATTGGATTAAGGTTAAGCTCATCTAATAAAGCCTTTTCAATTAATCTTTGTAAAAATAAATAGGATTCTTTTTGCAAGTGCTCATTATATGAAGACCTTACGACCCTCACTTTACTCATAAAGATTTCCTCCTATGTACATAATTGGTAATAACATGATGTACAGAGAAGGAAAGTTTTATACCAATTAGTTTGATTAGGACGACTGCAGTTCCTCAAAATCAAGCTCTGCCTGGTATTCACAAACTTCACTATTATTATGATCTTCCTGATTACGGGACACCGCTGTAATTCCCGAATCAATTTCCACTTCGATCTCTCTTAAGAGTCTGAATAATGGTATCATCTTAATTCGCCTACTCTTTCCCCAAATAATATTTAATAAATCTTTGAATTGTGAAGATAGGAATCTCACATTCTTCACAATTGGAAAGGACATCAAGCACCCAAGGATGATTTGCAGCAATGTCCTCTTTAATAATTTCCTCTTTCTCCATAATTTGAGGTTGATTTTTGTGTTCCAGTACTTTTCGCATTACGCCTCTCCCTTATAAAGCAAAAAGCACTTCTTGCCGCCAGAATTGAAACAGGAAATAAACCTGTAACAACTCAAACGTCAAGAAGTGCTTCTTCTTATGTTTTACTTTAATTTATTAGCTAATATTTGTAGGTAGGCTTAACTTTATATAGAATCGGTGCTTCCTTTTTCTATATTTGCGGGCCTTATTCCCCAAAATAATTATAAAAATTTGCTTATGAAATACTACCATTAAAACTTGGTTTTCAGGGTACCTCTAACTCATCTCTTTCGTATGGTGCCACAAATATGGGTCTTCATCAATTTTCACCTCTATTTCAATTGGAAAACCCAAATGAAGTTCAGCAATTAAAACAATTCTATCTTCATACAATATTGCTTCAGGGAACAAATCACCAATCATCTGAACACGTTCGTTTGGTGTTAGTTCATATTCCATTGATTCTGCAATCTCTAAATACTGATAGAGCAAATCATAATTCCATTCTTGTTTTTCAAGTGTCTCCAGCTTGGCTTTTTGTTGATTATATATTTTTTTCTGATGATCTAATTGCCTTTTAAATTCTTCATCTTTCTCTGCTAATTTTTCTTTCGAATGTACCCCATTTAGATAAAGGTCTAAAAGTCTATCTTGTTTTTCTTCTATTTGAGATATGACTTTTTGGCTTTTCTTAATTTGAGACTTTAACTTTGGAATTTCTTCTTCATCTATGTCTATCATAATGTATTTCTTAGCCAGCTCTTCATTTGTCAAAATCTCTTTAACAGCACGGATAATATTATCATCAAGTCTTATTGTATTTATTGATATGTTACATACTGATCTATCTTTTAGACATAACTTTCTCCCATGTTTCAAGTAATATCTTGGTGTTGTTTTACCACCATGGTTTGCTACATGGATCTTCCGATTACACATACCGCATTTAATATACGTCTTTCTTAACATGTGGATATTATCATTTTGTCTTTGATCAGCTTTATATACTTTTGCCCTCTTTTCTCTTTCTTCCTGAATTTCCTCCCAGGTTTCTACTGTTCTCAACTTTGGATAGATATCTGAAATAGCAATCGTTTCACCATTTGCAAAATTCTTCTCCATTACTCCATGAAAGGCTTTTGATACCAGTCTTCTGTATACCAACGTTTCATTCCAATGAGTCCCTGAAGGGGTCTTAGAAACTTCATTCAATTTATCAGCAATAGCCTTCATCCCCATATTTTTCTCCAGATACATTTCATCAATAGTTGGGATCACCCATGCCCAATCATCATCAATTTCATATACTTTAGTTTCTTTATTAAAGATGTATCCAAGTGGAGCTTTTCCCCACCCCTTTCCATCTCTCATTCGTTGGCGCTTTCCCCTCATCATTCTTTTAACAACTGCTCGCTTTTCTCTTCTAGCAATTAAATTTTTGATGTCGGAAATAAATTCGTCATCCTCATTATCCAAATCGACCATATTCCCTGGCTCTGCAATTTTCACTTTATTATCTCGTAAAGTTGACTTAAGAAATTCCCATTCTGCTACATCAAGTCTCGAAAGTCGATCCTGATCCATAACCAAAACTACATCAGTTTTTCCTTCTTCAACATCATTCAGGAGTTGGTCCATTCCTTCTTTTTCTAATTTCCCTCCACTTTCAATGTCTCTGTATGTTGCTACAATATTCCAACCCTGGTCTTTAGCATACTTAGTCAATTCCTCTTTCTGTGCAGAGAGAGAGTACTTAGTCTCCTGTAGCTTTGTAGATACGCGGATATAAATAATCACTCTTAAAATTGCATTTAAAATTTCACTCAACCTTAGGCCCCCTTAACATTATTTATATTCATTATTACAACTTATATTTTTTATTAAACATTCTTTATCATTCTGTATAGTTGTACTAAATAAGATGAATCAGGGCATTTAAAGCTTTAATCTATAAATCTATTCTTCGCTTACTTTCACCTTTAATTTTCAGCTCCTAATTAATTTTATAGAAAACCAATCATGAAACTTATAAGTTTCATGATTGCTAATTGCTATGTTATTCACTCTCTAAATGAGTTAATATTTCCTCGTAAAGAGGTGAAATCGGGATTTTCTTCTCTCCCCATAATCTCAAGAAGGAAATTGCAGCATCGGGTTTTGTGTAAGATAACTGAGCTAATTTCATTGGTATTGCTTGACGTTTTCGTAATGTATCTCGGCAAATTGGAAGCTGATGCTTGTTCATAACAACACTCCTATAAGATGGATTAATACAATCTTCATTAGCAGAACAAAAAAAGCACCTAGAACAAACAAGATTCAGTAAATTAGAATAAATCTAATTTGGAATCTTATTTGTTCCAGGTGCTTCCTGAAAGCATTTATATGTAATTAATTAGCTTTTAAGTTATAGTTCGCTAAATTGATAGTATTTTTCTTTGATAATATTAAATTATCACAACAGAAAAATAGTTGCAAGTACAAATACAAACAAATTATTTTGGAGGGCAAAAACAACACTTTTTAGGAAATTCTCCCCTTTTAACACCTTGTTCAATCTACATGGTCATACTGCACTCAAATCAGGTGTTGATTATTCCAATTCACATCTCAGCTTTTTCCCTAATAAAGACAAAAAAGGTTCTCTCTGTTCCATCTAAGTGGCCAAGTGGAGAAACAGTCTCCCTAATGCCCTTCTGAGCTAATCAATAAGAATTGCACTACAAAAATCAAAAAACAGTTTCAATTAGATCGTTAATCTCTAGAACATATAAAGCATATACACGGAACAATTCATCCGGTTCTACATTATTACTTTAACCTTGTCCGTTTACAGAGTAAAATAGAGTAGCGTGAATTAAAAGATGGTCGGGGGAACAACATAAATGGCAACAGAAAGCACCAGCAAGGAAGAGAAACACTCTAAAAGGCTTATGGTTTTTATCTTGGCTCTTTATCTACTATTTTTACTATTCCAATGTATCATCCATTCTTGGTTTAACATCTTAGTCTTTTTACTTATCCTATGCATAATAGTATGGTCATTTTTAAGAAAAACAAAAGAAAGACACTCTACAATAGGAATCATTTTAGCTCTCATCCTCTCGCTAATTTTAATATGGAATGTCTTCCCTTGTCTTTGGGAAACACATTTAGACATAGTAAATGAATCAGAAGAAGACCTTAAACAACAAGAGATGGAAGCACAAAAAAGAATGGAGAATCAGGAGAAAGAAAACAAGGAACTCCAAGATAAAATTAACGAAGAACGTGAAAAGGATAAAGAATCCAAAAACAAAAACGACACCAAAGAAACAAATAAAGAAAGGAAAAGCACTTCTATCTATGACTTTAGTGAAGACAAGGATTGTAGTGATTTTAGCAATTCAACAGAAGCAACCAATTTTATGAAAGCTTCCAAAGCGGCTGGATTTGGAGATCATCGTTTGGATTATAATAAAGATGGAATCGCTTGTAATTAAACATCACCAAGTGCATCTTTCACTACTAAACTGCCTTTAGTTTAAGTAAGAAGCTTCACAATATCACATATCTTCTAACTAAATCATAATAGAAGAGAACGAATTGTTAGTAATATTTTCTAAAATTATAGTAATAGTTGCTGCACATTATTTAGTTATATATGAAGAAGAGACGATTACTTATTAAGCAATCGTCTCCGTAATTTTTCAACATTATATTTTTACTACGCAGCAAATGTTCACTCACCTACTAGTCCATCACCATCTCGATCGTCCATATATTTATAGAGCCAGTGATCACTCGTTATTGGCATACTGAAACCAGCTGCTTTTGCTTCTTTAATGGTCACCTGTCCATTACCGTTGGTATCAATGCTAGAAATATCACCATTTGTATTAGAACTCGTTGAATTGGAAGGCTCACTATCTGTTAAACCAAGTGATTCGTTTACTTCATCAGGGTTCACATTGTCAAATGTATCGACGATTTCATTCCCCATTAAAGTATAGGTATACTGATAACTTGAAGGAATCTGCGTTTCCGTATTTGGATAAGTGATAATGGCTTCAAAATTAGTGGCTCCGCCTGCCTTGCGGATTGCGTCTTCCATATAAGCTTGATCACCATATCGGTTGAGCGTACTTTCTTGTGGGGTAATATTATAAGCATTCGATACCCCTCCGAGAGAATCAGCAATAATATGTCCTTCATCTAAAACGTCACTTTCTACACCAGGAACCTTTGCCTCATCAGAGTAGTATCTGCCAGACGATAATACAGGTTCGTTACGGTCATCTTGTAAAATGATTTCGTCTGCAATGACACGTACGAGTTGCCCATATTCATTAGTAAATGCCCAATATTTACGATCCCCATAACCAATGTCAACAGCGACATTAGATTCACGATATCCAGACAAATCACCACCATCAACTTCAATAAGTTTGTACCCTGAGAACGGGTCATTATTTGTTTCAGTTGAGGCTTCCTCTACTACTGGTTCATCAACAACCGTAGTGGTAGCTTCCTCCTTTTCACTATTCTTATTTGTATTAACTGTGGTTACTACTTGTGGATCTGTTTCTTTATCTGTAATGGGTGCATCTTCTAAGTTGGTACAACCGACCATAAAGATGGTCGTTAAAAGTAAGATTAAATAGTTTATTTTCTTTTTCATTTTAGGACTCTCCTATAATAGTTTCATAAAGATTACCAAAATTTGTTTAATAAACATTTGATACCTATTCAATTAAACTGCCCAATAATTGAAGAAGGGCAAAAGCCAGATCGATTTATTGATCCTTAACATCTTAATTCCTCAATATTTAAACCGAAGAGAAACCCTATACCAACAAAAGTAATTAAACACTATTTCACTTTCAAGTTTTCCAACTTTCTGATTATCAAATCGATTTCTTCATTACTAAGTGAAGAATAATTATCAATTCTTTCTCTAACATATCTTAGTTCTTCTGGAAGTTCCTTGTTCTGTGAAAAGAAAGAGGCCGCCATTCCGGTGATTGTACCAATCAACCCAATTCCTACAAACATTAAAAAAGAAGCAATTATCCTACCCACAGCTGTCTCAGGATACAAGTCTCCATACCCAACAGTCGTAGTGGTCACAATTGACCACCAAAGAGCATCTGCAAACGTGTTAAAACTCGGTTCTATCCAGTACATTGAAATCGCACTTAAAAACAATAAAGCAATTACAATTACAAATATTCGATCTACTTTGTATTTTTGTGTTAAAACCTCGAGAAAAGAATCTTTTCTTTTCAACAAAACTACAAGTCTTAGTAATCTGATAATTCGTACCAACCTTAATGCCCTAAATACCTGATCGAAAGGTATGATTGCCAGCAATTCTAATGGATGTTTCTTTACATACTCCCACTTATCTTTGCTAACTACTAAGCGGACAGTGTAATCAACTAAAAATAATCCCCAGACAAACCAAGACAATACCTCCTCCTGGTCATTAGGCAGCTTAACAAATAATGAATAAATGATTAAACTTGCCACTACAATTTCATATGTAAAATAGACAATATTTTTCTTTATGAATATCCCCCCTAAAAAGGAAGGAATTTAACATAGTATTTTTCCCACATTTCCATCCTTTTTCTTAATACCAATTATTTCAAATTATGAAGTTTTGAGCAATACTCTTATTCCATTAAATGGCCCTTTAGTTAAATAACAATAAAGATCTTCATCCATAAATTTTAAAAAGCGGATTTAGAAACTCCCGCTTAATTCATATAACGTTAATTATGTTGAATGAAAAATAGGATATATAAGATAAACGCACAGCATTCCATTGCATAAATATCAAATAGTCTCCATCCCAACTGGAGGCAATGTTATTACTTCCGCTGTCAAATTCTTAGAGAATGTCGTAACTGTGGAATGATGAAAAGCATATGAAGAAGGGACAGCTTGAATTAAGTTGTCCTTTTTTTATGATTGATAAAAACCCCAATACAAATAGAAACAAATGAAGCCAAAATGAAAATCCAATAATATTTCTCCCAAAATGTCGGGATATAGGTCTCTTCATATCCCTGCTCATAGGCATCTAAACAAAAAGGTACTAAGTATTCAGCATTGTCACTATCATATTTTTTATTAATTTTCTGCTCTAACTCATTGGAGTGATCTATTCTCTGAGGCCCATCTTTTCTTCCCAGGGGGTAGCATACATTAAATGCTTCTTCTTTTGCGTTTTCTAAGCATTCTCCACTATGGCAGTGATAAGTTCCATTAGCCGTTTTATTGTGTCCTCCTCTGCTATCAGTCCTTCCACTATGGGCAGATGTAGTAGAACCCAAAAATAAAAATAAAAAGAATACCGAGAATAAAGTTATTTTCTTCAAATTAAATCTCCTTAATCTATCGAACTTTTAAGTTATCACTTATATTATTCCATCCAGTGACAATCCCATCCTCTATAGAAACTCTAGATAAGTCATAGGAAAGTGAATAATCACTATATCCTGTTGGAGTGCCCATCGCATTTATAACTTCCTGAATCGTACTACCTTGTCCGAAATAGTCACTTTCTTGCGTTTTGGGCATGTGAACTCTTAAATTATCGCTAATATTATTCCATCCAGTGACAACCCCGTCCTCAATAGAAATTCTAGATAAGTCATAAGAAAGTGAATAATCACTTAATCCATCAGGTGGGCTACCCATAGCCATTTTTACTTCATTAATAACTGAGCCTAAGGTAAAGTATTCCGCTAGTTCTTGTGAAGTCTCTTCCGTTCCGATTTGTTCGGTTACTTCTGCAATTACTTCTGTGCTTACTCCTTCACTTGAGTCACTCGCTCCTTCTTCCTCCAATGCTGTTTCAGGTTCTCTTTCTTCAACAATTGGAGCTACGTCTCTATCCTGTTGTTCTTCCTGTAATTTTGATAACTCCTCTTGGACATACGAGTTGGCCGCTTTAAGATTAGTAACTAATTCATCTCTTTCCAATATTAGCGATTCTTGGTCAGATTCCAATTCTTCTATAGTATTAATTAAGCTAAAAATCCTTGTATCCTGGGAGTTTAAAATATTTATTAGGAAAATGATTCCTAAAACTAAGACGAGATTGGCCGCAGCAAAGGTCCAGAATCCCCATCTATATTTATGATTTTTCTCTTTATTACCTTTCTCTTGTTTGTTGTTATTAGTAGGATCAGTGTTAGCCGAATTGGAAAAACGTTCTGAAAAATCTTCCTTGGTGCGATTGTTAGTATTCGACTGGCTTTTTTTATTCTCTGCTTGCTGATTGTTATAGGAATCCTGAGATTTCGAGGAGCGAGAACTATTTGCAGATTTACTGTAGTGGTTGTTATTATTTGATTTTTGTTCGCTTTCGTTTGACCTAGTTTGTTCTTTTTGTTTTGCTGATGAATGTGAATAATAACTGGTATAGGCAAGATCATAAGATCTTCTCAAGGAAGCATCCATTAAGGTTTCGTATGCTTTTGTTAATGATATAAAGTCCCTTTCATCTCCTCCGGAATCAGGGTGGTATATTTTTGATTTTTGTCTATAAGCCTTTTTAATTTCCTTTTCACAAGCAACTTTATCAATACCTAAAAGTTTGTAATAATCTACAAACATAATGGGAACACCTCACTATGTAAATACTATATAGGTTAATTCTACCATTAAAATTCTCGTTTTTATGTTAGCATTCTAAAATATAACTGATATTTATCATATATTGTAGAATTATAGAAAAAAGGAAGTTATAAACTTGATGATTCCATACGGATTATTAGTACGTACATATTCAGAAATACAAAAAGAAGTAAAGATACATCTCTGTTTGATGCAGTTTGTTCCTGGGACTTTCTTTCAATCAAAATAGTTTCACTATATTCTTGAGCTAGCTATTCCGAGCTTTGTGATTTCGACTGGTATATTGTAATGCTCGCACACAACCTTTTCTATTTCCTTTAAAGAAACACGAAAGAATTCTTTTCGATTATTTACTTTGTTGTTATAAGGCAAGAGCATTTTCCGAGAAGATCATTGCGTGAACATCATAAGGATAGAGGCGCAGATTAATTCTTACATACGATTTAGGGGCTCTATTCTTCTCGTCATTCCTATTTTTTATACAACTTCCCCAAAAGCTACTATATTAGAAATGACATAATCGTCACCAGAGAAGTAATTAACTTTTGTATCCTTCATTAAAGTTTCTTATTACTTTCATTACTTTTTTCCTGAAAAATAAACATTAAAGATGTTGCCAAGCATATATTAGTAAAAATTACCTAACGGGGAGGAATCAATGTTTTGGAGAGTTTTAGAAAGCTTAGTTTTGATAAACAGTTGTTTACAGTTATCTTTGGTCTATTGATCACCGTTGGTCTATTGGCACAACAATTTTCTTCGCTAAACACACTTTCTGAACCTTTATTAATCATTCTTGGTTGTTTATTTGTTTGGATAAATGTTAGCTATGAGAACTCAATAAGAAAGTTAATAGGCATATGCATTATTACCTTTTTATTATCATTGACCTTACTAAAGTGGCTTCCTATATCTCATTCTGTTGCTGAATTTATTATTTATCCTATGGGAGCTTTGTTTCTCTTGGAATTTACTAGGGTTTCAAAAAAAGATAAAAAGGCGTTATTCTTATGGCTACTATTGGTTCCATTAATTTTTGGAGTAGCTACTGAGCAATTTCTAAGTAATGCAAAGTGGTGGATCCCATTTATCGTATTTCCTATTGCCTGGCTATATATGGCTCTTTATGCTAAAGCCACTATATTTAAAAGTACAATGAAATATGTAGGAGCATCCTTGACTATATTACTTGTAGGTATCTATATATCAGTCGATATATTAGCATTGGATTTTGTTACTGAAATATTTGAAAATGAGGAAATTACACAAGTATTTGCACATAGTGATACCGTACCTTTTGTACATTTAGCTGTTACAGCTTTCTTTGTTCCATTTCTAGTTACTTGTTTAATATGCTATTTGATTGCTAATTATCGAGAAAAAAACTTAAGTAATACCTAAACTTACACACATGAAAACGAATTTTAATATTGAGATAAATGACCCACAAAGTTGAAGCATACACATCAACTTTGTGGGTTTAATTATATTTTCGTTTACTCGTAATGAGTTCTATATTTTATTTTTGAATATCTTATTTCAACAATATTCTTATTAAAAAAACAAATTCAATTTATTTAGCACTATTCTTCACTTTCAGCTGTAGCTTCATTGCTGCTCCCATTCTTATTAACAACTCACCCTATACAATTTTATTAAGTTTTCTTTTGAAGTAATGATAAATTCATCTACTCCTTATGTCATTTGTTCTATCATGTGAAAATATCATATAAAAAAAAGAATATAACATTAAAAATTTCTTAGAAACATATTTTTTAGCGAAATATGTCTAAAACTAAAAATTCTAAATATTGGGTATTTATAGTAAAATATAACCATTACTTTTTGTGGAGGTATTATGTATAAAAAAGTTGAAACAAATGAAGAAATGCGAATATTTGATTCTATTTGGATACCCGCCTGGCAAGAAAAAGGTTTTGAATTAGAATGTCAATTAGGGCAAGTGGAACGATTCCTAATAAGCAATTATAAAGAATATATAGGGACTTTATCTTTGAGACCTTATAATAATGACTCTACAATTGATGATGTTTTTAAGTTTCGTGAAATCAATATGATTAAAGGAAACAGTGGATATGTGATTGAGATTGAAAAGTTCGCAATTGCTAAAAAATATCGTGGAATTAAGAACTTGCAATTGATGATGTTAACTATTCTAGAACTTGCAAGAAATAATCATTGCAAATACTACATAGCTGTAATTGACTCTGTATTTTGCCATGTTATACAGAAGGTCTCACCCTCAACTGTATTTAAGTTAGGGAGCACAATAAAATATAAAAATACATCATTGGTCCCTATTATTGTTGATGTTCAAAACGCTATCTCTAATATCTCTATATACAACCAGTTAGAAAAATTCTATCCAACAAATAAAGAAACATTATATTTACAAACAAAAGCAGATACATAGGAAGGGGAAATTCAAAATAAATATATGCGAATCCTGTTCGATACAATCTCCAAAATTAGTAACTTGGAGTCAAAAATCTGTTGAGAAAAGATTTAACAACTTCAATAGGAAGATATGTTTTAATTGTTTCAAAATAACTCTTCAAAATTGGACGATTAATAATAAAAAAACGCTTGAAGAAAACTCAACCCAGGAAATATCATGACTCTACTAATGGAATACAAATGGTTGATATTACTCATTTCAGAAACCCTAGCCTGGGTAGCAACTATATATATGGCATACGCTAGATATTGGCTTGAATCAAAGCTACAAGTAATTATATCAGGTGCGATAGCGGTAATTACAGGATACATTCCACATGTTCTACTTGGGATATTGGATTATCTTGAACATGGAAAATTACAGATATTCACTTTATGCGTTATTTTATTATTAATTTTCGGAATTACCATTTGCAATAAGTATTTAATAATTATCGACAAATCAATTAAAGTATGGCTGAAGAGAAAAAGAGAGATTCAATAGTAGATAAGTCCAGATCGAATTACTCATTCTATTGATTGTTATTTATATCATGTCATTTTAACTGATATGGATACGTAGACCTTTTCTCAACAGAAATTGGTTGTTTAGGCAGAAACAAAAGAGTTGTAGATCTCGATTTGAAAGTATTTTTAATTGGTTGTTTGTATTGAAACTTGAACAATATTTAGGAGGAATTACACTGTTTATAGTAGCGAGGACGAAAGAAGAGATAAATTTATTTAAAAATATCGTTGCAGAAGTGCACAGAGAAATTGAAGTACCTACTTCAATTTATAAAGAAAATGCTGAAATATATATTTTGTATTCTGATAATAAAACTCCAATTGGAGGATTTGAGTGTTCCTTGTTTAAGCAATCAGAAGAACTACACTTCTCTTATGTGAAACTACCAAAAATGAACAAGCTTCTTAATAAAAGGATTTTCCAAATAGGAAAGATCGTTATTATAAATGAATATCGTGGTAAGAACTTCTTTAAAGATATTTTACTCGGTATCTATGACCATTATAAAAGGCATAATCCTGATTATTATCTCGGTAATATAGATACCAGACTCTTAAAAAAACTAAAAGTTATGGGTTTTAAACCTATAATATTAGCAGAGGAGGTAACTTTCGGTAAAAGAAAAATAATTCCCGTTTTAATTGATGCGAATACTGCTTCTTCGCACTTTAGAAGGTTTGAATGGGCTTCAAAAAAGCTTGGATTTAAGTTATTTAGCTAGGAGGATGAATATGTTTCATAATATTCCATTAATCATATCTATATTTTTTTGGCTTATTGGAGAGGGTTTAGTCTTTTTAAACCATTCCAAAAAAGATGGGCCAGTTAATAATAGGGGCTCTTCATTATTGTTAGATGCTGGTACGATTTTATTTTTTTTAGTTTCTTTCTTTTTAATAATAAATGGTTACGGCTACATTGATATTCCATTCATTAGTTTAACTGGTCTGGTTATAACATTATCAGGAGTAATATTTAGACATTATTCAATTTATATCTTAGGTGAATTTTTCAATGGAAATATCAGAATAAAGGAAAATCACAGACTGATAAAAGCAGGTCCTTATAAATACTTTAGGCACCCAAGTTACTTTGGGTCTGTGATTGCATATCTTGGGATAGGGCTATCTATGAATAATATTTACTCTTTATTTATTTTTCCGTTAGGAATAATTTTTATCTACATGTATAGAACTAAGGTTGAAGAAGAGATTTTACTACAAACGTTTAGTAATGAATATAAACATTATAAAGAAAACACCTGGGGGTTTATTCCATTTATTAAATAAATAGCATAGAATAATGAGGAACTCGTGAAAAATATCAATATGCATGAAATCTTATTACATTAAACTGCCCGATAATTGAATAATAGAAAAGCAGCCCTTTGTGCGAAAAAACTATTACAACCTCAAACGTAAGGAGATTTATTGGGTCCACCTCATCTAAGTCATTAATGAAATCAATTAATTCATCATAGGTTAGAAAGCAGCTTTCCTCTTTTCGGACTTCCTTTTTCTAGCTCGACAATAAAGGTAAAAATACTTTCCCATTGCTCATCTTTTCTCATAAGTGTAATGAGGCCTTCTCAGTTTCATTCATAGATCATTCATCCCTCTCAATTTCATTTATCAGTGAGGTGACGGCTAAATGAATTGCTTTCTTTCTACTTTTTGACTTGCCCATCATGGTACATTCCTTTTCCCCGTCTTCCTCGTATGTACTTGCAATGGATAGAATTCAACCTTTCTTATCAATAAAATTGAATTCTTATTTACGATAAAAAGAATTCAGTTATCAAATAACATTACAATTTGATCGGTGGCTAAATTAGCAACATTATTAATATCGTAATGGATAAGGAAATAAAGATTCATAGTCGTACCAGTACTTACCGTGACCTGGGCACTTAAATTGGCCGCAGTTGATGTCCAGAATGCCCATTTGTTTTGACAATCTATTAGATTGGTAGGATGGAATTTTTCACTTATGGCTTAATTACGTTTTCCCTTTGATTTGTTTCTTGGATATTTTTTAATTCTTTTGATTTTATAATTTACCAATTGAATATTTACTTTTTTCTATTTACACCCCATGCATTTATAAGGATAATAAATTCGGGGTGATAAAATATGACAAAAAATTCAGTTAAACTACCTAGAAACGGTTTCTGTAAATGGGGGTTTATTGTAGGTATTATTTCGGTTTTCTTTTCTATTTTTCTTTTTATTCCATTTTTAGGTCTTATTCTAAGTATCATTGGCTTGGGAAAATATGACCCTCAAAATGAATCCGGTAGGTGGATGGGTATTACTGGTATTATTCTAAATACGCTTTACATCTTTGCTGGGATGTATGCAAACGGTATGATTGGATGACTGATTTTTTGAGTTATTGTTTGTAAGTTTTCAATAATTGTAAGTTGAAAAGATTATCGAAAATAGTGACGTAAAAAACCAGTTCAAAATGTTTAATTTTTTTTGAATTGTAATTCATTAATGAAAGCTCTATTCGTTCCCAATTGTGATCGGATAGAGCTTAATGTATTACTTCTGCATTTACTATTCATTAAAGCTAAAACTCTAAATTTCATCTTGGAATTTTTCAAGACTTAAAGAAGTCACTCAAAAAAATCTTGCTCGCTCTTCATTTAGTTCTTTATACATCCAATCTTCTTTACCATCTCTAACTGATAACAAATTTAAAGTTTCGTTACAATTGAATTTCACTTCTCACATATCTATAAACTCCAATACTACTTTCAAGGTAGTTGAGCAAAGGCTCCTAATCGCCACTGGTTCCATTGATTTTTATTTTCTGTTCTCCCAGGAGCAATACAAAAATCGCTGATTTCGGTAAAGGCATCTATTTTTCTTAATGGAAGGGCTTCAAAGTTTTTAATAACGTATTCAGCAATAAACCTTCTAGCCTCTTGTATGCCTAAACATTGATCATTAATTTTTACCTTTTGTCCCTTATAGTGCTGTTCAATGATGTAAGGTTTGTGATTCTTGCTGCCGGTGATTGTAAAAAAGAGTTCGTTCTCTCTCTTTTTATTACTTATTATTTCTCTAGGCATACCGGATGAGCGTCTTTTCGACTTAAAATTACTCTCTAAAATTAGAAAATTATCAATTAAGTATTTCTGAATAGGGTCTTTTGCATCTACTGCGTTTAAACAATTCATTACGTCATCCCACGTTAACTTTAGGACTTCTACTTCATCTTTGCTTAATAATTTTTTATGAGCTGCTATTTGTCCTTCATCCAATGTCCCTCTGATTTTGAACTCAAACAATAAATTAAAGTTCTCTCCACAGATCCAGGCATCTGGAATTGATCCTGAATTATCTTCAAGTATGTTGTTGGGTAGTCCACTCTGATATGGAGCTATTCCTATGATATATTCGTGTGCCTTAGGGAGATGAGGGCATTTTTTTCTTCGAGTATGTATGGATAGGTCTTCGAATTTGAAATCTTTAGATTGTGGTATTAATAATTGAAGGAACTGTATTAAAGAGTTATGATCAAAATCAAGTATGCACATTAATAAATGAGTGTAATGATCCTCTTCTTGCCCCTGGTATAAAAAGAGACCCACTTCATCACTCCTAATTTATAACTCTTTAATAATGAACGCATGCTGTCTCTTTCATGTTCAAATAAATAGGGAACTGTACTCAGGTTGGTAGGAACTAATTCATAGTAAAACAACACCAGATTATTTAATTTGCACTTTCATCCTCGTCTAAGCTCTTAGCAAAATCAATTAACTCATCGAATAGATTAGAAAGAAGCTTTGCTCTTCTCGGACTTTCGTTTTCTAGCTCCACTATAAAAGCGAATATATTTTCCCACTTCTCATCTCTTCTTAAAAGTGCAACGAGGGCCTTCTCAGTTTCAGTCATAGATCAGTCATCCCTTTCAATTTCCTTGATTAGTGTAGTGACGGCTGAATGAATTGCTCTCTTTCTACTTTTGGATTTTCCCATTGTAGTGCGATCCTTATCTCCATCTTCCTCGTATGTACTTGCAAATGCCAAAATGTAACCTTTTTTATCATAATAATCAATTTCAATTTTTCTTCCGTCTAGAATAAGCCAGCAAACTCTCAAACCCTCTAGTTTTCTTATTTCATTCACCCCTTCAACCATTTAGTATTATTATATCTCAAACTTCTGCAAAATTGGATATTTTTGTAATAAAGCACATTCGGGATGGAAATGAAAAGCAAAATGGATATGATCAGTAAGACGATTATCATTTCCATTTCATGAAGTAAGAATAAGATTGACTTAGAGTACTGCAAAATAAAAAGCACCCAAAATTCAGGTACTTCTATTCATACAACTCCCTTATTCAACTCATATTCCTTTATAATATTTAAATGCTTTCCAGTCCTCACCATTTCAATAATTACTTCATTTTCATTGTTAATAGCAGTTTTCATTTCTTTTGCATTAGGGATTGAACCATATTTAATTAAATAGGCAACAATATATTTATTATTTTTTAGTATCGCTAATTCCATTGCAGTCTCACCTGTTTGAGATTTTGACCAAATTCCACCTTTATTAGTCTCTAAACAACGTATTGCCCCATCTGTACTATTGTTAAGAATACAATAAATGATTTCGTCCACTTTTTGATTACTTGACCAAAATCTCTTTTTAAGCAGATATAAAATAATAACAAAAATAATAAACGATACTATTTGATGTGTTTGAATAAATTTGTTTATCTCGTATATTAGTATTTAGAGCACCTCCCTCCAATTTATTATATTAAAACCATAATATACATTAATTACGATATTTTCCTTTTATTCAATAATCATTATATTTTCTGCTCATTGTTACATTTGCTAATTATTCTTATTCAAATAATGCACCCTTTTGTTAATAAGACTTCTTCTCATGTTAGAGTGCTATAATATCTATTCTAGTTATCACTATTACACTTTACTAAGCTCACTATCTAAAATATCTAGTTCCTTTGAAATACTTTTATCAAACTGCTCAAGCATAAATTCCTTCTTTATTCTGCTGATAAATGATAGATCGGAAATGATACGGTAAATTGTCACAAGTATTCCTCCTAAATCTAGCTTTTTCAACTCTTTCGACAGTGCCACATATATTATATTGCTTGATGATGCTATTGTATTGGCAATAAGTAAAACTTTACGCGTTCTTACTTCATAAAGCTCCTTTGAACCATGTTTTTTCTCATTATAAAACAGTTGGTGAATAAGCCCCATTAGGGAGTTAATAAACATTGACATAGACGCACCACGTGTCAAACAATAAGTATCTAGACTATATTGTTGTATTAGCTTTTGAGAGAGATTATTGTCAAGAGAACTAACAAATGGCAATGGCAAACCTTGTTTTGTAAAATAGTCTGAGCCAAAATGAATTGCTTGTTTAACAACAGCCGCAGGAAGATTGTATTTTCCCTCTCCAGCCTTTTTAATGGCGGCTTGCATTGCCCCCATTGTCATCCCATTATATAGTGGACCTATTTTACCACCTATTATTTCATAAGTAGAAATAATATCAGTTTTAGTTAAAGATCGAGATAAAATATTAACTGGTCCAAACACCCATCCAAGTATAGGATCATGTCCTAGAGTGCGATAACGATGTGTATTTGCACTTAGTCCAGTACTATTAGAATAGGGATCAAGTCTTGTTACCGCATCATATGGTACAGGTCCCAGTAAGAATTCTTTCCATTCATTAGGAGTGATATTTTTTAATGGCCTTTTAATAGCTTTATCAGCATCCTTAGCAGTGTTAAAGCGAAATTTATCGTTAGCGAAAATATATTGTCTAACACATTGTAGCGCAACTGCTAAAAGTAAAAACGATATGTCAGTTTTATTTAGGCGCGTCTTTTGACTAAATGCTTTTTTCACTTCTATATACTCTAAATCAGCCTCGGTGATTTCTTGTGGAGTTAATAAGTCTTCTATTGTTGTATCTTGAAATCCATTTGTATGCGCCTCTTTAACTATCTCTTTCCAATCACGTTTATAATATTCTTTATTTGATTGTTTAGGAACTTTCCCTTCAAACTGAGTTATTGGTAAATCTACTGATATCCCACGACTTGAGAGAATTTGTAATGAGCGTTGAATCACATCTTCTGTTGAAGATATGGAAGCCTTAGAGCGTTCGTTATCTTGCATAGCCTCTTTTGATAATGTAATTACATTAGATTTCATTTCATCTAACAACTTTTCAGATTGATTACGATTATGATTTAAAACATCTAAAATTTCTTGTTGGTCCTTATTCATGTTATCCCGCCTTATGCTGCTGATAAATCACTCATCATTTTATTAATTTCACTCATTAATGCTTCATTTACAGCAGTTAATTCATCAATTTTTTGACGGAGCTTCATATTTTCTTCTAAAAGATCAGCAGTCGCTTCTTCAAGTTTCCGAATATATAGTTTTAATTTTAGAATGATTTCATTTTGTTTTGTCACTGCCCTTTTCAAACGATACTCCATTTTTTCACGAAGCTCTTTATTTTTTTTGTTTTTAAAAAATAAATAACCAAATCCACTTAATATAGCTGCCGGTATTACCATTGGTGCTAGTAATGCGCCCGCACCTATCGCCCCAACTGTACCTAGTCCACCGGATGCAAGTCCTGCTCCAGTAAGACTTGCGACCCCTGCCCCGGTAGCACCAATCGTACCAGCACTAGCAGCTGCGAATGCTCCTGTACCTGCTACTGCGATTAAGGATTTTTTTAATGTTGGTGGTACTGTAGAAGCTGGTGTAAAAATAACTCTTGAAGTACTTAACGAACGGTCTGCTGCTGACAGTAATTCATCTACAGATTTTAATGCTTCAACATTTTTATAATATTTCTTTGCCATCTCAGGACCTTCTTCCTACACAAAAATTAATATAGACATATTCTACCATAACACCTTATGTATTTTACACGAAGTAGATATCGGAATAAATTTATTATTGGATAAAAGGTATTTGTATTGGTTTTTACATTGTAAAGGAGCATTGCGAATGGTATTCAATAATTTGGCCCTTTAACGGAAGGTCTAAAGGTCTAAAGGTCTAAAGCCCCCTCATATGCTCCTAAAAGGCCGATAATTCCCTCTCATTCTTCTCGTTTAGGTTTATTCACTCAAGAAGAGAAAGGATACTCCATGTAATTATTGCACGTGAAAAATAAATAAAGGTTCTTACACCAATTCATCTCAATAGAGAAGTCTTTCCATCCCTAAATGTTACTGCCATTACTCCATGAAAAGCCTTTGATGTTAACCTCCTGTCTACAAAGCTTGCATTCCAGCATTTCATATCTGGTATTGGAGATAATTCGTTTAACCTATCAGCAATTGCCTTCATTCCCATGCCTTGAAGATACATCTTATCAATAGCTGGTATCACCCATGCGAACAATTCATCAATTTCAAAAGCCTTAGTTTCACGATTAAAGGTATAGCCAACGGTGGCTTCCCCCATCCCCTCCCCCTCTCCATCCGGTTACGTAATCCTTTAATAATTCTCCTTGAAGTAAAATTTTTCTCTCTTTTTTAATAATTGGTTCTGGATCGCTACAATCAATTTCTGAGTTTCTTCAGTACTCTTTTCATCTTCATTTAATAAAGAGTTTCTTTCTACTTCAATATAGGATTCATAATGGTTCAATACTGCATTCACTTAATTCAGCCCCTTTTCAAATGTTTAAACTAGCAATCAAAAATTATTATTCTATGGATATGAGTTTGTGGAATCTGAGTCTATCCATTGCTGTCTGACTATGGGGTTCAATCTTAGGGGCACAAAAAGCACCCGGACAAAAACGATTTCGACATTAGAAATAATCTAAGTTCGAATCTTCTTTGCTCCAGGTGATTCCTATTTTTTATTTTATTAGTGACCTTAACTCATTTTATATTAACAGTCTTTTTAATATTTTCTACGAGTTGATCAAAAGGGGAAAGTAGCTTGTTGTGCCACCCGTTGTGTTTTTTAATTTCTTCAATTGCAAGCCTGTGTATAGTCGGTTTCCCTTTTTCCCCTAGAAATAAGTAATTATACCAATTAAATAATTCTTGTTGGTTACAAGTATAATTTAATATTTTTCCTGTCTTTAAATTAAAAATCTTATTAATTGCCTGTTTGCTTGACAACTTGGGTTCTCCATTGATAGTTGTTTTATATTCCTTTTCAAACCTCTCTAACATATGAAAATCGAAATCTAAAGGAGAAGAGAAGTAAATATTATATTTCTCCAGTCTTTTCATTATGTTTATCATATTACTAAAAGTTTTAGCTTGATTTCTTCTCCCTTTCACTTCTTTTATTTTATAAGAATGAATTTCCTTTAATAATCTATCTAAGTTTTCATGCCCACTTCGTCTCTTATATGGAGGAAATTTCTTATACCTTTTAATATCTTTTACAACAGATTCTAACCTTGACCACCCTCCTGTTGATTTACCAAGATCTAAATCCAAGAGAGTTATGTAATTACATTCCAATGCCTCCATTAATCTCCACAGGTGATTAACATGTCTCCCCCCTAAGGGGACAACTGATATATTATATAAATCAATATCAATTTTATGCTCCTTAAAGAAATCGGGAAGAATTTCTTCCTCACTATCTCCTTCAACTAGTACTATTAGTCTTGAAAAGTATAATTCTGGATATTTTTGTATAGCACCTCTAACATACTTCAAATCTACCTCAGTTTCAGTGATCCTTTTAACTGCCTTTTTGTTACCCATAACCCTAATTGATAACGGTGATATACGTTTTATAATAGATGGTGAATGTGTAGTTAATACAACTTGGACATTTGGCTTTTCACCAATTTTTTCTAAAGTTTGAACTATTCTCCCTAAAACTTGAGGAGATACATGGTTTTCTGGTTCCTCTATTAGCACTAAATTGCAATACCCTTCAGATAATAGATATTTTGAATGGAACTCTAGAAGTGTTGCCATTAATAAAATTGCAATTAGTGATTTTTCACCATCACCTAATTCGTCGATTTGCTTACCATCTAATGTTATTTTTAAATATTCCAGATAGTCATCAAGGGTGGTAGGAGTATATCTAAAGTCAATACTTGAGCTTGCTTTTAACTCCTCCCATATTTTACTTGATTCCTCTAAGAATTCTTCAATAAAAGAAACTTTATTAATATCTGAGTTGATTTTTTCAGCATTTTTAGTAATTTCAGCTTGTAACCTTTTTTTGTCTTCATGACTAAATTTTCCCTTTAAAAACTTGGTTAGATTTTCGTGTAATGATTCCCCTTGTTGAGAAATATCCTTAAGTGAAAAGCGTTCAGTAGATAACTTAAAAATCTCTAAAATTCCCCTCAAGTTCTTACCGTTATTATCTATCTTCCTAAAATCAACATTTTTTAATTCCTCGTCTTTTAGAGAATGGCCATCTACATGTATGGTTAGTTTCTCTTTCTTATTAAGACTACCGTAGTAAGTAAATGTTGAAGTTACTTCATCATACTCAGTAAGACGAAAAGCAAATACATCTACTAGGATATAATTTTTGGTATCTTCATAAAAAATACAATCTAAATCTAAACTACAATCAGGAAGTTCAAGCAATACTTCAATATTTAATTCTAATGAATTGCTAAAAAAATCTTCTGGTCCAAAAACACGTTCGATAGGATTTTTTGAAAACACTTTTAATAGCGCTTCAAATATAGTTGTTTTACCTACACTATTTGGACCAATAAGAGCTGTTAACCTATCTGATAAATCTAAGATGACTCCATTACCGTCAAAGCATCTAAAGTTTTTTACAGCAATTCTTTTGAGCTTCACTTTATGTTCTTCCAAATCTGTTCACCATATTCCTTTCCTTCCTTTAACTTTCCAGATTGTTCTATTATATCAAATATTAACCAAAATTTTTTAGTATTTAACAAAGTAGTAATGCTTACATCAATGCAAGTTCGAATTTTTATAAAAGCTAAAGGAATTATCACAACCTCTCCAATGATTTTTAGTCCTCTTTTTGGTTTTTTTCGTAAAGGTTTTAAATTGCTCAATAAGTAAAAAATGCTAAAACATAGGTAGGGCTACTCTAATTGGTATTATAAAAATAAGAAATACATAAGAGTTCTTAGTATATTCATTTCATTAATTTTGGTTTAATTAGATGATTAATGATAGTAACTAGGAGTTTTCCAGAACGTCTCCCTTACCCCACTAATTAAACAAATTACACAATATAAGAAATCTGTCATAGTGAAATTAAGCTCCTCGATTGATGAATAAAGAGATTTCGCAAGTTTAGTTGGCTGTATCTTATATTTTCTCCCTCTAGTAGAAGTACATATTCTTTCAAATATATGCAAATCCTCTCAATAAGAGGTGGTATATATGGTCCGAAAAAAACTTAGCAAAAACCTAATTAAAGAATGGAATTGGGAAAAAAATGTTGGATTGAATCCTCATGATTTAGATGTATTAGCTAAAGCAAAATTATGGTGGTTATGTGAACAAGGTCATGAATGGGAAGCAAGATTAGATCACAGGGAGAGAGGTTCAAATTGTCCTTATTGTTCTGGTTTCCTTTTAGCCCTTGAAAATAGCCTTGCTTTTAATCATCCTAATGTTGCGGAAGAATGGAATTATGAGAAAAATAACATAAAACCAGAGGAAGTTTCCAAAGCAACTACGAAGGTCTATTGGTGGATTTGTAAAAAAAAGAAACATCAGTGGAGGGCCAGTGTAGCAAACCGAACAAGAAGAGGTGATAAATGTCCATATTGCTCAGGGAAAAAAGCTACAGAAGAAAATTGCTTAAACACCTTAAGGTCCGAATTAGCAAAAGAGTGGAATTTCAAGCAGAATGGGTCACTAACTCCCAATGATGTTACACTAATGTCTAATAAAAAGGTTTGGTGGATATGTGAAAAAGGTTGTGAGTGGGAAGATAAGGTTTGCGCTAGAGTTACTGGCAATAGGTGCAGTGTTTGTTATCCTCGAGTTTCACCGCAAAAGGTATCAGAGAAATATAACTTTAAGACCATGAGCCCTGAACTTATGATTGAGTGGCATCCTTTAAAGAACCAATCCATTGACCCAAGTAAAATTTCTCCTGTCTCAGGAAAGAAAGTATGGTGGAAGTGTCAGGTATGTACTCATGAATGGGAAGCCAGTATTGACAATAGAAAAAAAGGGAGAGCGTGCCCTAAATGCAACTATGGGCATGGCACATCCTTTCAAGAACAGTGTTTCTTTTATTATCTATCGAAAATTTTCCCTAACTGTAAAAACAAATTTAAAATGCGGATTGATGGAAAAAAAGTTGAAGTGGATTTATACCTAAATGATAATTTTGGTATTGAATATGATGGATACTTCAGTCATTTGGAAAGAGGAAAAAAAGATGAGCAAAAAAATAAAGAACTTCAACACCTATTAAAACTTATCCGCATTCGAGAAAATAATGGTCCCAATAAGAAATTGCCTACTATTAAAACTTATGGTTCTACTGAGTTTCAATGCAATGCTAATAAACAAATAGATATAGCGCTTGTTATGAAAAGGATTTTAGAGACAATTGGTACGTTAGATGTCGAGGCAGCTTTAGCAGTCATGGACATAAATGTAAAAAGGGATGCCCTTACTATACAGACTTCAACAATTAAGCAACATAAAGAAAGAAGTTTAGCTCATCTTTATCCACATATCGCCAAGGAGTGGGATGAGGAAAAAAATGGGGGTTTATCCGCCACGAATGTCTTACCAGGTTCAGTGCTACGTGTTCATTGGAAATGTAGCGATTGCTCTGAGGAATGGGATGCGATTGTCAACAAAAGAGTAAACGGTCAAACATGCCCCTTCTGCTCAGGAAATAAAGCTGGACATGTTCGTTCACTCAAAAGTGATAATCCTTTAATGGCATCAATGTGGCACCCATCTAAAAATGGTTCCCTCACTCCAAACCAAGTCTTTCCTGGATCTAAGGTAGAGGCATGGTGGTTTTGCTCAAAGTGTAAACAGGACTGGAAAGAACCAATCGGTCGTCGAACAAGCAAAAAAGGTTGTCCATATTGTGATGGCTCGCGCGTTTATGCAGGGAATTGTTTAGCTACCATCAGACCGGATATAGCAAAGCTATGGGATATAACAAAAAATGATTTTTGTCCTCAAGAGGTTACGGCTTCTTCCGGAAAAGACGCACACTGGTGTTGCTTTATTTGTAGGCAGCAATGGCGAGAGCCTATATATCGTATGTCAAAGAAAAAAGGATGCCCGTATTGTAATAATTATCGAGCATACGAAGGAAACAGCTTAGCAGCAATCAAACCCCAAATAGCATTGCTATGGCACCCAACAAAAAATAACCTTACTACTCCAAAGGATGTAACAAGTACAACTACTCGGAATGCTTGGTGGTTGTGTACATGCGGTAAAGACTTTGAACAAAGGATCAATAAAATGAAAATAAATTCTTGTTCATGCAAGATTTAGGATTGGTGCATGTTGTAAACTGACAAACAACTTTAACACGCGACTTTCTTGTTTACTGAGAATGTTTCTAATTATAGATATGTTCTCTTAGTTGTAAAGGCACCTTATTCACCGAACACATAGGGTCGGCAAACACTCTTGGAATAATAAAGGCTGTTATAGCTCAAGAAGAAAGAAGTTTAAAAAGTGTTAGACCTGTATTTTGAGGAAGAGTTAGATAAAGACAATTATCAGGAAAGGAAAGAAAAAAATGAAAATACCAAATCTGCACAAAAAAAATAATAAATATTCATGAATAATCTAGAGAGCATGCATGCATTAGCATAGGCTGAAAAAATTACAGGGATTATTAACATGATTAATAACTTTGAAATGGACTTCAAAGAGCAAAATGCTACATTAAAGTTAATTATCTCAGGGATAGTTCTTATTAGGGACTTGATCGACAAAAATGAGCTCATATAGAAACTCATTGGAGAGAGATTTAAGGGATAGCTGGCCTAGCATCCCTTTTTAATTTGGTTAATGTTCCAAAACTTCTTGTCGCTTAGTAACTGCACTTTGAAATCGAAATTTCCATAGATCTTTATTTGTTTCTCATTTGCAATTCTGCTAAATTCTTCGAAATAGTCTATCGTTTTCTTATAATCATTCCAATATGGGACAGTCTTCTAAAAAGAATCCTCTAAAGGTAATT
The DNA here is from genome assembly GCF_001648555.1 of Rossellomorea aquimaris TF-12. GTDB lineage: Bacteria > Bacillota > Bacilli > Bacillales > Bacillaceae_B > Rossellomorea > Rossellomorea aquimaris. The sequence continues at coordinate 98,323 of NZ_LQXM01000022.1, read as the reverse complement.
CATAATCAAAGTAATTTTCAAGTTTCTTATAGATTTCTTCCCTATGATTTGATTTCAAGAAAGTGCTTTTTATGTGCTCAATATCAGTATAAATCTCTTCTATGGACACCACGTTATTCATCGTAAAACCCACTATTTGTGAATGATTAAACAGATCTAACTGATCCATGATTGAATTGATCTCATCCCCACTTCCACCTGAAGGGATTTCACTTTTTCATGAATGGTAAATCGCATATTGTTTACACTTCTTTATACAAAAGCAATTTTTTAGTGTACGGCTTTTCACATGATTTCTCCAACTTTAAAAAACTCACAAATGTTAATTGAACAACATTTGTGAGCTTCTTTGGCAGCAATTGAATATGTGAATATTAAAGTTTTTTCCCTCTTTACTTTGAATATACGCTAAATTAACTTAAGCTCACCATTAACGTAATGAAAACTAACTTGATTTTCCCCAATGCATACTCTATGAATCGACTTTCCAGAATATAGTGATTCTTCAGTGAATTTTTTATTCTTTATTTCTAATATTTCCAATAAACGTCTCGCAAAACAACCTTCGGTAAAAAATGTATCTAAAAAATGATTAATTTTCCTTACACTATTATATTTTTCTTCCTGATGGGGGATAGCCATCAAAATAGTAATGTTGCTGTCCAAGGTTATTGCAATTACTACAGAATCGAAAGTACCTTCATATTCAGGAATTGAATTTGTAATATCCCTACTAGTACTTACAAAAACATTGTTGGCCCAAATATCAAGTGTATTAACTTTAGATAAAGTACCTAATCCTTGTTTAGTGTGTACTAATTCAATGGAGTTTTGTATCTTTTCATATATTTCTGGGCTATTAGTAGGGACATTTAATAAATAAAAGTTGTTTTTAAGCTCCTGAATCATCCTATCCCCCTCCTTAAGAATCATTCCAATTAGAATAAACATCTATTCCTACTGAACCCTCAGGTAGCTCAAAATTTTCTATATCCCAATCGGGAAAATCATTAATTACCATAGGCAAAGTTTCCTGAAAACTTGGCTTTAAACGTATAAAAAATTCAATATTTTTCTGATGTTGTGGATCAAGTTTCACTAAATAATTGGGTTGAAAAAGTTTTTCTGATAAAAATAAAATCACTTTTTTCTTTCCTCGTGTAAGGGCAACATTTAATCTATTACGACTATAAATAAATGAGGCTTCATCCTCAATTAAGTGACTATCTGCAACAGCATAACTAATAATTACAATTTCAGCTTGTTGTCCTTGCATCTTATCTACTGTACCTATAGTTGGGCATGTTAATCCTTTCTTTGAAAAAACCTTACGAATACTTGTTATCTGTGCCTTATGAGGACAGATAATGAATATTTTTTGTTGAATTTCCTTTTGATTTAAGTTGGCATGTGAAGCTAACTCTGAAACAGTTAAATAGATGAGGAGAGATTCTAAATCACTTTTTCGATTTGCTATATACTCATTATCTTCAAAGTCCTTTAACTCACACATAACTAAGGGTGAAACATCCGAAAGTATCTGTTTAATAAATAAGTTGCTATCGCTCTCTTCCACCCTTTCTAGTTTTTCTTGAAGCTCTAAAGTCTGGGTAGCTGTTTCTCCTTTAGACAAATAATGCTTTCCATAAATCAGATTTGCTGAATGTCTCAAGATAATATTATTGGATCTAAAATTTTGATTTAATTGGGTTGTTATTTTTTTTTGTTGATCCCGATTAATGAGAAGTTCAAAAATAGATTTAGTTATTCCCCAAGGATCTTCATACTCCCCTTTTATTACAGGTGGTAATTGTTCATGATCTCCTACAAGAAGGATTCTTTCTTTTTCTTGTTCTAAGCGAGAAAATAACATGAGTGCATCTGGAATTTTACATTGGGATGCCTCATCAACAATCAGAGTCTGAAATTGAAAATCAGGGGGGATAGCATTATCCGCATATGCCTTTTGTAAAGTGTAAGGAGTAGTAAAAACAATTGTTATCTTCTCTCTAGAGACTTTGTTAAAAAATGATTCATAATCTTCTTTTCTATCTAGTATATAAATATTTGAAAGTTGACTTTTAGTAATTAGTACATGAGTTTTAAATTTTGCGAATTTTAGTATGTTCAGCTGCTCTTTTATTGAAGAATAGAAATTTTCGTTTTCTTTATCTTCAATAAATTCTAGTAGCTTTTGAAGGCAGCCTTCAATAGCTTCATTAGTTGCCGCAGAAACAACTATCGTATGAGACATCTGGTTATTTTTTATTAATAACTTACAAAAAGTTAATATGCAATGAGCAATAAAATGTGTTTTCCCTGTACCGGGTGGGCCAATTAGCAAATTATAATTTTTATCAACAAAACGTTTAAAAGCCTGTTTTTGATAAAAATTACCTTTAAAAATCTGATGTAAAAGCAAATCCAAATTATCTAACGAATCTGAAAATGATCTGTCGGAAATTTTATTGTAAAGTTGACTCGTATCTCCTTGAGCAAATGAAATACTCCAATTATTCTCTTTATCTAATTCTTTTAATCGGTTTATTATCTTGCTAATCGTATAGTCAATGTATTTAGGAGCTAAGACATACCTCTCTCCTTTAGTAGGATTTAGAGTATCCTCTAACAGTTTATATTTTTGCGTATTTAACCATAGAAAAGGGTTCTTTACTGTATCTTGATTTAAATCAATAAAAATTTCATGTGACATCTTATCTAATGAAAGTATATTTAAATCTATTATAGTGGTTGGTTTCTCATTATAATTAAACTCAAAGACTGACGCTTTTTTATTTGATTTAAAATCATCAACTACATTTAATGCATACCATCCAGCTGAGTCTAGGGTGGTGAGAAACCAAGAAGTACCTGGAAAGATTAGTTCAGTGTGCTCTGAATTACAAATTTTGAATTTTCCATTTCCTACATACTCCACCTCAAGAGCTTTACCCTCTTCTATTTGTGTGTTCCATGTAGAGCTTCTTTCCTTCAATTTTTCATTATATTTTAACATTGATTCATGGTGAGTAAAGAAAATCAGCCTGGCGATTAACTCTTTATTATATGTTTCAACGGCTGGAAGCATCATTTTTTGCGCTTCTGTAAAAAGCGCATCTCCCTCCTGCGCTCGAATTAGAATAGGAATATTTTGAGCGACAAAGTTAACACCTTTAAGATAAGATTCTATAAATGAACTTGTCTTATTAATAATTCTATCCTTCTCATTGCTATTTTTATTTTGATTTAGAATTAAAAAAAACTGAGAACCTATATTATGGCTAAATGGCTCACTGTATGGGATTTCCCACTCAAAGGGTTTACACATAGTAGTTTCGTGAATAACATCAAACTCAGTACCAGCCCTATATAAAAACTGGCATACTTGATCTATTGGATAATCAAATGAAGTGAAGATTACTAACGATTCTCGAATAACATTAGTAATAATTGTGTATGTGTTGTTAATTTTTGTATCATCTGAAACAGATGAAGGGGATGCAAGACTTTTATCAGATGTAAAACACAATAGTAATTGAGTAACCTGATTAATTTCCTGATTATTATCACTTGTGATTGCTACTTCTTTAAAGAATTCCATTAACTGTTCATAATGAGAGTAATGGTAAAAGTAGAAATGAATCTTCTTTCCGCTATTTTCCTCCATAACCTTAAGAAGAGATATAATGAACTCCTGACCAGCTTTTTCTTGTTCTGTTTTTGTTGTTACAACCCAAGTTATAGGATTGTTTACTTCAGTATTCTCCTTATTGTATGGTAGAATGCCAAATGCAAAGAATTTTTTTGTTAATGGATCTCTTTGAATATATAAAATGACAGAGAGATCTTGCTCTTCTGGAAAAGGATAATAGTCTCTGTTTCTCATCGAAATTTCTTTTATGTTGAAATCATTACAATAATAATGCAATTTATCTATTTGATTTTTAAATAAGTAGGTATTCTTTAAAGATTCTCCCTCCTTGGATAATAATTCCTTTAAATTAGGAATTGTTGGGGAGTATCCACGTTTATTTAAATATGAAGTAATACTTTTAGGTATATCTGGAATAATAGATATATGTTCACTCTCTAAAGCTTCGTTTTGGCATTCTTTAAGAAAGGGACAACCCGAGCAAGATTTGTCTACATGATACATAACTTCATTGCTATTTTTCTCTAAGAGATGTGGTAAATCTTTTTTTAAGAAACTTATAAGGAATTCCTTAAATATTTGAAGTTCAAATGTTTCATAGTCTTCTGCTTCGTAAGTCCATACTCCTCCTCTATCATCTAAATATACATCCACATCTAAAGTGGTCTTTAAGGGCAATTTTATGATATTTATAATTGAATTTAAGATAATGGAATATAAAACAACTTGTACTTTATGTGATATTTTAGACTCCTCTGTTGACTTTATGTCAATTAACTTAACCTTAACTTCTGAACCAGTAATATTGTAATCAAATTCAACCAAATCAGGCATGATACTCTTTAATGTATAGACCTTTGAATCACATCCAAGTTCATCGTAGAATGACTCAGGAATGGTAAAAACAGAGTCAAACAAATAGGATTTAACTTTTCTCTCTTTTACAACATGTGTTAATACCTCTACTAATTTTTTTGTGCTATCCTTACTCCAGCCTTCTTCAGATAATAGTTGGTTCTTTTCACTAATTGTTTCTCTTACCCTTTTTTCCCAATCCTTCCCTCGATCAACAAACAGATTGTTTTCTTGTTGGACAGGACTAGCCTTATTTGAAGCATAATATAATAGTTGTCTTTCACAATCAGTTTTAAAAAATGATGCAATTTTAGATGCAGAAATATAATAATTCACTTTTTCTAACTCCTCCATGTTATTCCCCACGGTAAGCCTTAAGAATTTGATATGATATTTCTTCCCGAACCCTATTTGCTATCTCCTTTGTTTTATGGGGATAATTATTTTTTGGGTCAATAATATGATTTAAATATGGGCAGAATTCCAAGGAAGTATCTTCTCTTGAGTAGTAAAGTTTCTCAACAATAATAGAAGCAGCTGATTCAGCAATATCTAAATTTCCATTCTTAATTTTTCCAATTAATGACTTGATAACAACCTCTTTTGCTTCTCCACCACATCTTTTATAGCTATTTAAAACTGAAACTGCATTTTTTCGCACTAATTCAGATTCATCATTTATAGCCATATCTAATGCTTTCTTTATGCCGTATTCACTAAAGCAAATCATATATAGCGTAGTGACTGCTTGACTTCTGATTTCTTCATTAGGAAAATCTAAATACTTGACAAAGAATTCAAATTCTTTTTGATCAGTAGTACCAATCCAAGCTAAAATTAACAAATACTCCTCAATAAATTCTATATCTGTTTCAGCGTATTGTTCTAATAATTCCATCCTTATTTCTGGTAAATATGTTTCTGCCTTTCTTCCAAAGAATACTAGACTATTCAATGAAAAGGGGTTTCCATTAGATAAACACTTATGTACCACAGAGATTGCATCTTCCCCCATTAAATAAATTCCATATGAAATAATAGTCAAAGCTGATTCTTCATCGATATTCAGTTCTGAAGCTAAGCCACTAATGACCTTTTCAGTTAACAAAGTAGGAATATCGTTTGGCGAATAACTTTTCGAGTAATTTTCAGCCTCATCCAAATACTCCCCTATAATTTTTTCGAGCTTTCCGTTACGCATATTATCTACCGAGTCCACCCATCTCTTTATAAGTTGTTTACTATCCATTTTTCCCCTCCTAATTCAGTTGAATTACTCCATATTTATGCTTTACACTAGTTAATATTCTCACTTTTTCAGTTCTAGATAGTAAAAAACTACCAGCAATAAATTTACTTTTCTTAAATCACCAGGTTCATGAACAATGGTAAGAAACAAACAGGTATGTAGGACGTAGCTTTTTATGGTGGCTATTGACTCTGTTTTAGAAACTGTTTAATTGAATTTGGTGTTCAACCCTTGGGTAGCTTTTTCAAAGAGGAAAAATAACAAAAGGGACAGAACCTAAAATATCAGGTTCTGTCCCTTTATTTTTATGGATTTTTCCCCTAACCTGCCGTTAGTTTAAGTAAGAAAAATCACAAAGTCTGAAATATTTATATTAAATCAAAACAGAAAATATCGAATTGTTGTTTATATTTTTTGTATATTTACCACAAATATGATGTACCTAATAGGCCGATAAATTCCTCCCATTCTTTTCGTATAGGTTTATTTACTCAAGTAGAGAAAAAAGGGTGACTTTAAGGAATAAATAAAGGTTCTTACACCTATTTATTTCAATTAATGTAAATCCTTTTTCGTTTTTTAGCATGGTTCTCCTCCTATTAAATGCCATGTTACTTTCGATTGCCTTCATATGATTTCATTATTTCAAAGGGTACTTTACTAACTGACTTTCATTGTTAAGGTAATTCTAGGGAACAATCTCCATCTATATCCCTTGCATCATTTGGAATAGGGGTATCATGATGGAAAAGTAGATGACCATAATGAAAATTCCTACAAAGCTGAAGATGGCCGGCTGAATATATTTGACTAAATGATCACTTTTCTCTTCCAGCTCCTGAAAACACATCTCGCTATACAACCTTAATTCTTCTGCCAATCTCCCATTGGATTGTCCGTGATGAATGACAAATGATAGTTCCTGTTGAAAAACAGGAATGGAGGAAATACATTCATGAAATTTCTTTCCTTCCTTCAAATCTGATATTAGGATTCTAGAAATATAAACCAGCATTGGACGAAAAGGCTGTTTTTCTATAATGAGTAGTGATTCTGTAATGGAAACCCCGCTTTTTAGTAAAAAGCTAAATTCTCTAGCAAAAAAATGGGTATGGGCAAGTTTCAAGAAAAACGATACATAGGGGATTTTCATTAAAAAAATTAAAACTTTCACCGGAGAAATTTTCTTTTCAAACAAATACAGGATGAAACCTATGGCAAGCACCATAAGGAAGAAGATGAGGAATAGGGTTGGAAAGATTTCAATAAAGGTTAATAATTTTTGAAGTTTAGTAGAAGGTTCATAACCGATGGACGTGTATAACATTTGAAAACGAGGAAATAGAATTTTTCTAAGGAGTATCATCATAAAAATGGCCAGGAAAATTAACAAAATGGGATATTGAATGACTTGCTTTATTTTTTGTTGATTCTTTCTTCTCTTCACAAGATATTTGCCGGCTTCTGCCAATGTGATTCCCATTTGACCATGATGCTCCGCGAAAAAGATTTGAGCACATACATGACTTGGAACGTTAAACTGATGTTTAATAATTGAAGAGATTGGTTCTCCTTCTTGTAATGAACTGAGTATCCTCCTTTTTAGTTTCTCACTGCTTTTATCTCTTGGTAACAATAAAAAATCAATGGCTTCAGAGAAAGAGTATCCTTTTTGAATGAGTTCTCCCATCCTCTGAAGAAATAAAGCCTGCTCATCCCTTCTCTTCATAAATCCATTTTTTATATTCAGACTCTTCAACAAATCCTAATGCCACCCCCTTATTTATTAAACTCTGAAGGGTTTGATAATGATAAATCGCTTCCTCTCCCTTTGCTTCCTTTAAAACATTTGCAAGGGCACTGCCTGTTACAATCTCATATACTGATGCTCTTGTTACACTTTCATCACAATAGCAAATTCCTTTACAACCGATTCGACACACTGGACATAATAACTTCAGTAATCTTTGTGCGGAAACGCCTATTAAAGTTTGTTGAATTTCATGCCACTGAATACCAAGTTCCATTAATCGATAAACAGCACCTCTTGCATCCTTGGTGTGCATTGTGGTCAATACTAAGTGACCTGTAAGAGCCGCTCTAATTGCAATTTCGGCTGTCTCTTTATCTCGTATTTCTCCAACCATTATAATATCTGGATCGTGCCGTAAGATTGCTTTCAGTCCAGTTGAGTACGTAATACCCGCTTTTTCATTGACTTGAATTTGAACTAAATCTTCATATTGCTTTTCCACCGGGTCTTCAAGGGTAATCACATTTCGATTTAGCTCAACGGAACAATGATGAACAAGGGAATATAATGTTGTGGTTTTTCCTGAACCAGTTGGTCCTGTAAAAATCAGTAAACCATGAGAATACATAAGAAGAGCAAGTAATTTTTTTGCGGATGAGGGGTATAGGGATAACTGTTCAATCGGGATTTGATATTTTTGTGGAAGAATGCGAATAACAAGACTTTCTTTTAAATGAGTGGTGGGTAAAGTAGAGATTCTAAGAGAAATAGGAGAGTTTCGAATGGTCAAATTGAATGAACCACTTTGAGGCTTTCGTTTTTCACCAATGTCCATTGACGCCATAAATTTCAGATGAGCGATTACTCTCTCAGCCTGATCTTGTTCTATCGTTTGATAAGGTACTAATACACCAATCTTTCTAAACTGAATCAAGTAATCCTTTGTTCTTGGAATGAAGTGAATATCCGTTGCATCACTGGCAAATGCTTCTCTAATCATTGCTTCTGAAAGGGATTCTACTGAAAGAAATATACATCCACACCGCCTTTCTTTTTCAGTTACTTAAGGTATACGACAAAAAATGCCAAATTCCTTCTTTTTGTTTTTAAAATGAATAGATATTTTCAATTTTGTTATACTATTATTTGTAATCATTCATTGGGCTATAGCCAAGCGGTAAGGCAACGGACTTTGACTCCGTCATGCGTTGGTTCGAATCCAGCTAGCCCAGTAAGAAGTCGACATGCAAAATGAGCCCCGACAAGATTCTTGTCGGGGTTTCTTTTGTTCTCTTCATTATGTACTAATGGTGATTTTTAAAAATTTATAGCTCAGTTAGGCATTTATTCATCAAATGAGTGGTCAATTTATAAGATCTAACTTCTAAATTAAATGAGAATAACATGAATTTGTAAGAATTCTATCTTAGCAAAGGATATTTTTAATATTTATTATCGAAAATCGAACTTTTATTATCAACATTTCGAAGTTTATTTTCAACAATCCAGACTTTATTATCAACTATCATTATTTTCTATAATTTATTTTTATCCTTATCCTCATTTAATCAACTTCAACAAAATATTATCAACTCCCACTAAATATAAGCAACTACATTCAAATAGCTCTCCTAATATTGCCAAGATTTAAAGATTAATCCGTAGCTCGCACATAAACTGAATCGTAAATATATTCCAAATTCCGCACGATAAAATTTAAATTTCGCAAATATCCTAGTAAATGGCCACATACCCTATCCCCATTCAAAAAAGGCAAACATTCATAGAATGTTTGCCTTTTCAAATCTAATTAGCTTTAGCTGCTTTTCTTTAAAATACTCTTTTTATTAGCAAGACTTTGCAATCCGTCAGGGTTGTAGCCAACCACTAATTTTTTTCCGTCCGTAAGTAGTGGTCTTCTTAGTAGCTTCGGATCTTGAATGATGAGATCGATGACTTCGGAAAGAGGTAAATCATTAACGTCTTTTCCTAACTGTTTAAAGGTTTGACTTCTTGTTGCTAATATTTCATCCATGCCCTCTGTGGTCAAGGATAACAATTGAACTAATTCTTCATGTGTCGGTGTTTCTCTAAAGAGGTGTCTCTCACTAAAATCCACGGAATTTGCATTTAACCATTTCTTTGCTTTTCGACAAGAAGTGCAGCTTGGGTAGGTGAAAAATGTTACATTGCTCATTTTCAGTAACCTCCTTCAATAATTTTACTATTCGTTAATCGTTAAACACATTGTATATCATTTGTATAACTATTGTACAGTATTTTCTCTCGATATTTGTGAACTTTTTTTTAACACTGACATTTCTCGAAATGAATTGCCTCTACGAGTGTGTTCAGAGGATTTAATGTGATTTATAATGGAGGTAATTACTAATAAATGGGGTGTTTCCCGAAGATGGATCCTACACTTAAGATTACAGGTGTTCTTTCTGATCCAACAAGGTATTCTATCTACCAGTACGTTTGTGAAACGAAGCGTGAGGTGTCTGTGCAAAATATTGCTGATGAATTCGATCTTCATCCCAATGTAGCACGATTACACTTATCGAAGCTTGAAGAGATACGCGTTCTTCATTCTGAACTCAAGAAAACGGGTAAAGGAGGAAGACCTGGAAAGCTTTATTTTTCTTCTGATGAAGTCGTACAATTGTCTTTTCCAAAAAGAGATTTTGCCGCTTTAAGTGAAGTGGCCATCAGATCTCTCATGAAATTAGGTCAAACAGGTTATAATATACTCGTAGAGACTGGGTACGAATACGGACAAGAAATGGTGAAGGAATATCTTCAAAGCCACCGTTTAGAGTTGAGTATTTTAACAAAAGCTGAGAAACTAAAAATGATTTTAGAGCTAGCCAATTCATTGGAATTTAACTCAATGGACCTACAATCAAATCAATTTTCGTTTCAATATCATCACTGCCCCTTTAAGGAAACAGCGCTTATTGAGCCTGCCTTTGTATGCGGATTGCATAATTCTATATTAAAGGGCGGGTTTGAAATCCTGTTTAATGTGGAAGAATTTAAACAAGAAGAAAGCATGTTAAATCAGTGCTCTACATGTAGTTATCACGTAATCGTCACAAACTAGCAACAAACGGATATTTACTTTTAGTACACTCTTCATTTATAATATTGAATGATGGACTAGGGTGCAAAGGAGGGTTACATATGGATCGTATGTTCAGAGTTCTTGGATTTTGGACTGGAATTTTTGCTGTTATGTTTTATCTTGGTCATATGCCAACGACATCATTAATCTTTTTAGGCCAAACAGGATTCTTCATTATGTTAAGCTATTTAAAACTATCCGAACGTATGTATATATATATTTTCGGTGCCTATCTAACAGTGTTCTTTGCTGGATTTACTTACTGGACGACCTTTATGATGACTCCGGGTGCAGGAGGACACTAAAAAAAATTCCCTTTAGCAGAGCTAAAGGGAATTTTTTTATCCACTTCCTAAAATCCATTCAAAAAAGGATTAGAATCCATTTCATCTCTTACTGAAGTTTGTGGTCCATGGCCAGGTAAAACCAATGTTTCCTCTGGTAAAGTTAATAATTTATCATGAATACTCTTCAGTAATTCTTTATGATCCCCACCTGGCAGGTCAGAACGGCCAATACTCCCCATAAATAATGTATCCCCAGCTAATACAATTCCAACTTTTTGTACATAATAAGAAATACTTCCTGGAGAATGTCCCGGGGTTTCAAATAATTGAAGAGAAAATTCATTAAGGACTAGTTCTTTTTCAGTAGTGAGTATGTAATCAGCAGGTTTTAGACGAATGAGTTCTCCCATCATAAAGAGCTGTGACCCATTTAAGGATGGATCTAATAACCATTGAGCTTCTTTTTCATGAATATAAGCTGGTATACTATATCTTTCTCGTAGAACATCGACTGCCCCGATATGATCAAAATGAGCATGAGTAAGGATGATCGCCAACGGAGTCAATTGTTGTTCCTCTAACCATTGGATGAGCTTTTCACCCTCACCTCCTGGATCAAATATTAAACAATTTTTTTGATTGCTCCAAAGGATATAACAGTTTGTTTGTAAGGGCCCTAACGGCATTTGTTTCCAATTCATATGCTGCACCTCCAATTAAGATATATTTATTGTATCAAAACTATTTATTTTCTAAAAATAATGCTTTTGATAAACATTGTTATATTTTTGTATGGATGAAAAATTAATATCAATGTCTCCGCCAATAGAAAAAATGATTAGAATTTGTTTGCCATAGAAGTGTCAAACTTTTGACCTCGACAAACAGAATAAAAAACTATAAAATGTTATTGAGTACATTTTTGTACATACGATATCCAAAACGAACTTTGATGAAAGGGGTCATATATATGGGTCTTGTAATTATTACAGCATTAGTTTCTTTATTAGCTTTGTTTGCAGTAGTAAGCACATTCAAAAACAAAAACCTAATGGGAATTTTCTTTTCATTAGCAACGTTAGGCGTTTTTGGATGGTTTACAATTATGACTGTCCTTCACTCTGGATACCCAGGTGGTCATTAATTAAATGGTTAAGAAAAAAGCCCTTCAAACCGAAGGGCTTTTTTCTATTTCACACTGATTTACGCTCTAATTTACTTAACCATCCTGTTAATATAACCGCTCCTAGTACCATAATGGCTCCAATCCAAGGTGTGTGGATTAAGCCGATACTATCTACGATAATACCACCTACAAAGGAACCGATAGCGATTCCCACATTAAATGCTGCAATATTAAGAGCAGATGCTACGTTAACAGCAGTTGGAACATATTTTTCAGCCAGACTTACAACCAGAATTTGCAATCCAGGTACATTCATAAAAGCAAACATCCCCATAAAGAAGATTGCAATCAACCCAGCCACCTTAAATGGCGCAGCGAACGTTAAGACAAATAATGTAATAGCCTGTAAGACAAACATCCAAAATAAAGCTTTGAGTGGGTTTTGGTTAGAGGCTTTTCCACCAATCACATTTCCCAATGCGACAGCAATTCCATAAACCAGAAGAATAACACTTACCCATTCAGAGCTAAAGCCCGTTACATCTTCAAGAAGAGGAGCTAAAAAAGTGAAAGCAACAAAAGTTCCTCCGTAACCAAGAGCAGTAATAGCAAAAGCAAGCAATAATTTACCGTTACGCAAAATCTTAATTTGTTCACTAAACTTTGCTGGTGCCGTTTCCTTCAAGTTTTTAGGAACAAGAATGTTACTTGCCAGAATACCAATTACTCCAAGTAAAGCTACTCCCCAAAAGGTCGCTCTCCATCCAAAGGCTTGTCCAATAAAAGTGCCTAACGGTACACCAGTTACAGTGGCAACGGTTAGTCCTGTAAACATAAAGGCTATGGCACTAGCACGTCTATGAGCAGGTACGAGATCTGCTGCAATGGTAGAGCCGATTGAAAAGAAAATCCCGTGAGAAAAAGCTGTTATAAATCGTGCAATAAGTAACAACCCAAAACTAGTTGATAAAGCTGCTACTGAATTACCTATAATAAATATGATCATCAAAGACATAAGAAGTGATTTTCGACTCATCTTACTTGTTAAAGCAGTTAAAACAGGGGCACCAATTGCTACCCCGATTGCGTATCCAGAAATCAGTAAGCCAGCAAGGGTAACGGATATGCTTAGATCATCTGCAATTGATGACAGTAATCCTACGGGAACGAACTCTGTCGTTCCAATTCCAAAAGCACTAATAGCAAGTGCTATTAACGCAGGTGTTCCTCCTTTAGCTTGAGAATGGTTCAGTGTATTTTCATGAGAACTCATAATAGAATACCTCCTAGTTGTTAGAACAGATGATGGAATAAATCGGCGCCTACTTTCATTCCTCATGAACCTCAGTATGAAGGGTACCAACATCTTATGGAAGTACGCACTTTAAAGTTCGATAGGTACTTAAAAGTACCCTATGGACCTTTTAGTAGAGTGCGATAAAATATAATTGTATTAAGCTAAAAGAACTGCAACAAATGATAAACGAGGTTTACTGCTTTGAGAAGTAGGTACCTTCATGTACCATAGATACTTAAAAGTACCTTTCATGAACAATAAATCTTTATAAACCATCCAACAAAAGGAAATCATAAAAGGAGTTTCCCTATCATTCTGCAATTGTTTTCTGTATCATCCAAATAATACTCTCTTCTTTCACTTTTTTATTTTAGAGAAAAAGTACTAGTTAATTGCATCGAAGAAATCAACTAACTTTTGTTAAAGTACCTTATATATACGATTGAGGAGGTTAATAATGAAAAAATATAATATACCAGTTGAAGCCTCTCTAGAAGTAATAGGAGGAAAATGGAAGGTTGTTATTCTATGCCATTTAATTAAAAGTAAACGGAGAACAAGTGAACTAAAAAAATTAATGCCTGGAATTACCCAGAAAATGTTAACTCAGCAGCTAAGAGAATTAGAAGGCGATGGAGTAATCAACAGAATCATTTATAATCAAGTACCCCCTAAAGTAGAATATGAATTAACGGAGTATGGATGGTCCTTAAAAGCTCCATTAGACATGCTATGTGCTTGGGGTGAGCAACATATTGAAAAAACGTATCCCGATAAAAATGCAGTGCTGTTAGATAACGATGAATTAGAGAATGTATAGTTCAAATACCTTTCTCAAAATAATAAGGGTGGGTACCTATGTTAGGTACCCACCCTAAAACTTTATTTGTTTAATTTACTCTGAACCGAAGATAACTTTCCTTCCATGGTGCTAACTTTATCCCTGCGGTCATCTATTCTTATGTTAGTGGCCACTCTTTGAATTCCTTTTTGGAAAGGTGACTCATGTATTTCTTGAATCACTTTTAATAAAGTCGACAATTCACCTTCAATAATCGTGTTCATAGGAGTAAGTTGAAAATGTATTTCCCCTTCTTCTTCATATTTTTTTAGGATATGGTGAACCTCAGCTACATATGAACTAACACTAGGAGATTCTGTTCCGATTGGAATAACTGTAACATCAACGATTGCCATTACATATTTGCCCCTTCCTCTTTAACTAATTGAATGATAGTAGTATTTTTTAAATCAATTATTTTCTCAAGCTGATTCCCGTATAAACAGTAGGTACCTGTGGGAGAACATTTAATTGGTTCTAAAGGTAGCTCTTTATAAAGAATTGTTTCTTCCCCGGTTTTAGCATTCCAGCTTCTTAAAGAAAATGTTCCATTATAGGTGTCAAAGACTCCTGGTTCATTTGCTACAAAGGTCAATAATTGATCCTTGTCTTCTATCATATCATAATAAGGAATGAGCCAATCAGAGTATCGACTCAATAAGCTTACCTCGAAATGCGAATCAACTTTTCCATCCTGCGTTATAAACTGATAGGTAAATCTATCCTCTTCATTGGTAGGAACCACCGCTAATATTTGCTTGTTAAACACATTAAAATGGATACTTGATTCTACAACCAACTGTTCTTCATTATCGAGTATGTTTTTTGAAACTAAAGGTGCAGACACACTTATATCTTCTTCATTCCAGTCTTGGAACAATACCTCTACATCCGATCTCCAGTGTAAAAAAGGCTGATCTATTTGTAATAAATCCATTGTTTTTGACTGTAAGTCCAGCAAAAAGACTTGAAAGCTCCAATCTTCTGCAAAACTCGTAATTAATAATCGGCTTTCATCATACTTGCTCCAGGAGTAGGTTAACTCATAAGAGGGAATTTCATCTTGAAATAAAATGGTTCCATTTAGATCTATAATGGATAGCTCTGCCGAATACGTCGTTGGTGCTGAATGAATAATGATCTTTTCCTTATCAGGTGAAACGGCAGAAAGAACATACGAAGATGTTTCATATATTTTTCTGCTGCTTCCTTCAAACACATCATATATATACAGGGCCGTCTGGTTTTCTTCTTTTTTAACCGTAAGGATTTCTGATTCAGATACCCAATCAATATTTTCGATAAACCCTTTTGAAGACTGACCCTCCATTTTCACTTCTTTTATTACAGGTGCTTCACTTTTTTGAGGGAGAGAAGTGGTTGTTTCTTTAGATTGGCAAGCTGACAATAAAATAAATCCTATAAAAAAAAGAACAAATAATTTCCATATACTCTTAACCAACTTCTTCTCTCCTTCCTCAAAAACTATGTATAGTAATTAGTACGTTTAAAACAGGAATTTGTTTCAAGATTATTAAAAAAAGATTACAAAAATTCAAAAAGTGATGACTCTGAATGTCACGATAAACCATGACAGCAAAAGTCACCACTAGTCCTAAAATGGGTTGATGATTTATTTTACTCCTGTACGACGGAAATCACAAGACTATTTTACTAAATAAAATAGTCTCACTTTTAAAAGGGTATTGCAGTTTAAGAGTAGTTGATTGTAGTGAGAGAATCCTCAGCTGAAAGCGAAGAGGTTCACTCCTAAAAAAACGCCAAAAAGTTAATACCAACGATATATTGCTACTAAAAATATCCCTAGCACATCTTGATATATTGGGTTAAATTGCGATAAAGGAAGTGGATTAATACCTTTCCCTAGCTCCATGGTAAATCCTGCTTTTTTAAATTCTTGAATAAACCAATCTTTATAACCTGCATAGCTGTCTATATACCTTACTGATTTGTATCCACTTACCCTTTCAAAGTCCTGAGCCAGAGCAACAGATTCTTTTGGCTCTAACCCTTCATAACCCCAATAAAATTCTTTCCCTTGAGTATGAAGAGCAAGCATTCGCTCAAAATTTTCTTGTCGTGCAATTTTTGCCATGGCTATTGTTTCAGGCTCTGAAAGAGGTTTATATCCTGGGAAATCACGAGGTGCTGGCTCTTTTTCTTCTTTTCTTTCTTTTTCCAGCTCCCATTTAGCTGGGAACTGATTATTGAGGTCCACTCCTCTAATATTGGCTTTCCATCCTGTAAAATCCGAACTTCCTTTGTTGATTTTTATTAATTCTTTTCTTCTATCTGAAGGAGGACCATTTAGAACTAGGTCCACTCCATCAGGGTTCACCATTGGAACAAAAGATATTGATACAGTACTGTAGATTGGTAAGGTTTGAATTCCTCTAATGGTATTGGCATTCGTTAATGACAAGAGATACTCATTGATGAAACTCATTAGTATAGGTGTTGTAATCCATTCATTTGCGTGAAACGAAGCATTAAAATGCACTTTTTTGGGCCCATTTCCTACTTTTAATTCAATAAGTGATTTTCCTAATACACTTTCTCCTATGTTATTGATTTTAATGAATGGATAAATTTCCTTTAGCTTTTTCGTTTCTTCCTCTAAAGTTTTGGAACTGTACGATTGTTTTCCTTTTACAATAGGACCAACGACTCTAGAAGGAAGTGAAATCTCAGTACCTATCTGTATTTGATTGGGGTTGATCTGACTATTCAATAATAACAATGCATCTACGCTAATGTTTCGTTTCTGAGCCAGTGCCCAAAAGGTATCTCCCTGCTGAATCACATACCTCTCCTCTACAAAACCAGGTATCATGACCTCTGCCCCAATTTTAAGCTCATTGGGTTCAAAAGAGGGATTAGAATCTATGATTAGTGTAATAGGAATATAGAACAATTGGCTATAATACCAGAATGAATCGCCGTTTCGTACTTTTACTTTCATTTAGAGTCCCCCTATTCTATCCGTCCTTACTTACATTTATGAAAAGGTAAAAAAATCATGACAAAAAAAGCTTGCGAATTGCTTCGCAAGCTTTTTTTCTACATATTAATCATTATCCCGATATTCCGTTTTATTATAAAAACGGAGAAGATCTCCATAGATAATTTTATCTGAGTAATCAAGCTCTTCTATAGCTCTTTCTTTAAATGGCTCACAGTACTCCATTTCAGTCTCTTCTTCTGATTCTTTATTCCAACACTTATCACCTGCGTAAACATAATCCTTTGTAATAAAACGCCCATCACGTAATATCGTGAAATCTTCGTGTTCGTTAGAGAAAATGTCTGCCCCAAATTGAATATCTTTCTTTGTATCAATTCCTAATAGGTGCATAATGGTTGGTTTTAAATCAATTTGACCAGAAATTTTTGAAATCGTCTTGCCTTCTTGCCCTGGTATATGAATGATTAAAGGAACTTGCTGCAGTTGAGTACTAACGAATGGTGTCACTTCCTTACCAAGGTATTGACTCATAGCTGTATTGTGATTTTCTGAAATTCCATAATGATCCCCGTACATCACAATAACAGAGTTTTCATATAGCCCTGATTCCTTTAAATCTTCTATAAAGTTTTTAACGGCTTCATCCATATATCGAACGGTTTGGAAATAACGATTAACTGTACCATCATTAGAAGTATATGGATCAATTAGTTTATCCTCTTCATCTAAAGTGAAAGGATAGTGATTGGTTAATGTTATCATCTTAGCACTGAATGGCTTTGGCATTTCCTTCATATGTTCAACAGATTGTTCAAAGAAGGGGATATCCTTCATTCCCCAGTTAACGGAATTTTCTTCTGTTACATTGTAATCAGGTAATGAATAATAACGCTCATAACCTAACGAATTATACATGATGTCTCTATTCCAGAAGCTTTTGTTATTTGCGTGCATAGACGCTGTATAATATCCATTATCACCAAGTTGCTCTGTCATAGATTGGAATTCATTTCCAGAGTGTGTAAAGAATACAGCTCCCCGATTTAGAGGGTAAAGTGAATTATCTAAGAGAAACTCAGAATCAGATGTCTTCCCTTGTTGGGTTTGGTGATAAAACTGATTAAAATAGAAGCTTTCTCCTATAAAATCATTTAGAAATGGTGTAATTTCTTGTCCATTTACTTCACTGTTAATCACAAAATTTTGTAGTGATTCTAAAGAAACGATAATTAAATTTTTGTCTTCGGCAATACCAAACATTTCGTTATCCGGTTGAATATAATTAGCTCTAATATAGTTATCAATACCAGCTAATTCACTCCCATCTGCTAATGCTCTTTGAGCAGATGACTTTGATTGCAAGAAAATATCGTAAATATGGTAGTTATACGTTCCAATGTTCTTTACCAGCATTTCGCGGTCAAAGGTTCTCGTTAATAATTGTGGTCTTTCAGATTCTGCTAAGCCGAGGTTAAAGAATACCAATGCAGTTGCTACTAAGAAGTAGGCACGTCTATTTGCCCGGCTGTAATTCTGTAAGGAAAACCAAGTGGGCTTTAATTTAATAATTAAAATTAATAAAAAGACATCTGAAAAATAAAAAAGGTCCTTCCAATCGGTGATGGCACTGGCACTGGAACCTAAATCAGAAAAGTTACTTGTCTGAAATAAGACAGGTAGAGTTAAGAAATCATCGAAGAATCGATAGAAAATCACATTGCCATACAAGACAAAAGAAAGGATAAAGCTCGTCATAATAATAAAACGAGTACGGGATTTATCTTTTTTCAGCAGCAGGCCAATTCCAAAAACAAATAAAAGGAAGCTTAAGGGATTAATCAATAAGATAAGTTCTTGTATTGTATTTTCGATCTTTATATCAAAACTTGTTTTATATACAATGTACGTTTTAACCCAAAGAAGGAATGCGGCAATCACAATAAGTGGAGCCTTGGGTGTTTTATTCACTTTCATTTATGCTTACCTCCTTGCTACAAACGCTGTTTCGTATGTAACACTTTCATATAATCAAAATGGAAAAAAATGTATTTCATTTTTACAACCATCAATCATCTTAATACTTTTTTAACGAAACGTCAAACCAAAATTTACACTCATTCTGTAAAATGAATATTTTAATGTTATTCTCTTACCCATACTATTAGACGTTTAAAACTATTAAAAGTTTCAAAATAACTATATTTTCCTAAAATGAGTCAAACGTCCCTAGTGGTATTAACCATAAAAAGAGCTTCCTTTTTATAAGGAAGCTCTTTTTTAGTATTATCCAGTATTCCGTCTATACTCATTTATCATATTTTATTTTTAACAAGCCAAGCTGCCCCAATTACTCCAGCATCATTTCCAAGCTTTGCAATGCTCAGTCTTGTTGAGGTTCTGACCGTTGGAAATGCAAATCGCTCAAAATGCTCAACTACTGAAGTAAGTAATATATCACCAGCTTTAGAAACTCCGCCACCTAAAACAATCTTTTCAGGATTCAATACATTTCCCAGATTTGCTAGTGATAACCCCAGGAAAAATGCTAACTGATCTACTACATTCTTTGCTACTTCATCGTTTTTCCTAGCCGCATCAAAAATATCTTTTGCGCTAATCACGTCGTTTCGATCTCGAATTTCTCTAAGTATGGAGGCAGTTGTTGTGGAATTTAGTTCTTCATTTGCCAGGCGAACAACGCCTGTCGCTGAAGCCACTGTTTCTAGACAGCCAGTTTTTCCGCAATTACATTGAAATCCACCCCTTGGCACCACGGTGATATGTCCAATTTCTCCGCCTGCTCCTTTTACGCCATGGACTACATCTCCATTCGTAATGACTCCGCCACCAACACCAGTACCAAGAGTGACACAAACAAGATCCTTTGCACCATCTCCAGCACCTTTCCACATTTCTCCTAAAGCAGCACAATTGGCATCATTATCAATAACGGCATGTAATCCTGTTTCTACTTCAAGTAAATCTTTTAATGGAGTGTTTTTATCCCAGCCTAAATTCACTGCCTCGTAGATGATCCCTTTCGCCATATCGACAGGTCCAGGAGCTCCCATTCCGATTCCAGCTAATTTATTCTTAGGTTGATCCAATTCTTCCAGCTTGAAATCAATTGCTTTAGCAATGTCCACAATAATATTTTTACCGTTATCTGATGTATCCGTTGGGATTTCCCACTTATGTAGCAATTCTCCATATTTACTTAAAAAAGCAATTTTTGTGGTTGTTCCTCCTAAGTCTACTCCGACCAGCCATTTTTCTGTCATTTCTATCACCCTTACTTTTCTTGTTTTTCTTTTTCTATTTGGATTTCATGTCTCAACAAGAATAACGCCATTTGAAAATCTTTCGTTTCAATTAATTGAGATTGGTAAAGCTCTTTTAACTCCGCTTCCATTAGTTGCAAATCTGAGAGTCGTTGACCGACATATATAATGGTTCCATATTTTTTTAATAATTGTTGGATATCATAAATCGTTTTCATCATTACACCTCATTCTTCCATTCATCCTAAAGTATATGATAAATTGTCTGTCATCTCAATAAATAGTTACTAGAATAGAATACAGGCATCGCTTAATGGACAATAAATAACCTCCATATGATAAATGAATTCATATAGAGGTCTTTTTTGTGATATTTTTTTCACTGATTGTTGCTTTTTATATAAGTTGTTCTGTCGATAGCTCTTTCAACATTGTATATGCAAGATGTTGAGGGACAGAGCTTAATAGTGACTATATAAAATTATACTAAACAGAATTTTAAAATATTGCTTGCAAAATGCTTTGTTTTTGATTAAATAAAAAAACATACTGAAAGAGTTGTTGGAGCGAAAGGTGCGAGACTCCTGTGGGTATCGCGGGACAGTCTGAAAAGCTTCGGGGCTTATGACCTCGAGCCCTTAAGCCCCGGAGCTAGACAGGTGAGACCCCGCAGGAGAGCAAGCGACGAGGAGGCTCACCGCCTTCCCTGCGGAAAGCGAGCACCATGTAGCGGAAATCAACTACTACTTTCTCATCCGAAATAGCAACAATCTTTACGTAAAGAGCTTTAAGAAAACTTGATAAGATTAACGATCTGGATCTTTCGGATGCAAAAACCTTGGTCTTCTATTTTTAAGTGGCATAGGAGATCGCAGAAAAACATCTCGAAACGCTCTGAAGTTAAATGGTATGAATGGCCACATATAAGGAATATCAAAGGATTTCATTTTAGACAGTAGAATCAACCATAGAAGAACGGCTATTACAAATCCATAAACTCCAAATAATGCAGTAGACATTAATAAGAAGATCCTTACTAACCGATTGGCCAAGCTCATCTCATAACTAGGTGTCGCAAACGTACCAATCGCTGCGATTGCCAAGTATAGAATGACTTCATTAATAAATAATCCTACCTCTACTGCCACCTGCCCAATCATCAAGGCTGCTACCAGCCCAAGTGCTGTGGCAAGTGAAGATGGCGTATGAATAGCGGCCATCCTTAGGATATCAATCCCTATTTCGATAATTAAAAATTGAAGAAATAAAGGGACCTCCCCTGTATCATTTGGACCTATATAACTAAATTGTTCCGGCAATAAATCTGGTTGAACAGCAAATAAATAATAAAGAGGTAATAAGAAAATGGAGCTCCACACAGCAATAAAACGTACAAATCTTAAATATGCACCCACAGATGGTTTGTTTCGATATTCTTCTGCGTGTTGGAGATGATGCCAAAAGGTTGTTGGAGTTATGAGAACGCTTGGAGAGCCATCAACCATTATTATGACATGACCTTCATATAAATGCGCGGCAGCGGTGTCTGGTCTTTCAGTATAACGAACCATGGGATAAGGATTCCAATGACGCCCCGCAATAAATTCTTCTAATGTCTTTTCCCCCATTGGTAAACCGTCTGTATCTATTTTAGAAAGTGCATCTTTTATTTTATGAACCAGTTCTGGGTCTGCTATATCTTCAATATAACTTACGACAATATCCGTTTTCGATCTTCTTCCCACCTGCATATATTCCATTCTCAATGAACGATCACGTACTCTTCTTCTCGTTAAAGCAGTATTAAATACGATTGTCTCAACATATCCATCTCTGGAGCCTCTAACCACCCGTTCAATATCTGGTTCTTGTGGTCCTCTTACAGGATAGGTTCTTGCATCAATCATGATTACCTTATCAATTCCGTCCACCAACAATGCGGTTGGTCCAGCTAATACTAAATCAATCACTTGATTCAAATCGTCTACTTGCTCAATTTCAATATAAGGTATGTAGGTTTTGAGAAGTTTTTCGAGTGTATCTTCTTCTAATTGATCCGCTTTTAATCCTGCTAAAAGCTTCATGAGATAGTGCATAATATCATCTTTAACAAATCCATCAACAAGGAACATCGCCATTTTTCTCTCTGCATATTCTAAATCTAATTGAATAACGTCAAAGCTTTTATCTACAGCCAATGAGTCTTTAAGATAATTTGTATTTTCTTCTATTTGAGTAGAGACAGGCTTTTTCTCTTTCTCATGCATTTAGCCTTCACTCCTAATGTACTTGACATGAATTTCCATCTTTACCATCCTAGACAATCTCAAGATAAATCATACATCTTAACATAATGAAATGATTCTTTTCATATTATCTAATAAAATGGACAAACCACTGGAGTGAAGGTTATGATGCAAAAGCTTAAAGAAGCCTATCCCTTTCTCATTATCATGGGATTAGTAGCTCTTGGAATTCAATTCATATACAATCCTCAAGCAAAAGAAAGCATTATTTTTTTTCCTATTAATGAAAATGTACAGTATGAATCAGCCACTACCTTACTCATGTTGCAACCTGAGAAGAAAGACGATCATTATGAGGTGAATTGGAAAATTTCCTCGAAGCTCGATTCTTCTGCTTATTTACGTCAAGATGTAGGTTTTTTATATGTTAATGGCAGGTTAAAAGGAAAAATGAGCGAGTGGGAACAAAATACAGATCAAATTGTTGAGGAATCTCTTCTAAAAGGCAAAGAAAGCAGTCTACTTCAAGGAGTGTCTTTTCATTACTCAGAAATACACGATAGTGATTCAGAATATACCAGTGCTCAAAAAATGTCTGAAGACACTTTATATGTTATCGATTCTAATTTCAGTCCGTTAAATGCATTTCGCAATCCAAGTACAGGTCAAGAAAAGGAATGGAAAAATATTCTTGATAAGGTGACCACACAGCAATTAGATTATTGGTGGGAATCTGGAATTCGTTCCATGAATATTCCCATTAACGACTATGTATCAATACCCTTAACACAATTACCACAGATTGAAAACAAACCTTTAGAAGGGTTTAATCAAAGTGAGTGGAATAAACTGATTGGGAACCTGTGGGAAGGTTTATATAAAAACTATTATTTAGGAATTCAAAAGAAGGATGGCACAACTGTTGACTCAATTGATAGCACCATCCCCCTATTATTAATTAAAAAAGATAAAACAGAACTCTTAGTTCTCTTAATAGATAAAAATGGAGAGGCATCGTTGTTAAAGCAAATAATTACTTCTACTTAGAAACCCCTCTTCAATTCGTTAAACAGCTTTTCATATTGTTCATTCTGCCTATTTAATTCATATGCTTTTTGTGCATGCTCAAGGGCTTTTTCTTTTTCTCCTGCATCAATTAAGATTAACGCCAGATTATAGTGAGCTTCATGAAAATCCCCATTTTCATTTAAGGCAACGCTCAAGTGCTCTCGTGCACGAGTTATCTTATGGAGCTTAATTTCAGTATAAGATAAATAAAAATATGTCTCTGCATTTGGAGATCCTTCTTCAACGGCCTTATTTAAAATGTTCTCTGCCTCTTCCCATTGCTCATTGGAAATTTTCGCTTGTGCTACACCATTTACTGTTTGAATATCCCACTTTGAAGGATCGACATTCCATCCCTTTAATACTACTAATAAGAGAACCACGACAGTGATGACTAAAATAAAAAACTGCCTGATAGGTCGAAAAACATTTGGGACACTAATCATTCCAGCAGCAAGGAATCCACCTACGAGTCCCCCAATATGTCCAGCATTATCAATTCCAGGGATGGTAAATCCTAAAATCAAATTCAACAAAATGACTGTGATAAT
Source organism: Rossellomorea aquimaris TF-12 (assembly GCF_001648555.1). Lineage (GTDB taxonomy): Bacteria > Bacillota > Bacilli > Bacillales > Bacillaceae_B > Rossellomorea > Rossellomorea aquimaris. The sequence goes on along the minus strand of NZ_LQXM01000022.1, from coordinate 74,004 downwards.
GTTCATCCCCATTGTACGGAAGAACACCTTCGGATAAAGTACACCAAAATACAATAAAGCACCGAAGCAGCCAAAGATGGCTCCACTAGCACCCGCTGACAAATTTGGAGTAAACACAAAGCTAGCAATAGAGCCTGTTACACCTGAAAATAGATACAGCAGAATAAATCGAGTTCTCCCAAATATTTTTTCAACTGCCGTCCCTAAATAAAAGAGAGCCAAAGTATTCATAAATAAATGCAACAATCCAATATGTAAAAAAACAGGCGTAATGAATCTCCACCATTCTCCTTCAATGATAAGAGGATTATATTTTGCACCGAATTTAATGAGTGTTTGGGGATTCTGACTTCCTCCATTAAGTTCTAATAGAATAAACATCAGCATTTGAATACCTATGAAGAGATATGTAAAGAAAGGCTTTCCTCGTTCAAATAATTGCTTTTCCTTTTGGATTTTATCTGCTGAAGAGGCGAGTGCTCTCCCCTTTATCCATTCAACGTTTTCTTCCATTACTTCTTCTGGAAGCTCCCACTTCCCATTTTTGAATACTGAATCTTCATTTAGTGATTCAAAGCTTTTATCCCCTTGTACTAAGAGGGATTGAACAGTTGTTTTTTTAAAAGAAACAGGCGAATCAAAAAGGGTATGATGTTCATCTACTGGAGGAAATGTTGAAATATAGATGTTCTTCACAGATAAATGACGTTTACCTAATGATTTTCGAATCTTTTCTCCGTTCATGGAAGTTAATTCAATATCACGCCGTACCCAGTTACTCCAATCCAGGTCTTTTTGAATGATTCTGATGACACCCGCATCTTTTTCTACAGTATTCTCCAACCAAATCTCTTGTTGATTGGAAGAAATATTCAATATCCGATATCCCTTGGACTCTACAAGGTAATAGGCAACTTTCCAAAATAAATAATTATATCTTAAATCCAAATCATTTCCTACTTTCTTCAATTTTAATGATAAACAAAGTAGTTCTTCTTATTACTATACCCTTCCTATTTTTATACTGTAAACTAAAAAGACTGTATCCTGGCATCGAATAAGCCTCCTGATACAGTCTTTTCCTATCAAATTATGATGTCTTTCTTAACGAAATGTACTTTGTACAAATCTTGAACGAACCCCTGGTATCCCCATAGCTGCCTGTACGACAAATTTACGAATGAGGAAATTACCTAAAAGAACATTTAATAACTTATAACGATTTGGAACAAGAAAGAGAACCAAAACGCCTACGATGACAATCTTTATCCATCCGTTCATTACAATCCCTCCTTTTAATAGTTTGGATTATAATGAACAACCTTATCCAAGAAAAGTTAAAGATAAAATAAGTTTAAACAAGTTTATTCACTAAACCTATTGTCAATCAACATTGAGTAGGAATTCAGCCTTCTAAATTAATATGAAAAAGATGATGACTCCTGCTACTAAACATGAAGAAGCATTAACCCATTCATTATTCAACCATGAGTACCCCTTGATTCGGGCAGTTTGTTGATGACAATGTTCCTTTCGTTCTGTTCGTTGATGACAAACACAGCACTGGTTTTCCAATTGCCAATATGCCCCTAATAATGTATCAATTACATTACCAAGAAAGCCAACACAAGAAATCAGTAAAAAAAGTTTGCTATCAAAAGGATAAAGGATGAAAAAAAACACGAAAGAAATAATGGCAGATCCTAACAAAGCCCCCACTGTGCCAATGAACGAAATAGCACCAGAAGTACCTTTAGGGACACGTTTAAAAGTACGAATGGATAGTGGGTCCCCTTTACTCAGTGGCCCTATCTCAGAAGCCCAAGTATCCGAATTCGCAGCAGCTATGGAAGTAACAAATGAAAAAGTCCAAATATCATTTCCTGTTACACTATATAAAAATGCGAAAAGGGCAGCCGGTCCACCATTCGCTAAAACTTGCTGCCAATCTCTAACTGATGATTTTGCCAGCCTTTCCTCCATTCCTATTTTCCCTTGTTTGAATAAATGGGACCATATGCTTGAAGATAGAAAAAACACTCCTAAAATTAGTAACCCTTCCATACCATATGAGTACCCAATCATACATCCAACCAAAAGGGCCATCAAGCTTCCAGACAAACTTAGATTCTTTGTCCTCCACCCTCCAATGGAAATGAAGATAATGAATATTAGTAAACCAATTTGTTTAACACCCACAATCAATCCTTCCTCCATCTGTTAGGAGTTGGCCAACAGGCAGATCAAATGATTCAATCGGAAGTTCTTCTACAATATGCTCTTTAAAGGCAAGGGAAAAAGTTGTTCCTTTGAATTTTGTTAAGAGTCGATCATAATATCCTCCCCCAAATCCAAGACGGTAGCCTGTTTTAGTAAAGGCAATGCCTGGGACAATCATAAGATCAATGTGCTGAAGAGGTATCATTTTCGTTTCTGTAGGACTTGGTTCATATAAATCATAATAGGTTTTTTCCAATTGGCCGAAATGAGTTAACTCAAAAAATTTCAATTCTCTACTTTTTGGATAACACTTTGGAGTCACTATTGTTTTCCCTTCCTCCCATCCTCTTTTTATAATATTCCATGTATTGATTTCAGGGTGCTTAGAAACAGTGATTGCAATTGTACTACTATGTATCCATTCTTTTGAATGATATAGAAGCTGTTCTATGTAAAAGACTTTTTGTTGGAATAATAAAGAAGATAGATCATTTAACTTTTGAAGCTGGCGATTTCTCAAATCTTTTTTTAACATTTGCTTCCACCTCACTTATCTACTTTTATTATACTTCATTTTGAAAATGTATAGATGGTGAAGGGACTTCGTAGACACCTGAGGAATTACGTGTGTGCCGAGACCCAGGGAGCGAAGCAACTCCTCTCACCATCAAATTGGATCAACTCATATAATAAAACAACAAACTTTGCGAGGAAATCTTACGAAAAAGGCTAAAATCAAAGATAAAAAAAAGCAGCGGAGAAAATCCGGCTGCTTACTTTGTTTCGCGGTGTAGAGTTACACGTTTTAATTTCGGGCAATATTTTTTTAGCTCAAGACGGTCTGGGTTGTTACGCTTGTTCTTAGTAGTAATATAGTTACGCTCACCAGTTTCAGTGCAAGCTAAAGTTATGTTTACACGCATTATAATTTCCCTCCAAACATTCACTATCATGTTCTATTCATACGACTTTTCTATAATATCATTTTTTTGAGGGAAATGCTAGTCCGTTTTTTATTCTATTACTTAAATTTAAAACATCTTCTTTTATGCCACCTTCTATGGCATAAACCTTCCCTTGTTTCACTTCAAAAGGCTTAAATCGATAATCAAGCATATAGACCATCATATTAAGACCATTGGTAATAGGATAATAAAAAAGACTCCCTTTATTTAATGATTTCTTCCATAGTTTTAGACCTTTTAAATTCATTGGATAAATCGACTTCTTAACAGATTCTGCACACGAAACAATATTCGTAACAGCTACTTGATTTCCGCTATAATTCCAAAACGTATCCTTATACAAAGAAAGGACACCTATTGTATCTTCCTTACAGGCTAACCATTCAATAAGAAAGAAAACCTTTAAACGCTGCTCTGATTTTGTGATATTCTCTATTTCAAAGGATAGGGATTCTCCCCAAGGTTCCTTTCCTTCTTTAACGATTACCTTCATGTTAGATACTGCATTGACTTGGTCTGACTGTAGGGATATATAAGAATGGCTTTTACTCCAGGCTATTCCTTGAATATAAAATTGTTTTTTATTTTCTAATTCTCGATTCTCCCTCATTAGCCTCTACACCTTTTGCCATATTTTTATTTTCTTTCCGTAATACCGAGCCAATTCTCTAGCGAGATTTCTTCTATCAGCACTTGAATATATGACAAACCCTCGTTTTGGATCGCTAATAATTTTTGTCCGTCCACCATCCTTATGATCGATGATTATTTCATCTTTATTCACTGACGGAGGAACGGTTTCAAATAGCTTTGCAAAAACAATCGGCTTTTTCACATCAGGACATGCCACCTGAATTCTTGTAATAAACGGTTCTAAAGAATTAATTTGCACGGAAGGCTCTTGTTTCACTTTACATGAATCCTGTGTAATAAGCCCTTTTATGACATCTTCACGAGCCTTTTTGTATTCTTCTGGATTTCCGATATCCCGCCAATACGCACTTGTTTTATACACATATACCTCTTCATTATTTTTTAACAGATTGGGAATGAGGTCCTGACTAAAATCACAAGCTCCTTGACACATATATTTATCAAGAAGAAGTGGATTTACTATATACACTCCAGTGTTCACTTCATTTCCGGTCCATTCTGTTGGTTTTTCAATAAAGTCTACCAACTTTCTATTGGAATTCGTATAACAAAGGCCATATTCTTTTGGATTATCGACATCTTTAGATACAACCGTCATAATTGCTTTTTTATCATAATGAAATTGAATAACTTGATCTAACGGCATATTAGTGAATGCATCTCCACTTAGTACAAGAAAAGGTTCGCGAAGCATCTTTCTAGCCAAGAATATCCCTCCTGCTGTTCCAAGAGGTCTTTCTTCTTCTAAGTACGTAATCTTCACATTGAATTTTCTTCCATTTCCAAAATATTCTTTTATGGATTCACTTTTATAATAGGTTGTGATGAAAATATCTTTAATTCCATTTGCTCTTAATAAATTGATACTGTACTCAATGATAGGCTTATTTAGTATCGGAACCATCGGCTTAGCAATCGACATGGTATAGGGCCTCAGTCGTTTCCCTATCCCCCCAGCCAATATTACGCCCTTCACCTTTTAATACCTTCGACTTTTGCCTGAAGTAGAACATCTTCGTAAACATGTTTCGTTTGATCAGCTATCCGATCCCAACTAAACATGGACTTTGCCATTTTATACCCTCTCTTACCTAATTGAGATGATTTGTCAGGGTATTCCAAAAGGGAAACGAGCTGAGTTAACAAGCCTTGCTCTTCATTTGGTTCAAACAATAACCCCGTTTGCTCATGTTTGACAATGCTTTTTAGCCCACCAATATTAGAGGCAACTACTCCTTTACGAAATGCCATTGCTTCAAGAGCTACAATTCCAAATGGTTCATACAGACTTGGGAAGATAACCGCAAGACAATTTTTTAGGTAGCTATTCCTCTTTTCATCAGAAATATATCCTACGAACTCTACCATATCATCTACTCTTTCATTTATAACGAGCTGACGATACTGTTCCAACATCGGCCCCTTTCCTGCTATTACAAATGAAACCATGTACCCTCTGGCTTTCAATGAAGATGCTACTCGAATAATCGTTTCAAACCCTTTTTCATGTACCATTCTTCCAATGGAGAAGAAGTAAGGTACTGATATATTTTCATGGGAATACAGTGCAGTCATTTGATCAAGTTGGTCTAACTCTACTCCATTAGGAATAACAACCATTGGTGATTTCACCGTAAATAAACTATTAACCTCCTCTTTCATATGTTCACTACAAACAATAATGTGGTCAGATGCCTGGATAAGAAGCTGTTCTTCAAGGTGAATCTTTTGCTGTAATTCAGTATATATCCCTTGATTTCGACCATGTTCAGTTGCATGTATCGTTGTAATTAGAGGAATTGTGTAATATTCTTTTAATTTTATGGCAGATGTAGAAACAATCCAATCATGGGCATGAATAAGAGTGATTTTTTCATCCTTGATTAAACTATGTGCGTAGTCAATAAATGCTTGATTTAAATCAAATACCCATTTAAAAAAATCTTCTTCATAAGGGTGCAAAGGGTGAACCCGGTGAACTGTGACCCCTTCCATATTTTCAAGTGGAAGGGCATTGTGAGACCTTGTTGTTAATACGTGTACATGCTTTCCTTTTTTCACAAGATTGTTAGCTAAATCAAATACATGTCTAGAGAGTCCTCCTACAATATTAGGTGGATATTCCCAGGAGAGGATCAGAACAGAATCCGCTTTGTCGTGTGCACTGCTCTCTCCTTTTACAGGAAAGAGCTTTTCAAGAACTTCATCAGTAGGATATGGCACCATGTTTTTTCGATGAAGGTACAAATGTTCTTGGATATGCCCCTCCAAGATTGAGTTTTTTAGTTGGTCAAAATGAGTGGATATCTTATCAATCTCCTGATTTCTTCTTTCTAAAGAAACCATCCATTCTCTGGTGAGTTGATGAACATAGTGGTTTGTCTCAGTTGTGATGGAGGAATATAAATTCTCCAATTGTTCTTCCATTCGGTGTATTGCACGAATACTCTTCATTTCAGTATCAGTAAGAATTGGTGTTTGTTTCTCCATTCCTAGATACCCAAATCCAACCCTTGATAAGGACGACGAAAATTCCAACCATTCTACCAATGAACAATTACTCACATTTTGAGCCAGTAGTTGATCTAATTCCATGTTTTTTTGAAAACGGAGCATTTTGAATCCATGAATTGACGTGTGAATGGAAGTCACGGTCGCCTCTGAAACAGGGAGGAGTTTCAACCCCCTCGGACTCCTTACTAATTTCTTAAAGCTTTCCTCTTTTTCACTCTGTTCATAGGAAAAGGAAGAAATAAAGGTGTACTCTATCCCTTGTTGTAAAAGGTATAAATCTATCCCAGGAACATATGCAGCCTGTGGCAACCAAAATAACTTAGGTGCCATTTGGAGAAATTCCTTATACAAAAGAGTGCTTATTCGTATTTGTGCTTCCATCCCTCGGGGGGTACGAAAATGAGTCAAAGGGAATGTGTTAATGGTTGTAGGGATGACGATAGCCTTCCCTTCCATCATTAATTCCTTATAAGCGTTAACCAGGTTTCTATCCCACTTCGTCCATTCAGAATAGATTAACTGCCAATTTACTGGTTCATTCTCCTGAGACTGAAGAAGCTTTGATTCAATCAAAGACTGAACTTCCTTCACAAATTTTTCACTTGTCCACAATGAGAATAATAGTGGATTTAAGACTACTGGAATTGCATGTCCTTTATTGCGCTGAAGAAAATGAATCAGCTGGCTGTTTTCTATTAGTAAGGATGAGAAGTAATCTATTGAACTTTGATCACCTTCTAATTCCTTAAAAGGAGATTCATTAAATTCCGGGAACAGCATTAATGTATGTTTGCTCATGCCTTATCCTCCTGATTCATTACATAATAAGAGTAGGTGCTAACATGCTCTACCCATTTAGGTTCTTTGCTCAATCCTTGTTCAAATTCCTTTAATTCTTTCAAACTATGTTGTTCTTGAAAATTAGATGTTCTAGGTGTATGAAGAACATTTGAACGAGTGATGGCAATAAAATCTCCTGATTGTAACTTAAAGCCAACGTCCAGACAGTAGCTCCTATTTTCCTTAAGCCCATTTATAAACCAGTCACTTTCTGTTTGTGGAACGAGTGAGTCCATATGAAAATGTTGATTGTGACCATTAAAAGAAATAGAAGTAATATCGTATAAGCGGAGAACGAGTGGCTGAGTTGAATCCAAATCAAAATGTTCTTTCACTTTTTTTACCCACGTAAAGGAAATATTCCAATAACAATAGATACGGGAGGATGTGGAATATGTGATGGTGAGTTCATTAGTCATTGGCTTAGTTAGTAGAGGTTTTGTAGAAGACACGCGACCAATTGTAGACTTCCCTACCCGTTTTTTTTGTATTTTTGTTTCAGTTGTCACTGCAGGTATTTGATTTGATTTCTGAAATTTCACCCATGCATACTGTACTTTTCCAACAGTAGAGTTTAGTTCCTTAGCAATGTTCCGAAAGGACATTCCTTGTTCTCTTAATTGAATAATTTCTTTAATCATATTTTATACCTCCTAAAGAACAACCAATTAGTATATGAATTCATCTAAATATTATGACAATTAACGTTAATTTAATCGTACCACCCTATCAGTGAACCTACAATAAACGCATTTTGTCGTATCTTGTTACATACGACTACACCAACCTTAATGACACCATATTTTTATAAAATTAAATGAAAAATCCCGTTTAAAGCGTTTCCATTTATTCTCCGACAATTTTCTAGTCCATCAATAAAATAACTTTTTACATTTTTTTCAGCTATTCAACAAAATATTCCTTTCCTCGTCTAGAGATAGACTGTTATCTATGCTATAACTAAAGAGAAGTAAACAACATGAGGGTGATCAAATGGATTTATTATTACTAGGATTATTAGGTATCTCAATTCTATTGTTCGTACTTTCTTTTTTTCAGAAGGATCGTTATGCTGCAATTGAAAAAGAAGTGGAAGAGTTATCTATGAATGTTTTACAAGAAAACTACCAGCTTAAGAAGAGATTACGTATATTAGAAGAAGAACTCATGATGGATGGGGGGATACAGATGAAAAAATCTTCATCTAGTAAGAAAGCGCCTATTCATGAAGTGGTTAAAAATCAAGTAATTGCACTACATCAGCAAGGTATCAGTTTGGATCAAATCGCTAAGCAATCTGCACTTTCCATTACGGATGTAAAACAAATTCTTTCTAAGCACTAAGTAAGGAGTCATTTAATGAACAAACAATCAACCAGAGCGTTTTCCTCCGGTATTCTCTTCGTAACTGTCATTTTATTAATAGGGGTGCAGTTCATTGAAATAGAAAATCCTGTTAAGGATGGCTATATCATTGTTAAAGAAAAGGATTGGAAAGAAAACAAAAGACAAATAAAAGACCTACAAAATCAAATTGATACACTTAATAATCAGAAACAACAGGAATCTACAAAAGAGAAAAAAGAAGAAAAACAAGCAGGTGAGAAATTCCAATTAACTCTAGTAATTGAATCTGGAATGACACCTGAAGAAATTGCTAAAAGGTTGCAACAAGCAAATATCATCCAAGATGAAGAAGCCTTCGTACAATATATTGTAGAAAATGATTATGCTAATAAGATTCAAATCGGTGAATTTCTTGTTCATTCTCAAATGACTTTAGAGGCATTAGCGTCTACTATTACTAAATAAAACATTAAGAAAGCTTTCCCAATTATTGGGAAAGCTTTCTTGTTTTATCACACTATTCGTTTAAATCGTATCGACGGCCTTTTACTAAATAAAAGACGCCTTCTGCAATGTTTGTTGCATGATCTGCTGCTCTTTCAAGATAACGGCAGATAAAGGATAACTGTGTGATTTGAGCCGTGAATTCAGGCTTTTCTTTGTTTAATGTAAGCAATTCTACGATCGTTTCACCGTATAAATCATCCACTTTATCATCCATATCCGCAATCTTCTTTGCTTTTGCAACATCTTCTTCAACAAATGATTCTAGAGTAAGCTGAATCATTTCAGACGCTATGGCATGCATTTCCTTTATATGATGAATTGGCTTGATTAAAGGCTCATTTCCAATTCGAATGGTTGATTTGGCAACATTCACTGCAAAATCCGCAATTCTTTCTAGATCTGCTGCCACTTTAATAGCAACAATGATTCTTCTTAAATCTGTTGCAACCGGCTGCTGTTTAGCAATAAGAAGGATCGCTAAATCATTGATTTCTTCCTCTAAATCATCTGCTTTTTGATCTCCCTCAATAATCGCTAAAGCCGTATCAATATCCTTTTCTTCTAATGCTTTAATACTTCTTTCAAGCGCTACCTTTGCACTATTACCAAGATCCATAAGTTTGTCTTGCAATACTTTTAAATTTGCATCAAAATGTCCTCTAACTGACATATCCATACCCCTTCCAATATATAGCTGTATTTAGTAAAGCAAGATGAATTAACTGAATGCATTTCATCTTTTTGAATGATCAATTATCCGAATCGTCCAGAAATATAGTCCTCTGTACGCGAATCCGATGGAGTTGAGAAAATTTTATCCGTTTGATCGAATTCAATAACTTCACCGTTAAGGAAGAAGGCTGTACGATCTGAAATTCGTGCTGCCTGTTGCATATTATGGGTAACGATAATAATACTGTAATTTTTTTTCAATTCTTGAACTAACTCTTCCACTTTTAATGTAGAAATAGGATCCAACGCAGAAGTAGGCTCATCCATTAAAATCACGTCAGGTTCAATAGCAAGACAACGAGCAATACAGATACGTTGTTGCTGTCCACCAGAAAGACTATAAGCATTTTGGTTTAATCGATCCTTCACTTCGTCCCAAATAGCTGCTCCACGTAGACTTTTTTCAACAATTTCATCAAGTATCTTCTTGTTTTTAATACCATGAATACGTGGTCCGTATGCAATATTGTCATATATCGACTTAGGAAATGGGTTAGGTTTTTGGAACACCATTCCTACTTTAGTACGTAATTCTTCTACACGATAGTTTCGATCAAAAATATTTCGTTCACGGTAGATGATATCTCCTGAAGTTTTCACTGATGGAATCAGTTCAATCATTCGATTTAACGTTTTAATATAAGTCGATTTTCCACAACCTGATGGTCCAATAATAGCAGTAACTTCATTTTCCATAATATCAAGATCAATATTTTTCAATGCATGATTTGTACCATACCAAAGATTTAGTTGCTTCGTTTGATAGACTGGTTCTTTTTTTCCTTTTAAGTCAACCGTACTATTGTTTTTCTTTACTGTTGTTTGCATTAGTAAAGCCTCCTTCATCCATTTAAACCCTCTACACTTTAATATCTATTTTGAAATTTATTACGAATTAATACGGCAATTGAATTCATAAATAATAGTAACACTAACAGGATGATAATTCCTGAAGCAGCTACATGATGGAACGCTTCTTGAGGTCTCTTCGTCCAATCATAAATCTGCATTGGAAGAGCCGTAAACGTATCCAGGATAGAACCAGGTGTAAATAATAAAATCGTCGGTACACCAATAACAACAAGTGGTGCGGTTTCACCAATTGCACGAGAAAACGCTAATATACTTCCTGTTAAGATACCCGGTATGGCGGCTGGCAAAACAACTCTAATAATGGTTTGCCATTTGGTTGCTCCCATTCCATAAGAAGCATCTCTAAGATCACGCGGAACAGAACGAATGGCTTCTTGGGCAGCAACAATGATGACAGGTAAGATTAACAAACTCATTGTTAACCCGGCTGCTAATACACTGTGACCTAAGTGAAAGGCTCTAGCAAAAATCGTTAGACCTAGTAAACCGAATACGACTGAAGGAACTCCAGCAAGATTTGAAATATTTATCTTTATAAATTGATTAATTTTGTTTTGCTTTGCATACTCTTCCAAATAAATAGCCGTTCCAACAGCTAATATGAATGAAACTGGAACAATAACACCCATTAACCATAGTGATCCAATAAAGGCTGCATAAATTCCTGCTTTTTCTGGAAATCTAGAGCCCATATTCATAAGGAAGTCCAAATCCAGATAACCAATTCCTTGAGTGAATACCCGATAAAGTAATACAGCCAGTACAACAAGACCAAACAATGTTGAAGCTAAAAATATCCCTTTAAATGCCATATTAATATTTAATCTTGAAGACATCTTTTTATTGACAATATCTTGATTAATATACTTCATATTAATACTCCTCTCTGAAGCGCTTAGAGATGTATTGAGCAAGTAAGTTCATTCCTAATGTAAAGACAAAAAGAGTGAAACCAACTGCATAGATACTATAATAAATGGTTGTTCCATATCCAGCATCTCCTGTACTTACTTGAACAATGTAAGCAGTCATCGTCTGAATCGATCCTGTAACATCCCAAGTTAAGTTAGGTGTTGCCCCTGCCGCTACCGTTACAATCATCGTTTCACCAATTGCACGTGAAATAGCGAGAACAACAGATGCCACAATCCCTGAAACAGCCGCTGGAAGCACAACTTTCATTGAAACCTCAAATTTAGTCGCTCCAATAGCTAATGCACCTTCACGAATGGAATTTGGAACAGACGACATAGCATCCTCAGATAATGAAGCAATCATCGGGATAATCATAACTCCTACAACAATCCCAGGACTTAAAGCATTAAAAATGCTAAGAGTTGGGATCATACTTTTCAATACTGGTGTGACAAATGTCAAAGCAAAGAATCCATAAACAATAGTAGGGATTCCAGCTAAGATTTCTAGTATCGGTTTAATGAACCTTCTTGAACGATCCGTAGCATACTCACTCAAATAAATGGCAGATGCCAATCCAATCGGTACGGCTACTAATACTGCAATTCCGGTGATCTTTAATGTACCAGAGATTAAAGGTAATATTCCGTAGCTTGGATTCTGAATGGAGAAAGGAAACCATTCCGTTCCAGTAATAAAGTCAAAGAACGATACTCGATTAAAGAACTCGAAGGTTTCAAAAATAAGAGTAAAGACGATACCAATGGTTGTTAATACTGACACCCCAGCTATACAAAATAAGATCCACGGTATAGCTTTTTCAGTTGTATGAGTAAGTTTTTTATTACTCTTTTGTTGAATCATCTCGGAAACTGAGTATGATTTATTCGAACTTGAACCCATAAAATGTAAACCCCTTTCATCCACATGACAAGATGAGAAGCAAATATTCGCTTCTCATCCGTTATTCATGACATTGACTAAGCTAATTATTTCTTAAGTTCTTCTAATTTAGTTAATGCTTCTTCATACATGCTATCTTCTAGCTTTACATATCCAACAGCTTCAGCCATTTCTCCTGCATTTTCTAGAGTAAATTTCATGTAATCATAAGCAGCTTCGTTATTCTTCATTGATTCGTTTTTCGCATAAACGAATAGTGGACGAGATAGTGGAGTGTATTCTCCGCTTTCAATTGTTTCGTTATTAGGCTCAACTCCGCCAATTTTCACAGCTTTCAGTTGATCTTTATTTGCAAGGTAATAAGCATATCCAAAGAATCCTATAGCGTTTTTGTCGCCTGTTACACCTTGTACCAGTACGTTATCATCTTCAGAAAGCTGAATGTTTTTCTTCACCATATCTTTTTCTTCTAAAATTTCTTCATGGAAATAGTCATACGTACCTGAATCAGTACCAGGAGCGTAGAATTTCACTTCTTCATCTGGCCATTCAGGGTTGATATCAGACCATTTTTTTGTTTTTCCATCTTCTAACCAAAGTTTTCTAAGGTCTTCAACAGTTAAGTCTTCTGCCCAGTCGTTTTCTTTGTTCACAACGATGGTTAAACCATCATTTGCTACTTTGAATTCTGTGAAATCTATTCCAGCTTCTTCTAGCTTTTGTTTTTCTTCATCTTTAATTGGACGAGATGCATTTGAAAGATCCGTTTCACCAGCGATGAATTTTTCGAATCCTCCACCAGAACCAGATACACCGATTGATACTTTAACATCTGGTTGAACTGCAGAGTATTCTTCGTTAACAGCTTCTGCGATTGGAGCAACTGTAGAAGAACCGTCTACTTTTACATTTCCTGAAAGTTGTTCTCCATTTTCTCCGTTACCGCCTTGAGAACCACATGCTCCTAAAAGAAGTGCTGAACCAATCATTGTTGACATTGCTAGATACTTAAAGCTTTTCATTCCTAAATTCCCCCTAAGAAACTTGGTTGTTTTGTCCTACGAGTACTAGATTAATAGATGAGTGTTAATTGGGTTTTAACCATTTGTAAAGGTTTTGTAAATTCGACATTTTTCTATTTTATTCTTCGTATCCATAAGGTGTTTTTTTCTTTTAAACCCTTATAAACACTAGTATTGTGCATTCTTTTAAAATTATGTACTTAAACAAAAAAAAAATAAAAAAATTATCTTTTTTTCATAAAATCTAATCTTTTTTGTAGAAAATGTAGGGACACCCTATCCTGATTATTACATTTTTTCAACTAAATAGGTCTTTTTTCTGGTATTAAAAAAACTGATTTTAATGAGAAGTTCTCATTAAAATCAGTTTTATCGTTAATTGTTTTGCTCTCTCTGTTCTCCTTGTTGTTCTTCTGCCTCTTCGGCATTTTCAACTTTTTTCTCAATAGATGTTGGGTCTTTTTCTTTATCTTTTTCCCCTCGTTCTTTCTTCAACTCAAAATATTTATCCATGACTCGTTTTGAGATGTATTTGTTAACGTAAGGATCTGCTATTCCACTTCCTTGTATGTGGGAGGAAGGCACCATAGTTGCATAAGCTACTTCTGGATGATCAAATGGTGCGTATCCAATAAGTGTTGTATTGTAATTTAACTTACGATCTACATAAGTTTCTGCCGTACCAGATTTTCCAGCTGCATTATATGGTGCATCTTTGAATTGATGGTAAGCTGTTCCTTCTGGGTAATGATACACTCGATAGAACCCTTTTTGTACATGCTCAATTTGAGATTGAGTGGCATCAATACGATTTAACACATTCGTTTCTTTTTCAAATAAAATAGGTCCAAGACTATCTTTTTCATTAATTGGTTCACGAATTTCTTTCATAATATGAGGCTGAACACGATATCCATCATTTGCTATTGTTGATACATACTGTGCTAATTGCATCGTCGTATACGTATCAAACTGTCCAATAGCCAAGTCGAGTAACAACCCTTGAGTAGACACATCACCAATTAAACCCGAAGATTCTCCTGGTAAATCAATTCCTGTTGAAACGCCTAATCCAAATTGAGCATAGTGATTTCGCAGTATATCGAACGCTTCAGGATTATTTACGATATTTTGTTTTGGTACATACTCTTGACCAGCTATTCTTAAAGCGATCTTCCACATATAGGAATTTGAAGATTTCTCAAGTGCAAATAGATCAGTCATCGGTATTCTTCCAGAACGATTAAACCAAGAAGTTTTTGGTCGATCATCACCAAAGATGATCGGTTCATCAACAAGCGTTTCTCCTGGAGTTAACTTCCCAGTCATATAACCCGTCAATACAGTAGCACCCTTAACAACCGATCCCACTTCATAGGAGGAAGTAAATGTGCCAAGGGCAGCATCTCTCATTTCATACTTTCCTGTTTCAGAATCTTTCACATACTGTTTTCCAGCCATTGCAAGAATTTCACCTGTATTTGGATCCATCATAACCACGAAGGCACGATCTAAGTTTGGTGATTCATGGCGATTTACAATTTGTTTCCGTAATTCTTCCTCGATGATTTTTTCGATTTCACGCTGAAGCTCCATATCAATGGTCAACACCATATCCTTACCTCGTTGACCTTCTTGAATTAAAACAGACTCTAATACACTTCCACCTTTTGTTACATTTTTAATTTGCTCTTTTTGACCTTGAAGAATATCTTCGTATTGTAACTCAATATAACTTTTTCCTACCCGGTCATTCCGATTGTAGTCTCTAGCTAAATAGGAATCTACTAAATTCTTGGGTAATCCTTCACGAGAAGAGGATACGTTTCCAAGAATTGTTCTTAACGTATCATTAAACACATAAGAACGTTTCCAATCTGTTGTCGTGTTCACTCCTGGAAGCTCACTAAGATGCTCACTTACTACTGCAAATTCCTCAGGTGTGACACCTTCATTTTTAACAATTTGAGGATTTAGTGCATATCCCCTTGAGAATTCTCGATAAATTGCTATTACCTCTAAATCTTTATTTGATAATGAAGATAGCTCCTCTTCTGTGATTCGGTCTAGTTTCATTTGATATACCTTTGAATTCACATCTTCTTCTGAAAGCTTTTCATTGTTTTGAAGCTTTTTAAGCTCTTCTTTAGAGACTTTTTGGTCGGCCTCTTTATTATGATTGAGTAGCCAGTAATCCTTTTTATCTCTCTCTGTGACTTCTTTAGTGTCCTTTTCAATATAGGCTGAAAGCTTTGTCGCAACATCGAACATTTCTTCTATTGATGTATTAGTTGTACGAGTGTAAGTAATTGCATTTAACGGTATATTATCAACAATTACATTTCCGAATCGATCATAAATCTTTCCCCTTGGTACTCCCGTATTTACCACAACATCCTCTGTTCTTTCTACTTCTTTTTTATAGCTTTCCCCATTCACAATTTGAACAAGTCCTAATCTAAGAACAAGAAGAGAAAATAATAAGAAGACGGCAAAAAACAACAAATTCATCCGAACAGGAACATGTGTCTTTTTCTTTTTTCTATTTTTCTTCAAACGTTCCAATCCTTCCTTTATGTAAAAATATATTTCGATTTTTTCATTCATTTTTATTTTATAGAAAAACGAATGAATAAGCTACCAATGACTTGTAGAAATCAACATACAAATAGAGGGAATTTCTCCCTCTATTTGTACATTTATACTTTTCCTTTAAGATAAAGGTAACTCTACTTTTCTAATGAAGAAATAAATGATACTGTGCCCCGCTCCTAAAATTAACAAAAGGATCGGTATGCTTTTTTCTTGATTAAAATACGTCACAGCTATGATAAAAGCTACCACTGAAACAATTCTTCCCAAGTTTAAGAATATCTCTCTTACGACGATGTACTCAATTCTCATTTCAGCTGCTTTCCATCCTGTTCCAATTACATCATACGTCATAGAGATGTAAGGGACTAATAATATTGGGTAGGCAACTGCAATAACTCCAGCATAGAATAACAATTTCGTATAAGTAACGTCAAACACCAGCAAGAATATAGCACAATAAAGGAGTATCCCACCTAATAAAATCGCGCGTTTGCGAAACTTTTTTTTAATTACTCTTGATGCAATATAGTACCCTACAAAAGCAATACCAGAGTTAATTAAACCAAATGTACCAATTGCAAATTCACTTCCAGTGCTGATAAAAACGAAAACAGAAATTACAAAGATAAATGTTCCTTCTCTTAATCCTTGAAAAAAATGAGCATTTGTAATCAATCGCCAGTTTTTATTATAATTCCTCTCCTCCACTATTCTCAAAAATAAGTATCTTCCAGAAGCAGGTCTTCTTCTAAGAAAAAAACTTAAAATAACGGCAACTGAGAATAAAGCGAGGGACAACCCGAATACAATAGTATATCCCTGAAAAGAATCAAATCTTGAAATAATAAACCCAGCCAGTATTGGGCCAATCATCCCACCAGCAGATGTTAATGTACCAAGAAAGCCATTAAAGAAATCCCTTGTCTCTGGTTCTGTGATTTCAAAAGTTAACACATTAAAAGCTAACCAATAAAAGCCATATCCAATTCCGAGCAAAGCGCCTAAGACTACTAGAAAATTCTCTGACGATTCACCAAACGCTAAAACGGATATGTAAAAAAGAGCTAAAAAAATCACTCCAAAACGTAAAACAATGACCCTGTCCACTTTCTTTGCCAATCTTCCAGCTAATATAAAGGTTAACGGCTGAAATATGACAACAGTTAAATTGTAAATTCCTAAATCAATGAACTCCCCAGATTGCTTCCATAAATATATATTCACAAAGGTATTTGATAAAGCAATGCTCAATGAATACATTCCACCGATTAATAATAATAAGCTGAGATCCCTTGTTAAGTCGATATCACCTAGAAACTTTTTAAAACTACTCATTTCAAACTCCCCTTTAACGTAACCCTATTTTTTGAAAAAGGGTGGGAAGTTATGCAAAAAAAAGAGAGGTTCTAAAAAGAACCTCTCTTCATCGTACTTTATATAATTATTTTGCTGCAGAGTAACGTTTTGCAACTTCATCCCAATTTACAACGTTCCAAAATGCACCGATGTAATCAGGGCGACGGTTTTGGTAGTTTAAATAGTAAGCATGCTCCCAAACGTCCAGACCTAAGATTGGAGTTTTACCTTCCATTAATGGACTATCTTGATTCGGCGTGCTTGTTACTTCTAATTCACCATTATTCACTACTAGCCAAGCCCAGCCAGAACCGAAGCGAGTAGCAGCAGCATTAGCAAATTCTTCTTTAAATTGATCAACGCTTCCGAATTTAGAAGAAATAGCATCTGCTAATTCTCCAGCAGGAGCGCCTCCACCATTTGGAGATAATACTGTCCAGAATAGAGAGTGATTCGCGTGTCCACCACCGTTATTACGTACTGCAGTACGGGCACCTTCAGGAACCGCGTCTAGATTAGACACAAGATCTTCAATTGATTTGCTTAATAAATCATCGTGACCTTGAAGTGCATCATTTACTTTTGTTACGTAAGCGTTATGATGTTTCGTGTGATGAATGTTCATTGTGTCCTTGTCAATATGAGGCTCTAGAGCATCATATGCGTAAGGTAATTGTGGTAATTCGTAAGCCATAATAAATTCCTCCCTATGTAGAATGAACCTGAACCATAAGGGTTCAAGTCGTTTCAGTATAAGATTACCAAAACTACTACTTCTGTTCAAATATTTTGCCTCTTCTTCTTACAAGAATAAAATACCCTAATTTACTACATCTAGTCATTTTTCATTAAGCTCTGGTTCAGATGTTAAGGGTTAAATTGAAAAGAAAAAGTATAATACCATGACAATTTGAATCAGTCCTTTTGTAAAAACACTGGAAACAAATCCGATTACTGAACCAATCCCTACTTTTACTGCTCTCTTGAAATTTGTTTTATGTACAATTATTTCTCCTATAATCGCCCCTAAGAAAGGACCTATTATTATTCCGATGACTGGTATGACAAACGGACCTATTAACAAGCCAATGGTACTACCCCAGATCCCTGCTCTTGAACCCCCGAACCTCTTAACCCCGATAAGATTTGCCATATAGTCAGCACCAAAGAGAAGTAATACAAATAAAACTTGTACTGTCCAAAACAACCAACTAAATGGAGCAAATGAAAATAGGATTCCATAAACAATAAAACTGGCCAACAAGAGAAGAACACTTGGTAATATAGGATAAATTAATCCAACAAAAGCTAATATCATTAAAGCGATAATAATACTCCAATATAAAATTTCCATGTTTTAACACCTCTGTTAAAGTATAAAAAAAACTGACCCAAAAGACAATAATAATAATCAAGTGGGTCAGTCCATTTATTTATTCTTCTCCTAATACAGCTTCAGCTATATTAACAGCATGATCGCCAATACGTTCTAAGTTACTAATGATGTCCACAAACACAATACCAGCTTGACCTGAACATTTTCCTTCATTCAGTCGTAAGATATGTTGTTTACGAAGCTTTCTTTCCATCTTATCAATTTGATCTTCTTTTTCAGCAACTTCTCTAGCAATGTCCGTATCATTTAAATCTAAAGATTTAAGTGCTTTTTCAACTGTCTCAATTGTTAAGCTGAACATGACCTCAAGATCATTCATAGCATCAGGAGTTATCTTTACTTTGTTCGTTTGTTGATATTCTACTAGCTCAACAATATTTTCAAAATGATCTCCTACACGCTCGATATCTCGCACCGTATCCATTAATATAGAATGTCTCTCTGATTCAGAATCCGATAACGGAGCTGAAGAAAGATCAACTAGATAGTTTGTAATTTTCTTATCAAGATTATTGATAGCACCTTCTATTTGATAAGCTGCTTCAGCATTTTTCGAGCTCTTGGACTTTAAGAATTCATTTGTTTCTTCCAACCCTTTAACGGCAAATTGACCCATACGTAGTACTTCTTCTTTTGCTTGTCCTAAAGCAATGGAAGGAGATTGTTCTATGAACATTGGATCTAGATGCTTTGAATTATAATCTACGATTGAATCCTGACCTGGAATCAACTTTGTAACAATAACCGCTAGTAATGCTATGAACGGGAATTGAATGATTGTATTTGTTAAATTAAATGATCCGTGGGCGAAAGCGATCGTCATCGGTTCATTTAAATTAAATGTAGATTGTAAAAACAGAACAAACTTTGTGAAAAACGGTAAAATGATGAGAAATATTGTTGTTCCAATTAAATTAAATAGCACGTGAACAGCTGCGGCACGTCTGGCTGCTACTGAAGCACCAAGTGCTGCTAAAACTGCTGTAATGGTTGTACCTATATTATCTCCAAAAAGAATTGGTAATCCAGCTTGAATATCAACAAGGTTAGAACTGTATAGCTCTTGTAGGATACCAATTGTTGCAGATGAACTTTGAACAATAACGGTAAACAAAGTACCAATAACAACTCCAAGGATAGGGTTATCACTCATGCTAACCGTTAAATCATGAAAAGCTTCAAGAGAACGAAGAGGCTTCATTCCTCCACCCATTAATTCTAATCCATAGAATAATGCTCCAAAACCAAAAATCATCTGACCAAAGTTATGCACTTTTTTGTTTTTAAAGAAGAACAGCATGATCGTACCAACTGCAATAATTGGAAGTGCATATTCACCAATGTCGATCCCAATGATAAACGCCGTTACCGTTGTACCGATATTTGCCCCCATTATAACTCCGATCGCTTGTCTAAGAGTCATAAATCCTGCACTTACTAAACCAACTACGATAACCGTCGTCCCACTACTGGACTGGATCAAGATGGTAACAAAAATACCCGCAAGAACACCCATGAATGGATTGGTTGTGAACTTATCAAGGATTTCCTTTAAACGTTCACCAGCAGACTTTTGAAGTCCGTCCCCCATATACTTTATTCCAAAGAGAAATATACCAAGTCCTCCAAAGAACTGAAACAACATTTCTTGCCAATTTAATTCCATTTTTTCAACCCCTACTTAAATTTTCGACATTAAACAACAAAAACCCCATATCATTATTAAACTATTTTATAGAAAACGTAAATACTTTTTACACCAAATTTACATTACGTTAATAAAACTACCCTAATGTTACATTTGTGTTACAAACAATAATTAATATAATATTTTTTCCGCACTTGCTGAAGTAATCAGACAAGCATAAAATAGATATGGTATGCAAGAAAGGAGAAGAAACTAAATGAATGTTTTTCAACAACTTTATAAGAGTATCTATTCCCCAAAGGATATAGCTAAATTCCGATTCCAAGGGATTGGTAAGACGATTCGCTATGTGTTTTTATTAGCACTTATTTCCATCATTCCTGTTGCACTTCAGTTCACCTTATTTGCAACTACTTCAATGCAAGAAGTTAAGGATTCATTAGTAAATGAGTTACCACCATTTACAATTGAAAATGGTAACTTAAACTCTGAAACAAGTAAGCCTATAACCATTGAACGAGATCACCTAATCATCATTTTAGATGACACCGGTAAAATGAATGAGTCGGATCTAAATAAAAACGAAAATACTGTTGCATTACTTCATGACAGTTTTGTCTTTATCAATGATGGAAACGTACAATCCTCCTCTTATGATTTATTTGACGATCTTGTCATCACCAATGAAACTCTCATTGAGTTTATTGACTCTATGAGTTCACTAAAGTGGATTCTGATTCCAGTTTCCTTGTTTATTCTTTACATATTCACTTCTGGGATGACATTTTTAAAAGTAACCATTTTTGCAATTATTGGTGTAGCCATTGGCAATTTACTTAAACGAAAAGTAAATTATCGTCAAAGTTGGAGAATGACTGCCTATTCAGCTACTGTTTCTACCTTGTTTTTTACCCTTATGAAATTATTACAAACGTTTATTGCGGCAGCACCACTGTTAGATTGGTTGGTAATTACAATAGTACTGTACCTGGCAATTAAAGAAATCCCTCAAAGAAAAACGTCTTCAAATTAAAACTAATCAAAGAACCCCCCAAGTTTTTTTGGGGGGTTCTTAATAATTTGCTAATAAATGCTCCTGTTCAACTCAAGCAGCGTAAAGGCTTCCTGAAAAATTATTCGGAAGAGGTCAAAACCCTTCTTCAATAATATTAAAACTATTGAACGTCAAAGATTCTATACTTTAAATTGTTTGCTCAGTCCCGTTAATTGACTGGATACAACTAATAATTGTTCACCTTTAGTATGAGTATTTTCACTTTAATAAGTTGTTCTTCAAATGCTGTTAATAATTGTTCTGTACTGGCTAACGTTTCTATTTTCGCATAGATGTTGTTTTAAAAACATCATCTTCTATGGATCTGTCAATTCTTCTCCGCTTATCCTAAAGTGACTCAACTCACATCCTGCTAAAAAACGAGCTCCTCTCACTTTAATCAACAACTACTTGCTTTGTTTATTGCAACATAGTTTTCGAAAAGAACCTTGCAAAAAGATAAATTGAAAAGTATGTAGGAAAGGAAGCTTAGAATGGCGAATATATTGTTAATGACTTGGAAAGATCTTGCATTACTTTCTACTCGTACAAACTACTAAAACCGCAAAGAATTTAATATCGACAACTAATGAAACTTCTTCATCTTCACTTTCTAATCTTAATGATAGTAGGAGGATTTAGATTTTTATGAAAAGGATGATCATCTTCTTCGGTATTCTTATTCTTCTGTATAGTGTCTATTATGATTTAAATAAGGGCACCTTAAGGCTACTATACAAGGAAACAGCCACTGGCACTCTTGATCAAAATCAGGAAGTCATTCCTGCCCAATCCCATGAAAACATTATAGATACTTCCTCATCGATTCCATTTATTGAGATTGAAGTGAAGCCTGGGGACACAGTTCTTAGTCTTGTTGAAGAATCCCTGAATGATTCTCTTCCTGTATCGATTGAACAGGTTATTTCTGATTTTGAAGAACTGAATGAAGTTCCCCCTTCTAAGATCCAAATTGGAAAAACATACAAGATTCCCCAATATCAATAGTCAACTGTCATAAAAAAACACCTATTTCTTGTCAATATACACAAAACACTGTTACAATTGCTTCGTATTACTTATAATGTATAGTTGAAGAACCTTTCTAAAGGAGCGAATTACACTTGAGTGAAATTATACATCGTACAAAAACCCGTCCTGTAAAAGTCGGAGATTTAACCATTGGTGGTAACAACGAACTAGTGATTCAAAGTATGACCACAACCAAAACACATGATGTTGAAGCTACTGTAAAAGAAATACATCGTCTAGAGGAAGCAGGCTGTCAAGTAGTCCGCGTTGCGTGTCCTGATGAACGTGCTGCAGACGCCATTGCTGACATCAAAAAACAAATCAATATCCCTTTAGTTGTCGATATACATTTTGACTATAAATTAGCCCTCAAAGCAATTGAAGGAGGCGCTGATAAAATCCGTATAAACCCTGGTAATATCGGTCGTCGTGAAAAAGTTGAAGCTGTTGTAAAAGCTGCAAAAGAAAAAGGGATTCCTATTCGTATTGGTGTTAATGCAGGAAGTTTAGAAAGAAAAATTCTTGAAAAATATGGCTACCCAACTGCAGATGGTATGGTTGAAAGCGCCCTGCACCACATTAAGATCCTCGAAGATCTTGATTTTCACGACATTATTGTCTCAATGAAGGCATCTGATGTTAATTTAGCAATTGAAGCCTACACGAAAGCTGCTAAGGCCTTTGATTACCCTCTACACTTAGGTATCACAGAGTCTGGAACACTGTTTGCAGGTACTGTTAAGAGTGCTGCTGGATTAGGTGCGATTTTAAGTTTAGGGATTGGAAATACTCTACGTATTTCTTTAAGTGCGGATCCTGTTGAAGAAGTAAAAGTAGCGAGAGAATTATTAAAGTCATTTGGATTAGCATCAAATGCCGCTACATTAATTTCATGTCCTACATGTGGACGAATTGAAATTGACCTCATTTCCATTGCAAATGAAGTGGAAGAATACATCTCAACCATTAAAGCTCCTATTAAAGTAGCAGTATTAGGTTGTGCGGTTAATGGTCCTGGTGAAGCGAGAGAAGCAGATATTGGAATCGCCGGTGCACGTGGTGAGGGATTACTTTTCCGTAAAGGGAAAACCGTTCGAAAAGTACCTGAAGAAACCATGGTAGAGGAATTAAAGAAAGAAATAGATAAAATAGCAGAGGAATACTTTGCTAAACAAGAAGCGGAAAAAAAAGAACAAGAGGTATAATATTCTGTTCAAGTAAAGAGGACTGATTTACATCAGTCCTCTTTTTTTCGTTAAAATGCTCCCAATTTTAACGAAACATTCTTTTTAAAAGAATGGTAAAACAAATAGCCCAACAATAATCGAAACTGCTCCAATTCCAATAGCCCAAGCCCCAAGCATTTCAGCTCCACGTCTTCTAGCCACAAATCCTAACACTATTCCCGCTGCTCCCATTATGACAGGAAGTATAAACAAGGATAGAATGGACAAGGCAAGTGAAGAATATCCTAAAACACGACCTGAGGTTGTAGATTCTTCTACTGAATCATTTTCAAAATCACGGCTAACATTCATTGGTGCAGCGATTTCTGCTGCTGTTTCTTCTCGGTACTCGCGTTCATTCACATCTGTTTCTGGATTGTCGTAATACACATCAATATCTTGTAGATTTCGATCAACGCTATTCAATTCGCGTCGTTCTTCACCCATACAGCAATCCCTCACTTTCTGTGTTCGGGAGCCTTCTTATTGTTTGTTACATAAGTTATTTTACTATGCTAATGTTTGTCATTTTTGTTATGTTCTTTAGACGTATGGATTATGTACATTTTCATTTAGGTTAATTTATCAAACGACGTGGATAAGATGGCGGCACTTGTGATAAAATTGAAGGAGTTTTTATAAGAGGAGCTTGATGTAAATGAAACGCTTTGGAATTGACATTGATGGAACGGTCACTTCACCCGAATCCTTAATACCACATATAAATGATTTCTTTAACTTGAGTTTATCCATTGAAGATATCACTCAATACGAATTAACAGAAGTTTTAAATATATCTCCTCAAGAATTTGGCAGCTGGTTTAAGGAAGCTGAGCCAAACATATACAAACAGTCCCCGTTAGCAGAAGGGGCCAAGCAAATCTTAGATCAATGGAAAGAAGAACATGAGTTGTTTTTTATTAGTGCGAGAAGATCCGACTTAATCCAATTAACGAAAGAATGGTTTGATGATAAAGATTTGAAGTATCATCATATAGAATTAATTGGTTCCCATAACAAAATTGCAACAGCAAAAAAACATGCTGTAGATATTTTCTTCGAAGATAAACATGATAACGCTGTAACAATCCACGAAGAATTAGACATTCCAGTTGTGCTGTTTAATACACCGTACAATCAAAACCCTGTTCCTAACGGAGTCATTAGAGTAGATAACTGGCTTGAAGCTAACCAGTGGGTTCAAAATTGGCTCAAGTAAATTACACAAAATAAAACCGTCTCTTGAAAGAGGCGGTTTTATTTGTCTATTAACCCCCTACTGCATAAAGGAGTGTTTAAACCTTTCAACTCGTTGTCGATTAACTTTAAAATCATAATAACCTAATCTTGAAGCAGATTTTATGTGTATTAATCGATTATTTTCGTCTATGTATAGTTCAAAATCATCTTTGAATTTAAACCACTTGGATTTAAACACAGCGTGAATGTACTCAGGCTTTTCTTCCTGTATTTCGTATTGACCACATTTCCCCAATGCATCTAAAATAGTCCCTTTAATGCTTTGAGGGTTCCCGTTGAACGGAAGGGGTGATATTTTATGATATGACGTAAGATCAATTGTGCTTACACAGTTTTTTTTATTGGTGGGGCAATGACCAAATGGTACTTTATCCATAGTATCTCTCCTCTTTATCTTAGGCTCTTCACTCAAAAATTGTTGTTTTCTAATATGAGTTCACACAATGGTTATGTCAACCAGAATGGGGAATCATCTAGCTTTCCCTCGGACAATTGCCTAGCTTTCTCTCCATGTAATCAGCTATTATTTCCTCATCAGAAATACCAACGATCCTTAAGAAAAATCTTTATTAAAAACTTTTTATTGTAAAAATAAAATTCATTCATGATCATTTATTTTCCCATTCTTTGGAGAATTTAAACTATAAAAAAAGAGAGATCTTTAAGATCTCTCTACTGACACTGAGGGCATTTCCCATATATCTCGAATTTATGTCCCGAAATATCATACCCATGATCCGTTAGATTTTCCTTTAGCTCTTCCATCGGACAAGTGTGTATTTCCTTCGTTTTTCCACAATGCATGCATATGAAATGGTGATGGTGATGATGAATTTCACAAGTAAAGCGAAAATGCCTTTCACTTGAAAGTTCAGTTTCCTCTAGTATTCCAAGCTCGACAAAAAGGCTTAAATTTCTGTATATTGTATCAAAGCTTAATCCAGGATAATCCGTTTTCATATTTTCCAATACATCTTTAGCCGTTAAATATTTATTGGAATTAGAAAATAATTCTAATAACTGCTCTCTCTTCCCTGTGTGCTTATACCCCTTTGTCTTCAGAAGGTTCATTGCTTCAGTTACATTCATTTTCTACACCTCACCTTTAGCCGTAGACTTCATTGTTCTTAATTTTTTTCCGATGATAGTCATTAATAAGATCATAATAGCGGTTAAAACTATCGTTCCACCTGGAGCAAGGTCCAAATAAAAGGCACTTATCAACCCAACAATAACCGATATTTCTCCAAATATTAAAGAAAAAATAATGGTTTGTTTAAAGCCGTTAGCAATTCGTATACTTGCGGCAACTGGTAATGTCATAAGGGAGGAAACTAATAAGATTCCCACTATTCTCATGGAAGCAGCAATCACTAAAGCTACCATGACCATAAAAATAAAATGGATAGCTCGAGCAGGAATACCAGAAGCTTTAGCATGGTCTTCATCAAAGGATAACAGGAATAATTCTTTATATAACAATAAGATCATACTTAATACCAGTACACTTATTGCCCCTATTAAATATAAGTCCCCTCTGCTTACTGCACTCACACTACCAAATAAGTAACTAAACAAATCCGTATTAAACCCATCTGCTAACGAAATGAAAATAACCCCTATCCCTATTCCACCAGATAAAATAATAGGGATCGCAAGCTCTTGATAATGTTTATATACCATTCTCAGGCGTTCAATAAATAATGAGCCCATTACAGAAAAAGCCATTCCAAAGTATAATGGATTAAGACCTGAAAACGCTGGGACAATTTTACTTAAATATAAACTTGCTGCAATTCCAGATAGTGTTACATGGCTCAGAGCATCAGCAATTAAGGAAAGCCTTCTTACGACGATAAATGCCCCTAATAAAGGAGCGATTAAACCAATCAATAGACCAGTAAGAAAAGCATTTTGTAAAAATTCATATTGAAAAATAGCTTCCAGCATTGTTCTTCCTCCGATCATTCATGATGATGGTGATCATGATCATGATGTAAAAAATGCACATCATGGCCATAGAAAGAAGAAAGCTGATTTTCTTTAAGCTTTTCAAACTCTTCTGTCCTTCCATGAAAATGCAAATGTTTATTTAAGCATGCTACATGCGTCACTTTGTTTGAAATCGTTCCAACATCGTGTGTAACAAGCACGAGTGTAATTCCCAATTCTTTATTTAATTTTTCTAACATGTCGTAGAAGTTTTGGACGTTTTTGCTATCCACGCCAACAGTCGGTTCATCCAGTATTAAAACATCCGGATTGCTTACAAGAGCTCTTGCTATGAACACTCGTTGCTGCTGACCGCCTGATAACTCACCAATGTTTCTATTTGCAAATGGACTCATTCCAACAGATTCAATCGCTTTTTTTACATCACTTCGATATTTTGAAGTTCTTCGAAAAAGTCCTGCTTTTTTAGCTAATCCGCTTGCTACAACTTCATACACTGTTGCCGGAAAACCAGTATTAAAACTATTCGCTTTTTGTGACACGAAACCAATCCGATCCCACTCTTTAAACTTGTGCTGGGGTATTCCAAATAGCTCTATATTTCCATGCTTTACTTTTAACAAGCCAAGTATTAATTTTAATAAGGTTGATTTTCCCGAACCATTTGGCCCTACAATTCCAAGGAAAGCACCTTTAGGAATAGAAAGATCAATATCTTCTAAAACTCGTTCTCGATCATACCGAAAATGAACATCTTCTATTTTTATAACTGGATTCTCAACGCGATCCATTTTTATCAACTCTCTTTATAAGAATCATTACGATTTAAAAGCACTTTAGAAAGTATACAGCATCACTCATTACATGTAAACTGTGAGTTATTGAGTTGATGGGATAAATTATTTTCTTTAATAAATTAAATCGTCCACACCCACGAGGCTCGACTTCCTCCCCGGGAAATCTTGAGCCTGGAGCGCAAAGGAAACCTCAAATTTTATTACTATCTCTTATCCAAAACCCCAAAGGCGACTCATAAATTTTACTACAATCATTAGAATAGACATTGAACAGACCTAAAATTGCAAAAAAGATTGCCCATCAAAATGATGAACAATCTTTTAATCCCTAATGAATTGCTGATTTAAATCTGGCACCTTTGGTTTCTTGAGTACTCATAATGGTTATAAAGGCATTGGGATCTACATCAGAGACAATCGACTTCAGTTTTGTCACTTCAAGTCTTGTGACCACGACATAAATCACTTCTTTATCATTATCCGTGTATCCACCACGACCTTTTAACATAGTCGTACCTCTTCCCAGCCTCTGTAATATAGCCTCTGACACATCAAGATAATCATCAGATACAATGATTACCGCTTTCGTTTCATCCATCCCTTGAATGACCGTATCGATGGTCTTAAATGCGATATAGTAAGTCATAACAGAATACATCGCTTCTTCTATCCCAAATACAAAGGCTGCCCAACCAAAAATGAAAATGTTCATAAACATAACAAACTCACCAACAGAAAACGGAAGTTTCTTCGTTAAAAGAATTCCTAAAATTTCAGTGCCGTCCAAGGATCCACCATGACGTATAACAAGTCCCACACCAACTCCTAGTGTTAATCCTCCAAATACTGTAGCAAGTATCTTTTCTGTCACAAATGGGTCTACATTGTGTAGAAGACTTTCTATTATTGCTAATGACACAATGGCAAATAATGAGGAAACAACAAAAGTCTTTCCTATTTGTTTATATCCTGAATACATGAAAGGTAGATTTAACATAACGAGCAATGTTGAAAAATTAAGAAAAGGAACCGTATCGGAAACTAAATAATTTAATATCAAGGAAACACCAATGATTCCACCGTCAATAATGTTGTTAGGAACTAGAAATAATTCAATTGCAATGGCTGCTAAGCCTGCTCCTAAGGTAATAAAAAACAGTCTGTAAATAAAATGGAGGGGACTTTCTTTTTTATGAACTCTTTGTGGCATCTAGGATTCCTTCCCTTTCTCTTCATTTTATATAATTTTGTCACTTTCTTACGACAATGAACATATGTATCTCATGAGGAGTGATAAAGATGAAGTTACTACAAAATGTGATTAATCACAAAATTAATGCAATAACCCGTGAAGAATTATTAAAATATGCTAAACAATATTCGATTTCCCTTACCACACAACAAGCAAACACCATTGTCTCTCATGTTCAAGGAAAGAACATTAATATATTTAATGACAGCCAGCGAAGTAAATTGGTAAAGGAATTAGCTAAATCAATAGGTCCTGCTAAAGCAAAAGAAATCAACCAGCTTTTTGTCCAATTAATTAGATAGTATGTAAATAGGAGGCTCTTCTCTTTAACTGAGAAATCAGCCTCCTTTATGATTACTGTTGTTGAATTTTAGATAAAACATCTTCATCAAATGATTGGTTACGCAGCATGTCAATCTCAAACTTATATGGAGGCTTTTTATTTTTCTTATCTTCTCCAACATAAGGTGTTTCTAGTATTTTAGGAATATCTTTAAGCTGAGGGTGATGGACGATATAGTTCAAGGCTTTAAATCCAATATGTCCAAAGCCTAGGTTTTCATGTCGGTCTTTACTTGCCCCACGAACATTTTTACTATCATTAATATGAAGTACCTTTAACCTTTCGATTCCAACAATTTTATCAAATTGGTCTAAAACCCCATCAAAGTCTTCAACAATATTATATCCCGCATCATGAGTATGACAGGTATCAAAACAAACAGACAGTCTGTCATTTAATTCTACTCCGTTGATGATCTGAGCTAACTCTTCAAAGTTTCTTCCACACTCTGTTCCTTTACCAGCCATCGTTTCTAATGCAATTTGAACTTTATGGTCTTTTGTTAACACTTCATTAAGACCTTCAATAATTTTAGCAATTCCTTTATCTGCACCTGCCCCAACATGAGCACCAGGATGAAGCACAATTTGCTTAGCACTTAACGCTTCAGTGCGCTCAATTTCGGAACGTAGGAAATTAACTCCTAATTCAAAGGTCTCAGGTTTGGTGGTATTTCCGATATTAATAATATATGGGGCGTGAACTACAATTTCATCTATCCCATTTTCTTTCATATGCTTTAATCCTGCTTCGATATTAAGGTCTTCAATCTTTTTTCTTCTTGTATTTTGAGGCGCACCTGTATAAACCATAAAGGTATTAGCCCCGTAAGAAACAGCTTCTTCACTGGACGTTAACAGCATATTCTTACCACTCATAGAGACATGTGACCCGATTTTTACCATTCTTCTCAACTCCTAAGAAAATCTCTCTTTATTGTATCGAATGTGTCTAAATGAATCACGTTAAAACTCTTATTTTCCTCTGCTTTTCTTTCTTCTTTCAAATTTCTTGATTTTATCCATCTTGAATTTCATTTTCTTTTTGTATCCCGGTTTTACTTTTTTAGGTTTACGTACCATCGATTTTGCTTTTGCATCAATATCATCAGTTGCCGTTTTTTGACGATTTTTACGTTTGTTTAGAGGTGGTAATTCAACCCATTCACCTTTTTTAAGCTGTTGATGTGAAAAAGATATTCCCATCTTTTCAAGTTGATTCAACGCATCCTCATCTGAAGGTTCGAAGATTGTATAGGCAATTCCTGAATTTCCTGCACGTGCTGTACGCCCCGATCTATGAATGTAAAAATCTAAATCTTGAGGCAGCTCGAAGTTAATAATATGACTTACACCTTCAATATCGATCCCTCTCGCTGCTAAATCTGTTGCAACGATGTATTGATAATCAAGATTTCTTATCTGTTTCATTACTTTTTTACGTTCACGAGGTGATAATCCCCCATGGATTCTGCCTACCTTAAGTCCTTTTGCGCTCAGTGCATTAGCCACTTCATCCGCTTTAGACTTTGTATTGGTAAAAACAATTCCGAGATAAGGATTTATATCAACTAATAAATCATATAAAACGGTTATTTTTTCACGACTTTTCTTAGGAATAATAACATGCTTAATATTTTTAGCAGAAATTTGTTCCGGTTCTACATGTGCATATTGTGGATTTTCCATATATTTTTTCAAGAAAGGCTTTAGCTTTTCAGGAATTGTAGCAGAAAATACTAGCATTTGTAGATTTTCAGGCATCTTTCCAGCAATCTGATCTACATCTTCAATGAATCCCATATCAAGCATCAAGTCTGCTTCATCAATGACAAGCACATTGGATGTATGAACAAATAAAGCTTGATCTTTAACTAAATCGTTGATTCTACCAGGAGTTCCAACCACAATATGAGGTTGATGTTTTAATTTCTCAATTGTTCTTTGTTTGTCAGTACCACCAATAAAACAACGAGATACAATTTCACTATTTTTGGTTATTTTTAAGATTTCGTGATAAATCTGTTGTGCTAATTCACGAGTAGGCGCCGTTACGACTGCTTGTACCTGCTCACTGGAAGCATTAATTTTTTCAATAATCGGTAATAGATAGGAATGGGTTTTCCCTGTTCCTGTTTGTGATTGTCCAATCGCGCTTTGTCCCTTTGCGATCAAAGGAATCATTTTATTTTGAATTTCTGTTGGTTCAAAAAACCCGAGTTCTTCGATGGCTTCATTAATAAATGGTTGAAATCCAAATTGAAGAAATAAATTCTTTTTCATATCCTTTTCATCTCCTTATTTCAATATATCCTTTTATTTAAACGTCAAAGCTTCGGAATCGTCATATTTAAAGAACATCTAACCATTATAATAAATTTTCAACAAAACATCTAGCTCATACTTTATAAAATAAATCACGTTATAGTCACAATTCCCTTTTTTGAACATCTGCATACTCTATATAGACGATGAATTAATTCGATAGAAAGGAGGCTTTAATGATGCCACCTAGAAGAATGAGAAATGGGCACCAGCAAATGAGAAATCCTTTTGGAATGAGACCCGTTGAGATCCAACAGAATCCTTTTGGAATGCCCCAGCCTCAACAACAAATGAGAAATCCCTTTGGTATGAGACAACATCAGTCTCCTCCTTTTCAAATGGGAAGACAGCAGCCAAATAGAGGAATTAATTTTAATGGAGGAAATCGCTCAAGAGGAAAAGGTAGAGGTGGACTCTTATCTAAGCTACTAAAAAAGGGTGATTCCAATAATCAAACAGGAGGAATTCTTCAACAATTTACCAGAGATGCTAGTGGATCTACTGGATTTGATCGTGCTCCACAAGCAGGTGGGTCAATAATCGGAAGTTTACTAAATCCAGGAAATGTGAATTCCTTCCTTTCAAATACACAACAGGTATTACAAAGCGCTCAACAATTAGGTCCTATTTTTCAACAATATGGACCTATGGTAAAAAACTTACCTGCTCTATGGAGATTGTACCGGGGATTTAAAGATTTGTCATCGGAAGACAATTCAGAAGAAAACACACTAGATAGTACTGAAGAAATATCTAAAGCAGGAGAAGAAAGACCTAAAAAGAAAAAGAGAAAAAAAACTTCAAATGAAAATAAGGAAGAGTCATCAGATCATATCGGAAATTCAAAACCTAAATTATATATTTAATCTTTGTATCCCTTAAAGACATGCAGATGAATTAGGGATATTTTTTTTGACTCTTTGATGAGTTTTTTTAAAAATAATCTCTTTATACTGCTTCTCTTTGTCAGAAAGTCGGTTCTCCTTTATAATAGAGATACAACCTTTTCTTAGGTAGGAGGATTTTCGTAGATGGATATAATTAAGATTACCCCGAGGGGCTACTGTTATGGTGTAGTTGATGCAATGGTGATTGCCAGAAATGCTGCACTGGATAAATCGCTACCTCGTCCAATTTATATTTTAGGAATGATCGTTCACAATAAGCACGTTACTGATGCCTTTGAAGAAGAAGGTATTATCACCTTAGATGGTGAAAATAGAAAAGAAATTATTGAACAAGTTCATGAAGGAACCGTTATTTTCACTGCACACGGGGTATCACCTGAAGTGAAAGAAATCGCAAAGCAAAAAGGATTGGTCACTCTTGACGCTACATGTCCTGATGTTACAAAAACACATGACCTGATTCGTTCCAAAGAAGCTGAAGGATATGATGTCATTTACATTGGTAAAAAAGGGCACCCTGAACCTGAAGGAGCCGTCGGTGTAGCACCTGACATTGTTCATTTAGTTGAAAAGGCTGAAGATGTAGAGGAACTTTCAATTGATAACGAAAAAATAATCGTAACGAATCAAACAACAATGAGCCAATGGGACGTTTTAGACACGATGGACAAAGTGAAAGAGAAATTCCCTCATGTTGAATTGCATAAAGAGATTTGCTTGGCCACTCAAGTTCGACAAGAAGCTGTGGCAGAACAAGCAGGGGATGCTGATGTTCTGATTGTTGTCGGTGACCCTAAGAGCAATAACTCAAACCGTCTAGCTCAAGTATCTAAAGATATTGCAGGTACACCTGCCTACAGAATTTCAGATATTAGTGAACTGGATATTGAGTGGATTAAATCGGCCAATGTAGTAGCCGTTACAGCAGGGGCTTCTACCCCTACCCCGATTGTCAGAGAAGTAATCAAATTTTTAGAAACATTCGATTCAAATGATGAAACTACTTGGACACGAGAAAGAAATGTACCACTCAATAAAATTTTACCAAAAGTTAAAAAGGCAAAAATGAGTTCTAAATAGAATATGTCATTACAAAACCCCTTAGGGATAAATCCCTAAGGGGTTTTGAGTATCTTTCATAATCTACATAAAGGTAAATGGATTCGTATCAGCTTCTGAAGCGAAAATCTTAACATCATACCCTTTTTGTTGACATGTCTTTGTTAAGTAGCTTGCTACTCCACTTTTCATGACTTTTTCAATATGGTGACCTGCATCAATAATGTTTAGCCCCATCATCATGGCATCATGGGCAGTGTGATAATAAATATCTCCTGATACTAAAACATCAGCACCTTGCCTTTTTGCTGCAGAGATAAACTTGTTTCCATCTCCACCCAGTACAGCTACTTTTCTAATCTCAGAATCTAATTCTCCTATGACTCGGATACCATCCATATCAAAGGTTTGTTTAACATGATTAGAAAAATCCTCTAAGGATGTTGTCTTGGGTAAATAACCTATTCTTCCTAACCCCAAAGTCTTTCCTTTATTCTCTAAAGTAAAAATATCATAGGCAACCTCTTCATAGGGATGGTGTGTAAACATAGCCTTTAACACTTTTTTCTCAATTGAAACTGGATAAATCGTTTCAATTTTCACTTCTCCGACTTCTTCTAATTTACCCTTTTCACCAATATGGGGATTGCTCTCTTCACCTGGTGAAAACCTTCCAGTTCCTTTAGTGGAAAAACTACAATATGAGTATTCTCCAATATGACCTGCACCAGCATCCCCTAATGCTTTTCTCAGGCTTTCGCTTTCTTCCTCAGGTACATAAACAACCAGTTTTCTAAGCTCTTCTGAATAAGTTGGAAGCAAGACAGAAGTGTTTTGTAGACCTATCGCTTCTGCAAGAAGATCATTGACTCCACCTGTTGCAACATCTAAATTTGTATGAGCAGCATAGACTGCAATATCATGCTTAATTAACTTTTCTATCATTCTTCCCTGATAAGAATCCGTTTTAATTGATTTTAACGGGCGAAAAAGGGGGGGATGATGAGCAATAATTAATTTTACATTTTTGCTTATTGCTTCATCTATTACATTTTCTAGCACATCTAACGTGACCATGACATTTTCCACTTTTCCGTTCAGCTTACCGACCTGTAAACCAATAGGATCTCCATCTTCTGCTAAATGTTTAGGAGAAAACTGTTCAAAAAGCTGAATAATTTCATGTCCATTTACTGACTTCATGAATCGAGAACCTCCTCAACCATTTGAATTTTTTTCAATAACACTTGTTTTCTATGTTCTAAATCAGGCGTTTTTTCAGCCTTTTCCATATTCTTAATGATATTCTTCCATTGAGCACATTCTTGATTCCACTTTTTCCTAAAAGCATCATTACAGTTTTTTATTAATATCGGTCCTAATAACAATTCTTTTTCAAATTCATCTGGAGTGTATAAGGCTTTGGGATTTCCTTTTTCCGCCACTAAAACCTCATAAACCTTACCGTCTTCCTCCATGATTTCTTCCTGAACTAACCCCC
Organism: Rossellomorea aquimaris TF-12; assembly: GCF_001648555.1. Taxonomy (GTDB): domain Bacteria; phylum Bacillota; class Bacilli; order Bacillales; family Bacillaceae_B; genus Rossellomorea; species Rossellomorea aquimaris. Next base: position 38,808 of record NZ_LQXM01000022.1, on the reverse strand, counting down.
ACTCATTGTTTAAGAGCCATGTTCGAATTGATTTAGCACTCACATTTGGCTGAAGAATTAACCTGGAAACTCCTGTTAACTTTTCTACTCCTGCTTGAAGAATAGAAGCAATTAAAGTTCCACCCATTCCAGCAATAGTAATGCAATCTACTTCACCAGGAGAAATGACTTCCAATCCATTTCCCAGTCTTACTTCGACTCTGTTCGTTAAATTTGAATCTTGCACTTGTTTTTTCGCTGACAAGAAAGGCCCTTTCACTACTTCGCCTGCAATGGCAAAGGTAGCAATCTCCTTTTTTACAGCATAGCAAGGTAAATAGGCATGATCGGATCCTATATCCGCTATTCTTGACTGTTTAGGTATGTAAGAAACAACCGTTTCTAATCGTTTCGAAAGTTGTTCAATATTCATCGTTTCACCTTAATCATTTTAATTTAGGATATCGTGCATAGACTTAGTATGTGCACGATATTCATTCTAACCAATTTACTACTATAAAAAAAGTCCTTTGCCCAAAGACAAAGAACCTTTTTTAAACATCATTATTAAAGTGACTTGATCCAATCTGCCATAGCGTCTAGATTTTCTTCTTCAACTAAGCCAGCTGGCATGATACCTTTACCATTTTTAATTGTCTCTTTGATCTCATCTTTAGAAAGGTCTGTACCTTTTAGGGCTGGACCTGCTCCACCACCATAATCAGCACCATGACAAGACAAACAATTGTTTTTGTAAGTTGATTCTGGATCAAACTCACCACTAGAAGCTTGTTCGCCTTCTCCTTCTTTACCTTCCATTTCACCATGTTTTTCTTCTTTAGCTTTTTCTTCAGCGTTATTCAAGCCTTGTAAAGACATGAAGAAAACAAGACCAATTCCAAGAGCCATAATAAGAACGAATGGGATAATTGGATTACGATTCATGATTTAACCTCCTTTATGTACAACATCCAAAATAGTGCTCTGTTAAACACTTTATATTTTACTTTAAAAAGCGACAAAGGAAAAGTCCTATCAATTAACTTTTCCATCTTTCTCACAAAATAGACACATTTCATACTAATTTCGTTATTTGTTAAGGTTGTTTTCGCAAAGGTTTTCACTATATTAGATGAGTAAGTAGTAGTGGATTTCGGCTGCAGAATGCCCGCTCGCTTTAGGGTGGTGGTTTGCAAACCCCCTGTTATAAAATAATGTTTGAGAAAAGAGCCTTTCTGAAAGAGCTCAGAAACATCCCCCTTGCTTGAAATCAGCTTTTTAAGGTAAGAGTGTATTAAGGAACTAAAATCTCAACCAAGAGGCTATAAACGCCTAATAAGGCTATTTTTATCTTTATGGACTTCCTCATGAATTCTACTTGTTCAAAATACAGTCAAAAAATAGCTCTAGTGGAATAAACCACTAGAGCTATCCTCAAACAACCAGGATAATAAATTTTACTGACACCCTATTAACCTTGAAATAACCATTCTTTGGACCTCAGAGGTCCCTTCTCCAATTTCAAGAAGCTTTGCATCCCGAAGGTACCTTTCAACATGGTATTCTTTCATGTACCCATAACCACCATGAATTTGAATTGCTTCAGAAGCTACTTCCATACTTATTTCAGAAGCGTATAACTTACACATTGAGGCTTCTTTTGAGAAAGGTCGGCCCTGATCCTTTAACCAAGCAGCTTTATGAACCATATTTCGTGCTAATTCAATTTTCATAGCCATATCAGCCAATTTAAATTGAGTCACTTGAAATTGTGATAAAGTCTTTCCAAATTGCTTTCTCTCTTTTGAATACTGTAATGCTTTATCAAATGCAGCTTGTGCAACACCAACGGCCATTGCTCCAATTCCAATCCTTCCACCATCTAAAGTGACGAGGAATTGTTTAAAGCCCTCTCCTTTTTTCCCTAACAGATTCTCTTTTGGAACTTCAACATCCTCTAAAACAAGTTCAGTCGTGTTAGAAGAATGTAGCCCCATTTTTTCATAGTTATCAATTACCTTAAACCCGTTTGCCTTTGTTGGAACAATAATAGCACTTATCTCTTTGTTTCCATTATTTTTACCTGTTATAGCTGTTAATGCTAAGTGATTGGCATAACTTGCGTTAGTGATATAGCATTTATTTCCATTTATGACCCACTTATCATCTTTTAATTCAGCAGTTGTTTGTGTTCCTCCTGCATCAGAACCTGCATTGGGTTCAGTAAGACCAAAAGCCCCAAAAGATTCACCTGTACAGATAGGAGTCAAATATTCTTGCTTTTGCTCATGAGTCCCAAATAGATTAATGGGAGCTCCTCCTAATGAAATATGGGCAGAATAAGTTATTCCAGTTGAAGCACATGCTCTGCTTAATTCTTCTGTTACGATAGCAAAGCTGACTGTATCCGCACCTGCTCCACCGTATTCTTCAGGAAACGGAAGACCCATCATTCCTAAATCAGCAAGTTTCTTAAAAATTTCCTTTGGAAATTCTTTTGTGCGATCTCTGTCTAGTGCTCCCGGAGCAACTTCCTCATCGGCAAACTCCTTGATTGTTTTTTTAATCATTGCTTGTTCTTCTGTTAAGTCAAAATTCATCCTAATCCCCCTTGTCTAACTTTGGTGACTGAAAGCCAAATGTCTCTAGTTGACTTTAATCAGCATTGAGCAAAAGTGAATATGTAACCACTTATGAATGCGCTCTCATTCTTATTATAAAAGGGAATGCATAATTTTCTCAACTTTAAAAAACTTTTAAATATTCAGAAGTTATTGTAGTATAAAAATCACTAAGAGAAGAAAACCAATGACTCCAGACAAGCTGAAGTAAATAAGTTTGAATTTATAACCAACGAGAAGCCATAAAAAAATGTTCAAAAACAGGGCTAAGTATGTTGGGAAAGGAGCACCATTGTACACCTTTTCCGTTATTTCTATTGAAATATTTAGAAGGATAAATGCAGAAGCAATAAATGGCAAGGCAGCTGGTAATTGTTTCTTAGTATAATAAATTACCATAACTAATAAAAATCCGACAAAACCTGCCAAAATCGCTGTTTGCAAAACGATTGACAATTCAGTAAAATAAATGACAAATAATGAAATAAACATTAACAAAATCGCAATGATAGAACCCGTTAATTTAAGCCTTGTTTTTGATTTAGCTGGACTTTCAGAACCAGCACTTTCTTCCCCTTCTGTATATAACGCGAGAAGATAATTGCAATAATGTTCTGGCAGCATGTTGTTTTGCTTCCAAAAATGAATTTCTTTTACAATAACATCCTTACGATTGGCTTCTGTTTTAGTCATAGTGCTCACACTTTCTGTAACGATTTCCTATTGCTTAATTCGGCAATCCATCAGAAAAACCCTTTAATTAAAGACAAAAAAAACTACCTCTATATTGCTGGAGTAGAGGCAGTTAATGGTTTTCTATTCTAAAAAGTCCTTTAGTCGCTTGCTGCGACTAGGATGACGTAATTTTCTAAGAGCTTTTGCTTCGATTTGACGAATACGTTCTCTCGTAACACCGAATACTTTTCCTACTTCTTCAAGTGTACGAGTTCTTCCGTCATCTAATCCGAAGCGTAAACGTAAAACATTTTCTTCTCGATCCGTAAGAGTGTCTAATACATCTTCTAGCTGTTCTTTCAATAGCTCATAAGCAGCATGTTCAGAAGGAGATTGTGCCTCTGCATCTTCAATGAAATCACCAAGGTGGGAATCGTCTTCTTCACCGATAGGTGTCTCTAACGATACAGGTTCTTGAGCAATCTTAAGAATTTCCCTAACCTTTTCAGGAGTAAGGTCCATTTCTTCTGCAATTTCTTCTGGAGCAGGCTCGCGACCTAAGTCTTGTAGTAATTGTCTTTGCACACGAATTAGCTTATTAATCGTTTCAACCATGTGTACAGGGATTCGAATCGTTCTGGCTTGGTCTGCAATCGCACGGGTAATAGCTTGTCGAATCCACCAAGTAGCATACGTACTGAATTTGTACCCTTTGCGATAATCAAACTTTTCAACTGCTTTAATCAGACCCATATTACCTTCTTGAATTAAATCTAAGAATAGCATGCCGCGACCTACGTATCTTTTGGCGATACTAACTACTAAACGTAAGTTAGCTTCTGCAAGTCGTCTTTTTGCTTCCTCATCGCCTTCTTCAATTCGTTTCGCTAAATTAATTTCTTCTTCTGCTGATAAAAGGTCGACTCTTCCAATTTCTTTAAGGTACATACGAACTGGATCATTTATTTTAACTCCAGGGGGTACACTTAAATCATTTAGATTAAATTCTTCTTCCTCTTCTTTTTCTAACTCATTTGCACCTGGATCATCATCTTCATCATTTTCATTAATTATTTCAACACCTTGTTCTCCAAGTTGCTCATAAAATTCATCCATTTGATCGGAATCTAATTCAAATCCCGATAACTTATCGGCGATATCCTCGTATGTGAGGACGCCTCTTTTCTTACCTTGGTTAACTAGAAATTCTTTCACCTGATCAACCGTTAATTCTGACGCTATTTGTTTGGAACGCGCGGACTTTTCAGCCATGTGTTCCCCTCCTTCCAACTTCCTTACAATACTTTATAGAGACTTACGCAACTGTACGATTTCCATTGCGATCTGTGCTTCTTTACGATAATCCTTGTGTCTTTCTGCTTCTTTTCTTTCGGTTTCTTTTTCTTTTATTTTCAACATCTTTTGATGTTTTAACACCTGTTTTACATAATCCAATAATTCTTGCTCCGTACTTTCTTCACTAAGAGACATCATTTCTATTTCAGTTACAATTCTACGAAGCCTTTCATCAGGGAGATATCCTATAAAGGCACTAGCATTAGGAGGTAGCCCTTCTTCATAATAACCAAATAAATACGTAATAATAGCTTGGTGTTCATCAATATTAAGATTTTTCCCTGCTAGCCACTCCTGAATTTTATATGCAACATTCGAATCCTTTAGCATGTAAGCAATTAATCTTCTCTCTGCGGTTTGGTAAGCTGGCAACAATTTTGTTTCCACTTTTTTACTAACCGGTCGTTGAGTTTGAACTGGTTTAGACGAATTAGCTTTCTTTTGAGTAGAACCTTCCAGGTCAAATAATTGCTGTTGTAGAGCATCTAATGATAAATCAAAATCTTCTGCTAAATACCTTAAATAATAATCCTTTTCAACTGCTTTACTCAGTTGCGTAATTTCCTTAAGTATGTCTTCTATATAATTAAGGCGATCTCCTTCATCATTTAGGTTTTTATTTAGCTTATAGTAACGTAATTTAAATGCCATGAACGTTAAGCTTGCCCCTATTACATCGTTTTGAAACCTTTCTGCACCATACTTCGAAATGTAGTCATCAGGGTCTAATTGTTCAGGTATTGTAGCTATACGTATATTCATTTGATGGTTAACGAGAAGATTCCCTGCTCTGAATGCAGCTTGAATTCCCGCTGCATCTCCATCGTAACAAATAACTACCGAGTCGGTTAAACGCTTGAGTAAACCAATCTGTTGCTCAGTTAGAGAGGTGCCCATTGTCGCTACACCATTTTCCACCTCAGCCTCACTGGCAGAAATAACATCTGCAAATCCTTCGAAAAGAACTGCTTGCTGCTTTCGTCTAATACTCCCACGTGCTTCATGATAATGATAAAGAATACTACTTTTATTGAAAATTTTTGTTTCAGGACTGTTCAAATATTTAGGTTCTTCATTGGAACCAATGCTTCTTCCAGAAAAAGCAACTGTGTTTCCCTTTGTATTGGTAATGGGAAACATAATTCTTCCTCTGAACCGATCAAGAAACGAATCATCTCTTTCTCTTCTAACTAACAGGCCAGCCTGTTCCATTATTTCTAGAGAATATCCTCTTTTTTGAAGAAATTTCACTGTGAAATCCCAACTTGGTAAGGACCACCCAATTTGAAATTTAGTAATACTTTCAGTCGTAAAACCTCTTGATAATAAGTATTCCAAGGCTTCTTGACCTTCCTTTGTATTTAGAAGAAGATGGTGGTAAAATTTACTCAAAAGCTCATGTGCTTCAAGCATTTGTTTTTCATCTTCCTGTGGGGGAAGGCTGTTTCCTGTAGAGGAGGTTTGAATAGAAATTTCCTCACCTATTTTGGCGCCAAGCTTCTGAGCAGCCTCAAGAAAGGTTAATCCATCAACATCCATCAGGAAGGTAAAGGCATTTCCTCCTGCACCACATCCAAAACAATGGAATATTTGTTTGTCAGGTGAAACAGAAAAAGATGGTGTGTTTTCACCATGAAAAGGACATAATCCAAAATAATTACGACCCTGCTTTTTAAGTTGAACATAGTCACTGACAACATCTACGATATCTGTAGACGTTAAAATTTTATTTAATTTTTCTTCAGGGATTCTTTCAGACACAATTTATCACCTGTTTTTATATACCCTCTTTATCCATTCGGTAATTACTACATTTCTCCTGCAATATTCGACAACATTTTGTCGAATTGAAGACGAAACATTTCTCTGTCTTCATTCGTAAAAGGTTTAGGTCCCTTCCCATAATTCCCTTTACGCCTTTCTTTTGCTGCGACATATCGATAATCCAAAGCGGTGACAATACTCTCTTCCTTGTAGGCTTTTCCCCTAGGAGAGATGGCATAAACTTTTTTCGGCAGAACTAAGCTTGCCAACCCAATATCTTGAGTGACGAGTACATCATGAGCTCGAACATGGTTCATAATATACAAGTCCGCCGCTTCTTTTGAACTATCAACATATACCCACTTGCCTTGATCTGGCGTATTCTTTTTGTGAGCATGCGAAGCAACAAATACTACGTCTAAGTCATAAATTTTTGAAATACTGATAATTTCCTTTTTTACCGGACAAGCATCTGCATCTACATAAACAGTAGACATAAGTTCGCTATTACTAACTATTCTACATCACTCCGTATTTTCCTTCTCTCTCTATAAACTTTCCTAGAGATTTGGATTGTAAATGTCGAATTTTAATTAAGACGAGACTTGACATATCACAATAATTAGTTTATTCCTTAAGAGTTTAGTCTAAACCTATTTTAAATATTTTTATCACAATTTTTTATTATAGTATAATTAATCGAGTTTGACCACTATAAAATCCAAACAAATTTCCTGCCATTGAATTTGTTAAATAAAAGAATGACCCTGTACACACTTTGGAGTACAGGGTCATTCTTTTATGACATTTTAGTCTTTGGAGTGCTGATAGATATTAGTAATAATATTTGCCGTTTCTTCGACAGCTTTATTCGTAACATCTATTACATTACAGCCAATTCGTTTTGTTATTCTCTCGAAGTATTTCAGCTCTTCCTCTATACGCTTTATGTTTGCATAGCTGGCTTCATCATTTAGCCCGAGAGATTTTAATCTTTCTCTGCGAATAGTATTGAGTTTTTCTGAACTGATTTTCAACCCAAAACATTTTTTTGGAGAAACTTTAAATAATTCTTCAGGTGGATCAACTTCAGGAACTAAAGGCACATTGGCTACTTTTAGTCTTTTATGTGCCAGATATTGAGATAATGGAGTTTTAGACGTTCTTGACACTCCTACTAAAACAATATCTGCTCTTAAAATTCCACGTGGATCTCTACCATCATCGTATTTAACAGCAAATTCAATCGCTTCGACTTTTTTAAAGTAATCATCATCCAGCTTTCGTACAGTACCTGGTTCAAATAAAGGCTCTTTATTGTATATGGTTTCATATTTGTCCATTAAAGGACCAATAATATCAAAGGCATAAAGCTCTTCTTTTTCAGCTTGATCTTTAATATAGCCTCTCATATCCGGTTTTACTAAAGTGTATACGATAAGTCCTTGATTCAGTTTGGCTAAGGAAATTACTTCATCAATATGTTCAAAATCCTCTACATACGGAAAGCGTTTAATGACCGTATTGGAACCATTAAATTGGCTAATGGCTGCTTTCGTAACTAATTCAGCTGTTTCCCCTACTGAATCGGATACAACATAAATAATAGGTTCTTTCACGATCGTTCACCACCTTCTAATATTCATCTGCTAATGACACAAATGCTTTTGTTATATTTGTTTTCGTAATTCTTCCAGTTACTTCAAGGTCACCATTGTCCGTTTTTTTAATAACAGGAACGGAATCGATTTGTTTGTGAATCAAGTCTTTCGCAACCCCAATCAGTAGATCATCTTTTTCACATGTTGTAATATTGGGCATTCTTGTCATTATGATATTCACTGGGAGTGTACTAAGTTCTTGTTTTCCTATACTTGCTCTCAATAAATCCTTCCTAGATAGTACACCGACTAAATAAGAATTGGCATCCACAACAAATAGGGTTCCAACATCCTCTAAAAACATGGATACAATGGCATCATACACCGAAACATTTTCATTTACCACTACTGGAATAGATTGATAGTCTTTTACATAAAGTTTATTCAGGTTTTCTGTTAATAACTGAGTTCCAGTTTTGCCTGTATAAAAATACCCCACTCTAGGTCTTGCATCTAGATAACCTGCCATCGTTAGAATGGCTAAATCCGGTCTCAGAGTAGCTCTTGTTAAGTTTAACTGATCAGCAATTTGTTCACCAGTAATAGGTCCATTGTCTTTAACGATTTGTAAAATATGCTCTTGGCGTTTATTAAGTTCGATTGTTACTCACCACCTAACGAACAAACGTTTTATTATGTTATACTTTATAAGAAATATTATATACTATTAATCGAAAATGAAAAGAGAATATTATCATTTCATTGAGTTCACACTATATTTAAATTTCACTTTACAAAGATTATCTTTTTTTAAGGCAAACATCAAATTTTTTCTCCACTTCGTGACAACTGTTGTTATTTTTTATTTTGCATGATAAAATATTTTCATCTTACAATCAAATACTTTAGCTATGAAGGATTTATAAGTACTTGCATACATAAGCGACTAGGGATGGTGAAAGCCTAGAGAGCAATGAAAAAGGCAATCCTGAGCTATCTTTTGAAAGTGGATGTACATTTTTCATGTGCATCAACTAGGGTGGAACCGCGAGTATCAAGCTCGTCCCTAGGCATTAGCCTAGGGACGAGCTTTTTTATTATAAAAATTCCTAAGGAGTGATTTCCATTGTCAATGGAACAAGTAGTAAACTTAGCTAAACATCGTGGATTCGTATTTCCTGGATCTGAAATCTATGGAGGTCTCGCAAATACGTGGGATTACGGTCCACTGGGAGTTGAATTGAAAAATAATATTAAAAAAGCATGGTGGAAAAAATTTGTTCAAGAATCTCCTTACAATGTTGGCCTTGATGCAAGCATCCTAATGAACCCTCAAACTTGGGTAGCATCTGGACATGTTGGTAACTTCAATGACCCGATGATTGACTGTAAGCAGTGTAAAACACGTCATCGTGCAGATAAAATCATTGAAAATGCTCTTGAAGAAAAAGGAATTGAAATGATTGTTGATGGACTTTCCTTTGAGAAAATGGAAGAAATCATAAAGGAGCATAGCATCGCTTGCCCTGATTGTGGGAGTCAGGATTTCACTGATATCCGTCAATTTGATTTAATGTTTAAAACTCATCAAGGTGTAACAGAATCATCAACAAACGAAATTTTCTTACGTCCTGAAACAGCACAAGGGATTTTTGTAAACTTCAAAAACGTACAACGTTCCATGCGTAAAAAAATGCCTTTTGGAATCGCCCAAATTGGAAAAAGTTTCAGAAATGAAATTACACCAGGTAATTTCACTTTCAGAACTCGTGAATTTGAACAGATGGAATTAGAATTCTTCTGCAAACCAGGCGAAGACCTTGAATGGTTCTCTTACTGGCGTGAGTTCTGTAAAAACTGGTTGCTCTCATTAGGGATGAAAGAAGACAATATGCGCTTACGTGACCACGATGAGGATGAGTTATCCCATTACAGCAACGCAACAACCGATATTGAATATAAATTCCCATTTGGATGGGGAGAACTATGGGGCGTAGCAGATCGAACAGATTTTGATTTAAAACGTCATATGGAACACTCTAAAGAAGATTTTCATTATATGGACCCTCAAACAAACGAGAAATATGTTCCTTACTGCATTGAACCGTCTTTAGGAGCTGACCGTGTGACACTTGCATATCTATGTGATGCTTATGAAGAAGAGGAGCTAGAAAATGATTCAAGAACCGTTCTACGCTTCCATCCAGCTCTTGCTCCATACAAGGCTGCTGTGCTTCCGTTATCAAAGAAATTATCTGATGATGCTTTTAAAGTATACGAAGAATTATCAAAGGACTTAATGATCGATTTTGACGAAACTGCATCGATTGGGAAACGTTATCGTCGACAAGATGAAATTGGTACTCCTTTCTGTATAACATTCGATTTTGATTCTATGGAAGATGGTCAAGTAACTGTCCGTGACCGTGACTCCATGGATCAAGTAAGAATGCCAATTAAGGACGTTAAAGCATTTCTTTTAGAGAAAATTACATTTTAATCATTGAAGAATACAAAGAGAATTGCCAATTATATTGGCGATTCTTTTTGTTTAATCTCTTTTAACAAAGTTTAATTAATGAGTAATAAAAAAGCATAAAAAAAACGAACTCATAAGGATATGAGTTCGCTTATCATCACAAATTCGCTTTTTTTACACTAGAATAAATCCTTAAGGTTATCCATTTGGTCTAGAAACCTCCTGGACTTTAGAGTTAAGCCTGAATTTTCATCATAATAAGTTCTAATTACCCGTTTTAACTGAAGTTTTGTTTCGTCCTTAACAGATATATTTCCAAGCCTATTGATATCAAAATAATAAAAGACCCTCAAAAGCTTCACGGTGCTTTGAGAAATAGGTAAATGGTGGGGATCTTCACTTAAACATCTATGACATATAAATCCATTCTCTTTAAATGAAAAAGCAAAACTCCCGTCTGCTTCTCCACAGACAGAACACCCGTTCAAATTAGGATATAGACCTAGAACGGGAAGCATTTTCATTTCAAATATATGCATCAATATTTCCGGATCATAATCTTCATTTAGATAATTTAAGGTTTTATATAGCAATTCAAAAAGAAAAGGATTTGGCTTACGTTCTTCCGTGCCTTTATCAAGAAGTTCTACTATGTAGGTGGCATAAGAAGTTTTAAACAAATCTTCCCTAACATGCCGTAAAGACTCTATCATTTCACCCTGTTGCAGGGTACCTAATCCACTGCTTTTAATAAAAAGGAAATAACCATATGTAAACAACTGTGAAATGGCGGAAAGACGGCTATTAGGCTTCTTTGCACCTCTAGCCATCATTCCAATTTTGCCAAATTCACGTGTATATACAGTTACAATCTTGTTTGATTCACCATAGTGATTGGTTCTAATAACAATTCCTTCACATTTTTGTAGCATTTTGACACCTCCCGAAATCATTCTGTCCGGGGTGATGACAAACTTATTACGTTAAAGGAAAATCAACTTCTGCTAGTTCCTCATCAAAGCTAAAAGGCTCATTCATGTTTTCCTTTTCTAGCTCCTTAAATAGCAAATAAGTGTCAATACTTCCTGTTTGCGAAAAAAATTTCCAAGTTAAGTCTAACATAAAAAACCCACCTTTCTGGATTTAAACTAGCAAGACTTTAAAAGCTTTCTTGTGATTAGAATGAGCATTTATCCTCTAAAAAATGTGCTCTAAATATTGTTAATTTCATTATTAGATTTAAGTTCAACGATTAATATTCTTCGTCATTAAAGCCAAAGTCTCGCAGGGTTGATGAACGATTACGCCAATCTTTTTGCACCTTTACCCATAATTCCAAATACACTTTTGAGCCTAATAAATTTTCAATATCAACACGAGATCGTTTGCCAACTTCTTTCAGCATAGCTCCTTGTTTTCCAATGACAATTCCTTTTTGTGAATCTCTCTCTACGATGATAGTCGCCATTACATCAATTAGACCCTTACCTTCTTTTCTTTCCATTTTATCGATCATAACTGCAATGCTATGAGGAATTTCTTCCCTGGTAAGGTGTAATACCTTTTCGCGAATAAGCTCTGAAACGATAAAGCGTTCTGGATGATCTGTAATTTGATCGGCAGGGTAAAACTGTGGCCCTTCTGGCAAATGCTCTTTTAATAAACTCAAAAGATTATCCACGTTATTTCCTTCTAATGCTGAAATAGGAACTGTTGCTGTAAAGGGATACAAATCATTGTATTGTTGAATCATTGGCAATAATTCATCTGGGTGAATTTGATCTATTTTATTAAGAATGAGGAAAACAGGTGTTTTCACACCTTTTAGCTTCTCAATAATAAAATGATCACCTTTCCCTAATCCCTCTTCTGCATTCACCATAAAAAGAATGACATCGACTTCTCTTAAGGTGTTTTGAGCGATTTTCATCATGAAATCTCCAAGCTTGTGCTTAGGTTTGTGAATTCCAGGTGTGTCAATGAAAATCATTTGAGCTTCATCTGTTGTGTATACGCCTTGAACTTTATTTCGTGTCGTTTGTGGCTTATCACTCATAATGGCAATCTTTTGGCCAATAACACGGTTTAAGAACGTGGATTTTCCAACATTTGGTCTTCCGATAATGGAGATAAAACCTGATTTGTGTTGTGCATTTGTTTCTATATTACTCATTTAGGTCCTCCGGTGAAAATGCTCCAGGTAATAATTCAGCAACTGTTAATTGTTCAACATCGCCCTTTAAATTCGTTAGAACTACCTTCATTTCCGGGGAACAGAGTTCAGATATTACTTGGCGGCATGCTCCACAAGGAGGAACTGGTCTTGCTGTGTCAGCTACCACTGCGATCATTGAGTATTCTTTATCGCCATCTGAGTAAGCTTTAAATAGAGCTGTTCGTTCAGCACAATTGCACATACTGTAAGCAGCATTTTCGATATTACAACCATGATACACCTTACCGTCTTTTGAGAGAAGAGCCGCTCCAACCTTGAATTTACTATAAGGTACATATGCTTTTTCTCTTGCTAGTTTAGCTTCTTGAATTAATTGTTCTGCGTTCATTCGTTTAACTCTCCTTTTAACTCTTACATATTCATTTTACTACAACTTTGATAAAAGAAAATGGGCTGTTATCATTTTGTAATAAAATAGTTAGATAATTCAAACTATTTACCAAAAGTTTTTAATGGCATGTTCATATATTCTATACAACTATAAGAACGTTTTCAAATTAAATAGAGACTGTTTGAAAGAAAATGTACAATTTCTTTCAAACAGTCTCTATTTAATTAAGGTTCTATTCGTAAACTTTGTTGTTTTTTAAAAAGCAAGTAGTGGTTGATTGCAGCGAGAGGTTCTCGCTTTCCGCGGGGCGTGAGTTGAGCCTCCTCGGGCTTTGCCCTGCGGGGTCTCAACTTTCCACTCTTCTCCCGCAGGAGTCGAGCACCTTCCGCTTCAATTAACTTTCTCAGCATGGATTTTTTAAATGAAAACAACTTCTTTTAAGAAAGCCGAGATGATTCCCTTTTGTTTACCACAAATCATTTTTCATTATGAAACTCTGTCACTAAATTATCTTATAGGTGATCTTTAAGAAAAAAGTTTTATTAAAGATTGATAAAAGAGCCTTTTAGAAAAATTCTTTTACAGCATCATATAGTTTAGGAATAAAAATGAGGAAACCAATGATGGCCGAACATAGGGCAAACAATAATACTGCTGCAGAAGCCAGATCCTTTGCCACTTTCGCTAAGGGATGAAATTCCTTCACAGTCAGATCGACAGTCTTCTCAATTGCGGTATTCATCGTTTCAAGAGACACCATACCAAAAACTAAAATAATTAAAATGATCCATTCTGTTATCGAGACAGAAAGTATAAATGCCAATACAAATACGAGTATGCCTGTAAATACATGAATTCTAAAATTTTGCTCTGATGCCCACACTGCTTTAAGTCCATTTATAGCATATCCAAATGACCGTATGAATCTTAAAAAACCGAACTTAGTCTCTTTTGAGTCCATATTCATCTAAAATATCCTTCTGTCTCTGGAACATTTCTCTTTCTTCTTCTTGCTCAATGTGATCATATCCTAATAAATGCAAAAAGCCGTGTAGTGCAAGAAACCCTAATTCTCTTGAAAAACTGTGATTGTATTCCTCTGCTTGCTCCTTTGCCCTATCAACAGAAATAATAATATCTCCAAGCACTCGTGGAATTTCCCCACCAACGATTTCTACCTCGTCTTCTCCTAATTCCTCAAGAGCGAACGAAATAACATCCGTTGGTTGGTCCTTCTCCCGATAATCACGATTAATCTCTTGGATTCGCTCATTGTTAACGAACGTAACGGACACTTCACTATTTTCTTCAATCTTTTCTTTTTCAGCTGCGAAGTGTAAAATGTTTTTTACTAATTTTGTTTCTTCTATTTTTAACGATTCTGTTTCATCAATAAAGTCGATTAATAGGCTCATTTTTCTTCTCCTTCTGCTTGAAGTTCTGGGTACTCAATTCTCGGATGAAATATCCCATTTAATGTTTCATAAAGAGAATATTTTACTGTTTCTAATTGCTTTAGTGTAATATCACATTCATTAAATTGTCCATCCTGTAAACGTTCTTGTACGATGGATTGGATAAGTTGTTTGATTTCATCCTGTGTAGGTGATTTCTTCGAACGAACTGCCGCTTCTACACTATCAGCAATACTAATGACGGCAGTTTCAATGGTTTGAGGTTTTGGACCAGGATAACGATAATCTTCCTCTTTTACATCTTTCCCCTGTTCCTTTGCCTTATAATAAAAATATTTTAATAATGTTGTACCATGATGTTGTTCAGCGATATCAACAATCTCCTTAGGCAGTTTATGTTTCCGGAGCATTTTCCCACCATCCGACGCATGATTAATAATGACATCCCTGCTCGTCTCAGGAGATATTCGATCATGGGGATTTTCCATATTCATCTGATTCTCGATAAAAAAGTGAGGGCGCTTCGACTTACCCGCATCATGGTAGTAACAACCTACTCTAGCTAACAACCCATTAGCTCCAATCGATTCACAAGCCGCCTCAGCCAAATTCGCAACCATTACACTGTGGTGGTATGTACCTGGCGCATCGGTCAACAGCTTCTTTAATAAAGGCTGAGTTGGGCTTGATAGCTCTACTAATCTCATAGAAGATAATATGCCAAAACCCGCTTCAAAAAATGGTAAAAATCCTATGGTTAAAATGGAAGAGCTGATTCCTGATACCAATGCAAAGACTAGATAGTAAACATATTCACTGTTGGAGTATTGAGCATTGCTTAATAGAACTAAAAAGGCAAGAATTAGAATGTTTACAAGAGCTACATAAATTCCAGCACGGAGAATATTCGACCGCTGATTTCGACTTACTAGAAATAATACTCCTGATACCCCACTAAATAGTGTGTATATAGCCAACTCAATATCAAAGCCTCCAGAAAAAGGCTTACTAAATACAATACTTGAACATGCAGCAAGAATAAAGACCATCAACATGGCTATTCGTTCATTTAATAATATACGCAAGATCATTCCTGTAAAGGCTGCAGGAAATATAAAGGCAATATCATTAATATCCAGCTGCTCCATTAACCCAACGATTTTCATTATTAACAATGAAATGACAAAAATAATGCTCGTTAAAATGAGATAATTTTGTTTTCGTTCTTCTGTCACTTCCAATGTATAGAAAAAATAATAAAGGGTACTGATAATGACGATAATGAATATTCCTAAGCCTATAATAGGCTTCTTAGAATATGTATTTTCAAGAATCCCTAACTTTTCTAGGGTTTCATAAATCTCAGGTGTAATCAGGACTCCGTCCTTAACAATGACAACTCCTTCAAGAATTTTCACTGGCAATACATTATCCCTAGCTCGTTTTTTTAATTCTTCTGTCTTCTCTTCGTTATAATATTCAGTAGGCTCCATGGCTACATTTCCGAGGGCAACGGAAGCTTTTAATAAATCATCTTTGAAAAAAGTAGCGATTCTTTGCTCCAAGTTTAGCCTAGCTTCTTCGAGATCTTCTTCCTTAACCTTATTTTCCATTATGACCTTCATTTGAGTTGAAACAACATTTTCCACTCTCTCCAATTCTTCTTCTGATGAATTTAGAAGAGTGGTTAAGATTTTATCATTTAATGTTTTTGTTACATTATTATTTTTATTTGTAGGTAATTTCGTTTTTAACTTCTTCAGCTGGTCTGCAGTATTAATAGCGGTCCTTGGGTTTTCTGTTTCATCTTTTTGCACTGTTGGTTCAGACTCTTTCTTTACTTCTAATACACTATCAATCAAAGAGCTTAAAAGAGTAACTGAATTATTAATTACTCCTTCTTTAGGAGTATATACTTTCCCAACTTCACTAACAGCAAGTTCTACCTTCTTTTCTGTTTCCTCCTCATCTGTAACAGTTTTTGGCGCTCTGATTGTAGCTGGAGCTTCTTCGTATAAACTAATATCAAGGGTTTTTGGTTTAACATTTCCATATAGGACTCCAAAGACTATGATTGCCAAGATTATAAAAAGAATATTTGTAAAGAGACGGTAACTAAGTAAGCTTCTTATTTTATGTAAAAATGGGTGTGTTTGCATAAAGAATTCCTCTTTTCCCAAAAAAACATTTTAGTAATTATGTAAAATGATAACAGTTTTTAATTTTATTTTCTATGTGAAACTCCAATAAAAAAGATTGATCCAGTAGCAGCATTCATTTCCTCATACTTTATCTGTACTTTGGGAATAACCTGACTTGTTGGATCAATCTAGTTTTTATATTTATTTTTCATTTTGCTCATAAGCATTAATGATCTTAGCTACCAATGGGTGTCGGACTACATCCGCTTGTTCAAGATAAATGAACGAAACACCTTTAACATTTTTCAATATTCTTTCTGAAGAAATTAAGCCTGACTCGGCACCTCTAGGTAAATCTACCTGTGATCGATCACCTGTAATGATCATTTTTGAATCAAATCCCAGTCGAGTTAAAAACATTTTCATTTGAGCTCCAGTCGTATTTTGAGCTTCATCTAAGATGACGAATGCATCATCCAGTGTACGACCTCTCATATAAGCTAATGGAGCGATTTCAATGGTCCCTCTTTCAATTAATCGAGCTGTATGTTCAGGGCCAAACACATCGTGCAGTGCATCATATAGGGGACGTAAATAAGGATCAACCTTTTCCTTTAAGTCTCCTGGTAAAAAACCTAAGCTTTCTCCCGCTTCAACTGCAGGGCGGGTTAAAATAATTTTCTTTACTTGACCGTTTTTCAGGGCATTTACGGCCATGACAACAGCTAAATATGTTTTTCCCGTTCCGGCTGGGCCGATTCCAAATACTAAATCCTGGTTTTTGATGGCTTGAATGTATTGTCTTTGTCCGAGAGTTTTGACTCTGATAGGCTTACCTTTAGCATTTTTAGTGATTTCTTCATTATATAAATCAGTAAAATATTCCAATGTTCCTTTTTTACCCATTTGGGTAGCATAAAGAACATCTCTCTGGCTTATATTAATTCCTTTACGCACAACACTTAATAGACGATCCGCAACCTCAAGGGCTAGACTTACATTTTCTTCTTTACCTGAAACCAGCAATTCTTCGCCTCTAGTTACGATTGAAACCGTCAATTCTTGTTCGATTAATTTAAGGTGAGAATCTGAAACGCCAAATAAAGCAATAGCTTCATTAGGATTTTCTAGTTGTAATTTCATTAAGATTTCATCTGACATTCGTTAGTCTCCTTGAATAATTGGTTGTCCTATTGCAATGTTTTCTATCACTTTGAAGTGAATAGTTAATTTTACTTTACCATTCTCCACCTTTTGTTGCAAAATTTTTTCATTTACGATTTCAGACTCTTCTTGAAGAGATGATTTGAGGTTATTCTTAGCTAAGGATTTAGCTGCCTTCACTGCTTCTGTCCTTGTATATTTTCTTTCTACATCTTCCTTTTCCTTTATACTGTGATCAACATAGTAAAACGGTAGCTCCCACTTTAAAAATCGAATTGGCTTCTTATTTTCTTCTTCAACGGAATCTTTAAATTCATCCTCTCCAAATCCCCAAACAAGTACTTTAAATGAGCCTATCCCTACATAATGCTTTCGCTTTTCATTTCCACTAAATACAGAGAATTGTGTTTCTAACGGCAGCTCTACAGATGTTTTATACCATGTCTCCCCCATGATTTTTGCTTTTGCCGGTACACCTTTAGGCTTTTTTTCTGTTCCTATTAAGCCTGATACTAGTAGTTGTCCCTTTTTTACGTAGTCGTTCACTTTTACTTGTGGGTCCCCTTCTTCTACAAACATTTCTACAATAATTGCTTCCTTATTTGCGATAATATGCTGTTTTCCAGTGGTTTCTGCCGGTTCAGGGGCATTTTTTTCAACCACTTGAAAATGAATGGTCGTCCCCTTTAACTCAACTCCTACCCAAGTGATATTATCCATGCGATAGGATAACTCCCTTTGGATATCCTGAACGTTTGGAAGAGAAAATTGAAGTTTTCCCTTTGCTACTCCCAGTTGTTTAAGTTCTTTTTTAATGGCATGTTCTGTTTGGGGAGAGGCTCCTTTAATTTGAACACCCCAAACCATATTTGAAAGCATGAATACGATGAAAAAGAAGACTATTGCTCCTATAACAAAACCAGAATTCTTAATACTACGCTTTAGCAGAAACGGGATGCCTTGACCTCTCAAAAATGTCACTTTACACTGTGAAGTTCGAATTGCTCTTCTGAAGTTATGTACATCCTCTAAGGCTAAATAGAAGGTAATGGTCTCAGTTCCTGCCCTCTTTACATTCCATATAGATATATTGGAACGAAGCAATTGATTGATAGCTTGTTCGATTAATCTACCTTCCATCTTTACGAAAACTTTACCTCTAAAAGAGGTCATCCAATGGTTCTTCAAACCCTTCCCTCCTATTGTTCGATATAGTTAACTTCAGTAATTTTTCCTTGAAGTAAGATTTCTTCTGGAAGAATCATCTTGATGACAATTTGTTCTCCTTTTATCAACAGCTGTCCTTGTTTTAATAAAAGTCGCACCTCTCGATCTGTAAACGTTAACAGACCACGGTGGTTTTCAATGTAGATATGAATTTGTCCAATCATAGTGATTCTAGGAAGGTCCATCATGACATCTTCAGGTAAGTCCATAGTTTGTGTAATCCATTTGCGCATTTGCTGCACCCAGTTTTTTGCCATAAAAAAAGAACCCCCTTTCATATCATATTTATGAAATGAAAAGAGGTTTCATCACTGTTATTTTCGATGATGTAATTTTTTTGACTTAGGAGGTCCAAGCACCTCGGAAAAGATAAATCCTTTTACGATATCATCCGGGTTATCAAAACCTAGAGAGACAGTTGGCGTTTTCTCATTACTTTTCTTTTTCACCTTGTCATTGGATCCACCAATTCTTCTTGAAGAACGAACATCTTGCTTTTGATAAGTACTTTCTATCTCTTTCTTCTTTTCTTCAAAACGAGTTTGAAGAGAAGATCTTCTGTCTGACGGACGTCTTTCTCTATCTCTGCTGCTTTCCTTCTCCATTTCTGAAGATTGATTAGTTGGAGCAGATTGAATCGGTGTTGGTTTAACCGGTTTATCCTTTGGCGACGCATCCTTTACTTTATTAAAGATAGTAGAGATGATCCCAATTAGAATCGCGAAAATTAATGTTTCCATGGAGAGTACTCCTTCCTCACACGGGGAGATTATTCATCAGTTGGATTTTGCGGATCGCGCTTATCCCCAGTTAGTTTCCCGATGGAATCTCTCATATCTGTATCCGCATCGATATTCTTTAAGTTCATGTAGTCCATTACACCAATATTACCTGAACGAAGCGCTTCAGCCATTGCTAATGGTACCTCTGCTTCAGCTTCTACCACTTTCGCTCTCATTTCTTGAACTTTCGCCTTCATTTCTTGTTCATTTGCAACAGCCATCGCTCTTCTTTCCTCTGCTTTGGCTTGAGCAATATTCTTATCTGCTTCTGCTTGTTCTGTTTGTAACTCAGCACCTATATTCTTACCGATATCAACATCAGCAATATCAATGGAGAGAATCTCAAAGGCTGTTCCTGCATCTAATCCTTTTGAAAGAACGGTTTGTGAAATTAGATCTGGATTCTCAAGAACCTTTTTATGATTATCAGAAGAACCTATTGTGGAAACAATCCCTTCACCAACACGTGCTACGATTGTTTCTTCACCAGCTCCACCGACTAATCGGTCAATGTTTGCTCTAACGGTAATACGTGCTTTTGCCTTCACTTCAATACCGTCCATAGCAACACCCGCAATAAACGGTGTTTCAATCACCTTAGGGTTTACACTCATTTGTACAGCTTCCAATACGTCTCTTCCTGCTAAATCAATGGCTGCACAGCGTTCAAATGATAATTCGATATTAGCACGATGAGCTGCAATTAAAGCATTGACAACTCTGTCTACGTTACCGCCTGCTAAGTAATGACTTTCCAGTTGATTAATACTTACACTAATTCCTGCTTTATGGGCTTTGATTAGTGGATTAATGATCCTGCTTGGAATAACACGTCTAAGTCTCATTCCGATTAATGTAAAGATACTAATTCTTACACCAGCTGCAATTGCTGAAATCCAAAGCATCACTGGAACAAATGTGAATAAAACGGCTAATACAATAATTCCTACCACTATAGCCACGAGCAATAAAATCGTACTTGGTCCTATAACCATGTTTGTTACCTCCTGAATTTTATGAAATATCTCTTACGACGATACGGGAACCTTCTACTTTCACGATTTTCACTTTTTGGTCTGCTTGAATGAATCCACCTTCAGAAACAGCGTCTATTCGTTCATCCTCAACGATAATCGTTCCAGAAGGTCTTAGTGCCGTTTTTGTCACGCCTATCTTCCCAATCAGTTCTAGACGATTAGCGTTTGATACATAACCACTTTCAGTACTGGTAGAATCTTTTAATATTATTTTATTGAAAATTTTCATTCGCTTACCAAACACCTTTACAAATATAATCATAGCAATAACAGCAATAAGTAAAGCGATAAGAAGTGATATCCCCATTTGCACTACATTCCCCCCCGCTAAAAGGATACTAGCCAGAATCCCAATAATTCCTAGAGCTCCTGCTATTCCCCCTGGAAGGAAAAATTCAGCTACGATGAGGAGAACACCAATAATGAAAAGAATAATGGTCTCATATCCAGCTAGGCCAGCAACTAAATGACCATAAAAGAATAATAGAAGAGAAGCTAATCCAATTGAACCAGCAATCCCAAACCCCGGTGAATAAAGTTCAACTATCAAACCTAAGCTTGCTAATGAAAGGAGAATAGGAACTACAATCGGATTGGTAATAAAACGAGCCAATTTCTCAGCAAAGGTTTCATCCACTTCTTTAACAGATGCTTTATCAATGTTAAGACTTTGAAGAAGCTCATCTAGATTCTTAACCGTTCCCTCGGAATAGCCAATTTCCTTCGCTTCTTTAGAACCTAATGTTAATAATTCACCCTTGTCTATCCCTAACTCTTTTATTTCAACAGTTTCATCTGCCATTGCCAGAGCATATTGAGGATCTCTTCCATTTGATTCAGCAGCACTCTTCATTGCAGACAGCCAATAGCTTTGAGCTTTTTTATCTGCAGCATTTCCTGCTTGATCAATAACTGCTGCTGCCCCCATCTGACCATTTGGAACCATATAAATCTCTTCTGCATGTAACGCAATGAAAGCACCTGCTGATAGTGCATGGTTATTCACAAGTGCAATCGTTTTTGTCTCGATCCCGTCGAGAAGCTGACCTATATCACCAGCAGCATCAACCAATCCCCCCGGAGTGTCGATATCAAAAATAATAAGTTCAGCATTGTTGGCTTCTGCATCATTTATAGCTCTTTTTAAAAACGCATGAAGACCTTTCTCTACTTCTTCGTGAATTGGGATAACGTATACTTCTTTTTTTTCTTTCTCAGCGGAACTTATAAGGGGCTGTAGAAAACTAAACCCCAAAAACATCATGATAAAAATAAGTATACTTTTTTTCACCTTAACCCCCTCGTTTCAATAATATTCCTTGATACTCTATGTACGTATGACCTAATGAAATAGTTTCAACTTTTTAATAATAATGGTATGTATAGCGGTCGGGCTCGGTCTTTATTATATGTATTGTGAAGCTAATCATTAAGAGTCATCAAAATAGAGGAAAAAAACTACCTGAAAATTGTTTTACTGGTGGCAGGCTCTGATAAACGGGTAAAGCAGTACCGATATGAGTCTAAAAGAAAGGTGTGACATGTATATTATCAACTTTTCATGATTTATTTTCAACTTTTGACTTTTTATTTTTAACTTTCGAAGTTTTATTTTTAACTTTTCAACTTTTATTTTCAACTTCCATTTCCGTAACCGCTTTTTTATCAACTTTTAAATATAATTCCCACCTTGGGCACTTTATTATCAAATATGAACAATATGAATAATACGATCCAACTAAACAACAATTGAACAATAAAAAACCGAGAAGCCACAAAGGCTTCTCGGTTTTTTATCTTATGATAGATGTTGAAGAACAAGTTTGTTGACGAGAGCTCCATCGGCTTTCCCTTTTAATTTAGGCATGATTGCTCCCATCACTTTACCCATATCAGCTTTAGTAGTAGCACCTACCTCAACCATTGTTTCTTGAACAATGGCTGAGACCTCTTCTTCTGAAAGCTGTTTAGGCATATATATTTCGACGTAAGTCAGTTCTGTTTGAATTTTCTCAACGAGATCTTCACGACCTGCGTTTCTAAATTCTTGGAGGGAGTCTTTCCTTTGCTTCACTTCACGAGAAAGGACAGTCAACTCTTCGTCTTCAGAGAGTTCCTGTTTTCCATGTTTAATCGCTTCATTTTGAAGTGAAGCCTTAAGCATACGGATAACAGAAAGTTTCTCTTTTTCTTTATTTTTCATCGCTTGTTTCATATCATCATTTAAACGAGTGAGAAGACTCATGCTTACACCCTCTCTTAGAACTTACGTTTTCTTGCTGCTTCTGATTTCTTTTTGCGTTTTACGCTTGGCTTTTCATAAAATTCGCGCTTTCTAAACTCTTGTAAAGTTCCTGTTTTAGAAACTGAGCGTTTGAAGCGACGAAGAGCATCTTCAAGCGATTCGTTTTTACGAACAACTGTTTTTGACATCTCTCTTTCCCTCCCTCCGAACACACTACACTTACATGTTCAAGTCAAGAAAATGGATAGGTCCATTTTTCCTAGACGTAAGATCATTTAAGCTCTAACGTCCTTTACTTCACCAATAGGTATGGCTTCGCCCTTGTTGTATTTGTCACAAGGGGACAGAAAGTGTATGTCTTTCTTGGATGAAATTCTTTATTTACATAAAGAAATCCATGTACTTTGCCATTATAATATATGTCTTGAGATAGGTCAACAATTTCTATATAATTGCTTGTTTAAATAGGCATGTCTCTTATCTTTTCCCATACATTATATAAATGAAAGTAGAATTCTCGTCTAAAAGGGAGGAGGAACATGCTATTACATATACTTGCCTTTATATTTTTTATATTATGTTTTTTAACCGGTATGACCTGGTTAAGAACTGGCCTCTTTAATATTGCAAACACGAAAATTAAATCCGTGCTCCACTACTTAACAAACACAGCTACTAAAGGGGTTTTCACTGGTACCATTGTCACTGCTCTTATTCACAGTAGTTCAGCAGTAATGGTGTTAACTGTTGGACTTGCCTCTTCTGGACTTATTCCTTTTAGGCAAACAATTGGCATAATGCTTGGTACTAACATTGGTACTACCTTTACCCTTGAAATGTTCACTTTAAATATGAATTATCTTATTATCCCTTCTATGGTTTTGGGAGTTATTATGTATGCTCTTCCTTCTCCAACATTGAAAAGTACTGCTTTTATATGTATCGGCTTTGGACTGATTTTCACTTCTATACAGGCTATTCAATGGTTAGCAACACCATTAACAAAACATGAGTCATTACGATCCTATATTCTTGAAGTAAATGAACACCTGTTTCTTGCTTTATTCATTGGATGTATCTTAACTGCCACTATTCAATCAAGCACGGTAGTGACAGGCGTAACGATGGGATTTCTTGCTGCTAACTCCATTGATTTGGATGCAGGAATTGCTATTATGCTTGGAGCGAATATCGGAACTTGTATTACTGCATTTATAGCCAGCATCGGCGGCGGGAACGAGGCCAAATTGACAGCCTATGCACATATTTGGCTAAATGTATTAGGAGTTTTATTCTTTCTCCCTCTCATTCCCATTTTAAGATCCGTTGTTCAATCTTTAGCCCATTCTCCAGATTTACAGCTCGCTCATGCCAGTGTAATTTTTAATATCCTATGCTCCCTTCTAGTTCTGCCATTTGCTCATTCATTCGCCCGTTTCATTGAAAATCTTCACCTACCAAAAAAAGCTGAATGAGGCATAGCCTCATTCAGCTTTTCTATAGTTATTAATAATCAGAATCACTTGTTAAACCTTGTACAATTTTCACTCCAGAGCTCGCTCCAAGACGAGTAGCTCCTGCATCGATCATTGCTTTAGCATCTTCAGCAGAACGGACTCCACCAGAAGCTTTCACACCTAGATCTGGTCCTACAGTTTTTCTCATAAGAGCGATATCTTCAACAGTCGCTCCTCCAGTAGAGAATCCTGTTGATGTTTTTACATAATCAGCTCCAGCTTCTACAGCTAATTTGCATGCTTTCACTTTCTCTTCGTCTGATAATAGACAAGTTTCAATGATTACTTTTGAAAGTGCCTTACCTTTTGAAGCAGCAACTACAGCTTCGATATCACGTTTCACAAGTTCATCATCACCGCTTTTTAATGCGCCGATATTAATAACCATATCAACTTCCGTTGCACCCTTTTCAATAGCATCCTTTGTTTCAAATGCTTTCGTTTCAGGAGTAGAAGCTCCTAATGGGAAACCAATTACTGTACAAACTTTTACTTCTGTACCTTTTAATAATTCACTTGAATATTGAACCCACGTTGGATTTACACACACAGAAGCGAATTTAAATTCTTTTGCTTCCTGACAAAGTACTTCTACTTGGTCCTTCGTTGATTCAGGTTTAAGTAAAGTATGATCAATCATACTTGCAATATTTTTTAACATAATCGTTATCTCTCCTTTAACAGATGTACGTACCTCTCTTATCATATCAAAAAGGGACAAGAAATACGAGTATTTATTATAGTATCTCCTAAAGATTCCATAAATAAAGTAAACCCTTTCAATATAATTTTCATGTTTTTCCAAAAAAACACAAAACAACCCAGAAAAGAATTCCAGGTTGTTTATTTTTTGTTATTTTAATCGATATACTCTCGCTTCGTAAGGTAGAAGAGACACCTTACTCATTTTTTGATGATCTTGAACATTATAGTTATTTAGGAGAAGATTGGAAAAATAAACCTCTATATTCCCTAAGTCACAAACTGCTGCTTTGGTGGATAGGTTGGTGATGACAACCATGGCCTCATTCTCCGTTGTTCGTGTATAAGCATAAATTTGTGGATCTTTCTCAAGAAGAAGATCATAGGTTCCATAAGTGAAAATATCTTCCGTTTTCTTTAATGATATCATTTTTTTGTAGAAAGCAAGGATTGAAGTATCATCCTTTTCTTGAGCTCTTACATTAATGGTTTTATAGTTTGGATTCACTTTCATCCATGGTATTCCAGTTGTAAATCCACTGTTTTCTTCATCTGACCACTGCATTGGTGTCCGGCTGTTATCCCGGGAAGAAGCCCAAATAATTTCCATGATTTCCTGATGCTCTACACCTTCTTCGCGCTTTAGACGATATAAATTTTTCACAGCTACATCATCATAGTCTGTGATAGAAGGGAATTGAACATTTGTCATACCAATTTCTTGTCCTTGGTAAATAAACGGTGTTCCTTGCATTAAGAAATACATCGTTGCCATAGCGGTGGCACTTTCTCTCCATAATTCTTTATCATTCCCCCATGTAGATACAACTCTTGGTTTATCATGGTTCTCGATAAATAGAGCATTCCAACCATTGCCTTCAAGTCCTTTTTGCCAACGAGTCAATACTTTCTTTAACTCAACGATATCTAGTTCTGGATTCGTTTCAGCATCCCATAACCCTAAATGCTCAAATTGAAAAATCATATCCATTTTCCCATTTTCTTTTCCAACCCATAGCTCAGCTTCATCAGCTTTCACACCGTTTGCTTCCCCGACTGTCATCACATCATAGTTTGAATACGTACGGTCTTTGAACTCTTGTAAGAATGTATGGATTCCTTTTTGATTCATGTGCATGTCAAAAGAAGACACATATTTCTTCTTCTTAGGATTTGGCATGTCAGGTAGACCTGGTCGTTTTTTAATATGGCTAATAGCATCAATTCTGAAACCGTCAATTCCTTTATCTAGCCACCAATTTACAGTATCATACAGGGCATCTCGTACCTCTTCATTTTCCCAATTCAAATCCGGTTGTTTGGTTGAAAATACGTGAAGAAAATATTGATCCGTTTCCTCGTCATATTGCCAAGCAGACCCACCGAAGATACTTTCCCAATTATTAGGTTCTTTCCCTTTAATACCATCTCTCCAAATGTACCAGTCACGTTTAGGATTTCTCTTAGAACTGCTTGATTCAATAAACCAAGGGTGTTCGTCACTAGTGTGATTTAGAACAAGATCAATGATCAGCTTCATGTCTCTATTATGAACTTCTTGAAGCAATTGATCGAAATCTTCCATTGTACCGAAATCTTCCATGATATCTTGATAATCCGAAATATCATATCCATTATCATCATTAGGTGACTTATACATTGGACAAATCCAAATGACATCTATTCCTAGTTCTTTAATATAATCTAATCGTTGAATAACCCCTTGTAAATCTCCAATTCCATCTCCATTTGAATCCTGAAAACTTCTCGGATAAATTTGATAGCCTACTGCTTCTTTACGCCACGCCTTCTTCATCGTAACACCTCATCAAAGTATAGTAAGATACAAACGCTTACATTTCAATGCAATCGTTTGCATTAATTAGATAAAAAAAAGCATAATTCAAATACGTTAACAATAATAGTTTACAACCTTCTTGTGTACATATCAATAGATAATTTGGAAGAAAGCAGAAAAAGAAATCGATTACAAATAGTATACTAGTAAAATAAAATGAGTCACCTCTTTGTATAAAGAGGTGACTCACTATGAGTTAGATAGCGGCTTTTTCTTCTGATTCTAAATCATCTTCAAGGACACGAACAAATTGTCCTTCATTTATTGGATAACCGGCTTTAGTAATTTTCACTCTAACTAATTGACCGACCATTTCTTCCGTTGCAGGAAACACTACTTTTAAATAGTTGTCAGTATACCCGACATAAAGATCATCTCCGTAAGGTTCTTCTGGAATAACCTCTAATACTTCATTTTCAAAATGAGAAGCATATTCTTTTGCCAGTTGATTTGAAAGTCCAATTAAACGATGCACTCGTTCATTCTTAACCTCTTCATCAACCTGGTCATCCATACGCGCTGCCGGAGTACCGGTGCGCTTTGAGTATGGGAATACGTGAAGCTCAGAAAATTTGTGCTCGTTTATGAAGTTATAGGTTTCCATAAACTCTTCTTCTGTTTCACCTGGAAAACCAACGATAACATCAGAAGTAACAGCAAGACCGGGTAAAGCCTTCTTGAGCTTGTCTAGTCGTTCAGCAAAGAACTCCATCGTGTATTTTCTACGCATTCTTTTAAGAACCGTATTAGATCCTGATTGCAAAGGTACATGAAGATGTCTAACAACAATGTTCGATTGGTCTATTACTTCAATGACTTCATCTGTTAATTGACTGGCTTCAATGGATGATATTCGAATTCGCTTAAGACCCTTCACCTTCTGTTCAAGATCTTTAAGAAGCATGGCAAGGTTATAATCCTTCATGTCTTCTCCGTATCCACCTGTATGGATACCCGTAAGGACAATTTCTTTATATCCAGCATCAACAAGCTGTTGGGCCTGGTGAATGACTTCTTCAGGATCACGAGATCTCATCAGACCACGCGCCCAAGGGATGATACAAAATGTACAGAAATTATTACACCCTTCTTGAATCTTTAAAGATGCACGTGTTCGATCCGTAAAGGCCGGAACATCTAATTCTTCGTATACACGATTTTTCATAATATTTGTTACGCCATTAATAGGCTGTCGTTCTTTTTTATATTCTTCTATATAGGTAAGCATTTTTCTTCGGTCTTGTGTACCAACTACTACGTCTACTCCAGGAATCGCCATGATTTCAGCAGGAGATGTTTGAGCATAACAACCTGTAACACAAATGACTCCGTCCGGATTCTTTCTAATTGCCCGACGGATTACTTGTCTACTTTTTTTATCTCCAGTATTAGTTACTGTACAAGTATTGATGACATAAACATCTGCAATCGAATCGTATTCAACACGTTCATATCCTTCTTCTTTAAACAATTGCCAAATGGCTTCGGTTTCGTAGTGGTTCACTTTACACCCTAAAGTGTGAAACGCTACTGATGGCATTACAATCACCTCATTAATTCTAATTGATAGCTAATGGCAGAAAGGACGTACAAAGGAGCCGTCTCTGTACGCAGTATTCTAGGGCCTAATCCACATGTCAAAAAGCCTTCTTCCTTACAAAGCTGTATTTCCTTATCAGATAATCCACCTTCTGGTCCAAACACAACAAGAACACTTTGTCCTTCTTTAATGCTCGTTAGTGTTGTAGAAAGATTGCCTTTTTCTCCTGCTCTAGCTTCTTCTTCATATGCAACGAGTTTATAATCAAACTCTTGACCTAGCTTTAGTAATTCTTTCAGAGAAACAGGTGAAAGCACTTGGGGAATCAAAAGTCTATGAGACTGTTCAGCAGCCTCTTTCACAATCTTTTCCCAACGTTCAACCTTTTTTTTAGCTTTTTTCGCATCCCATTTTACAATTGAGCGATCCGCATTAAAAGGGATAAATTGAGCTGCCCCGAGCTCCGTTCCCTTTTGAAAAATCAACTCTAATTTATCCCCTTTCGGCAGGCCGCTCGCAATGGTTACTTTAATTGGTAATTCTACTGTTGTTGTTTCCCATTGTACTATTGATACTTCAACGGAGTCACTGGAAATCGTTTCAATACGTGAAATGGCTGATGCTTGATCATTAAATACGACGAAAATGTGATCATCTTCCTTCATTCTCATTACACGAACAATGTGATGATAGTCTTCACCAGTAAGATAGATAGGAAGTTCCTCATTGTAAGCTTCATCTATAAAATATCTTTGCATTCAGTCTCACTCCACGTCTTCTATTAGGGTCCTATAAAGGTTTTTTAGCGATAATGGCAACCCAGTCTTCCATTACCATAACCTCTTCAATGATAAAGCCAGCATTCTCCAGGGAATCTCGTACCTCTTGTTTTTTAGGCTGAATGATTCCAGATGTAATAAAATAGCCCCCTGGTTTCACAAGGTTATAGGCATCTTCAGTAAAACGTAAAATAATTTCAGCTAAAATATTTGCCACAATAACATCTGCCGGTTCACTAATGCCATTAAGCAGATTATTTTCTTCAACAGTTACTACTTGCTGCACTTTATTCAGCTTTACATTTAACCTAGCTGATCGGACGGCAACTTCATCCAAATCATATGCATCCACTTTACTCGCCTTTAACAAAGCAGAGGCAATCGAGAGAACCCCTGAACCCGTTCCTACATCAATTACCGTGTTCTGCTCCCGTACGATACGCTCTAAGGCCTGGATACACATAACCGTTGTAGGATGAGTACCTGTACCAAACGCCATACCAGGATCAAGCTCAATGATCAATTCATCACTATGAACCGGGGTATAGTCTTCCCAAGTAGGAACAATGGTGAATTTATCAGAAATTTTTACAGGATGGTAGTATTTCTTCCAAGCTGTTGCCCATTCCTCTTCATTCACTTCTGAGATCTCTACTTTATTTTCTCCTATATCAATATCATAGGTAACAAGGTTTGTTATTCCTTGCTTGATCTCTTCCACTGTTTCACCTAAAAAACTATTAACAGGTAAGTAAGCTTTTACTAATACACCTTCAATTGGATAATCATCAGGATTGAGTTGGTAGATTTCTCCAAACATATCTTCTCTTTCTTTAATTAAATCAAAAGGGTCTTCAATAACCACTCCGCTAGCTCCTGATTCATGAAGAATGTTTGAAATCGGTTCAATCGCTTCATTCGTAGTTAGAATACTGATTTCTGACCATTTCATTTATCCTACCAACTCCATTCTGAGTTATTCGCCTTTAAAGGCTTTTTTTACTTTATCAAAAAAGCTTTCATGTTGTTCATCTGGAATTTGCCCACTAATATCAGCAAATTCTCGTAGTAGCTGCTTTTGCTTTTCAGTTAGTTTTGAAGGAGTTACTACCTTCATTTGTACATGCTGATCTCCTGTACCATATCCACGTACATTTGGAACACCTTTACCTTTAAGTCTAAATTTCGTACCTGTTTGTGTGCCAGCTGGAACTTTCAGCTTGACTTTACCATGTAGAGTAGGTACTTCGATTTCATCACCTAAAGCAGCTTGTGCAAATGTAACTGGCATTTCACAGTAAATATCATCCCCATTACGCTCGAAAAACTCATGAGAGCGAACATGGAACACAACATACAAGTCACCTGAAGGACCACCATTAATACCCGGTTCTCCTTGACCTGTCACACGAAGTTGCTGACCATCATCAATTCCAGCTGGAATCTTTATATTAATTTTGCGGCGTTTTTGCACTTTACCTGCTCCACCACATGTCGTACATTTCTCTTTAATCTGTTTTCCTGTACCATTACAATAATGACACACTCGTCTGTTTACAATGCGTCCAAAAGGAGTGTTTTGCTCAACGTTTAATTGACCTGCTCCTTTACAATGTGAACATGTATCAACCTTTGTTCCTGGTTTTGCTCCAGATCCATGACATGTATCACATTCTTCTTCTTTAGGAATTTCGATTTCTGTATCTTTACCAAAAACCGCTTCCTCAAAAGTCAAGGACATTGTGTACTGGAGGTCCGCTCCTTGTCTAGGTGCGTTAGGGTCTCTTCTTCGACCGCCTCCGCCACCAAAGAACGTATTAAAGATATCTTCGAAGCCACCGAAACCGCCGCCGAAGTCTCCTCCGCCACCAAATCCCTGGTTAGGATCTGTATGTCCAAAGCGATCATATTGAGCGCGTTTCTGATCATCACTTAACACTTCATACGCTTCTGATATTTCTTTGAATTTTTCATTAGCATCCGCTTCTTTATTAATATCCGGATGATATTTTTTAGAGAGCTTGCGGTATGCTTTTTTCATTTCGTCTTTTGAGGCGTCTTTCCCGACACCAAGAACCTCATAATAGTCCCGTTTACTCATTAAAACACCACTCCCGAATCCTTTGCATAAAGGTTATTTTAACATTGTATATGATGGAATATCAATAAAAACCGAGATTTGGATTTTCCCTCTGATATTCCTATCCATTTCAATAGGTCCATTCATAGAAAAAGTCAAAGCCAAGAACCGCCCTGACTTTGACTTTTTACTTTGCTCTGTAACGTGAAGTATAAATCAGTGAGGAGAATCTTTATAGATTCCCTCACACTAAAATCAATTGCAACATTATCAGAGCCTGTTCCTTACCTATTATTTCTTGTCATCATTTACTTCTTCATATTCTGCATCTACAACATCGTCTTCATTTCCAGCTTGACCTTCTTCACCTTGAGCCGCCTGAGCTTCAGCTTGAGCTTGCTCATAAAGCTTCATTGTTAAGCTTTGAACGATTTCTTGAAGTGCATCTTTCTTTTCACGGATTAGATCTAAATCATCTTTCTCGATTGCTTCTTTCAGTTCAGCTTTAGCATCTTCCGCTTTCTTCACTTCATCTTCTTCTACTTTGCCTTCAAGGTCTTTTAACGTTTTTTCCGTTTGGAAAACAAGTTGGTCTGCTTCGTTACGAAGTTCAACTTCCTCTTTACGTTGTTTGTCTGCTTCAGCATTTTCTTCTGCCTCTTTAACCATACGTTCTACTTCATCGTCAGAAAGGCCAGTAGAAGATTTGATTGTAATGTTTTGCTCTTTTCCTGTTCCAAGGTCTTTCGCACTAACATTTACAATTCCGTTTTTGTCGATGTCGAATTTAACTTCAATTTGAGGTACTCCACGTGGTGCTGGTGGAATATCTGATAATTGGAAGCGTCCAAGGGTTTTGTTATCCGCTGCCATTGGGCGTTCACCTTGTAATACATGGATATCAACAGCTGTTTGATTGTCAGCAGCAGTTGAGAAAGTTTGGGATTTAGATGTTGGAATCGTTGTGTTACGTTCAATCAGCTTCGTAGCTACTCCACCCATAGTTTCAATTCCAAGTGAAAGTGGTGTTACGTCAAGTAATACTACATCTTTTACGTCACCAGTCAGAACTCCACCTTGAATCGCTGCACCCATTGCTACAACCTCGTCAGGGTTTACACCTTTAGAAGGCTCTTTTCCAGTTTCTTTTCTGATTGCTTCCTGTACAGCCGGGATACGAGTTGATCCACCGACAAGAATGATTTTATCAATTTCACTTGCAGATAGACCAGCATCTTTCATCGCTTGACGAGTTGGTCCCATTGTACGCTCTACAAGGTCTGAAGAAATTTCTTCGAATTTCGCTCTAGTAAGGTTCACTTCTAAGTGAAGAGGACCTGCTTCTCCAGCTGTGATGAAAGGAAGAGAAATTTGAGTTGACGTAACACCTGAAAGATCTTTCTTCGCTTTCTCTGCTGCGTCTTTAAGACGTTGTAGAGCCATTTTATCTTTAGAAAGGTCAATACCGTTATCTTTTTTGAATTCAGCTACTAGGTAATCGATGATTACTTGGTCAAAGTCATCTCCGCCAAGACGATTGTCACCGGCAGTAGAACGTACTTCGAATACACCGTCACCAAGTTCAAGGATGGATACGTCGAACGTACCGCCACCTAGGTCATAAACAAGAATCGTTTGATCTTCGTCCATTTTATCTAAACCATATGCCAGTGCAGCAGCAGTTGGCTCGTTGATAATACGTTCAACTTCAAGACCAGCGATTTTACCAGCATCTTTTGTTGCTTGACGCTCAGCATCATTGAAGTAAGCAGGTACTGTGATAACCGCTTTTTCAACTTTTTCCCCAAGATAGTCTTCTGCATATGATTTTAAGTGTTGAAGAATCATAGCTGAAATTTCTTGTGGAGTATATTCTTTTCCTTCAGCTTCTACTTTGTGATCTGTCCCCATGTGACGCTTCACTGAGATGATTGTATTTGGGTTTGTAATAGCTTGACGCTTCGCTACTTCCCCAACCTGTTTTTCTCCATTTTTAAACGCAACAACTGAAGGCGTTGTGCGGTTTCCTTCTGCGTTTGCAATGACCTTTGGCTCTCCACCTTCAAGTACTGATACACATGAATTTGTTGTACCTAAGTCAATACCGATAATTTTACTCATAGTAAGAAACCTCCCTATTAATCTTATGTAATGTTATTTATTGATTTACCTTTACCATTGATGGACGAATAACTCTGTCCTTGAGTTTGAATCCTTTTTGAAATTCTTCAACTACGACGTTGCTTTCAAAATTTTCATCTTCCGTTTGCATCACTGCCTGATGCAAATGAGGGTCAAATTGTTGACCTACGGCTTCAATTGCTTCGACGCCCTCTTTTTTTAGGGCTTCAGTGATACTGCGGTGAACCATTTCCATTCCTTGAAGCAACGTTTTCGTTTGATCGTTCTCAGCTTCTATATTTAAAGCACGCTCGAAATTATCAAGTGCTGGCAAAAGTTCAGTAATAAGACCTTGAGCACGATATTTTTCCTTCGCTTCGTTCTCAACATTCACACGACGGCGATAGTTATCGAAATCGGCTCTTAATCGAAGATAACGATTTTCAGATTCATTCAGCTTTTCTTGAAGTTGTGAAAGCTCATCTGATTCATGTTCTTCTGTCGCTTCCTCTACTTGAGGTTCTTCAGCAAATACTTCTTCAACAACCTCTTGCTCGTTGTTATCTTTCTTTGCTTCTTCTGTCTCTTGTTGTGCTTGCTTTGTTTCTTCAGACATAACATTCACCTCCTTATAAAAATCATCCATACTAAACATTACATGACAGTCGAACTCTGACACCAGAAATCAGCTCATAGATGAGATTTCCAGGTCTATTTTACCTTTATACAATATGTCCACTAATCTTCACTTTGATACAGTTTCGTAAGAACCTTCGACATATCGTTTGAGAAGAAATTAAGTAAGCTTACGACACGGGAATACTCCATCCGAGTAGGTCCGATAATCGCAATAGAACCTAATTGCTCTTTACCAATAGAATAAGTAGCGGTTATGAGACTGCAATTCTCCATTGCAAGATGATTATTTTCTTTCCCAATTTTAATATTCACTCCTGATGAGGATGGACGAATCAAATGATAAAGACTCTCTTCTTGATCAATCATTTCCAGTAACATGCGTACTTTATGAACATCATGAAACTCAGGCTGATTCAGCATATTAGTCTTGCCCCCAAAGAACAGCTTATCTGTACCCGATGGATTAAGAGAATCTGTGATCGAGTGTAGGATAAAATCATAATTCTGGATGTGCTCTTTAAGTACCAGAGCGACTTCCTTGAAGATCTTATCATTTAGTTCACTAATTGGAACTCCTGACAAACGATCGTTTAAAATATGCACTAATTTCTCAAGCTCAAGAGCATCCATCGTCGGAGGAATTTGAAATAATTTATTCTCAACATGTCCGTTATCCGTAACGATAATGGCAATGGCTGTGTCTTTATTTAGAGGAATGAGTTGAATCTTCTTCAATCTATTTTCCTTCAAATCAGGCCCTAATAGAATTGTTGTGTAATTTGTCAATTCAGAAAGAATTTTCGCTGATTTTTGAACCACTTTCTCTAATTCGTAAATCCTGTCATTAAAAATAGAACGTAATGCATGAACCTCGTTCTTGTTTAATTGTTGAGGAGAAAGTAAGTGATCCACATAATAACGATAACCTTTTTCAGAAGGAACACGTCCTGAAGATGTATGTGTTTTTTCGATAAAACCTAAATCCTCTAAATCCGCCATTTCATTACGAATGGTAGCTGAACTGAAAGAAATCTCGTCCTTTTTAGACAAGCTCCTGGATCCAACTGGTTGAGCGGAAAGAATAAAATCATCAATAATCACTTGAAGAATTAGAAGTTGTCGATCTGTTAACAACATTCATCACCCCTGTTAGCACTCTCTCAAGATGAGTGCTAAATCTAATTAATAAATTATCAAATCAGAAAAGGGATGTCAATATATTAGATTACACCCAAAAAAGATTGAAATACTTCATTACCTAAAAAGCGACCTTGTTTGGTTAAGCAAATGCTATTTTCCGATACAGTGATTAAGTTTCTATCCTTCATTTTTTCTATAGACGATTGGAATACAGATTCAATTGAGCATCCAAATTTTCTTTCAAACACAGCTTTATTAACTCCATCTACCTTTCGCAAACCTAAGAACATTTCCTCTTCCATCATTTCCCCTTTGGTCACATGATGTTCCTGAATCGTAGGTGCCTTTCCCTGTTGAATAGGTTCCATATATTTTTTCAAGGGTCCATAGTTTGAATAGCGTACTCCGTTTATATATCCGTGAGCCCCTGCTCCTAAACCATAATATTCATCATTATCCCAATAAACGAGGTTATGCTTACTTTCATATCCTTTTTTGGCAAAATTACTAATTTCATATTGATTCAGCCCATACTCCTCCATTGTATCAATCAAGATTTCATACATGTTTGCTTCTTGCTCCTGAGAAGGAAGTGGAAGATTCCCTTTTCTCATCAAGTTATAGAAGACCGTTTTAGGTTCTACAATAAGAGAATAAGCTGAATAATGGGGAAGATTAAGGTCAAGGGCTTTTCTTAAGGTATCTTGAAAATCTTCCTCTGTTTGTTTCGGTAAGCTATATATTAAATCGATACTAATGTTTGTGAATCCTACCTTTTGAGCCGCTTCTATTGATGAATAAACATCTTCACTTTTATGAGTTCTTCCAATTCCCTTAAGAAGGTCATTATTGAAAGACTGTACCCCAAAACTTAATCGATTCACCCCGTGATCTTTCAATACACGAAGCTTGTCTTCAGAAAGGTCTCCTGGGTTAGCTTCAAATGTAAACTCTCCCGTTTCAAAAGGAAGGTGAGTGTTGATTTCCGTACAGAGTTTATCAAGCTGATTAGCGTTTAAAGCAGTAGGTGTTCCTCCTCCAACAAAAATAGTTTCTAATTGTTCAGAGGCTTGATTTCTTACTCTCATTTTCATTTCTTCACCCAGGCGAGTTATATACTCATCAACTGGCTGACCTTCTAAAAAGAACTTATTGAAATCACAATAGTGACAGATATGTTCACAGAATGGTATATGAATATACGCTGATTTTACCAATTGTATCCATCCTTTAGTGTCAATCATAGAGAAAAGGGGGTAAAGTAGCGCTTGTTGATACAAGCCTCTTCCCCCCCTTTATCCAGATCAAAATTATTTTTTTGAATCAGTGTCGTCCATTTTTAAAACAGCCATGAACGCTTCTTGTGGAACCTCTACGGAACCAACAGATTTCATACGCTTTTTACCTTCTTTTTGTTTTTCAAGAAGTTTACGCTTACGGGAAATGTCTCCACCATAACACTTTGCAAGTACATTTTTACGCATCGCTTTAATTGTTGAACGGGCAACAATTTTTTGGCCAATAGCCGCTTGAATAGGCACTTCAAAATGTTGTCTTGGAATCAGATCCTTTAACTTCTCAACAATAATCTTCCCGCGTTCGTAGGCAAAATCACGGTGAACGATGAAACTTAATGCATCTACATTTTCTGCATTTAACAAGATATCCATCTTCACAAGTTTAGATTCCTTGTATCCAATCAGTTCATAATCAAAGGATGCATATCCTTTTGTTCCCGACTTTAACTGATCAAAGAAATCATACACAATTTCTGCTAAAGGAAGTTCATATACAATATTCACTCGAGTGTCGTCCATATATTGCATATCGATGAAATTACCACGTTTCCCTTGGCAAAGCTCCATAACAGCTCCTACATAATCGTTCGGAACCATTATTGTTGCTTTAACGTAAGGCTCTTCTACATAATCAACTTTTTGAGGATCAGGCATCATTGACGGGTTGTCAACCTTCACTTCTTCTCCATCTGTAAGTTGAACATGATAGATAACACTTGGAGCCGTCGTAATAAGATCAATCTTAAATTCACGTTCAATACGCTCCTGGATAATTTCCATGTGAAGAAGTCCTAAGAAACCACAACGGAAACCAAATCCTAAAGCTTGAGATGTCTCTGGCTCATATTGTAAGGCAGAATCATTTAACTCTAATTTTTCTAACGCTTCTCGTAAATCGTTATAGCGATTAGAATCAATTGGGTAAAGACCACAATACACCATCGGATTTAATCGACGATAACCAGGCAGTGCTTTTTCAGCTGGATTTTTCGCTAGGGTGATGGTATCACCAACACGAGTGTCTCCTACATTTTTGATAGCTGCTGTTAAATAGCCTACATCTCCTACTGTCAGTTCTTTCATTCCAGTAGGTTTTGGGGTAAAGACACCAATTTCGGTTACTTCAAATTCTTTGCCGGTTGCCATCATTCGGACCTTATCTCCGACTTTCACAGAACCTTCCATCACGCGAATATAAGCTACTACACCTCTATATGCATCATATAATGAGTCAAAGATTAGAGCTTTTAATGGAGCATCAGGGTCTCCAACAGGTGCTGGAACCTTTTCAACAATCTGTTCTAAAATGTCTTCAATTCCAATTCCTGCTTTAGCAGAAGCTAATACTGCATCTGATGCATCAAGACCAATAACATCCTCTACTTCCTGACGAACTCGTTCTGGGTCAGCGGCTGGAAGGTCAATTTTGTTAATGACAGGAAGGATTTCCAAATCATTATCAAGTGCTAAGTAAACATTCGCCAATGTTTGAGCTTCAATACCTTGAGCAGCATCTACTACAAGCACTGCACCTTCACATGCAGCCAAACTACGAGATACTTCGTATGTAAAATCGACGTGTCCCGGTGTATCAATTAAATGAAAAATATACTCTTCTCCATCTTTCGCTTGATACTTTAATTGCACTGAATTCAGTTTAATTGTAATTCCACGTTCTCTTTCTAAATCCATAGAATCTAGCAATTGCTCTTTCATTTCTCGTGCCGTAAGTGCTTTTGTCTTTTCTAAGATACGGTCAGCTAGGGTTGATTTCCCATGATCTATATGAGCAATAATAGAAAAATTTCTAATTTTCTGTTGTCTTTTTAATTTGTCTTCACGATTCATTCAATGTTCAACTCCTGTTATTTCCACACATGTACACTATTTTGAATTATAGCAGTAGACAATATAATATTCAATGTAAACTAGAAAAGGGCAGCTTTGTAAGCAAAACAGCTGGAAATAAAACAGGCATCCGCCTGTTGTCGATTTGCGTCGAGAAATCGGTAGCTCGTAAATAAAATGAATATTTCGCTAGATAAAGTGTATTTTTCGCAAATATATTTGAAATTTCACTC
>NZ_LQXM01000021.1 GCF_001648555.1 Rossellomorea aquimaris TF-12 | reverse complement strand
TTTTAGGCTCTTTTCGTAAACTTTGTTACTTTTATTTCAGAAGATGCTCACTTCCCAGTTCATGGGCGCAGAGTATCCTCTGCTGACGTCGGCTGAAAACGGAGCGTTGACAGAGCCTTAGGTGAAATTATGTTATAATACAACAATCTTTGCGAAAAGAGGCTTATATAAGGGATTACTTTTGACCAATAATTAAAATTATTCCATAATAATTGGTGGGAGATAATTCGAAGTTCTGAAGAAAACTAACTATATCATCTTTCAGATAGAGTAATTTGAAGGAGTGTCCAAATTTGAAAACTGAAGATTGTATTATTGTAGGTGGAGGCCCTTGTGGGTTGTCAGCTGCTATAAGTTTAAAGGATCAAGGAATAGATCCTTTAATTATTGAAAAAGGCAATATTGTAAATGCTATTTATCATTACCCTACTCACCAAACTTTTTTCTCTTCAAGTGAGAAATTAGAAATCGGTGATGTTCCTTTTGTTATTGAGGAACATAAGCCTCGTCGTAATCAGGCTCTTGTTTATTATCGTGAGGTAGCAAAAAGAAAAAAATTAAGGATTAATCGTTTTGAGCTGGTTCAAAACGTAGAAAAAAGTGAACAGGGTTTTATTATTTCTACCTCAAAGGAAACATACCAAGCGAAACATGTAATCATTGCAACTGGTTATTATGATTCTCCAAATTACTTGAACATTCCAGGTGAAAAAGAAGAAAAGGTATTTCATTACTTTAAAGAAGCACATCCCTTTTTTGACACCGATGTTGTTGTAATAGGTGGAAAGAATTCAGCAGTCGATGCTGCCTTAGAATTAAATAAAGCAGGAGCAAGAGTAACGGTGATTTATCGTGGAAGTGAATACTCAAAAAGTGTAAAGCCATGGATACTTCCTAATTTCGATGCATTAGTTCGAAGTGGTGAGATAAATATGGAATTTAATTCGTGTGTTCAAGAAATAAAGGAACAGTCTGTAATCTATGATACTCAAGGAGAACAAAAGGAGATATACAATGATTTTGTTTTTGCTATGACAGGGTATCATCCAGATCACGGTTTTCTTACTAAGATGGGAATTAGCATTGATGATGAAACAGGAAGACCATCCTTTAATCCTGACACTATGGAGACGAATGTGAATGGAGTATACATCGCAGGAGTTATAGCAGCAGGAAATAATGCCAATGAAATATTTATTGAAAACGGGAGATTACATGGAGGATTAATAGCAAGCTCTATTGTAGGTAAAGATTGATCATAAAGTAACTTCATGAATATTTTTCATATCTATAATTTACAAAACGACTCGCGGATTTCACGAGTCGTTTTTTTAGGATATTTTTGCTAACTTTGTTGCCTATCTAACAAAGTCATTAGTTTTTAAATATCTTCTCAAGTTCGTGGAAATCGTTGGTTTGAGAAAGAGCAACCATCAATTTTATACGGGCTTTCTGTCCATTAAGGCCGTTAGAAAAAATGACTCCCTTTTCCTTTAATTGTTTTCCTCCACCACTATAACCATAAATATCTTGAACAATCCCGTTAAAGCATCTTGAAACAAGCACAACGGGAATATTTGCAGATAACAATTCATTTATACCATGGACGGCTTCAGGTGGAAGATTCCCTTGTCCAAGTGCCTCTATAATCACACCATCAAATTGTAAATCCTTAATTGCAATTAACAGGCCCGAGTCCATCCCAGCATATGCTTTGATTAAAGTAACTCGTTTTGAGATATCGCAAACTTGATAGCTCTCAGAGGAAGTAGGTTGGTGGTGAAAAAGTACGCCTCTTTTTGTAACAATTCCAATTGGTCCATATTGCGGGCTTTGGAAGGTAGAAACGTTGCTTGTGTGTGTTTTTGTTACGTTTTTTGCTGAATGAATTTCATCATTTAATACAACTAATACACCTTTATTCTTTGATTTACTATCTGCTGCTACACGAACAGATGATATAAGATTATACAATCCATCTGCTCCAATTTCGTTACTCGATCTCATGGCCCCTGTAACGACAATAGAAATAGGTAAGGATATGGTAAGATCTAAGAAATAAGCTGTTTCTTCTAAAGTATCTGTTCCATGTGTAATAACTGCCCCGTCAAACGCCTTTTCCTTGTACTTCTCTTCTATTAGTTCTTTAAGTTGGTACATATGCTGTTCAGTAATGTGGGGAGAAGGTAGGTGAAATGCTTCCTCTACTGTGATATTAGCTAAGTTTGAAACAATGGAAGTTTGAACGGATAAAGGATTTTCTTTCCCTGGAATCACTTCTCCTGTACTAACATCCTCCATCATAGAAATCGTTCCACCTGTATGTATTACTAAAATATTTTTTTTCATATGGGCATTCCTCCTGTCAAATAAAATGTTATTTCCAATCTTACTTTAACATGATACGATTAAGAAAACCGAAAGAAAAGAGGACTTTTTATGCTGGTGATTTTATCAGCGGGTATAGCACCAGGATTAGCGTTGCTGAGTTATTTTTATTTGCGCGACGAATATGAATCAGAACCGATTACATTAGTGTTTAAGACATTTATTTATGGAACTATCATAACCTTCCCTATTATGTTCCTTCAATATGTATTGGGAGTTGAAGGGTTCATTCCATCAAATTTGGCCAATGCATATATTTCCTCAGGATTACTTGAAGAGTTTTTCAAATGGTTTATTTTGATGTTTGCAATTTTTCAGCACGTTAATTTCAATGACCCTTATGATGGTATTGTCTATGGTGCAAGTGTGTCTTTAGGCTTTGCTACAGTGGAAAACATATTATATTTAGTAGCAAATGGCGTTGAGTATGCATTTGGTAGAGCATTGCTTCCTGTTTCAAGTCATGCCTTATTTGGAGTTATTATGGGTTATTACTTAGGAAAAGCCAAATTTTCTTTAAAAGAAGAAAAACGAAAGTGGTTATTGATTTCCCTTTTTATTCCGATCTTTTTACACGGAACATATAATTATATTTTTCTTGCTGAAAAAAATTGGATCTATTATATGATTCCCTTCATGTTCTTTCTATGGTGGCTTGGTTTGAAAAAAGTAAAACATGCACATCGACTAACAGAAAAACAATACAACAATCAATTATATAAAGAAAAGGTTCAATAAAAGACGTTCTCAAATTGAGGACGTCTTTTTTTCTTATAACGCTTGTATAAAATGGGAGTCTCTACAAAAACTAGAGTTAATGTTAATTGAAGATATGGAGGTTAAAGCATTATGAATAGTCGCTTCAAAATATCTATTACTTCAGTCGTCATGGTGCTTATGTGTTCTCTTTTAATGATTTCATCAGAAGGAGAGAAGGCAGACGCTTTTTCAAACCAAGTCATTCAGCATGGTGCAACTGGTGAAGATGTAATAGAGCTACAAGCAAGGTTACAGTATATAGGGTACTACAATGGGGATATTGATGGAGTCTTTGGTTGGGGGACATATTGGGCTTTAAGAAACTTCCAATATGAATTTGGTCTAGAAATTGACGGTTTAGCAGGTCAAGAGACAAAAAATAAACTAGTGAAAGCTTCAAAGTATAATAAACAATTTGTCAAAGAACAGATCCAAAAAGGGAAAAACTTTAGTCATTACGGAGGTACTAATCTTAACAAACAAGCTGAGGGAGGCGGAGGAAAAGGGACTAGTGCTAAGCAGCCACAACAACAGCAAAAGCAAACCCCTTCCAAACCAACAGCGGTGAATACACCAAATGGCTTTTCTCAAAACGACATCCAATTAATGGCGAATGCTGTTTATGGTGAAGCACGAGGTGAACCATACGAAGGTCAAGTTGCAGTTGCAGCAGTTATTTTAAATCGAGTAGATAGCTCAGCATTTCCAAACACAGCTGCAGGAGTAATATTTGAACCTGGTGCGTTTACTGCTGTTGCAGATGGGCAAATTT
Organism: Rossellomorea aquimaris TF-12; assembly: GCF_001648555.1. GTDB lineage: Bacteria > Bacillota > Bacilli > Bacillales > Bacillaceae_B > Rossellomorea > Rossellomorea aquimaris. Next base: position 112,248 of record NZ_LQXM01000021.1, on the reverse strand, counting down.
GGCTGACACCAAACGAAAAGGCGAAGGAAGCTGTGTTGGATGCTATCAATGGTTGGGATCCATCCTCTAGTGCCATTTATTATTTTAATCCTGCAACAGCTACAAGTAAATGGATTTGGTCCCGTCCACAAATAAAGAAAATAGGAAAGCACATATTCTGTAATTAATGAGGTGAAGTAAAGTGCTACGTGTAATTCTAATCACTGTACTCGTTCTGGGCGTTGCAGGTACAGCCTTTTGGGGGTATCAAGAACACCAGGAGAAAAATGCGGTATTAATAAATGCTGAAAATAATTACCAGCGTGCGTTTCATGAATTAACTTACCAGATGGATCTTCTCCACGATAAAATAGGTTCGACTTTAGCAATGAACTCACGGAAATCTCTATCTCCTGCTCTTGCAGATGTATGGAGACTGACTTCCCAAGCTCATAGTGACGTTGGTCAACTTCCTTTGACCCTTTTACCATTTAATAAAACGGAGGAGTTTTTAAGCAATATCGGAGATTTCAGCTACCGAGTAGCCGTGAGGGACCTTGATAAAAATCCACTATCTGAAAAAGAATACAAATCATTAGAAGGATTATATAAACAAAGTGCCGATATACAGAAAGAGTTAAGAAGGGTTCAATATTTAGTTATTAAGAATAACTTAAGATGGATGGACGTGGAACTGGCTCTAGCATCAGGAAAAGAGCAGTCAGACAATACAATCATTGATGGATTTAAGACGGTTGAAAAAAATGTCTCTGGATACGATGAAGCAAATTTCGGAAACACCACTTTTGTAAATACAGAGAAAAAAGATGATAATTTCAAAAAGCTACAAGGTAAAGCAATTTCTAAAAAAGAAGCCGTTGAAGTGTTAAGAAAATATTCAGGTTTGAAGGAAACCAAGAATGCCAAGGTAGCTAAAAGTGGAAAAGGTTCTAATTACGAATTTTATAGTGTGTCAATTGGCAACGGAAAAACTGAAGCGAGTATGGATATAACTAAAAAGGGAGGATATCCTATTTGGTACATTCATAATCGAGAAGTGAAAGATACGAAAATTAGTTTAAATAAAGCTGCTGAGAAAGCTACTCAATTTTTAAAAGAAAATAAATTTGAGAAATTAGAGCTGTTTGAAAGTGCTCAATATAATAATATTGGAATCTTCACGTATGTAACGATTGTAGATGAAACAAGGATATATCCTGATTCTGTGAAAATAAAAGTAGCTTTAGACAACGGACAAATCATTGGATTTGCTGCAGAAGAATATTTGAAAAATAATCATGAACGAGAATTGCCGAAGCCTTCCATTACCAAAGAAGAAGCAAGAGCCACAACAAACCCAAATCTTAAAGTCATGGAAGAGAGAAAGGCTGTCATCGTAAATGACTTAAATGAAGAAGTACTCTGTTTTGAGTTCCTGGGTATGCTAGGTAAAGATACGTATCGAATCTTTATAAATGCAAAAACCGGAGAAGAAGAAAAAGTAGAAAGACTTAAAAATGCAGAACCAATATATGAAGAAGTAGTATAATTATTTTATGAGGGACGGACCTCCATTTGGAGGTCCGTCCCTCATTTGTTGTTTAAATTCAGAAAAGAATGAAAATGTATAAAAAAGTATGGAAAGGTAGATTGTCACATGCCATAATAAGGGTACACATAATGGAAGTAAGAAAGTGAGAGTTTTGGACTATGATTAAAGCTGGAATGACGTTGCAATTAGAGCCTTTACATAATGAGAAATTTGAAAAATATAAATGTAGAGTGGTGGAGTTAGGGCAAAATGGTATCTATATTGATTATCCGATCCATACAAAAACAGAAAAGACTGTTTTTTTAATAGATGGCACTCAGCTTAAAGCCAGTTTTATCTACAATGATCAGACAGTACTTATGTTTGAAACGGAGGTTCTTGGGAGGAAACTATCAAAGATTCCGATGATTCACATCCATTATCCTGGCGAAAACGAATTAGTAAAAATTCAACGCAGGCAATTTGTACGTGTAGATGCCAACGCTGATATTTCGTTGAAATTTAATAACCAATATCACCCCACCATCACCGAAGACATTAGTGCAGGAGGCTGTGCTGCCATAGTGAATAAGGAAATGAAGATTGAGGGTGGAACAAAACTGACGACGATCATAGTACTTCCAATGCAAAATGGTGAATGTCATTACGCTGAAATAGAAGGAAGAGTGATTCGTGTATGGGAGAAAGATGCAAGAAGTATTGCAAGTATTGAGTTTGACAAACTAACGGAAAGTCAACGACAGCTTATCCTTAGATATTGCTTCGAAAGACAATTAGAGTTAAGGAAAAAGGGACTTCTTGAATAAAAACAGTAAATTGACACATACTTTTTCTATGTAAAGAAAAAGGGTGAGCAGATGAAATTGGTAGAACGTATCCTTATTAAACTAGCGATTATTCATTTTATTTTATTATTGGGAATTCAAGTGCTATTTCATGAGTTCAATTTCCTTCCTGTATTTCATAAAATAATATTTTATGAAGGGGTAGAAAAAATGGAATATAGTGATATTGTTGAAACATTATCAAAGGGAAAAGCGGGTGATTAGACCTGCTTTTTTTATAGGTTTGCTATGTGATTTTTTACATTAGTTGATTGAAAGGAAATCGCTTGCAATGTTTAACAAAGTTTTTAGAATAAAGATTTTTTAAACGTTCTTTTTGATTTATGTTAAAATAATGGAGAAATAATTAGGAATATAAGTAGGTGGATTTTTTGGAAAAATTAAGAATCGCAATAGACGGCCCTGCTGCTGCAGGTAAAAGTACAGTGGCAAAAATTGTAGCAGAGAAATTATCTTATCTTTATATAGATACTGGAGCGATGTATCGTTCCCTAACATATAAAGCTTTGAAAATGAATGTAGACGTTCATAATGAACAGGAGCTAACGAAGTTGTTAGCAAATACAACAATTGAATTGGAACCATCAGAAAATGGACAGTTAGTATATGTAGATGGAGAAAATGTAACAGATGAGATTCGTCAATCTTCTGTTACCAACTCTGTATCTCATATTGCAGTCCATTCTTTAGTGAGAGAGGAAATGGTTCATAGACAACAACAGTTAGCAAGAGAAGGAGCTGTTGTAATGGATGGAAGAGATATAGGTACCCATGTTATACCTGATGCTGAAATCAAAGTCTTTCTACTAGCCAGTGTTGATGAACGAGCTCAAAGAAGACATGAAGAAAATGTTACTAAAGGGTACCCATCAGACTTAGAACAACTCAAGAAAGAGATTGCACTAAGAGATAAGATTGATTCTGAAAGAGAAGTGGCCCCTTTGAAAAAAGCAATAGATGCCATTGAGATTGATACCACATCCTTGTCGATTTCAGAAGTAGTGAGCCAAATTATGTTGCTAGTAGAAAGGAAGGGTTAACGTGAACTTGTATTCCTTTGCTAAAAGCTTAGTAAAAACGGTTCTTACCCCCCTTTATCGAATAGAAGTTGTTGGTTTAGAGCATTTTCCTAAAGACGGTGGGGTTTTATTATGTGCAAATCACATTGATAATTTAGACCCTCCAGTAGTAGGTATTACTGCTCCAAGACCTGTTTCTTTTATGGCGAAAGAAGAGATATTTAGTGCACCAGTACTTGGTAAGATTCTGCCTGGACTTCGCGCTTTTCCAGTTAAAAGGGGAATGAGTGATCGAGAGGCCCTGCGTAAGGGATTGAACGTCCTTAAACAGGGTGATGTTTTGGGACTGTTTCCAGAGGGTACTAGAAGTAAAACAGGGAAGATTGGAAAGGGATTAGCCGGTGCAGGATTTTTTGCTCTTCGATCCAATGCTTATGTTGTTCCTTGTGCCATTATTGGACCTTACAAGCCATTTAAAAAACTAAAGGTTGTTTACGGTCCCCCTATTCCCATGGATGAAGTAAGAGAACAGAAGTTAAATGCAGAAAAAACAACTGAAATTATCATGGGTGAAATTGAAAAACTAATAAATGAGCATGTTTAATATGAGCTTTCTTGCTTGACAAAAAGCTTTATTTATTAGAAGTTAGTAGAAAGAATATTATAAATTTTCGATTTATGGATTTAAAATTTTTGTAGTCATGGATTAAGGAGGAGTACATAATGGAAGACATGAATGGAATTGAAGTGAAAAATCTCGAAATTGGTGAAAAAGTTAAAGGAACAGTCACTAAGGTCGAAGAGAAACAAGTCCTTGTTGATGTTCAAGATAGCAAAGTGGATGGCATCATTCCAATTAGTGAACTCTCAAGCCTTCATATTGAAAAAGCTTCTGATGTAGTCAGTGAAGGAGATGTACTTGAGTTAATCGTGACGAAAGTGGAAGAAGAGCTATTGGTTCTTTCAAAACGTAAAGTAGATGCTGAAAAAGCATGGGAAGAAATGAAAGTCCGTTTTGAAAATGGAGACATTTTTGAAGCAGAAGTAAAAGATGTTGTAAAAGGTGGATTAGTTGTAGATCTTGGGGTTAGAGGATTTGTTCCTGCTTCCTTAGTAGAAGACTACTATGTTGAAGATTTCTCTGATTATAAAGATAAATCTTTAAGCTTTAAGATTGTCGAATTAGACCAAGAGAAAAATCGACTTATTTTATCTCACCGAGCAGTTGTAGAGGCGGAAAAACAACAACAAAAGAAAAAGTTATTAACAGATATAAAGTCAGGGGCTGTCCTTGAGGGTACAGTTCAGCGTATTACCGATTTTGGAGCATTTGTAGATATCGGAGGAGTAGATGGTTTAGTTCACATCTCACAACTTTCTCATGAGCATGTTGAGAAACCTTCAGATGTCGTAACAGAAGGACAAAAAGTAAATGTCAAAGTCCTTAGTGTTGATCGAGATAATGAAAGAATTTCTCTATCTATTAAAGAAACTTTACCTGGACCTTGGAGCAATATTTCAGAAAAGGCTCCAAAGGGAAGCGTGCTTGATGGAGTTGTAAAACGTTTAGTGTCCTATGGTGCATTTGTTGAAGTTCTTCCAGGAGTAGAAGGACTCGTTCATATCTCACAAATATCCCATAGCCATATTGGTACCCCTCATGAAGTATTAAAAGAGAACCAAGAGGTAAAAGTAAAAGTATTGGATGTCAACGAAGACGAACAACGCTTATCCTTAAGTATAAAAGCTCTGGAAGAAAAGGAAGAAGAAGTGACCGACTACGAAATGCCAGAAGAAAACACTGGATTCCAGTTAGGTGAAATGATCGGAGACAAACTAAAAGATCTTAAATGATGGTGATGGACAGTGACGAGAGCTCAAAGAAAACAAGACCACATTAACTATGCACTATCAACAGGTCAACAACGAAAAACGGGTTTTGATGATGTTACTTTTGTCCACCATAGCTTACCTAATATAGCGGTAGATGATGTTAATCTGCATACTCAAATTGGCGAACTTAATTGGAGTTCGCCAATTTTTATCAATGCTATGACTGGTGGCGGTGGAAAATCCACTTCTAAAATAAATGAAGAACTGGCTATATTGGCAAGAGAAACAGGTATGGCCATTGCGGTTGGTTCTCAAATGTCTGCATTGAAGGATTCAAATGAGCGTCATACATATGAAGTGGTTAGAAAAACGAATCAGAACGGAATCGTTTTTGGAAACCTTGGAAGTGAGGCAACTGTTCAGCAAGCAAAAGATGCTGTTGAAATGATAGAAGCAAATGCCTTGCAAATTCACCTTAATGTGATTCAAGAATTAACGATGCCAGAAGGGGATCGTAATTTTAGGGGTGCTTTGGAAAGGATTCAACAAATTGCTAATGGGATATCCGTTCCTGTCATCGTTAAGGAAACAGGCTTTGGAATTAGCAAGGAAGTGGCCGCATCTCTATCACATTCGAATATTGCAGCAATTGATGTTGGTGGATTTGGGGGAACGAACTTCTCTAAAATTGAGAATAAACGAAGAAGCAGGATGTTAGGATTTTTTGATGATTGGGGAATCCCAACAGCAGTATCCATCGTTGAATGTCATTCTTCCACCTCCTTGCCAATCCTTGCTTCTGGAGGTGTTCAAAGCAGCTTAGACATTGTGAAATCCTTAAGCTTAGGTGCTTCGGCCGTGGGGATGGCAGGAGTTATCTTGAAAACACTTCTTGATTCTGGACTGGATAGTACAATTGAAGAAGTAAACGAAATTCAATCAGATCTTAAATTTTTAATGTGCGCTTTAGGTTGCAAAAATCTGAGCGAGCTTCATCATGTACCAGTGGTATTGTCAGGAAATGTCTATCATTGGTTGGAGCTAAGAGGCTTGAATCCTAAAGAGCTCAGCAATCGTAATAAACAATGATTTTTAAAAAATTTCATATCTTTTAAGGAGACGAATTCTTATAGAATTCGTCTTTTTTATTGCTTTCTAATTTAATGATGCTGATACATATAGAGATAAGTACAAAATCTACAAAAAGAATGATCACTCATCACCAAAGCATGCATCATCATCAAATCAAACCAAACCATTCACATCCAGTAATTGTTCCTCGAACCAAACAAAATAATCCACTCCCCCTTAAGGAAGTGGACTTCACTTATTTATTCTCGCAAATTCATACCCATCGCATGAAGAGTTAATCCTACCTTATCTTTGTTTGTTTCTTGCTTCTTCCGGGCTTTGTAGCCCTGTTGATCCTTTATAATGCAAAGCTTGATCTCGATCAGATTCCACCTGTTTGCTTTGTTTTAATTTCTTTTCTTGTCGATCTTTACCCATTATCAACACCTCCTTCCTTTATTTTTTCTATAAGTTTTTTATTCATGCATGAATGAGATACATAAAGATTTTCCATAATGTAGATAATAAGAGGGAGTGAAACAATGTGGATGGAATTTACTATTTATGGTTCCTTTGGGGATGTTGGACATACTCAACCTTTATTATGAGTAAAAAAGACACGTTTAGATTTTATATTTCATTTTTAAGCCTGGTGTTAATCATCGTTTTTCCATATGGTGTAACGATATATTCAATGAGAATAGCAGTACCTGTACTTGTGATAATTATTGGTTGTTTTATTTATATACGTTCGCTGAGAGTAAGAGATAAATTATATTTGTTTATCACCTTATTAACAATCGGACTGACTAACTCAGGTTTAGGACTCATATCCATTTACGATCCTATTTTAATGTTTTTGGATACTGGAATAGTTGTAGCCTTTTCTTCTGTAATATTAAGTTTTCTTTTTTATCCGTCTCATTCAATGAAATACAGAGTGAGTGCTGTCGTGTTAGGCTGTATTGCCGGTGATTTTCTCTTGTGTTTTTCGTTAAATAAAATTGGTTTTTTATATTCAGTAGGTAATGGGAATTTTTTAGATTCTCTAACAATTTCTCTTTTCACTCTTATTGTCATTAAGGTATTGAATGATATCAACCATGTGGTCAATATGAAATTACAAACCAAAGGGGAAATGAATAATATATGAATGAATATGTGTACCCGGTTATTTTTGGTGTGATGGTGGGAACGTTAACTAGAATTTATATGCTTCGCACAGATTATCGCCAATACCCTACTTACTTACATGGTAAAATAATACACATCGCATTAGGGTTTATCGCTGCTGGATTAGGTACGATTGCAATACCCGCATTATTGGAAGAGAATTTCACAGCGATTACGTTTTTGACTGTTGCAGCTTCTCAATTTCGTGATGTTCGAAATATGGAAAGGAATACGTTAACAGAACTAGATGCTTATGAGCTTGTTCCAAGAGGCGCAACTTACATAGAAGGGATAGCCATTGCATTTGAAAGTCGAAATTATTTGGTCATTTTTTCTTCGCTCCTTGCGACTATTGCTTTTATTGTTTTCAATTTTTATGTTGCCTTAGTCATTGGGCTTATCTCTATGCTCATTTCTCATAAATTAATGGCTGGTGGTCGACTTCAGGACATAGTCGATATTGAGTATGTTGAGCCTCATTTTGATGGGGCAGGGCTTTATGTCGATAATATCTATATTATGAATATCGGTTTGAAAGTCAGACAAGAAGAGATTTTAAAGTATGGTATGGGCTTTGTTCTTTCTCCTAAATCATTTGATGCAAGGTCTACTATCGCAAACCTGGGGCAACGACAGGCCATTCTTCATGACATTTCCACATCCTTAGGCATTTTTAAAGATTCAGGAACTCCAGCTCTAACTCCTCTCGCTAAAAGAGATCTAGATGATGGTCGCATTGGTGTATTTGTCCTTCCACAAAGGAAGGATATCGAAAAAGCCATTGCCATTTTAGGTCAAGTGCCTACATTGGAGAATGCGATTAGAATGCCTTCAGAATCAAAAGCTAATAAGAAGGGGAGTAAGTTAGAATGAGCACAACAATCCAGAAATTCATTCTTGCAGCTGTTACTACTTCACCTGAAAGAGTACCAAGTGGGACTGCCGTATTTCATTGTAAAAGTGATTCGGAATTACAAAAGATATGTGCTAATTTAGAAGCCATTTTAGATGGTATTGCCCATGAATTAGATGAAGGACTGTTTATCATTGTGAAACATTGATTGCTAGATTATTCTTTTATTGATAAAATAGTAAAGTTAGGGGACTGTCCCATAAGGAAATAAGACCTTAAGGGCCAGTCTTTCTTATTCATAGTACTTGACATCAAGAATTGAAAAGGCTTAAAAGAGGAAATGTAAGAAAAGTAAAAAGTTTCTTACAGAAAGGGTGAAAAACGTGTCAAAACCAGTCGTAGCCATCGTAGGGCGTCCAAACGTAGGAAAGTCCACGATTTTTAATAGAATTGTTGGAGAAAGAATATCAATAGTTGAAGATGTTCCAGGAGTTACAAGAGATCGAATATATAGTTCAGCTGAATGGTTAACGCATGAGTTTAATATGATCGACACAGGTGGTATAGAATTAGGTAATGAACCATTTTTAGATCAAATTAGACAGCAGGCAGAAATTGCCATCGATGAAGCAGACGTCATTGTATTCTTAACGAATGGTCGTGAAGGTGTCACTGCTGCAGACGAGATTGTTGCTAAAATTTTATACAGATCAAAAAAACCGGTAGTGTTAGGCGTTAATAAAGTGGATAATCCTGAAATGAGAGAAATGATTTATGACTTTTACTCATTAGGTTTTGGAGAACCATACCCAATTTCGGGATCTCACGGGCTTGGTTTAGGAGATCTGCTAGATGACGTGGTTAGACATTTTAAAAAGGATGAAGAAGACGATTATGCTGAAGATGTTATTAAGTTCTCTCTCATCGGTCGACCAAACGTAGGAAAGTCTTCACTCGTTAACGCATTACTGGGTGAAGATAGAGTTATCGTAAGTAATGTAGCAGGTACAACAAGAGATGCAGTGGATTCATCTTACTCCTTTGAAGGACAAGATTATGTCATTATTGATACTGCAGGTATGAGAAAAAGGGGAAAAGTATACGAAACAACGGAGAAATATAGTGTACTTAGAGCCCTTAGAGCCATTGAACGCTCAGACGTCGTCTTAGTGGTTATTGATGGGGAAGAGGGAATTATTGAACAAGATAAGAAAATTGCTGGATACGCTCATGAGGCTGGTCGAGCAGTAGTGATCGTAGTGAATAAATGGGACGCTGTTGAAAAAGATGAAAAAACCATGAATAAATGGGAACAGAACATTCGTGACCATTTTCAATTTTTAGACTATGCTCCCATCGTATTTCTTTCAGCAATAACGAAAAAGAGAATTCACACATTACTGCCAGTCATTAATATAGCTAGTGAAAATCATGCATTACGTGTTCAATCCAGTGTACTAAATGAAGTAGTGATGGATGCAGTTGCCATGAATCCTACTCCAACAGATAATGGTAAGAGGTTAAGAATTTATTACGCTACACAGGTTGCTGTTAAGCCGCCAACCTTTGTTGTATTTGTAAATGATCCAGAATTAATGCACTTTTCGTATGAGCGTTTCTTAGAAAATAGAATACGTGATGCATTTGGATTTGAAGGTACTCCTATTCGTATTATCGCTCGTGCTAGAAAATAATTAGGTAGGTGTGAAATGTTGAAAAAATCCCAAAAGATTACGGTAATTGGAGCAGGTAGTTGGGGGACAGCACTTTCAATGGTCCTTGCAGATAATGGGCTTGAGGTAAGGTTATGGGGTCATAAAGAAGATCAAATCAATGAAATTAACCAACACCATACAAATCAAAAGTATTTAAAAGAAGTGGAACTCCCAGAGTCTATTATTGGGTATTCTAACCTTCAACAATCTATTGAGGAAATCGATACCATTATTCTAGCTGTTCCAACGAAAGCAATTCGACCAGTATTACGTCAAATACAAGAAGTTCAAAGTACTCCTTTAACCATTGTTCATGTTAGTAAAGGAATTGAACCGGATTCTCTATTAAGAATATCTGAAATGATTGAAGATGAGATGGAGTCAAAAAACTTACATGCAGTTGTTGTGCTTTCAGGACCAAGTCATGCGGAGGAAGTGAGCTTGAGACACCCAACTACTGTAACGGTATCCTCGAAGGATATGAAGGCTGCTGAGTCGGTTCAGGATATGTTTATGAATCAAAACTTTAGAGTTTACACGAATCCTGATTTACTTGGGGTAGAGATTGGCGGAGCTTTAAAAAATATTATTGCTCTAGCTGCGGGAATAACTGATGGACTTGGTTATGGCGATAATGCAAAAGCTGCCCTTATAACTAGAGGTCTAGCAGAAATCGCTCGTTTAGGAACTAAAATGGGGGCAAATCCTCTTACCTTCTCAGGGTTAACAGGAATAGGCGACCTTATTGTTACTTGTACAAGTGTTCATTCAAGAAACTGGAGAGCAGGTAATATGCTTGGTAAAGGTCGTAATCTTGAAGAGGTGCTCGATAACATGGGAATGGTTGTAGAGGGTGTTCGCACAACAAAAGCAGCTCATCAGCTGGCTGAGAAATATGAAGTGAAAATGCCGATTACGGATGCTTTGTATGAAGTGTTATTTAATAATGTAGAAGCAAAAGAAGCCGTTGATCATTTAATGGCACGTGTTAAAACCAATGAAATGGAAGACCTGGTGAATATATTAGGTGAACGTTTCATAGAAGAAGAATAAAATCCATCTATTATAGGCATTCGAGGATGCGGATAGCAGCTCTGTTGCATACACTGTGATGAATATATACAGCTTTGCCTATAGATGGGTAGGTCTCATTTATGAGCATCTCACCTGTTTTAAAACCAACTTGTAAAGTTGGTATTAAAACAGGTGAGTGCTCTTCTTTTATGTAGGTTCATTTCTTGAAGCTTGTTGCTACCTTGTATAGGAGAAGTTGACCTTCGCTTGCAGTAGGGAATGCGGTGAGCATCCTCGTCGGTGTGCTTCATCATTTAAGCAAACCTTGTTGACAAAGCCATTGACTGAACTCTTATTAAAAAGACAACAACCTTTGTGAATAGTGCCTTTATGTAGCTGTTATTTGCAGTTTATAACATTTTATTGAACAAAGAATCTTCCCTATTCTTTTAGAAAAAACTTATGATATAATACATTCGATAACAGGAGGGATGTTTCTTGAATTCGATGATGAAAATGTGGATCTCATTTGGTTCTATGGGGTTCATGTTCTTTGCGATTTTAACCATTTATTTCAGTCGATATAAAATCAAACAAAAATTTTTACGATTTATCACTGCTTTCGTGGCGTACATATTAATGATTGCCGGTGGTTTGATGATGATCTATATTGTATTTAGTGGGCCTACCAATTAAAGAGGCTCTACAAGTGAAAGGACGTTTTAGATTGAAGCGCTTTGGATTAATGGCAATACTTCTTATTTCAACAATGACGATACTGTCTGGATGCTTATACCCTGAGCAAAAACTAAATCAGAATCAAATTCCTTACGATACTCAGGTGAAAACTGTTCAGGAAGCAGTGGATCAGTACAAAAATAACAATAATGGATTACTTCCTATAAAAACAAAAGATCAAGACACTCCTATCTATCAAAAGTATCCCATAGACTTCAGAAAGCTTAGTCCTCAATTTCTGGCAGAAATTCCTGGAAACGCATTTGAAAACGGTGGTGTCTTTCAATACGTTCTAACAGATGTAGAGGAAAACCCCACAGTAAACATTTTCGATTTGCGTATGGCTGAAAAGATAAGAGAAGTAAGAATTAGAATACAGGCACAAGGATACCCTCCATTTAAAGAAGAAATATCTAAAAATGTATATACTCTGAATTACAAGGAGTTAGGATATGATGGAGAAGTGTACGTCAATAGCCCTTATTCTAATAAAAATCTTCCCTTAGTCATCAATGGTAACGGGGATATTTTTGTTGACTACTCTATGGACTTATATGAAAAAATTCAAACAGCAGAAAATATGCCCGAACCAGGCGAAGATATTAGGGGATTACTCACGAAAGACTCTGTTTTTGTACCAGCATATTCTTTACCATATACCATTAATGAAAAATCTGAACCTGTCTTTATGACAAAATAGGCATAACCCTTTTCTTACAAAATATATTGTAGGGGAAGGGTTATTATTTTTATGTCATTTTTTATAAAGGGTTTACTTTAATACAAATGATCATAAATGCTAAGACATAATAAATTTCATTTTTTTATCATAAGGAGGTAAAAAAAACATATTAATAGTCATAAGTCATTAGGACAACATCATAAATATAGAATGTGAGACAGAATACACGGATGAAACATCCCTGGAATATAAGATGGGAGGGAATCTCTTGGAAAGAGTCGATCTATTTAAGGACATTGCCGAAAGAACTGGCGGAGATATCTATTTAGGTGTGGTAGGAGCAGTACGAACGGGGAAATCTACTTTCATAAAAAAGTTCATGGAATTAGTAGTCCTTCCTAATATTGCTAGTGAGTCAGAGAGAGCTAGAGCACAGGATGAGCTTCCTCAGAGTGCAGCTGGAAGAACCATTATGACAACAGAACCAAAGTTTGTACCGAATCAAGCCATCTCAGTTCATGTAGATGAAGGCCTAGAGGTTAATGTGAGATTGGTGGACTGTGTAGGTTATACTGTACCAGGAGCTAAAGGATATGAGGATGAGAATGGTCCTAGAATGATTAATACACCTTGGTACGAAGAGCCTATACCGTTTCACGAGGCAGCTGAAATTGGTACTCGAAAAGTTATCCAGGAACACTCTACGATTGGTGTAGTCGTGACCACTGATGGTTCTATTGGGGAAATCGGAAGAGGAGACTATATTCAGGCAGAAGAACGTGTAATTGAAGAGTTAAAAGAAGTAGGAAAACCATTTATTATGGTGATTAACTCAGCTAGGCCCCATGCCCCTGAAACGGAAGACCTAAGAGTGAAGCTCCAGGATAAATATGATATTCCTGTTCTTGCTATGAGTGTTGAAAGTATGAGAGATTCAGATGTATTAAATGTACTTCGAGAAGCATTATTTGAATTCCCGGTGCTGGAAGTGAATGTAAACCTTCCTAGTTGGGTTATGGTGCTGAAAGAAGAGCATTGGTTACGTCAAAATTATCAAGAAGCAGTGAAGGAAACAGTAAAGGATATTAAACGATTAAGAGATGTCGATCGAGTTGTACATTACTTTAGTGAGTTTGATCACATCGAAAGGGCAGGACTGGCAGGAATTGATATGGGGCAAGGTATAGCAGAAATTGATTTATATGCTCCGGATGAACTATACGATGAAGTATTAAAAGAGATTGTAGGGGTAGAAATTCGTGGGAAAGATCACTTATTAGAATTAATGCAAGACTTTGCTCATGCCAAGGCTGAATATGACCAAATCTCTGATGCTCTAAGAATGGTTAAGCAAACGGGTTATGGTATTGCCGCACCGTCACTTAATGATATGAGCTTAGATGAACCTGAAATCATAAGACAAGGAGCAAGATTTGGGGTCAGTTTAAAAGCTGTAGCTCCTTCTATTCACATGATAAAGGTAGATGTACAATCAAAATTTGAACCGATCATAGGTACTGAAAAACAAAGTGAAGAGCTGGTTCGCTATTTAATGCAAGATTTCGAAGATGACCCACTATCCATTTGGAATTCAGATATATTCGGCCGAAGCTTAAGCTCAATTGTTAGAGAAGGCATACAGGCAAAGTTATCATTAATGCCGGAGAATGCTAGATATAAGTTGAAAGATACGTTAGAAAGAATCATTAATGAAGGTTCTGGTGGATTAATCGCCATTATCTTATAAGATAACAAGAAACACAAAAAGACTCTCCTCACAGGGAGTCTTTTTGTGTTTCCCATCCCTTTTGAGAGGGTGCATCCTCAAGCTACTCTAATTTACAGAGGCCCATAAAAAGTATTTCTACTATACAGGGTAATAGTAAAGATGCCGTTAAATTGACTCAATGTTGGAGATTTCTTTAAATATTATCTAGAAAAAATGTTTAGGGAAATGTATGTTTGGGAAGTAAGGTAGAGTAACTGTTAAATAAAATGATGCTTTTTTTGTAGGATCGGTGATAAAGTGATAGATTGTATTTAAGGTGAAAATCATGAAAATAAGGTGAATTTAGTCAATTTTTATCGTAAATAAGAAAAGATTCCCATTATTTCTTGAATAATTGTTGCTAAGGACAATCTATTGTGATAATCTTTTAACAGAATTGTTGTTGATTATTGATTCAACAACGTTTTCAAGCGATTTTTCTTTACATAATGTATAGAATCCGCTAAAGTTGTTTACTAATGATAATAAAGTAAATGAATCATGACTGAGACATTTCCTTGGGAGGAGGTGAATGGCATGAACAAGACAGAACTAATTAATGCTGTTGCAGAAGCTGCTGAGTTATCTAAGAAGGACGCTACAAAAGCGGTTGACGCTGTTTTTGATACAATTCAAAACTCACTTGCAAACGGTGATAAAGTACAATTAATTGGATTCGGTAACTTTGAAGTACGTGAGCGTGCAGCCCGTAAAGGTCGCAACCCACAAACTGGAGAAGAAATCGAAATCTCAGCTAGCAAAGTACCTGCTTTCAAACCAGGTAAAGCGCTTAAAGAAGCTGTAAAATAATTACATACTTTGATGAGCGTAAGAAAGGTCGCATGAAGATGCGGCCTTTTTTTCTTTTTTATAGTATGGTTGAGCCAGCTTTATTTTATGTAAAAAATTTGTGATTTTTATCGGATCTTTATATTTTCTAAACTTCTAAAGCACTAGTCTTTGATGACTTTATAGGCTTATGCTAATATTAACAATGTTACTATTTCTTTAAGTTATTTTAGGAGGACAACATAATGGCAGAAGTCAATCATGCCCAATTAGAGGAAGCAGTTCGGTTAATTTTAGAGGCAATTGGAGAAAATCCTAATAGAGAAGGTTTATTAGATACTCCAAAACGAGTTGCGAAAATGTATGCAGAGGTATTTTCAGGGTTGGATCATGATCCGAAAGAATACTTTGAAACTATATTTAGTGAAGATCATGAAGAGTTGGTACTTGTAAAGGATATTCCTTTTTACTCCATGTGTGAGCATCATCTCGTTCCTTTTTACGGAAAGGCACACGTAGCATATATTCCACGTAACGGAAGGGTTACAGGTCTAAGTAAACTTGCAAGAGCAGTAGAGTCTGTTGCGAAAAGACCGCAGCTTCAAGAAAGAATTACTTCAACAGTTGCTGATTCTATCATGGAGACATTGGAACCTTATGGTGTGATGGTAGTAGTGGAAGCTGAACATATGTGCATGACCATGAGAGGCGTGAAGAAGCCAGGGTCAAGTACGATAACAACTTCCGTAAGAGGAACATTTAAAGAGGACTCTCAAGCTCGAAACGAAGTTCTTTCTTTCATAAAGAATTAAGAAAGTAGGAGTGATCGAAGATGAATTCAAATGAATATGTGGTCATAAAAGCGACTGAAGATGGTGTGAACGTAATCGGATTAACGAGAGGTACAGACACACGATTCCATCACTCTGAAAAGCTTGATAAAGGGGAAGTGATGATTGCGCAATTTACTGATCATACTTCTGCCATCAAAGTAAGAGGTAAAGCGACAATCATGACTAGTTACGGTGAGGTTGAAAGCGAAAACAAGAAATGATTACAGGATGAGGGGTAGACAATGAAGATGATTCTTCCTAGTCGTCCCCTTTGTTATCAATTCAGATGACAAGAGAGACCCGGTAATACCTCCTCTAAATCAATCTTCGTAGATGGTCGTTCCTCCCATATCGTCAGAACAAGATGTAAAGACCCAGGGAAAGACTGATTCCCTATAAAAGCACTTTTTATGGTATAATATCTAATGCTGAAATTTTTAGACTGATACATAGTAGAAATGGGGATAAAAGGGTATGAAATTCATTGATTGTAACCATCAAGCGAATATCATTCATCAATACATAGATGAGCAGCTACACCACTCGTACTTAAAGGAGTATATCGATCAACCGACCATCGACCGTGATCGTATATTTTTTTTACTCCTTCCATTTATGAATGAGGGACGGACCTTCAATAAAGAAATTGTACAGTGGATTTCTACTGCTATGTTATTGCAGATAGCCCTTGATACCCATGAGAAGGTTACACTATCTCAACATGATTCATTAAAAGAAAGACAACTCACTGTTCTTGCCGGAGTGTACTTTAGTAGTCTTTATTATAAAATTCTTGCAGATACAGATGATGTTGACCTCATTTCTACACTGGCTAGAGCCATTAAAGAAATTAATGAAAGCAAAATATCTATATATAAAGAAGAATATAAGAATCTTGATGAATTATTGTTTAGTTTAAAAACAAGAGAGTCAGCAATCGTCTCTAACTTTTTTTCCTTTTTTCATGAGGACAATTGGGTTGAGGTTGTAGAGCAAGCACTCCTTTATAAAAAGCTTGTTCAAGAGCGAGATGGCTTACAAAGGAATCAAGATACTACCTTTTTAAAAGCTTTATCGTCGTTAATGCTGCATTCATCCAAGAGTCAATCTACCCCCTTAACGAATACGAACGAGGAGTACCAACTCTTAGAAACGACCATTGATGAGTTAATTGAAAAAACAAAAAAGACCATCCATTCACATTTGGAAAATAAAGAACCACTTTCACCATATTTTAAAAAGTTTATAGTGGAGTTACTGCCATATGCTAATCTACAACCATTGACGAAACTATATGCGGAAGAAGGGTAAAAGAATGAACGAGTCAAAAGAACAAAGAGTACACGGTGTTTTTGAAAAAATATATTCTAATTATGATAAAATGAACTCGGTCATTAGCTTCCAACAGCATAAGAAATGGCGAAAAGAGACAATGAAGTATATGGATGTCCGCCAAGGATCTGATGCATTAGATGTTTGTTGTGGGACTGCTGATTGGACTCTGGCCATTGGTGAGGAAGTTGGGGACACTGGCAAAGTGTTTGGCTTGGATTTCAGCCAAAATATGCTTTCTATCGGAAAAGAGAAAGTAAAAGAATCCCCCTTGAATAATATTGAGCTCATTCATGGGAATGCCATGGAGTTACCCTTTGAGGATAATACGTTTGATTATGTAACGATCGGATTCGGTTTACGTAATGTTCCGGACTATCTGCATGTCTTAAAAGAAATGAACCGGGTATTAAAACCTGGCGGTATGGCTGTTTGTCTTGAAACTTCTCAGCCAACAATGGTTGGTTTCAGACAGCTTTACTATATGTATTTCCGCTTTGTTATGCCTATATTTGGAAGAGTGTTCGCTAAGAGCTTCTCAGAGTATTCTTGGCTACAAGAGTCAGCAAGAGACTTCCCAGGTATGAAAGAATTAGCCAACATGTTTGAAGAAGCAGGCTTCAAGGATATACATGTGAAACCATACAGTGGTGGGGTCGCTGCCATGCATGCAGGTTATAAAAAAGCAAGTAAATCGTAAATTAGTAAACTAGGTGGAAAAACTATGAAGCTAAACAGAATGTATTCGTTTCTGAAGACGGATATAGATGAAATTGAAAAGGAACTGGAAGTTGCAATCGAATCTGAATCCCAACTTCTTCAAGAGGCGTCCCTTCATCTTCTGCAAGCAGGGGGAAAAAGAATTCGTCCTGTGTTTGTCCTGCTTTCAGCAAAATTTGGACAATATGATATCAATAGTGTGAAAAATGTTGCTGTTGCACTCGAGCTCATTCATATGGCATCCCTTGTTCATGATGATGTAATTGATGATGCTGAGTTAAGAAGAGGGAAACCAACAATTAAAGCCCAGTGGGATAACCGGATTGCTATGTATACAGGTGATTATATATTTGCAAGAGCTCTTGAGTATATGACAATTGTTAAAGCACCTGAAGCCCATCAAATTTTGTCCCAAACGATTGTAGAGGTTTGTAAGGGTGAAATTGCACAAATTAAAGATAAGTATCGTTTTGATCAAAATTTACGTGACTATCTGTTAAGAATTAAGCGCAAAACGGCTTTACTTATTGCTGTTAGCTGTCAGCTTGGTGCCATTGCTGCTGGGGCCACTGAAGAAGTACATAAACGATTATTTAGATTCGGCTATAATGTTGGAATGAGCTTTCAGATTACCGATGATATATTGGATCTCACAGCAAGCGAAGAAGAGCTGGGTAAGCCTGCTGGAAGTGACTTGTGGCAAGGGAACATAACCCTTCCGATTCTTTATGCTATGGAGGATTCGGAATTAAAGAAGAAAATTGAAAGGGTCACAGAACATACTTCTTCAGACGAAATGAAATCCATTATATCTGCTATTGTTGCTTCAGATGCAATAGAACGTTCTCACCGTATTAGTAAGCTTTATTTAGATCGGGCATTGAAAGACTTGGATGCTCTTCCTTATAACCGTGTGAAGAAAACGTTAAAGAATATTGCAAACTTTATTGGAAAAAGAAAATATTAAGAAAATTTAAAATGGAAACGTTGCCAAAATCCCTAATCAGTGTTACTATTTTTCGTGGGACGTCCTCGGACAGACTATACATACATAATTAGGAGTGGGGAAGATGGAAAAGACTTTTTTAATGGTAAAGCCAGACGGAGTACAAAGAGGGTTAATCGGTGATGTTGTATCACGTTTTGAAAAAAAGGGCTTTCAATTAGTTGGAGCTAAGCTTATGAGTATTTCTACTGAGCTTGCAGAAGAGCATTATGGTGAGCACAAAGAGAGACCATTCTTTGGAGAACTAGTTGACTTTATTACTTCTGGTCCTGTATTTGCAATGGTTTGGCAAGGTGAAAATGTTATCTCAACAGCACGTGGAATGATGGGAGCAACAAATCCTAAGGACGCTGCTACTGGGACAATCCGTGGGGACTTTGGTTTAACAGTAGGGAAAAATATTATTCACGGTTCGGATTCTTCTGAAAGCGCTGTTAGAGAAATTGGCTTATTCTTCAAAGAAGAAGAGCTTGTTGAATATTCTAAATTAATGAATGAGTGGATTTACTAATCCATCCTTATAATATGAAAAAGAAGGCAAGTCGACAAAATCGACTTGTCTTTTTTGTATAATAAACTAATTTTCATTTAACAATTTCAGCCTTTGTTCGATATATTCAATATAAACATATAAACCGTTTCATATGCAGAGAGAGTGGATACCATGTCAAAGGATTATCTGGATTTTATTGATGGAATAAAAAGAAAAACAGGAATTGATTTGTCTCTATACAAAGAGGCACAAATGAAGCGAAGACTAACAGCTTTATATGAAAAGAAAGGCTACGGGAGTTTTCAAGAATTTCTTAAGTTTATTAACCAAGATGCTGAAGAGATGGAAGGGTTTCTAGATCGGATGACAATTAATGTTTCTGAGTTTTATAGAAATTATAAGAGGTGGCAGGTTTTAGAAGAGAAAATACTACCTAGGCTTTTAAAAGGAAACAGAACCCTTAAAGTTTGGAGTGCTGCTTGCTCAACAGGTGAAGAACCTTATACCTTAGCCATGATGTTATCGAAATACATACCTTCGTCTCAAATTTCAATTCTTGCAACGGATATTGATAGAAATGCAATTCAGCGAGCGAAAAATGGTGTTTACCCTGAACGCTCCTTAAATGAAGTACCAATTGATATGAAAGAAAAATTTTTCTCTCAAGAAGGTTCATTATTTAGGGTGACAGAAGAAGTGAAAAGAACTGTTACCTTTAAAAATCAAAATTTATTAGCTGATCGGTTTGAAGATAACTTCGACTTGATTGTTTGCCGGAATGTATTGATTTATTTTACTGAAGAGGCAAAGGATTTGCTTTATAAAAAATTTAATTCTTCTTTAAAAAAAGATGGAGTGTTTTTTGTAGGGAGTACAGAGCAAATCTTTAATCCGGGTCAATATGGGTTTGAAACAGAAGATACGTTTTTTTATAAAAAAATATAATGTCTAAAAACGATGGGGGTCAATCGCAAATACACTTTGCTACCCATCGTTTTTTTAGTTTGGCTGTTCCCGCAAAGATTGTTGTTCAATAACCTGTCTTTTGAAAATTCTGTCCACCATCTATAAGGATAAAAGTGACAGAGCTAAATAAAAACAAAAAGCAAAAGTAATTCTACTATACAAGATAAAATCGATCACTCCACAATTGAAAAATGCAGGTTTCTTCACTTGAAAGGTATTTATATTAGTCTATATTTAGTAACTAATGGTTAGAAAGCTGATTTTCGCTGCAATCAACCATCACTTTCTCATCTAAAATAGCAACAATCTTTACGAAAACAGTCATTAGTTAAAAAGGTGTATGAACAGCATTTTTTTAAAATCCGAAAAAAGAGTTAGTATCTTCAAAATTTTTAAATTCAGGTACTATGAAAAAATGTAATTTCTATGTTATATTGATACATAATTCTTTAACGAGTTGAAGGGGGAAAGTAAATGAGATACTTAACATCAGGTGAATCACATGGACTACAATTAACGACAATTATTGAAGGCTTACCGGCGGGAATGCCATTAGAGTCTGAGGATATAAATGAAGATTTAGCAAGAAGACAGAAAGGTTATGGCCGTGGCCGAAGAATGCAAATAGAAAAAGACCGTGCCCAAATCGTAGGCGGGGTCAGACATGGATATACTCTAGGCTCTCCACTTGGATTGGTTGTAGAGAATAAGGATTGGACTCATTGGACAAAGGTAATGGGAATTGAACCTTTAGAACTGGGTGAAGCAGAAGAGGTAAAGAGAAAAATCTCTAGGCCGAGACCAGGTCATGCTGACTTGGTTGGTGGAATGAAATACGGACATAGGGACCTTAGAAATGTTTTGGAAAGGTCTTCTGCAAGAGAAACAACCGTAAGGGTAGCAGCAGGTGCAGTGGCAAAGAAATTATTAAAGCTTCTTGGAATTGATGTCGTTGGACATGTGCTAGAAATCGGTGGTATTAAAGCAGAGAAAGTACAATATGATTCTGTTGACCAGCTGAAAAAGAATACAGAAGAATCTCCCGTTCGGTGTCTTGATGAAGATGCGGCTCAGCGTATGATGAACTTAATAGATGAAGCAAAGTCGAATGGAGATTCTATTGGAGGAGTAGTAGAAGTTATTGTCGAGGGGATGCCTCCTGGTGTTGGCAGTTATGTTCACTATGACCGTAAGCTTGATGCAAAGATTGCCATGGCAGTGATGAGTATAAATGCTTTTAAGGGTGTCGAATTTGGTCTGGGGTTTGAAATGGCTCGAAAACCTGGAAGTGAAGTTCATGACGAAATAGCGTGGAGTGAAGAGGAAGGCTACTTCCGCAAGACGAATCGATTAGGCGGCTTCGAAGGTGGAATGACGACTGGAATGCCAATCCATGTCAAAGGAGTCATGAAGCCTATCCCAACCCTTTATAAACCTTTACAGAGCGTTGATATCGAAACGAAGGAGCCTTTTAAAGCGAGTATTGAAAGATCTGATAGCTGCGCTGTTCCTTCAGCTAGTGTTGTAGCAGAAGCTGTGGTTGCTTGGGAACTTGCATCGGCTTTGGTGGAGCAATTTCATAGCGATCAATTTGAAAAACTAAAGGAAGCAATTGATATTCAACGTCAAGACTCAAAGGAGTTTTAATGATATGAAACAGGTGACCATTCAAACTCCTTCCAAGACTTACCCTGTGAAGATTGGGGAAGAAATGACGAATGAAATCGTGATGTTCATTAAGAAACGTTTTCCGAAAGTATCCAACGTGTGGATTATTGCAGATGAAGAAGTGTTTACACTTCATGGAACCTCTCTTGCAGTAACTTTAAAAGATTTTTTTAAATTGACCATTTACAAAGCTCCTAAAGGTGAATACGCCAAAAGCTTTCGTGTTTATGAAGAGGCAATTACCCATGGCTTAGAACATAAAGTAGATCGTCACTCACTTGTATTAGCGTTTGGAGGAGGAGCGATTGGTGACCTTGCTGGATTCGTAGCATCCACGTACATGAGAGGGATACCCTTTATTGGAGTACCAACCACAATATTGGCTCATGATAGTGCTGTTGGAGGAAAAGTAGCGATCAATCACCCTTTAGGGAAAAATATGGTGGGCCAGT
The DNA here is from genome assembly GCF_001648555.1 of Rossellomorea aquimaris TF-12. Taxonomy (GTDB): domain Bacteria; phylum Bacillota; class Bacilli; order Bacillales; family Bacillaceae_B; genus Rossellomorea; species Rossellomorea aquimaris. The sequence continues at coordinate 89,747 of NZ_LQXM01000021.1, read as the reverse complement.
TTTATCAGCCTGAAGGTGTGTTTTTTGATTTGAATTATTTTAAAACCCTTCCGGAAAAAGAAGTTTTATCTGGCTTTGCAGAGGTGATTAAACACGCTTTTCTATCAAGTTCATCATTTTTAGAAGAGATCATGAGCTCGTTTCATTCTGTGAATAATCTAGACAAGAAATTTCTTATTGACTGTTTAGTTAAGGGCATAGAGGTGAAAGGAGATATTGTATCCAAGGATGAAAGAGAATCAAATATTCGTGCCTTTTTGAACTTTGGCCATACGTACGGACATGCTGTTGAAAGCTCAAGTGGCTATGGAAATAGGACTCATGGTGAATCAGTCATGATCGGAATGATTTATGCTTTATACTTAAGTAAGATCTATTATAATCTATCCTTTAATCTGAGCACCTTTATTACTTGGATCAAGTCGATTGGTTATGATTTAAAAGTTCCAGATTCAATCTCTTTTGAGGTTCTCTACCAAGGAATGCAGCATGATAAGAAGTCTCAAGACGGGGTGCCTGTATTTGTCTTATTGAGAAGTATTGGTGAACCTGAGATGGTCAAGGTTTCGAAGGAAGATCTGATTAAGGCGGATGGATTTATTAGACAAATAACATAATCTTAAAGGCTCTGAGAAGAATAGAGTTGCAAGTGCAAGGAATAAAAAAGGAGTGTGAGTAGAATGATTAGGGGAATTCGTGGTGCAACCACAGTAGATGTGGATAGTGAAAAAGAAATTCTCCATTCAACTAATGAGCTTCTTAAAGAAATGATTTTACATAATAAAATCAAAGCAGAGGAAGTAGCTTCTGTATTTATCTCGGCTACGAATGATTTAACCAGTTCTTTTCCTGCTAAGGCATTACGGAAATTTGATGAATGGAAGTATGTTCCTGTAATGTGTATGCAAGAGCTCGATGTACCTAATGGTTTATCTCGTTGTATTAGAATTATGATTCATTATAATACGTCAACACCCCAACGGGAAATTCAACATATTTATATGAAAAGGGCCATTAGCCTAAGGCCTGACTTAAAAGAAGAGTAACATTTTTCCATTGTGTTAAATAACCTTCTTATGAAAGATGATTGAAAGGAAGTTTTATGATGAAGTGGAAACCCCAGATCGAATCTCTTAAAGCATATCAACCCGGAAAAACTATGGAGGATGTACAAAAGCTTTATAAGCTTGAGAAAGTGGTGAAGCTAGCTTCAAATGAAAATCCCTTTGGGTGTTCAGCAAATGTACAAAAGTACTTACAAGAAACAGCTTTATCTCAAGCAATCTATCCTGATGGATATGCTAAGGATTTACGATTAAAAGTAGCGGAGCATCTTTCAGTTGAACCAACTCAATTAATATTCGGAAATGGTTCCGATGAAGTAATAGAAATGATCGCTAGGGCTCTACTGGATAGTGGTAATAATACAGTAATGGCAACACCGACATTTCCACAATATAAACATAACGCAATTGTAGAAGGGGCAGAAGTTAGAGAAGTACCACTTGACTTAAAAGGAAAACATCAGTTAGGCAGAATGCTGAAAGAGATAGATGACTCTACATCGGTTGTATGGCTCTGCTCTCCGAACAATCCAACTGGTGAATATATTCGACACAATGAGTTAGTTTCATTCCTTAATTCTGTTCCTCCTCACGTGTTGGTTGTATTAGATGAAGCCTATTTTGAATATGTCGTGGCTGAAGATTATTATGATTCATTAGAATTACTAAAGTCTTATCCTCAACTACTAATTACTAGAACTTTTTCAAAGGCCTATGGTCTAGCAGGCTTCAGGGTAGGATATGGAATCGGAAGCCATGAAGTAATAAGTAAGCTTGAGCCTATACGCGAACCATTTAATAATAATTCTTTAGGTCAAGGTGCTGCTGCGTCGGCTATTGAAGATCAAGCATTTATCAAAGAATGTAGTGAGCAGAATCGAGAGGGGCTTAATCAGTACTATCGTTTTTGTGAAGAGAATCAATTGCACTACATTCCATCACAAGCAAATTTTATACTCATTGACTTTGGTGTTAATGGTGATGAGGTATTTACATTTCTAATGAGTAAAGGTTTTATTGTAAGGTCTGGACAGGCTCTAGGATATCCGAACTCTGTTAGAGTAACTGTGGGATCCCAAGAACAAAACGAGGAAGTAATAGAAAAAATGAAAGAGTTTCTTAAAGAGTTAAAAAAAACAAAATGACTTAGGAAGTAGTCGGAAGGGAATCACGTCGTGAACCCTTTCCGACTTTTTTCAAACTACACGAGGTGGAGGAAAATGGAAGGAACTGTTTTAGTAGTCGGCATGGGGTTAATAGGAGGATCATTAGCTCTTTGTATAAAAGGTGAACACCCAAACTCGAAAATCATCGGGCATGACATCAATCATAAAGAATTAAGGTTAGCGAAAACAATGGGTGTTATTGATGAAATGTCCATCTCATTACAGCATGCAGCAGAACAAGCTGATCTTATCATTATTTCAACACCCGTTTTTCAAACGGAAAATATAGTAAAACAGCTTCAAGGGTTTACTCTTAAAAAAGATGCAATCATTACAGACACAGGAAGCACAAAGGAACAAATCATGAATGCATCCAGCATTTTAACCGAAAAGGGTCTATTTTTTATTGGTGGGCATCCTATGGCCGGTTCTCATAAGAGTGGAGTGACAGCTAGTAAACAAATTCTTTTTGAGAATGCATTTTATTTATTAACACCTAGTAATAACGCAAGCGAAGAAAACGTTAATGCTCTTATGAATTGGTTAAAGGGAACAAAGGCTAAATTCATATTGGTAGATCCACGAGAGCATGATGAAATAACAGGAACCATCAGTCACTTCCCACATATCATAGCAGCTTCTCTTGTACATCAAGCTAAGGAGTCTTCCGAAGAACACCCGTATATTCGAAGGCTTGCAGCTGGAGGATTTCGTGATATTACACGAATTGCATCCTCAAATCCAACCATGTGGAAAGACATCACAATCCAAAATCGCTCTGTCCTATTAAACATTTTAGGGCAATGGAAAGTTGAAATGGAAAAAGTAATTTCAATGATCGAAGACAACAATACACATAAAATATTTGAATATTTTAGTGAAGCAAAGCGTTTTCGAGATGACCTTCCTATATTATCTAAAGGTGCGATTCCGTCTTTTTATGATTTATTTGTTGATGTTCCTGATTATCCTGGTGTTATTTCGGAAGTTACTGCTTACCTTGCGCAAGAAAAAATAAGCTTGACCAATATTAGAATTTTAGAAACAAGAGAAGATCTATATGGAGTTCTTGTCATTAGTTTTCAAACATTTGAGGATAGAGAACAAGCGATAGAGTGCTTGAAGACAAATACAAATTATGAATTATTCTTAGGGTAGAGGGTGAAAAGGATGGCAGATAGAAGATTAGCAAAGCCTAAAAACGGGCTCAATGGCGAATTACATGTCCCTGGTGATAAATCGATTTCCCACCGTGCAGTGATGTTCGGTTCCATTGCAGAAGGAAAGACAACGATACATAATTTCCTAATGGGGGAAGATTGTCTAAGTACAATTTCATGTTTTCGAAAGTTGGGGGTCGACATTTCTCTAATGGAAGATGAAGTTATTATTAACGGGAAAGGCTGGAGTGGTCTAATAGAGCCGAAGGAAATACTTGATGTGGGGAATTCCGGAACAACAACGCGTTTGATCATGGGTATTTTAGCAGGCAGACCCTTTCATTCGGTTCTGATTGGAGATGAATCCATAGCCCGTCGTCCTATGAAAAGAGTGACGGATCCTTTAAAGCTATTTGGAACTCATATCGACGGACGTAATGGAGGGGACTTTACTCCGTTAACTATACGTGGGGGAAGTCTAAAAGGAATACAGTACGAGCTTCCAATAGCGAGTGCACAGGTGAAATCTGCCATTGTTTTAGCGGGATTACAGGCTGAGGGGCGTACAGAAATTATTGAGCCTCAAAAAACAAGAAACCATACAGAGAAAATGATCGTTGAGTTTGGTGGAAGTGTTGAGAGAGAAGAGAAGACGATAAAAGTATTAGGCGGTCAAAGTCTAAAGGGAACGGAAGTGTTTGTTCCTGGAGATATTTCTTCGGCAGCATTTTTTATGGTTGCAGCAGCCATCGTACCAGGCAGCAATGTAATTCTTAAAAACGTAGGATTAAATGAAACAAGAATAGGGATCATTGAAGTTTTGGAGAAAATGGGAGCAACGATTGAAGTATTGGAACATTCGAAACAAGGTGAACCAATAGGTGACATTCACATAGTGACCTCTGAGTTAAAAGGAATTGAAATTGCAGGTGACCTTATTCCTTCGCTAATCGATGAAATTCCGGTTATTGCTCTACTTGCCACTCAAGCAATTGGAACAACAACCATTAAAAACGCAGAGGAATTAAAGGTGAAAGAAACAAACCGGATTGATGCTATCGTAGCTGAATTAAAAAAACTGGGTGCTTCCATTAGAGCGACCGACGACGGAATGATCATTGAAGGGAAAACTTCCTTAAACGGAGGTAATGTTCATTCATGGGGAGATCATCGAATTGGTATGACACTCGCTATTGCATCTTTAATTACAAAAACAGATGTGTATTTAGAAAATGCCGAAGCAATAAACATCTCATATCCTCAGTTCTTTAAAGATCTTGAACAGCTTTTAATTAGCAAGTAATACATTATCATTAAAACGGGAGGTGTATTCACCTCCCGTTTTAATGATTTCCAGTCATTTATACTGTCCTTCCTTCATAGCTTGTCTATAAAGGAAGGTGATTAAAGTGAATGCGTTTGTGATAGATAAAGCAAATTTGGTTAAAGATTCTAAAATTGTACAATCATCTATTTTAATTGAAAACAATAAGATCTCTGCTATGAAGGACAGCTTTACCTATTATGCTTTTATGAAAATGAGAGTAGACCCATTTATTATGACTCCTGTTCATGTAATGTGTGATTTGGAGTTACCTCTTAAGCAAGAGTTTTCGTCCTTAAAAAATTATTTTATAAATGAGTTTATTTCAAAAGGTTGTACAACCATTCTCACCTCTTTTTCACTTCAATATGAATACCAGTTTCTTGAGAAGCTTAAAGAAAAACGAACCTCTTTGCTAAATAGTCCCCTTGATTACACATTAGGTATTTCTGTACCAGCTGACCTTATCACTCAAAACACGGTAAAACTTTGTAAAGATCATAAAATACCAATTATCTGGGTAGCATTAGATAACATAGAACAATTGAAAAAAATAAAATGGGGATGGATTAAAGGACTTTTGTATAATTACCCCATTACTTTTGTCCCCTTTTTTACGACAAATATAGACAAAAAACTAAAAATGAAGCATCTTAAAATATGGCAAAAAATGATGAAAAACGAGAGGATTCAACATTTTTCGGATGAAATCCAACAAAAGACTCCACTTCCTATGGAACAATTGAAAAAAATTGGGATATATCCTCATAGAGGAAATTTTATCGTAGGTGGAGAAATAAGTTATAACCTCTATATGAGGAAAGAAAACTCATCTAATGAAGAGCACTCTACGTTTAAATATGAAGATCATGTGCTAAAATGTACCATGAATAAAGGAAAATGTTTTTATTCATTCAATCAAGGATATTTTTATCCTGGAGTCGGGGAAGAAATAATCATCCATACTCCTGGATATTTTATTTAATATTATGCGAAGGAAAGAAAGGAATTGTATATGTCATACGGTGAACAAATGATCACTTCTTTAGAAGAAGGGAACTTAGAAGAAGCAAAAAAGCAATATGAACAGGTATTAAAGTTTGGATCCCATGAAGATAAATTCAGTTTAGCTGAAGAATTACATCAACTTGGCTTTCTTGAAGAAGCAAAAGAATTATATGAAAACCTACTTCAATACTATCCTGGCGAAGGGGAGTTGTTGGTTGAAGTGGCAGAAGTATTAGTAGAAATGGATCAAGAGGAAGAAGCGATTAACAATCTTGCTCTCATAGAGGAAGATGACCCTACTTACCCCAGAGCTTTATTACTATTAGCCGACTTGTATCAAATGCAAGGGTTATTTGAAGTTAGCGAACAAAAATTGATACAAGCCAAAAAAATCTTACCAGAAGAACCCGTTATTGATTTTGGTTTAGGTGAATTATATGCGGAAACGGGCAGGTTTTTAGAAGCTATCAGACATTATGACACCCTAATTAAAAACGGAATAACTGAATTAGGTGGGACAAATGTCCATCAAAGACTCGCAGAAGCATATAGTGTAGGGGGAGCCTTTGAAGAGGCGTTAACACATTATGAAAAAGCTCTCGAAAAAAACTTAGAAATTAATACCCTTTTTGGCTATGCATTTACTGCTTTTCAAGCAGGGTTTTATGAAAAGGCAATTGAAAAATTTGTTTCTGTTAAAGAGCTGGATCCAGAATATCACTCAGTTTATTTGCTGTTAGCAAAATCTTATGAGCATGATGAACAATTACAAGAAAGCCTTGAAACTATTCAAGAAGGGGTAAAACAGGACGAGTTTAACAAGGAATTGAACCTCTTTGGAGGGAAAATTTCTTTAAAGCTTGGTTTAGAAGAGGAAGCAGAGAAGTTTCTAAGGGAGGCTTTAGCTCTAGATCCAGGATATGTTGAGGCGGCCTTACTTATTAATAAATTATTTTTTACGCAAGATCGATACGAAGATGTGTTAGAAATTGCTCAGATGCTTACTGTTGAAGGGGAAGAGGAACCTCAAGTGAATTGGGACCTGGCAAAAGCTTATGAGGGTCTTGAAGAATATAATTATGCATTAAAACAATACCGTATTGCATATAATTACTTTAAGAATCAGCAACAGTTTTTAATAGAATACGGTCAATTTTTAGTAGAGGAAGGACTTAGAGGTGAAGCGATCGAAGTTTATAAACATCTCATTAAAATGGATCCTTCAAATGATGAATGGCAAGAGCTAATTGAAAGATTACAAGACTAATCGATTTTTTGTTTGAGCGAAAAGGATAGTAAATAATTATTCAATCTAATGGGTTTGTCATTGGAATAAAGTTAAATCAAATAGGATTTCGCAGAGGAGGGAAAACCATGACCACCCCTGTATCTGTCAACGAGAAGAAAGAATTTATACGCTGGTTTTTAAACCGATATCAGTTAAAGAGAAGAGAATGTGTCTGGATATTAAATTACTTGATGAGCCATGATCAATTGATGAAAAAGGTTCATTTTGTTGAAGAGTCCCAATACTGTCCAAGAGGCTTAGTCATGTCGACTCATTGTGTTGAGGATGTACCGTTTCGTTTTTATAAAGAAAATATTATGACAACGGATGCAGAGAAATCATTCCATGATATTCGATTAAATAAAGATGAAGATATCTACATTCAATTAAATTTTAGTAAAGCGAATTCAAGTTATCAATTTGCAGCAGTTCTTGAAGAAAATCCGTTTATGCCGAAATATCTGTTAATAAATGAAAAAGACAGAATTGTGGCTGAGCAATTTTTACGACAAAGTCTACAAACATTTCAGAAAGACCGTATTTTGAAAGCTATTGATGATGCCCTTGATTCGGGTGATAAAAAAACCTTTAAAAAATTAACCAAACAATTGAATAGTTTAAAATAAATTCAAGTGAAGAGATAAAAAAGTCTCTTCGCTTTTTTTTGAATTCTTTTATTCTTGAGACCTAGTTATACTTTGATCTCCTGGGTAGCCTGCAATTGGGTGTCGCATGATACGATTCCCAATTATCCAATTGACCCATAACAAAAACCATGATTTATTGTTCAATCGTAGGTACCGAGAATTTATTTAAAAAACATACGTCAACATACAAAATTAGGACAGGGGTATACTACAAATTAAGGAATATAACTTTTAATCCTAAGCAGGAAAGTGATAAGATGGATGGAAAGGAATGCTAGAATAACAAAGTGAGGGTTTTAAATGAATTGGAATGTTAAAGACATAGAGGTTTTTGAATCAGAAAAAGCTTACATAGATACAGCCGTAATACCAGTTGTCCCTATTGACTTTGGAAACAATATTAGAATTTCAGGTGCACAGTCTGAATTTATTTCCTTACTAACCTTTCACCTTGAAAGACAATTCAAAGGAAGAATGATGATTGTACCTCCATATTCTTATTTGATGTCAGTATCTAGAGAATCAGAGGTTGAAGAATTATCTAGATGGGAGAAAGAATTGAAAGAAAGTGGTGTAAAACATACCTTCTTTCTAACAGCAGATAGTGAGTGGAAAAAGGTAGAGAACCAACTTGAAGAAAGCTTGATTTGGGTACCTTCAATTCCATTGGAACACTTGGACGAAAACTATAAGCATTCAATCATGGAAGACCAGGTAAAACAGCTTTTAAATGTGATTGTTCAAAAATGGCAAAAAAATTCATAAAAACTTCACATTGTGTCCATCATTTAGATTATAGAGTTATTGACCTTGATTAAAGTTTAATATATCATAGTTATGTCCTAGTTTTATATTTGTGCGAAATATGTCCGATGGACTTACCTTACGATAGAGGGGGGAAAAGGATGAGCAAACATCGTGTATCCAGACGTCAATTCCTTAACTATACACTTACGGGTGTAGGCGGTTTCATGGCAGCAGGAATGCTAATGCCAATGGTTCGATTCGCTGTCGATCCAGTTTTGAAAACGGAAGCAGCTGGAGATTTTAAAGCAACTAAGCAAAAAATCTCTGAACTAAAAAATGAACCAGTTCGTGTCGATTTTTCTTATGAACAAAAAGATGCGTGGTACACATCAGAAGTAACACAAACTGCTTGGGTATACAAGAATGAAGAAGGGAACATTGTTGCGCTTTCACCAGTATGTAAACATCTTGGATGTACAGTAAACTGGGCGGGAGACAAAAATAACCCAGATAAGTTCTATTGCCCTTGTCATGGTGGATTGTATAAGAAAAACGGTAAAAACATACCGGGAACTCCACCGACAGCACCGTTGGATACTTATCCAACAAAAGAAAAAGATGGTATTTTATACCTTGGACAACCTGAACCAAATAAATATGTTAAGTAAGGGGGCGTAATCTGTGCTGAACAAGATCTATGATTGGGTTGACGAGCGTTTAGACATTACGCCTTTGTGGCGCGACATAGCGGATCACGAAGTACCTGAACATGTAAACCCGGCGCATCATTTCTCAGCGTTTGTCTACTGTTTTGGTGGTTTAACTTTCTTCGTAACCGTTATTCAAATTTTATCTGGTATGTTCTTGACAATGTACTATGTTCCAGATATTAAAAACGCTTGGGAATCTGTGTATTATTTACAAAATGAAGTAGCATTTGGACAAATTGTCCGTGGGATGCATCACTGGGGGGCTAGTTTAGTTATCGTAATGATGTTTTTACATACACTACGTGTATTCTTCCAAGGTGCATACAAAAAACCTCGTGAATTAAACTGGGTTGTAGGAGTACTTATTTTCTTCGTTATGTTAGGGCTTGGTTTCACTGGTTATCTATTACCATGGGATATGAAAGCGTTATTCGCAACGAAGGTAGGTCTTGAAATTGCGGGTGCGACTCCATTTATTGGAGATCAAGTGAAGATGTTGTTAGCTGGAGATGCTACAATCGTTGGTGCACAAACATTAACTCGTTTCTTCGCTATTCATGTATTCTTCTTACCTGCTGCATTACTTGGATTAATGGGAGCTCACTTCTTGATGATCCGTAAGCAAGGTATTTCTGGACCACTATAAGATACGATTGAATTTAACCTAATTAAAAGGAGGGGGACACTATGCATCGAGGAAAAGGGATGAAGTTTGTAGGGGACTCACGAGTTCCGGCAGACAGAAAGCCGAATATACCTAAGGATTATTCGGAGTTCCCTGGTAAAACAGAAGCCTTCTGGCCAAACTTCTTATTAAAAGAGTGGTTAGTTGGAGCTGTTTTCCTAATCGGTTATTTATGCTTAACGGTTGCACATCCGTCTCCGTTAGAGCGTATCGCCGATCCAACAGATACTGGATATATTCCATTGCCTGACTGGTATTTCTTATTCTTATACCAATTACTTAAGTACACATATGCATCTGGACCTTACAACGTTATTGGAGCATTTATCATTCCTGGAATTGCTTTTGGAGCACTTCTTCTGGCTCCATTTATTGATAGAGGACCTGAACGTCGTCCTACTAAACGTCCATTTGCAACAGGATTTATGTTACTTGCACTTGCAGCTACATACTTCCTGACTTGGGAATCTGTTGCGACTCATGACTGGGAAGCAGCTAAAGAACAAGGGAAAATTGTTGCTGAAGCAGAAATTGATAAAGAATCTGAAGGATATAAAATCTATTCAGATGAAAAGAATAGCTGTATTACTTGTCACGGTGAAAACATGACAGGGGGAGCTGCAGCTCCATCATTAGTTGGAACTGGGTTAGAACCAGATGCAATTAAAGATATTGCTAAAAATGGTAAACCACCAGGTATGCCTTCTGGTTTATTCAAAGGGACAGATGAAGAGTTAGATAAACTAGCTGAATTTATCTCTGGTTTAAAAGCAGAATAACAGTTAAAAAAGAGCCGGCTAAAGTTGGCTCTTTTTTTCTACAAAAAATGTATTTATATTCTTTTTAGAGAGGATTAGAAAAATGCACTGGGTTTTTCCTGTTTTAAAATATAAACCATTTTTATGGCTCTTACTTTTCGTGAATTTGCTCGGTACTATTTACGGGTATATCTGGTATCTTCCTCAACTAAGAAATACTCCTTCACAATTTTTAATCTTTGTTCCTGACAGCCCAACTGCTAGTCTATTTTTTTGCTTTGTATTAATTGCCTTTCTATTGAACCGGAATTGGCCTATTTTTGAAGTTTTGGCTATTATCACTTTATTTAAATATGGAGTTTGGGCCGTTGTCATGAATTTGTTAACATTATGGGTATCGGGTGATCTCCCGTGGGAAGGGTATATGTTAATGGTGTCTCATGGTGCTATGGCTGTACAAGGAATATTATATTCCTCTTATTACAAGGTTAAGATGTGGCATCTAGTAGTGGGGGCTGTTTGGACAATCCATAATGACATTATTGACTATGTTTATATGCAGTTTCCAGTTTACTCCAGGCTATATGAGTACATACAGAATATAGGATACTTTACCTTTTGGCTCAGTCTTATATCAATTGCAATCGCATACTTTTATACTCAAAAAACGACTAGAAAGCAAATTTCATTATCGTAGTAAATAATTTTGGTCTACTCTTGTCCAACTACTCATAAACTTTATTAGTAGTTTTAGGGGGGACAAGTATGAAATTAGTACGCTTTTTTGTAACAATAATATTTTTTTTATTATTCTTAATGCCTCAACCATTATTTGCAGCAGAGTCGTCGTCTCCATTAAACAAGCTTGATGAAATGGCTGAATTAACATTACAAATGACGAAAGCAGGTAGATTTGAAGAAGCTAAAATGCTTTTAAACGATTTTTCCAATGAATTTACTACCGTAAACGCACAACAATCCTTTTCAATGGATGAACTTAGGATTCTTACGATCTCACACAATCTTGCCTTAGAGAGTATCAATAACTCGACTGGTGATCTAGAGCAGAAGGTGAATGCAGTAACGAAGTTTCGTCTCGTCATGGATGCTTTGTATAGTCAATACCAACCATTGTGGGTGGAGATGGAAGATCCTTTAATGGAAGCTTATAGTGGCGTAAAGCTGGCTGTTGAAGAAGGGAATGTAGAAAAATACCATACAACACTAAATGTGTTTTTATCAAAATATAATATAATTGAGCCAAGTATAAAACTTGACGTTCCTGTGGAAAGAGCTCAAGCGTTAGATGCCAGAATTTCTTACTTGGATCATTATCGTCAAAAAGTTTTAGAAAGCACGGAAGCTATGGCAGAACTATCTTCCTTAGAAACTGATTTGGAGAAGCTGTTTAATAATATGACAGAGGATGAAGCTGATCCATCTCTTTGGTGGGTGATCATATCCACTGGAAGTATCATTGTATCTACATTATCTTATGTAGGTTGGAGAAAGTATAAAGGAGAAAGTGAAGCGAAGAAGTCCGAACGTCAAAAAAATTGACAGAACATTTATATCACTATAAAATTTAGGTATCTAAACATCTGGAGGTTATTGTGATAATGGCAGGATTTTTAATTTACTTTTTACTCATTGCTCTTATTCCTATTGGAGCTCAAATGCGTGTAAAGAGTACCTTTAAGAAATACTCGAAAGTTGCCACCACATCCGGTATGACTGGAAGAGAAATGGCTAGAAGAATATTAGACGAAAACGGTTTACACAATGTTAAGGTAGTAGAAGGAAGAGGATTTCTAAGTGACCACTATAATCCAATAACAAAAACGGTTGCTCTGTCACCTGACAACTATCACGGACACTCAGTAGCAGGAGCAGCGGTTGCTGCCCACGAAGTCGGACACGCAATCCAAGATGCTGAGAGTTATGCCTTTCTTCGATTCCGTCACGCATTAGTTCCCGTAGCGAATATTGGTTCAAATATGTCGTGGGTTTTCTTATTGATTGGAATGTTTACTCAATTAACGGGTATGTTCCTATTAGGTATAATTTTAATGGCAGCTGGAGTCGTATTCCAGTTAATTACCCTCCCTGTTGAGTTTAATGCTTCTTCAAGAGCGATGAATCAAATTGTATCACTGGGATTGATTCGTAACGAAGAAGAAAGACATGCTCGCAAAGTGTTAAATGCCGCAGCGATGACGTATGTAGCTGCTGCAGCCGTTGCAGTAATTGAATTACTACGATTAGTATTAATCTTTACTGGTATGAATGGTGACGATTAATGAATTAAACAAAAAAGCTAGACTACAATAAGTAGTCTAGCTTTTTTTATGCTGACCAAATCTTACCGGTCGGTACCGCTTTTCTAGTCGTGCAATGGTTTTTTGTTTGCGTCTAGTGTGAATCCTTCACCTAATACATCGTGGACAACAGTGACAGAAACGAATGCATGTGGGTCAACTGAAGTGATGATGTTTTTTAGGCGTACAATCTCATTTTTCCCCACTACACAATACAGAACTTCACGATTTTGTTTAGTAAAGGATCCGTGTCCTCTTAATACAGTGACGCCACGGTCCATTTTTTCATTGATTCTCTGAGCAATATCTTCATGATATTCAGAGATGATCATGGCTCCTCTTGCAGAATAAGCACCTTCCTGCATGAAATCAATGACTCTTGCACCTACAAACACTGCAACCAAAGTATACATGGCTTCGCGATATTGAAGGTATGTTATTAGGGAGGCAGTAATGACGATTGCATCAAACATGAACATGGTTTTTCCCATGCTCCAACCTATGTATTTGTGAGCCAGTCGAGCAAGTATATCGACTCCACCAGTTGTCCCGCCAAACCTGAAAATAATTCCGAGCCCAATGCCGATAAACACGCCAGCGAATAAAGCTGCAAGAAAAAGATCACCTTCGAGATTTATTTGCATCTGATATCGCTGGAAAATCCACAGAAACACTGATAGACCAACTGTACCTATGATAGTATAATAAAATGCTCTTTTTCCAAGTAACTTCCATCCGATGATAAATAAAGGAATATTTAGGACAAGATTTGAATAGGAAGGATCAATATGAAAAAGGAAATAAAGAATTAATGTAATACCTGTAAATCCACCTTCAGCTAGTTCATTTTGAATATTAAAATGTACTAAACCGAAAGCAAAAATGGCTGAACCCAGTAGAATGAAAAATATATTTTTTAATCTTAATTCTACCATCTTTTAACCCCTCCTTTTTGTTGAATTACCTTGTTGTCAGAGACATTATATAAGAAGAAAGGGAAACTAGCAATCTAAGGTGAAGAATACCTCGTAGGATTGAACGTAATATTTGTAAAAGTGGATAGATTTAGCTAACATGATAGAAGATAATGATGGAGTGTGACTTCTTATGAATAATGATAAAACAATGAAGCAATTGCAGGCTGAAGTCGATCAATACATAGGACAATTTAAAGAAGGCTATTTTAGCCCACTGGCGATGATGGCAAGATTAACGGAAGAGTTAGGTGAACTTGCAAGAGAAGTGAACCATTACTATGGGGAAAAACCTAAAAAAAGTACAGAAAAAGAGAAAACGATAGAGGAAGAGCTAGGTGATGTTTTGTTTGTAGTGATTTGCTTAGCGAATTCTTTAGATATAAGCTTAGAAGAAGCCCATAATCGAGTGATGAATAAATTTAATACTAGAGATAAAGATCGATGGACTAGAATAGAAAGAGGAGAATAAAATGAAGAAAATCACTGTAACGATCGCAGGACCAAGAGGCAGAATGGGAAGAGAAGCAGTACAACTAGTAAAAGAAACAGATCATTTCTCATTAATCAGTGTAATTGATCATAAAAACGATGTGAATATGGATGTTCCTGTCTATACTGATATTGAACAATGTTTTAAAGACAAAGCTCCAGACGTTTTAATTGACTTAACCACCCCTGAGGTTGGATATTTACATACGAAAACTTCTTTAGAATATGGTGTGAGACCCGTTGTTGGAACAACAGGGTTTTCACATGATGAACTACAAGAGTTAAGAGAGTTGGCACAGTCAAAAAACTTAGGTTGCATTATTGCACCTAACTTTGCAATTGGTGCTGTTCTCATGATGAAATTCTCACAAATGGCTGCCAAGTATTTTAATGATGTAGAAATCATTGAGCTTCATCATGACCAAAAATTAGATGCACCATCGGGGACAGCAGTAAAAACAGCAGAAATGATAAAAGAAGTTCGTACAGAGAAGCAGCAAGGACATCCAAGTGAAAAAGAAACCCATGAAGGGGCAAGAGGAGCAAATATAGACGGAATGCACATTCATAGTGTGAGACTTCCAGGGTTGATTGCTCATCAACAAGTTATGTTTGGTGCTGAGGGTCAAACATTGACGATTAGACATGATTCTTTTAACAGAGGAAGTTTTATGTCAGGTGTTAAGGTATCTGTCGAAACGGTCATGAACCTAGAAACACTAGTTTATGGTTTAGAGAATATTTTAGATTAAAGGGTGATGGCCATGAATATTGCATTAATTGCTCACGATAAGAAAAAAGACGATTTAATTCGCTTTGCATTAGCCTATAAGCCAATTATTGAGAAACATTCATTATTTGCAACAGGAACTACTGGAAAACGAATCAGCGAAGAAGTGGGCTTGTCCATTCATCGTTTTCGTTCCGGTCCTTTAGGTGGAGACCAAGAAATTGGAGCATATATTGCAAATAATAAAATGGATTTAATTTTATTCTTTCGAGACCCATTAACAGCTCAGCCTCATGAACCTGATGTTACGGCACTTATTAGACTCTGTGATGTATACTCAGTACCTTTGGCTACGAATATGGGAACTGCTGAAGTATTGGTGAAAGGCTTAGCTCGAGGGGATATAGAATGGAGAAGTATTGTAAGAGGTAAGGAGGAGTAACCATGGAGCCAGAACATATTGACATACTTGCTTTTGGTGCTCATTCAGATGATGTTGAAATAGGTATGGGTGGTACAATAGCCAAATATGCATCAGAAGGAAAGAAAATTGTTATCTGTGACATTACCCAGGCTGAGTTATCGTCTAATGGGTCAGTTCCTTTAAGGAAAAAAGAAGCGAAGAAAGCAGCTCAATTATTAGGTGTATTGGAGCGAGAAACTCTGGACATTCCTGACAGAGGGATTTACATAACAGATGAGAATATTTTAAAAGTGGTATCGATAATTAGAAAATATAAACCTAAAGTGATTTTCGCTCCATTTGATCAGGATCGGCATCCAGATCATGGAAATGCTTCGAAATTGGTGAAAGAAGCTTTTTTTTCAGCTGGAATTAGAAAAGTTGAAGACAGAAGCTCTCACCATAAGGCAAAGAATCTTTATTTTTATATGATTAATGGGTTCCATAAACCTGATTTTGTTATTAATATTGAAAATCATATTCATACAAAACTCTTAAGCTTGCAAGCCTACGAAAGTCAATTCACCAAGGGGGAAGGCAATGTTTCCACCCCGTTAACGGAAGGGTATTTAGAGGCTGTTGAAGCAAGGGAAAGAATGATGGGAAAAGATGCAGGTATACACTATGCAGAAGGATTCTTCTCCTATAATACACTTATTCTTCATCAAGATTTGTTAGGAGATTAAAGATGAAATTGAAAATTGGAATTACATGCTATCCTACTGTAGGTGGATCTGGAGTAGTAGCAACAGAACTAGGTAAATTATTAGCAGAAAAAGGTCATGAAATACATTTTATTACATCAAGCATTCCATTTAGATTAAATAAAATGTACCACAATATTTATTTTCATCAGGTTGAAGTTAGTCAATATTCTGTATTTCAATATCCCCCTTATGATATTGCTCTTGCAAATAAAATGGCAGAGGTTATTGAAAGAGAGAATTTAGATATCCTGCACGTTCATTATGCAATTCCACATGCTGTATGTGCCATATTAGGAAAACAAATGGCAGGGAAGAATGTGAAGATTGTAACTACCCTACATGGTACTGATATTACGGTACTCGGTTACGACCCATCTTTAACAGGAGCAATTCGATTTGGTATTGAAAAATCTGATGTGGTTACAGCTGTATCTTCTGCGTTGGTAGAACAGACGCAAGAGCTTATACAGCCAGATAAAGAAATAAAAACGGTTTATAATTTTATTGACGAACGGGTATATCGTGCCGTTGACTCCCAACACTTAAAGAGTGAATATGGCATTACTCAAGAAGAAAAAGTCATTATTCATGTTTCAAATTTTCGCAGCGTAAAGAGGGTAACAGATGTAGTTGCTTCATTCCATATAATCCAAAAACAGCTTCCTTCTAAACTACTCCTTGTCGGAGATGGACCAGAAATGACGATTATCTGCAAACAGGTAAGAGATCTGGGGTTAGAAAATAAAGTATTGTTCCTAGGAAAGCAGGATAATCTTGAAGAATTGTATTCCTTAAGTGATATAAAGCTTTTAGTTTCAGAAAAAGAAAGCTTTGGTTTAGTAGCATTAGAAGCAATGGCTTGTGGAGTACCAAGCATTGGTACCAATGTTGGAGGGATTCCAGAGGTGATTGAAGACGGGGTTAATGGCTACATTTGTGAAGTAGGAAACGTAGAACAAATCGCTACAAAGGCCTTAACTCTTCTAAAAGACGAAACGTTACACAGAACTTTTTCTCAGAATGCTCTTGAAACGGCAAGAACTAAGTTTCATTCTAGTAAAATTTTAGAACAATACGAACAAGTATATCGAGGTTTATTCTAATTTTTAATGGAGATGTGATTTGAAACTCTTTATTAATGTAAGCAGGTGTGGTTAATAATGTTACCTAAAATGTTTCAACAGGCAATACCTGTTCTTGAAAAAATCGAACGGGCAGGGTATGAAGCATATTTTGTCGGAGGTTCTGTCAGAGATTATTACTTAAATAGACCGATTAATGATGTAGATATTGCAACCTCCGCACTCCCCGAGGAATTAAAAAAAATATTCAGGAAAACGGTTGATGTAGGAATCGAGCACGGGACGATACTGGTGATGGATCAAGATTCAGAATATGAAATTACCACCTTTCGCACAGAATCTACCTACAAGGATTTCAGAAGACCAGATAAGGTAGAGTTTATCCGCTCTTTAAATGGTGACCTGGAGCGTCGTGATTTCACAATGAATAGCATGGCTATGAACGTAAAAGGTATGATCATAGACCCGTATAACGGAAAAAGGGATATCGACGATAGAATCATTCGAACAGTAGGCCCTCCTAAGCAAAGGTTTTCAGAGGATGCATTAAGAATGATGAGGGGAATTCGGTTTGTCAGTCAATTAGGCTTTGCTCTTGAAGAGTCTACTTTAAAAGCTTTATCTGAAAATGTTCCACTCCTTTCTCATATTGCAACTGAAAGAAAAACAATGGAATTTGAAAAAATTCTTAGTGCACCCTTTAAGAAGGAAGCTGTTTCTTTGTTAATTCAGACAGGCATTTACAAAGAATTACCTGAATTAATTCGCTACCCTGAGGCATTGGAGTGTTTCACTGAAACTTCAAATATTCATCAATTGAATAAGGAACAAGCCTGGTTACTACTATTATCCTTTATGGCTGAAACGAATGTACAAGCCTTTTTGAAAAAATGGAGACTTCCATCAAAAATGATAAAAAATCGTAGCAAAGAAATTCAAATATTAAAACGCAGAGAGAGTTCTGGTTGGACCAAGAGTTTACTTTATAATGCCGGGTTAGAAGCTGCACTAAACGTTGAAAAAGTATATTGCTGTATTCACAACCTTACATTTTCTTCCTTAATTACCCTCGAAGAGAACTATGATCGATTACCGATAAAATCAAAGGGAGAGATTGCTGTAAGTGGGAAAGATTTAATGGAATGGGCTAAACAAAAGGAAGGTCCATGGATAAAGGAAGAATTAAATAGAATTGAATCAGCTATCATAAACGGAATCATAATCAATGAAAAAGAACCTATACGGAGGTGGCTTAAGGAATGCAATCAGCAATAAGAAAAAAGTTATTAGAAGCTTTCTCTCATTCGGAAGATGAATTCTTATCTGGACAATCATTAGCTGATATTGTAGGTTGTTCCAGAACAGCCATCTGGAAGCATATTGAAGAACTTCGAAAAGAAGGTTTTATTCTCGAAGCAGTTAGAAGAAAAGGCTATCGTATACTTGAAACACCTGATAGTGTAACTGAAAATAAAATTCGATTAGGGTTACAAACTAAAACATTAGGTCAAGTCATTCATTACGAGGAATCAGTTAAAAGCACCCAAAAAATTGCCCATGTTCTAGCAGGTGATGGAGCCCAAGAAGGGACTATGGTTATTGCGGATGAACAAACGGCTGGAAGAGGCAGGCTAATGAGGGAATGGCACTCTTCTAAGGGGACAGGTATATGGATGAGTCTCATATTAAAGCCTCTCCTGCCCCCTCAAAAAGCTCCTCAGTTCACTTTGATTACTGCAGTAGCTGTCGTTCAAGCCATAGAAGAGGTCTCAGATTTGCATCCACAAATAAAGTGGCCGAATGATATTCTCATAAACGGCAAAAAAGTAACAGGGATCTTAACTGAGTTGCAAGCGGAATCAGATAAAATAAATTCCATTATTATAGGCATCGGAATGAATGTGAATCATACACAAAAACATTTTCCTGATGAACTGCAGACCATTGCTACGTCATTGGCTATTGAACAAGGAAACCAGCTTTCTAGGTCAGAGTTAGTTCAGAATATTTTAGAACGAATGGAGGTCCTCTATGACCTCTATATGAAAGAAGGCTTCACTCCAATCAAGCTGTTGTGGGAAAGCTATGCTATAAGTATTGGAAAAAAAATAATTGCTAGGACGATAAATGGAAATATTGAAGGCAGGGCACTTGGAATTACTGATGAGGGTGTTTTAAAGATAGAAGACACTTCAGGTGTTGTCCATCAAATATATTCTGCTGATATTGAAGTGAATGTATAGTCTGGCTTTTTTTCTATAAGAGATGGAAGAAGAACTAAAACTCTTTCTTCCATCTCTTTTTTTATGGTATAATTTCAGTGGGCAGTATCCTAGGAACTGCACCTGTAAACTGAATGTTTGATAAAATTTAAAATTCTGCCTTGATCCAAATTGGACTGGGACAGAGGGTCGAAACAATGATTCTAAACACTTATGATCCTTCTGTCATTATTTCAGAAGGTTTTTTTATTGCATAAATGAAAGTGCTTTCATTCTGTTTCGTCACCTCTGACTGAAAAGAAGGAGGAACACATGAAACAAACAACAGATTTTCTTAAAATGAAGAAAAAGTCAGAAAAAATTTCAATGCTTACCGCTTATGATTTTCCGAGTGCGAAGTTGGCTGAAGAGGCTGAAGTGGACTTGATTTTAGTAGGTGACTCTTTAGGTATGGTCGTATTAGGTTATGATTCAACTGTACCAGTTACGGTAGACGATATGATTCACCATACTAAAGCAGTAAAAAGAGGAGCTCAACATACATTTATCGTCACAGATATGCCTTTTATGACCTATCATCTGTCTACGGATGAAACCTTAAAGACTGCTACGGAAATTCTCCAAAAAAGTGGAGCACATGCTGTAAAGGTAGAAGGTGCAGGCAAAGTGATTGATCGAATTCAATCATTAACAGCCGCAGGTATCCCTGTTATGGCACATTTAGGATTAACTCCCCAATCAGTAGGAGTTTTAGGTGGATATAAAGTTCAAGGGAAAACCGCTGAATCAGCAAAAAAGCTCCTTGATGATGCCAAAAAATGTGAAGAAGCAGGGGCATTTGCACTTGTATTAGAGTGTGTTCCCAAACAATTAGCCAAAGAGGTTTCTGAAGCCTTAACGATTCCGACAATCGGCATAGGTGCTGGAATAGACACGGATGGTCAGGTTTTAGTTTTTCACGATTTAGTAACTTACGGAGTGAACCGGGTTCCTAAGTTTGTAAAACAGTATAGCAATGTGTCTGAAACGATCTTAAGCAGTATCAAGAGTTATCACGAAGAAGTAAAACAAGGACAATTTCCCTCTGAAGAACACTCTTTTACAATGAGTGATGAAGAATTACAATCTCTATATGGTGGTATAGGTAAATGAAAATTGCAACAAAAATAGAAGATATACAAGAACAAATTACTCTGCTTAAGCAATCAAGTTCTTCAATCGGGTTTGTCCCTACTATGGGATATCTACACGAGGGGCATTTAACCCTCGTGTCAGAGGCAAGAAAGAATAATGAAGTAGTAGTCATGAGTATTTTTGTGAATCCATTACAATTTGGTCCGAATGAAGATTTTGATCGTTATCCACGTGATTATGAAAGAGACATAGAGTTAGCAAGAAACAATGGGGTAGACATACTTTTCTTACCTGAAACGGGTGAGATGTATAGCAGAGATCTATCTACTCGAATGAGTGTAATCGAGAGGGTAAATGTCCTTTGTGGTAGAAAGCGAGAAGGTCATTTTGATGGGGTAGTCACAGTACTAACGAAGCTTTTTCATCTTATTCAGCCAACAAGAGCTTATTTTGGATTGAAAGATGCCCAGCAGATAGCGGTTGTTGAAGGTTTAGTGAAAGACTATTTCTTTCCGGTTGAAATCATTCGAGTACCAACCGTCCGAGAAAAAGACGGACTAGCAAAAAGCTCCAGAAATGTATATTTATCAGAGAAAGAAAGAGTTGAAGCACCTGCCCTCCATCAAAGTCTATTAAAGGCAAAAAATAGTATACAAGCAGGGTTAAGGGATCCTCAACAGATTATCAGTATGGTCTCTGAAACAATAAACAATGAAACATCAGGGATCGTAGATTATGTGGAAATATATTCTTTTCCAGGTTTGAAGGAGTTAGACACCTTAGATGGGGAAATCATTATAGCTTTAGCTGTTCAATTTGAAAAAGCCAGATTAATCGATAATCAGATCATCACCGTTAATGCAAAGGAGAATAAGAATGTTTAGAACAATGATGAGTGGGAAAATTCATAGAGCAAGAGTGACGGAAGCAAATTTAGATTATGTAGGAAGTATTACGATCGATGAAGATATTTTAGAACAAGTAGGGATGATGGCAAACGAGAAGGTTCAAATCGTAAACAACAATAACGGTGCCCGTCTTGAAACCTATATTATCCCTGGAGAAAGAGGAAGTGGAGTAATTTGTCTAAACGGCGCAGCGGCAAGACTCGTTCAAAAAGGGGATGTCGTCATAATCATTTCATACAAACTTGTGGCTGAAGAATATGTTCATGATCATGTACCTAAAGTAGCAATCATGGATGAAAACAACCAGATTGTTGAAATGATTGGAACAGAACCTGAAGCGACTATTTATTAAACATATCCAATTTTTTATGTGGTTGAACACTGTCTCATTGACAGTGAAGGCAAGTGCGTAAATGAACAAAACTGATTAAATGAGCATACAAAAAAAGCGAGATGCAATTTCATGCGTCTTGCTTTTTTGATTGGCTGTTTTTCGTATGTTGTGTCTATTCATTTATTATTCAGTCAGAATAAAGAAGCACAGTGTAGGTTGGAGCGGAAAGGAACGTTCAAGTTCTGTTTCTACCACTCATCAAAAACACGAGTTATTTTTCTAAAGTTATGCTAATGGGGAAGGCCCCTAAGAAGAGCAGCAAACCACCTTCCCATCGATCTATATTATATAGGCACAACTTAGACGAAATCGCCTTTTTTAATTATTGGAAGGTATTTTGTTCTTTCTAGCTCTTCTAAATTGTATTATGGTACACTTATTTAGAAATCATAAAGAATAAGAGAGAATATTGAAGGATTTAAATTAAAGGCAGTGAAAATATGTTACCTTTTAAACTTGTAGTAATAGACCTAGAAACGACTGGAAATTCCCCTAAAAAAGGGGAAAAAATAATACAATTATCGGCGGTGATCATTGAAGGTGGAAAAATCATTGACCAATTTACATCCTTTGTATGCCCAGGTAAGACTATTCCTCCCTTTATCGAGGAATTGACGGGAATCAATGATGAAATGGTAAAAGATGCTCCTGCTTTTCATGAGATCGCTCCAAAAATATTAGAGATTTTGAATAATGGTGTATTTGTAGCTCATAATGTTCAATTTGATTTGTCTTTTCTTCAGGGAGAATTAGAGGAAGCAGGTTATAATCCATTTTCAGGTCCTGCATTTGACACGGTTGAATTAGCGAAAATTGTACTACCTTCAGCAGATAGCTTTAAATTAACGGAGCTCTCATCTTCATTATCGTTAAGTCATGTAAAGCCTCATCAGGCTGATAGTGACGCATATGTAACAGCAGAACTTATTCTCTATTTTATTCAAGAGCTAACGAACTTACCTCTCGTTACGTTAGAAAAGCTTCAACAGCTCTCAAACTATTTGAAAAGTGATCTTTCTTTGTTATTCGATGAGATTGTGAACGAAAAGCAAAAACATGTTGAGGATTTACCAATAGCATTAGAAGTTTATAGAGGCATTGCTCTTCGTAAAAAACATTCATTTTCTCAAAAAAGAGAAAGCCATCATGATTTAGATTATGAGTTGGATGTTGAGGGAATGCTGGGTAAACATGTTCCTTTTTACGAGAAAAGAGAACAACAAATTGAAATGATGATGGAAATCCAACGTGCCTTTGAGCAATCACAACACATTGTAATTGAAGCAGGTACGGGAGTAGGAAAATCATTAGGCTATCTGTGGCCGTCAGTTATGTTTGCCCTCAGACGGAACGAAAGAATCGTAATCAGTACGTTTACCATTCAATTACAAGAACAATTGCTGAATAAAGAAATCAAATTACTTGAAAAAATTAGTCCTGTACCTTTCAAAACCGTATTGTTAAAGGGAAAAAATCATTACATAAATTTGTTTAAATTTGAACAGTCCTTACGTGAAACTGAAACTCAATATGATGTCGTACTGACTAAAATGCAAATTCTTGTATGGCTAACAAAGACGGAGTCTGGGGATTTGGATGAACTAAATTTAACCTCGGGTGGACAATTATTTTGGAATCGACTTCGCCATGATGGTTGGCATTTACCACATAATAAGGATCCCTGGGTAAACAAGGACTTCTATTTGTATGCAAGAAAGAATGCTCAAGAAGCTGATATCATACTTACAAATCATTCAATGCTCCTTACAGATATTGCAAAGGAGAGGAGTATGCTTCCAAGCTTTGATTATTTAGTGATTGACGAAGCCCATCATTTAGAGAAATCCGCACGACAGCATCTTGGGATCATGATGGATTATCTATCCATTAAATTTAGTACATCTCAATTGGGAACTCTTGATCAGAAACAGTTATATTACAAACTAAATGAGTTTGTTGAAAAATATTCCGTTGAAAACAAAACACATTCTTTTGAGCTGGACTCTTCGATTCATCAATTTTATATTGATTTGGAAGAAGCGATAGCCGTTCTGACGAGTATATTTTATAAAAAAGCAAAAAAGAGAACAGGTGCTCAAAAGATTCAACTAAGGATTTCAGAAGAAATCAGAAGAAGCAGTTTTTGGCAGCCTGTACAAATGGCCATGGAAAGAGTCATCTCTGGTATGAAGTTAATAGAAAAAGAATTTTATGGCATATTAGACACCATCAAGGATAAAAAAATAAAGATTCAAGATAAGGAAAAAGCATTATTAGAGGAATTTTACAGCTTTTTAGAAGAGTGGAAAGAATTACGCTTGAATTTCCACTACATTTTCCTAGGAGAGATAAACAACCATGTTTTTTGGCTTGATGGAGACACAAGGTCCTTACCTAACAGCTTAACTCTTCAGGCTCAACCTATTTCAGTTGACGAAAAGTTGCAGATGGAGATTTTCAACAAGAAGAAAAGTGTTGTTTTAACTTCAGCTACTTTAACAGTAAGCGGTTCATTTAAATACTTCTTAAATGAAGTGGGACTAGTTGACCGGAATGTAAAACATTTACAATTAACTTCACCATTTAATTATAATGAGATCTCTAGGCTTTTTGTCCCGAATGATGTGCCTGAAATTCAGCAGGTTCACAACGACGAATATGTTGAATCCATTAGCTCTCATCTCATTGGAGTTGCCCAAGCTACAAAAGGAAGAATGCTTATTTTGTTTACTTCATATGACATGTTAAGGAAAACATACGAACTGATGAAAGAGAGTGGTTTACTAGAGGAGTATGTACTAATGGCTCAGGGGATAACCTCTGGAAGTAGAACTCGATTAACAAAGAACTTTCAGCGATTCGATAAAGCCATTCTTTTTGGAACGAGTAGCTTTTGGGAAGGGGTAGACATTCCTGGTGAGGATCTATCTTGTCTTGCATTGGTAAGGTTACCTTTTACTCCACCAGATGAGCCGGTCACTCAAGCGAAATCAGAAATACTTAAGTCACAGGGGAAAAACCCTTTTTCATCACATTCATTACCTGAAGCGATTATTCGCTTTAAACAAGGAGTAGGCAGGCTTATTAGAAGAAGCAGTGACCGGGGAATCGTAATCGTATATGACCGAAGAGTCGTCACAACAAAATACGGTAATGCATTTTTAAAATCAATTCCTTCCATGCAAGTGAAAGAAGGGAATTTATTAGAATTGATACAATGGATTGATGATTGGCTTTAACTCTAAAAACTTAAGTGATAAATTTTTTCTCTTTAACACAACCTAATGAAGGTAGATGTGAATACTGGAGGAAAATGTTATGAGAGTGGTCATTTCAACAATACTCATTTTTTTCATAGTAATTTCAAGCACTATGGGTATGAAAATACCTCAAGTTAATTTGAATGTGTCCCATGATGAATATGCCATTACCTTTCTCCCTTTAAAAAGAGGGGAAGTAGCTATGCTTCATTTGGGGTCTGGAGAAAATTATTTAATTAATACTGGCCCAATGGCAGAATATGATCAATTGCTATATTACTTAAAACAGATCAATATTAGTACATTTTCTGGCATTATAATCACTGAAGATCGAGAATATCATCCCGATTCAATTTTGAAGTTGAATAAAATTTTTTCAATCAATAATGTCATAATGGCATCTTCATTAGCAAAATCAATAAAGCAAAATGATGGAATAAAGGTTACACCTATACTGGAAAATCAGTCATTTTCATTATCAAATGAGTTATCAATTGAAGTGATACATGAAGGAAACGAAGTGAGAGAAGGATTGGATTTTTCTATTACATTTTTTCATCATCGATTTCTTTGGCTAAGCTCCCAGTCGTTGCACTCCGAAAATGTACTGTTAAAAAAGAAATTGGGGAGTGTAAATATCGTTAAGATACCTATCCATTCTAAAACAGAGAGCATTTCGAATCGACTATTAATGCATATCGATCCCCAGACTGCTGTGCTTTATCGTTCGAAAGAAAAACTATTGAATGGTGACACATTGGAAGCCATAAATGAAGCCTGGATTGATCTATATCTAACTGGTCAACACGGGTTAATTTCAATTAAATTTAATCAAAGTAATTATGAAGTGATTACGTTTGATCAAGAAGATGTATTTAATAAAGAGACATTTTCTAATTAACTTCCCAACCATTTGGCTGACAACTTGTCAGTCTTTTCTATGAAGGAAATAATCTTTAGTTTTTGAGTTTCAACCTACCAAAAACAGCATCATTGTTGTTATAATGTGTATAGTGTTTAGGATGGTCACCTTATATATTCAACGTAGCATTGTCGGGTTTGGCTCGTAGGAAAGGGAGGAATAAGATGGACAGTAAGATTGAGATACTATCTACAGTTCGTATTGACTATACGGACAATTTATATAAAATAGTAGATGCATTAAATAGAACATTAAAAAAAGATGATTATATGTTTGGTTTGGCGTTAGATCCGGAAGATCAAAATCAAGCAATTTTAACAATTTATCGTACATAAAGAGTGATTTAAATGAAAAAATGGCTAACAATTATTACTATTTTACTGCTTATTGTTTTTGTGTCAGCCTCAGTTATTCTTTACAAAGTAGCCCGATCACCTTTGAATAAAGATATGGAACAAGCAATGGAGAGAGTGAAGGAAGAAACTTCAATAGTAAATGTAGAAAATACCAGTTTTTATAATGGCTCAAAACCTTACGTTGTTATTACTGGTAAGGATGATAAAGGTGAAAAGGCCATCGCCTTTGTCCCAAATAAAAATGGTAAAATTATTGAGGAAAAATGGGCAGATGGTATTACGAAAAATGAAGCGATCAATAAACTAAATGATGAAAAGCAACCAAAGGAACTGCTTTCCATAAGACTTGGTCATGAATCTGTCGGTCCCGTATGGGAAATCACATATTTAGATAAGAACGATCATTTGAATTATTATTACATTCTCTTTTCAAATGGAGAGTGGTGGAGAAAGATTGAAAACCTATAATCTTTGGGAGGAACTTGCATGAAATTTTCATTAGCAGAAAGAGTCAGTGCATTAACACCATCTACAACTTTAGCCATAACTGCTAAAGCTAAAGAAATGAAAGCACAAGGTATTGATGTGATTGGATTAGGGGCAGGGGAACCTGACTTCAATACTCCAGAACATATCATCAAAGCTGCATATGATTCAATGACGGAAGGGCATACAAAATACACTCCAGCAGGTGGATTAGCAAAGCTGAAAGAAGCGATTATCGAGAAGTTTAAGACTGACCAAAACATATCGTATTCTCCATCTGAAATCATTGTGACGAGTGGAGCAAAGCATGCCCTTTACACATTGTTTCAAGTTTTATTAAATGATAGTGATGAAGTTATCATCCCAACTCCATATTGGGTTAGTTATCCAGAACAGGTGAAGCTAGCTGGAGGCACCCCTGTTATAGTAGAGGGAAAAGAAGATAATTCTTATAAAATCACTCCAAACCAATTAAGAGATGTCATTACAGATAGAACAAAAGCAGTCATTCTAAACTCTCCAAGTAACCCAACAGGAATGCTCTATTCCGTTGAAGAATTAAAAGCAATTGGGGAAGTATGTGTAGAGAAAAACATTCTTATTGTTTCGGATGAGATTTATGAGAAGTTAGTCTATGATAACAATGCACACACATCCATTGCGGAAGTATCACAACAGTTTAAAGAACAAACTATTGTGATAAACGGAGTGTCTAAGTCCCATTCTATGACAGGATGGAGAATAGGGTATGCAGCAGGTGATGCTTCAATCATTAAAGCAATGACAAACCTGGCAAGTCATTCCACATCAAATCCAACTACAACCTCTCAATATGGTGCAGTCGCAGCCTATTTAGGCGATCAACAGCCGGTTGAAGAGATGAGAAAAGCATTTGAAGAGCGTTTGAATATTGTGTTTGACAAATTAAACAGCATTCCTGGTTTTCATTGCTTGAAACCTCAAGGAGCATTTTATTTATTCCCTAATGTATCAAAGGCAGCCAATATGACAGGATACGATAATGTGGATGACTTTACTAAAGCATTATTAGCGGAAGCGAAGGTAGCGGTCATTCCTGGGTCAGGTTTTGGTTCAGACGATAATATTCGTCTTTCTTATGCAACAAGTCTGGATGCATTAGAACAGGCTATAGAAAGAATCCATGAATTTGTAGTAAGTAAAAGTAAATAATTCCAATAACGCAGACCGGTTAATTAAGTATCGGTCTGCTTTTTTCCTAAGTATTATGCTCGTTTTGCTCTATCTATTGCGGCGAGATAACTGTAAATGTATAATAATAACGATACATAATGTAAAGTGTCTTAGTTTTTTTGGAGGGAAAAAATAATGAAAACGACTATATCTCAAGTAAGTAAATTTGTTGGCCAGGAAGTAACCATGGGTGCTTGGCTTGCTAATAAACGTTCAAGTGGAAAAATTGCTTTTCTTCAACTTCGTGATGGTACCGGATTTATTCAAGGTGTCGTGGTGAAAAGTGAAGTAGAAGAAGAAATGTTTCAAAAAGCTAAATCACTAACTCAAGAAACTTCTTTATATGTAACAGGAGTAGTGTCAGAGGATTCTCGTTCACCATTTGGATACGAACTACAAGTGAAAAGCATTGAAGTCATTCACGAAGCAGTAGACTATCCAATCACACCAAAAGAGCATGGTACAGAGTTCCTTATGGACCATCGTCATCTATGGCTTCGTTCTCGTAAGCAGCATGCAGTGATGAAAATTCGAAATGAAATTATTCGTGCAACATATGAATTTTTTAATCAAGAAGGCTTTGTAAAGGTAGATCCACCAATCCTAACAGGAAGTGCGCCAGAAGGAACTACCGAGCTATTTGCTACTAAGTATTTTGAAGAGGATGCTTATCTTTCACAAAGTGGACAACTTTATATGGAAGCAGCAGCAATGGCACTAGGAAAGGTATTTTCTTTTGGTCCAACCTTCAGAGCAGAGAAGTCAAAAACTCGTCGTCATTTAATTGAATTTTGGATGATTGAGCCTGAGATGGCTTTCTATGATTTCAAAGATAATTTAGAGGTTCAAGAGCAATATGTTTCTTACATTATTCAAGCCGTTTTAGAAAATTGTAAGCTTGAATTGGAACGTTTAGAAAGAGATACTTCGAAGTTAGAACAAATGAAAGCACCTTTCCCACGTATTACGTACGATGAAGCCATTAAATTATTACATGAAAAAGGGTTTGAAGATATTGAGTGGGGAGATGATTTCGGAGCACCACATGAAACAGCGATAGCCGAAAGCTATGATAAGCCAGTGTTTATCACTCATTATCCAACGTCTCTGAAACCGTTCTATATGCAGCCTGACCCTGATCGTGATGATGTTGTCCTTTGTGCAGATTTAATTGCACCTGAAGGGTATGGAGAGATTATTGGTGGTTCTGAGCGTATACATGACGCTGAACTAATGAAAAAACGTATAGAAGAGCATGAACTTGCTACTGATGCATATAAATGGTATTTAGAATTAAGAGAATATGGATCTGTTCCTCATTCAGGATTTGGCCTAGGCTTAGAAAGAACTGTTGCCTGGATTAGTGGAGTAGAACACGTTAGGGAAACGATTCCTTTCCCACGTCTGCTTAATCGCTTATACCCTTAAAAAGAAAAAGGAGCTGACGAACTTGCTTTTACAGCATTTTCGTCAGCCCTTTCTTTTATTTACAAGGTTCATCTCAAACCACTAGAAGACTTTGTGCCTTTTCTTGTTCCTTATTCTTCTAATACATTACCATGTCCACATATACATAAGCATGATATACTAGAAGGCGAGGTGTACAGAATATGGATTATAAACGTTTAATGGCTTCCTGGATTCAGGAAGGAACAGTAAGTATTCCACAATTATTATTATCAAATTACAATACATTAGGATTAAATGAATCAGAGTTTGTTTTACTTCTTCAAATATATGGTCATTTAGAAAAAGGTAATTATTTTCCGACTCCAGAAGAACTATCAGAAAATATGAGTATATCAACGGAGGTTTGTTCATCTATATTAAGGAAATTAATGCAACAACAGTTTCTATCGATTGATGAAGGATCATCGTCTGATGGTATATTGTTTGAGAAGTACTCTATTAGTCCACTTTGGGAAAAGCTTGCAGATTTTGTTATTCAAGATTCTAAGGTGAAGCAAACACAAAAAGCAATGGAAGAGGAAAAAGATATCTATACCACGTTTGAACAGGAATTTGGTCGTCCTCTTTCACCATTAGAATGTGAGACACTATCGATGTGGCTGGATCAAGACGAGCATAATGCTATCATTATTAAAGCGGCATTGAGAGAGGCTGTTATATCAGGTAAGTTGAACTTCAGGTATATTGACCGTATCTTATTTGAATGGAAGAAAAATGGTGTAAAAACGATAGAAGACGCCCGTAATCAAAGTCAGCGCTTTCGTCCTCATCAAAAAACTGCACCTTCTAACGATGATAATCAGAACAAAAGAAAATCGGTTCCTTTCTACAATTGGCTCGAACAATAAATCAAGAACTAGAGGGACTGACCCAAAATGTTATTGGGTTAGTCTTTTTATTTTGTTCTTGGAATTGCTGTTTTTAGGTAGATTCTTCTTTTGTGTGTAATTGGTTATTAATGTAAAACAGCTCGATTCTTTACAGTTTTGGATTGGATTGATGCACCTTCAATTCGGATTGACTCCCATGAAATCGGACCGATTTTAGCATTTTCCGGCTCGTTTTTTAACAAAACGGGCTCGATTATTAAAAGAATCATGGAGATTAATCTATAAAAGTTGATTGATGTCTTCATTCTTTTTAAAATAGTAGTAGAAGAGTTAAGAGAAGAGGGTAAATGATGTTAAATAGAAAACAAATTGACATTTGTTTAGATGAAATGAGAAAGATGTTTCCTAATGCACACTGTGAACTACGGCATGAAAATCCCTTTGAGCTAGTAATAGCCGTTCTTTTATCAGCTCAATGTACAGATGCATTAGTGAATAAAGTAACAAAGAGTTTATTCGAAAAATATAAGAAGCCTGAAGACTATCTAAATGTCACATTAGAAGAACTCCAACAGGATATTCGCTCAATTGGTTTATATCGAAATAAGGCAAAAAATATTCGTAGGCTTAGTGAAATGATATTAATGGAGCATGGTGGAACAGTACCACAAAGTCATGAAGATTTAGTAAAGTTACCTGGAGTTGGCAGGAAAACCGCAAATGTAGTGGTTTCTGTCGCATTTGGAGTGCCAGCTCTTGCTGTTGACACACATGTAGAAAGAGTAAGTAAAAGGCTGGGTATCTGTAAGTGGAAGGATAGTGTGTTAGAGGTCGAGAAAACCCTAATGAAAAAAATTCCTAAAGAAGAATGGTCCGAAACCCACCATCGATTGATTTTCTTTGGAAGATATCATTGCAAGGCACAGTCTCCACAATGTGATCGGTGTCCTTTATTAGATTTATGTCGTGAGGGCCAGAAGAGAATGAAAAAGAAGGAAAAAATATGAGTGGAATATCCATTGAGGTTCCAGAAGAAATCTTTGATGCTTATTTCTTTGCGGAAAAGAAAGTTACTTTAAGAAGCAGTCCAGAAAGAGATTTTCAATGGGAATACCCATATTTCGATTATGAAATTCAATATTACAACGGAGAAAGCCTTCCTTATGCGCCATGGAATGATATTGAACATGCAGTAAGTGCTATTCTATGTATGTGGAGAGAAGTAGAGGGAGAGCTTGCTACGTTACTAAAGGAACGCTCCAGTAAAGTAGAAATTGTAATGAAAAAAGGCATTGCCCTGTATTATATGTTGTTGTTTTGGAGTAACGCTAAGCCGGTGAAATTACATAATTGGATAGGTGAACTAGAGAACCTGCCTATTAAACCAGTTAACGTAAAAGACAGGTTATTATTTGTTAGGGAAAATATTCGTTTATATCATTCTTATATTCAACTCTCTCAATTGTTTGGAGAACACCATAAGCAATTTGCAAAATGTATTTCGTTAGAGAAATCATTAAGAAAGAATTCGTTTTAATGTAAGAATCTTATGTATTAATTTTAAAAAATCTTAAAAGAAATATGTTAAAAAACTGAATGATAAACAGCCTAAATGGAAAAAGGCAACAAGGAAAAATTCCCTTGTTGCCTTTTGTTTATTACTGATTTGTAGTGCTACTAGATGAACTCTGAGAGGATGAGGTAGAACCTCCATTGCTGGTGCTACCTTCAGTTTCGGTTCCAGTGCCAGTTCCAGTACCGTCTCCGGTACCAGAGCCATCCCCAGTACCATCTCCGGTTCCAGTTCCAGTACCGTCCCCAGTACCATCTCCGGTTCCAGTTCCATCACCAGTATCGGAGCTGTCATCTGTACCGTTGTCAGAACCTTCTTCATCGTTTGAATTGTCTTCTTCATTACCATTGCCGTTTCCATTGTTGCCTTCGTTTTCTTTATCTTTTTCCTTTTTTTCTTTATCCTTTGTTTTTACTTTCACATCAACTGTTGCGGGATCACTTCGTTGATTATCCGTAACCGCGACTACTTGGAATGTAAATGTTCCTTCAGAAGTTATATTTTCTACATTCAATCCTCTTTCCTTAGTAGTAGTGAGGACTTGCTTGCTTTCGCCATTGATTGAAACCGCCACTTCAAATTCAAGATTTTCGTCTTCTTTTTTCTTATCGTAATCCCATGTTAAAGTGATGGTTTTATCTTTTTTGTTGAATTTACCTTTAAGGTTCTTTGGTGCATCGATTTTATCGAACTCATCTGAGACCTTGGATGGTTCAGTTCCTTTTACGAACAGTTCAGTGATGATACGGTCGTCAGGAGTATAGTCGCTTGGTAATCTTGCTGGGTTACTTCCTAATTCAACCTTAGACTCAACTACACTTCCAGGCTTGTTAAAGTCAGGTGTTTCTACTCCATCATGAACATAGCTCATTAAGTCGCTGACAATATATTGTGAAATTCTTCGGTCAGTAGGTGTTAAGCTATATTTCGTTTGTTTATCGTATCCTGTCCAGACTGCAGCAGTATAATTAGTTGTATAGCCAACAAACCATGAGTCAGGGGCATTTGCTTTAGGGATACCATATTTTTCACGATCTTTCTGAGAATAGTTGGTTGTTCCAGATTTACCGGCCATAGGCAGACCAGGTACTTTAGCGTAAA
This sequence comes from Rossellomorea aquimaris TF-12, assembly GCF_001648555.1. Taxonomy (GTDB): domain Bacteria; phylum Bacillota; class Bacilli; order Bacillales; family Bacillaceae_B; genus Rossellomorea; species Rossellomorea aquimaris. The sequence continues at coordinate 56,556 of NZ_LQXM01000021.1, read as the reverse complement.
CGCCAGTTCCTCTAGGATGATCAATGACGCTTTGCAGCATGTCAGAAATCATGTAGGCTGTATATTCTTTCATAGCCGGTTTAGGTTTCACATCATTCTTGATTTCGGTTTCACCGTCGCGAAGGACGACTTTTTTAACTGTATGAGGCTTTGTATAAATCCCTTCATTACCAAAGGCAGAGTATGCTCCGGCCATTTGAACGGTGTTTACACCAGGAGATACCCCTCCAATTGAAGCAGCTTCAAAATAATGGTCGAATTTTAATCCTAATCCATTTACAAATTCTTCAGCTTTTTCAGGGCCCACTTCTTGGAACGCTTTTAACGCTGTGATATTACGGGAATCCCAGAGTGCTTCTCTTGTTGTGATAGGGCCTTTAAACTTCCCATCGTAGTTATTAATTTCATCACCATTTGAATATTTGTAAGGCTCATCATCTAAGATGTGATAAGTTGACCATTTTAAATACTCGATTGCTGGTCCATAATCAATCAATGGTTTGATTGTTGACCCAGGCTGACGTTTGCTATCTATGGCAAAATTAAATCCACGCTGTACATTTGGGTCTTGCTCGCGGCCGCCGCCGATCGCTCGAATTTCACCTGTTTTTGTATCAAGGAGGGTAATTCCAGCTTGCATAGGCTCTTCGTTCTCTGGGTAAGCAAACGAAATGTTTTCACCAGCTAAAATTTCTTCCACGCGCTTCTGAGCATTTGTGTCTAACGTTGTATATACTTTTAAACCGTCAGAAAACAGATTATAATCTCCAAGCTTTTGAACTTCATCTAGGACTGCATCTACGAATGCTGGATATTTATTTCCATTTTCTTTTTCACGTTGTTCTTTCGATACTAGTCCTTCTGCAATCGGAACTTGTTGTGCTTGCTCTTTTTCTTTCTCCGAAATCTTTCCGTGCTGTACCATTAGTGATAAAACGATGTTTCGTCTTTTTTCTGCTTTTTCCGGATAATCAAATGGATTATAATTATTCGGGCTCTGAGGCATACCGGCAATCATGGCTGCTTCATGAAGTTTAATATCTTTGATGTCTTTTCCATAATAATAATCGGCAGCTGTTGCCATCCCATGGATACCATCAGACATATACACTTTATTAAAATACATTTCGAAAATTTCTTCTTTTGTATATTCTTGCTCTAATTTTAGAGCTAACCATGCTTCTTGAGCTTTTCTTTTTAAGGTTTTATCCTGACTGAGGAAAGAACCCTTAATGACCTGTTGTGTTATGGTAGATGCCCCTTCAGAGCCAAATCCATGAGTTACGTTTGCAATAACTGCTCCACCTAATCGAATGAGATCAATCCCGTTATGCTTATAGAATCGATTGTCCTCTGTGGCCAATACGGCATCTTGCATGATTTGAGGAATATCATCAAAATTGGCATATTCTCTATTTTCTTTTCCAACGGTAGTAATTAATTCACCGTTCATATCATATATTTCCGAAGCGATTGGGTCCTTTAATAGTTTTTCATCTAGCTTTGGAGCGGTTGATGCGTAGAAAGCAAATAATCCAGCGCCTGCTAACATCCCTATAATTCCAATTATAAATAATGATATAATGACACGTTTAAATAAATGGCCCTTTTTGCTCTTATTAGTGCTAGCTTTCTGTTGGGCTTGGCGCTTTTCTTCCCTTGACTTATATTGACCAGCCATATTATTTCCTCACTTTCAATCTTCTGTCTTTTTAGTATTGTCTAAGATAGAAATTATACTACTTTTCTCAAAAAAAATTATAGTTAAAGTATTGTAGGAATTAAAAATAAATCTGACGAACTACTTTTAAGTAATCAACTCTAGGGTGAAGCCCTAAAGAAACAGGTGAACCCTTTTCTTGAATTTCTTCCTTTTTCATTGATTTTCTTCCACCATTTTTCATGCGGTCCCAAAAATGTTTTAATGCTTCAAAAGGAAGGAGAAACATTTCTTCAGAAAGAGAAAATCTTAGTATAACAAAAGTAATCCCACCTTGTTTAAAAACCATTTCCATGTGCTGTATTTGATGTTCATGAAAATTCTGAAGAGGGAATGACGTTTTATTTTTCGTTTCCTTCGCTTCAAAGTCGATATAACGTCCTTTATACACACCGTTATAGTCCGTTGTAGAAGGTTGTTTAAAGTATGCTTCTTTAATCACAGCGGCACTCCTAGTTGGATAATGGACGTCTACAATTTGGACGGGTGTAGGTTTTTTATGAATTACAGCAACATCAAAAGATAGATAATATTGATTTGTTTCATTGATGTCTTCTTCTAATGTCATACCTCGATTACTATATGATACTTGTTTCGATTGAGACGAAATTTTTTTTGAGGGTACATTCCTTTCCACATATTTCTTCCCATTTGGATAATGGAATTTCATGGCAATTCACCTCACAGACTAATCTATATCATAACAGAAACCACTCCTAATTGTGTGAATAAATCATTACAAATCTCCCCATTATATGGCTAAAGGAGAAAAGGGGGAGAATGGTGGATCAAATCAACAATACTTATCGCTTTATACCCCATTTAACTGAAGATAAACTTAAAGCTGAGTGGATTAAGTGTATTCAATCATGCGTACAATTATATAATCAAGATAATATATCAAGAACAATCGCTTATCAAAAATTTTTTTTTATTCATCCTGAAGTGAAGTGGGCTTACTTAGCTTCAATGGTTTCTAGAAATGCAGGGTGGAATATGACGGATCTAAAAGGAGCCACTTTTCCTGAGTTGATAAATCTAAAAACTAGAGATCTTTTGTTTATGACATATGAAAGAGCAAATTGGTCCATATTTCAAGATGCATTTCCTCAACTGCTTATCTATCATTATTCGACGGAATATAATAAGAAAATGTTTCACCTTTTAAAGGAATTTCATGTTTCGAGCTTTATGGAGTATGAATGGAATATGTATTGGGATACACGAGATGAAAGTAGATTGGTGAAAGCCTTAATTATTAATGAACAGAACTTAATTCAACATCCTGTAATTGAGCATCCTGTATATAAAAAAAGAATTTTTGGATCTTCTTTATTTTATTTAGAAGAACATTTCCATTTTTGTTCCGTTATTTTCCCAACTTTGAATGGAGAGTTAATTGGAGCCAGTGTTCATGGCTTTAGACATGTAGATAACAGAATTGAACTAGGGAAAATATTATTTAACATATTATTTAATCCAAAGTATTTTCACGACTTTCTTGAATTTTCCTCAACTATCAAACATACAGGTTCCAGAACGGATTATGAAGGTTATTGTAAGAATAAGCTTTCAACTAGGACACCGCCTCTACACAAAGCTTATAAAAAAGTCTCTCATCATTGGAGAGAAATAGAGGATTGGTCTAATCATGTAAATATAAATCCTAAATGGTTTGAAGACCCCTTATTACCTAAAGAAGTAGATTTGACTGAATGGTTTTCGCAAAAGCAAAAACAATTAAAGAGAATGGTAAAAGTAAAGAAGTCACTTTATCATTTTCTTAAAAAATGAAAAATTAAAACTGCCCCACGCTGTATACAGCGTGGGGCAGTTTTAAACGAACTCATATAGGTCTTTACATATTGTAAAGGGGAATCACGTAGCAGGACGATTAGGACCCTCTAATTTAGGGTTTCCTTTAGCAGCTTTCGTGTCTGCAGTGTTTTCCGTAGGCTTTTTTCCTTGTTTGTTTTTTTGATTTTTCATCTCAAAACACCTCCATTTACATTATTTGTTCTTTTGAATCATTTATACTGCTCAATGTCGAATCATAATCAGTCAAATGTCCTATTTGCACTTTCTTTGACGAATCCCTTCTAGTTTTGTCACGGGGGAAGGAATGGTCATAAAAAGAGAGAATAATTTAACTAAATCTAAAATGCCAGGAGGAAGGCACATGCTTCCAAAACAAGATATCATGTTGAAGTTAGCTGAAATTGAAGAAAGTCTTAATCAATTGGAACAACGCCTATATGACAGAGTATCTGCAGAAGATCGAGAAGGAAGTGCTAGGTTAGAGAATCAGTTGCAAAAGCTGGACATAAAGATGTCTGGGATTGAAAGGAAAGTGGGGTCCACAACAAATAATAATTGGGAAAAGGAAAATGTCTTCATGATGCAGAAGCTTGAATTATCTTATAAGACGTCATAAACTTATAATAGAAAGTAGCATTATGCTACTTTCTATTTTGTTTTCTAAATGTGGAAAGCTCGTGTATAGCTGAAACTTCTTCCACGTAATTCTGGTCAAATCGTTTACTTGCCTTTACATATAAAAGCTTATCAGTACCATTTACAGATTAAATTGAACATACGCTGCTATTGAAACAACTGTGCAAAGTATTAGTTATCCAGGGGGTCTTTAATTGAAAGAATTAATACCTGTAACAAATGAGCTTTTGAGTTATGCAGAAAAAATGATAATTGAATATAAAAATAGGAGAACGACTGGAGAGAAGGGGGAGTTCTATACTGAGGTTAAACCCTTTGCAGATAAGGTGAAGGCAACAAACGATAAGTGGAAAGAGTTATCTATGGAATGGATAAGAGAAGATAAACCAAAGCACCTGCATTTACCTCAGGTCATTAACACCTATGATAATATTGAAATGTTATCAGTTCACTGTTTCTTTCCTGAATCTAGCTATAATCGTTTTATTAGTCACTTCCAATCAGTATCTTATGTACTTCAAACACAACTGGATGAACTCCAGTAAGAAAAAGGAGAAGCCATATGGCTTCTCCTTTTTTTATTATAGTTCAGTAAAGGAATAATCAAGATAACCGGCAAAAGAGTTAAAACTTAATTTGTAATTGCAGTATCTTCAGTTTCATTTATTTCTTTAACGAGCTTTTTATAATCTTGATAGGATATTTCATTTGAAATATAAAGTTTTTTGGCCATTGTAAGGAGTTCTAGTTGATCTGTTGCTTCATACTGTTTTCGATTCTCGAACATTTTAAGCAATTCATTCAGTGTCATAAATATTCCTCCTAATACTAATATTTCATAAGAAAATGATAGCTACCTTCTATTCGTATGGTAACATAGAAAACGCTTTCTTTAAGTTTTAAGAATAGTGTAACTTCCGACATTATTTTCAACTGTGTCGAAAAATATTATATGGTTTTTTCACCAATCGTTTCATCCTCTCATATGGTGTAGTAACTATTTAAATGTAAGGGGGCTAAGTATGAATTCTTCACGTAAATTAAGGCAAATGCACAATTACTATTCTATTCCTTATCCCAATCCACCCTATCCAGCCCAAGGGCAAATGTTAAACTATCCTGCTCAAGAACCTTTTACAGCCCAATCCAATTACCATCCTGGCTATCCAAATTTTTATCAACAGCCTAATCATGCATTCTCACCCTTTCAGGAGCAGGGGAATCATAATCAAATGAATCCTTATTTTGAAAATCCTCTTCAACAGGAAGAATACAACCCTTATCAAATGAAGGCCATGCAGCAGCCACAGTATGCAAACCCTTATCCTAAAGCATCGTTTATGAATAAACCGCCATCAACTGGAGTAAATGGCATTATGAATTCTTTTAAGTCACAAGACGGATCATTTGATTTCAATAAGGTGATGAATACCACAGGTCAATTAATGGGAGCCGTAAATCAAGTATCATCACTTGTTAAAGGACTTGGAGGTATTTTTAAACTTTAAAAAGAAAGAAGAGCAGCTTTGGCTGCTCTTCTTTCTTTTTATTCGATATTTATTCTTTTCCCAGACTCTCTATCTACTTTCACGGTTAATAATCCATCTTTGTATGAAGCTTTTACATTCTTTTCATTAACGGTTCTTGGAAAATTAATCGTTCTAGTGCTTTTCCTGGTTGATTGCTTTCTTCGAATGACTTGATGCCTTTCATTTTCTTCCGAGTAACTTTCAATATTTGTAACCGAAATAGTCATGAATTGAGGGAAAACGTCTAATTCGATTTGATCTTTTTTAATTCCTGGAAGCTCTGCTGTTACAATATAATGATTATTTGCTTCTCTCAGGTCCACTGGAAAAGTACCAAAAGGATTGGCCGATGAAGCAAAAAAATCATCGATGCTTTGTAGCATCCCTTTCATCGGTCGTTCATGAAAAAACTCATTCATTGTGTGAATTAAATCCCCAAAACCATTTTTATTTGTAGGTTCATTTGGAAATTCTTTTTTCATAGTGTAGATACTCCTTTCATGCAAACATATTCATAGTAGTCTATGAAACAGGTTGAAAATTGTGCTATTGTCTACCAAATAATGAGGAGAATAACAATGGAAGTGCATAGATGGGGAGGGGAACTGCGTAGATTCCTGCGGAAGAACGGGCGTGCCGAGACCCCGGAAGCGAAGCTGAGGAGGCTCGGCCGAACGTTCGCGGAAAGCGAAGCAGATCCCCTCACCACCTGGCACACACTGGTTGACAGAGCCATTAACAGACTCATGTATAAAACAACAATCTTTGCGAAAGGAGCTTTTTTAAAAAAAGAAATGGAGCAAAAACAGGCTAATTCGTTTTTTTTACTTTAGGTTCGAACATAGATTCGCTAAAATAGAGTAAAGAGGTGAAACGTGTGTTTAAGAAGAATAACCTGCAACAAATTATAGATGTATTTAAAAAGGATGAACAATTTAACCAACAGGTTGTCCATTGGCATACTATCGAAGAAAAACCTGCTCAGCTTGTCAACATGCCTGATGAAGTGGATGATCGAATCAAGAAAGCTTTAATGGGAAAAGGGATTCAAAAACTATATTCTCATCAACACTCCGCCTTCCAATTAGCTATGGAGGGAAAGAGTTTTACTGCTGTGACCCCTACAGCATCTGGAAAGACACTTTGTTATAACCTTCCTGTTCTTCAGTCAATCTTAGAAGATGAAAATGCCAGAGCCTTATATATATTTCCTACGAAAGCTCTCGCGCAAGATCAAAAGAGTGAGTTAAATGAAATCATTTCAGAGGCGGGAGCAGACATTAATAGCTACACATATGACGGGGATACAGCTGCAAATATTCGTCAAAAGGTTAGAAAAGCAGGTCATATTGTGATAACCAATCCAGATATGCTTCATTCAGCTATATTACCTCATCATACGAAATGGGTATCATTATTTGAAAATCTGAAATATGTCATTATAGATGAGCTTCATATATATAGGGGTGTGTTTGGTTCCCATGTTAGTAACGTAATTAGAAGGTTGCAACGTATTTGCGAATTTTATGGAGCCAAGCCTATTTTTATCTGTACATCGGCTACCATCGCCAATCCAAAGGAATTAGCAGAGGAGTTAACAGGGACTCAAATGAGTTTGATAAACAATAACGGAGCACCTAGCGCAAAGAAACACTTCTTATTTTATAATCCACCAATTGTTAATAAACCCTTAAACATTCGTAGGAGCGCAACCCTTGAGGTTAGAAAAATTGCCGGAGAGCTGTTAAGAAACAAAATTCAAACTATTATTTTTGCTAGAAGTAGAGTGAGGGTAGAGATTATTCTGACTTATTTACAAAATTTGGTCAAGAATCAATTAGGGCCAAAATCGATTAGAGGATATAGGGGAGGATATCTTCCTACCCAAAGAAGAGAAATAGAAAAAGGTCTTCGTTCAGGAGAAATATATGGTGTTGTGAGTACGAATGCCCTTGAACTTGGAGTAGACATTGGTCAATTGCAGGTATGTATTATGACTGGATACCCAGGAACAATTGCAAGTGCTTGGCAACAGGCTGGGAGAGCTGGAAGAAGGCACGGGGAGTCTCTCGTTATTATGGTAGCAAGTTCTAGCCCTCTTGATCAATTTATCATCAAACATCCAGACTATTTCTTTAATCAGACTCCTGAAACAGCAAGAATTAATCCTGATAATCTCATTATTCTTATAGATCATATAAAGTGTGCTGCATATGAGCTCCCATTCAAGGAAGGTGAGGAATTTGGTCAGCATAATATTGAGGATATCCTGGAGTTTTTAGTGGAGGAGAGAGTTGTTCATAAAAACGGTGAAAAGTGGTACTGGATGAATGATGTCTTTCCTGCCCATAACATAAGTCTTCGTTCCGCGTCTCAAGAAAATGTGATCATTATTGATCAAACAGAAATTGCTGCAGTGAAGGTGATCGGAGAGATGGATCGTTTTTCTGCAATGACTTTATTACATGACGAAGCTATTTATCTTCATCAAGGTGTTCAATATCAAGTGGAAAAATTGGATTGGGATGAAAAGAAGGCATTTGTAAGAGAAGTGGATGTGGATTATTTTACGGATGCTAATTTAGCTGTTCAACTCAGAGTGCTTGAGACGGATAAAAATAGACAAACTGGTTCATGTGAAATTGCTTTTGGAGACGTTACAGTCCAAGCCATGGCAACTATTTTCAAAAAAATTAAATTTGACACTCATGAGAATATAGGATCTGGTCCAATTCATCTTCCTGAAGAAGAACTTCATACTAGCTCAAGCTGGATTTCCCTATATGATCAATCGGTATTTACTCAAGAGCGACTAGAAGAAGGCTTGATTGGCGTAGCACAAAGCTTAAAGGCGATAGTTCCACTATACGTTATGTGTGATCCAAGCGATATTTTCGTAGTACCACAAGTTAAAGCAGCTCATAATGAAAAACCAACTGTATTTATTTACGATCGTTATCCAGGAGGAGTTGGATTAAGTGAGAAGGTATATGAACAAATAGAGAATATACTTGATGAAACCACAATGATGATTGAACGTTGTCCTTGTCAAAATGGATGTCCATCCTGTATAGGAACAGAGCACTCCTTAGAATCGGCTAAAGGCGATGCCCTAAAGCTTCTCTATCTTTTCCTTCAGTAAACAAGGGAGGAGACATAATGTCTTTAAAGAATAAATTGAATCGAATGAAAAAGCATATTATTAGAGAAGAAAATGAAGAAAAGGATACTAAACCATTACCTTTATTTGAGGACTCAACGATTAACCTCGCCCATGAGGAGAGCTGGATACAAAATGGAACAACAACTTACCAAGTAGATGGGGATTATTGTTTGGTCCGTGAAAAAAGGTATTCTATCCTTCATAAACATGGCCAGTATGCGTTTAAGGATTTGTTAAAAGCGGTAAAGGCTTGGCAAAGCTTTAATGGTGAACATCCACTTTCAACAAAAGGATTACATCCAGAGGACTTATTTTTCTTCGATACTGAAACAACAGGTTTAGGTGGAGGGGTTGGAAATACAATCTTTTTATTGGGGCATGGAAGAATTGTTGGGGATGAAGTGATTGTAACGCAACATTTTTTACCACAACCAGGTAGCGAGATTCCTTTATATCATAGTTTTTTAAGCAAGGTAGATTATACTACTCTCGTTACGTACAATGGTAAAGCCTTTGATTGGCCACAAGTGAAGACGAGGCATAGATTACTTAAAGATCATGTTCCACAACTTCCTTCCTTTGGGCATTTTGATTTATACCATGGGTCAAGAAGGCTATTTAAGCATAAATTAGATTCCGTTAAATTAGTAAATGTAGAAAAAGAAATTTTAGGTTTTGAGAGAAAGGATGACGTTCCAGGCTATCTGGCTCCTATGATTTATTTTGATTATATTGACCGGAGAGATCCGGAAGGTATTTTACAGGTCATGAAGCATAATGAATTAGATATCTTATCATTAATTACGTTGTATACTCATCTTTCATTTCAGTTGTTGAATGTAGATGAAACATCAACGGATCAGGAACAATTTGAAGTTGGAAGATGGCTTGAATATACAGGTAATAAGGGGATTGCTAAGGAACGGTATGAAAACATTCTAAAAGGCAGTAAAAATGAGAATTATGAAGCAATGCATCAATTAGCTTTACAATACAAAAAAGAAAAAAACGTACAAAAGGCCATCGAGCTTTGGGAAGAAGCTTCGAACACTTCATCGTTACGTATAAAGAAAGAAGTATTATTAGAATTAGCAAAGCTGTACGAGCATAAAACCAAGGATTACCAAATGGCCTTAAAAAAGTGCTACGAGCTGGTCCATTTACTACAATATTCCGACTCTGAGGATGAAGGAAAGGTGAAATCCTCCTTAGAAAAATTGAATTATCGAATCAATCGGTTAGTCAAAAAAAGCGGGTAATTCCGACTTTAAAGCATATTTTGGCAAAGAATCAGAAAAAAATAAAAAATGGTTCATTCCTCTTATATTTATATTGAGAATTTTCTAAAGAAGTTGTAAAATATTTAATTGTGTTGAAATATTTTTTCTTTAGATGGGATGATGAAAATGAACCGTGCGATCTTAATTTTGTTTTTTGTCGTCATTGGTTTAACTGTGTTTGTTTTTTCTAATTATTCTGAAAGTCTATATACTTTTATGTAGCATGAAGCTACAAAAATAGGTATTTTCATTAGTACATGTTCTCCCTTCAAATCATAGGCTGTTAATGTAACAACTAATTGATGAAAGGAGATTATTACTATGCATTGTAGACCAAGACCTAGTAATGTGCTTCCAGCAGTAAAGCACCCTACTAAATGTTGTGTGAACCATACTTTTACTACCTATGAGGTTCCTCATATTCATCCACAACATACAACAACAGTGAACAATGTTATGTACCAACATAAACATTATTTTCCACAAACACAATCAACTGTAGACAGTGTTTCAAACCAACAGTTTAACTGCGGAGGCGGCCCTGGAGGTCCAGGAGCAGGTCAGGGACCCGGCGTTGGCCCAGGCGGTCCAGGATTCGGCCCAGGCCCAGGCCCAGGCCCTAGACCAAGACCACCTTTCGGACCATACGGTATGGGGCGATAATTTTATTTAGATAACCTCTTAAAAGGGTAACTTATAAGAGTGTGACTTCAGATAATACAGGATGTTTATTGTACTTTTTTATTCCTGGGGGTGTCATACTCTGACTGAGTTACCCTTTTTTCATTTTCTATAAAGCAAAATATTGAAATGTGTTACAATAGTGTGTATAAGTTTGGGTACACTAGAATTACATAAGAGATATAGAATTGAATCGAAATTTCATTAGGGTTTCAGAACCCTATACATTGTAGAACCAACCTTTTCAAAAAGGAGTTTTATCAGATTGAGTAAAGTTGTGTGCTTAACAGGTTACAAATCTTTCGAATTAGGCATTTTTAAACAAGATGACAAAGCGGTGTATTATATTAAACAAGCTCTGAAAAAAGAGTTGATCGATCTTTTGGATAACGGTTTGGAATGGGTATTAATAAGTGGTCAGCTTGGAGTAGAGCTTTGGGGAGCTGAAGTAGTATTTGAACTGCAGGAAGATTACCCCAATCTCAAATTAGCGATTCTTACGCCTTTTATAAATCAAGAAGAGAAATGGAACGAACAAAACAAAGAGTATTATGAAATGATTGTTTCCCAAGCTGATTTTGTGGAATCTATCTCTAAAGAGCCTTATAAAAACCCACAACAATTTCGGAATAGAAATCAATTATTTTTACAAAAAAGTCAATCGCTACTTATTTTGTATGATGAAGAAAAAGAAGGGTCACCACAATATTTTTTTCAAGAAGCAAAAAAAATAAAAGAATCAAATCCTTATTTTGAAATCAGAACGATATCCTTTGATGACTTACAATGGGTGGTAGAAGAAGAACAATGGAAATCATAATATTGGTTTCTCAGTTTCATCCCTTTTTTCCATTTATATAATTGACAAATTATAAGTAATTTGAAAAAATGATAGAGATAAATATAGAGGTGAATATAATGATCTCAGATAAAGTTAAATTAACGGCAAAAGACATTTTAGAAAAAGAATTTAAAAGTGGTATGCGAGGTTATAAACAAGAAGATGTGGATAAATTTTTGGATTTGATTATCAAGGATTATGAAACATTTCATCAAGAGATTGAAGAACTTCAACAAGAAAATCTTCGTTTGAAAAAACAAGTAGATGGTGCAAACAAGCGCCCAATAGCACAGCCTCAGCAGACAGGAACAACAAACTTTGATATTTTAAAGAGGTTGTCTAATTTAGAAAAGCATGTATTTGGAAATAAATTGTATGACTGATTTTTCCTGTTGAATTATCGACTAAACTCCTTTATAATTAGGAATTGCTGATCCTTTATAGCGTTCGGGTAATCGCTGCAACATTTTGTTGTAGAGGAAAGTCCATGCTCGCACGGTGCTGAGATGCCCGTAGTGTTCGTGCCTAGCCAATTCATAAGCTAGGGCAGCTCATTTATGAGTTGATGGCAGGGAAAATTCCTAAGTCTATTCGTAGATATGGTTTGACTACCTTGAAAGTGCCACAGTGACGAAGTCCTGTTAGAAATGGCAGGAGTGGAACGAGGTAAACCCCACGAGCGAGAAACCCAAATTTAGGTAGGGGAATCCTCTCAAAGGAATTGAACGAAGAGAGGGACAAAGGTTAATCCTTTGTAGATAGATGATTACCGCCTGAGTACGAGACGATAAGTCGCTTGTAGTACGACGGAACAAAACATGGCTTATAGAACGTTATAACGGGAGTAAAGCAATTGTTTTAATGATTACAACTATGCAAGTGGCTGATACATGCAGGTAATACATTACCTTACGTATCAGTCCTTTTTATTTTTACATTATTACACGATGCTATTATGTTGATGATTTAGTGAAACAACTTGAGGAAAGCCCCGATCAAGATGGACAAGGTTTCTTTTTAAAATAGCAAATAGAAGCATAATCCTTCGCAATTTTCATAAAAACAACATGAAACGTTAGCGGAACCTTATTTTTATTTATAATTAGACTATAATAACAGAATAGAGACAATTTACTGATGAGGTGTATACCATGAGTACATATACATTAATTGCAACGGCAGCTATGGGACTTGAATCGATAGTCGCCAAAGAAGTAAAAGATTTAGGGTACGAATGCAAAGTTGAGAATGGAAAAGTTATTTTTGAAGGTGATGAAACAGCCATCGCCAGAGCAAATATGTGGCTTCGTACAGCAGATAGAATAAAAATTCTGGTCGGTGAATTTAAAGCTTATTCCTTCGATGAACTTTTTGAAAATACAAAAAAGTTACCATGGGAAGATTATCTTCCGGAAGATGCAGAGTTTCCAGTTCAAGGAAAATCAGTTAAATCAAAATTATACAGTGTTCCTGATTGTCAGGCAATCGTGAAAAAATCCATTGTTGAAAGATTAAGAAAAGCGTATCGTCGGACATCCTGGTTAGACGAAACTGGCCCTCTTTTTAAAATTGAGGTAGCCATTCATAAAGATGTAGCAAGTATTACACTTGATACAAGCGGCAGAGGACTCCATAAGAGAGGATACCGTGTAGGTCAAGGAGAGGCTCCATTAAAAGAAACGTTGGCAGCTGCTCTTATCCAGCTAACTACTTGGAATGCTGATCGTCCTTTAGTAGATCCTTTCTGCGGATCTGGAACAATTCCAATTGAGGCTGCGTTAATAGGACAAAACATTGCCCCTGGGTTTAATCGAGAATTTTTGGCAGAGAGCTGGCCAATGATTTCAGGAGATGTCTGGGACAAAGTACGAATGGAAGCCGAAGATTTAGCAAATTATGATCAACCCCTTGAAATCTTAGGGACAGACATCGACCATAGAATGATTGAGGTGTCAAAAGAAAATGCACTCGAGGCTGGGCTTGGAGATTTGGTCAAATTCAAGCAAATGCAGGTAAAGGATTTCACTTCTGAATTAGACTATGGAGTGATCATAGGGAACCCTCCATATGGAGAACGATTAGGTGAACGAAAAGAAGTCGAAAAAATGTATAGTGATATGGGGAAAGCTTTTAAAGAGTTAGAAACCTGGTCTGTATATATGATGACTTCTCATGAACATTTCGAACAATGCTATGGTAAGCTAGCTACTAAGAAGCGTAAATTATTTAACGGCTTTATTCGAACGGATTATTATCAGTATTGGGGACCTCGTCCACCAAGAAAAGAATTAAACAATTAAAACGTATTCTAAATTATAAGAGCAATGAATATCCATTTCATTTCCTGCGTATAATAGATTTATCATTTTTCGAGGAGTGAATGAGAATGGAGCATACTTTGATGGATTATCAGAAGATCTATCAAGCATTGCAAAGTTCATTATCATCCATACAGATAGAAGAGGATGACAAGGACAATAATATTTATTTATCATTGCAGGAAGCAGCAAGAAATTTAAACCTGGCTTTTCAATATGAATTATTTGAACGAAATAATAAATATGATTGAGAAATTTCTATTGATAGGGACGTCCATACAAATGGTAGATTCACCTTCTGTATGGACGTCTCTTTTTCGTTTGATTCTAAATGAATTCTAGTAAATTAGTAATACTGTGTTGGAGGAGTCTTCTATGCGAAAAAAATTACCTTTTGATTTAACGAAAGAACAGTCCTTTTATGAGGCATTATCCGATTGGGTAGGAGATGTCTTCTATGATATCTTGCCTGAAAAAGGATTTGATTTGCGAGACGAACAGGTATTTATGGCCTTTCAATTAAATCAAGCCTATAAAAATAAACAAGTAATGTTTGCTGAAGCGGGGGTAGGAACAGGAAAAACCCTTGTGTATCTTTTATATGCATTATCCTATGCGAGATATACTGGCAAGCCAGCCATTATCGCCTGTGCAGATGAAACCCTTATTGAGCAGATCGTCAAAAAAGAAGGGGATATTCAAAAACTCGAAAATGCATTAGAACTGGATATTGATGTAAGGTTAGCGAAATCTAGAGAACAGTATCTTTGTATCAAAAAGCTAGAAGAGAAAGTGTCACATAAAGATGAGTTTCTATCCATGTGGGAGAAATTACCAGGATTTGTCCACGAAAACTCATCAATGAAAAGCTTTAACCACTATGGGGATCGAAAAGATTATCCTCATTTGTCAGATGAAGATTGGAATGAAGTAGGTTGGGACTCCCTGCAGGACTGTATGTCATGTGTATATCGGCATCGCTGTGGTCAAACCCTTCATAGAGAACATTATCGAAATGCAACAGATTTGATTATTTGCTCACATGATTTTTATATGGAGCATATTTGGACAAAAGACTCCAGAAAGCGTGAAGGGCAGTTACCACTGTTACCAGAAGCGAGCTCAGTCATATTCGATGAAGGACATTTGCTCGAGTTTGCTTCACAAAAAGCCATGACCTATCGAATGAGAATGGAAACCCTTGAGGGATTATTAGAGAAATTGTCTTCAGCAGATATGAGGGAAGAAACCCTTTATTTAATAGAAGATATTATGATAGATAATGAAAAGTGGTTCCATGCCCTTGAAAATGAAGCGAAGGCAGAAACAGGCTCAGTTCGTCAATATATTGCCCGATCGGAATCCGTTTTACAGCAAGGAAAAACGTTGACGACGAAAATCGAAAATTTGTTAAATGAGCTTGTATTTGAATCTGAAATGTACGTAATGGATGATTACTTATTAAAAGTGGTAGAAGAGTATTTAGAGCAAATTCAATATTCATTAAAGCTCTTTTTAGAAGATGAAAAAGGCATCTATTGGCTTGAAGCTTCTGAAGAAGAGCACACCTTTGTCGTTATGCCAAGATTAGTGGAGGAAATTTTAAAGAATCAGGTATTTTCTCAAAAGATCCCGTTTATCTTTTCGTCTGCAACCCTTTCTTATAATGGAGATTTTTCATATGTTTCACAATCCCTTGGAATAGAAAAGTATGAAAAGTTTTCTGTGGAGTCTCCTTATGACTATGAGGAAATGATGACAGCTTATTTACCAAAACTAGCAACTCATGAAGATTCGAAGCATGAATATGTCTTCAAAGAATTGAAAAAAAATGAAGGAAAGTCATTAATCCTTTTCTCATCAAAACAAGAAATGAATGAGTATAGAAAGTACCAGCACACTCAAAGTGAACAGAAATGGAAAGTAATATATGAAGGAGACCGAGAAATTAGCGATACAGTTGAAGAATTTCAAAAGGAAGTCTCAACAGTTCTTTGTTCCTATCATTTATGGGAAGGATTAGATGTGCCTGGAGAATCATTATCTCAAGTCATCATATTCTCACTTCCATTCCCTCCGAAAGACCCTGTGTTTGATGCTAAACGAAAGCATGCTCAGCATTCTTTGGAAGAGGTTGACATTCCCTATATGTTACTTCGATTAAGACAAGGAATTGGTCGTCTCATTCGGACAAGTGAAGACCATGGGGCGATTCACCTTTTATTGAATAAGGAAGAAAGCCAATTTAAAGAAAATGTCCAATCAGTATTACCGGTAAATATTGAATTAGTCAAAATGTAGTCATTTGAATGCCGCCCTTGAGGCGGTATTTTTTATTGGCTTAAGATTGTTGCATAGGTTCTTTCTACTAGAAATTCGGTTTAGGATAAATTTTGTTCCATCCCACATTGTTTGCTATAGGTAATGGTAGAACCCATCTGTGAATCTTTGGATTTCAAATCTATTTAATAAGCATTGTCAGAAAAATATGATAAAATAAAATGGATTCAATAAAGGGGGATTCAAGATGAAGAAAGACTTATTAGAAATGAAAAATAGTTTCTTAGATTATGTAAAGAAAATGTCAGCATACAATGAAGCACTAGGGTTAATGTTCTGGGACTTAAGAACAGGTGCTCCTAAAAATGGAGTGGAGCAACGATCTGAAGTAATTGGTCTGTTATCTTCAGATTTATTTGCCATGTCCACATCAAATGAAATGGCAGCTTATTTAGCTAAACTTTCTCCAGAGAAACAACAGTTAGATACGATGACACAAAAATTATTAGAAGAATGTCAAAAAGAATATGACAGAAACAAAAAAATCCCTGCCTCTGAATATAGAGAATACGTAGTTTTACAATCAAAAGCAGAAAGCGTATGGGAAGAAGCAAAGGACAAATATGACTTTAGCATGTTCCAACCTTACTTGGAGAAATTAGTGAGCTTTACAAAGCGTTTTATCGATTACTGGGGATATGAAAAAAATAAATATGACACTTTGCTTGATATGTATGAGCCTGGAGTAACAGTAGATGTATTGGATGAAGTATTTGGTGAGTTACGAGAAAAAATTGTTCCACTTGTACATCAAATTGCTGAAGCGAAAGAAAAACCTCAAACAGATTTTCTTTTTACAACATTCCCTAAAGTAAAGCAAAAAGAATTCAGTTTAAAAGTACTGGAACAAATGGGGTATGATTTTAACTCCGGCAGATTAGATGAAACGGTTCATCCCTTTGCCATTGGTTTAAATCCAGGAGATGTAAGGGTAACTACTAAGTATGATGAAAAAGATTGGAGGACAGCGGTATTTGGCACAATCCATGAAGGTGGTCATGCACTATATGAACAAAATATCTCAAAACAATTAGTGGGAACCCCTCTATGTACAGGAACATCCATGGGAATACATGAATCTCAATCCTTGTTCTATGAAAATTTTGTAGGGAGAAACTATTCGTTTTGGAAACAGAATTTTGAATTGCTTAAAGAATATTCCAACGGTCAATTTAATGATGTTGATCTCGATGTTTTTTACAAGGCGATCAATGAATCTAAGCCTTCCTTAATAAGAATTGAAGCGGATGAATTAACCTATGCATTACATATTATTATTCGTTATGAAATTGAAAAAGGATTGTTTAATGATGAAATTGAAGTAAAGGATCTTCCTGAAATTTGGAATCAAAAATATGAAGAGTATCTAGGTGTCCGACCTACCCATAATGGAGAAGGTGTTCTCCAAGACGTTCATTGGGCAGGAGGCAGCTTTGGTTACTTCCCTTCCTATGCATTAGGCTATATGTATGCAGCACAATTAAAAAGAGCAATGGTAAAGGATATTCCGAATTTTGAAGAATTATTAGCAGATGGAAATCTAACTCCGATCCAAGAATGGCTAACAAACAATGTCCATCAATGGGGCAAGATGAAAAAGCCACTTGAGATACTCCAGGAAGTTACGGGAGAAGGATTGAATGCAAAATACTTAGTAGAATACTTAACTGACAAGTATTCTACTGTATACTCACTGAATTAACCAAAAAATCTGGGAGGCTAAAAACATGGATATCACAATTAAGACTCTTGAAGACAAATTGCTTGTAGGAATGGCCTGGACCGGTCCTTATGGAAGAGGATCTGAAATCCCACTGTTATTTGCAAGATTTCAAGAGATGATTCCCACTATCCAACATCTAAGTGGAGACGCATGTATTTTAGCTCCTTTTCATGACAGAGCCACTGATTTTACTTATTATTGTACAGTAGAAGTTGATAGAGTCGAGCATCTTCATCCAGACTTAGTAGAACTTTCTCTTCCTGCTGGGGAATATGCTCATAGTCTATATGATGGAAATTCATCTGAAGTAGAACAGGCCTATTTTTCCATATTCAACTGGATCAAAGAAAATGGATATGAAAAAGATTACTCCCGATTGAGCGTTGAGAAGTATCTCGAACAGGATAGAGAAATCAACCAAACTCAAGAAAAAAGGAAATTAGAATTATTTGTTCCAATCAAAAAGAAATCATAATTTAAGAAAGAATTAAAGGAGTATGAAACCATTTAGGTTTCATACTCTTTTTTCTAGAGTCTTGGATAACCTTTGGTTTTAAATTAGAAATGTTATCAATGTTCACAGTGAAACGGATAAAAAGAAGATACGTACGGATAAATCAAATAGTTACGGATAAATCAACCAATCCAACGCGTAAATCAATCAAAGTACCTGATAAACAAAATCAAAGCAGAATCAAATAAGGGTCTGCTGAGGAAGACATATTAGAATTATTATCATTGTTCACAGTAAAACGGATAAAAGTGTAAATTCTACGGATAAAAGGAAGATACGTACGGATAAATCTAAATAGTTACGTATAAATCAACCAATCCAACGCGTAAATCAATCAAAGTACCTGATAAACAAAATCAAAGCAGAATCAAATAAGGGTCTGCTGAGGAAGACATATTAGAATTATTATCATTGTTCACAGTAAAAAGGATAAAAGTGTAAATTCTACGGATAAAAGGAAGATACGTACGGATAAATCTAAATAGTTACGTATAAATCAACCAATCCAACGCGTAAATCCAACCAAAGTAAATGATAAATTAACGAAACTAGTTCATTTTTAAGAAAAATATAAAAAAACAAAGCTACCAAAAGGCAAACCATGCCTTTCAAGTAGCTTTGTCTTGTTAAAACATTCGTCTTACCAAAGCTTATATCCTTTTGATCCAATTGGGCCGTTTTGTATCATATCCATGAATGGTACTGTGTAGGCAACTAAAATTAATGCAGCAAGAATGGTTAACCAAATTTTCCAATTCTCTAATGCCATTGGTGTTTTTTCAGCTGTCTCTGCTTTTTCTCCAACTGGGAATTCTTCTTCGCCTTTAGGTGCGAAGAAAGCAAGGTTAATAAAGATGTATAGAACTAGGATAATGCCAATGAACAAAATAGTACCTCCCACTGCCTGGGCAACTTGATAAGGAATCCAATCCATCGCCTGTTGTGCATCTCCATAAGTTGAGAAAGAAGAACGTCTAGGTGCACCTAGTAAACCAACAGCATGCATAGCTCCAGACATAATACCCATTCCAACAGTCCAAACAATTGCTTGGATAATGGCCACTTTGTTCATTGCTTTTGTTAATACTCTTCCTGTTAAATGTGGAACAAGCCAATAGGCGATTCCGAAGAAAGTTAACACGACTGAAGTTGCCAGGGTTAAGTGGAAGTGTCCCGTTACCCAAATCGTATTATGAATAACTTGGTTCATTTGGTTCGATGCATTGACAAGTCCACCAGCTCCAGCAGGGATGAATGCAACCATTCCAATAAATGGTACTGTAAAACGAGCGTCTCCCCAAGGTAACTTTTTAAACCAACCAAATAATCCAGTGGCTCCTTTAGATCGTCCGTACATTTCAAATGTGGCAAATAAAGAAAACGCCGTCATTAAAGATGGAATGACAACCATAAAGGTTAAGATAACTTGTAAAAACTTCCAATACGCATCAATTCCTGGTTCAACAAGCTGGTGATGAAAACCAACTGGTATTGAGAATAGTAGGAATAGGATGAATGAGAGTCTTGCAAGAGAATCTGAAAAAATCTTTGCACCGATAATTTTTGGAATGATTACATACCATGCCATATAGGCAGGTAATAACCAGAAATAAACGAGTGGATGACCGAAATACCAGAAGAGAGTTCTACTTACAAGAATATCCACTCTTTCAACCAGACCAAGTGACCATGGAAGAAGCTGAAATAATACAGTTCCAGCAACTCCTAAGGTAGCAACAATCCATAGCACCGTATTGATGATTGCCATGAAAGTTAACAAAGGACTTGGTTGACCAGGATTCTGTTTTCTCCATTCTACATATTTCATAATCATAGCTGTTCCGCCTAACCAGCTACCAACGACAACGAATGTAAGACCTAGATAGAAGATCCAGTGAGCTTGTAAAGGAGCATAAAAAGTGTAAAGAACAGTAGCTTCATTTAAGAGAATCATAACAGCTGCCATCCCGGTTCCTAAGAGCATAACCCAGAAGCCTAACCATCCGAATAAACGTGATTTACTGGAATAAGTACCGGATGTTCTAGAAATGGCCGCATGCTGAAAGCCTAAAATAAAAAATGTCGTAAGGACGAGGCCTAATAAGACTCCGTGCACTGTTAACACTTGATAATAGCCAATTCCTGCGGGTAAAGTAAATCTTCCTGAACGAACTAATACTTGTAAAAGTCCGGCTAACCCACCTAGTGCCAGTGCTATAAAACCAACATAAATATGTGCCATGGCTAATTTAGAGTCTTTAGAGTCAACTTTGACAAAGGCATTATTCATGTTATTCCACCACCTTAATCATTGATTTCATTGTGTGGTGCCCAACACCACAATATTCATTACATACAATGAGGAATTCCCCGGTTTTATCTAAAGTTGTTGTGTATTCACTGATAAATCCAGGCTCAAGCATCATGTTAATGTTTGTCCCAGCTACCTCGAAGCCGTGAACTACATCTTTTGTAGTAGCAATAACTTTTAATGTAGACCCTTTAGGTATTTCAACTTCTCCAGGGTTATAAAAGAAAGCTGAAGCTACAAAAACTAATTCATAATCCCAGTCTTTTCCTTCCACCTTTTTTAAACCAGGCTCATTAAAAGGGGCAATTTGATCCACTTGCTCAGGGTTCACATAAGCCTTTGCGCTTGGAGGCTGATGTCCTTGATGAAAAGCGCTTATACCTAAAATAATTAAAAATAAAATAAGAGACCCAGTACCTAGAGTTAACCACCATTTTTCATAACGATGCATATGCATGTTAAATCCACTCCTTCAATGTTAAAAACGATTAATAAATAATAAGAAAACACCTAACCAGGTTAGGACCAAGAAACCACCTAGAATTAAAACCGAAGCGAAAGTACCTTTTAAAGATGAAGAGTCCTCGACTTTAATTTGAGTTTTTTGATTCATTTGCGGTTTGGCCATCTTGCTCACTCCTTCCACCAAATGGATAACGTTTTGTTATCACTATCATAAAGGTGTAAACCATTCTAATCTGTGATAAATATCACAGGTTGTATATGAATTTGTGAAATAAATGTGAAGTTCCACCTATTTTTCTACCTTTTTGCAACAGTTAAGAATGTCGGCATAGAATAAAAGAAAAAATGGATGGAAGAGGTATAGTATGGAGATGTTCTATTGTAAAAAGTGTTGCCAGTTGTATCATGAGATGACAGTATGTTCCCAATGTAAAGTAAGAGTGGAGACGAAACTTTTAATAAAAGTACACAATCAGAACTCTAAGAAAACGAAATAATAAGTTATGAAATTAATATGAATTAGAATTATGTTAAAATAAAGGAGATTACTAAATGAATAGGGGTGTCAGAATTGTATTTACCTTCATTTTCGTTGGAAAATAAACTTGCCGTTGTCACCGGTGCAGGTAGGGGAATTGGACAAGCTCTCAGTATAGGAATAGCGGAGGCTGGAGGAGATGTAGTCCTCTTATCAAGAACAAAAGATGACTTAGAAAAGACGGCAGCTACTATAAGAGGGATTGGACGTAAAGCATATGTTTTACCTACAGATGTTACAATTAGAGAAGATATTCAAAATGTAGTGAAGTACATAGAAACACAAGGGTTAACCATAGATATCTTAATAAATAATGCAGGGATGAATATTCGTTCCAGTGCTCTGGACGTGACTGATGAAGAATGGCAGACGATAATGGATACAAATCTGAAGTCGGCTTTTATGATGAGTCAGGAAATAGGTAAACACATGAAAGAGCAAAATAAAGGGAAAATAATAAATATCGCTTCAGTAGCCGGTCATGTTGCGTTACGGACAGGAGTCGTTTATGCCTCAACAAAGGCTGCAATGATTCAAATGACAAAAGTATTAGCGTTGGAATGGGGAAAATACAATATTAATGTAAATAGTATAGGTCCGTGGTATTTTAAAACACCTTTAACAGAAAAGCTCCTTCAAGATGAAGAGTATGTAAATGAAATCCTCGCTGTTACTCCTTTAAAGAGAATAGGAGATTTGAAAGAATTAGTAGGACCAGCTGTATTTCTTTCGTCAGATGCAGGAAACTATGTTAGTGGTCAAACTTTATTTGTAGATGGCGGCATGACTATTAATGGTTTTTAATGAATTTCTATAAAACAAGGCAAGGATCACTTTGTAATGATCCTTGCCTTGTTTTATAGAAATAAAAGTCGATTTTTATCCTATATTCTCTTCGATCATGAGAATAACCAGGAATCCTCCCACATTTTCAATAACGATAGGAAGCTTTATAGCTTTATCAAAACCATACATCTTTGATTGTCCTACAATGACGGTTGGAGGTGTTATATCTACACTATGTCCTGCCTGGGCAAGTATGGTGGCTAGATTTCCTGCAATCATATTCCCTAGTTCACCAGCGAAGGATTCTAGCATGGCACCGTCTAATGGCATTCCAAACATGGAGGCTCCAAGACCTTGAAAGCTTTCTTCCTCACCATCAATAATGATTCTGCCCCTAAAATCTCCTGTCATCCCAATTAGAACACCTATTTTATGCTGACTAAATGGCTCATTTAATACTAAAGGTGCTGAAACACTAACAGAAAGAGGGATAACACTTTTAATTGCTTGAATGGAACTATTTAAAATATCTGTGACACTTTTTGTTAGGCTCATGTCGAATCCTCCAATATTTTGTCACAATTATCATACCATATTACCTAGGATAAAAGAATGGTATGATGGTATTTTTTAATGTTTTATTACCTATATGAAAATTGATTTTATGAGTAAATCCTCATAGAGTGATTAACTGTTAAGGCTGTTTTATATAAATAAAAATCGAGAGAGACCTTCACATATTTTGTTCGTTTTTGGAAAAGCTACCCTTACATGGAAATGTGAGGAGCGAGTCATATGCCTAAAGTTCTCTCTGTCGAAACGGAAGTTCCCAAATATAAAATTACCCAATCTGAAGCAGCTGAATTTGCAAAGAATCTATTTTCAGAAAATTTCAAGGATATCGGCAGACTTCTTTCTGTATTTCAAAACGGTGAAATTGAAAGTCGTTATTTTGTTAATCCATTGGAATGGTTTTCAGAAAATCATTCGTTTCAAGAAAAAAATGATTTATTTATTCAATATGCCGTCGAACTAGGTAGTGAAGCTGTCAAAAAATGTTTACAACGTAACGATTCTGCCTTTGATGAAATTGACGCTATTTTTACCATTAGTACATCAGGTTTATCCACTCCAAGTATCGAAGCAAGAATCATGAATGTTCTTCCATTTCCCGCTCATGTAAAGCGAATTCCCATTTGGGGTTTAGGGTGTGCAGGGGGAGCAAGTGGACTATCAAGAGCATATGAATACTGCTTAGCCTTTCCGAGGGCTAATGTACTGGTTCTTTCAATTGAGCTATGCTCCTTAACCTTTCAGCATGGAGACCGGTCAAAGAGCAATTTGATCGGTACATCTCTATTTGCAGATGGTGTTGCCTGTGCCTTAGTTTGTGGGGATGACAGTAATGCATTAGTATCCAAACAAGAGCCTTTGCCTTCAATTTTCGCTACTCAGTCTACCTTATTAAGAGACTCTTTAGATGTTATGGGGTGGGAAGTAAAGAATGAAGGAATGTACGTAGTATTTTCAAAACATATTCCAACTCTTGTTGAGAAATGGTTGAGACCCAACGTAGAGGAGTTCATTGAATCAAATGGAATAAGCTTAAAAGATATCAAGCATTTTGTTGCCCATCCAGGTGGAAAGAAAGTGATTGAAGCCTATCAAGAAGCATTAGGGATGGATGAAGAAATGACAAAAGTATCAATGAATGTTCTGAAAGAGTTTGGGAACATGTCGTCTGTCACGATTTTTTATGTACTTAAAGAATTTATGAAAAAAGGCTGCAATAAGGGAGATATTGGGTTAGGTACAGCTCTGGGTCCGGGCTTTAGTTCAGAATTATTGTTGATGAGGTGGGAATAATGACGTATTTCATCCTGTTTTTTACCGTTCTCGTCATTCAACGGATTGTAGAATTAATAATTGCAAAAACGAATGAAAAATGGATGAAAGAAAATGGTGCCATTGAATATGGACAAAAGCATTATAAATTTATGGTGATGATTCATTTTGCTTTCTTTGTTTCATTATTAATAGAAGGGGGGATGTTTAACGCAGGTGTTCATTCCCAATGGCCATTATTATTGTCCATTTTTTTGTTGACACAAATCGGAAGAATATGGGTGATTTATTCCCTTGGGAGGTACTGGAACACAAAAATTATTGTCCTTCCAAAGGCAAATGTCATTTCAACGGGTCCTTTTAAGTATGTTAAACATCCCAATTATGTCATTGTAACAATTGAATTAATCATTATTCCGTTATTATTTAATGCCTATTGGACATTATGTATCTTCGCATTATTAAATCAAATCATATTAGCTATTCGAATACCATTAGAAGAGCGAGCTCTTAAAAAGGAAACCAATTATAATCATGTTCACTTCAATACTAAAGGGTGGATTCCTATGTTTAAAAAAGAAAAATAAATTTCTTATTGAAAACGATTATCATTTCTGATAAGATTCTAATTGAAGATGAAAATTATTCTCAATCAATTAAAATAATGATAAAAAGGGTGGGGACATAAATGGTATGGTCATTAATATTGCTCACAGCTTTAACGTATGCGTTCGTCATGAAGCATGTATTATCAAACGTAATGAAGGATCAGAATAAAGTTGAAAAAGTACGCTCTTTCAAGGGGCATTCAAGATCTTTTGTTCAATCAAAACTTATCCCAACTGAAACCACCAGATAGATATATAATGAATAACCAACTGTAAGAGCTTGGATAAATATCCAAGCTCTTTTGTTTTGCTCAATTGATGTATTCTTTTTGTAAAAAACAATGATTAAATTGAAAATCGTCCTTGTAAGTTGATAAATGTACCTGTAACATTTTTCTCTAAGTTCACTTTATTTTTATGTGCTTCTTCTTCTCCAAATAATTCTAAGGCTTCTGCCACAATGTCTAACTCAGGATTCCTACTTCAACGTTTTTATATAGACCTCCCTTTCTTTACACAATCAAAATTTATAATTCATTCGTAAAATACAATAATTATTTCTTCTCTAATTGTTTAACATTAATTCCTAAAAAGTTTTTACATTGGTGATTCATTTCTAGTGTAGAAATCTTTAGATCGGTAATGTTATTTCTGATTATTGTTATGGGGATGTTTAGACTAATGTCGCAAAAAGTGGGTTAGGAGAGACCTGCCGTCGGAGTGTGGGGACTTCGAAGTCATCCGACCTGGCAAAAAAGTCACTTTTGCTAGAATTAACATCAACAAGGTTTGGCAATATACTTTAAAAGAATGGATTTCATAGAGAAATTTTATGAAGTACGGTAAAATATAAGCGCTATCAACTTTTATATAAACAGAAAGGGTTACGTTCAATGAGCCATACAAATCAAGAGACTATCCATATACATCATACAATTCAACATCTTGCTGCCTGCCAAGAGATATTCCTCCAAGCTGGAGATGAAGATCGATCATTAAAGGTTGAGAGGCTTGCCAAAAAACTGAACGATCGTGAGTTCATATTGGCGTTTTGTGGACATTTTTCAGCAGGTAAATCAACCATGATTAATCATTTAATGGGAGAAGAAATATTACCTTCAAGTCCTATACCTACAAGTGCTAATTTAGTCAAAGTTCATCAATCTCAAGAGGATTTTGCCAAGGTTCATTATCATCATGATAAACCTCTTTATTTTAAAGAACCTTATGATTTTTCTACTATAAAAGACTTTTGTAAAAATGGTGAAGAGGTGTACTCTATTGAAATCGGAAGAAGTAGAGGTGATATGCCTGAAGGTGTTTCGGTTCTTGACACTCCGGGAGTAGACAGTACTGATGATGCTCACAAGCTTTCAACTGAATCGGCCATTCACTTAGCAGATGCCGTCTTTTATGTAATGGACTATAATCACGTGCAATCTCAAGTTAATTTTGAATTTACTAGGGAATTAACTCGCCATGGGGTCAAGCTTTATTTGGTCATCAATCAAATTGATAAACATCAAGAAGAAGAGTTAACTTTTTCTCAATTTAAGGAAGGGGTTAAAAATTCGTTTGCAGCTTGGGGGGTTATTCCAGATCAGTTTTTCTTTACTAGTTTAAAGAATTCTCAATATCCTGAGAATGACTTAACTCATCTAGAGCAATTAATTCATGAGCAAGTTCAGCATAAGGAAGACCTTATGGAAAGGTCCGCTGAGGCAGCTATATCTCAATTAATAGACGAGCATGAGCAATGGTTCAACGAACAATTAGACTCAATTATAGAAAATGGAAAAGATGTTCTGACTGAACAAGATTGGGAAAACAAAGAAAGCTTACTGCAAGAAGAGAAAGATTTAATGGAAAAGCTCCATGAGAATAATGTTCAATTTGCCAAAAAACAATTTGAAGAAGAAAGAAGTAAAATTCTTAAAAATGCCTATTTAATGCCATTTGAAATAAGAGATTTAGCTAAAGAATTTCTTGAAAGCAGACAATCGGATTTTAAGGTTGGATTTCTTTTTTCTAAAGGAAAGACTGAAGAAGAAAAAAGCGCTCGGCTTAATCGTTTTATGGATGAACTAAATAATCAAATCCAATCTCAAATTGATTGGCATTTAAAAACTTTAGGCAAGTCATTCCTAAAACAATACAATCTATCATCATCAGAATTCGTAACCGTTTGGGATCAATTATCTCTTGAAGTAAAAGGTCAGTATCTTATTGGTTTAATCAAACCAGGTGCAAAGGTAAACGGAGATTATGTTCTTCAATACTGTGACAATCTTGCAGAGGATATCAAAAAACAGGCTAGAATGTTAACCAACGAATTAATGGATCGAATGCTGCAAGACATAAAAAATCAGACAGAGGGTAAGAATCGGGCTCAAGAAGCAAAGCTTCACCAGCTACAAAAAAAGACAGCTTATTTATATAAGTGGATTCTTATAGATGAAGAAAAGAGAAACCAATTAAACAATCTAATTAACTTACAAATGCCGTATTCAAATAGCCTTAACAATACGATTCAGAATTGGAAGGATAAGTGGTATGAACAGGAAACAGAGTATCGAGTCGTTTCTGAATTTAAACCAAAAGTAGAGATAGAGCCAGATAAAACAAAAGTCAAAGAAACGATTGTCCAACCTGCACAAAATGAAACTCCATCATTAGAAAATGTCATAAACCGTTTAGAATCAATGACAAATGTATTTAGAAATACAAAAGGTTTTAGTAATATGGCGGATATTCTAGATAGAAAGAAAAAGAGGTTGTCTAACCAATCCTTTACAATTGCTTTGTTTGGAGCATTTAGTGCAGGTAAATCTTCATTTGCAAATGCATTGTTAGGTAAGAAGGTATTACCTGTTAGTCCTAATCCGACAACTGCATCCATAAATCGAATTATGCCCGTATCAGAAAACCATTACCATGAAACAGCTGATGTCAAAATAAAATCAAGAGAACAATTATTTCAGGACATCAGTCATTCCCTTTCTCATTTTAATCAATCGATTAGTGGATTGAAGGAAGCCATTGAAATCATTCCAACCCTATTAGAAAAGGAAGATGGAAACGGGAAAGAAAAGGTACATCTTTCTTTTCTTAAAGCCTTTTATGATGGGTATGAGCGTTTTCAAAGCTTACTAGGATCGACAGTAAATGCCAACCTCCAGCAATATCAAGGGTTTGTAGCAGATGAAACCCAGTCATGCTTTGTTGAGTCTATTGATCTGTATTATGATTGTGATGTGACCAGACAAGGTATTACATTGGTAGATACACCAGGAGCGGATTCAATCAATGCAAGACATACTGGCGTTGCTTTTGAGTATATAAAAGATGCAGATGCTATATTATTTGTTACTTATTATAATCACGCTTTTGCCAAAGCAGATCGTGAGTTTCTAATCCAATTAGGGAGAGTAAAGGATACCTTCGAATTAGATAAAATGTTTTTTGTAGTTAATGCTATTGACCTGGCTAAGGATGATGAGGAGAAACAGGAAGTCTTATCCTACGTTGAATCCCAACTCGTTCAATATGGAATCAGATTCCCAAGAATCTATGGTGTATCTTCTCTGCAAGCACTTAAGAATCCAAATGATTCAAACTCTGGATTAAACATTTTTCAGGAGGATTTTCAATCCTTTATACAGAATGAATTGGTAAGTATGAGTGTTAAGTCTGCATTAAATGAGTGGGAGCGGGGAGTAAAAAGATTCGAGCATTTTATCGATATGGCCTCAAGTGATAAAAACAATAAAAAAGTAAAAATACAAAAGCTTATGGAAGCAAAATCAAATCTTACTCTACTTATTGCAAAAAGGACAACAGAATCATTGGAAATTGAAATACATCAGGAAGTTTCAGAGCTTGTTCATTATGTTAAGCAGCGTGTGTTTTATCGTGTATCTGATTTTTATAAAGAAGCTTTTCACTCTGGACTTTTTGTAAAGTACTCTAATCATTCCATTGCCATTGAAGAAGGGATAAAAGAGTTCATTCACAGTATTGGATTTGATTTATCTCAAGAAATGAGAGCTACTTCTTTACGGGTCGAGCAATATATTCAAAATCAATTAGATTTTCATTGGAATGAGCTTGAAGAACACATTAAAGAATGGGAAATGGATATCGTCTTATCTCCTCAAGACGTTGAAGCTGCAAAAACAATACAATTTGATAATGCATTTAAAAATGAAGACATAGGTTATTTTGAAAAAGCCTTCACTTCTTTTAAAAATCCTAAGCAATTCTTTGAAAAAGGTGGAAAAAAGAGCATTCAGGAAAAATTAGAACAATTACTTTCTGAACCTACAGATGAATATTTAAACAATGAGAAAGATCGATTGAACAACTGGGGAAGTGACTATCTAAACAAACAGTTTAACAGAATGAAAGATGAAATTACTCATCAAGTGAACGATCAAATCAATGCGAATATAGACGCCTTGGAAACGGTACAAGATATTAAAAAACTTCAAAGAAACTTTGAAATACTAAAGAATTCTAAGTAAAAGCAGGTGAATGTTATTGTCTAATCCCTTTCACTGTTGCGCTACCTGTATTCATATTAAAGGAATGAAAGGAGACACCCATCAAAAGACAAGCTATTATTGTACGCGATTAGGATACGAGACTAAAACGACGTATCAATTTTCTTGTTGGGAGCCTAAAGATGCTGTTAAAATCCTGATGAAGAAGAAGGGGTTGAAGTAATGAAGTATGTTAAGGATATCCACTGGTTAAAAGGGAACATTGATAAAGCTCATGTCAAAGTGCTTGATTGTCGATTTTCGTTAAAAAATCCAATTGAAGGGCGTAAACAATACGCGGTAGAACATATACCTGGTGCTGTGTACTTCGACCTTGAAAAGGACTTGTCAGGACATATAAAAAAGCATGGTGGAAGACATCCCCTTCCGAATATGAAAAATTTCCTGAGAAAAATAGAAGAAGCAGGAATTGAAAACGACACAACAATTATTGCTTATGATTTCAATGAAGGGGCTTATGCAGGCAGGTGCTGGTGGCTATTCAGGTACTTAGGTCATAAAAATGTTTATGTCCTAAACGGAGGCATCAAAGCCTGGAAGGAAGCCGGATTCACTACGGATTCTATTGTTCCCACTTATCGGCCAACAAGCTATAAACCATCTTTCAATGAAAAAATTGTAAGTTCCCAGGAAGAAATAAAAGGGGCTTTAAACGGAGCAAGGAATGTAACAATCATTGATTCCCGGAATAAAGAAAGATATCTCGGTATTGAAGAACCTATTGACCGTATCCCTGGGCATATACCAGGAGCAATAAACGCGCCATGGACAGAAGGAGTTCAAGGTGGTTACTTTTTAAGTGTAGAAGAACAGAAGAAACGATTTGAGCACTTGAATAAAAATGAGCCTGTCATTGTTTATTGCGGGTCAGGTGTAACGGCAACACCTAACTTTATGGCTCTTGAAGAGGCTGGGTTTCAAGACGTGAAATTATACGTTGGCAGTTATAGTGATTGGGTTTCATACGAGGGAAACAGAGTGGAAAAGAAATCTCAATGATATCCTACAGGTGAAATGGACCTAGCAAATAGACAGCATCCTGGAACTGCAAACAACGATAGAAACATAGTTTATGAAAATAACCAAACCAAAAAACAGATGAATCACTGGAAGAGATTCATCTGTTTTCCAAATGGAGAACGAGCTTATTTGTGATATACTTCTATTGGTATCATTAGAAATGTACGAGTGATTAAGAAATGGTTTGGGGAGTGGATGTTTTGGAAAAAAATGAGCATTTATTACTGATAGATGGAATGGCATTATTATTTCGATCTTTTTTTGCTACGGCAGTTACAGGACAATTTATGATGAATTCAAAAGGGTTGCCAACGAATGGTGTACAAGGGTTTATGAAACACTTATTAATGGCAACAGAGCATGTGAAACCCTCTCACATTATGGTGTGCTGGGACATGGGAAGTAAAACGTTCCGTAACGAAGTGTACAATGATTATAAATCAAATCGTAATGCTCCACCTGTTGAACTAATCCCGCAATTTGATTTAGCGAAGGAAGTTGCTGAAGGGTTTAGCCTTTCCAATGTTGGTGTAGTTGGATACGAGGCAGATGATTGTATTGGAACTTTAGCAAAGGCTCACCATAAGGAACGAAAAGTATCAGTTCTTAGCGGTGATCAAGACCTCTTACAACTATTAGATGATGATATTGAGATCATGCTTCTTAAAAAAGGGTTCGGAAACTATCAAACATACTCAAAAGATCTCTTTATTGAAGAAAAAGGAATCACACCTCAGCAATTTATCGATGTAAAGGCCTTAATGGGAGATTCGAGTGACGGATATCCTGGTGTGAAAGGTATCGGTGAGAAAACGGCTGTGAAACTCATCCAACAATTTGACGATATTGATGGAATATTAAATAATTTAGATAAATTAACGCCTTCTCAACGAAAAAAGATAGAAGGTGACTTAGATATGCTTCATGTGTCTAGAAAGTTAGCAGAAATTCATTGTGAAGTTCCTCTGTCAGTTTCATTCCAAGATGCAAAATGGAACAATGTATCTCAGGAGACAATGACAGTTGTCGAAGAATTAGAATTGAAAGTCCTAAGAAGATACTTAATAACTGCCAATGTCATGGTGGCATCTAGTTAATATTAAGTTCTCTCTGGAAAATGATTGGATCTGAATTCCTTCATGCAAAGTGTCCGTCCCTCTTTAAAGAGGGACGGACACTTTTTTAGTGGTTAATTATTTTTTATTTGATTTCTTTGCTGCATTTTCTAATTTGCTCTTTGGCTCGATGGCAAATTCGGCATCTTGTGAAATTCCTTGTGGATTTACACTCTTTGCTCCTTGCCCCTTATTTTTATTATTTCCCTTTGTCATGTTGATTCCTCCATAAGATATAGTGTGTTCTCTGTATTTATTTTGGCTATGTGTTATTTAAATTATCCTATGTGAAATGAATTTTAGGACAAACTATTGGAAAAGGGAGGTGTTAGGATGAATAAAGGAATTGTAACAGCACTCTTAAGTATAGTCTTAGCACAAGGACTAAAAATACCACTTCATTTTTTGAAGAAAAAGGAATGGAAACCTCAACTTTTTTTTCAAACAGGAGGAATGCCAAGTTCCCATAGTGCAGGAGTTGCATCATTAACCACGTTTATTGCATTGAGCAGAGGATTTAAGACGATTGATTTTGCTCTTTCGTTTGTGTTTGGCTTAATTGTAATGTACGATGCGCAAGGAATAAGAAGACAAACAGGTGAACTAACGCTAAAAGTGAATAGCTTAGATGATCTTGTTCGTAAAGCACATGAAAAAGAGTCTGTTGAGTTTGAAGAAAAGAAACCACAACGCTTGAAGGAAATGCTAGGGCATCAGCCTCAAGAAGTTATTGGTGGAGCATTTTTGGGGTTGCTAATGGGGGTTTTAGGTTTTCTCCTCACAAAAAAGGATAGGCAAAGGAAGAAATATTCTGTAAGATAATAGATGATAATGTTCCAATAAGGTGAGGAGAAGCGTGAAAAAAACAACCGAAGATTTTCTTATTGATTTAGAAAACAAAGGATTCAAGTTTCAAGAAGAC
Organism: Rossellomorea aquimaris TF-12; assembly: GCF_001648555.1. Taxonomy (GTDB): domain Bacteria; phylum Bacillota; class Bacilli; order Bacillales; family Bacillaceae_B; genus Rossellomorea; species Rossellomorea aquimaris. Next base: position 23,821 of record NZ_LQXM01000021.1, on the reverse strand, counting down.
GCGATTGGATTTATCTACTTTGGAAAGAAGTATACGGATGCTTCAGATGAACTGGTCAATTGCGCCATTGAAATAACATTGAAAGCACAAAAACAATTTGATAGTAGCTTTTATATGTCTATTTTGGAAAGATTACATTCACAAAAGATTTCAACGCGTGAAGAAGCTTTGAGTTGGATGGTGAATCAAGGATTGGCATGAGAATGTAAAATCATAAATGCCTATATGTTCTTGCATGGATTTACATAGAAAAAGGAGAGCCTCTAAAAAGGTCTCCTTTTTTCTATTTTTAAGAGGAAAAGCTATCTTTTCTTTTTTTTCGTATTTTAAAAATCAAATTCTTCAGTGGTAGCTCTGATAAAAGCATTCCCAGTGCAATAAATAGACAGCCAATAATAGCCCAAGGTCCTAATAATTCTCCTATCCAAAAATAGGAGCATAGAGCGGCAAATACTGGCTCCATGGTGAAAATGATTGCTACTCGTGAAGGGGAAGTAAAGCGTTGAGCGAAGGTTTGTATAATAAAAGCGAAAAGTGTAGCTAGTATTGCAGTGATCAAGAGTACACTTATTACGTCTTTTTTATAAATCATATTAGAATGAATGCTTATGAATGGCTTTTCGAAAACCAATGAACATACACTCGATAGTATACTAACCGTAAATAATTGTACGGTAGTAATGACAAACAAGGAATTTTTCTTTGTAAAGATATCAGTAAGAATGATGTGAAAGGCAAAACCAAATGCACATATAAAAACAAGGGCATCTCCTTTATTAAATGATTGCGTATGGCCGGTCATAAGTAAATATAATCCGGTTACTGCTAAGAGAGATCCTATGAGAGCTCCGAAAGAAGGCTTCTTTTTAACTAGTAAGTAAACTAAAAAAGGAACCAAAACCACACTTAATCCAGTAACGAAGCCTGCTTTCGAAGGAGTTGTATATAATAACCCCAATGTTTGGAATCCATAGCCTATAAATAAAAATATCCCTAATATCATTCCGTGGATGAGGCCTTTCTTCGTTAGCTTCGACCTAGTGAACATAAGGAAGATAGCCAATGGTGTGGCCGCTAAGAAAAATCTAATTCCATTAAATAATAATGGAGGGATAAACTCAATCGCAGATTGTACCATAACAAATGTAGATCCCCATATAAAAGCAACTAATAACAATGACAGGTCAGCAAAAAGTTGTTTATTCAAAAAATATCCTCCATTAATTCAGATGAATAGCTTTTCTTGCTAATTCATCAGCCACTTTATTTTCTTTGCTGGGCACCCATTTAATAAAAAATAAATCCATCTGCCTCGTTAAATTTAGTATATCGGTAAGGAGCTGTTTATAGGTATTATTTCGTACATATCCTTTCTCAATTGCATGAACAACTGCTTGAGAATCACTCCGAAACCAAATCAATTCATCTTTTTTTTCTAAACAAATTTCCAATGCTTTTTTGCATGCAGTAAATTCCGCTTCGTGATTGTCCATTATGCCTAACGGTATGGAGAAATGTTCAACTTTTCCATTCTCTTTCACTGTAATTCCAGCACCACTTGGTCCAGGATTTCCTGCACTGGCCCCATCAATATGTACTTCAAGCATAATTTCACCTCAATTATATATGTATGAATAACATCATGTTAGCATAATAAATGGTTATAGATTCATCATGATGTTTTTATTGCATCGTTTTAGGGAACGATTTGCCTAAGAACACTACAAGAAATAAAAAGTAAATGGTGATAATAAAGCAAAGATTATTGTTTTATAGAATGAGTGTTGTCAATGGCTCTTTCAACCAGTGTGAGCTAAATGGTGAGACTGAACCGTCCGCCTCGGTGAAAAGGGAGCATCCTGTAGAGGAAATCAACTACTACTTTCTTCTCGAAATTGCAGTTAAACTTTAAGGAAAGAGCCTAATAAAACAATCGTACTAATTATACAAATAAAGGTTAACATGAACAATAAAAATGAAGTAGGGAAGTGTGATGAAAAAATGAACATGAAATTAAAATATAAATATAAAAGTAAGACAACATCAAAAATATGGTTTGAATCGACTTGGTTCCCGCGTAAAGAAACGTTAATTCATGTTGATGATCTTATGAAGACGGGAAGAATTATTGACATTGAAATTATTGATGAAATGGAAAATGCATGGACACGAAAAGAATTTATCAAACTTAATGAAGAGCTTGACAAAGAACCGCAAAATATCGTTGTCTATTTTGATGGAGGGTTTGATTTAGAATCAGGTCTCGCAGGTGTTGGTATAGTAGTTTATTATGATAAAGGAGATGAATCCTTTAGAATACGGCAGAATGAACTTTTAGAAGGAATCGAAAATAATAATGAAGCTGAGTATGCTGCTTTACATAATGCTTTGCGTTTATTAGAAGAAATTGGAGTTAAAAATAGTCCCTGTACAATCAAAGGTGACTCACAAGTAGTCTTAAAGCAATTAGATGGTGAGTGGCCATGTTTTGAAGATGGTTTAAATTCGTGGCTGGATAGAATTGAGAGCAAAATAAAGGAACTAGGACTAAAAACAAAGCTGGTTTCTATAAATCGAAAAGAAAATAAAGAAGCGGATAAACTTGCAAATCAAGCATTACAAGGAATGAAGGTACAGAGTCACAAACGAATAGAATAATTTATATGTCTATTATATACTCTATAATTAAGAAGAAAGATTAGTTAGCATGTGAAGAGCTTTAGGAGTGATTGAATGGATCGAAAACAAGTGGTGGATAAAGTAGATGAGTTAATTGATACCTATTGTAATGAATGCTTATTGAAAGCACATTTTCGAAAAGAATATGGTAAAACATATGCTCACCGCTTTTGTATAGAGCAATGTACGATAGGAGAACAAATACGCCATTATGGAAATAAGCTATCCTAGTCAGAAAAAATAAACGGAAGAATATTTCATTGATTTTTTAAAAAAAGCGGACGATACAATGTATCGTCCGCTTTTTTTATCTATTGGTAGAAATATTATAATTTAACTACGTTTGCAGCTTGAGGTCCGCGGTTACCTTCAACAATTTCAAATGAAACCTCTTGACCTTCTTCTAAAGACTTAAATCCTTCTCCAGAAATAGCTGAAAAATGTACGAATACATCGTCTCCACCTTCAACCTCAATAAATCCAAAGCCTTTTTCATTATTGAACCATTTCACTTTACCATTTTGCATTTTTCGAATCCTCCTAAATCTTTCGAGCACTATGTGCTACTGGAAAATATTTATCAAGAATTGAGAGGGAAAAGACCTCTCGCCTCGATGATGTCTTTACTATACAATATGAGAATTTTTGAGTCAACATGATCCATTTGAAATTGCTAATTTTTTAAAACATGGGTACTTTAAGCGATCATTTCTCTCTTCTAACAGGAGCATTTCTAAGAATACGGCAAAAAAGATAACAAAAGTAAGTTTATGTATTGACAAAAATTGAATAAGGAAATAAAATTTGCACTAGGGAAACTTTTGTAGCTTAGTAAAAAAATAATTTCTTATGTAAAAAAAAGTGAACACACTTAACACTTTATGAATAATAATGTGTATTAGAAAAAATGGATGGATTTTGAGAGGAGAGAGTGAGAATGAATAAAAGACTTTTTGGGTTGATAGGACTAATATTTGTACTAATGGGAGCACTCATTTTAAGTGGGTGTGGATCTAACCTGGGCAGTGAAAATAATGGAGATAAAGTCGTTGTGACAACTACAATTGGTCAAATCGGTGATGCTGTAAAGAATATCGGTGGAGAACATGTTGAAGTACAGAGCTTGATGGGACCTGGAGTAGATCCTCACCTATACAAAGCGAAGCAATCGGATATCGGAAAACTTCAAGAAGCGGATATTATCTTTTATAGTGGCCTTCATTTGGAAGGGAAAATGCTTGAGATCTTTGAAAAAATGAATGAGGAAAAACCAACATATGCAATTGCTGATAGCATACCAAAGGATCAACTTCGAAAAGACGTACTAGATAAAACTGCAACAGATCCTCATGTATGGTTTGATATTGATTTATGGAAAATTGCTCTTGAACAAGTCCGAGATGGATTGATTAAACAAGATCCTGAGAACAAAGAAGATTATATCAAAAACACAGAAAAATATTTCGCTGAACTTGATAAACTCAAAGACTATGCGTCATCGGAACTTGCAAAGGTACCGGAAGAACAACGAGTTCTCGTTACCGCACACGATGCATTTAATTACTTTGGAGCGAAGTACAATTTACAAGTAATGGGGTTACAGGGCTTAAGTACGGATGCAGAGTATGGGTTGGCAGATGTTCAAAATCTTGTTGATACGTTAGTGGAGAGGAACATCAAGGCGGTATTCGTAGAATCAAGCATTTCTGAAAAGTCAATTAATGCTGTGATTGAAGGTGCTAATAATAAAGGACACAAAGTAACGATTGGCGGAGAATTGTTCTCAGATGCTATGGGCAAAGAGGGAACTGAAGAAGGAACATATATAGGAATGTATAGACATAATGTTGAGACGATTGTAAACGCACTGAAGTAAGCTAAAAGGAGGATTATTATGAATGCAGTTGAAATTAAAGGATTAACCGTTGCATATCATCGGAAGCCCGTGTTAATAGATGTTGAGTTTTCAGTTCCTAAAGGGAAACTTATAGGAATTGTAGGACCGAACGGAGCTGGAAAGTCAACGCTCATTAAAGCGATTTTAGGTTTAATCCCAAATTCATCAGGCGACATCAAAATATTTGATCAGTCATATTCTCCCAAAAGTAAGATAGTAGGATATGTACCGCAAAGAGGCTCGGTAGATTGGGATTTCCCAACCAATGCCCTTGATGTGGTATTAATGGGAAGGTATGGTCATGTGGGTTGGTTTAAGAGACCCTCTAAAAAAGATGTAGCATTTGCAATGGAATGCTTAGATAAGGTGGGTATGACTCAATATGCATCTCGACAAATAAGTCAGCTATCCGGTGGACAGCAGCAGAGGGTATTTTTAGCCAGAGCTCTTGCACAAGAAGCTGAAGTGTATTTCATGGATGAACCGTTTGTTGGGGTAGATGCAGCAACGGAGAAGGCAATCATTTCATTATTAAATGAGTTAAAGGAACAAGGGAAAACGGTGCTTGTCGTCCACCATGATCTTCAAACAGTTCCAGAGTATTTCGATTGGACACTTCTATTAAATCGAAAAACAATTGAATATGGACCAACAAAAGAAGTTTTTACAGTAGAAAATCTCCAGTTAACTTATGGAGGGAAATTATCTTTCCTTGAGAGAGATCAAATGTTTATTAATCCATAGAGAGGGGGGGAAGTAGATGAATCATATTTGGCAATCGATTTTATCAGATGGTAATACCCAGTGGGTTTTATTTAGTACCCTTTTACTAGGAATAGCAAGTGGCGTATTAGGTAGTTTTGCATTACTAAGAAAACAGAGTCTGATTGGAGATGCAGTAGCTCATGCAGCTCTTCCAGGAATATGCTTTGCGTTTATGTTTATAGGAGAGAAGAATTTTTTTGTCCTTCTCATTGGGGCTGCTGCAACAGGGTTGCTTGCAGCATATACAATTCAGTTAATTACGTTCACAACTCGAATTAAAGAAGATACGGCAATATGTTTAGTGTTGTCTGTATTTTTCGGTTTAGGAATCGTTCTACTTACTAAGGTCGCACAAATGCCTACAGGAAATCAGAGTGGATTAGATGATTTTATCTTTGGGCAGGCAGCGTCTTTAGTTGGAAGAGATGTTCAATTAATGGGATTTACAGCGATTACATTGATTGTTGTCACTACACTTTTATTTAAAGAATTTAAAGTGAGCACATTTGATCCCCAATTTGCAAAAGGAATTGGTCTTCCTGTTGGTTTTCTTAATTTCCTCTTCGTATCGTTATTGGTTGTAACGGTTGTTATTGGAATTCAGGCTGTAGGAGTCATTTTAATGGCAGCGATGCTTATTACACCAGCTATTTCAGCAAGGTACTGGACAGACTCACTAAGTAAAATGGTTCTGATCTCAGGAATAATAGGTGGGCTTTCAGGTGCGGTAGGAACATTAATCAGTACTCTTGGAAAAGGCTTATCAACAGGACCGTTTATTGTATTAACAGCTACAGTCATTTTCGTTTTCTCTATCTTACTTTCACCAAGTCGAGGGATAATCTCAACATTAGTCAAGAGAATCAAGAACGATGATCGCTTAGCTACACGATTCATTCTAAAGAAAGTGTATTTAGTGGAGAATCAAACGGTTAATGAAGAGCTGTTGTATACAAAAAGCAACCTTTCTCAAAGAAGGTTTAACCGCATTACCAAGGAATTAGTGAAGCAGGGTTATCTTAAAAAGACAGAAAAAGAATTGTCCATTACAAAAGTTGGATTAATAAAAGCAGAGCAATGTAGCTTTGTAGATGAAATTTTAGAACTGAAAGAAATGTATCCGAGTGAACTCGGTACACTTGATTTGAATTGGATTGAAAGGCAAGAAAAAGAGGCTGTTACCAAGGAACAACTATTCAAGCTTCAATCGAAAATGTCAGAGATTTATCGCCAACATCCTTTCTTAAGTTTAAAAGTGGATAGAAGAGGGGGGCAAGGATATGAGCTATGAATTTTGGATTCTACTTACAGGTAGTTTAGTTGGGTTATCCTGTGGAATTGTCGGTTGCTTCTTAATACTAAGGAAAATGTCTATGCTGGCAGATGCAATCAGCCATACCGTACTTCTTGGCCTTGTCATGGCATTTATCGTAAGTCAAAGTATGAATGGATTTTACATGTTGATTGGAGCAGTCATTGCAGGACTCCTCACAACGTTTATGGTTCAATTATTAAATTCCGGCGGTATTCAAGAAGATGCAGCCATAGGTGTCGTTTTCACATCTTTATTTGCATTAGGTGTTATTCTGATTTCAATATTTGCGAAGAATGTTCATTTAGACGTTGAGCATGCTTTAATGGGGGAAATCGCATTTGTACCCTGGAATACCGTTGCTGTTCCTCTGCTTGGAAATATACCCAAGTCAGTGGTTATGTTAGGATCTATTTTCATCGTCGATATCGTCGTGATTGTATTACTGTTTAAAGAGTTAAAATTAACTTCCTTTGATCCAAGCATGGCTGCTGCTATTGGAATTCCTGTATTGATTGTTCATTACATCCTAATGGGGCTCGTATCTGTTACAACCGTTTCAGCCTTTGATAGTGTTGGAGCCATATTAGTGGTTGCAATGTTAATTGCTCCTGGTGCAACTGCCTACTTAATCACAGATCGCTATAAAGTGATGTTGCTATTAAGTGGTGGAATAGGAGTTTTAGATAGTATCATAGGATATTATGGAGCAAAAATGTTTGATGTTTCCATTTCAGGTGCAATGGCAGTAGCTGCGGGACTAGTATTTCTTGTAGTATGGATTCTTTCCCCACGCTATGGATTGCTGTCTATTTGGTTGAATCAAAAACTCACTCACGAGTAAGTTTTAATATGCTTGGGTTGTATTACTTCTATTCTTATAGTAAAATTTTTAATGATATTTATGGGAATTTGGAGGGTACAGAATGCCTACACCAAGTATGGAAGATTATATAGAACAGATTTATATGTTGATTGAGAATAAAGGTTATGCAAGAGTATCAGATATCGCCGAAGCTTTATCTGTCCATCCCTCCTCCGTTACCAAAATGGTGCAGAAGTTAGATAAGGATGATTACCTCGTTTATGAGAAATATCGTGGTCTTGTTCTAACTCCAAAAGGTAGTAAAGTTGGAAAACGTTTAGTATATAGACATGAGCTATTAGAACAATTTCTTAGAGTAATTGGGGTAAAAGAAGAGCATATCTATGAAGATGTTGAAGGAATTGAGCATCACTTAAGTTGGGATTCCATCGATCGAATTGGTGATCTTGTTCAATTCTTTGAAGAAGAAAAAAAGAGAATTGAAGAACTACGAGTAATTCAAAGTCGCAACGAGTAATAAGAGAAAGGACTGAATGGTAATAATCATTTCAGTCCTTTTTACTTGTTTGAGCTAATTTTTTAAAAAACAGAAATTAGAATATCGTTGGATATTCATTAAAACTGGTATCATTCAAACCCTCACTAGTTAATTCACTTTCTCCCCATTCATTTTCAAGGACTGCAACACCTTGTAATAGGCCTTCAGAGGCTTCTAACACTGCTTTTCTATAGGAGATGATTCTACCGGTAGAGGTTTGAAAACTAATAACTTCACCAAGATAGTTTCGTTGGACTTTTGTGATTTCTTCCATAAGAGCTGTTCTCCTTTCATGTTGAGTATGTAGGAATAGTATGGACAATTTATATGGTAATCATAAGAGGAAAAGGAAAAGATGTAGGTTATTCAAACGAACAATTATAAAGAAACAGCTTGGAAAAAGAAGGACTTTTAGCTCTAATTAAGAATTTAAATTAGAGAGAAAGAAATAATAATTTGAGGTGTAAAAATGGATCAATCAACATGGCATAACAGTGCAAAAAATCTTTGGGATTCAAACGCAGAGAATTGGCATTCGAAGAGTGTAGAAAACTGGTCAAACGGAAGTAGGAAGAAAATCATTCCTTTTTTTAGTAAACATATAGATAAAGGGTTAAATGTAGGTGATTTAGGATGTGGAGATGGCTATGGATCTTACCTTTTATTCAAAAACGGATATCAAGTGACAGGGATGGATTTTTCTGAACAAATGGTTGAGATCGCGAAAAAACAAGAAAAAGAAGGATTAACGTTCATTCAAGGAGATTTATCTTCACTCCCGTTTGAAGATAAACGATTTCAAGCAGTGATGGCTATTAATTCGATTGAATGGACTGAGACACCACTTCATACACTGAACGAAATCGAAAGAGTGGTAGATACTGGAGGCTTTATTTGTATAGGTTTACTTGGTCCTACTGCTCACCCGAGGGATAAGTCTTACCCTAGACTATACGGGGAAGATTTTATCTGTAACACTCTGATGCCCTGGGAATTAGAGAGACTTGCGAGTGAAAAAGGATGGAAGAAAGTTGATGAGGAATGGGTATATAAAAAAGGAGTCAATGATACATTGACTGAATCTCTTTCAAATGAATTAAAACAGGCTCTTACATTTATGACTTTATTTATGTTTAAAGTGTAAGGGAGCCTATGAATTTGTCCTTCCCTTCGGAAATGGATAAAGGGAAGGACAGTTGTTAAGGTTTCCGTTTACACTCTCCTCTTCCTGATTGTTTTGTTTCCCTTTTGATGAGTTAAAATGTCAACTGCGATTGAAGGACAAGCATGTTTATTATAAAGAGAGTATATTTGGTTTGATAAACGATTACGTATTTTTTCATCAAATAAACATTTATTAATATTGTCCAACAATTCTTCTTTATTTTTATAGGTTAGAGCGGCAGATTGCTGTAAAAAGTAGTTTGCATTTTCAAGTTCTTGGCCAGGTGTGGGCTTAAATAAGATAATAGGCAACTTTAATGAAGCAGCCTCAGTTAAAGATAAAGCTCCTGATTTTGTAACTAGACAATCGGTCATTGAAAGAAGTTTTTCTATTTTGGGTACATAACCAAGGATGACAATATTTTTGTTCCAATTCGTTGCACACTCATTTAAGTGCTTACGTAACACATTATTTTTACCACACACAACGGCAACTTGAATTTTCTTGTTCTGAGATAACGAGTTCAATAGGGGTTCTAAATTAGGGATAAGTCCTAATCCGCCACCCATAATGGTAACGGTTTTTTTGTTTTTATTTAGATTAAATTCATGTTTGGTATTAGGTTGTAGGTGTTGGAAATTAGATCGAATGGGTATGCCGCTAACTAGTATTTGATGATCATTTACTCCGTAAGATATAAGAGTGTTTTTGACATATTCTGAAGCAACATAATATTTTTCTATTTTTGGATGTACCCAAAGGGGATGTGCACAATAGTCAGTTATTATGGTATAGGTAGGAATCGTTAATGTTGAACGCAAATAAGGTCCAGCATGAAGTGGGAACGTTGTAATGATAAGGGAAGGATGATAGACATTAGCTAACTCCATTAATCTCTTTTTTCCAAGATGCTGATAAAAATAGCTTAGGCCTCTTGAGGATAATTTATCTGTACCATAATAAAAAGCTTTATAAAAAGGTGCACCAAACTTTGAAAATCCTTTTTTAAGTAAATTTTGAGCTAACGAATGAATCGCGGGATAGGCTTCACCATAAAGGTCACACACGTGAACTTGGGAATATCCTTTTGCTCTAAATTCATTGGCAATAGTCTGGGCTGTTTGAATATGTCCTTCCCCAAAATGTGAAGTTAAAATTAAAATGGACTTTTCTTGTCGCAATCGTATACCCCCTGAAAAAAGGTAAATGAGTAAAATTTACAAGTTTAGCCTGAATAGAATTTCAGTGTTATAGTAGGCTTTTGGTGTACAATATAAACTAGATAACCATATAGTTAGAGTACAAATTCAATGTAAAGTACGTATAAGGAAAATAAGGTATTTTTGTAAATGATTTTTCAATTTTTTTATCATACATAAAGATTGAAAACGGTGGAGGTACATACATGACAACAACTAAGAATATGAAACCAGATATACAAATTGCCCAAGAAGCAAAGCTCCTTCCTATATTAGATATTGCCAGGGAGATGGGACTTAAAGAAGATGATATTGAGCTTTACGGGAAATATAAGGGGAAAATTTCATATGAAGCTATACATAATTTAAAAGATCATTCCGATGGAAAACTCATTTTAGTTACTTCGATCAATCCAACTGCCGCTGGTGAAGGGAAATCAACGGTAACAGTAGGACTTGGAGATGCTCTAAATCAATTAAATAAATCAACCATTATCGCCATGAGAGAACCCTCATTAGGTCCAACTATGGGGATGAAAGGTGGGGCGACAGGTGGAGGTTACTCTCAAGTCTTGCCCATGGAAGATATCAACCTCCATTTCACTGGTGATATTCATGCTATAACGACAGCAAATAATGCATTAGCTGCTTTCCTTGATAATCACCTTCATCAAGGAAATGAGTTGAATATTGATTCAAGAAAAATTGTCTGGAAACGAGCTCTGGATATGAATGATCGTGCCTTAAGGAAAATTGTTGTAGGTTTAGGTGGACCAGTTCAAGGAGTTCCACGAGAAGATGGCTTTGACATTACAGTGGCTTCAGAGATTATGGCTGTATTATGTTTATCTAATGATTTAGAGGAGTTAAAAGCAAAGCTGGCTCAAATGGTGGTAGCCTATTCCGATTCTAATGAACCAGTAACTGTTGGTGATCTTGGAGTAGAAGGTGCTTTGACTCTAATATTAAAGGACGCCTTAAAGCCAAATTTAGTTCAAACTATCGGTCAAACACCTGCTCTGGTTCATGGTGGACCTTTTGCTAATATTGCCCATGGCTGTAACAGTATCATGGGAACAAAAACTGCCTTGAAGCTTGCTGATTATGTAGTCACAGAAGCAGGGTTTGGTGCGGATTTAGGAGCAGAGAAATTTTTAAATATTAAATCACGAATAGCTGGGATCTCTCCAAATGTTGTAGTCATTGTGGCAACTGTTCGTGCATTAAAGATGCATGGTGGACAACAGAAGGACACGCTTCACATTAAGGATGTTGATGCATTGAAAAACGGCCTATCGAATCTAAAGAAACATATGGAAACGATAGCTGAATTTAATGTACCATACGTGATTGCAGTCAACCGCTTTGATTCTGATAGCGATGAGGAGATAGCTTTACTTATTAACTGGTGTGAACTTCAAGGTGTTCAGGTTTCGATAACAGAAGTATGGGCAAATGGTGGAGCAGGGGGAGTAGAACTGGCTCAAAAGGTGTTGATAGAAATAGATAAAAATAAGAATGAATACAGTCCACTGTACAATCTTTCAGATACCCTTCAGAGCAAAATTGAAACGATTGCTAAAAAGGTTTATGGAGCACGGGGAGTAGAATTTACTGGTAAGTCAAAAAAGCAACTCAAACAATTTGAAGAGCAAGGGTGGGGTTTGTTACCAGTCTGTATGGCAAAGACTCAATATTCATTATCTGATGACCCATCGAAACGTGGTAGACCGGAGGACTTTACCATCACGATCCGAGAGCTTCAACCGAGAATTGGAGCTGGATTTATCATTGCTTTAACAGGAGAAGTAATGACGATGCCAGGTTTACCTAAAAAACCTGCTGCCCTTAACATGGATGTAGATAAAGATGGCAAGGCTCTAGGATTGTTTTAACAGGGGTAAACCTAAATAATAAAAGTTGTATGGAGGGAGAAAGATGTTTGATCCAACCGCTTTTGACAACTTAAAGGTTGTACTAGAAGGAGCAGTGTATGATCAAGATCTTACGGGTGAAATAGAAATAATTGACCGGAAAGATTTATTTGATTTTGCTCATTATGAACGTTGTTATCAAATTCAATATTGTCTACCACAAAACAGAAATGTTTCCATCATCCTTCAATTAAAAGCAAATATGGGTCATTTTTTAGCAGAAAGAAAAATGATGACAGATAAAAATAAGGCTGGTGCTGAAATAAAAATTATTTATATTGGCAGTGAAACGTTAAGTAATGAGAGAAGCACACTAGAAGAAACTTGGGGAATGGATAAAAGCTGGGAATGGAGAAAAGTGGAGTCCACCCTGCATCCCTCTAAAGTAGAAGGTGTGTTAACATTTAATAGAGTCATTACAGAAGAAATGGTAGATGATCTTTTTCAAATGATTTCCTTTTCAGTGAAAACGTTAGGTGAGATGGACAACTAGACTTCTAGCAAAGGTATAAGTTCATATAAATGTTAAAAAGGGGATTTTACAATGAAAATTGCTTGGGTAACAGATAGTACTGCTTACGTCCAAAATCGTTCAGTTAGTAAAGAGAACCATATTTATATTGTTCCAATGAATATTATTTTTGGAGAAACAGAATATCAAGATGGCGTGGACCTATCTCTAGAAGAATTATTTTCCAAGTTAAAAGAGGAAAAGGTAGAAGTGAAAACATCTCAACCTTCAATTGGAACGTTTAAAGAATTATTTGAACAACTTTCACTAGAGTATGACTATATAATCTCAATCCATGTATCTTCTCATTTTAGTGGTACTTTTTCATCTGCTTATCAAGCAGCAGAGCTTTTAAAAGAATCGGTGCCGAACATTTACTGTATAGATTCAAAGACTCTGTCCAATCCCTTAACAGAACTAATCATGTTTGGTCAGAAACTGCAAGCAATTGGTAAGAGTCCTGAAGACATTAAGAAAGCTATTGAGAAAAAATTAGTTACCGGTGAGGTATATGTAATGGTCGGGAGCTTAGAGCAACTACATAAAAGTGGTAGAATGAACGGTTTGTCTTTCTTTTTAGGAAGTGTGCTTAACATTAAACCCATGCTTTCAATCCAAGACGGAAAACTAGAGGTCAAGGATAAAGTAAGAAGTATTAAAAAAGGGTTAAGTAGAATGAGTGACCTTTTAGATGAAGCATTAAAAACAAAGAATATTACTAACGTTTCAGTATTACACGGGTTAAATCGTAATGAAGCATTGGACTGGATAGAGGAATTGAGTCATGCATATCCAGATATCCAATTCGGTGCCTATCCATTAGGAGCCGTCATTGGGGTACATGCTGGAGCGAATACAATAGGGATTAGTTGGTTTGAAGAGAATATTGAGATATAGAAAAAAGGAGAGAACGATAAGGTTGATGATCTTATCGTTCTCTCCTTTTTTAGAGAAGAACAATATTTGTCAAATTCCCTTTTCTTATCTTAGGGTGCCTTTTTTGTTACAATAGTATAGAAGGTGAGGAAGATATATGAATCGAACAGAATTAGGAAATGTAATGAAGTTCTTAAAGAGTGAATATCTTTCTGAGTGTACTGGCCATGATTGGTATCACCTTGAACGTGTTAAGGATCTTTCACGTATAATTGCTATGAAAGAAAACGTCACAAATTTACATATAGTTGAGCTTGCAGCTTTGCTTCATGATATCCCTGATGAAAAATTAAATTCATCTAAAGAAGCTGGAGATGAAAAATTAGAAAAAATCATTTCAAGCTTATCTCTAACACTTAAGGAGAAAGGTCAGCTTATTTCTATTATTTATTCTATCTCTTTTAAAGGCGGAAACGAAGCACCTTTGACTTCTCTTGAAGCTAAAGTGGTAAGAGATGCAGATCGACTGGATTCCATAGGTGCAATTGGTATCGCCAGAGCATTTGCCTATGGAGGATATAAAGGTCAGCCGATTTATGACCCAAATATTAGTGTCAGGAAAGAAATGACTGTAGAAGAATATAGAAATGGAAAAAGTTCGAGTATCCATCACTTTTATGAAAAGTTATTGAGAATAAAAGATTTAATGTGCACTGAAACAGGCAGACAACTAGCAGAAGAACGTCATACATATATGCTTCAATTTTTAGAGCAATTTTATAAGGAATGGAATGGTCAAGAATGAGAATGTTAGCAGCTGAGAATCTATCAAAGACATATGGTGAAAAAACCCTCTTTAAAGAGATTTCATTTTCTATTAACGAAAAAGAGCGAGTCGGTCTTATTGGTGTAAATGGAACAGGTAAGTCGAGTTTATTAAAACTCATCGCAGGAATAGAAGAATATGATACTGGTGAGCTAACCATGCCAAATGATTACCAAATTTCGTATTTACATCAAGATCCTGCTTTTGATGGAGATCTCACTGTTATTCAGCAAGTGTTTCGAGGTGAAGCCAAAATCATTCAAGCCATGAGGCAATATGAAATGGCATTAATGAGCTTGGAAAGACATCCTGAGGACCCTGGTGTTCAAGATAGGTTATTTGAAGCTCAAAAACAAATGGATGTCCTTCATGCCTGGGATGCAAATGCAAATGCAAAATCTATTCTAACTAAGTTAGGGATTGAAGACTTCTCTAAGAAAATGAAAGAACTGTCAGGTGGTCAGAAAAAGAGAGTTGCCCTTGCAGGCGTTCTTATTGAAACCCCTGACTTATTGATTTTAGATGAGCCAACAAACCACCTTGATTATCAGTCAATTAAATGGCTTGAAGATTATTTAGGGAAATATAATGGCTCAGTGTTGATTGTTACCCATGATCGATATTTTTTAGATAAAGTGACAAATAGAATTTTTGAGCTGGATGGGGGAAGGTTATACTCCTACAAAGGGAATTATGCATCATTCATCGAAGCTAAAGCATCCAGGGAAGAGACTGAGCGTCAACTGTCTGAGAAACAGCAGAACTTATACCGAAGAGAACTTGCTTGGATGAGAAGAGGAGCAAAAGCTCGCTCAACAAAACAAAAAGCTCGTATCCAACGATTTGAAAATTTAGAAGACAATATGAAATCAGGACCTTCAAATGGCCAGGTGGACATGGCAATAGGGGGCAACCGTTTAGGGAAGCAAGTATTTGAACTAAAGAATGCCACTAAGACATTTGAGAATAAGGTGATTCTAAGTGATTTTAACTATCTTATCAAACCTGGTGACCGTATAGGGGTAGTTGGTAAAAACGGGAGTGGTAAATCGACACTCCTTAACATTCTAGCTGGTACAGATGAGCTTTCGAGTGGTGAGTTAATAAAAGGACAAACAGTTAAAATCGCATATTATACACAGGACCATGAAGAATTAGATGAAAGTATGCGAATGATTGAATACATTAGAGAAGCTGGGGAATATATAACAACTGAAAAAGGTGAGCAAATTTCTGTCACATCTATGCTGGAACGATTTTTATTTCCTATGAGTACACACGGTACCCTCATTCGGAAACTATCTGGTGGAGAGAAGCGTAGGCTGTTCTTGCTCAGGCTATTAATGTTAAAACCGAATGTTCTCTTACTGGATGAGCCTACAAATGATTTGGACACAGAAACCCTGACAGTGTTAGAAGATTATATACAAGAATTTGGTGGAGTGGTTGTAACCGTTTCACATGATCGCTATTTCCTGGATAAGACAGCAGAACAATTACTTGTCTTTAATGGAGAAGGTCATATTGAATTCTATTATGGAGAATACACGGACTATTTAGAGAAGGCAGAAGCAGAGCAAAAGCTGCAAGAAAGTCAGAAAAAGCAAGTCGACACAACGACAAATGTGTCTAAAGATAAAGACAAAAAGAAAAGACTTTCCTATATGGAAAAGCGTGAATGGGATGAAATTGAAGATAAGATAGCAGCAATAGAAGGAAAGATTGAAGATGTAGAAACAGAACTACAAAGTGTTGGCAGTAATTTTGAAAGAGCACAGCAGTTAATGGATGAAAGCCAAACGTTAAATAATCAACTAGAACAACTTATTGAACGATGGACGTATCTTTCAGAGTTGGCTGAGTAATGCTCTTCGCTTATTACATGTGAATGTCTATGTTAAACTGAATACAAAGTGATGACTTTCGAATCGAAAGGGGAATTATTTTGAAGATAAAATCAATTGAGCCTACACCTAGCCCCAATACAATGAAAGTTCTTCTAAATGAAGAACTACAGGCAGGGAAAAGCAATAATTATAAACAAAATCAAACAGAAGGTGCACCCTCTGTCATTAAAGAAATCCTAAACATAGAGGGTATTAAAGGTGTTTACCATGTAGCGGATTTTTTGGCAGTAGAACGAAATGCGAAATTTGATTGGGAGGAGCTTTTACCTCATGTGAGAAAGGCATTTGGTGAGGAAGCTTCAGACCATTCTGGTCAATCTCATATGGAGGAACACTTTGGAGAAATAAATGTTTCAGTCCAAGTGTTCAAAGAGATTCCTATGCAGGTCAAAGTCACTGATGGAGAACAAGAAAAACGATTCTCACTACCGGGTTCATTTCTCGAAGCCATTAGTCATGCTCAAAAAGAAGGTGACAATGTAGTGCTTCTTAGAAAGTGGAAGGACTATGGAATACGTTATGGTGATTTAGATGAGATAGGGAACAGTGTAATTGAAGAGTTAGTGGCTGCATATCCACCATCCAGACTATCAAGCATGGTAGATAGAACTGAAGAAAAAAATCAGCAGCTTCAGCATTCTCAAAAGAAAAAACAGAAGGTATCCTTAGAGGAATTCAACGCCCCTGATTGGCAAACAAGGTACCAACTTCTTGAATCAATGGACGATCCCTCTATTGAAGATCTTCCTCTATTAGAAAAGGCTCTTGAGGATGAAAAAGTTTCCATTCGTCGCCTTGCTGTTGTATATTTAGGAATGATTGAAGATGAAAACGTTCTTCCATTATTATATAGAGGCCTTACTGATAAGTCAGTAACGGTGCGAAGAACAGCTGGAGATTGTTTATCAGATTTAGGTTATGAAAGTGCTATGCCGGAAATGGTTAAAGCCTTAAAGGATAAAAGTAAGCTTGTTAGATGGAGAGCAGCTATGTTTCTATATGAGGTAGGAGATGCATCTGCATTACCAGGATTGAAAGAAGCGGAAAATGATCCAGAATTTGAAGTGAAATTACAAGTAAAAATGGCAATTGAACGAATTGAAGGCGGAGAGGAAGCGAAAGGCTCAGTTTGGAAACAAATGACTGAAGCTCGTCATACAGAACCATCATCAGGGAGGAATGAATAGAATGTCAATGGCATATGAAGAATACATGAGACAGTTAGTTCAACCTATGAGGCAAGAACTTACACAAGCAGGTTTTAAAGAGCTTGGAACAGAAGAAGATGTTCAGAAATATATGGAAAACACAGAAGGCACAACTCTCGTAGTAGTAAATTCAGTATGTGGATGTGCAGCAGGGTTAGCGAGACCGGCTGCCACCCAATCCATTATGAATAATGAAAAAACTCCTGATCACCTTGTGACCGTTTTTGCTGGTCAAGATAAAGAAGCAACAGCTAAAATGAGAGATTATTTTGAAGGATACGAACCATCTTCACCTTCAATGGCACTATTAAAAGGAAACAAAGTAGTTCATTTTATTCCACGTGAAGAAATTGAAGATCATGATATTTCTTCTATTATTAATAACTTAACAACCGCATTTAACTCACATTGTTAATTAGCTTAGACTATTAAAAAGAGGCGGATGACTTAATTAAGTCACCCGCCTCTTTATATGTTACGATAAAATATAAAAAGATGAATATGATCAGGTGATTTTTAATGAAGGCTCTTATATTCATGCTCTTTTCGTAATGATTGTTGTTTTATAAAACAGGATCTGTAAGGCTCTGGTATATACTGAAAGGTGAGGGGAACTGCATCGCTTCCGGGGTCGTTAGCACGCCCGTTTTTCCATAGGAAAATACGCAGTTCCCCTAACCACAACAACCACTACTGTTCCTTAATAGCCACAAAGTTTACGAAAAGAGCCTTTCTCAAAGATTGATTTAAAATGATATAAGGTATGATGTCACTCCTATTAAGGAGAACATCCCCTCGCTTTCTCATACGGAGAAATGAAAGGAATTCCTCTTAGCCTGACAAAGGAGAATAGAATGGTGTTTGTAACAACATGTGGAAAAGTAAATCCAGAAGTGATAAGAAAAGCAAATCAAACAGCAGAGGAACTGGGTCTTTCTTATATTCCTAGAAATAAAAGGTCCATTCCAGATCACATGAATGAATATGATCAAGATTGTTTGGTTATTGGAAAAGAAAGGGCAGAATTATACACGAGAGAAGGAAAAAGTGACCCATTTTTCTTTCATCCAAATTCAGCATCTTTCCGAATTAAAAGAGTACTAAGAAATGAAAGTGATCCCCTCATTGAAATAGCAGAACTTGAGGAAGGAATGAGCTTTCTTGATTGTACATTAGGATTAGCATCAGACAGTATTATCGCCAGTCATGTTTGTGGTGAAAGTGGAGAAGTAGTAGGTATAGAGGCTAATAAGTATATTTCACATATTATTGCAAAAGGTTTGAAGGAATGGAAATCACCACTTCGTGAACTAAATGAAGCTATGAGTAGAATCACCGTTATGAATGGTTACTTCGAGGAAGTATTACGATCATTTCCTGATAATCGATATGATGTAGTTTATTTTGATCCAATGTTCGAAGAAGCACTTACAGATTCAAATGGAATTAATCCAATACGAAATTGGGCCCATTATTCTGGTTTATCAAATGAGGTGGTAACACAAGCGAAGAGAGTAGCGAAGAAAAGAGTCATTTTAAAAGAGCATTACCAGTCTCCGCTATTTGATAAATTGAATTTCAAAGTGCAAAAGAGACCTTCGTCTAAATTTCATTTTGGCGTCATTACTGTATAGAACTTCGTGCGTAGTTGTTAGGGATAATAAAATAGACAGGCGTCAAATAGCCTGTCTAACGTTAGATTAGGAGTACATCAATCTGTAAATCCTAGTACCACAAAATAACCTAATAGAAGTAAGTATCCAATGTTAATCATAATTCCAGTATCCATCTAGTTATCCTCCTTACTAAATATCCTCTATAATATACTACCACATAAATATTTTTATATCCTACAAAAAAATGAAACCTTTTTCACTTTTTGTACGTAAAAAATAGTATAATAATAGACGTAATACATATGAAAGGACGTTATCTATGTCAATCTGGCTAAGAAAGTCGTTTTTTATACTATTATCTATTCTAACATTTGGTCTTGTTTCTCCATCACAAGCCTTTTTAAATGAAGATAGTCATACTCTAGCAAAAAGTAATGGCAAACCTTCCACTGTTGAGTCTACTCGAGAGGAAGAGCTGGAAGAAGAGTCAGTCATTTCACGTGAGGCATTTATAGAGAGTATGGTGGTACAAGCTGAAAAAAACGCTTATGAAAAGTTTGGGACTAAGATTAAACCTGTCATCGAAAACGAGTTTAAATCTTTCATCCTTCCAAAGATTGAGAAGGCTATAGTTGAAACAGCAACTCAATTTCCAGAAGAAGACTTAACGTCACTTATCATTTCAGAAGTACCACAATACGCTAAAACTGAAAAGATTTTTCATATATATGATAATCGTTCAGGTGAAGATGTTATTCGTTTTCACGTTCGAAAAGACAACCCTCCTAAAGAAGGGTATTATTTTAACTTTCACTACCACACGGTCCATGATCAATTTCAAGCACATCATGACTTAGGAAATATATATTGGGATAAAAATACACCACCCCAATGGAGGACTGTTTCTTAATCCTATAAATCGGTAAAACAAGTGCGCTCGTCGAATGCACTTGTTTTATTTTTGGGTTCTTTTGGTAATGTTTGTTGCTTTTAAGGGAAAGTAGTGGTGGATTTTCATCGCCTTCCGCGGGGCGTGAGTTGAGCCTCCTCGGGCTAAGCCCTGTGGGGTCTCACTTGTCTAGCCCCTCGAGGTCATAAGCTAAATGGTCCAAGAAGGCAAAGAGCGCCTTCTTAGGCCCATTCATCTTATGCTTGTCGTGGCTGTGCGAGCCGCCTCCGCTTTTCGTACCTTCCCGCTATTCCCGCAGGAGTCGAGCACCTTCCGTTCCAATCAATTTACTAAGCGAGAGTTTCTTTGTAATAGGTAATATTATTACCTACGTTTAAAAGAACAGCATTATTTAAAGTGTTCATCGGTTGATATTAACATGTAAAAAAAAGTCTTTTCTTTTAATTTGTTTTTCCCTATTAAGCTCTGTCACACAAACCTATCTAATATGGTGAGGGGAACTGCGTAGACTCCTGCGGAAAAACGGGCGTGCTAAAGACCCCGGAAGCAAAGCAGTTCCCATCACCATTCAGTAAATACTGGTTGACAGAGCCATGCAGATCCTGTTTTATAAAACAACAATCTTTACGAAAAGATCTTTCTTTTTTAAATAGAACTGGAAAGAATCTATTCTTAAATGGATTGATTCATTATGGTAAAATAATAGTTAGAGTGAATTTCGTGATTACTTCTCTCCTAAAGGAGGTACTTTATTGAAACGCATGTTTATTCTCTTCTCCGTTTTCTCTACTATAATCTTCTTATGGCATCAAACTGAAGCCGATTATAGTGGAGTCCTCTTAAAACATTCACCCATAAAAAATCAATTACACTTACAATCCAGCAGTCAACTGGAAAATATGGTGTTGCTACCAGAAGTAAAATATAACAAAGAAGCGGTTAAAGAAATTATTATGAGATTAGATCACATTCCTACTTCTCTTTTGGAGTCTACTAATTCTCAAAATATAAAAATAAGACTGTTTCAAAAAAATTTAACTGATTTTTCTTCCACAAGTCACTTGAAAGGAGTTACTCCTAGGGGGTACACTAATAAAAGTATAACGTGGGATGATGTTCCAGGTATTGGAGGATCTAAGCTTGTATTGGTGAAAATAGGCAATAGTGAAAAGGGTAAGGGTCATAATTCGGTAAACCTTGAATTACATGAATTAGCACACAGCATTGACCGGTTTGTTCTAAATGATTTTTATTCTGATATGACCTTGATTCCAGTTTGGAAAAGAGAAGCCCCGTTATTATTTCCTAATGATACTTACTTTCTTCAATACAAAGAAGAATATTTTGCTGAAACATTTGCTATGTATTTTTTAAACTCAGAAACTAGAAATCTTTTAAAAGAGAAAGCACCAGCTACATTTCAATATTTTGAAGAACTATAAAAATAAAAGGGTGGTTAATGTGAAGCAATATTTAGACTTGTGTAAACATGTACTTGAAAACGGTACAATAAAAGAGGATAGAACCGGAACTGGAACGATAAGCACTTTTGGTTATCAGATGCGTTTTGATTTAAATGAAGGATTTCCAATGCTTACTACTAAGAAGCTGCATTTAAAGTCAATTGTTCACGAGCTCTTATGGTTTTTAAAAGGTGACACGAACGTTAAATACTTACAAGAAAATGGTGTTCGTATATGGAACGAATGGGCTGATGAACAGGGAGAATTAGGTCCTGTATACGGTCATCAATGGCGGTCATGGCCAGGGGCTAATGGAGAGACCATTGATCAAATTACCAATCTAATTCACACGATAAAACAGAACCCTGACTCTAGAAGAATGATTGTCAGTGCATGGAATGTCTCTGATGTTGAAAATATGGCACTACCTCCATGTCATTGTTTATTTCAGTTTTATGTAGCAGATGGAAAACTGTCATGTCAACTTTATCAACGTTCAGCTGATGTATTTCTTGGTGTACCTTTTAACATAGCTTCTTATGCACTATTAACCATGATGGTAGCCCAAGTGTGTGATTTAGAGGTTGGAGAATTCATTCATACATTTGGAGATGTTCACATTTATCAAAACCACTTGGATCAAGTCAAACTTCAGTTATCAAGAGAGCCGAAATCATTACCTACTTTAAAAATAAATTCTGACATAAAAGATCTATTCGGTTTTAGCTTTGAAGATTTTTCCTTAGAGGAATACAATCCACATCCACATATTAAAGGAGCAGTGAGCGTATGATTTCTTTTATATGGGCAATGGATGAGAACGGCTTAATTGGAAAGAATAATGATTTACCTTGGAGATTACCAGAAGACCTAAAATATTTTAAGAAAATAACGGACGGTCATCCCATTGTGATGGGTAGAAAAACATTTGATTCCATTGGTAAGCCTCTTCCTAATAGAGAAAATGTCATCCTTACAAGAAACACTGATTTTAGTCAAAGAGGTTGTATCGTTCTTCATAGAGTTGAAGATGTTCTTCAATTAGCAGAAGCAAATGAGCGTGAAACATTTATTATGGGTGGTAAGGAAGTTTACAGGCAATTCATTCCTTATGTAGACAAACTCTATGTAACAGTTATTCATAATGAATTTGAAGGAGATACATATATGCCCAGCATCCCTTGGGGGAATTTCACTTGCATCTCCTCTGATAAAGGTAAGAGGAATGAAAAAAACCCTTATGATTATGAATTTAAGGTGTTTGTAAGAAAATAAATATTAAGAAAAGGCACTCCAAAAAATTTGGAGTGCCTTTTCTTTTTCGGTAATGATCACAGAGAAAAAAAGTAAAGAGTCTTGAAAAATTGAAATTCTCCTCCATTAGAGAATTTTTTCTTGTATAATAAAGTGAGGAATTTCAAGGAGGATATTTTGTGTTCAGAATGATATATGTTTTAATTTATATGTGTTTATACCTTCTATACAGTATACCCACTCTTTATAAAGTAAAGAGGCTTAGTGGAGTAATGAAGGTAGAAGAAAGAGATCGGATTATACATGAGCTACCTAAGAGATGGTCTAAAGGAATCATGAAAAGGTCAGGTAGCACGGTATATATTACTGGTCAACAATATATTCCCAAGGGACCGGTTTTATTCGTATCCAATCATGTTGGGGACTTTGATATACCAGTACTATTAGGATATATTGAAAAACCATTTGGATTCATTTCGAAAATAGAGATAAAAAAAATGCCGATTATTAGAGAATGGATGGAAATGATATCTTGTATTTTTATCGATCGAAAAAATAGGAAACAAGCAATTCAATCTATTCGAGAAGGTAGCCACCTTTTGAAGAAGGGACATTCTCTTCTAATCTTTCCAGAGGGAACGAGAAATAAGGGAAAGGGTTTAAAAGAATTTAAAACAGGTGGTATCAGGATGGCAAAAGATGCTGAGGTACCAATTGTTCCGATTGCAATTAGAGGAACAGCTTCCATGTTCGAGAACCATTCCTGGGGAATAAAGCCTTCACACATACATGTAGAAGTACTACCGCCAATCCCTGCTGCTTCTATAATAAATAGAGATGTAAAAGAATTATCCTGTGAAATTCAAAGTAAGATACAATCCTCTTTAGATGAGGAAAGAAAAGTTTCATAAACATAAAAAGGCGAACTCATTAGC
>NZ_LQXM01000004.1 GCF_001648555.1 Rossellomorea aquimaris TF-12 | reverse complement strand
CGTGGGGGTTCAAGTCCCTTCACCCGCACCATTCATATGCGAAAGTAGTTCAGTGGTAGAACACCACCTTGCCAAGGTGGGGGTCGCGGGTTCGAATCCCGTCTTTCGCTCCAGAAGATTTTGCCGGGGTGGCGGAACTGGCAGACGCACAGGACTTAAAATCCTGCGGTAGGTGACTACCGTACCGGTTCGATTCCGGTCCTCGGCACCATTGTTTTTTAAAACAAAATAGCTTATTAGCGCCCGTAGCTCAATTGGATAGAGCGTTTGACTACGGATCAAAAGGTTAGGGGTTCGACTCCTCTCGGGCGCGCCATATACTTCGGGAAGTAGCTCAGCTTGGTAGAGCACTTGGTTTGGGACCAAGGGGTCGCAGGTTCGAATCCTGTCTTCCCGACCACTTCATTTTGGGGCCTTAGCTCAGCTGGGAGAGCGCCTGCTTTGCACGCAGGAGGTCAGCGGTTCGATCCCGCTAGGCTCCACCAATTATTTTGCAAAAGTAAAATAATTGCACTTGATATTTGCAAAGGCAAACTATCTAACAATTAGATATAAATTGTTTCTTGGCGGTGTAGCTCAGCTGGCTAGAGCGTACGGTTCATACCCGTGAGGTCGGGGGTTCGATCCCCTCCGCCGCTACCATTAGGGACCTTTAGCTCAGTTGGTTAGAGCAGACGGCTCATAACCGTCCGGTCGTAGGTTCGAGTCCTACAAGGTCCACCACTTGCATTTTATATACGGAGGAATACCCAAGTCCGGCTGAAGGGATCGGTCTTGAAAACCGACAGGGGTGTCAAAGCCCGCAGGGGTTCGAATCCCCTTTCCTCCTCCATTTTTATTATTTATTTTTATCGTCGCGGGGTGGAGCAGTTCGGTAGCTCGTCGGGCTCATAACCCGAAGGTCGCAGGTTCAAATCCTGTCCCCGCAATACCATTTTGACTTTGGATATCATAATCCTTTAAGAGTCACGTATGGAAAGTTATTTTGACTGTCGTCAAAAAACTCTGGTCCGGTAGTTCAGTTGGTTAGAATGCCTGCCTGTCACGCAGGAGGTCGCGGGTTCGAGTCCCGTCCGGACCGCCATTTTTAAAGTTTTACATAGTGGCTCAGTAGCTCAGTTGGTAGAGCAATGGACTGAAAATCCATGTGTCGGCGGTTCGATTCCGTCCTGAGCCACCATTTTCTATTTATGGCGATTGTGGCGAAGTGGTTAACGCACCTGATTGTGGTTCAGGCATTCGTGGGTTCGATTCCCATCAGTCGCCCCATACAATAGTGCGGGTGTAGTTTAGTGGTAAAACCTCAGCCTTCCAAGCTGATGATGAGGGTTCGATTCCCTTCACCCGCTCCAATGGGCCTATAGCTCAGCTGGTTAGAGCGCACGCCTGATAAGCGTGAGGTCGGTGGTTCGAGTCCACTTAGGCCCACCATTTTAATATTCCGCAGTAGCTCAGTGGTAGAGCTATCGGCTGTTAACCGATCGGTCGCAAGTTCGAATCTTGCCTGCGGAGCCATTACGGAGAAGTACTCAAGTGGCTGAAGAGGCGCCCCTGCTAAGGGTGTAGGTCGGGCAACTGGCGCGAGGGTTCAAATCCCTCCTTCTCCGCCATTAAGGCCCATTGGTCAAGCGGTTAAGACACCGCCCTTTCACGGCGGTAACACGGGTTCGAATCCCGTATGGGTCATTAACGTAAAGGACTATCATTAGATAGTCCTTTTTTGTTTTTTATTTAGGCTTTGTTAAACTTTAATGTTCATATTAGGCATAAAAGTGGAATTTTCATAAAGTAGGAAGTTCCACTTTCTTATTTAACTAAGGATGTCGTTACTACAACAAGAGAAATGCCTTTTTAATATCTTTCAATACTTATCACATTATCGGATGGAGTAAGGTATCCCTTTTCTCCTATTGAAAAGTCAGTACCTTGACGTGCTATCTCAATATATTGAACGACTTTATCGTTGTTAAGGAAAACCAAAAGATATATATCGTCTCTAGTATCTATATTGGATGGGTCTTTAAAATCAAAACCTAATTGTTCCTCAATACCTTCTTGTGTACTATAAGGTGTGAACAGGAGAGCTTTTTCCCAGTCGAATGTCGTCAATGATCTAATATTTATCTCACTTTTATTTTGATCCCCAACAACAGAATAAATAGCTTCCTCTAATTCTGTATCATGCTGGACATCACTTTGGCTACATCCAACTAATAATAGAAAAAGAAGTACAATAACAGATACCTTCTTCAAAATTAATCTCCTTTCATTTAACAATTATACGAAGATGCTTTTATCAAAATCTAGATAACCTAAGTGTATAATATGCTTCTATATTTTGTATTACGTTTTCTTTAATAATCTAGTCATTCATTTTAAAAGGGTTTCTTTGATGTTAAATGGATTCTAATACTTGGAGGCAAATTCATCTAGAAATGTGTGTAGGAGCAATAACATTTTCGGAATTCTACAATATGAACTTATATTATTCCGTAAACGCTACTCTGAAATCAGATAGTTTGTAGAATTGGGCCAGAATCTCTATATATTGAGCCACTTTTCAAGGAAATTGGGCCAGATTTAAGGTGAATTGAGCCACTTTGTGAGCACATCTTGTATTTAATTAAGAAGTAGTAATCACTTTTATTACTCTTAGATTTAGTTTCCCCCTACCATATTTAGTTCATCGATTCATAACCTATATCACTATCCCCATGTATAAACAATCTTACCTTCCAAATACTTTTATTAGATTTACCTACTCAGCAATAGCCAACATTTTTATTCTTTAGCCACTTCCTAATTAACCACTCTAAGATTCTAAAACCAAAATAAATTCTTATACATGAGTTTTCTATCTTCTATTTAAAACTACTTCTTCTTTTTTAATGAAAAAACCTTTCGACACCATTCATCAAAAATTCGTAATGAAAACCCTATCATTTGGAACTTATTTACATTTGTTGTTACTAGATCTCCCTCCGTGTAGGATATTGTCGGAATTGGACGATGTTTATATAAAGGATTTTCAAGTATATCAAAGAAAGTAGTTAGTAGATTGAAAAAATGTAGGTGAGATGATGAACGCAATGATGATATCTGATTATGATGTTTTTTTATTTCATGAGGGAAGTATGCAGCAAGCTTATCAGTTTATGGGCTCCCATGTGAGGAGAACTCCTTCTGGAACCTATACAGAATTTTGCGTTTGGGCACCGAATGCCAGAGGTGTTAGGTTAGTAGGTTCATTCAATGATTGGAATGGGCTTCATTATAAGCTTAGCAAAAGAAATAATGAAGGTATTTGGACAATTAGAGTAGATGGGAATTTATCGGGTGAAACATATAAATATGAAATTATGACTTCATCAGGTGTTAAAAAGCTTAAGGCAGATCCTTATGGGGTTGCATCAGAGAAACGCCCCCGTACTGCAAGTATGGTCTATGAATTACAAGGCTTCCAATGGGAGGATGAAGAGTGGCTGGAACAACGGTCAAAGAAGACTGTGTATGATCAGCCTATGTTCATTTATGAAGTCCATTTGGGGACATGGAAGAAGAATAAGGGAGAGTTTCTTTCTTACAAAGAGCTGGCACAAGAGTTAATTCCCCATGTGAAGGAACATGGTTTTACTCATATTGAGCTACTCCCTATAACGGAGCATCCTTTTGATCGTTCATGGGGCTATCAGAGCACTGGTTATTATTCCCCTACAAGTCGTTATGGGTCTCCCCATGAGGTAATGCAGTTCATAAATGAATGTCATGTACATAATATTGGGGTGATATTGGATTGGGTACCAGGGCACTTTTGTAAGGATGCACATGGACTTTATGAGTTTGATGGTTCATTTGTATATGAATATGGAGAAGAACGTGATCGTGAAAATTATACGTGGGGAACAGCCAACTTTGATTTAGGAAAGGGAGAGGTTAGAAGCTTCCTTCTATCAAATGCCCGCTTTTGGATGGAAGTTTATCATATTGATGGATTTCGAATAGATGCAGTTTCAAACATTATTTACTGGGCTAATCAAGGAGAGATGTCACCGAATGATGGAGCCCTTCAGTTTTTAAAGAAATTAAATCAGTCTGTATTCGAATATGACTCGTCCATATTAATGATTGCAGAGGATTCAACAGATTGGCCACAGGTCACATCTCCTGTTCATTATGGTGGACTCGGCTTTAATTATAAATGGAATATGGGCTGGATGAATGATGTTCTGAAATATATGGAAACGCCCCCTTCAGAGCGAAGAGATGTTCATTCATTGATTACGTTTTCTCTTTTATACGCATTTTCCGAGAATTACGTCCTTCCATTTTCTCATGATGAAGTTGTTCATGGGAAGAAGTCTTTGTTAAATAAGATGCCGGGAGACTATTGGCAAAAGTTTGCTCAGTATCGACTGCTACTTAGCTATTTAGTAGCACACCCAGGAAAGAAGTTATTGTTTATGGGCAGTGAATACGCTCCTTTTTCAGAGTGGAAGGATCTAGAAGAAATAGATTGGCATTTAACAAGTTACGAATTTCATCACAAATTTAATTCATATTTTAAAGAACTTCTGCATTTATATAAAGGTGCTAAACCATTATATGAGCTCGATCATCGTTCAGAAGGGTTCGAGTGGATTGATGTGAATAATGCAGATCAACAGATTTTTTCCTTTATTCGAAAGGCTAAAGAGAGCAATGATCATCTAGTGGTAATCTGTAATTTCAGTCCTAATGTTTATCACCAGTATAAGGTGGGAGTAAATCTTGCTTCTTATTACGAAGAAATATGGAATAGTGATGATGATCGATTTGGTGGTTCACATCAAGTAAATCCTCATCCTCTTCATGTGCATCAAGGGGCGTATCATGGAAGAGATGGATATGTGGAAATGACGATCCCGCCATATGCTGCTGTTTACTTAAAACCAATAAACTGAAAGGGGAGATAGAAGAATGGCAAAAGGACGATGTGTGGCTATGTTATTAGCAGGAGGAAAAGGGAGTCGGTTGAGTTCGTTAACAAAAAACCTAGCGAAACCTGCTGTTCCTTTTGGAGGGAAGTACCGCATCATTGACTTCACTTTGAGTAATTGTACAAATTCAGGAATCGACACGGTGGGTGTTCTTACTCAATATCAACCATTAGTCTTAAATTCTTATATTGGAATAGGTAGTGCATGGGATCTTGATCGGAAAAATGGAGGAGTAACGGTTTTGCCACCATATGCTGAATCCTCTGAAATGAGATGGTATACAGGGACAGCAAGTGCCATCTACCAAAATATGAATTACTTGGAACAGTACGATCCAGAGTATGTTTTGATTTTATCAGGAGATCACATTTATAAAATGGATTATAGCAAAATGTTGGATTATCACATTGAGAAAAAAGCAGATGTGTCTATCTCTGTTATAGAGGTTGGTTGGGATGAAGCAAGTCGATTCGGGCTGATGAATACCAATGAAGAGATGAGAATCACGGAGTTCGAGGAAAAGCCTGCCTACCCTAAGAGTAATCTTGCCTCAATGGGAATCTATATTTTTAATTGGAGTGTTTTAAAAGATTATTTAGAGATGGATGAGCGTAACCCTGATTCAAGCCATGATTTTGGAAAGGATGTCATTCCTTTGCTCCTGGATGAGAAGAAGAAGTTAATGGCCTATCCCTTTAAAGGATATTGGAAGGATGTAGGTACGGTTAAAAGTCTATGGGAAGCAAATATGGATTTGATTGATGAGAAAAACAAATTAAATTTATTTGATCATGATTGGAGAGTGTATTCTGTCAACCCTAATGAGCCGCCACAGTATATTTCGGAAGACGCTCTTGTTGAAGGATCTCTTGTGAACGAAGGATGCACCATTGAAGGAAGTATTAGTAAATCTGTTCTCTTTCAAGGCACGACCGTTAAAAAAGGAGCGCACGTCAGCCGTTCAGTTATTATGCCTGATGCTGTTATCGGGGAGAATGCATATATTGAACAAGCGATTGTTCCATCAAATGTAAAGGTTCCAAATGGGGTATGTATTATGCCTGAAGAGGGATCTGATGAAATCATATTGGTCACTGAATCATTCATTGAAACACTACTTGAACAAGAAGAAGTGTAACGGTTGAAATCTATAATACAACTTAAGAGGAGGAAGTGTTTTGAAAAATTCATTGCTTGGTGTTATTGATGCGACTAGTTATTATGATTCGTTAGAGGATTTACTTTTACATCGTTCATTGGCTGCTTTACCCATAGCAGGAAGGTATCGGTTAATTGATTTTGTTCTTTCGAATATGGTGAATTCTGATATCGGTTCTGTGGCAATATTCCCTAAGTTCCAATATCGTTCTCTCATGGACCACCTGGGTTCAGGAAAGAACTGGGACTTAAACAGAAAGCGTGACGGATTATTCTTCTTTCCGGCACCAAGTCTGGATGCAAGTGAGGAGGGAGTAGGCTCCTTTAATCATTTTGCACACCATATTGATTATTTTAATCGGAGTTCCCAAGAGTACGCTTTAATCAGTAACTGCTTTACTTTGTGTAACATTAATTATTTACCTGTTTTAGAAAGACATATCCGAATCGGTTGTGATATAACGGAAATTCGTCATAACGGGAAATCCTTAGACATGTACTTAGTAAAAACGTCTACGCTGATTGAGTTAATCAATGAACGACGCAATACTGGGTATACGTGCATGAAGGATGTTGTAGAGGATATTGAAAGTGAGTTTAAGGTATGTGGATATGAACATATTGGTTTTGTTGAAACCATTGATTGCATTGAGGATTATTACGAAGCAAGTATGAAGCTGTTAAATATTAACTATTGGAAAGAACTCTTTAAAAAGGATACCCCAATATATACAAAGGTTAAAGATGAACCACCAACTCGCTATACTTCAGCTGCCAGTGTGAAAAACAGTATTATTGCAAATGGCTGTTATATTAAAGGGAAAGTTCAAAATTCTACTATGTTTCGAGCGGTAAAGGTGGGTGTGAATACCTCTATTTCAAATAGTATTATTATGCAAAAGAGTCAAATTGGAGATAACTGTGTATTAGAGAATGTAATATTAGACAAAGATGTAAGAGTCGAGGATGGCGTGAAGCTAATAGGAGATCCTACCAAACCAATTGTCATTCGGAAAGGAATGATACAAGGAGCGCTGATGAATTCGTGAAGGTGTTATTTGTTGTATCTGAATGTGTCCCTTTTATTAAGTCAGGTGGCTTAGCAGACGTTGCAGGTGCATTACCTAAGGAGCTAAGGAGTTTAGGGACTGATGTTAGAGTGATTCTACCTAAATATGGTGGAATCCCTCATGAGTTTCGCTCTAAAATGAAGAAAAAGAGAGAATTTTTTGTTTCGATTGGATGGCGGAACCAATATTGTGGTATTGAAGAAATAGTTGAAAGTGGCGTAACCTATTATTTTGTTGACAATGAATATTATTTTAACCGAGATCAATTATATGGCTATTTTGATGATGGTGAACGCTTTGCATTTTTCACCAGATCCGTGTTAGAAGGTATGAACGTTCTGGATTTTTATCCTGATGTTGTTCATTGTCACGATTGGCACACAGGAATGGTTCCCTTTTTATTGAGAACGGAGTATCAAGACAGACCAGGGTATTCCTTTATGAGAAGCGTGTTTACGATTCACAATCTTCAATTCCAAGGGGTATTTCCTAAGCCTGTCATGACCGATTTATTAGGGATTCATGACAAGTATTTTCATTCTGATTATCTCGAGTTTTATGGGAATATCAATTTTATGAAGGCAGCATTGATTTCTTCGGATTATGTGACAACCGTAAGCCCTACATATAAAGAGGAAATTCTTACCCCTTATTATGGGGAAAAGCTGCATGGCATATTAAATCAACGATCTAACCAGTTACTCGGGATCCTTAATGGTATAGATGATTCTGTATATAATCCCGAAGAAGGGGAGTTTCCCTTCTTTAGTGGAAACATTCAAGGAAAAATGAAAGCTAAGCTTCATTTACAAAAACAGTTAGGGTTAGAAGAGAATGAACGAATTCCTCTTGTAGCTATTATTTCAAGATTAACTAATCAAAAAGGACTGGAACTCATTCGGGCTGTTTTTCATGAAATGATTCAAGAAGAGGTCCAATTTGTTTTGTTGGGAACGGGAGATTGGGAGTTTGAACAGTTTTTCCGAGAGATGCAGTCTCAATATTCTTCGAAAGTTAGGGTTCAAATAGGATTTAATGAAGATTTAGCAAAACAAATCTATTCTGCTTCAGACTTGTTTTTGATGCCTTCAAAATTCGAGCCATGCGGGCTAGGACAGTTAATCGCCATGAGATATGGGGCATTACCCCTTGTACGGGAAACAGGCGGCTTAAATGACACAGTGGAGTCATACAATGAAGAAACGAAAACAGGTAATGGTTTCTCATTTAAAAACTTTAATGCACACGATTTGCTTTATACCTATAAGAGAGCTCTGACATATTATCATGAGAATCCAGAAACATGGAATCATATCGTAAGGACTGCCATGAATAAAGATTATAGTTGGGCTCAATCAGCCTTTAAGTATAATCAACTTTATGCAGACTTGGTATCAAGGAGTGAAAGCCATGTTTTCTGATCACAATGAGTTTAAAGAAATGTTTCTGAAAAAGCTCGAAATGATGTACGGAAAAACCTTCCCTGAATCCACAACTCAGGATCAATTCTTCACTTTGGGCAATCTAATTCGTGAGTACATTAGTATGAATTGGATTCACACCAATGAACAATATCGTTTTAGTAAGCAAAAGCAAGTCTACTATCTATCCATCGAATTTCTCCTCGGCCGTCTGCTGCGTCAAAATCTAATGAACTTAGGTATTTACGATATCGTGGATAAAGGCTTAAAGGATTTAGGGATAGATTTGAGTGAAATAGAGGAAGTTGAACATGATGCAGGTCTTGGGAATGGAGGATTAGGGAGACTGGCAGCGTGTTTTTTGGATTCCTTAGCCTCCCTCAATTTACCTGGTCATGGATGCGGGATTCGATACAAGCATGGTCTGTTTGAGCAAAAAATTGTCAACGGATTTCAAATGGAATTACCTGAACAATGGTTACGACATGGTCATGTTTGGGAGGTGCGAAAATCAGACTTAGCTGTTGAGGTTCCTTTTTGGGGCAAGGTGGAATCTTATAAAGAAGAGGATGTTTTAAAGTTTCGTCATGTAGAAGCTGAAGTTGTATCGGCGGTTCCCTATGATATGCCTGTGGTAGGTCACGAAACATCAACAGTGAATACCTTGAGACTGTGGAGTGCTGAGCCAGCAGCTTATAAAGCAGGGAAAGATATGATGAAGTACAAGCGGGATACAGAAGCCATTACGGAATTCCTTTATCCAGATGACACACATGATGAAGGAAAAATACTTCGTTTAAAGCAGCAATACTTCTTAGTATCAGCAAGCATTCGTTCCATTCTTAATTCATATCTTTATCGGTATGGACATTTAAAAGAGTTGCATGAGAATATATCGATTCATATAAATGACACTCACCCTGTTCTTGCCATACCAGAATTGATGAGAGTTCTGATAGACGAGCATTCTTTTGAGTGGGAGGAGGCTTGGGAGATTACAACGAAAACATTCGCTTATACAAATCATACCACTCTATCTGAGGCTTTAGAGAGATGGCCTATTCGTATTTTTCAACCTTTATTGCCGAGGATATATATGATTGTAAATGAAATCAATGAACGGTTCTGTAAGGATTTATGGAAAGCATACCCTGGTGATTGGAAAAGAATCGAGGAGATGGCGATTATTTCACATGATGAAGTGAAAATGGCTCATCTTGCTATTGTCGGTAGCTTTAGTGTAAATGGAGTGGCGAAAATTCATACGGAAATATTAAAGCAGAGAGAAATGAACTTATTCTATCAATATTATCCTGGGAAATTCAACAGCAAAACCAATGGCATTACCCATAGAAGATGGCTGCTTAATAGTAATCCTCCATTAGCTAAGCTAATTAGTACAGCTATTGGAGATGAT
Source organism: Rossellomorea aquimaris TF-12 (assembly GCF_001648555.1). Classification (GTDB taxonomy): domain Bacteria; phylum Bacillota; class Bacilli; order Bacillales; family Bacillaceae_B; genus Rossellomorea; species Rossellomorea aquimaris. The sequence continues at coordinate 2,349 of NZ_LQXM01000004.1, read as the reverse complement.
TGGATTGGGCAACCAGGCAAACTAGTAAACTTGCAGAATTTCAGTCAAGATTCATCCTTTTTAAATGAATTATATAACGTGAAACAACTAAACAAGAATAAATTAACAGAACGAATTTTCAAAAATAATGGACTTAGAGTAGACCCAACATCAATCTTTGATATTCAAGTGAAAAGACTGCATGCCTATAAACGCCAATTGTTGAATGTACTGCACATTCTTCATCTATATAATCGTTGTATAGAGGATTCTAGCTTTGACTTTCATCCTCGAACGTTTATATTTGGAGCGAAAGCCTCTCCAGGCTATTTTTACGCAAAGAAAATTATAAAACTGATTCATTCCGTAGCAGATTTAGTAAACAATCATCCACTTGTCAGGGATCGAATTAAAGTGGTGTTTTTAGAAAATTATCGAGTTTCTCTTGCAGAAGAAATCATTCCCGCAGCGGATATTTCTGAACAGATTTCCACAGCGAGTAAGGAGGCTTCTGGAACGGGGAATATGAAGTTTATGATGAATGGTGCTCTTACGTTAGGCACTCTGGATGGAGCGAATATTGAAATTTTAGAGCAAGTGGGGATCGATAATATCTTTATCTTCGGTCTGACTGCAGAGGAAGTAATGAAATATCAGTCGCATGGAGGCTACTATGCCATGGAGTATTATCACTATGATACGCGTATTAAAAAGGTGTTGTCTCAACTGATTGATGATACACTTCCTGAAGCCGGAGACCATTTTGAAATGATTTATGACTCTTTATTAACTGAAAATGATCATTTCTTTGTTTTACGTGATTTTGATTCGTATGTAAGAGTACATGATATAGCTGGTAGAGCCTATGAGAAGAAAGAAGAATGGTCACGAATGTGCTTACAAAATATTGCAAACTCTGGATATTTCTCAAGTGATCGTACGATTGAAGAGTACGCGAAAGACATATGGGGAATTGCCCATGGAAGTTTAACACAATAGAGAATGAGAAAATGCTTGGGAATAAAGGACCCCAAGCATTTTCATTTATTTATTATTCTTTTTGTTTGAAACATAACTATCGCCATCTTTATATGGGATGTCTCCCATGGTTGATTCAATATCATTTTCATCAAGCATTTCTTCATAGTTTTCATGGGTCTTTGAAGGGTATGCCTTTCGGTTAGAGCCTTCAATGTCAGTCCCGACAAAGGATTCAAAATCCTCTGTGAATCCTTCTGATGTGTCTTCACCCTGGTAAAGTTCAGAGTAGTCTTCATAATCACCTTCAAAGTCAGACGGGGTTTCTGAGGTGCCAAAACGTCCTACCTCTTGGAAGCTGTCTTCGTCATCACGAACATTTCCCTCTGATTTGTGTCTAAACTCATTATCGATTGGAGGTTGTAAAACATCTTCCTCCACCGGTCTGTCTTGAGGTGTTGATTGCTCAGGTGAATGATCTTTGCAGTACAGTGTGGTAGGAATAACTTCTAATCGTTCGTAAGGAATCTCTTGCCCACATTCTTTACATTGCCCATAAGTTCCTTCTGTGATTGCCTGTAATGCGTTCTGAATTTTATTTAATTCAATTTTTGCATGATCATCAATTGCATAATCCTTTTCTCTTTCATATAATTCGGTTCCCATATCTGCAGGATGATTATCATAGAGAGAAAGTTCCCCTGAATTATCTCGTTCATTTGTATGATGAAGACTGTCTAAATCTCGATTTAAATGCTCCTGTAACTGACTTTCTTGTTGGAGTAATTCCTTTTTTAATGTCTCTATTTGACTGTTTGAAATCACTTTCTTCACATCCTTCATTAATGTTCAGCCTGTACCAATAAAAGCTGAATTTAGATAAATAATGTACTATCCATACTTTATCCGAAAGTGGTGTCATTAAAACATAAAAAAACAGAGTGGAACAAAAAGACATGTTCCACTCTGTTTTTTAAATTGTTCTTTTCGCAAAAGTTGTTGTTTTATAACATAAGTGTTGTCAATGGCTCTGTCGACTAGTATGTGCAGGATGGTGAGGTGAACCGCTCCGCTTTCCGCGGACGTTCGGCCTAGCCTCCTCAGCTTCGCTTCCAGGGGTCACGGCACGACCGTACTTCCGCAAGAGTCTACGTAGTTTCCCTCACCATCTATAAGGAGTTTGTGACAGAGCTGGATAGTGAAAAAACAATCTAAAACTATACAAGCAAAAATCGACCACTGTACACCTTGAAAAATGGCTGTTTTCGAAAGGTATAAGGTATTTATATTAGTCTATATTAAGAAACTCATACTTAGAAAGTTGATTGGAGCGTAAGGTGCTCGACTCCTGCGGGAATAGCGGGAAAGTTGAGACCCCACAGGGCAAAAGCC
>NZ_LQXM01000020.1 GCF_001648555.1 Rossellomorea aquimaris TF-12 | reverse complement strand
GCTAATGAGTTCGCCTTTTTATGTTTGCTGTTATTTAGACATAAAACAATATGCAAAAATACATAAAGCTGCTACCAGCTAATACAAATAAATGCCATATTGCGTGATTATAAGGTAGTTTGTTCCATACATAGAAGATGGCACCGATGGAATACATAATTCCACCTGTTAAAAGAAGAGCAAAACCTGTTCCAGTTAAACTTATATAGAGTGGTTTTATGGCGATTATGACAAGCCAACCCATAATAAGATAGAAGAGAGTTGAAATGACTTGATATCGTTGTACAAAATAACATTTAAACACAATACCAATTATCGCTAGTCCCCAAACAACTCCAAATAATGTCCACCCTAGCGGACTTCTGACACTGACCAGCATAAAAGGTGTATAAGTTCCCGCAATCAGTATATATATAGCTGAGTGATCCAATATGGCAAATAGATTCTTTACCTTAGAAGGCTTGAAACTATGTAGAAGTGTGGAAAATAAATACAAGAGAATCATGGATGCACCAAAAATGGAAAAACTCACGATGTGCCAGGCAGACCCCTTGTCTACTGCGAATATGATCAGCATGACCAGCGCAGGTATGCTTAAAAGCAGTCCAATTCCATGGGTAATGGCGTTAGCTATTTCTTCCTTCCAATTAGAAAAATCAAAATCATATGTCAAAGAACCCTCATCCTTTCTATATTCATCTATGAAAGTGTGACCAAGCATCGAATGTTATTCTACAATTATTATCATAATCCTCTTCCTTGTTTTGTGCAATCATTATCCTGTTAAAGGGTTAAAGTATAATGAGGTTCATCACTTTACTCTTGTTCTTGATTAGGACTAAGTATTTAGGTATCCTTCATATAAAGATAAGTTCGTATTTCATTCATAAGAGGTGATAAACATGTGTGGAAGGTTCTCATTGACCACACCATTAGAAGAGCTTGTTCAGCAATACTTAATTGATGAACTGATGGATGACTGGAGACCAAGATATAATATTGCTCCAACCCAAAAAGTGTTCTCTCTTATTTCACACAAAGGGAAACGAAAAGCAGGAAAAATAACTTGGGGGCTTATCCCGAGTTGGGCTAATCAAAACAAATGGAAGCCATTGATAAATGCCCGTAGTGAAACCCTGTTGGAAAAGCCGAGCTTTAAGAGTCTAGTACACTCAAAAAGAATGATCGTCTTTGCAGATGGATTTTATGAGTGGAAGAGAGAACGGAATCAAAAGGTGCCTTTTCGATTTCGATTAAAAAAAGAACAGCCATTTGTATTTGCAGGTTTATGGGACCGAAATGGAGAGGCAACTTCGTCTACCATTTTAACAACATCAGCAAATTCTCTTGTGAATCCTGTCCATGAAAGAATGCCTGTTATGTTAACAAATAATGATGATATTGAAAAATGGCTCAATACAGAGAAATATACATTTGAAGAGGCTTCATCACTATTAAAACCACTTGAACCCGAGCATATGAACAGCTATATGGTATCATCCATTGTGAATTCTCCTAAAAATGACACAATAGAATGTCTTGTGCCTGTTTAAGGAAAAAAGGTCAATAAAATTTTAAAATTGTTGCAGGATTAGACAATTTATGCAGTTGTAAATAGGGTATAATAAAAGCATAAACGGGTGAAAAAAGAGGATTGATACTTTGCTGACAAAAACCATTGAGTTCAAATCAAAGTATGGAAGGAAAGTCAAAATCTTGGAAGTACCTGTCTTAAAAGAAGAAAACCCGCTCTATTTTAGAGTGAACCTTAAACTGCAATCATTTATCACAAAAATTGTGACACAAAACCTGACTAAAACAACGTACAATTTTAGAGAGTACATAAAGAAAACGACAAAATGGTCAGAATATGAAGAGATTTATAAAACTGAAGAATTAAAGTTTAATGCATAAGACTAAAAGGGGAGCTGATCCATAAACCAATAGGTTGTCGTGGATCAGACTTTTTCGTTTTCCAATAAACATAATAAGTTAGAGAATTCTATACTATCTGTTTGATTCCTTTTCATTTAACGATATAATACTATTGATATGGTAGATAGGATGTGGCTAAATTGACTAAAATTAACATTGTAACAGATTCAACAGTAGACTTAACCGATGAAATAGTAAAAGAACTTGATATTCACGTTGTTCCACTATCAATTTCAATCAATGGAGAAACATATTTAGATAGAATTGATCTTTCACCTTCTAGTTTTTTAGAGAAAATGAGAACGTCTAGTGAATTGCCAAAAAGCTCTCAGCCACCTGCAGGCACTTTTTTAGAACTTTATGATGAGTTAGGAAAAGATGGCTCGAAAGTTTTATCTATTCACATGACAGGGAATATGAGTGGTACCGTTAGGTCAGCACAATCTGCTGCTGAAATGTCATCTTCTGATGTTACAGTTGTAGATTCAAGGTTTATATCCAAAGGATTGGCTTTTCAAGTGATAGAAGCAGCTAAGCTGGCAAAGCAAGGAAAGTCCCTTGAAGAAATTCTTGAAGCGATTGAAAACATTCGTAAAAAGACAAAGTTATTTGTCGTTGTGGACACTCTGGAAAACCTTGTTAAAGGTGGTAGAATCGGAAAAGGCAGGGCGATGATCGGTTCATTACTAAATATTAAACCCATTGCGTCATTGGACGGAGGGGAATACACGCCAGTGGCTAAAGTGCGAAGTCATTCCCAAGTTGTAAAATATTTAACATCTCAATTTGTTGAGGATGTAAAGGGGAAAACGATTCATGGTGTTGGCCTTGTTCATGCAGATGGGATGGAACTTGCCACTAATCTTAAAGAAAAAATAATGGATAAGACGGGTTATGATGAGTTTGAAATAAGTTATACAACTCCTATTATAAGTACTCATACTGGAATAGGTGCTATCGGATTTATGTATTATACAGATTGAAATATTTGTTTTCCTCCTATATAGGAAATCATATTATTTTTTAGACGAAAGAAAATTTCTTTCGTCTTTTTTATTTACGAGAATCTGTTACGGAAATCAACTGCTGCTTTCTTCTTCCAAATAGAAAACAATCTTTAAGAATGGAGCCTTTCAAAATAAAAAATCAGCAGGGAGGCTCCTGCTGAAAAAATATTATGAAGGCATAGGAGTTGGGGTTGGCTTTGCATATCCTTCTTTATACTTCGCATCAATGTCATCTCGTATATCTTTAATGGCTTGTCCCTTATTGTATTTAACAATAGCCTCAGCAGCAATATCAATACAAACTTGACATTTTGTTCCATGATCATCCCATACAATCTTTTCGTCTTTTATTTCATGTACAAAACAATTTAGATTATTCTCGTGTCCTGCTGAATCCCCGCACCCACAATAACAAGGAATATATTTTAATAGTTCTTCACTCTTTGCAGCAGAAGTGTAGATCAACTGCATATTTTCGTCCTTATCATTAAGAAAATTTGGAAGGTCCTCAACAGAATGTGTTTCTTCCTGGATATCTCCACCCATTGTTTCATGTTTTTCATGAATTGATTCTTCTTGTTGACTTGCACACCCACCAAGAACCATTATCAAGATAACAATATTGGAGGCAAATAATTTCACTCTCTTTTTCATCTTTTCACCTTCTCTAAATTAAGCTAGTTGTATTGTATCATTCTTTTTAAAGAGAATAATACATAAAGATAAAATAGCCTATAAACTGTCATATTTATGAGCGAAAAGAGGGAATGGGGGACGACTCATTGTCAGGAAAGAAAAAAGTACTCATCATCTCTGATTTCGGAATAGATGATATTGTAGCTGTTTTATATGCGTATTATAGTGAAGAAATTGAAATAGTAGGAATTGTTTCTGATTATGGGAATGTATCAAAACGAGATGCATTACGCAATGTAAAATTCTTGCAAAATTTAACGGGAATTACGGATATTCCAGTGATTGGAGGTGCTGTATCTGCATTAACGGGGCACCCACCAGTATTTTATCCGGAAGTTCATGGATTAGAAGGACTGGGTCCAATCATACCTGAAAATATAGAATTGAACGAAGATGAAATTAGTGAGAATTTTTTCGAAATCAACGGCTTAATAGAGAAGTATGCTGGAGAACTTTATATCTACTCTGCAGGTCGTTTAACCTCTTTGGCCACAGCATTTGTACTATACCCAGAAACAATGAAAAAGGTAAAAGAGTTTTATGTCATGGGAGGAGCATTCCATGTTCCAGGAAATGTAACACCAGTTGCTGAAGCAAATTTCTATGGAGATCCATATGCCGCGAACCTTCTTATTCAACTTGCCCCAAAGAAAGTACATTTCCTTCCATTAGATGTGACCATGTTTGCCATTATTACTCCAGCAATGATCAATCAACTCCATGAATATTACAAGAAGAAAGGAGATAAAGTAGGTCAAATCATAAAGCCGATGGTCGATTACTATTATTCATTTTATAAGAAAACGTATCCAGATATTTCAGGAAGCCCACTCCATGATTTATTAGCATTATGGGCATTGGCAAATGGAGATAAAGTAGATTTTATAGAAGCGCCAATACGGGTTGCAGTCAATACGGGATGCACATTTGGGCAAAGCATTGGAGATTTTAGAAAGTCTGAAGAAAAAGTAAATTGGCGAATTCATAAAATAGCTAAACAGTTTAATTACCAACAGTTTATAAGGGAGGTATTTTCTACATTACAATCAGGTCCATCTCGTTAAGGCATATTCTTTCATTTGAGGAAGTGAATTTCTTCCTCTTCTTATTTTACATCATCATAATGTTTTCTTTACATAGGTTTCGCCAGTATTAAAGCGTGATATAATATGAATAAATAGTAAGCGAGGTGAAGTACATGAAAAAATTATCAATCCTCATGCTCGCTTTTGTTTTACTCATGTCGGGGTGCTCTTTAGAAGAAGCAGCTGAACATATTACAAGAGAAGTATCATTGTGGGATAAAGAAGATCCAAACGAATCCTTTGTACCAAAGAATTTAAACATTGTATCAATTGGAGATTCCTTGACTCAAGGAGTTGGTGATAGTACGGAAAAAGGTGGATATGTTCCGTATATTGAAAAACAGCTTGAAACTTTAGAAGGAATAAAAGATGCAGAGTTTCATAACTACGGTGTAAGAGGAAACCGAACAGACCAATTATTAAAGAGAATCAAGAAAAAAGATGTAAAAGCATCTATTCGAGATTCAGACGTAGTCTTTATTACAATTGGTGGAAATGATGTTATGAAAATTTTCCGAGAGAATCTTTCAAACTTGCGATTAGATGTCTTTGAAGATGAAAAACGACAATATCAATCTCGCTTAAATGAGATTCTTGAAACCATTAGAAACGAAAATCCTGAAGCTGGTATTGTACTTGTTGGATTGTACAACCCATTTAATACATGGTTTTCTGATGTGCAAGAAGTAGATCAAATCATTCATGATTGGAACCGTGCCAGCCAAGAGGTATTAAATGATTATGACAAGACATTATTCGTTGAGATCGATGATTTATTTATTAACACAGGAGATACCTTGTTATATGACGATTATTTTCATCCTAATGATGAAGGATATAAGATGATCGCCGACCGTATGTTTATTGAACTCACAAATGGGGAAACATTAGCTACGTTAACAAATAGAAAGAAATTGTTAGACGAAGAGGAGCAATCATCATGAAGAACAAGTGGAAGGTAGGTTTTTTTGTATTACTGGGAGCTGTGTTAATTGGACTAATCATCATTTTATCCATGATTTTCACTCCTATAAAAGATGATACATTACCTAAAAATAATGAAAAGGTCAATCGAGAGGTTGGTTTTGATGTTCAGACGAACAAACGTGACCTTAACCTCATCATTGAGCATTATATTGAAGAGGAAGGTCTTAGGGGTCCAGTTAATTATAAGGTCCAGCTAAAAGATGAAGTTGAGTTACTTGGTACTGTACCAGTTTTCACTTCAAACTTAGACTTTAAACTATCCTTTGAACCAAAAGCGTTAGAAAATGGAGACATTCTCCTTAAGCAGAAATCCATTTCAGTAGGTTCGTTAAATTTACCAGTTTCTTACGTTTTGAAAGTAATTAGAGATTCATATGAATTTCCAGATTGGGTGAAAATCCAACCTAATGATGAATTAATTTATGTATCGTTACAGAATATGAAGCTGAAAAGTGATATTAAAGTAAGAGCAAAAGAATTTAACCTAAAAGAAGATAATATCGCTTTTAGATTATTAGTTCCAGTAGACCGTGCACAATAATGGAAAAGAGTGACCAAATTTTTGGTCACTCTTTTTTATGACTGTTGCTACTTCACTTTTATATGCAATGCTTTACCCTTTAAGTAGTATCGCTTCTAATTCAGGTGTCCCATTCGCAAATCCAACGGCAATAATGGTATAAGCTTGATTTGCTTTAAGTTGGACATTAGGTACGCTTAGAACCGTGTTTTTACTTCCGGCTACCCGTGCTTCTAAGTTAACAGTCATTGGGGTTAAGGTTAAGTAATCGGAAGCTTGTTTAAATGCTATATTAGAGAATATAACATCTCCGCCTTTTACTGCAATATCCACGGCCGGAGCGTCAGGAGAGAGATGAATAAACTTTACCTTTGTTTCCCCACTTGGGACACTTGGATCATCTATATAGGGTAAAAGTTGTAATTTTTCTCCACTTCCAACTGCGGCAAGTGTATATACTTTTCCAGGATCAATCTTTACTTTTTTGCTAATAACGGTTGTTACACTTGTACCGGCTGGATAAATATCTATATGGTATTTGCCGGCTGGCAAGGTTAAATAATCACTTACATCTTTAAAGGCAACGTCTTTTAATACACGGTTTCCATTCACATATACGTCTACATTTGGTGCATCAGGTACTGCATGAAGAACACGTACATAGGATGGCTGACTTGACATTGTCATATCGGCCCGCTGTGCTTGCAAGGCTAATTTCATATACTTCAGATGTTTATGATAATAATGGGTGTGTAAGGAAGGGTTAGAATACTTATAGTAGTCAGATAATAAATTGTATATCGCTGCCTTATTTAAATAAGCATGTTGGCTCATTACATTTCTCTCCTTTAAACTTTATTAACACAATAAATTATGCAAAGACTAAAAAATGGTGAAAAAACCTATTTTTTTAAAAAATCAGAAAATCACCTTGAAATTTGCTTAGAAATGAAGGATAATAAAAATACAAATGAGAAGGTAGGTGATGTGTTATGAAACGATTGAACAATAATCAAATCAATCAATTGTATATAGAAGTTTCTACACGTCACCTTAACTTTAGCGGATTGGTCTAATCTTTTTATGCTGGTAATTTTTTCCTCTAAAAGATTCGTTGGCGTGTAGATTACACCAACGAATCTTTTTTATTTTAGGAGGAAATGAATTGAAGAACAGCAGAAACATGTTATTTCAAACAATGGAAGACTCATTAACGGACATTGATTTAAAAGGTTATAAGCTTGGAAGAGTAGTGACAGAGCAAAAAGGATCGTTTATGGTTATGACCAGTGAAAATGAATTGCTTAGTAAAATTTCAGGAAAACTCCGATTTCAAACAGTGAAACGTGATGACTTGCCAGCGGTTGGTGATTGGGTTCTTCTTAGTGAAGAAGGCGGTTTAATTGAAAGGGTATTGCCTCGGAATAGTAAATTTTCAAGGAAAAAGGCTGGATTAGAGGCTGAGGAGCAAATTATTGCAACAAATATTGATACTGTATTTATTCTTTCTTCACTAAATGACGATTTAAATGTTAACAGAATAGAACGATATTTACTTCTTTGCTGGGAAAGTGGCGCAAATCCCGTTATAGTTCTTACTAAATCAGATACGTGCACGAACGTAGAGGATAAGAAAAGAGAAGTAGAAAATGCATTAGGAGGAGTTAAGGTTCACACTATCAGCTCTGTTAACATGGAAGGAATACAAGATTTACAACCATATTTGCAAATGGGAAAAACCGTAGCTCTGGTTGGTTCTTCAGGAGTAGGGAAATCAACCTTAACCAACCTTTTGTTAGGAAGAGAAGAACAAATTACAAAAGAGGTAAGAGAAGCAGATGATAAGGGGAGACATACGACTACTCACCGGGAGTTATTTCTGTTAGAGAATGGAACGTCTATAATCGACACTCCAGGCATGAGGGAAATTCAAATGTGGCAAGGGCAAGAAGGTCTATCTACTCAATTTAATGACATAGAAGAACTAGCACTTGGATGTAAGTTTAATGATTGCAGTCATGTGGACGAACCGGGATGTAGCATAAAAGAAGCCATCGAATTAAACAACCTAACTAGGGAACGATTCGAACATTATCAAAAATTGCAGCGGGAAATTGCTTATATGGAACGTAAGGGCAATAAACGATTAGAATCTTTAGAGCGAAAGAAATGGAAAAGCGCTGTGAAGCAAAGAAAATTGAAATAACTTTTATAAAAGAGGTCCTTCTATGGGTCTCTTTTTCTATGTCTTAAATTGCACAACCTTTGAAAAAAGTGCCTTTTTAATTTACCATAGAGCAAATATGAATTTTTTAGTATAAAGAAAGCGTTATGGTTTACCTTTATATCACTAATGCGTTAAAATCTCAGACAAAGGGAATAGTGTAAGAGAATGATCTTGAAAGGATGAGGAGAATGTCAGGAGCTTCAAACATACAAAAAGCTACATTTGCAGGTGGGTGTTTTTGGTGCATGGTGAAACCGTTTGATGAGGAACCGGGAATTCATAGTGTGATTTCAGGCTACACAGGAGGTACAGTGCCAAATCCAACCTACCGAGAAGTTTGTTCAGAAACAACGGGACATTATGAAGCTGTGCAGATTCTATATGATCCTTCGATATTCCCTTATGAAAAATTATTGGAAATGTATTGGCAACAAATTGATCCAACAGATCCTGGTGGTCAATTTTTTGATAGAGGACATTCCTATAAAACCGTCATCTTTTTTCATAACGAAGAGCAAAAGCAATTAGCAGAGGACTCTAAACAAAAAGTTATTGATTCAGGTATATTTAAAAATCCTATCGTTACCAAAATACTGCCCGCAAGTGAGTTTTATCCAGCTGAAGAGTATCATCAAGATTATTATAAGAAAAACCCTTCACACTATAATCGATACAGTAAAGGATCCGGAAGAGTAGCATTTATCGAAAAGCACTGGGGGAATCAAAATGAATAAAGATGAATTAAAAAAGAAACTGACCTCTGAACAATATGAAGTCACACAAAATAATGGAACAGAGCCTCCATTTAAAAATGAATACTGGAATACATTTGAGGATGGAATTTATGTTGATATTGTTTCGGGAGAAGCATTATTCAGCTCTAAGGATAAATATGATGCAGGATGTGGGTGGCCAAGTTTTACAAAGCCCATTAACTTAGAGGAAATAGAGGAAAAACAGGATAAAAGTCACTTCATGGTGAGAACAGAAGTGAGAAGCAAAACGGCAGACTCACATTTAGGTCATGTCTTTGATGATGGTCCAGGTCCGTCGAACCTTCGATATTGTATCAATTCTGCCGCTTTACGATTCATACCATATAGCAAGCTTGAAGAAGAAGGATATGGGAAATATAAAAAATTATTTTAGATTTTCATAAAATCACATCTGGTTTGTAATAAGATCCTATGTTTAGTTAAAAGCTGTTTTGTGTATATAACTGAATAGGAAGGTGAAAAAATATGTTAAAAAAATTGTTTGGGAAAAAAGAAGAAGCTCCAAAGACGATCAATGGGATTTCACCTTTAACAGGTACTGTTAAGCCTCTTGAAGAGGTTCCAGATCCAGTCTTTTCTGAAAGAATGATGGGCGATGGTATGGCGATCGACCCTACGGAAGGGATAGTTGTATCTCCGGTAGATGGAGAAATTATGCAATTATTCCCTACTAAACATGCTGTTGGTATAAGAGCGAAAAATGGCGCGGAAATATTAATTCATATTGGGCTTGAAACCGTTTCAATGGAAGGTGAAGGCTTTAAAGCTCATGTATCAGAAGGGGCTAAGGTTAAAACTGGTGACACGTTGATTACGTTTGATTTAGACCTTGTAAATGAAAAAGCAAAAAGTACGATTACACCTATCATCTTAACAAACGGTGACAGCATGGCTGAATTGATTAAAAAGGAAGCTACTCAAGTAACGGCCGGTCAAGATGAAGTATTTGAAGTGACATCAAAGTAAAATATGAAAAAGGGTATACACCATTTTGGTTGTATACTCTTTTTTTTGTCTTTTTATCCACAAGTAGTTCCTCTAAACAATTAAACATAAGTCCCTTACTTAAGTAAAGTAAGGGACTCAAGGTGACTTTTTATGAAAATTCTACTTTTTTGTAGTAGTCATTCCACCAGATAGTATGAATTTCATTGCTTCCTCAGGGTTAATATTAAGAATTTCAATATCTTTTTTAGGGATAATAAACGTGATCCCGTCAACTTGAAAGGTTTGAGGAATGTAAACAGCAACATGATCCGTAAGATGGCTATGTAAGCCCTCAAGATTTTCTGTTGTAATAAACCCTAAGCACTTCATCGTCGTTCCTGGCATTTGTACAAGGGCAACCTTGGAAAATGATTTTCTCTCTCCTATGAAAGAATGAATAGTGTCCTTGATCACGGAATAAATCGTCTTTACAAAGGGGATTTTTCGTAACAGTCGGTCTAATAAACGAATGATTGCTCCAGAAATAAACCGAGTTGACAACCACCCTAAGAAAGTTAAAAGGATAATGGTTGATAAAATTCCAATCCCGGGAATGTAATTTTCATCAAGGTAGGGCTTTAATACATTTCCTAACAATCCATCTAAGAAGAAAAATATTTTATATACAACATAAACCACGAGTCCAATAGGAACGATGGTCAGTACACCATTAATAAAGGACTTGATAAACCATTTCATTTCTGCATGACTCCTTACTTTTTCGTGTTCTTAAAACACATAACATTAGTATATAGAAAAGTTTGTTAGGATAAAAGAGAGTCGAAAAGATAATTAGGTAAAAGCCCAAACCATTTTAGGTATTTATCATATATTGGTAAAGAATTAGAAAAAAAGAGGAGTGATAGGTATGCATTACGGATGTGATCCATGCTATCAAGGTGGCTACGCTTATCCTGCTGCAGGATATAACAATTTTGCGTTAATCGTTGTATTATTTATTCTGTTGATTATCATTGGAGCTGTATGTTTCTGCGGGAAGTAACTATTAAGATGGACATTTATTAATAGAAAAGGGGGCTGTCACCATTCTTTGACAGCTCCCTTTCTATGCCTGTTAAATTTTAAAACTTGAAACAAGTTCTTTCAATTTCTCTGCTTGTTGTGATAGTTCAGATGCGCTGGCTGTAACTTGCTCCATGGCCGCTGAACCTTCCTCGGATGCAGCTGCAGTAGTTTCTGTGTTCGCTGCCGTAGCTTCAGCAATTTCGTTCACATGAGCAAAGGAAGTAGCGACTTCCTGGCTAAGGTTTAAAGTAGATTGAATATGATCAACCATTTCGTTTACCACAACTGTGGTTTTGTTTGTTTGATTTAATATATCTTCAAGTGAAGCATTGGTTTCATTGGTTATTTCTACACCTGCAATAACCTCTTTGACCCCATCTGAGTTTTGCTTAATGATGACATTCACTTCTTCTTGAATACTATGAACAATCTCTGTTACACCTTTAGCTGCATTTTGAGACTGTTCTGCTAATTTTCTGACTTCATCAGCTACAACGGCAAACCCTCTGCCATGCTCACCGGCACGAGCGGCTTCAATAGCTGCATTAAGTGCTAATAAATTTGTTTGCTCTGCGATCTCTGTAATAGTACCTATAATGGTTGTAATTTGAGAAGAACGCTTTCCTAATGCTTCTACGGTTTCACTTGTGTTAGCCATGGTTTCTTCAATACTCATCATTTTAGAGGAGGAAGCTTGAACCGTTTTACCACCTTTCTCAGCAACAGCTCTCATATCAAGAGCTGTATTACGGACAAGGTCTGCTTGATCGAACAAGAAACGAGCTGCTTCTTCTAAACTATTCATTTTATCTAATGAATTGGACATCCTCATCGTGGTCTGGTCACTACCAGCAGCAATTTCACTGGATGTTTCCGCAATAGAAGTAATGGTTCTTGAAGTTTCCTCAGCAGAGGCCAACAGCTCTTGGCTACTGGCGGATACATTTTCTGCCATTTCTGAAACTTGTTTCACTAGAATAGCGATACCTTCAATTAATTGGTTTGTATCAGAGGCTAAGCCTGCCAATTCATCTTTAGATTTAACATGGATTCGTTTGGTTAAATCTCCACCTGCATTGGCAATTTCTAAAATCGATTGACTGATTTTTTTTACATTCGTTTTAATATTATTAGATAAAATAATTCCAAAGAATATAGCCAAAATGACAGCAAAAATGGATAAGCTAATGGTCACAATTTTAGATAAGAGAACCTGCTGGTGAAGGGAGTCAATCCTATTGTTCAAATCTTCTTGTTGATCAATTACGATCATTTCTACATAAGAACGAATTCCACTTAAGTATTTTTCCCCTGTACCTGATTCCACAAGTGTTGCCGCTTTCTCTAATCCTTTATCTTTCCTTGTTTCAATAACTCTATCGACAAATTGAATCCAAAATTCATATTGTTTCTCAATTTTGTCGAGTCTTTCAATCTGTTCGGGATCACCTTTTAATAACGTTTTCAATTCTTTAAAATGATCTTCGATTTGATTTTTTCCGTTTCCGTAAGGTGCTAAGAACCCTGTTTTCCCAGTTATTACAAAACCTTGCTCTCCGATTTCAATATCATTCAACACTTTTGATAAATCCTTAACTTTTGTATCAACCTGCATATCGTAATTAATTAATGTATCAATTTCGCTTTCAAGTTTCATCATATTGAAATATGAAGTTGAGGCTAATACTAGTAGGACAATGGTTAATAAACCGAATGAAAGAACCACTTTTCCGCGAATAGTACGAAAGTAACTAAAAAAACCACTGTTTTTTTTAGGTCTTTCCTTCTTCTTTTTCTTTTTATTCTCCCTTGTTTTCATGAATTTAGGCATTTCTATCTTCTTTTTCACCGTGTTCCCCCCCTGAAATTAAGCAAAAAGTAGCATGAATGGATGAACTTAACATTATTTTATACATATCGAACTAATTAATCTAGTTAATTTGTATACTTTGTGTCGAATTTTTTAGAATTTTATCAAATATTATAAAATCCTGAAATTCCACACTTCATCCAAGAAAGTCTCGTCTTCATTTTATATCGGAGAAGTTTAATATTTGTTTATGAAAAATCACAAAGATGCAATTTTTTACAAGTCTAGTCGCCTCCCGGAAATACAGCAAGGAGGTGGCAAATCATCCGAGGAAAGGGTGTAATATCCTTTTGTGATTAGATTTTTCTTAAAAACGAAAGAAAGATTCGATTTTAAAATCATATAAATGAGAGTAAGAGAAACTTTATTTTCACCTAGAGGATCGAATCGAAAAGAAAGAATGCAATAGATTCTTTTAGGAGGGGGTATTATGCCTCATACACATTTAATAAAACCTATGATTGGAGAACAATATCCAATTATTGATTACGGTAAGGGAATTTATTTATATGATACGAGTGGTAAAGAATATTTAGATGCTTGTTCAGGAGCTGTTACGGCAAATTTAGGTCATGGGATGGAAGAAATCCTTCAAACTATATTAAATCAAGGAAGTAAAGTTGCATTTGTCTACCGCTCTCAATTTAGTAATAAGCCGGCGGAGGATTTAGCAGCCTTCCTTCATGAGAAAACCGAATACCCTTGGAGTTTTTTTGTCAATAGTGGTTCTGAGGCAGTAGAAACGGCGATTAAGATTGCTATCCAGCATTGGCAAGAAAAAGGGAGACCTTTAAAAAGAAAAATATTATCAAGGTGGTTAAGTTATCATGGGATTACTTTTGGAGCCTTATCGGCTTCAGGACACCCTGTCAGGAGAGAGCGATTTGATTCTCATCTGGGAGATTGGCCAACAATAGAGCCACCCTATTGTGTACACTGTCCTTTTGGTAAAGCGTATCCAACATGCGAACTTGTTTGTGCGACACAGCTCGAGACAATGATTTCTAGAATTGGCTCAGAGAACATAGCAGCATTTATCGCAGAACCTATTATTGGTGCAGCTGGTGGTGTCATTACACCACCTAAGGAATACTATCCACGAATTAAAGAAATTTGTGAGAAGAATGAGATTTTGTTTATTTCTGATGAAGTCATGACTGGCTGTGGCAGAACTGGAACATTTTTAGCATTAGAGCATTGGGGAGTAAAGGCAGACATTGTAGCCATTGGTAAAGGCTTAAGCGCAGGCTATGCTCCCATTGCAGCCACCCTTATTTCTGAAAAAGTTATGGAGCCAATAACTGGCGGATCGAAAGTGGTTATGAGTGGCCATACATTTAGTGGCAATCCATTATCTTCATCTGCTGCACTGGCTGTTTTAAAGTTAATAGATACAGAAGGAATCATTTTAGAGGTTGAAAAAAAAGGGATGTTTTTAAAGAATCAATTAGAAAAATTGAAAAAACGTTTTCCTTTTATATTAGACATTAGGGGAAAAGGATTAATGTTAGGAATAGAGTTTCAAAAAAAACAAGAACTAGGAAGTGTATTTACTTCATTAGTTGTAAAAAAGGGAATCGAAAACGGCATTTTATTATACCCAGCAGCTGCAGGGATTGACGGGAGAAAGGGATCAGCTATTATCCTTTCGCCTCCATTAAACTCCTCCAAAGATGATTTAGTAGAAATGATTCATAGGTTAAATAGTACTTTTCAAATGTTAGATGAGGATTGGAAGGAGAAAATAGAATGACTTCTCATCACAGTAAGGTAAGGAGCTATGCTGATATAAGGTCCTTTTTTTATGATGGTATGACGTTAATGTTTGGAGGATTTGGAGGAGTCGGCACTCCTCCAAGTATTCTTACTCATCTAATAGAATGGGGATATTTGGACTTAACGATTATCGGAAATGATACTGGTTTCCCACATATTGGTATTGGTCAATTAATCGCACAAAACAGAGTAAAGAAAGTGATTGCATCGCATATTGGTTCAAACCCTATTGCTGGTCAATTAATGAGTGAAGGGAAATTAGAAGTGGAATTTTCCCCTCAAGGGATTTTAGCTGAAAGGATTCGTGCTGGTGGAGTTGGAATAAAGGGAATCGTTACAGAAATTGGAGTAGAAGACCCCTATCTAAATAAGGGCAAAGAAATCCTTGTAGCCAACGGTGAACGCTATTTGTTTGAATCCTCTTTAGTAGCGGATGTAGGAATTGTTTACGCTAAAAAAGCTGACTCATTTGGCAATCTCATATATGACAAGAGTGCAAGGAATACTAATCCACTAGTAGCTATGGCTGCAGATATTACGATTGTGGAGGCAGAAGAGGTAGTTGGAATTGGGGAACTTGATCCTGAAGAAATTGTCACTTCAGGTGTGTTTGTTGATCATATTGTTCGTTCAAAAGGAGTCGACTGGGAATGGGTTTGGGAGATGAAATGAAAAATAAGTTGGCAAAGCGAGCTTCTTTAGAGGTGAAAGAAAATATGGTAGTAAACCTTGGGATAGGGATTCCTTCATTAGTCCCTAATCATCTCCCATCCCACTATCCTGTTATTTTTCACTCTGAGAATGGAATTATAGGCATAGGACCGGCTCCTCGACCAGGTAATGAAAATGGAAACTTATGCAATGCAGGAGGGTTTCCAGTTTCATTAAATAAAGGAGGTTGTTACACAGATAGTTCGATTGCATTTGCCATGATTCGTAGAGGGAAAATAGACTTAACGATTCTTGGATCATTACAGGTTAGTGAAGAAGGTGATCTGGCGAATTGGATTATTCCTGGAAAAAAGGTTCCTGGGATGGGTGGAGCAACAGAATTAGCTACAAAAGCATCTAGAGTTATTGTATTGATGACACATCTAGACAAGTACGGAAATAGTAAAATAGTAAAGGAATGTACTCTCCCCCTAACGGCTAAAAAATGTATATCGATGATTATTACTGACCGTGCTGTATTTTCAATGGATCAAAATCAGTTAATCCTAAAAGAAGTATTTAAACCGTTTTCTTTACAAGATATAAAAGATTCAACAGAGGCTAACTACATGATTTGTCCAAACCTAGCCTATATAGACTAATACCTGAGAGAGGAGGAAACCAAATGGATATCCAGCATCTCATAAAAAAAAGTATAGAAGAAAAAAAGAAAGCAACCATCGAATTTCTTCAAAAACTAGTCCAAGAAGATAGTATTAGGGGAAACGAATTCAATGCTCAAGCCATTATTATTGAGAAGTGTAGAGAGCTAGGTTTGAAGCTTGATATTTGGGAAGTTGAAGAGAACAAACTGAAAGACCATCCATTCTATCGCTGCGATCGAGTGGATTTTACCGGTAATCCAAATGTTGTAGGTGTTTATTCAGGAAATGGGAAAGGAAAAAGTTTGATCCTAAATGGTCATATTGATGTTGTACCTGAGGGTGATAAACAAAATTGGATCGACCATCCATTTAGTGGAGTTGTCAAGAATGGAAAACTATACGGTAGAGGCTCAACTGATATGAAAGGTGGAACAACGGCACTTCTTCTTGCAATGGAGGTAATAATTGAGTTAAATATTCCTATAAAGGGTGACATTATCTTTCAAAGTGTCATTGAAGAAGAAAGTGGAGGGACAGGTACATTAGCTGCTTTAATGAGAGGATATACAGCGGATGCGGCGATCATTCCAGAACCAACCAACATGAAAATTTTCCCCAAACAACAGGGGTCTATGTGGTTTCGTTTAACGGTAAAAGGGAAATCTGCCCATGGTGGTACAAGATACGAAGGGGTCAATGCCATTGAAAAAGCTTATAAAGTCATTCATGCACTCCAAAAATTAGAAGATGAGAGAAACAGCCGTGTGAAAGATTCTCTTTATAAAAGGACCCCTATCCCGCTTCCAATTAACGTTGGGAGAATAGACAGTGGTAAATGGCCTTCTTCAGTCCCAGATACAGCTGTGATTGAAGGCAGGGTAGGTGTAGGTCCATGGGAAACGTTACCAGAAGTAGAAAAGGAATTTACATCTTGTCTGGAGAAGCTAAAAGATTCTGATCCTTGGTTTGAACAACATCCAGTGGACATTAAATGGTTTGGTGGACGTTGGCAGCCTGGAGATTTATCTCCCGAACATGAATTAGTGCAGGAATTGCTGCATCACTATAAACGTGTACTATCGGCAACTCCAATTATTGAAGCTTCTCCATGGGGAACAGATGGAGGCATTCTTTCACAGGGAGGGAAGATCCCTGTTGTCGTATTTGGTCCTGGAACGACAGAAATGGCCCATGATACAAACGAATATATTGAATTAGAGCGAATCTTTCAGACAGCTGAAATCCTTTCATTGTTCATTATAGATTGGTGTAATAAGGAGTGATATTTAGGGTAAAAAGAGGGTAAAGAATCAATGTAAACGAATGTGGGAATTTTAATAAGGAGGAAAAGGAAATGAAACAGCATTTATGGATAAATGGAGAATATGTCGAAGCAACTGATTATCATCTACTTAAATCTCCTTATGATCAAGAAATCATTTGTGAGGTTGCGAAAGCTTCTCATGAACAAGTGAAAAACGCAATAGAAAGTGCAAGAGAAGGCTTTAAAAAATTGAAGGAACTTCCTGCACATAAACGTGCAGACATCTTAGAAGGTGTGGTTCACAGGTTAGAGAAAAATAAAGAAGAATGTGCTGAGTTGATAGCCAAAGAAGCTTCAAAACCGTTAAAAGCAGCAAGAGGTGAAGTAGACCGTACTATTATGACTTACAAATTTGCCTCCCAGGAAG
Organism: Rossellomorea aquimaris TF-12; assembly: GCF_001648555.1. Lineage (GTDB taxonomy): Bacteria > Bacillota > Bacilli > Bacillales > Bacillaceae_B > Rossellomorea > Rossellomorea aquimaris. The sequence goes on along the minus strand of NZ_LQXM01000020.1, from coordinate 102,688 downwards.
CAAGGAAATTGTATGGAGAATCGATACCAATGGATGCAGCTCCTGGTGGAGAAGGAAGAGTTGCTTATACGGTTAAAGAACCGCTAGGCGTTATTGGAGCGATAACTCCTTTTAATTTCCCCATGAATTTGGTTGCCCATAAGGTTGGTCCTGCCATAGCAGCAGGTAATGCCGTGGTGTTAAAACCAGCTAGTCAGACTCCACTCTCCGCCTATAAAATTGCTCAATATTTTCACGAAGCAGGTTTACCAGAAGGGGCTCTTAACGTCATAACAGGAAGTGGGAGTACAGTTGGCTCAGTGTTGACAAAAAGCTCAGAGGTTAAAATGATCACCTTTACAGGTAGTCCCGAAGTGGGGACGAAAATCAGGGAAGAGGCTGGATTAAAACGAGTTACCCTTGAATTAGGATCGAATTCTGCGGTGATTGTAGATAAAGATACTAACCTTTCAGAAATTGTTCCGCGAATTGTAACGGGTTCTTTCGTGTATCAAGGACAGGTTTGCATTTCTGTACAAAGAATCTTTGTTCATGAGGATATCATCGAAGAATTTAAGGAACGATTTATTTCGGAAACAAAAAAGTTAACTTTAGGAAACCCTTTGAATGAAGAAACAGACGTATCAGCTATGATTTCCCCAGATGATATTGATAGAGCACTAAATTGGATTAATGAAGCAAAGAAAGAAGGAGCAGAACTATTATATGGAGGTGAGAAGCAGGATTATATGCTCATCCCAACTGTCCTGGCTGATGCCCCCCTATCCACAAAGGTGTCTTGTGAAGAGGTTTTTGCTCCGGTCGTTCATATTAATTCCTTTGAAACTTTTGAAGAAGCGATAAAGAATGTAAATGATTCACAATACGGTCTTCAAGCAGGTGTATTTACGAATCATGTTGGGCGTGCGTTTGCAGCTGCTCAACAGCTGGAAGTAGGAGGAGTTATGATTAATGATATTCCAACCTTCCGGGTGGATCATATGCCTTATGGAGGAGTGAAAAATAGTGGCATGGGAAGAGAAGGAATTCAATATGCAGTTGAAGAAATGACTGAATTAAAGCTGGTAAGTTTTAAACTGAATTAATTAATGGGCTCATTTTTTACAGGTTTATGTATTCTAACATGAGATCTGCTAATGGCTCTGTCAACCAGTTATTACTGGATGGTGAAGGGAATCCATCCGGTTTTCCAGCGGAAGGGGGGACAAGCCCCCGAAGCTTCGTTTCCGGATCTCAGCACTCTCCTAATTCCTCAAAAGAATAATTTGTGACCATCACATTCTATAGATGACTGGGAATATTAGTCACAAACACAAAAAAACATAGTTTTTGTCGGTGGAATTAGCATGCTAATTCCACCTCTTTTCTTTATTTTCACATCAATTCACCCGTATGTTTAAACAAACAAACTAGCCAATAAATCAGTGTTTTTTGAGAGGATGCTAGAAAGGATGTCATTATAGTGTTCCAAACAATACTGTAAATAGACCTTAGCTAATTTGGAGGATGGCTTTTCAGTTAAGTGACAAGTTTACATCATTGAGTTTTAATACCATTAAAAAGCGTACATGTTTTTGAGATTTTAAGTTAACCTATTTAACGAAAATTATGTAACAAGCAAAAACTTTGAATTAAAGATATATATCCATTAAGATGCATATCTAAGTTAAATAAAGAAAGGATGTTTTTGGTTGAATCATGAAAGCCTATTTTCTAATACAGTAATTAAAGATAATACATTTAGTAACCGATATGTTGTTGCTCCAATGACACGAATTAGTGCAGAACCAGACGGTAGAGCTAATGAAACCATGCAAAAATATTATGAACGTTATGCTAAAGGTGGATTTAGTGCCATAATCTCAGAAGGAATTTATATAGACCATAGTTATAGTCAAGGCTATGACGATCAACCTGGACTTGCTCAAGATGAACATTTACAGGCATGGAAACAAGTAGTAGACGCAGTTCATAACCATGATTCTTTAATGATTGCACAGCTTATGCACGCAGGTGGTCAAAGTCAAGGGAATGCTTATACAAATGAAACGATATCCCCTTCAGGTATTCCTCCAAAGGGTGAACAATTAGGGTTCTATGGTGGCTCTGGTCCATTCCAAACACCTAAAGATATGACTGAACAAGATATTGAACAAGTAAAAGATGCATTCGTCCAAAGTGCTATCCGCTCTATGGAAGCTGGATTTGATGGCGTGGAAATTCATGGTGCAAATGGGTACTTGTTAGATCAATTCTTAACTGATTATTTGAACCATCGTGAAGATCAATATGGTGGCTCTAAAGAAAATCGACTGCGTATTGTACTAGAAATTATCGAAAACATTCGAAAAGCAGTTGGCCCTGAATATATGGTTGGAATTCGTATATCTCAAATCAAAGTAGCTGATCCGAATCATAAATGGGCTGAAGGGGAAAACGAGGCAGAATATATTTTCTCTCAATTAGGTAAGAGTTCTTTAGACTATATTCATGTTACTGATGGCGATGCCACAGTCCCTGCATTCGGAGAGAATTCGAGAACGTTGGCACAGGCAGCTAAAGATTTCGGGAAACTTCCGGTTATCGCTAACGGTAAATTAGGTGATCCTAATAAAGCAGAAAAATTATTAGAAGAGCATCAGGCTGATTTAGTATCATTAGGTACAAGCGCTTTAGCTAATCCAGACTTACCAAATAAGGTACGCCAAGGTATGGACCTAAAAGAATTTGATTTTGAAAAAATTCTACTGCCTCAGGCAAAAGTAAAAGATCTAGAATTACAAATGAATATCGTACAATAACTGCATTTTAAATCAGAAAAAAAGCAACTCCCAAAAAGGAACAACCTATTTTTCATAAAGGTTGTTCCTTTTTGTAAAGGTTTGTTTCATAACTTCCCTTTAATGTTCATATGTTGATAAAAAAGGGTGCTTATTGATGCAGAGTTATGAATATGTAACACAACCAACCTTTTGTGCGACTATTTATAAAGATTTGTTTAATCAAAGACTTCGTGTCGATGATGTAAGAGGGAATATCCTCAGTATGATGGAGTACTTAGGAAATGAATTGAATGGTCAGCATTATGAGAAAATCATCATTAAAGCCAGAGCCCTCCAGAGTGATTTTTTTTTGGAAAGGGGTTTTATCAAGGAAGGGCAGGTAAATGAATATTTTAACGGAAATCAAGTTTTGTTTATGAGTAAGTTTCTGACAACTGAAAGAAGAAATAGCATGTATTGGGTCAAAGAAGATGAAATCCTTCAAGCTGTTCAAGCTGCTGGTAAACAAAAGAAATTGCAATCAAGTTTTATAAATGTTTTGATTGCGGGACAAGAGCAGGCCGAACTTTTGGCAGACTTATATCAAGAGGTATTCCCCATTTATCCAGTCCCTTTGCATAATCCTGAGTATATTAAGGATGCAATGAAAAGTGGGACAATCTTTGCCTATATTCAGCGTGATGGGAAGATTATTAGTGCTGCATCAGCAGAAATATCCACTACCTACAATAACGCTGAGCTTACTGATTGTGCTACACGAATTTCATATCGAAAAGGAGGCTATATGAAACATTTGTTAGCTCGGTTAGAACAAGAGTTGATAGAACGGGGAATATATTGTGCATACACCATTGCAAGGGCATTATCTTATGGAATGAATGCTGTATTTCATCAGCTTGATTATCAGTATAGAGGAAGGTTGGCAAACAACTGTTTCATTTTCGATAAAATCGAAGATATGAATATTTGGGAAAAAAACTTAAGCATAGAATCCTAAACCTAATTGTACTTTCATTCATAGGCTAACATAGAGGACATCAAAATTATGTAAAGAAAGATAATCTTTCGAAAGTTGGTGTTGAGGGTGAAGATGAATTTATATAAACCTAAAAGACATTGGAAGGATATTGAGCTTTGGAAAAATGTATCGGAAGAACAATGGGATAATTGGCTTTGGCAGCTGACCAATACCATTCGAACTCTTGATGATTTGAAGAAAGTTGTCAATTTAACTCCTGAAGAAGAAGAAGGAGTCAAAATTTCCACCAAAACCATTCCTTTGAATATTACGCCTTACTACGCCTGGCTTATGAATGAAGATGATTCCAGGTGTCCGATTCGAATGCAATCTGTACCCATTGGTCAAGAGCTTCATAAAACGAAATTCGACCTCGAGGATCCATTACATGAAGATGAAGATTCACCTGTACCTGGATTGACACATCGATACCCTGATCGAGTCTTATTCCTTGTAACGAATCAATGTTCCATGTATTGCCGATATTGTACGAGGAGACGATTCTCCGGACAAATTGGAATGGGTGTACCTAAGAAGCAATTAGATGCAGCAATAGAATATATTAGAGAGACACCGAGTGTCAGGGATGTTCTATTATCTGGGGGCGACGGGCTTTTAATTAATGACCAAATCCTTGAATATATTTTAAAGAACCTACGAGAAATTCCTCATGTTGAAATTATTCGCATTGGGACAAGAGCACCTGTTGTATTTCCACAAAGAATCACAGAAAACTTATGTAATATTCTCAAAAAGTATCACCCTGTTTGGTTAAACACTCATTTTAATACCTCGATTGAAATCACAGAAGAATCCAAAAAGGCATGTGAAATGTTGGTGAATGCAGGTGTCCCTGTAGGAAATCAAGCGGTAATTTTGGCGGGAATTAACGATAGCGTACCGATAATGAAAAAGCTCATGCATGATTTAGTCAAGATTCGAGTTCGACCATATTATATTTATCAATGTGATTTATCTGAAGGAATTGGGCACTTTAGAGCTCCTGTATCTAAAGGATTAGAAATTATTGAAGGCCTAAGAGGGCATACATCCGGATATGCCGTTCCTACATTTGTTTTAGATGCACCTGGTGGTGGAGGCAAAATCTCTCTTCAACCGAATTACCTCATATCCCAAAGTGCCTCCAAAGTAGTGGTTCGGAATTTTGAAGGCGTTATCTCGACTTATCCAGAACCAGATCAATACGTTTCAGGTAGAGCAGATGAGTACTTCAAAGAGGTATATCACGATGAGGAGATAAAAGAACCAACCATTGGAATTGCAGGTCTGATGAATCAAACCCACTCCTCCCTAACTCCTGCAGGTTTAAAACGGTTGGAACGCAGGAAGGAATATGAAGAGGACCCGGAACACAACTCTCTAAAAGATTTTAGAGGTAAACGAGATCAGTTAAAAGAAAAAAAACATAAGTCTATCCTTTCAAAGATGAAAAAAGAGAATGATAATAAGGAAGAATCTATTAATGGATAAGAATGATAAACGTTGTGAGTGGTGTAATAGTGAAGCAGCCATGGAAACCATTTTACCTGTCTATTGGGAGCTCCCTTGTGGTACACGTGCTATTCAAATTACAGATGTACCTAGTGTAAGCTGTGAAGAGTGCAGGATGAATTATCAGGAAGAACAGGTCATTGGAGAAATAGAGGATCAATTGATGCTTGTGGACACAAGTCAAATCGAAAAAGTCATTACCCATAAAGAATTAATGAAGCTGCCTCGAATGCTGAAGAGAAATTATTTTCGCTTTTGAAAGAGGCGATACTTTACGAATTCTCATTCATCCGCTATCCTTTACTAAAGAAGTGAACAAACAAGGGTCGGTGGATTAAATGAGAAAATCTTTTTACCATTATTTAATGAAATACAGACAACCTTCTGCAAATGACGATTTAACAAAATTCGCTAATTCCGCATATGATGACCATAGTTTTCCCAAGCAATCCAAATTGTACGATGATATTAGCTCATATCTTGAAATGAATGGTCATTATTTAGAAAGCATGTCTGTTTTTGATAAGGCTTGGGATTACTATCTATTCGAAGAAAAAGAATAATGTCCATAAAAACGCATATATAAAATAGGCTGACTTTTAAGTGAAATATTACTTTAGTCAGTCTATTTTTTTGTCTTTTTATCCTGGTTTCTCTAACAAATACAATAAAAGTATCCATAATATTTGATTTCCTTAAAATAAATAGAAGGGGATTTCGTGTATACCGATATGAAGCTATTTGCATATCATATAAAAAAGGCGATTAAGGGTGAGGGGAGCATGAAGAAACGAAAAGAGCCTAGGTTCAGAGTTGGGGAAACAGTGGTAGTGACGATTTACGGTACTGTAGGAAAAATAACAAATATTAAAAAAATAGATGGTGAGTTTTTATATGAAGTAAATGAAAGCGAAGGGCTGTTTAAGGAGAAGGCGTTAGAGCTCCTTGATACCTATGATGGATATATATTTGAGCAAGAACAGATCGACATTGAATACAAATTTCTGTTTGGAGACCTCGTTATTGTAAAGGGTTACGAAGAAGACCTTTTTAAAGTAGTGGGTTTTAGAACAGAAATCTGGAGATATAAAGATGACGCATGGGAAGATGTAATCTACGAATTAATGAGAATAACAGATGGCGAATGGCTAGAAGCTGATGAAGATGAAATCACACTTGTTGCTGATGAAGAACAAGCAGAAGCATTTATAAAAAAATATGGATTCGTCTTTCCACAGAAGAAGGAAGGGAAGACCAAGCTTCTAAATTCACCAACACCTCGAGAGGCCAACTGGATTGATCATCTTCTTGATCATTATAATGATTACAAAACATTGTACCTTTTATTTCAAGACAGCAAATACAAGAAAAAAATGGATTATGTTTTAGAACAATTAAGAAATCATGTAAGCTCTGAATCTATTGTTAAAGAGAAGGAATAAGCCACATGATATATAAAAACACTGGAACACTTATTAACAAAAAAGAGATAAGAACAGCTCGTAAAATCCATTGCATACCTAATACGATGATTCCTTCACCATGTTCCAATTCTTTTACTATTTTCTTGGCTTTTTTTGTGAATTTGTTTTTCATAAGATCGCTCCTCTATCTTTGTTGATAAAGTCTATGCTTGTCCACCCAATCTTATGAAAACTTTTTTCTATTAGCATAACTAAGAAGGTATTGTCATAAATTGAGAATCAAAGGGGGCGATCATATGCGTGAGATAGAAGTCTTTATTGACACTGAGGAAATCGCAGAGTTCTTTTTAAAAGAACTTGTCCAAAGAGGTTTTGTACCAACAGAAGATGAGCTGGATGAAATCGCAGACATTGCGTTTGAGTATCTGATTGCCAAGTGCATCATTGATGAAGAATGGGAAGATGATGAATAAATATATTGCTTTTTATATTGAAGTTTACAAGTAACGAATGGAGTGCCTTTTATTCTTTATACCTAGTATAGGGAATGAAGGCACTCTTATTTGTGTTACTTTTTTTTAACGTTTAACAATAAAGTTGTGAGTATCTTCCATCTGGTAGTCATATGAAAGTTTCCAGGCAGAGAATTTGTCAGCAAAGGGGACATATCTTTAAGAGACTTTTGATAAATCCAATCACTTGTTTTACCAGTGGATAAAATTTTGTTAGGCCATGCGTTTTTTAATTCAGGACTGAAAAGATAATTCTCCTTTTTATTTTTCGAGTATACAAATGGCCAGTAATCTGATCTCGAAGCTGTGTGAGGATAACTAATTGCGTAGGTAAAGGTTGTAGGGAAAATCCCCTTGTGAAAAAGAATGCTGTATAGTCTTTTTCCAATGTCAATTCTTTTCTCAACTTGTTCAAAATGAGAAATGGGCAAACCAGCCAAGGCGAATGGCTGCCCCTTACCATAAGGAAAGAGTACTGAACCAACCTCAAGTCGATCTTGTAATAGAAATAACCATTTTTCAAATCTGAACTTTCTCCAGAAATCGTTTATGATCCTATTTTGAATCATATGTTGTTCATTCATAATCAGTCCAATAGTTAAAACTTTAGTATTTTTTTGGGTCATAAATTCTTGCCAAATCGAAACCATAAATCTAGAAACATTAAATTTCCGTAGAAGGTGGAGTTGAGATGTTCCTGTTCGTTTCCAATGCTCATAAAGTAAAAGTTGAGGATAAGCATCTCTGAAAATCTCTGCATTGCATAACTCTAGAAATGAATAAAAGGATAATCTTTCTACATCCTGAAGAACTTCACTGAGAAAATCACTTTTTAAATCTGTCATATGATAACCTGCATTTCTAGAAACCATATGAGCTAAGAATGACCAGTGAATTTCCGGATTCCTTTTGAAAAAAGATATATAACATTTTGTTCGGGTAATATTATTGATATTTCCTTCCTTCACACTGTTTTTGATGGATTGCACTAACCTTTGATCATGAGGGAAATACACCATAGGATTTTGTTGTTTCGTCATATTTAAAAATAGCTTCTTAACCGCTTCTTGTGATAAAAGAGGTTCATTGGAAGTGTCTTTCTTAAAGCTTAAAAGGTTTAAGAATTTAAAAAATGGTGTAATGAACACATTATCACTCCTTTAATGAAACTTAACGAATCCATAAACGTAGATAGTAATACATTTCAATATAGGATGTAAACATCTGTGACAAAATCATTAGTCTCCTTTTAAATACCGAAAATACAAAGTCCTATAGGAGGGATTAAATGTTAAGAAAGCTGATAAAAAAACTATTAGGTTTAAATTCCCATCGTCATCATTACAGTTCCAGTGATTCTTGGAGGAAGCATCGATCTACCAAACATTATGGTCATCACTACTACAAGAAAAAGCATAAAAGTAAAAGTTTTTCTAGTTTTTTTAGTAGCTAAGAGAATGAAAGCTTACTAGTATGGTCTCCACTTTATTACGAAGGATTGTAAATGGATTTGAGAAACCTTGGAGTAAAGGGACTGTTATTGATGATTACAAAATAGTTGATTTAGTCGGTAAAGGGAGTTATGGTACTACTTATTCTCTAGAGCATACCATCACGGGACAAGAAGCTATTTTAAAAAGAATACGACCTTACAAAAGAATTTTTTCTGATCCCGTTCAATATGTGAAAAATGAATTCATAACGTTACAAATTCTATCTCATTCACAGTTTCCAAACGTTTATTGTTATGGAGAATACAATAAAACCCCTTATTTTATCATGGAGAAAATGAAAGGAAGAACATTCGAAGATTTAATTTTTAGAGAAGGAAAAACATATTCAGAAAGAGAATCATTAATGTTAGGACTCCAATTAGTAAATCTTTTGAATTCTATTCATGATAAAGGGTATATACATCGGGATTTGAGAATACCTAATATTTTATTAGATGACAGCACACTTTATGTCATTGATTTCGGGTTATCGTGTGAAATTAGTTCAACTAATCAACCAAAGCTTACTCAACATAAGGAATTAATGAGAGAAAAATCAGTGAAAAGTGATTTCTACGCCCTGGGGCATTTCTTATTATTTTTATTGTACTCTGCTTATGAACCAACGACGAAAAAGGAAAGAAGTTGGGAAGAAGAATTAATGTTAAAGGAAGAAACCCGTCAATTTTTAAGAAGATTATTACAAATAGATGTCCCGTTTCTGAACTCAAGAGAGGTAAGGCAGGAATTACTAAGAATGTTAAGAACAGAAGACTAACAAAATGGAGGAATGAAAATGTCATTTTTTAATAAAGTGTTTGCTTCAATCGGTATAGGGGCAGCAACTGTTGATACGAAATTAGAAAAATCAAGTTACCAAGCTGGAGAAACTGCTAAAGGAATCGTAGAGGTAACAGGTGGAAATGCTGAACAGACCATCGATTCAATTTACCTTACTCTTTTCACTACATACATTCGCGAATCTGATGATAAAAATTATACAGATTATGCTCCAATTCAAAAAGTGCAAATTTCCGAACCATTTACCATTGGTGAAAATGAGAAAAAAGAATTGCCATTTACCTTCACACTGCCATTTGAAACACCTATTACGTATGGTAACACAAGAGTTTGGGTAGCTACAGGCTTGGATATTAAGAATGCTGTGGATCCTAAGGATAAAGACTATATTGAGATCTTACCTAACACATTAATAAATAATGTATTAAACTCTGTACAGGATCTAGGTTTTAGAATTCGAAAAGTGGAGTGTGAAGAAGCTCCACGCCGCTTTAGAGGTCGATACCCATTTATTCAAGAATTTGAATTTGTTCCGGTGAATGGACAATTCCAACGGACATTAGATGAGCTTGAAATTATGTTCTATAATCAATCAGAAGATCAAGTTGACTTACTTATCGAGGTAGATAGAAGAGCAAGAGGGTTAGGTGGGTTTTTAGCTGAAGCTTTAGAAATGGATGAATCAATGATCAGAATGACAGTAAGAACATCAGAACTTCCATCCTTTCCTTCTAAACTTAAAGAAGAAATTAGTCGATTGCAGTAGAAAAGTTCAAATTCGACAAATGTTCCCTAATTTTGATGAAGGATTCGACAAAGCCAATGTGTAATAGTATGAGTACTATCTAATGTCGGAGGGATACTCATGCCATTACTTGAAAAAATTATTGGACCTAAGCTGTTGAGATCGAACTATGACATTACCGTTTTTCAAACTCCCAATTATGGAGAAGATAAAGGGTATGAACGGGTATACCGAATTTCAATTGAAGCCTCTAATCATGAAGAAGCTCTATATGAAACCTTTAGAATTTTTAATGTACCCGATCTAATTCCTAAGGATTATCAAGGGAGATACATCACAACCCGTGACATTGTCTTTATTGATGAAGGAAGAAGAGGACATTATTATTATCGACTTCAACCGAATGGGTGGAAAAGAGTAAATCGAATTTTGATTCATTAATGTGCTTTCTGAAAAATAATATCTATCTATAACGAAAGAAAGAATCTCTTTTTAGTGAGATTCTTTCTTTTCCATGTAATATTCATTCCATTATCAAAGGTGATGTCCTGGACCGTTTTTTCTCTTTTGAGTAGAATTTTCTTTCCCGTGGGCGTTATGTTCAGCATCTAAAGCTTCTTTAGGAATATGATTGTTTTTCTTGGGAGAGTTAATACGGTTACGGTGCTTTTTTCCCATATCAGGTTCCTCCTCGTTATGATTTAAGTCTTTCACTTCTAGATGAATTAGGTTGTGTTCGGTTACGAGTAGAAGGGTTCGTTTCGTTTGCGTGTTGAACGGCTTGCTTTAGCTTTTTGCTCATTTTTTCTTTTGTCATATATATCCCTCCTTTATGTATAGCTTTACCGACAGGTTCACATATTATCCATTAGGGCTAAGGTAAAATTGCATATGTTATCAAAAAGGATTACAATAATAATTCAACAGTTTTAAGGAGGAATAGTAAGTGAGTATACATATTAATGCAAAAGAAAACGAAATAGCAGAAACAGTTTTATTACCAGGTGATCCACTTAGAGCAAAGTACATAGCAGAAACATTCCTTGAAAATCCAACGTGCTATAATGAAGTTCGTAACATGCTTGGATATACAGGTACCTATAAAGGGAAAAGAATTAGTGTTCAAGGAACGGGGATGGGTGTTCCTTCCATTTCTATTTATATTAATGAGTTGATGCAAAGCTATAATGTACAAAACTTAATTCGAGTTGGTACATGTGGTGCCATTCAAAAGGATGTAAAGGTCAGGGATGTTATTCTTGCAATGACATCATCAACTGATTCTCAAATGAATCGATTAACCTTTAATGGAATTGATTATGCTCCTACGGCCAACTTTGATTTGCTTAAAAGAGCATACGATGCTGGTGTTGAAAAGGGTCTTAATTTAAAAGTAGGAAATGTTTTTACGGCTGATATGTTCTATAATGATAATGCTGAGCACGAAAAATGGGCACAATATGGAATTTTAGCATTAGAAATGGAAACATCTGCTCTATACACACTTGCAGCAAAATATGGACGAAATGCTTTATCTGTCTTAACTGTCAGTGATCATATCTTAACTGGTGAAGAAACGACTTCCGAAGAGCGTCAAACAACATTCAATGAAATGATTGAAGTTGCTTTGGAAGCAGCTATTAAGGAGTAATAAAAAAAGTGAAAAAGTAATCTGCTTATCAGCCTTTTTTTGATAAGCAGTTTTTTTCTTTTGTGAACTTTATCCTGCTTACAGAAATCATATAACATGATAAGATGGAAAATGGAACAATAAAGAGAAACTAGGTGAAAATATGAAGAAGGTCATCTTGGTTACTGCTACTTCCCTGTTTATTCTAACGGGTTGTGGGCAGATACAAGAGTGGTCGCAGGATTTATTAGGCCAAAAACAACAAGAAGAAACAAATCAGCAAGAACATAATCAACCAAATCAAGAAACTTCAGAAAGTCCTACTGACTCAAATCAACAATCGGAAAGTCCAAATGATGATCAAAACTCCAAATCAGATGAGGAGCCTGTTCCTCCAGAACTTCAGCTGGAATCTCAATTTTTTAATGAGGTAAAATTAGTTGATGGAAAACAAGTGATTCAAAACCCAGAGAATAAATTAGCCCTCGTCAATAAAGAATACGCTCTAGGTGAATACAAACCAAAGGATTTGATTCGTCCAAACGTTCCTTTTGTATTTGGTAATCAAGAGCTTGAAAAAGCACATTTACGTCAAGAAGCTGCACAGCAACTGGAAATGATGTTCATTGATGCTAAATCTCAACAAATATATTTAACGGCTATTTCCGGTTATCGTTCGTATGAATACCAAGAAATGCTACTTGAAAGAGAGATAGAACAATTTGGAGAAGAGAAAGCCGTTATGGCAGTTGCTCCTCCAGGACAAAGTGAACACCAATCTGGATTAGCGATGGATATTTCAAGTAAAAGTAACAACTTCCAAGTAAATATAGAGTTCGGAGATACAAAGGAAGGCAAATGGTTAAAAGAGAACGCATATAAATACGGGTTTATTCTCCGTTATCCTGAAGATAAAGTCGATATTACCAAATACCAATATGAGCCTTGGCACTTTAGATATGTTGGGAAAGAAGCAGCTGAAGTGATCAAAGATAACAATTGGACTCTAGAAGAATATTTTTCAAATGTTAAAGAGATATAAGGAAAAGGTTTAGAAGTTTTTTAACTTCTAAACCTTTTTTTAGTTTGTTCATTTCGTAACGATTGTTGCTATTTAATATAAGAAAGTATTCGTTGATTGCAGCGAGAGGATGCTAGCTTTCTGCGGGGTGGGAGGTGAGCCTCGGGTCTCACCTGTCCTTACCGGAAGAGTCGAACACCTTCCGCTCGAATCAAATTTCCCCACACCATCTACACTTACTTGTTGACAGAGGCATTAGCAGAAATGATGTACGTAAAACAACAATCTTTGCGAAAAGACCCTTTTATTATCAAAAACAGTTATTGGATATCATTTCAAAGTGAATAATTGGAAGGAATCTGTAAACATTATGATAAAAGGCCGGATTTAGAGGTGGGACCACATAATGACACCAATTAAGATTATTCCAAAAAAGAAAAAGACGAAAAAAAACCCACATTACAAAAGGGATGAACCGATTGAAGTAGCTGATAATCTAAGTGGTCCGGAATATGAAGAGATTTATTCAGACTTAGAAAGCAATATCGCTTACTTAAAACAAACATTTGGTGAGAGTGCGGATTTAGTTATAAGAAAACTTCATCCTCATCCAGATGTTTCAATGGTTATTATCTATATGGAAGGTTTAGCCGGATCTCAGCAGATCCAAGATAGTGTGATTAAATCATTGTTAGAATGGTTCGGGAAATATCCTGTAATTGAGGAACCTGCTACTTTAATTTCAAATTTAGCTGATTCAAGCATGACTATTGCAGATATCGCTTACACTAATCAATTCAAAGAATTATTTTCATATATTCTCTCAGGAGAATCAGCCATATTAATCCATGGTTATAACCAATCCATTATAGCTAAAACAAAAGATCCAACCAAAAGGGATGTCAGTGAGCCTCGAACCCAAAGTGTAGTAAGAGGGCCTCAAGAAGGATTTACAGAAGATATTCGAACCAATACCACATTAATAAGAAGAAAAATAAAAAGTGAGAATGTAAGACTTGAACATAAAACCGTTGGGAGATATACCAAAACAGAAGTAAACATTATGTATATAAATGGGATAGTCAATCAAAGTATTATTGAAGAAGTGCGTAGAAGAATAGATGAAATTGACATTGATGGCATTTTAGAAAGTGCCTATATTGAGGAATTAATCCAGGATAGTACCGTAACACCCTTTCCAACAATCTTTAACTCTGAACGGCCAGATGTTATTGCAGCTGGAATGCTAGAGGGTAGAGTTGCCATATTGATAGACGGTACCCCATTTGTACTTCTCGTACCCGTGGTTTTTACTCAGTTCCTACAGTCATCTGAAGACTATTATCAACGGTCGGATTTTGGCTTAATAAGATTACTTCGATATGCAGCATTCTTTTTAGCCTTGTTAAGTCCGTCAATGTTCATTGCCATTAAGACTTTTCATCAAGAGTTAATTCCAACCCCTTTAATGATTACACTGGCCGCTCAGCGGGAAGGAGTTCCGTTTCCAGCGTTTGTAGAAGCATTAATAATGGAACTGACCTTCGAAATCCTTAGGGAGGCTGGAATACGTATGCCGAAAGCAGTTGGTCAGGCAATTTCTATTGTTGGTGCATTGGTAATTGGCCAAGCAGCTGTTGAGGCAGGCTTTGTTACTCCAGCAATGGTTATTGTGGTTTCTATAACAGCCATTTCGACTTTCGTTTTCCCTGCTTATAATCTAGCTATTGCAGTTCGGGGATTACGGTTCGCATTTATGATCTTGGCTGCTTCCTTCGGTCTATACGGTGTTACAGTTGGATTGTTTTTATTAGTTATCCATTTATGCAGTTTAAGGTCCTTTGGAGTTCCTTACATGTCTCCGATTGCCCCTTATAATAAAACCGATCAAAAAGATGCGATCTTTCATCTCCCACTAAAATGGCTATCGACACGACCGAGATTGATAAATCAAACAAATATGAGTCGGCAACAATCAAAAGGTAAATTTCAAAAAAAATAAAAATCTCAATGAGAGGATGTGAGTAGGGTGAAACGATTGAAGATAGGTTTAATCGTCTTATTGTCATTAAGTGTTCTTACTGGGTGTTGGAATAGAAGGGAGTTAAACGAATTAGTCGTCGCATTGGCAATTGGTGTGGATAAAACAGAAAAGGGTTATTTGTTTACAGTACAACTAATCAACCCTACGACTTCCTCTCAAGCGACTAAGAAAGGAGCAGTAGGTGTAACAATAAGAACCGTTTCTGCTGAAGGTGAAACATTGTTCGAGGCTTGGAGAAAGCTTACCAAATTAACACCAAGAAAGGTCTACTTTGCTCACGTTCAACTTTTAGTTCTTGATGAGGAATTAGTAAAAGAGGGTCTGAAAAAGCTCCTTGATCCACTAATAAGAGATCATGAACTAAGAAATGATTTTTATGTAGTCGTTGCTAAAAACAATTCCGCAAAAGAAGTACTATCCATCTTAACGTTTATTGAACCGATACCTGCCCTGTCATTACAATCGATGATTACATCATCTTATGAGAATTTTGGAAGTGTTACGGCCTATAAATTTGATGAATTGCTTGAGGATCTTAAAACGACAGGAAAAGAACTGGCTGTAACAGGAATAAAAGTAATGGGCGACCCCAACATAGGGAAAACCTCTAGTAATATTGATACTTCAATACCTGACTCAGTAGTGAAATTAGATAATTTAGGAGTTTTTAAAGAGGATAAATTAGTCGGATGGTTTAATGAGGAACAAAGTAAAGGATACAATTATTCTCAAGGGAATATTCAAAGCAGTACAGAAATATTGAAATGTCCCAATAATGAAGAAGAAAAAATGACCATTGAGATTATTCGGACAAAAAGCAAGATGACTGCCAATATTTATAAGGGGTCTCCCAAAATCAACATAGATATTGAAGTAGAGGGGAACCTGACGGATGCCGAATGTAAACTAAATCCAACTGAATTAACAGTATTAGAAGGAATTCAAAAGGATTTATCTAACAAAATAAAGTCATCAGTTAAAGATAGCATTAAGGCATCTCAAGAGGAATTTCAGTCCGATATCCTCGGATTTGGAAGTACTCTCCATCGAAAGGAGCCTTCCTATTGGAAAAAGCATAAGAAAGAATGGAACGATATATTTCCTAGTACGCAATCGGAAGTCAAGGTTACAGCTAAGGTTCATAATACAGGAACTTTAGGTAAGTCGCTTAAGGATTAAGGAGGATAACAATTTTGATTAATGTTTTACTTGTTTTAAGCGTATCGATCATTATGTTTTTGGTAGATTTCCCTAATCTTAAGAACAATAAAAAGGAATTAATTGTTTATCTTTCCCTTGTAATAGTTGGTTTGAGTTTATTTGTAGCGGAAGCATTTCATATTGAAGTGCCCAATCCATTAAATGCAATTATTTTTGTATTTAAACCTGTTACGGAATGGATTAATAAATTGTTCGAATAAGGAGAGAGCAGCTTGGATAACCAAATACAGAAAATATCCCCTCGTCAATTCATGCTTCTTGTCTTATTCTTTTCAATTGGAAGTTCCATTTTGTTAACTCCTCCAGCATTGATTGCTGCAAGTCTTCAAGACAGCTGGATATCTGGAATAATTGGGGTATTCCTTGGTGCCAGCGTAATTTATATATATGTTTCTTTAATTAAACGATTTCCAGGAAAATCATATTTTTTTATGCTAGAAAAAGCATTTGGGAAAACCATAGGAAGAATGTTATCTGTGCTTTATTTTTTCTTTATCTTCTTTCTCACCTGTGAGGTATTAAGTAATTTAGGGGATTTTATGATCACTCAAATTATGGTGGAAACACCTAAAATATTTATTCATATGCTCTTTCTTTTGCCGATTGCATATGGGGTGAAACATGGGATAGAGGTAATTGCTCGATCTGCTGAAGTTGTCTATCCTACATTTATTATGTTATTAAGCTTCTTAGTGATCTTTTTAATACCAGAAGGTCAATTGATTAATTTAGAGCCTGTTTTTGGAGAAGGGATAAAGCCTATACTAAAGGGGTCTTTCTCCATTCTAACAGTTCCTTATTTAGAAATGTTCACGCTGATATTAATTTCTACCTTCGTTATGGAAAGTGAGACAATAGGTAAATCCTTTATTACAGGAGGGGTTGTAGGAGGTGGAATCCTAATTCTTATAACCCTTCTCATTGTGTTAGTTCTTGGGTATTCATTCACTCCGCATTTACAATATCCAACATATGTATTGGCTAAAAAAATAAACATTGCAGATTTTTTACAGAGAGTTGAGGTAGTGGCGGCTGCTGTCTGGATTATAAGTTTATTTTTTAAAGTCATCATTTGCTTCTATTCATCAGTAGTAGGATTGGGAGAAATATTGAAAATAAAAAATGATAAGGTGCTTATATTTCCATTAATTATTTCTATTTTATATTTCTCGGTCACGATTTATCCAAATGTTTCATTTTTTACAATGTTTGTGAGTGAGGTCATCCTTTCATACACCTTACTTTTTGGTTTGGTGATTCCCATTCTAAGTCTATTATCTGTTATTATTCAGAAAAAAGTTCAATCCAAGCAAACAACTTCATGAAATAATTCATTGTAAGGAGGGAGAGTATTGGAAACAGAAAAAACCAGTATTTCATCCAAGCAACTTTATGTATTAACTCTTATGTATACAGTTGGAAGCTCAATCCTATTAGTTCCACCTGCTCTTTTAAAAGCAGGAAATGATGGATGGATTTCAGGGATAATTGGGTCATTTATAGGAATTATTTTATTATTTTTATATTACTTTATTTTAAAGAACTACTCTTCAGAAAACCTTTTTCAAATCAACGATATTGTTTTTGGTAAGAGCCTAGGGAAGATAATAAATTTTCTCTTCTTTTTGTATTTTTTTTTCTTGAGCGCACAGGTATTAAGTAATCTAGGAGATTTTTTAACGGGGTCAGTGTTGATGCGCACTCCGAAAGAATATATCCATTTGTTATTTCTCATTCCGATTTTTTATGGAGTGAGACAAGGGATAGAGGTCATAGCAAGAACATCAGAAACCTTATATCCTTCCTTCCTCATTTTATTTATCATTTTCTTCATCTTTATCATTCCAGAAATCGATTGGAAGAATGTTGAGCCAATTGCACAATCAGGTACAAAGCCAATATTAAAAAGTTCTTTATCCATATTTTCATTACCTTATTTAGAAATGTTTATTTTAATGATGCTTATCCCAAATGTTAATGAAAAAGATAAAGTATTAAAAAATTTGATGAAAGGAGGAGTGGTGGGGGGAGTTTTACTAATCATTCTTACTTTATTGATCATAGGTGTATTAGGACATGAATTATCGTCTTTCTATACATACCCTACTTTTTTATTAGCACAAAAAATTAGTGTAGCAAATATTTTGGAAAGAGTAGAAACCATTATAGCAGCTGTATGGGTCATTAGTTTATTTGTGAAATTACTACTCTGCTATTATGTTACTTGTTTATCATTATCCCATCTATTTAGGTTTAAAAAAGGTGTAATCTTTGCTTTTCCACTAGGAATCGTTCTTTGGTATTTCTCTAATATTATTTACCCCAATATTGCTTTTTTTCAGCAATTCATTGAAGTATCCCTCGTATATAAATTAATTTTAGGTTTGTTTCTACCGATGATGATTCTTTTCATTACGCTTACTAAAAAAAATAATAGGGTTTACTCGTAAGGATTGCTGTTTTATAACGACTCTTTTCAAACAGTATGTACCTTGATGGTCACTGCCCTCCCTGCAATCAGTTTGAGAATGCAATATTCTATAAAGAAATATAAATATTTATTGGAAATCATTAATGATTTGAATGATACACACATACAACAATAATAGAGGATGTCCAAACTGTCATAAATGGGGGAAGGGTATGATTAGAGACTTCGGAATTATTATTTTTGGAAGTTTATTGGTTGGGGTGGGAATCAATTTATTTTTCGTGCCTCATCTTTTTCTTGATGGAGGAATGATAGGGATTGGGCTGATCTCACATTATTGGTTTGGGTTTAAACCTGGTCTTACCATCATCATTTTAAGTATCCCCCTCTATACCTTAGCCTATTTTATGGATCGAACACTTTTTTACAATAGTATCCACGGGTTATGGTTATCATCATTCATGATTGACTTTTTTAATCAATGGAGTACCCAATTCATACTTCCACCTTTGCCGAGTGCTTTCTGTGGTGGATCATTTGTAGGAATTGGTATTGGAATAATGTTAAGAGGTAACTCAGCTACTGGAGGGACGGACCTCCTCGCACAGCTTGTTGGAAAAAGTCTTAATTGGAACGTAGGAAAATTAATTTTTGCCATTGATAGTCTCGTATTAATAATGGGATGGCCAATAATTGGTTTAGAATCATTTTTATATTCTTTATTTGCTGTAAGTACAGTAGGTTTTTTTACAACCATTTTGACACATCATAATTATAACAATCGATTTTCCTTTCGTTAAGTTATGAAAGCTGATAGAATAAAGAAGTTATTAGCTCATGATTGCTCACATAAGGTTTTCATGATATTCTAAACAAAATTCACACAAGATACATAGCAACGAAAGTGGTGGAAGCTTTGGAACAAGATCATACAGAACAGTCAAAGAGTCAAGAAGAAAGTCATTCAAGTTTTATAAAAATTAAAAAATTTAAATTTGTAATGCTCCTGTTTTTTCTTGTGTTTGCAACAGCAGGAATCACAACATTCGCCTTAGCATTCGGGGATGAAAAAGCTGTCAATGTAGGAGTTACTGAGCGTTCTGAGTTTCAGAAACTGTACGAAGCATTTGATAAGTTAAACGAAAATTACTATAAGGATCTTGATCAAGATACTTTAGTCAACGGTGCAATTAATGGAATGCTAGATAGTGTAGGTGATCCTTATTCTGATTATATGAATGAAGATGAAGCTAAGAAGTTCCAAGAAAGCATCTCATCTTCTTTTGAAGGAATCGGTGCTGAGATTCAAGAAAAAGAAGGTTATATTTCAATTGTATCTCCAATCAAAGGCTCCCCAGCAGAAAAAGCAGGGCTTCAGCCAAATGATAAAATTATTAAAGTAGACGGAAAGAGCATACAAGGTATGTCGGTAACCGATGCTGTCCTTTTAATTAGAGGCGAAAAAGGGACAAAGGTTACATTAACAATACAACGTCCTGGACAGGAAAAAACGATGGATGTAACCATTACAAGAGATGAAATACCAATTGAAACCGTTTATGCAGAAATGAAGGAAAATGGAGTAGCTGAAATTCAGATCACTAGCTTTTCTGAAAATACTCATAAAGAATTAATTGATGCGTTAAACGAAATGAATGAAAAAGGTATGAAGAAGCTTGTATTGGATTTAAGACAAAATCCAGGTGGTTTATTAGACCAAGCAGTAAAAATATCTAACCTATTTGTTCCAGAAGGTGAAGTCCTTTTCCAAGTTGAAGATAGTAATGGGAAGGTAGAAAAGTATGTTTCTGAAAGTGGGAAGAAAGTGGATGTTCCAACAGCCGTTCTTGTGGATGGAGGCAGTGCAAGTGCAGCCGAAATTCTGTCAGCAGCTGTAAGTGAATCCAATAATATTCCTTTAATCGGAACAAAGACCTTTGGTAAAGGGACAGTGCAGACAGCTGAAAACTTTAAAGATGGGTCAAATATGAAATTTACAACGGCTAAATGGTTAACCCCTGAAGGCAATTGGATTCATGAGAAGGGTATTAAGCCTGACTATGAAGTGAAAATGCCTGACTATGCCCAATTACCATATATTAACCCTGATAAAGAGCTTAAAGAAAAGGATCTTTCTGACGTAGTTAAAACAGCCGAGCAAATGCTTCAAGCTTTAGAATTGAATCCTGGAAATGTTGATGGTTACTTTGATGAAGATACAACAAAAGCCGTTAAGCAATTCCAAGAGCAAAACAAGCTAGAGGTGACTGGCACATTAAATGGAGAAACGACTGCAAAACTGATGTCTGATCTTAGAGAGAAATTAAAAGAAAATGATCCACAATTCAAAAAAGCAATTGAAGTATTAAACAAGAATAAAGAGTAACATATGAAGACCTTAGGTAAATGCCTAGGGTCTTTTTTTGATGATCATTTCTTATGAAAAGCAGCTTCTTTCGATTGATTTTTTTCACAACTATACTTTGTCACATGAAACTTTTTGATAATGAGGGGAACTACCTAGACTCCTGTGGAAGTACGGGCTCGGCCGAACGCTAGCAGTTTCGCCTACCATCATGCACATTCTAATTGCCAGAGCATTCCATAAATTTATCATAATCTGTTTCCATTAGCTTTTCTTGCTTCGTATAGAAAGGCCTACTTATACCAACAATGAGAGTAGGAAACGAGGTGTGGCATTTGAAAAGGTTTATGGTGATAGCAGGTCTGATTTGTTGTGTTTTTGTTGTATTCATTTCTCTTGGCGAGAGGGATATTCAATCCAGCCAAAAAATAAAGATTCATCCGATAAATACATTCGAAGATGAGAAGTCTATATTTCCATTAGTTAAAACTGAAAAACAGAAACCAATTCAATTATTAATTATTGGTTCGGATAAGCACCAGGAAGACATTGCTCGTGCAGATGTTATGATGATTGCTAATTATGACCCTAATTCCACCAAAATGAAAATTGTATCTATTATGAGAGATACCTATGTAGATATTCCCGGTTATGGAAAGAGTAAAATTAATCATGCCTATACTTGGGGTGGAGAAGAACTATTGAAACAAACCATTCATAATAATTTTAATATAAGCGTTACTCATACAGCCGTTTTTGATTTTGGAGGTTTTGTTAACATTATGAATGTCCTATTTCCTACTGGGGTTTCAGTAGAACTATCTAAAGGGATGATAGATCATTGGAAATGGGCTAAACAGGAAGGGAAACAAGTCATTAAGGGAGAAGAAATATTGCAATA
The DNA here is from genome assembly GCF_001648555.1 of Rossellomorea aquimaris TF-12. Lineage (GTDB taxonomy): Bacteria > Bacillota > Bacilli > Bacillales > Bacillaceae_B > Rossellomorea > Rossellomorea aquimaris. The sequence goes on along the minus strand of NZ_LQXM01000020.1, from coordinate 80,787 downwards.
TGTTCGATTTAGAGGAGATATCAATAATGATTTTGGAAGAGTGGAAAGACAACAGGAGATAATTCAATTAGCAGAAGAAAGCTTGATGAATCAAATTCAATCCGGTGAAGGAATTGCTACTGTTGTTACCTTAATAAGAGAAAGTATTAAAAATGTTGATACGTCTACCTCCATTGATGAGGTCATTAAATATGGTACTATCCTTATGCTGAATCCAATTGAGAAAGTTGATACCTTAAGAATACCCATTCAGGGGAGTTACTCAAATCTCTCTACTATGAAATCTGGTTTAGTATTGGAAATAGATGAAAGGAAAAATAAGAAGGCAATTGAAGCTTTTTTTGGGAATAATGACTAACAGCCTTTTGGTGAAACGTAGAGAATATTTTTCTACCAAGAGTTGGATTCAGATGAGTCCAGATCGAGATAATGTTCTATTCGTTTCATCTTTCTTAATATTAATCCGTATAGGTAGTTTTTATATTTCTTATCTTCTGAATGCTCATGCTCAAGATGAAGAATTCTAAGGTGCTCCAAATGTTCTTGTAGAGTTCTCTCATCACTGTCCGAACCCCCTGATTGAACTTTCCTAAGAATCACATCAACTAATTTTTCATGAGAAGCTTCAATTGTTTTCGTGCCCTGCCTGGCATAAATAGCTCCATAGCGAAGTTCCCCACGAGTCACAATAGATGTGTAAGGTACATAACGTGGATCATAGTCAATGATGAGCACCTGCAAACGTTTATTATCGAGGGATGGGTGGATATTAGTAGAAAAAATAAAGTCTTCAGTTCGATACCGTAAATATTTTGGGAGAAGGTGTTGGAGCTTATTATCTACATCCGCTTTATCAAGAAATTCCTCATCCGACAAACCTTTCAGCTCTATTGCACCGTCATCAAATTGCATGACACCCACAATGATACATCCTCCACCAGAATTAGAGATGGCTAAAATGTGCTTAGCCATCTTCGTGAATTCAATCCAATCAGATTTGAAGTCAACATAATCTGTTTCACCGGTATTGTGAAGTAGCAGGTCCTTCAATGTTTCATGAGAAGGATTTTTTAAGAAGTCTCTAAGTTTAAGCGGAACAATATTCTCATAATACAAAGATAATCCCACCTTTCAAATGAAACACCATCTCCTAAAAAAACCTACAATTTTTGAGAGATCTCTAAGTGGTTGGAAGCTAAAATATATTGAATGGCCTGTTGTACATGTGTGAAAGTTTCCCATTTCATATTTGATTGCACAATAGATAAGGATAGTGAAGGTGAAACACCTACTACATAACATTTGGTACCAATAAGGTTTGCAGCCTCACATAATCGGTTAACATGATATCCCGTACTTTCGTCAATGGCTGCTAATGAAGAGAGGTCAATTAATATATATTCCATTCTATGCTTAACAGAATAAGTTAAGGCCTTTTCTACTAATTTATCTGCTCTGTCGTTTGTAAGATCACCCAAGATAGGAATAGCCATCACATCGTTCCATATTCTTAATATAGGGATGGATAAGGCTGAAATAAGTTCGTTCTTTCTTTGTTCTTCTTCTGCTTGATGAGTGACATCTAAGAGCATTAATACATAGCCAATGATTTCTCTATTATGATTTTTAATCGGACTTATGACAGTTTCTGCCACATATTGATTTTGAATGGTGATTCGAGTTCTTATACTTTTCGTCACTTCTTTCATCATTTCTCTTTGTTTATGAGGATTAGAATGGAAAAAATCCATGCTCTGACCAATAGCTTCCTCTGAGGATCTCAGACCATACAATTGAAAGAGCGGGGTTAGGCTAACAGCTGCTTTATTGTTCATCCACTGTATTTCATATTGTAAATTAGCCAATAGAATCGGTTCTGAGATACTTTCTAAAATTTCTTCACTAAGTAATGATTGATCAAAATTTCCAATAGACATAAAAGCACCCTCTCAATAAAAATATGAAAAAAATTCAAATGATGATGTCACCACAATTATATCAGAGTACTAAGCTCATTGTGTTTACATACTTTTTTTTATAGAATGAAATGAGTCGAGAAAGTGTAGAAAGGAAGAAATAAATGAAGAAAGAAGTGTATATTCTATCAGGTTTTTTAGGGAGTGGTAAAACCACTTTATTAAAGGACCTATTGAAATCCTTTAAGGAACAGGAAAAAAAGCCTGCTGTATTAATGAATGAATTAGGAAGTGTATCCATTGACAGTGATGTAGTGGAAGAAGATACAGCACTTAGAGAATTATTAGATGGTTGTATTTGTTGCACCATATCGGAAAAACTTGAATCTCAACTACAAGAGTTGCTCATGAATGAAGATTTTGACGTGCTTGTAATTGAAACAACTGGTGCAGCACATCCTGTTGAGGTTGTTGATTCAATTCTTTCTCCATTATTTGCAGATAAATTTCATTTCAAAGGAATTGTAACTGTGGTTGATGCTAAACAATGGAAGGATCGAACTTCCTTTAGTCCTGCTGTCTTACATTTAATGAGAGAACAAGTACGTCATGCTCAATTTATCGTTGCAAACAAAATGGACCTAATATCAGAGATGGAGCAGGGGACACTCGCCTTTGAACTTCAACAATTAAATCCACATGCAAAAATATACTTGACTAATTACGCCAAGATATCTATGAATGATATTGTTTCGATGAGTGGGAAAAATGAGAAGGTTGAGTATGAAAAATCATCTATCGGAAATCAATTGGCTCTTCAGGCAGTTGTATATACATTTAAAGGATCTGTTGAAGGAGAAGCATTTGAAACCTGGGTTAAAGAGCAACCAGATACGATTTATCGAATGAAAGGATATATTCCTTTTAAAGGAAGAAAGTATCCAACAATGTTTCAATATTCCTATGGTATGCCTTTATTTATGCCAGGAGATATGAAATACCCAACCAATTTTGTCATCATAGGTGAAAACCTGCAAGAAGCTGAAATAATGCATTCATTAAAAGAAATTGAGACGGCATAATTGAAATGGGTACATGATAGCATAAAAACACTAAGCAAGGCGGAAAAAGAATTAAAAGTTCTTTTCTCGCCAAGTTTTGTAAGGTTAGTGCTTATTCGTACAATACCCATTTCTGAAATTGACATATTTAAAAAAATCCTTTACTATTAAATAGTTAACTTAGTGAAGTATTTTATTGTGCAGGAAAGGTCGATAAATAAATGGACAAGGAATTGTTTAAGTTAGAAGGTTTATTTCGATCTGTTTTTAGAATGATGAAATCCGATATAAGAGAAATTTTTGGTGATTCTTTTTCAAGTGGGGAATTTAGTGTACTCCATATGATACGGGAATATGGTGCAATGAAATCCTCAGAAATGTCAAAGAAAATGGAAGTATCGGCAAGTCACATTACTTCAATTACAGATTCATTAGTAAACAAAGGATATATGACAAGACAGCGCTCAGTAGAAGATAGAAGAGTAGTTGAACTTGCGATTACTTCAAAAGGTAATGAAATGCTGTCTCATTTTGAAGAAAAAAAGTCTCAATACTTTCAGCAATTATTTCATACGTTTAAAAAAGAAGAAATCAATCAGCTCATTGAGCTGTTCGAAAAATTACTCCATTCTTCAAATCAATGAGCTTTGCAATTTAGAAAAAACAAGGGTTGGCCATTTGTGGTCATCCCTACAATTTTGCTTTAATACTTAAGTTAGTTAACTATTAAACGAATAAATATTAAGGGAGACAAATAAGATGGAACACTTAGAACACAGAAAAAAAGTTATGATTATGATTGCAATTATGTCTGCCATGTTGTTTGCAGCTTTAAATCAGACCATTGTAGGTACAGCATTACCAAAAATCATTTCAGAAATAGGCGGAATGGAATATTATAGCTGGGTGTTTACCATATTTATGCTAACAAGTTCTGTGACGGCCATTTTAGTTGGAAAACTCTCGGATATGTATGGAAGAAAGCCATTTATTTTACTCGGTATCGGGGTATTTATGGTTGGATCATTTCTAAATGGATTGTCCTCTTCTATCCTTCAATTAATTATCTTTAGAGGTATTCAAGGTTTTGGAGCAGGTATGATTATGTCTACAGCATTTACAGCTGTGGGGGATTTATTTTCACCAAGAGAGAGAGGGAAATGGCAAGGGTTAATGAGCAGTGTATTTGGTCTTGCTAGTGTATTCGGTCCTACACTAGGCGGGTGGATCGTAGATAATGCGGATTGGCATTGGGTTTTTTGGGTGTTTTTACCCGTAGGTGTCATTGCATTTTTCATGATATTAAAGATGTTTCCTTCACAAAAACCAAGTACTGGTCAAAAAGTAGATTATTTAGGTTCTGTTATGCTTACTTTAACAATCATTCCTTTATTGCTTGCATTTACTTGGGGAGGAAATGATTTTGCTTGGGTTTCAGCTCCAATTATTGGGCTCTTTACAGCTACGATCATTTCTTTTGTTTTATTTATTATTACAGAGAAGAAGGCAAGTAATCCTGTTCTACCTTTACAATTGTTTAAGAATAAAATTTTTACTCTTTCAAATGCAATTGGATTTATCTTGGGTGCAGGAATGTTTGGAGCCATTATGTATATGCCATTTTTCATTCAAGGTGTAATGGGGACTTCTGCAACGAAGTCCGGTTTAGTTATGATGCCCATGACTTTAAGTATGGTTATTGCCAGCGCTATCGGTGGACAGATCATAACGAAAACAGGGAAGTATAAATTTCTTGCCCTAATTGGTCTATTTGTTATGAGTAGTGGGATGATTTTGTTATCCTTTATGGATTCTAGTACAACTAATATTACCGCCGTCTTAAATATTATTATTGTAGGGACAGGGCTCGGGCTTAGCTTTCCAGTCTTTACACTTACTGTTCAAAATGCAGTACAACATAAATTTCTTGGTGTAGCTACTGCAGCAACACAACTGTTTAGACAAATTGGGGGTACCATTGGTGTGGCTATAATGGGTACTGTTATGAATCAGTCGATGGAATCGAAGATGAGTGAAAAAATGTCACTGGTTAAAGATTCAACTTTGCTTTCTAATCCAGAAGCTGCAAAAGCAATGGGAAAGATTTCTGATCCACAAAACATAATGAACGGAGATAAATTGAAGGAGCTGCAATCCACTCTGCCTCAAGAATTTCAAGGAATGTTTGAGACTATCTTAAATGGAGTAAGAGAGTCATTAAGCTATTCGCTAACAAATGTTTTCTTCATAGGGGCCCTCATTCTGTTAGTTGGATTTGTCCTTACATTTTTCATTAAAGAAATACCATTACGTATGTCCAACAAAGAAGAAAAAGTAGAAGAAACAGATGAAAGTCTTAAAGAAGTTTCAAATCATTAAAAGGGTAAACCATTCAGTCTCTTCCTCTAGCAAGGTGGGAGGAAGAGACGTCCAGGTTTACCCATTTTTATTAACTATTATTTTCACCAAATTTTTTAAATGTCGTTTCATCTTCTACCAATCCACAAGTAGCACATTGTACTTTTAATGGTGGCCCACTATAAGCTAAGTGGAAGGGTTCAAGTTGACCTTGATCATATTGTTGAACAACCTCGCCAGACTGTGGATCAAGTTTCACACTTTGTGCGACTTGTTGTATAATATTAAACCGAGTACGATTTGTTTTACAGCTGGGACAACGATAGGGTGTGGTCATTAATATCACCTTTCTCTGTTTTTTTAATAGTATGGGCATAATTGAAAAAATTTATGTAAGGATTGAATTTTTCATGTTATCAAATTCCTATGAGAGTTTATTAAAGGCATATAGCCAACTCTGGAAAAATCGGTTTCTTGTAGATAGTGATTCCATTTCTGCTGAAGAAGTCATAAAAGAGGCAATCAAACGTGATTTATCCGACGAGAATAGTCACCCTCGAGCGAGGAAATCAAAGGATAGAAAGTTTATTCTTGCTACAAACAGGATAATCAACTCGGATCTTACAAATGATGTAAAAGTAGCGTTGGTGAACCTTCACATTCAATTGTTATATCAATTAGAAGAATAGATATACTTAGAATACCCAACAATCCGTACAAAAAAAGATAAATCAAAACTCTTCACAAAATACCCTTATAGGTATATAATGAAAGATACATAAATTGAGAAGGAGATGTAGTATGCTATTTCTAGGACTTTTATTCTTTAGTGTACTTTCTTATATGATTTTTTATCGATATGTTCCAGTTAATGTGAAGAGGTGGAAACTGGAAGATATTTCACAACATCACATAATCGTTGATGTGAGAGATTATCAGGACTCTTCTAAATTAAGCTGCGAACGAGCTGTTACGATACCGTGTGGGTACCTAGATCGATATTATCATGAAATTCCCGAAGGTAATATCGTTGTATTAGGTAGTTCCTCTGTTGAATGCAATGTTGGAGTTAGACAATTAAAGAAACTAGGTATAAATGTTGTTGGCTATGTGAATGAATTTCAAAATAGACCATGCCAAGAAACATTATCAATGAGCTAATTTGAAACGAATTTGTAACAAGCGTTACAATACAGTGCAAACCAAAATACTGTCAATACGAATAAACCGGTAATTAATTCATATCAACACTAAATTATTCAACAATTGGAAATGTAAGTAAAGTAATGAATATCAAGCTTTTTTCCTATAACTATCGTACTTTCCAATAATACTATCTCAAATTGTCTTTCAAAACTGAACAATATTTTAATAGTTTCCAAGTTCTCCCGTAAATGTAACGAAACTCAGGTGATATGATGATTGTGCAGCAAGAAAAACACTTTCATTAAGGGAGGACTTCTTTTTTATGAACAAAAAAATGATTTTATCAACTGCAACAGCATTTACATTATTAGCAGCACCTTTTGCAGCGGGGAAAGCTGACGCTGCTGGACAAGAACAAGCTAAAGTGTATACAAAGGTACACACTTATCAATATAATGGTAATCAAGAAGATTTAAATAAATATATTCAAGACATTCTATCAAAATATCAAATTAATATTCAAGACATTAATCAAGTACAAGCTCCTGAGCAGAAACAACCGGCTAAAGCTCAACCTGCTCCAACACAAGAGGCACCAAAGCAGGAGGCACCAGCCAAAGAACAACCTAAAGCAGAAGCGCCTGCACCGGCACCTGAGCAGAAGCAACCAGAGCAGCAAGCTACGAAGCAATCCGATCAATTAAGCCAATATGAACAACAAGTTGTTGAATTAACAAATCAAGAGCGTGCTAAACAAGGTTTACCAGCCCTTAAAGTAGATACAGAATTAAGTAAGGTAGCAAAAGAAAAATCTCGAGACATGCAAGCAAATAACTATTTTTCACATGATAGTCCAACGTATGGTTCACCTTTTGATATGATGAAGCAGTTTGGAATTCAATACAGTTCAGCAGGTGAAAACATTGCCATGGGACAACCAACTCCAGAAGAAGTGGTTAATGCATGGATGAACAGTGAAGGACACCGTAAAAACATTCTAAGCTCTAATTACACTCATATTGGTGTAGGGTATGTTGAAAATGGACATTATTGGACTCAACAATTTATCGGTAAGTAACTCTATCTTTTATACTAAACAGCCTCTCTTTGAGGGGCTGTTTTTTGTTGCTTAAAGTAGGTTTAACCCAATAATGATAGGTTATACAAAATACTCAAATATTTTGGGTAAGGAATGAGTGGAAATAAGAGTTTACATTTGCATTTAGGGGGAAGGATTCTTAGTATTAAGTTATAACGAGTACGTGGAGTGAGTTCAGTTTGAATAAAGATAAAGTAGTTCTTATTACGGGTGGATCTAAAGGAATCGGTCTTCGCACCGCAAATGAATTTTCAAAACAAGGGTATACAGTTTTGATTAATTACCGTCAAAATGATCAGTTTGTTCATGACCTTGTTCATCAGATGAGTGAAACCCATAAAAATAAAGTGTATGCCATTAAAGGAGATATATCAGAACCACTTGAGTGTGAAAGAATGGTAAATGAGATTTGGCGTCTTGTAAAGAGTGTTGATATATTAATTCATAATGCTGGTCCATATGTAAAGGAAAGAATATCGTTTGATGAATACACTCCTGAGCAATGGAATTACATAGTCAATGGAAATTTAAACAGTGTATTTTATTTAACACGATTGATTATTCCGAAAATGAGAGAAAAAAAGTGGGGTAGAATTATAACATTTGGATATGACCGAGTGGAAACTGCACCAGGATGGATATACCGTTCTGCTTTTGCTGCTGCCAAAGCTGGATTAGCTTCTTTTACCAAAACGATTTCGATTGAAGAATCAAGTAATGGGATTACTGCCAACATGGTTTGCCCTGGAGATATTATTGGGGAATGGAAAGAAGAAGATATTGAAGTTGCTAAGGAAGAGACGGATTTCTCAACACCAATTGGACGTCCAGGTACCGGTGAGGATCTTGCGAGGGTCATCTTATTCTTATGTAAGGATGAGTCGGACTTTATTACAGGATCCGTCATACCTGTTACAGGCGGAAAAGATGTATTGGGCAAGGTTTTTCATAAATAAAGGCTCTTTTCGCAAAGATTGTTGTTTTATATATGAGTCTCTTAATGGCTCTGTCAACCAGTATGCCTGGATGGTGAGGGGAACTACTTTGCTTTTTGCGGATTTTCGGCCGAGCCTCCTCATCGCCCGCACCGAGGAAAGCGAGTACCTCTCGCTGCAATCAACCACTACTCGCTTTTTTTAGAGCAACAAAGTTTACGAAAACAGCCTAAATAAAAGAGGCTCTTTATAGTGAGCCCCTTTTCTCAATACTTCTATTATGACTCCATGAAATATTGTTTGCTGTATTTTTTTTGGATGTACAGCAATCTTCCAGTTAAAGTGATGGCTCCGGCAGTAAGACCTGATGTCAGTCCTAACCAATACCCATAAGGTCCGAAACCAGTGTAATTAGCTAGAAAATACCCAAGTGGCAACCCGATTATCCAATAGGAAATGAGGGCCATCAAAAACGTAATATTTACATCCTTATATCCCCTGAGTGCACCTTGTACCGGTGCTTGAATAGCGTCTGAAAGTTGAAAGAATACGGCGTACAATAAGAAGTGACTTATAAGCTGTAATACGATTGAATCGTCTGTATACAAAGAGGATATCTCTGTTCGAAATATAAACAGAATAATTCCATAAATTAATGCTAGAAATAAGGCGAAACTTACTCCCATCCAACTATATACTTTGGCATCGCGGAGTCTGTTTGCTCCAACTTCAAATCCAACAACAATTGTCAATGCCATGGAAATGCTTAATGGAATCATATACAAAAATGAAGCAAAGTTTATTGCTGCTTGATGAGCGGCGATAACGACTGTTTTATAATCACTCATTAATAAAGTTACTGCTGAAAAAATACTAACTTCAAAAAATATTGAGAGTCCAATGGGTACACCGATATGGAAAAGTTCTTTCCATTTTGAAAGTTCCGGCTTGTGGAAAGTCTTAAATATGCGATAGTGATTAAATGGCCTCTTTGAGTGGACAACCCAAAAAGCAACGATGGTAATGACCCAATAGGTGATCGCTGAGGCATAACCAGCACCGATTCCTCCTAAAGCTGGAAAGCCCATCTTTCCAAAAATAAGGACATAATTGAATACGATATTTACCGGAAGCGATAATAGAGTAATAAACATGGTTACACGTGTCATGCCTAAGGCATCAATATATGAACGGAGGACATTATAAATAAATAATGGAATCATGCCAAAGGAGAGAGCGATAAGGTATTCTTTAGCAATCATTCTTACGTGATTATCTAAATTCATTCCATTTAATATAGGGTTCAAAACCAGTGCACCACTAATCATGACAAATAACGATAAAGCGATAGCTGCATAAACTCCTTGTATTACCGTCACAGGTACATCCTTTTTCCTGCCCGCACCTATTAATTGAGCGACAATGGGTGTAACGGCAAGAAGAATGCCGCTTAATCCTGTGAAAACGGGCACCCATAAGGAAGAACCGATGGCGACACCAGCAAGATCGGTCGGTGAAAACTTCCCTGACATAATGGTATCGAAGAAATTCATGGCAAACATGCCTAGTTGTGTAATGAGAATGGGAACTAATATATAGGAAAATTGCTTTAATTTCTGGGCTAACGTAAATGTCTCTCTCATATTCTAACTCCTTTAAAGCATAGTCAATTAATAGTGAAAAAGAAAATGCACTTTCATACTGTACCATAAAAGAAAGAGTAAGAGAGTTATTTCTGTTTTTCGTTCGATATTAACTAATTAATTTTGAAAGAAATGATACTTCTAAAAGGAGGGGGAGTGGGAGTGAAGCAAACATGGCAGAATTGGGTATGGTTTTTCTTCTTAATTTGGTACGGAGTAGGAATTATTCTTGTTTCCCTTGATTGGCTTCCTTCCTCTCTTCAATGGGCCAACGCAGTCTTTTTATATTTAGCAGGATTTTTAGCAGTTGTATATAGTTCTAAAGTTTTGGGAGCATTTAGAGGCTGCCTAATTGGAGTATTCATCATGCTTTTAACAATCCTTGCTGAATCCTTGGGTGTTCATTACGGTATCATATTTGGTTCGTATCATTATGAGAAAGATTTTGGTTTTCAATTAATAGGAGTGCCTATCACTATAGGTTTTGCATGGGTAATGGTAATTATGACAAGTATGGCTTATTTTGAGAGACTTTTAATGAAACCAAAGTCTTTACTAGGAGCGATATATTATAGTAGTTTAACTTCAATATTCGCAGTAACGATGGATTTAATTATTGATCCAGTTGCCTATAAAGGTAGAGAGTATTGGATTTGGGATGAGGGTGGATGGTATTATGACATCCCTGCTCAAAATTTCCTGGGTTGGTTTTTCGTTTCATTTGTTATCCAGTTTGCACTATATTTATATATTCACTACCCGTCCATTGAAAAAAAGTGGGGAAGTCGGATGCGGGCTCTTTATTTTCTCGTTATTCTCATGTTTTTAGTAACGGCGATGGTTGAAGGACTATGGTTAGCTGTCGTCGTCACCATTATATTTTATAGTTTTCCACTATTAATCCGTAAACGAATGGAGAAAGTGAAATGATTGAAGCAAAAAAGAGCAAAGGGTTCCAGAAAATGCTGGCTCAATACTTAACTTTTCAGCTGAAAAAACAATTCTACAGAGTATGGATTGATGACAGAAGAAATAATCGTGATCTATCAAAAGGTCATTTAATCCTTGCAAACCATTCTAATTGGTGGGACGGTTTAATGATATTTTATTTAAATCAATATGTAGTAAAGGAAGATAGCTATGCAATGATGAGTCAGAAAGGGATTGAAGATTTTTCTTTTTTTCGGAAGATTGGTGCTTTTTCTGTAAATCCAGAGTCACCAAAAGACTTAATCGTCTCATTACGTTTTGCAGAAAAATGTCTCAGTGAACAAAAAACCGTATGGATTTTCCCACAAGGAAAAGAAGAGCATCTTGAAAAAAGACCCTTATCGTTTATGAAAGGTCCTAGCTATCTCCTCGAAAAGAAACCTGAGGTGGATGTTACGTTTGTCACCTTTTATTATACTTTCCACCACAATCAAAGACCTGAGCTTTATATTCAATTGCGAAATGTAGATTCTAAGCTTCTTTTTCGTCAGGAGCACCATACACGGATTGAACAGACAAACTCCATTAGGATGCTTTTGGAACAGCAATTAGATGAATTAAGGGATAATATTATAAATAACAATACGATGTCTTTTGACTTATTTGTAAAAGGATTTAGAACGAGCAGTGAATGGTTAAGCTTTTGGAAGAGAAGGAAATAAAGGTGGAATGGGATTGATTATCTACATAGTATTGTCATTAGTATTTGTTGTGTTTACTTTTTTAAATCTTTTATTTTTACCCAAACTTTCTAAAAAAGCGTCTTCAAAAGAGCTGGTATCTATTTTAATACCTATGAGAAATGAAGAACGAAATGTTGAAGGTGTGATCGATAGTTTAAAAGGAATCACATATTCCCCAATTGAATTTATTATTCTAAATGATGGCTCCACTGATCAAACTTTATCAAGATTAACTCAAAGGATTAATAAAGATACGCGGTTTAAAGTAATGAATGGGAAGCCTCTTCCTGATGGTTGGATAGGGAAGGTACATGCATGTCATCAATTAAGTAAGGAAGCCAGAGGAAGGTATTATTTCTTTCTAGATGCAGATGTACGTGTTTCATCAACTATTATTGAAAAAGTACTGTATCAGATGAAAAAGCATCAATCAGGTTTAGTTACAGGGTTCCCAAGGTTTCCTGTGAAACCTTTTTTAGGCAAGATGCTAGTTCCATTTCAGCATTTTTTGGTTTATTTCCATTTACCGCTAATGGTTGCCAATAAGTCCACAGCCCCTTCTTTTACAGCTGCTCATGGAGCGTTCATGTTCTTTGATAGAGAGGCATATAAGGATTGTGGAGGACATGAATCGGTAAATGGTTCTCTGGTAGAAGATGTTCACCTTGCAAGAAGGGTGAAAAGCAGTGGATGGAAGGTTTCGTTAATAAATAATACTCTTGACGTTTCTTGTAATATGTATAACACAAATGAAGAGGTATGGAATGGTTTTTTAAAGAATGTATATATAGGAATTGGAAGAAATCCTATTTCAGTCATCGTCCTATCTTTATTTTATTTCGTATTTTATGTTTTTCCTCTTCCTTTATTTATTTATGGAATAATCAATGAATATTGGTTGTATTTGCTCCCTTTATTTGCAGTATGGATTCAGACTTGGATGGTTGATGTTGCTTCTAAGCAATCCCCTATACATTTTCTTTTTATGCCTATTGCCTCTATTAGCTTCATCTTGATCATGTGGGCTTCCATGGTAAAAAGTATTCGTAAACAAGGTTATGTTTGGAAAGGGAGAACCTATTCATGAAAAATATTCTCATTATCGGTGGCGGTTTAGGCGGGTTATCAGCCGCCATTTCTCTGCAGAGCAAAGGGTATCAAGTGACAATAATAGATGAAAATCAACATCCAGGTGGTAAAATGATGTCTGTTAAAATGGGGGGATATTCATTTGACTTTGGTCCAAACACCATTACCATGCCAAAGGTTTTTCAGTCTGTTATCAATGATGCTGGTGGTGACTCCTCATCCTATTTTCAGTTTGAGAAACTTGAAAAACATACAAAAAATGTATTTTCCAATGGGAAAGTACTTTTTCAAAGTGCTAACCCTGAAGAAATGATTGCAGAGCTACGAAAATTTGATTCTCTCGGTGCTTCTCGATATCGAGAATATTTAAAGGAAGTAAATAGGCTTTATCTTCTGGCAGAAAAAAGTTTCTTTTACCGAGTCTTTGATTCCTGGAAGGATTATCTTTCACCACAATTATCCCGAAGTTTTATGAAGGTCCGTCCCTTTGAAAAAATGAATCATTTTCACAGGAGGTATTTTCGGGATGAGGATGTGTTGAAGGTGTTTAATAGGTATGCGACGTATGTAGGTTCTTCTCCATTTTCATGTCCTGCTACATTTTCTCTCATAGGTCATTTAGAGATGAATGACGGAGTGTATTATGCAAAGGGGGGAAACACTTCCATTGCAACGGGATTTCGTCAGTTCTTTGAAGAAATTGGTGGAGTTTGTAAGTTTGGAACTCGTGTGGAAGAGATTATTGTGAAGAAGAAGAGGGTAATAGGAGTTAGCACTTCAGATGGTGAGTTCCTGATGGGTGACGACGTGATCATAAATGGTGATTTCATTACAGCTACTCGAAATCTTATTAGGGAAGAGGACCGTCTAAGCTTTCCTAATAAGAAACTGGATTCATATCAACCATCCATCTCTGCATTTGTTATTCTGGCAGGAGTGAAGGAATATCAAGAATCTATTCATCACCATCAACTGTTTTATAGTGAAGACTATAAAAAGGAGTTTGATGAGATCTTTAAGGATAAAAGGCTTCCTGGAGATCCTACCATTTATATTAGCCATTCTGCTGCAACTGACCCAAATATTACTAAAGGAAGTAACTTGTTTATACTTGTGAATGCTCCTGCAATTGATCTTAAAAGGGATGAGATAGTACAGTATAAAGAGAAAATCTATGATAAACTCGAAAACCATGGAATTTTCATTAGAGATTCAATTGAGGTAGAGAAGATTTTTACACCAAATACCATTAAATCTAAATTCTCAGCCTACAAAGGAGCACTTTATGGTATTGCTTCTCACAGTATGACAGAATCATTTCTTAGACCTTCGAATGTAAGCAAGGATATTGATAGATTATTCTATGTCGGAGGAACAACTCACCCGGGTGGGGGTTCTCCAATGGTGACAATTAGTGGAAGGAATGTAGCAAATTATATATTGAATCGTGATAAGGTTTAAGAGACTATTATTTTCAGGTATATATAGAAAGTAACCTTTATGAGGATTGCTTGGCAATCAAACATAATCGATATCGAAAACAGCCAGATTGTTTTAAAAAATTATGTTTATGATTTAAGGTTCTATCCTCATTCGATTCTTGATAAAGTGTATAATGAAATGAATGAAAAGTAGATTGGAGTAAATACATATGAACAAGCATATTTTATTCACAGGTGGCGGTTCAGCTGGGCATGTCACAGTGAACACGGCTTTAATTCCCCATTTTGAAAAAGAGGGCTGGAAGGTAACCTACATTGGTTCTGAAGATGGAATTGAAAAAGAAATCATTACTGATCAATTTCCTCATATTCCTTACGAAAGTATATCAAGTGGAAAGCTTAGAAGGTACTTTTCTTGGAGGAATTTCACAGATCCATTTCGTGTAATGAAAGGTGTTCTTGATGCACTAACGATTATTCGAAAAACAAAGCCGGATATCATTTTTTCAAAGGGTGGGTTTGTATCTGTACCCGTAGTAATGGCTGCTAAATTAGCCAAAGTTCCTGTAGCGATCCATGAGTCAGATGTTACTCCTGGATTAGCAAATAAGTTGGCTGTACCTTTTGCTACAAAAATTTTCACCACATTCCCGGAAACAGTCGAAACTCTCCCAAAAGAAAAAGCTTTATGCGCTGGAGCTATTATTAGAGAAGAGCTCTTTTCTGGTGATCCACAGGAAGGGAAAAGATTAACAGGTTATTATGAAGAGAAGCCTGTACTTCTTATCATGGGAGGAAGTCTCGGAGCACGTAAAATAAATGAATCAGTTAGAGAGAATCTCGATGAGCTGCTTCAATCCTTTCAAATCGTTCATATTTGTGGAAAAGGTAATATTGAAGAGGGCTATAAGCAAAAAGGCTATCGTCAGTATGAATTTATTAAGGGTGAGTTACCTCACTATTTAGCCATGACTGACTTTGTTATATCTAGGGCAGGCTCTAATTCTATCTTTGAATTTCTAGCATTAAAAAAACCTATGCTTTTAATTCCCCTTTCCAGAGAAGCAAGTAGGGGAGATCAAATATTGAACGCAAACTCCTTCGAGAAACATGGATATGCCATGAAGTTAGAGGAAGAAGAATTAAACCCAGAGAGCTTTATCAAAAAAGTGAAAGAACTGACAGAAAATAAAGAGATGTATATTTCCAATATGAAAAATGGAGAGAAAGCATACACGATTCAAGATATGTACAGAGAGCTCTCCTCCATGTCTAGATAAAAGAAGTCATTCCATCCCCTTTACAGCATATAGTATACAAATGACTGAAGGGGAGAAGACGAATGGCGTATCAATATTCAAAGGGTTGGTACATTCAGGAACTGAAAAACATGGGGATCTATTATCATCCAACTGAAAAAAGAAAGCTGGAAAATTATAAAACCTTTGTAGTAAGAAATCTTTACTTTGAGAAACGTGCAAAAAGTAATTAGCGCCGCTTTCAAGCTGACCGATTTCTTCCGGCAAAAGTAAAAAAAGAATTGAATTCCTCACAGGGAATTCAATTCTTTTTTAATTCATGCTATCGATTATGCTTCCAATGCCTGTTCTTCTTCCTGTGATGGTTGATACTGATATAAATGGAGTGTATAAAGATCTTTAGGGATTTCATATAAATCATAAACCTCTTCATGAGCATTTAATTGTTCATATAGAGAGCGTCTAATATCATTCGCCTTAATGACATAAGGTAGCTTTTCAGCTGCTTTTTGTGAGCGAGTGTTCACTTTGCGAATTCTCATGAATATGGTTTCCATACCTAATTCAAAAAAGAGCTCGTGGAAAAAAGCATCTTTGGCAGGTTTGTTGTAACCTTTACCATGAAATGGCTTACCAATCCATGTGCCAAGAAACCCTGCATTTTCTTGAATGTCAAATAAATTAATGGTCCCAATGGGGTTACCCCACTCATCCATAATGGTACGAGAAACAAGTTCTCCACGTTCCTCTGCTTCAATCGTTTGTTTTGTTAAGAATAGAAACTCATCATATGAATTTGCTTTTTGACGAACGAAAGGGAAGACTTCCGGGTGCGTCATAAGGTCAAATAGTTCATGACACTCATGTAATTCACGTTTCTTGATCATAGTAGACCCTCCTTGAGGGCAGTCTACTTGCGTACGATCCCACCCTCGAAATTTTTAAAAGTTAACTAAAAAATTTCGGGGTGGGAATCGAACCCACTAAGACCAGTCAAGAAACTGGTGGCGCACCTTTTGCCTTCCCTCCATTACAATCGCTCTATATAAAATATATAGCGTTTAAGAACAATGTAATCGGAAATATAATATCCATATGTATCATATATGAATTTAATTAAAAAGGAAATAGGTAAAACGTTAATTTTTTTTGATATTTTTTAACAATTTTCTACATGTTTTGATAGGCGATTTTCCCATTTACAATCGTTAAGATTGGCTTAGCCATAAAATGAAAGGGATGCCGACTCCAAAGCACTAAATCAGCGTCCTTCCCTTTTTCGACACTACCGATTCTATCTTCAACTCCAAGGTTTCTAGCTGAAATAATCGTTATTCCTTCAATTGCCTTTTGTTCGTCTAATCCTTCTCTTACGGCAATGGCTGCACACATATTTAAATATTGAATGGGAGTATAAGGATGGTCTGTAGTTATCGAAACTTCGACACCCGCTTGAGTTAGTTTTTGATAGGTAATCCAGCTTTTGTTTTTCAACTCAACCTTAGAACGTCGAGTAAAGGTAGGGCCTACTGATACTTTTAAATTTCTTCCTTTTAACTCATCAGATATGAGATGTCCTTCGGTGCAGTGTTCGATTCTCAAATCGAGATTAAATTCATCGGCTAATCGGACTGCTGTGAGAATATCGTCAGCACGGTGGGCATGAATACGAACTGGAATTTCTCTCTTTAATGCAGATACTAAAGGAGCAACTCTTAATTCTTCTGGCTGGTCACTATATTTTGCAGAAAAGAAAGCCTCCCTTAACATCCCCATAATTCCCATACGGGTTATGGAGTCATTATTCCCAGTGCTATGAATTCGTTTTGGGTTTTCTCCAAGTGCAATTTTTAGACCTGAAGTTTCTTTAATCACCATATTTCGCATTGTGGTCCCAAAGGTTTTGATAACGGAAGTGGTTCCACCAATTACATTAGCACTTCCAGGCATCACATTGACTGCAGTAACACCATATTTTAGTGCATCACTGAACCCTGGATCTAATGGGTTTACCCCATCAAAAGCTCTAATATGGGGAGTCATCGGTTCTATTGTTTCATTAGCATCATTTCCTGCCCAACCGGTACCTTCATCATATAACCCCAAGTGGGTGTGTGTATCAATGAATCCAGGAAACAAATAAAGCCCTTTACAATCAATGACAGGAATATTACTGGGTACATCAATGGGATAAGAGAATATACTTTTAATCAATCCATTTTCAATCAGTACTGACCCATTTTTTACTGGTTTAGAAGTAACAGGATAAATGGTTGCGTTTATTAATAATAATGAATTCATATGGTATCCTTTCATGAAAGAAAAGTGTACTTATGTTTATTGTAAACAATTTATAATGAAAAATGAAGTCAAGTATCCTTCTTCGTGCTCTGAAAGGAATAAAATAAGTATATTCCCATCCCCAAAATAGCAATAATGCTTAAGGGCTTAATATATCTTCCGCCAATCACTTCAATATGCTTCCAGTGTATGCCGAGCTCCATGCCAACTACCATAAACAATAATGTCCAAGGGAGCATAGCCGCAAAGGTATACAAAATAAAAATGGAGAGAGGCATTCGACTAATTCCAGCTGGAATACTAATGGCATGACGTACGATTGGTATAAATCGAGCTGTGAATATTACCATAGTGCCGTGACGTTCAAACCATTTTTCAGCCCCTTCTAAATGGCTTTTTTTGATAAAAAGGTATTTCCCGTATTTATCAAAAAAAGGGCGCCCTCCGTAATATCCAAGCCAGTAAAGAAAAATCTGGGCAAGGGTTCCACCTATTACTCCGCTCATGAATGCCCCAACAAAATGTAGCTTTCCTGAACTTACCATGAACCCTGCATAACAAAGGACGACCTCACTTGGAATCACTTCAATCATGAGAGCAAGTGCAATGCCCACATACCCCCAATCCGTAAGCTGTGCAAGAATGGTGACTATCCAATCATGATTCATCATAATCCTCCTACATAATTCCTGAATATTGAAGTATGAGAATAAGAAAACCCAAAGCCCAAACATAATAGGAGAATATCTTTAATGAATGTTTCTTTAAAAAATTAACCATCGTAACAATGGCGAAATATCCAAACACAGCTGCGCTTATGGTACCAATTGCCAAGCTTGAGAACGGTACGATTTCTGTATGACCGGAAAGCATCTCTTTTCCTTGAAAAACAATACCACCTATTATGGCGGGAGTAGAAAGAAGAAAGGAAAAGTATGCAGCAGTTTCTCGATCGAGCTTACGAAATAACCCTGCTGCTATGGTAAGGCCGGATCGTGAAAGGGCGGGGAAGATAGCTGCAGCTTGAAAACCTCCAATCACGAAAGCATCTTTGAAGGTTATATTTTCTAACTTTTTGTAACCATTTTTCACCCCATCTGCAAAATACATTATGAAACCAGTGGCGATAAATTCCCAGCCGATAGTGGAGCCTGTTTTAGAAATCGCGTCAAAATAATCTTCAAACAGCAATCCAACAATGACTGCCGGAATGGTTCCAATCACAAGGATAAAGGATAACTTACTAAAGGGATGACGTAGCATAAAAAGAAGTTCCTTTTGATAAACAACTAAAACGGCAATGAGAGTTCCGATATGTAGCATGGTATCAAGGAATAATCCTGCTTCCTCTAAACCGAACACCCGTCTCCCGAGATATAAATGACCAGTACTTGAGATAGGAAGAAATTCGGTTAAACCTTGGATGATCCCTAGGATAAACGCTTCTATTTTATTCATAGACATCTCTACCCTTCACAAAATGTATGGATTTGAGGAATGCTTCTCTATGGACAAACATCTCTTTTCTACATATATTCGAGTCTCGGGCGTTTCATGAGAACTGAACCTAAATAAATGAAAAATGGTAAATAAAATCTCAGAACATAAAATTTATGAAACTTTCAGCAATGAAAAACGTAAATATAAGGAGAGTAAGATTCGCTGACAACAACCCAGTGTTTAAAGAGTTAGACACGAGTAGTTGGCAAGCAGAAAAGGAGGTAGAATAGTATGCCTACAAAAGATGAAAGAATGATGGCTGCACTTATTTATATCTTAAGTTTATTTACTACATTTATTGGACCACTCATTATTTGGTTGATTAAAAAAGATGAATCAGAATTTGTAGATTTTCATGGGAAAGAGTATTTAAACTTTTTAATTTCGTATGCAGTATATGGCATTGTCAGTTCTATTTTGATGATCGTATTAATCGGCTTTGTATTAGCACCGATTGTTGGCGTTCTAGCACTAATCTTTACGATTTTAGGAGCAATTAAAGCTTACGAAGGTGAAAGCTACAGAATTCCAACTGTGTTTCGTATAATTAAATAAACGTTCAAAGAACTCATAGAGAATACCTATGAGTTCTTTTTATTGAGCTAAAACGATTCATTTTGTTGAAAAAGTTGTTTTCATAAGGATGATTGTAAAATGTGTAGAAATCAACAGACTGTGAGGGGTAGAATCTGTATCGGGAACAAATGGACTTGAAGCAGTGGTGTTTAGCGAAAACAAGATACACAAGGAATGATCCGGCTTTTCTTAAAGCATCATTGCCAATTTTCTTTTACGATATGTCGAAACATGAAAGGAGCGAATATAGAGAAAAATAGAATAATCAACGCGATCCACCATCCTATTGATTTAAAAACCTCCTCTGGAAACATAAATGTGTAACCCAGGTATATTAAGAACAATAATCCTTGAAGTACCTTCAATGTTTTCGCATCGGCTTCATTCTTCTCGGCTACAAGTCTCTCATCTGTCTCCGATACAATCACTTTTGGATCCTTCTTTATTTTCATTAGTTTAATGAAAAAAGCTATTGCTGTACTAAATGGAATCAGCGATAGAGCTAAAAAGGCTTTGTTGTCAGTAAAGGAAATATCCATTGTTTCGAAAACAGCCCAAGTTACTAAAAGGAAAATGCTAATCAGTAACGATACACTGATGGTTAATTTTGTTTCTTTAATGATTTTATTACTACTCATTTTTCATTCCTCCCAGAATAAATCATTTAATGTTTTATTTAATGCTTTACATATTGCTGTACATAAGTTGAGACTCGGGTTATATTTCCTTGCTTCGATTAAATTAATGGTTTGCCTTGTAACTCCAACGATACCTGCTAATTCTTCTTGAGATACATCAGCTTCAATTCTGGCAATCTTCATTTTTTTGTTTTTCAAAAACTTTCATCTCCTTCCATATTTATACTATGAAATATATTACAAAATGTCAGTTATAAATTACATTATGTAATATGGATAGGAAAATATTTTTGATTATTCAATTGTAGGCTAAGGCGAGTATTTTTAAAAAGTCAGCGTAACCTTGATGCCAATTTGAAAGAACATCTATTTGAAAAATGGATGAATTTCAAATGGATGAATTCGATTTCCTGTGACATCGTAGAAAGGAGGTATGATTACATGTCTATAGAAATATTATTTTATGAAATATAGGATTGAGTTAATAAGGATAATTTGAAATAATTGGTATTAAGAAATTGGGTGTAGTGTTGAATAAGTGTTTTACAAGGAAGGGTGTGAGGCAATGACCAGAATTGATAATAAAGAAA
The DNA here is from genome assembly GCF_001648555.1 of Rossellomorea aquimaris TF-12. Lineage (GTDB taxonomy): Bacteria > Bacillota > Bacilli > Bacillales > Bacillaceae_B > Rossellomorea > Rossellomorea aquimaris. Next base: position 59,561 of record NZ_LQXM01000020.1, on the reverse strand, counting down.
GATTGTTAAAGCTGATGGATATTTTGAGTAGTGAAACCGATGAGGATCATGAATTAGGATTAGATGATATTATCCTTCGCTTCAGGCAGGTATATGGATCAGATGTAAAATTAAATAAGAATTCATTAAAGGATGACATTGATCACTTAATTAAAAGTGGATTTGATGTAACAATTAATCAAGTAAAGGATGGATTACCAAAGTTTTATAGTCATCAATATCGTCTTTTCGAATTGTATGAGCTTCGGATGATCATTGATGCCGTTGTGTCTGCTAAATTTATTACTAAGCAAGAAACGAAACAGTTAATTTCTAAAATTAAAAAACTGACAAGTGATCATGAAGGAAAGAAACTTCAAAATGAAATACAGATTGATTCATCTATTAAAAGTGAGAGTCCTCAAATTCGATTAATCATTCATGATTTACATGAAGCTATTTCTGAACGGAAAATCATAACGTTTCAATACGGACGCTATGATTTGGATAAAAAATTCAACTTAAGTCATAAGGGTCGTACATATAAAGTGAAGCCTTACGCTTTAACGTGGGCAAATGATTATTATTATTTAATTGCTTATTACTATGAAGCTAAGGAAATTCGACATTATCGAGTAGATCGATTGAGAAATGTAGAAGCACTTGAAGAGAGCTTCCCATATGAATATTTTGATGTTTCAAAGTATGTCCAATCTACATTTCATATGTTTGCAGGGAATGAAGAGTGGATAAAAATAAAGTTCCAGAATCATCTGATCAACGTAATTATCGATAAGTTTGGAAAAGATGTAGAAATCATGAAAGCAGAGGATGGCTATTTTGTTTTATCTACAAAAGCACTTGTCAGTGACGGATTGATTAATTGGATATTAAGCTTTGGAAATCAAGCAAAAATCATATCACCGCCTTCCTTATTAGAAAAGGTAAAACAAGAAGTGATACAAATGAACAAGTTATATCAACCCTAATTTGGAGCCACTACCATAGTGGCTCTTTTAATGCGAAAAAATAGAAAATAAATTTCTTCTGAATTTATGAACGATTTCAGTACTTAACCGTCTTATAGTTATTTAATGTAGAGGAGGAAATGTAAATGAATGAATTTCAAGAAGCTTTACAAAGCATTAATTGGGGATTAATTGCTCCAGTCATTCTAATACAATTATTATTAATCGTGGTGGCTCTAGTGGATGTAATTCGAATAAAGGAAACAAAGGGTCCTAAGTGGGTTTGGCTCCTCATTATTTTATTTGTAAATATTATCGGACCCATCCTTTATTTTATCTTTGGAAGAAGGCAAAATGGATGATAAATGTATTAGAAGTAATTTCATTAGAAAAAAAGTACCAAGATAAACATGCAGTGAAATCAGTTTCATTTCAATTGAAGAAAGGTAACTGTACAGCATTATTAGGTCCTAATGGAGCAGGTAAAACAACCACTTTAAATATGCTGGCTGGGTTAATTACCCCGACTACTGGAACTATTTTGAATCCCAATACTTCTAACAAAGACATGCGGAGCATGATCGGTTATTTACCACAGTACCCCTCTTTCTTTGATTGGATGACGGGGGTTGAATATCTTGTGTTTTCGGGTGAAATTGCTGGACTTTCAAGGAAGAATTCTATATTGCGTTGTGATGAAATCCTAGAGTTAGTTGGGCTCTCAGAAGGTAAAAATAGAAGAATTGGTCAATATTCCGGTGGAATGAGGCAACGTCTAGGAATTGCTCAGGCGCTTATACACAAACCGAATCTCGTCATTCTGGATGAACCTGTATCTGCTTTAGATCCTTTTGGGAGAAGAGAAGTGCTGGAGCTTTTAAAGAAGTTAAAGGATGAAACGACAATCCTTTTTTCGACTCATATTCTAAATGATGCAGAGCAAGTATGTGATGATGTATTGTTTTTACACGAAGGCGTTCTAATTGAACAAGGTCCATTAGTTCAAGTAAAAGAAAAACATCAGACTCCTAAGTTCAATCTCCATTTTAACGATGGTGCTGAGGTATATAAGTCTTACTTTGTGAATAAAGAGTGGATTCAGCAAGTTAGAGCTGAAGGAAATACATTATCACTCGAAGTAAAGGAATTGGAAAAGGATAGAGCAAGAATATTCACACTCATCGCAGAAAAGAACTTGCCTGTATCAAGATTTGAAAGCAGTGACCATAGCTTGGAAGAACTCTTTATGAAGGTGATGAAGAAATGAAAATCCTGTGGGTTTTATTTAGAAAAGAAATGATGGAATTAACACGAAATTACAAATGGATGTGGATGCCAATGGTGTTTATTCTTTTTGGTCTAACAGAACCGTTAACAGCATACTACTTACCGGAAATATTAAATTCTGTAGGAGATTTACCAGAAGGCACCGTTATTCAAATTCCAACACCTTCCTCTGAAGAAGTCTTATTGTCGACTATTAGTCAATTTAATACGTTTGGTATCCTAGTTGTCGTTTTAGGTTTTATGGGAATCGTTTCAGGAGAAAGAAAGAGTGGAAATGCTGTAATGGTGCTGGTTAAGCCTGTATCCTATCATGCTTATATTTATTCTAAGTGGTTATCTGCTACGGTACTAATATGGGTTTCCTACATTCTCGGAATGCTATCGAGCTGGTACTATATCAATTTATTATTTGAAGACATTCAAGCAGCTGCCTTTCTTCAAACCCTTTTTGTATATGGTATTTGGCTGACCTTCATTATAACCCTGGTGATTTTTTTCAGTAGTATTGTAAATGTATCTGGACTAGCTGCCTTTTTTACAATTGGACTATCCATTCTTCTAAACTTTGTATCTGGCTATCTTACAAAAAAACTAAAGTGGTCACCAGCGCAGCTTTCAAACTACTTAGATAATATATTGTTCAATCAAACCTGGCCAAAAAATCTTACCATCACCATAATCCTAACAAGCACACTATGCCTTATCATTCTTCTCATCACACCCGTCCTCTTCAAGAAAAAAGAACTAAGCTGACAATAAGTCAGCTTTTTTTAGGGACGGACCTCTCCCAAGCAACAGGATTTCCAAAATTTTTGTCGAAATAATAGTGAAATAGGAGGGACGGACCTACATGGAGCCATATAAACTTACGAATAAAGTAAAAACTCTGATCCAACATGCTGAATCAAGGGCTAAAAGCAGTAATCGAGAATCAGTTGGAAGCTTAGATTTATTTTTAGGAGCAGCTCTCGTAAAAGAGGGAACCTTACTTGAGATGTATCATCTAATTGAGCCATATAAAGACCAATTGGAAAGCATCTATGAAGACACTCCCTGTGAAAAATCCAGCCTTGAAAGAATCGTACCGTTTACCATGTCATTATCCACTAAAGCAATGAGAATCTGGAAAACATCTGTTGAGGTCATGAGGAGATATAATCAAACGTTCTTAAATGAAGGACATATCATTAAGGCTTTTTACACCCATCTCCATGAAAATCCCCAACTGAAATATGAACTGAAGGGGCTACCTCATGAGGAAATCATCCAATGCGCCACAACAGCAAGGGATTTGATAGTGAATGTAGTAAAGAAAGATTGGTCCTATTCAATCGATTCTTCTATTCTAATTAAACAAGTACAGCATCATGACCAAAATGCTCTAACCCAATTTGTTGAAACCCATTTTGGAAAGCTTTGGTCAAAAACATTGCTAAATGGGTTTCATCCTTCACACCAAAAAATTCCACTTGTAATGGCTTCAGAAAATGATGAAATTATTGGATTTGCAGCCTTCGATGTGTTTCAGAATAAAAAAGGCATATATGGGCCAATGGGAGTGGTTCCTACAACACGACATAAAGGTGTAGGGAAAGGTCTACTTTATACAGCTCTTCAAAAAATGAAAGAAAAAGGGTATATGTACGCACTATTAAAAGAAGCTGGACCCATTGAATTTTATGAAAAGACATGTGAGGCCAGACTCATTCCACTAGAAAAAAAGAGATGATTTAAATCGTTTTGAAAATATCCCACTCCAAGAAGCTATGAAAGAACCTGGTAATGAAATAGAATTTAAACATACGTTAACATTTAAGCAAAATGGTACTCACGCTTATTTTTTTGTGGGAAAATTAGAGGTGTGTTTGAAACAGGTGCTTGAGAAAATGTGAAATTGGAACATATTTGGTTCTGTTAAAACTTATTTTCTAAAAAGTATGTATGTGTATTTTGAAGCAATAGGGAGGTACTAAACATGTTGATTGAAAATACTGGACTCGTTCTAGAAGGTGGGGGAATGAGGGGGATCTACACAGCAGGAGCTCTTGAATGCTTTTTAGAAAAAGGAATAGAGTTTCCCTATGTTATAGGAGTATCAGCAGGGGCATGTAATGCAGCTTCGTATTTATCCAAACAAAACGGTCGCAATAAGAAAGTGAATGTAGACTTTATCCGAGATCCTAAATACCTCTCATGGAGAAATTATTGGAAAACCGGGGAGCTATTTGGGATGGACTATGTTTTTAATGAAATACCTAATAAACTAGTTCCATTTGATTATGAAACTTTTCATTCGAACCCTTCTGAGTTTGTCATAGGGACGACGGATTGTCATACAGGCAAACCGAAATATTTTTCTAAAGAAAATTATGGTGAGGATCTTCTGACGATTATTCGTGCATCCAGTTCCCTTCCATTTGTGGCACCGATTGTAGAGCATCAATCCCAACACTTATTGGATGGTGGGATTAGTGATCCTGTTCCAATTAAGAAAGCTGAACAAGATGGCTATCAAAAAAATGTAGTCATTTTAACAAGAAACAAGGGATACTTAAAAAAGCCATCCCGATTTTCCTTTTTAATCAAAAGAAAATATCCACAATACCCACTGTTACACGAAACCATGATGAATCGTTATTTACATTATAATCAAACGGTGGCAGAGCTAGAGGAAAGGGAAAAAAACGGAGAAGTTCTTATCATACAACCTCAAGTACCGTTAAAAGTAAGCCGAATTGAAAAAAATCGAAAAAAACTAGATCAATTGTATTGGCAGGGATACCATGATGCGAAAGAAAAACTTCATCAAATTCGTGAATGGAGTTCAGATCAACTACAAGAATCAGTAAATTCATAAAGTATGAAATGTTTTAGAATTTATTTCTTTTAATAAATAAGCTGTTTCAAAAAGATTTCTGCTTTTCATCCATTGACTCTCAAACCCACCAAGGGTGACGAAAGGAGCGTTTTAGAAAGTGAACAACATCTTTAACATTGTTCTAATTTGTGAATAGTCACATACATATGGTAAAGATTCATTGAAAGGACGAGCATTTCATGAACCTCTACCATATTTATAAAAATGAACAATATACATTTCTTTTTCGTAGCGTGATGTATTTTCTTATTGGTGTAGGTATGCTGATAGTAATGGAAAAGTTATTCTATTTTCCCTTACTAGTTTTTTTACCTGCGTTTTCGAACCTTTACTTAAGCTTCACCTGTAAAAAGGAAATAAAAAAAGCTAGTAGACTCTATTACGAGGATCTGCCCGTTTCCCAACATTCGTTAATAGGTGTCAATACAAATGAAGGGTTTTATTACTTAAAGACCAATGGCTGGTCTGATTATTTTATTCAAAGAACTTCCCTATTGAATAAGCCAAAGCACTATATTCTTCACCGTAAAGATAAGCAAGCTGTCTCTTTCCTTAAATGGAGTAAGAGTATTCAAATTGATCATGAAAATGTAAAAATGTCATTTCAATTAAAGTATCAAAGTTCTACAGCCATTGAATGGAAATCAATAAGTGGTGAAACCATCCTTCTTTACAGGGGGAACAAGCGATGGATATTAAATTATAATGGGAAAAATTATTTATCCTTGCAAAAGGGATACCTTCCTCAAAGTATTCAACAGTTATTTGACTTCCATCATAGCTACATCTCTTTTTTTGAAACCTATTCAGAAGAGCAGGATTGGCTTCTCATCTTTCTATGGTATATCGATAGTGATTATTTTGTTTCCACTTAAGTTATCCTTTTTTTTAAATGGGGTATTCTATTAAGGAATGTGTATGGAGGTGAGGATATGAATGCCGATTACAAGCAATGTTTAACTGCATTAGAAAGATGTCTGGAGGCTTGCAATGTATGTTATCATGCATCCTTAAAAGAAGAACAAAGAATGATGGCCTGCATTGAGCTGGATCGAGAATGTGCTGATATTTGTTCTTACACAATAAATGCCATGCAACGGAGCAGTAAGTTTGTACCTCAAATCTTAAATCTGTGTGCAGAAATTTGTGACGCCTGTGGAAGTGAGTGCAAGTCACATGACCATCAGCATTGTCAGGATTGTGCAAAAGCGTGTTTTGATTGTGCTGAGGAATGTAGAAAACTTATTTAAATATTGACCTTGTTCAGAAGTGAAATTCACTAAATAATAACCCCCCTTTTTGAGAATAACGGGTTTACTTGTGAGGTGCAAACAGATAAAAAACGTATAAAATCTCATATAAAATCACACAAATTTCTCTGAGTAAACCACAGTATAATTCTAAACTTAAAAGGACCGACTCTAAATTAGAGTCAGTCCTTTTAAGTTTAGAATGTCTTATTCAAATAAAGCGCCCTTTTCTGGAATACTTGAATCGATAGAACATGCGAATTGCTTTTGATATGCACCCGATTGTTTACTAGCTGGTTATTCAAATTCCTTAATAATAATTCCATCTTTATTAAAATACTTATAGTTCCGAAATGTATATTGGTTATTATCTGTTTGTGGTAAATCAGCCCAAGTTACAGTTGCTTTATTCGGGATAAAATCCCATTTAAATCTTTGCTCATTTATATCTACTTGCAATTTAGCAATTTTATTTTCGTTATTGGTCACAAACATCATTTTTCGAGGAGAAATATTAAAAGAACTAAATGTCTCATTCTCTTTAACTTCTATATATCTCCATATAAAGTTACCTTTTTTATTTTCAGTAAACTCTATGTAGCCTGGTTTATTATTAGCTAAAAACGCTACAATTCTTAAATCATCAAAATCTTTTATCTCCAAGATTTCAATTAATTTATGTTCATATCCCTCAATAGAATTAATTAATTTAACTATTGATGCTTCATCATTCCCATATAACTGTTTGGTACCATTAAAATAAAAAGTTAAAATTGAAACAACCAATATACCAAAAGTAACAAACAATAGTTTCCTCCTTTTCATTATCAAGCACCTCCTCTTTGTTAATCATCCTTATTTATAGACTTATTAAATAATCCTGCCCGTTAATTGAATAAGCAATTTTCAAATATCTTATTATTAGTTTAACATAAAATTCCATTTTACCTTTTAAAAAATCATCCTCCCTCAATTACAGGAGGATTTTTACAAGCCTATTTAAAATAAAGAACGTCATTTAATGTAAACTGTTTATCCGTTAAGCCCAGTTTTTGAGCTGGCGTGAGCTTTGTCTTCTTCGATTCTAGACAAAAATTATAATATGTTCTCAAAATGGTCGAAGACATCTGAGCATACTTCGGGTTGAAATTCGCATATATATAGCTCTTGCCCTTTCCTCTAGCTGTCACAAGTGGTCTTTCGAGCACTGATAACCTACGCCTGATATGTTGCATAAAATTATTGGTTGGTCTGTCACTAACATTTAATATCAAGTTTGCTATATAATCTGCGTCATACTCACTTACATTGGTTGTGCAGTCAACAATCTCTTTGGAAAAGAAATGAGTCTTCAAGTCTGTCGCTAACTTAACAGAAGCTATCCTGTCTACTGAATTTTCTTGTAAAACTTTTCCTTATTTAAAAAGATTATGGAAGTATATGTTAAAATGAAATAATGAAGACACAATAAAAATATAGGGGTCTGATGAATTGAATAAGAGAATTATTATTTTGCTAATTGGCTTGTTGTTAATTGTCAGTGGTTGTTCTTCTCAATCAAATGGAATTGTAGATTCTTTTTTGGAAAAATCAACAGAAGAATTTGGCACAGAACTATTTATACCCGAGTATGAAGAGTACCCTATCACATCAGCAGAGATAATATATCCACCTACTGGCGACAAAAAGGAATTAACTGTTGTATATTCTAAAGAAAAAGGTGAATTGATGGATGAGAATTTCATTAAAAACCACGAAAAAAATGTAGGTTCGAAAGTTTTATACGGATTGTATGATGGAGAACCTTTCCTTTTTAGGATAACATACAGTAATTATGAACTTTCAGATGGAAACGGCGATAGCGAAACTAAGATCATTAATGGTGTAGCTGTTAATGTTAGAGAAATTATGGTTAAGGATGAAGAAAGGTTATTTACGTTCTTTAACGTAAATGAAGGCTCTTATTCGATTGATTTTGCTTTGAGAGAAGGATTGAATAAAGAAAAAGCATTTGAATTTGTTGAATCAATAATTAAGGAAACAAATAAATAACGAAAGGGATGGGACTTTCCATCTCTTTTGTTATTTACCATACTGAAGCTCTTTCCTTATTAATACGATAAATATAAATAAGTTTAAAATTTAGGCTGTTTTCGCAAGGCTTGTTATTTTTTTGAAAAATTTTTGCCTGTGTCTCTGTCAAACAGTATACGCTAGATGGTGAGGGGGACTGCTCCGCTTACAGCTAGCTTTCGGCCTATCCTCCTTAGCTCAATTCACGCCCCGTGGAAAGCGAGCACGTGAAGCGGAAATCAACCTCCACTCTCTTTTCAAAAGCAGAAAAACTTACGAAAAGAACTTAAATTAAGACATTTCCTTCCAAAAATGTACAAACAGTTAAATGGAATGATAATTAACAGTCCTCACTCTCAATTTTTATCTCTATTTATATCAGTAAACTCTAATGGAATAGTGCAAATGAATGAGAACCCCAAAATACACCTCCGATATGATAAAGTGGAAAACTTGACAGTTAAGTATTCTAACATAGATAATCAGAGGTAATCGAATAGGTTTCCTTCGGGGCAGGGTGAAATTCCCTACCGGCGGTGATGAGCAATGGCTCTTAGTCCGTGACCCGGCTAATGCTATATTAGGCGGTGGATTTGGTGAAACTCCAAAGCCGACAGTGAAAGTCTGGATGGGAGAAGGAACGGCAGTATTCTAATGGTTTAATGTATGAAATGATTCATTTTTTAATTATACCTATGAGTGCTTTATTTAGTCATGCCAAACTTCCCCCCAAGTAGTTTTTTGTACTTGGGGTTTTTAAATTTTATTATTCTTAGACTTTATAAAAATCGGAGGTGAACAGAATGAATGGAATAGATTACATGGAACTTGCTCTTAACATGGCTAAGTCTACTCTGGGCCAAACGTCTCCAAATCCTGCAGTTGGTGCTGTCGTGGTCAAGGATGGTGAAATTGTCGGGATGGGTGCTCATCTTAAGGCAGGTGGTGGTCATGCAGAGGTTCATGCAATTACTGCAGCAGGGGAAAAAGCAAAAGGAGCGGACATTTATGTTACTCTGGAGCCCTGTTCACACTATGGTAAAACACCTCCTTGTTCTCAATTAATTATTTCAAGCGGTATTAAAAAAGTCTTTATTGCAAGTACCGATCCAAATCCGTTAGTAGGAGGTAAGGGAATAAAACAATTAATTGAAGCAGGCATTGAGGTGGAAATTGGCGACCATCAAGAGGAAGCATTAGAACTGAATAAGCATTTCTTTCATTTTATTCAATTCGGTACACCGTTTGTAACATTAAAAACTGCTGTTACATTAGATGGTAAAACAGCAACTGCTTCAGGAGATAGCAAATGGATTACCTCAGAGGCATCTAGAGAAAATGTCCACTATGATCGTCATCGGCATGACGCGATATTAGTTGGAGTGAATACAATCATTCGTGATAACCCACACCTTACCACCCGTTTGCCCCAAGGCGGAAAAAACCCCATTCGAGTCATTTTAGATAGCAACCTTCGAACACCTATACTTTCAAATATTGTACAGGACAATGAAAGTCCTACTATCATTTTCACAAGAAATGGAATATCGGAAGAGCAGAAAAAACCCTATCTGGAAAAAGGATGTGAAATTATTTCACTTCAAATGGAAAAGATAGATATCAATACTGTTCTTGTTGAATTAGGGAAACGTAATATTCTTTCTTTGTATGTAGAAGGTGGATCAACGATTCATTCTACTTTCCTTAAAGAAAAAGCTTTTCAAGAGCTGATCATGTATATGTCACCGACTCTTGTTGGGGGAAGTGATGCATTTCAAAGCTTTGGCGGTAAAGGCTTTAATACGATTGCAGAAGGGCTAAAGATGGATATTCAGTATATTAATCGAATTGGTCCGGATATAAAAATAGTTGCTTTGCCAAAAATAGAAATATCCCGCTAACTTAATGGATTAAAGGGGGAGAATGGAATGTTTACTGGAATTATAGAAGAAATTGGTAGGATAAATGGAATAAAAAAGTCTTCATCTTCTATGGAACTTTCTATTTCAGCAAATAATGTCTTACGTGATGCCCATATAGGTGATAGCATCAGTGTAAATGGAGTTTGTTTGACAGTAACTCGTTTTACAGATAAACAATTTCAAGTTGATGTCATGCCAGAAACCTTTGAAGCAACGACATTAAGAAAGTTGACAATTGGTTCAAAGGTTAATTTAGAAAGAGCTATGTCAGCCAATGGTCGATTTGGCGGTCATTTTGTAAATGGACATGTTGATTGCGTTGGTTTGATTAAAGACATGAAACAAGTTGAAAATGCTATCTATGTAGATATTTCCTTTCCAAAAGAATTACAGCACTTGTTTATCATGAAAGGCTCTGTTGCAATAGATGGAATCTCTTTAACAGTATTTAGAATTACTGAAGACTCCCTGACAGTCTCTCTTATTCCACAAACAAGGGGAGACACCATCCTAGGGGAAAAGAAGATAGGAGATATAGTCAACCTTGAGTGTGATGTGATGGCGAAGTACTTCCATCGATTCTATGAAGTTAGTAAAGAATCATCAAGCACTTCAGGTGGAATTAGTTATGATTTCTTAACCAAAAACGGATTTGGTAACGTATAGAGGAGGAAGAGCCGTGTTTCATAGTATTGAAGAAGCCATTGAAGATCTCAAAGCAGGAAAAGTGGTTATTGTAGTTGATGATGAAAATCGTGAAAATGAGGGTGATTTCATTGCCCTTTCAGATAAGGCGACTCCTGAAGTGGTTAACTTTATGGCAAAAGAAGGAAGAGGGTTAATTTGTGCGCCTATTACGGAAGGTATAGCTGCTAAATTAAAATTGGAACCCATGGCAACATTAAATACAGACCCTCATGGTACTGCATTTACCATTTCAGTAGATCATAAGTCTGCTACAACCGGAATTAGTGCATTTGAAAGATCAACAACGATTCGTGAATTGTTAAATCCAGCTTCACAGCCAGAAGATTTTAAACGTCCAGGACATATATTTCCTCTCGTTGCAAAAAAAGGCGGAGTATTAAAACGAGCCGGTCATACAGAAGCAGCTATTGACTTGGCTATGCTTGCAGGATCGGCACCATCTGGTGTTATTTGTGAAATCATGAATGAAGATGGAACAATGGCAAGAGTTCCTGAATTAATGAAGATGGCAGAAAAATGGGATTTGAAGATGATTTCAATTGAAGACCTTATTCGCTATCGAAGAAAAAAAGAAAAATTGATCACTCGTGAAGTTGAAATCGAACTACCAACTGAATTTGGTCAATTTAAAGCCGTAGCCTACACTGAAAACCTTACTGGAAAAGAGCATATTGCTTTAGTAAAGGGAACTTGGTCCGAGGATGAAGCTATTCTTGTTCGAGTTCATTCAGAATGCTTGACGGGAGATGTATTTGGATCGAATAGGTGTGATTGTGGTCCACAATTAACCACTGCATTAACGCAAATTCAAGCAGAAGGAAAAGGGGTTCTCCTTTATATGCGTCAGGAAGGAAGAGGAATTGGTTTAATCAATAAACTAAAAGCCTACAAGCTCCAAGAAGAAGGGTATGACACTGTAGAAGCAAATAAAAAGTTAGGTTTTGGTGATGACCTACGAGAATATGGAATTGGGGCTCAAATACTAAGTGACTTAAACATCACCAAAATGAGATTGCTAACCAATAACCCTAAGAAAATTGCAGGGATAAATGGATATGGATTAGAGATTGTTGACCGTGTTCCAATTCAAATGCCATCAAAAGCTGAAAACGAAAAATATTTAAAGACCAAGCATTCAAAATTAGGTCATATTTTGAAGTTTTAGTGTAGGCCATTATGGTAATCAAAGTATCACCATAAAAAAAGAGCAGATTGGCCTTTTCATAGATAATCATCAGTAAACAATACTTATAAAATTGTAGGAGGAATTTAGTATGAAAACGATATATGAAGGTAATTTGGTAGGAACTGGATTAAGAGTTGCGATTGTGGTATCACGTTTTAATGAGTTTATTACTTCTAAGCTATTAGGAGGAGCAGAGGATGCATTAAGAAGACACGGTGTGGAAGAAGAAAATGTATCAATAACTTGGGTCCCAGGGGCATTTGAAATTCCGATGATCGCAAAAAAGTTAGCTCGTTCGGGAAAATATGATGCAGTGATCACTTTGGGGACTGTCATAAGAGGAGCTACCGCTCACTTTGAATATGTTAGCGGAGAAGTAGCAAAAGGAGTAGCAAATCTTGGCTTACAAGAAGATATACCTGTGATTTTCGGAGTGCTAACGACTGACACGATCGAACAAGCTATTGAACGTGCTGGAACAAAAGCAGGAAATAAAGGATGGGAAGCGGCTGTCTCTGCAATTGAAATGGCTAACCTAATACGCGATATCGAAAAATAATCGTTCGAATGAATTAAGAACAAGCCGATCTCCATATGGAAATCGGCTTGTTCAATTTCCAAAAGCTCTTAGGTGGGGAAACTTCTCAAAAAACTAGAGTTTTAAGCCTGGCGTATGTGCTCATAGAAAAACAATAGTTAAAAATTAATAAATTTCCTATGTGATTTATGTTGGCAACCTCAATCCTTTTTGCTAGAATAGAATCTTGTGGCTCCCCTCATGTAGGAGGAGCGGGTAGGGAGAGGGCAGTTTTATAGGAAGATTATATGAAAGCACTTGGAAGTATTTTTCAGTTAAAGAATCATGGTACCACAATGAAGAAAGAGGTAATGGCTGGAGCAATCGGCTATTTTACGATTGTGTACATTATCGCAGTTAACGCTCTCATTCTTTCTGAAGCTGGAATTCCATTTGAAGGAGCAGTTATGGCAACTATCCTCGCTTCCTTTATTGGATGTTTGGTCATGGCTTTTTGGGCTAATGCACCTATTCTTCTAGTTCCAGGTATGGGAATTAATGCAATGTTTACCTTTACTTTAGTGAAGTCATCAGGACTAACTTGGCAGGAAGCATTAGCAGTTGTTGTGGTGTCAGGAATACTCTTTATGATCATTGCATTTACAAAATTATCAAAAGTATTATCCGAAGCCATTCCCAAGACATTAAAAGAAGCCATTACAGTCGGTTTAGGTATGTTTTTAATGTTCATTGGTCTTGAAAAGGGCGGTCTTATTCAAAGAGGAGACAGTGCTTTAATCACGATTGGTGATTTTGGGGAGTTGAAGGTCTTGGCTACTGTGCTTACCTTCTTGGTGACGATATTTCTTTTTATTCGGAATGTAAAGGGACAATTTTTATGGAGTATCGCATTTGGAACCGTACTAGGATTCTTATTTGGCATCGAGCCGTCTATTCAAGGAAGTACGTTTAAATGGAGTGAATATGGAGAAGTCTTTGGACAAATCTCATTTGCTTCAATCTTGGAAATACCTTTTTGGATTGCTGTGTTCTCGGTAACAATGGTTCTAGTATTTGAAAACATTGGCCTTGTTCATGGGCATGTTGATATGATTAATCAACAGCACAAATATTCCAAAGCTTTTCAAGCAAATGCTTTTTCTGCTTTTACATCAGGGATTTTAGGTACAAGTCCAACGGTATCAACGGTGGAAAGTGCAGCAGCTATGACTGCAGGGGGAAGAACAGGATTAACCTCATTAACGACTGGAGTGTTATTTTTAGGGTCTGTACTGTTTATTCCTTATTTAAAATGGATTCCTGATCATGCCATTGCCCCAATTCTTATTATCATTGGTGGCCTAATGATTCAAAATATACGACATATGGATCTTCGTGACCTAACTGAAGCATTTCCAGCCATCTTTATCATTGCTATGATTCCTTTTACTTATAGTATTGCTGATGGAATTGCCATTGGATTTATTCTGTATCCTATTCTTAAAATGGCGACTGGTAAAGCTAAAGAGGTATCCATTCCACTTTATATTATTGCAGGATTGTTTTTAATGAACTTCTTTGTTCATTCCATTCATTAAGAAAACAAAAATTGATTCAATTAGGAATTATTTTATCTTTACCAGATGAAAGTAATTCACTAGTTGGATCAATTTTTTTATGACTTTTTATGGAATATACTATCATTTCCAATTCGCATAGACTTTCCACATATTTCTTGATACTATAAGATTACTATAGAATGTTACTTTTAGACTAGTGCAGACGTCTTGAGTTGAAAAGGAACTTAGCAGGAGTGAACTTAATGGAAGTATTTGTTGCCAGGCAGCCAATTTTTGATCGAAATGAGGAAACAGTTGCTTATGAACTATTATATAGGAATAATGAACTAAACCTGTTTCCTAATATTGATGGAGATCAAGCAACTGCTGATGTCATTATAAATAGCTTTTTAAATATTGGGATCGATTCGTTATCATCAGGAAAGCCTTGTTTTATAAATTTTACAGAGAACCTATTAAAGCTTAGAGTACCTACATATTTTAATCCAAGAGAAATTGTAGTAGAAATTCTTGAAAGTGTTATACCTAACAATGAGATTGTTTCTATTTGCGAAGAACTAAAATCGTTAGGCTATAAAATAGCATTGGATGACTTTGTATTTGTAGAATCGAATCCGTATTGTAGAGAGTTAATGAAGATTGCAGATTATGTAAAGGTTGATTTTCTTAGCACCACAGAAGAAGCAAGAGGGAGTATTGAAATACTTTCAGGCTTACTAGGTTTTAAGCTTTTGGCGGAAAAAGTAGAAACGCAAGATCAATATCATGAGGCTAAAAGAAAAGGATACCAATACTTTCAAGGGTATTTCTTTAGCAAACCTAAAGTGATTTCAACACATGATATTCCCACTTATTTTCACTCTTATTACTCTATCATTCAAAGTTTAGAAATCTCGGAACCTAGTATTGATGTTATCAGTCAATTAATTGAACAAGATCTATCTCTCTCTTATAAGCTATTGAAGCTGATTAATTCTCCAGCATATCGTCCAAAACACAAAATTCATTCTATTCGGCAAGCCATTGTGCTTTTAGGCTTATTAGAAATAAAACGCTGGATTTACGTCTTAGCCGTTCGTGAACAAGTTGGAAAAAGAAAACAACTTGAGAATGAAGTGATTACATTATGTTTAACAAGAGCGAAAATGTGTGAGCTATTAGCGCTTAAAAAGGAAAAAAATCATCTTGTCTCAAGTTATTTCCTGACGGGTATGTTTTCATTAATGGAGACCATATTATCCATTCCAATCGATCGGATTCTTGTTGATCTACCTTTAAATGATGAAATAAGCAACGCCTTGAAAGGGCAGTCAAATGGTTTGAAAGACATGTTAGACTTAGTGATTTCCATTGAACAGGCAGATTGGGTGTTATTAGATAAAAAAATGCAGCAGTTTAATTTATCCAGGGAGGACATTACAGCCAGTTATCAGGAGGCTTGTAAATGGTCAAAGGAATTAATGTCCCATGAATTAACAGAAAAATAACCATCGTTACCATACAGGTTTGTATATTCCTGGTGTTAAAAATTTTCTTTGTGGTTTTATATATCTTTTTAATTCGACTATGAGTAAACGCTGGATATGTTTTGATGTGATTTGCTTCGCCACATCATGAGGAACTGGATAAATGCCAATTGAATTAAATTTCACACGAAAGAGACCTTCTTGTACGAGGTCTTTTTTGTTATTGAACATTCTTGCGAAAACAAATACGACTAAAGAGTTGTATTCATCACCTGAACCTTCAACTTTTTGTACTCGGAACCGAAAAGAATATTCTTCTTTCATTTTTATCACCATCTTTATTGTCTCTTATTAAGACACCATTGTTCAACTAATTAGTTTTAATAAAATCCTCGTTTAGCAAAGATTGTTTTTTTAAAACACATGGCTTACCAGGGCTCTGTCGTAGGGACTTTGTTCAGAAGAGACAAGCATAAAGTGATTCCTGCCAGAAAAGTGTTTTTTCTTTTTTGGCAGGAATCGCCTATGACCTAGAGCACTAAGCCCAGAAGCTAAACAGTGAAAACCCACAGGTCATAGCACGAGGAGGCTCAACTGACGCCCAGCGGAAAGCGAGTACCTCTCGCTGCAATTAGATATCAGCAAAGTTTACCAAAACAGCTAATAAAATAAATCAATATTCATCTTATTATATGAAAATCTGATGATTGCGAATTAAGCTTGTTTGTGGCAAGCTTAGACTATTAAGAATATAGTTTACTAGAATAGTACGTGGAGGGATTCACGATGAATCTGAATCTTATTAAATGTCATGGCTCCGGAAATGACTTTTTACTTATTGATGAAATGACACACGGGTATGATTTCACCGAGGATGCCCGACAAAATCTTGCCATTACATTATGTGAACGCAAGGAAGGTATCGGAGCAGACGGAATCTTGTTTGTATTAAAAAGCTCAACTTGTGACGCGAAAATGAGAGTATTCAATGCCGATGGCTCAGAAGCTTCCATGTGCGGAAACGGACTTCGATGTGTTGGACGTTACGTCTGTGAACGATTGAATAAGCCATCGATTGTGATCGAGACAATGAAAGCGGATTTAAGAGTGTCATCAGCACCTTCAATTTATGAAAACATTCCCACGTACAACGTGGAAATATCACCAGTGTTATTTGCACTTGATAAATTACCAATGAACTTAGATCGGTCTAGTTTAATAAATGAAAGCATCCCTGAGATTTCAGATTTGTTAACTTTTACCGCATTAGCTGTACCAAATCCTCATCTAATCAGTATCGTCAATACAGAAAATATTGTATCCAATGAACAAAAAAGAATTGCAGAAACAGTTAATGGACCAAACAATCTTTTTCCAGATGGTGTGAATGTTAGTTTTGTTCATCCATTAAAGGAGGGAGCCATATATGTACGTACCTTTGAAAGAGGAGTAGGATTTACAAATGCTTGTGGTACTGCCATGTCAGCCTCTACTTTAGTATCTTGCTTACTTCAACAAAATGAATTTGGAAAAGAAATTGACGTATATAATAATGGAGGTAAGGTCCGAGTTATTGTGAATCGCAAAGGTGAAGACCTTTTTTATATGGAGTTAATTGGTAATGCCACTTATTTATATCAATCACAGATTGAGTGGTCCCCGTCTCAACCACTCGAGTATAAAATACTATCCCATGATGACTTTGCTGAAGAAGAAGAGTATCAACTGTTACAATCCCACGCGAAGACTGTTGTTAATTCAACTGTATTTCATAGTGCATAAGTAAAAACATCCTGAATCTCAATGAGCTTCAGGATGTTTTTTTAAAAATTGAATGACTTCCTTAAACGGTTGAATTTCTTTAACCCTATCGTATTGACTGAATGGGCAGCCGAATTTTTGGAATCGCTTTAAAACGACATCCATTGTAAAATTCTCAGGGTTAAGATCTTCCGTGACCTCGCTCCACCAAAGAGGTGTAGCCACTAATGCATGATCATTTCCTCTTAATGAGTATGGAGCAATAATCGTTTTGCCTTCTGCATGTTGAATATAATCCACATAAAGTCGACCATGCCGATTCTTCTTTAACCGCTCAATAGTAAAGTGCTCTGGAAAATTAGAAACGAGATAATCTGCAATGAATTCAGTAAATAAACTTGTATCTTCCCACGAGTAACCTGAAGGGAGAGGTAAGTATATTTGTAACCCTTTGTTGCCTGAAGTTTTTATAAAGCTATGTAGATCCAAAGAGTCAAACACTTCTTTCATCACTCTCGCGGCTTTAATAGCTAAGGGGAAGCTATCTCTATTAGGTGGATCTAAATCAAATACAATTTCATTTACATCCACTTGGTTCCATTTTTGATAAGGAATATGGAATTCTAGGGCAAGTTGGTTTCCAAGCCAAATTAGAGATGATAAGTCATTGCAAAGAATATAATTAATCTGATCTAAAGGTACCGTTTGGATAAACGAAGGAGCATATTCCGGTCGGTTTTTTTGGAAAAAGGAGTCGCCAAATATACCGTGTGGATAACGAATGCAAGTTAGTGGTCGGTTTTTTAAGAAGGGAAGAATGACCACTGACATTTTTCTAAGAAATCGAATGTAATCAAGTTTTTGAATGAAAGGTTTCTTCCATAATTCTTTATCAAGAGAGGTTAATTCCACATTCACTGGTAATGAAGCTTCATCGAGAAGAAATTGTTCCAATGTGCATTCTTCAGGTAAAGAAGATAGCATAAATTGATGAAAATGTGGTTCTCTAATTTGGCCATCATGGAAATTAAGGTAAAATACCTCTACGCAAATTCCCGGATTTACAATATGGAGTGAACCCTCCTGATTGATGGTGTTTTTAAGTATAATTTCTTTTAATATCTTTTTTTCTTTGGGAGAAATTCCGAAATGGAACAGTCCAATTGATACCACCTGTTGGTCTTGGTAAACGCCAATATGAAAGTAATCATTATTCGAATCAAATGCAGTAATAAAGCATAGACATCTTTTCCAATTCTTGATTTTTATCCAAGAAGTGCTTCGTTTTCCTTCCCACTTACTCTTTCTAGCTTTAGCAACAACACCTTCACCCTCCTCGTTTACTACATAGCCCCACACCTTATTCCAATCTTTATGATTGGGAATCATCTGTAGGCAAGAAGGGTGGTTAGGAGTAGGTTCAAGTGGAAGGTCGAAAGCGGTAAAAAACTTTTGAAGTTCTTCTTTTCTCTTCATGTAGGGTTCATCTGCCCATATTTTTTTTTCGGAATGAAGTAAATCAAAGACTAAGAATTTAACCGGTCTAATTTTAGAAGCTTCTTCAATTCTTTTTTGGTTTTTCATTCTCCCTCTTCTTTGAAGCTCAAAAAATTCACAGCTATTAGGGGATCGTAAAAGAACGATTTCTCCATCGAGTTTTATAGGTAATTGAACTTTATGATCATTGATCATTGTAAGAATCTGTTCCTTTATTTCTGGAAAAAAAGGGAGTAGCTCATTCCCATTTCTACTTTTTAAACTAATGGAATCTTTTGATTGGATGTTTAGTATTCCTCGAAACCCATCATATTTCACTTCGAAAAGCCAATCTCCATTCCCTGGAGGATCTAGATGTAGTGTTGGAATCATTGGTCTCATGACAGTATCACCTTAGTTTTACCCTTAGTTTTACCAGTGAGACGTATATTATTTCCAAATCTTTATGGGAATGAAGTCAGGGAAAGAACTAAATGCTAAAAGAAAAGTTAAGGAGGGTATGAATATGCATACCATTTGGAAGGGATCCATCAGTTTTGGTCTCGTTAATATTCCCATAAAACTTCATTCAGCAACAGAAGATAGAGATATCAAGCTTCGTTCACTTCATAAAGAGTGTCATACACCGATTAAATATGAGAAAGTTTGCCCTGTATGTGAGAAGGAACTAGAACAAAACGAAATTGTTAAAGGATATGAAGTAACAAAAGGAAAATTTGTTGTTCTTGAAGACGAGGAACTCAAGAAATTGAAGGAAATTGATGGAGAAAAAGCTGTGGAAATCCTCGATTTTATAAAGATGGAAGAAATAGACCCGATTTTTTATGATCGAAGTTATTTTGTATCTCCAAATGAAGGAGGGAAAAAAGCATATTCCTTACTGAGAAAAGCCCTTCAGGAATCTGGGAAGGTAGGGATCGCAAAGATTACAATGCGTTCCAAAGAACAACTATCTGTAGTCAGAGTGTACGAAAACACTTTAGTAATGGAAACCATTCATTACCCTGATGAAGTGAGGGGGACTGGGGATGTCCCGAACGTCCCTGAAGAAAATGATATTACAAAAAAAGAATTAGAAACGGCAACGATGCTCATTGAACAACTAACAACTGATTTTTCACCGGAAAATTATAAAGATCATTATCGTGAACGTTTAAGTCAGTTGATTGAAGCGAAGCAAAATGGGGAAAAGGTAGTTACAGCGAAGGAAAAAGCACCTAAAGAAAATGTGACGGATCTTATGGCGGCCCTGCAAGCATCCATTGATTCAACAAAACCAAAAAAGCAAAGGAAAGAATCAAAAAAGAAAACGACAACAAAGAAGAAAGCTCAATAAAAGTCGTTTGAACAAGGAGTGGAGAAGCCCTGTGGAGGAGAAACAAATTAAAAAAGTTTTATTTGTCATTTTATCTATAACAAGTTTTGCATTATTTACGTGGGGATTTGTCACGCTTGTAGAAGAGTGGAAGGAGAATGAAATTGCAAATTTTGATAATGGGGTATTTGCAGTTGTCCATGCCTTTATTTCCCCTAAATTAACCACTTTTATGAAATCCATTACCTTTATGGGTGGAGTGAAATGGTTGACCATTTTTACTATTTGTGTCGTAGTCATTCTATTATTTCTAAAAAAACATCTATTAGCTTTATTTATTGCTTTAACCATTAGTTCAGGAGCAGGATTTAATTGGCTACTAAAATGGATATTTAAAAGGGAACGACCGGATATTGAAGCGCTAATAGAGCAGGGGGGATATAGTTTTCCTAGTGGGCACTCCATGGGATCCTTTATCTTTTATGGAGCGCTGGCATTTATTCTGTTCCGTGCATTAGATCATAAGCGATACAAATGGGCAAGTGTTGTGTTCGTATGTACGTTGGTTTTACTAATCGGTTTAAGTAGAGTATATCTAGGAGTTCATTATCCAAGTGATATATTAGCTGGGTTTACAGCAGGAGGAGCATGGTTAACCCTTTGTATCGTTTTATATACTTATTTTTATAAACGCAATCATTGGAAAAATAAAAATCCACAATAGACTGTAAAAAGAGCCTAATAGAATTTTTACTATTAGGCTCTTTTCCTGTCTAAATTCATGTATATGACAGACTACAATTATATGAGAGTGTTCCTTTTGGACAAGGTCCTTCATTAAATATAACAGAGGTCTATTTTTATTGTGACGGATTGAAACATTTACATTTTAAAGGATTTTTTGACTATTCTTTTGTTTTCATCCATATAATACAATGGAGGTTAAACATAATTCATATTTACTTGTATAAAGGGTTTTTCATTTTTCAACGGCTCTTTTCGTAAAGTGGTGGGTATCTTAGAAAAGAACTGTGCACCATTTTTTTCCGTGTGAAGGAAAGGAGAGGAATTCATGTTTTCACCTGATGATATGATGGACTTTCAGTTATTTTCCATGGAACATATCATGACACTTCTTTTATTTACGATCATGATTGTTCTGTTTATTACTACGTTTTCAACTTCAATATATATAAAAAAGATTGGTATAATCCTTGTTTGGACATTACTTATTTCTGAATTAACCTTTCAAACCTGGTCAATAATGAATGGTCTTTGGACTGTACAATCTACTCTGCCCCTTCAATTATGCAGTATCAGTACATTCTTAGGGATTTACCTGTTTTATAAACGAAGTGAAAAGATTTTTTTCTTATTTTTATATATTGGATTTATTCCCCCCATTCTCGCCCTCATCACACCAGATATCCCATATAGCTTTCCTCACTTTAGATACATTAAATACTTTATTCACCACACAGCAATTCCCTTTATGGTATTGTATTTGTTTTTCTCTGATAACTATAAGATTCCAAAGAAATCAATTGTATATGGGATGGTGTTATTAAATATATTGGCCATTCCAATTTATCTGTTAAATTGGTGGATAGGTTCCAATTATTTTTTTCTAGGCGGACCTCCTGAAGGAAACACACCTTTATTATGGTTTGGGGAAGGCATCTACTATATAGTGAATCTAGAATTAGCCGGCATGCTAGTATTCTTCATTACTTTTCTCTTTTTCACTTATTTAGAGAGAAGAAGGAGTAGACTTACTGATCGAACAAGTGATACAACACATGCACTTTGATTATTGTAAAGGTGATTGACATTTGAAACGATTAGAATTACAATGATATTGAAAATCATTCTCATTAGACTAAAGAGTTCCCCCTCTTAATTAAATAAGAATGATTCATGAGAACCCCCCTTTCAAAAACAACTCGAGACCATATGTCTCGGGTTGTTTTTTGATGTAGAGATAGATTAGATATAATTCTGATACTTGATTAGACCAAATCCAAATGTTTATTGCATTTCACTTTTTTCTGTCGTAAATTGTATAAAGAAAACTGTTTGAAAGGAGGGGATGCGTAAGTGAACCAAAGAGAAGATAAACGGTTTCGCATTGCTTATTACGAAGCTTTAATTGGAATCGCTCTCGTACTCATCAATTTTTTGTGGTGGTATGGTTTTGCTTTTGGTTTAGGGGGACAATCCGTTTCGGAATATGATTGGATTTTAGGGATGCCCGCCTGGTTTTTTTATAGTTGTATTGTAGGGTTCCTTATGATGGTCCTACTCGTTATTTTCGTTGTAAAATACTTACTAACAGATATTCCTTTTGATGATGAAGAGGAGGAGTATCATGAATAGCATTGCGATTATTCCATTATTTGTATTTTTAGTAATAATCTTCTTAGTTGGAATATATTCTGCAAAAAATATCTATAAAGCGGATTCTTTTGTACAAGAATATTTTCTAGGGAGTAGACAACTTGGTGGTTTCATATTAGCGATGACGATGATTGCGACATATGGCAGTGCCAGTAGTTTTATAGGCGGTCCCGGTGCTGCATATACGTATGGTCTATCCTGGGTACTTCTCGCCATGTCTCAAGTTGTAACAGGGTATTTTGTTCTGTTAATATTAGGGAAAAAATTCGCCATTATGTCAAGGAAATATAAAGCCGTTACGCTTATCGATTACTTACAAGGACGTTACCTAAACAATTACATTACCATTCTAGCAGCAATTAGCATTATTCTATTCTTATTTGCTGCCATGATTGCTCAGTGGGTTGGAGGAGCTCGACTAATTGAATCTTTAACTGGGCTAACTTACGAAAGCGCCTTGTTTATCTTTGCTGTATCTGTTCTGGTGTATGTCATAATAGGTGGATTCAAGGCTGTAGCTATTACTGATTCAATTCAAGGTGTCGTAATGCTTATTGGGACGATCATTTTATTAGGTGCCACTATTATGGCTGGTGGGGGCATGGAAAAGATCATGATGGATTTACAGACAGAGAACCCTAACCTACTAAGTCCTCATGGTCCAAATGGAGAGTTAAGCTCACGATATATCTCTTCTTTTTGGATTTTAGTAGGTGTCGGTGTAGTTGGTTTACCTCAAGTTGCCGTTAGAGCAATGAGCTATAAGAATTCCAGATCTCTTCATCGTGCGCTAATAATAGGAACGATTGTGGTTGGAGCGATTATGTTAGGAATGCACTTAACAGGTGTACTTGCCAGGGCGGTTGTACCAGGAATTGAAGTAGCAGATAAAGTAATGCCGCTTCTTGCATTAGAAGTGCTGCCCCCCTGGTTAGCGGGAATTGTCCTCGCAGCTCCTATGGCCGCCATTATGTCGACTGTCGACTCATTATTACTCATTGTGTCATCTGCTATTGTAAAAGATGTATACATGAACTATATCAATAAAGATGCAGAAGAAAAACAAGTAAAGAAAATAAGCTTTTGGGTAACGAGTATTACTGGAGTCTTGGTTTTCCTTATGGCTTTAAGTCCGCCGGAATTAATTATCTGGTTAAATTTATTCTCCTTTGGAGGACTTGAAGCTGTATTTATTTGGCCAATTGTTCTTGGGCTTTATTGGGAAAAAGGGAATGCTAATGGAGCACTGGCATCCATGGTAACGGGTTTGGTTTCCTATATTCTATTTCATATGTTTTTACCTAATTACCTGGATATGCATACAGTTGTCTTTCCAATCATTCTTTCCTTTGTTGTGTATATTGTCGTTTCAATTTTTACTAAGTCAAATAATCAAAAAGGGTGGGGATAACCCATCCTTTTTTACGTTGTACTAAATAGTAGAGGAAATAAAATATAAAGACTGTTTTCGTAAACTTTGTGGGTATTGATAAAGCGAGTAGTAGTTGATTTCCGCTCCAGGTGCTCGCTTTCCGCGGGGCGCGAGTTGAGACTCCTTACACCTCCTCATTATCTTGTCAGTACAAAAGAAGTTGAGAAAGAAGATGTTTTAACTGTGGCAAAAGCACTATTTCAATTTTGTAAGGAATCAGATATGGCTTTTCCGGGGATAATTGCTGAAAAAAATACAGCACTTCTCCTAACTCATGCTTGGTGTGATTTAACAGGAAAAAGTTATGAAGTACGCATGAATCAGCGAATTTATCAACTAGACGAAGTCAATCAGATACCGATATCAGAAGGGGAAATGGTACGAGCTGATACAAAAGATATCGAACTAATATCAGAATGGTTACTTGGGTTTATCGATAATACTGGCGAAATGGCAATGAAAAATGCACTTGATCGTGCGAAAGAAATGGTGGAGAATGAGCAGTCTGTATATCTTTGGGTAGTTGATAATCACCCTGTTTCCATGGCTAGAAGGGCAAGAAAGACGGATAATGGAATAACCGTCAACCTAGTATATACGCCTAAGAAATATAGGGGGAAAGGATATGCATCCTCAGTTGTGGCTGAGCTAAGCCGTGAATTATTAAATAACTACTCGTTTTGTACTCTCTACACAGATCTAGACAACCCTACATCTAATAAAATCTATATGAACATAGGTTTTAAACCTATATGTGATTCCATAATGATTACCTTAAAATAAGCAATAAGAGTTGGTTAAATAAAATGATTAATAAATTTGGTTGACATTCAATCACAAACCTATTATTATAATAAACAATTAATTAAATGAGCGAATGGCTTTGACGAAGAGGAGTATTTTGAACAGGCACTTAAGAGAGCTAGTGGTTGGTGTGAACTAGTGTGAATGTTTAAAGGAATGGACTTCTGAGCTTCCAAACCGAAATCTTTTTTCCAGAGAGTAGGCTTTGGCGAATGTCTTATCGTTACAAAAGACACGTATTCAAGCTTTGTTGGCTTCGATACGATTAAGTGGACTGTTTTTACAGTCAACGAAGGTGGCACCACGGGTATCTCGTCCTTTTTTAGGATATCGAGGTGCCTTTTTTTATTTTCAAATTTCTTCAGCTAACATTTTAATAGTAAATCGTTGAGTAAGAGGAGTACATTCAAGTGATGCATTACAGAGAGTTAAGGATGGTGAGACCTTAACATGATAGCTTGTCTGGAATGGACTTATGAGAGACAGTCTGAATGGAAGTAGGATTGTACGGAATTCCACCGTTATCAGGATAGAGTATCGGGTTATTAAAACCCCGTACTTGAAGAAGAGGGGGTAATGCATTTACCCCAATCTGAGGTGGCACCGCGGTTAGGATCGTCCTCTATGAACACAGAAAACATGTGATTCATAGGGGGCTTTTTTTGTTGGTCTGAAATGAAAGTAAGAAGTGGAGGAATTCAATTGATAACAAAACAATCGTTAAAATATGAGGTAAAAGAAATAAATGGAGATTTATTTACTCCTATTTCATTATTTCAATCCTTAAAGGGCAGGAAAAAATTTTTATTGGAGAGTTCTTTAAAGCATGAACAATCCGGTCGGTATTCATTTGTCGGCAGTAATCCATTTTTAGAATGCATAGCTACAGGGAATCACATTCAAATCAACCATCTACATTCAGGTGAAGTGGAAGAACTGGAAGGAAATCCAATTGAGCATATTCAGGGAATGATTCCTACAAATGAGTTAATGGAAGTTGATCTCCCTTTTGTTGGAGGTGGGGTTGGATACTTGGCTTATGATGTCATTCGTCAATTTGAGGAGATTGGTCCTGTAATAGGTGATCAGATAAAGATGCCAGATATTCATCTCATGTTTTATGAAAATATCGTCGTATTTGATCACGCTGAACAAAAGGTGTTTATTGTTGTTTTAGAACCATGGATAAAAGAAAAACAGGTTAACCTTCATGATAAGGTCGAAGAGATTGAAAATGAATTAACCAGTGTATATCTAGATATAGACAAAGATCGAGTAAATGAAATGAACTTTGAAAGTAGTACATCAAAAGAAGAATTTATGAAAAAAGTGGAAATCGCCAAAGAGCATATCAAAAAAGGAGAAGTGTTCCAGGTGGTACTATCTCAGAGACTAGAAGCTCCTTTTAGTGGAAATCCTTTTTCTTTTTACCGGAGCTTAAGAAAGTCAAATCCTTCTCCATATATGTTTTTTATTGATTTTGATGAATATGTAATACTTGGAACATCACCGGAAAGTTTAGTAAGTGTTCAGGGGCAATCCGTTACGACTAATCCAATAGCAGGTACTCGTAAGAGAGGGGTAACAGAAGAGGAAGATCATGATTTAGAAAAGGAATTACTGTCAGATGAAAAGGAATTAGCAGAACATCGAATGCTTGTTGATTTAGGAAGAAATGATTTAGGTAGAATATGTGATATTGGCACGATTTCACTATCTAAAACAATGATTATAGAGCGCTATAAACATGTGATGCATATCGTTTCAGAAGTGAAAGGTGTTTTAAAAGAAGAGGTCTCTCCTTTAGAAGCCTTAAAAAGTTGTTTGCCAGCTGGGACAGTTAGCGGTGCACCAAAAATTAGAGCAATGCAACTAATCAATGAGCTAGAAGCAGCAAAACGTGGAGTCTATTCAGGAGCTGTTGGATACATTGGGGTAAATGGAAATCTGGATTTTGCATTAGCCATTCGAACAATGGTACTAAAAGACAATATAGCATACGTCCAAGCTGGAGCGGGTGTTGTCTATGACTCAGATCCCTTAAGTGAATATGAAGAAACCATGAATAAAGCAAAGTCTTTATTGGAGGTGAAAGAATGATAGTACTCATTGATAACTACGATTCTTTTACGTATAACCTTTATCAATATCTAGAAGAGTTAGGAGAAGACGTAATCGTCAAACGAAACGATAGAATTTCCCTGGAAGAGATTAAACAATTGAATCCATTAGGAATTGTCTTATCTCCAGGACCAGGAAATCCAGAGGATGCAGGGATTTGTATTCAGATTATACGGAATTTTCATGCAGATATTCCGATTTTAGGTGTTTGTTTAGGTCACCAGGCGATAGGGGCAGCTTTTGGAGCGAGAATTGAAGTGGCTAAACAAATTATGCACGGTAAGACGTCACTTATTAAACACAATGGAGGAGGGGTGTTTCAGTATTTATCACAACCACTGGAAGTGATGAGATATCACTCACTTGTTATAAAAAAAGGAACGTTGCCTCCATCAATAGAAGCTGTGGCACTTGCTATGGATGATGAAGAAATAATGGCCATTAAGCATAGAAAATACCCATTATATGGGGTCCAATTCCACCCTGAATCCATTGGTACACTTTCAGGAAAAAGAATGATTGGAAATTTTTTAGATGAGATGAGAAAGGAGAATAACCGTGAAACAGTATCTATTGAAACTTTCTAACGGTGATTCATTAAGCAGAGCAGAGATGAGAAGAGCAGTAAGAGAATTGTTTTTGGAAGAAACAAAGAAAAGTGAAATCGCCAGTTTCCTCTCTTTTTTAACAATGAAGGGTGAAACAGTTGAAGAAATTACAGGCTTAGTCGAAGTGTTAAGGGAAAAAGCCATGCCAATTAAGAGTAGTGTGTCTGGTGTAATAGATAATTGTGGAACAGGTGGAGATGGTTCTCAAAGCTTTAACATTAGTACTACAAGTGCATTTGTTTTAGCTGGAGCTGGAGTGAAGGTAGCGAAACATGGAAATAGAAGTATTTCCAGTAAAACGGGAAGTGCCGATGTTCTTGAGCATCTTGGGATAGCCCTAGATTTTCAACCTGATGAGATAGAGAACTTACTTGAGGAATTCAACATGGCGTTTCTTTTTGCACCGCATGTTCACTCTGGACTAAAGAAGATAATGAATGTACGCAAAGAATTGAGCATTCCCACCATTTTTAATTTAATTGGTCCCTTAACAAACCCCATTCAGCTAGACTCACAACTTGTTGGTGTTTACCGCCGGGATAAGCTTGAAACAATGGGGAAGGTTTTACATGAATTAGGAAGAAGTCGAGCCATCATTCTAAATGGAGCTGACTATATGGATGAAGCATCTCTAGCTGGAGAAAACCATTTAGTCCTTCTGGAGAACGGAAAGCTCACTCCATTTACCATAACTGGTGAGGAAGTGGGGTTACCTTATTATCCAAATTCCGAAATTAGAGGTGGAAATGCAAAGGAAAATGCGGGCATTCTTGAACAAGTATTAAAGGGGGAAAAAGGCTCTTATTTGGATACAGTCCTTTTTAATGCTGGTATCGCTCTCTTTGCTCATGGGAAAGCATCCTCCATTAATGAGGGTGTGAAATTAGCAAGGGAAAGCATATGCTCTGGCAGTGCGAGAGAAAAACTACAATCCCTTATCAGGTTTAGTCAGGAACAAAGAAAGCAGGTGATGTAAATGACAACGATGTTAGATACAATCATTGAAAAAAAGAAAACAGAAGTAATGGAGTTAAAGAAAAAAGGATATCAGATTTTCAATCAAGAGCCTCACCCTACCCATTCTTTATTCCATTCATTGAAACATGCTCAATCATTACAAGTCATTGCAGAAATAAAGAGAGCCTCTCCTTCTAAAGGAGATATTAAGGTGGAGGTAGACCCGCCCCACCAAGCCTTGGCATATGAAAGAGCAGGTGCTGTTGCTATATCGGTCTTAACCGATACTCCTTTCTTTAAAGGATGTATAGATGACTTGGCGAATGTTCGGGAAGCAGTCAATCTCCCCATTTTATGTAAGGACTTTATAATTGATGAGATTCAAATTGATCGAGCCAGAGATGCAGGGGCAACCGTCATTTTATTAATAGTAGCAGCATTAAAGCTTGATCGATTACAAGAACTATATGTATATGCAACGGAACGAGATCTTGAAGTACTTGTAGAGGTCCATAATGAAGATGAGTTAAAAACAGCCCTTTTCATTGGTGCAAAAATCATTGGTGTAAATAATCGAAATTTAAAAACATTTCAAGTGGATTTAGCCATTACTGAAACGCTAGGGCCTTTCATGAAAGATAAGGATATTGTTTTCATAAGTGAAAGCGGTATTGAAAATGAAGCGGATGCTGCTCGTGCAGCTAAAGCAGGTGCACATGGTCTATTAGTTGGGGAAACATTAATGAAAAGTGACAATGTATCTTCTAAACTAGTAACCCTAAAGGTACCAAAGGGCGTGATCCGATGACAAAAATAAAGATTTGTGGAATTCAACGAATAGAGGAGGCAAAATGGGCCATTGAAGCAGGGGCTCATGCCATTGGGTTTGTTTTTGCAGAGAGCAGGAGAAACATAGATGTGGAGTCTGCTGCTAATATTAGTGCACAACTACCTAAAGATGTCATCAAAATAGGTGTCTTTGTAAATGCGACGAAACAGGAATTAATCGAGATTTCCAAAAGAGTGCAACTAGATTATGTTCAACTCCATGGGGATGAAACAGCGAGATTCTGTAAGCAATTAGGTATACCTTATGTGAAAGCATTCTCGGTAAAAGAAAAATACGATTTACTTCTTGTAAAGGATTATGAAGAAGAAATGGTATTAGTGGATAGTGGTAAAGGTCCTTATCGAGGGGGAAATGGAACCGTTTTTGATTGGAACTATTTAGAAAGCATAGATTTAAAAGGGAAAAAATTGATTTTAGCTGGGGGATTGAACTCAGAAAATGTCCGTGAAGCAGTAATGAAGGTCCGTCCCTATATGGTGGATGTATCTAGCGGAGTAGAGACAGAAAGGATAAAAGATCAAAAGAAGATAAAAGAGTTTGTGAGAATTGTCCAGATGGCTGATGAAGAATACGAAAATTTATCATTATAACCTATAAAACTAGGAGGAGATTACATGGTATATGCACAACCGGATAATAAGGGTTTATTTGGACAATTTGGTGGGAGATATGTTCCAGAAACATTAATGAAGGCAGTGAAGGAATTAGAAGTAGCATATGAAGAGGCTTTAAAGGATGAAGAATTTAAAACAAAATTAGCAAGTTACTTGAAAGATTATGTTGGGAGAGAAAACCCACTCTATTACGCTGAAAATTTATCTAAACAGATAGGTGGAGCAAAGATTTACTTAAAACGTGAGGATCTCAATCATACAGGTGCTCATAAAATTAACAATACAATCGGTCAAGCATTATTAGCGGAGAGAATGGGGAAAAGAAAAATTGTGGCTGAAACGGGAGCAGGCCAACATGGAGTTGCAACAGCCACAGTATGTGCTCTTCTTAACCTGGAATGCGTCATCTATATGGGGGAAGAAGATATTCGAAGACAGAAGCTGAATGTATTTAGAATGGAGCTATTAGGTGCAAAAGTTGTTAGTGTCAAGCAAGGAAGTGCAACCTTGAAAGATGCAGTAAATGAAGCTCTACGCTACTGGGTGGCAAATGTTGAAGACACACATTACATCATTGGTTCAGTACTGGGGCCACACCCATTTCCTAAAATGGTGAGGGATTTCCAAAGTGTAATAGGGAAAGAAACGAAGGAACAATTCTTACAAAAGGAGAATTCATTACCTCAAGCAATTGTAGCGTGTGTTGGAGGGGGAAGTAATGCAATAGGAATGTTCTATCCCTTTCTTAACGATCACGAAGTAAAGCTATATGGAATAGAAGCAGCGGGTTCTGGAGTAGAGACAGAAAAGCATGCTGCCACTTTAACAAAAGGCAGTGTTGGTATATTACATGGAAGTATGATGTATCTCCTCCAAAGCCAGGAAGGACAGATTCAAGAAGCTCACTCCATTTCTGCCGGATTGGACTATCCAGGAGTAGGTCCTGAACATAGTTATTTAAAAGAAATCAATCGTGTTAACTATGCATCTATTACAGATTCTGAAAGTTTAGAAGCATTTAAACTATTATCTCAATCAGAAGGAATTATTCCGGCATTGGAAAGCTCACATGCTGTGGCATACGCTGTTAGGCTCGCAAAAAAAATGAATTCTGATGAATCCGTTGTTATTTGTTTGTCAGGTAGGGGAGATAAAGATGTTGAACAAGTAAAAGAGCTGATAGGAGGTAATAATCGTGGGTAAGATGTTTCTTGAACAAACGCTACAATCTGAATTAGACCGGGGGAATAAACTATTTATCCCTTATGTAATGGCTGGGGACGGAGGGATGGAACAATTCATTGATGACCTCATTATGCTTGAAGAGAATGGAGCTACAGCTATTGAAGTGGGAATTCCTTTTTCCGACCCTGTGGCTGACGGTCCAACGATACAAGAAGCTGGAAAGCGTGCATTAAAAAATGGGACTTCACTATCTCTAGTGTTTAGGAAATTACGAGAAAGAAGAAATGAAATTAATGTACCATTAGTATTTATGTCTTATATTAACCCTATTTTCGCTTATGGAGTAGATTGTTTCTTTCATGATTGTCAGAAAGCCGGAGTAGATGGTGTTATCATTCCAGATTTACCATTAGAACATCATGATTTAGTTAAAAATCCTTCAGAACGGTATGAAATAGCCATCGTCCAGCTGGCTACGTTAACCAGTTCTATTGAAAGAATTCAAGAACTAGCTCAAAAGACTGAAGGATTTCTGTATGCTGTTACAATCAATGGTATTACAGGTGCTCGAAGGGGATTTGACAATAGTATCTCTAACCATCTCAACATTCTAAAAGAATATAGTGATGTTCCGGTTCTTGCGGGGTTTGGAATATCTACTCCTGAACATGTTATAGAAATGACAAAAAGTTGTGATGGAGTGGTGGTAGGAAGTAAAATTATTGATCTTATTCAAAAGAATAACATCGATGAAATAAAGGCATTGATTGCTCCTGTGAAAGTACCAAGTCTACAAGATAGGTGAATTGTAAATGGTGTAGTTAGAGTGTAAATAAAGTCTGAATCTATGTTAAATAAAAGTAAAAAGCCTTCTGTTTTCGCAGATAATCAGTATGATAGAGATGTAGTTGATTACATGCAGCATAATTAGGAGGCTTAATAATGAAAAGTATGAAAAAGTGGTTATTAATGTTAATGACAGCACTATCAGTCGTAGCTTTCGCAGCCGGATGCAGCAGTGACACAGAAGAAGACACAGGTACAGAAGAAAACATGGAAGAAGAATCTAACACTGAAGAAGGTAGCACCGAAGAATAATAATAAAGAACAGTCAGTCCATTATGGACTGGCTGTTTATTTTTATTTAAAGGTTGTGTTTATATAAAACGCCTGCGTTTTCAGGCTCTTGGCACGCTCGTACTTCCCCAGGAGACCCCTCGCAATCGTTAGCCCTGTATATGAAATTGTCACTAAATATACATATAGGGGTATACTGAAATTTGCTTTTTCTAGAGTAAAATAAAAGTATGAAATTAAAAAAATTTAACAAAAATAATACCGTTATGGGTATATGGGTTAGGAGAGATAATCATGAAAAAGAAAATTGTGATTGTTGGGGGAGTTGCAGGTGGAGCGACTGCAGCAGCCAGACTACGTCGTTTAAGTGAAGAAGATGAAATTATCCTTATTGAAAAAGGAGAGTACATTTCTTTTGCGAATTGTGGATTACCCTATTACATTGGGGAAGTCATTTCGAATCGAGATGCATTGCTGGTTCAGACAGTGGATGGAATGTCAAAAAAATTCAACTTGGATATTCGTAATCTCAGTGAAGTAATTGGAATCAATCGGGAGAAAAAGACCGTCTCTATTAAAAAAGTGATGACTCAAGAAGTATATGAAGAGAGCTATGATCAATTAATTTTGTCTCCAGGAGCTCGTCCTATTGTCCCTAAATTTGAAGGTCTAACTGAGTCAAAAAACTTCTTTACACTTCGGAATGTTCCTGATACAGACAAAATTAAAGCTTGGATTGATGAAAACAGTCCAAAGGAAACAGTTATTATCGGTGGAGGATTTATTGGTTTAGAAATGGCTGAAAATCTTCACCATCGTGGATTAAAGGTTTCAGTAGTTGAGGTTGGAAATCAAGTGATGGCCCCTATAGATATTGAAATGGCTGCTCTCGTACACAGGGAACTGAAAAGTCATGGGGTAAATCTCATTCTGAAGGATGGAGTGAAAGAATTTAAAGAAGGAGGAAGAAAGATTGTATTACAAAGTGGCAAAGAGTTAAATAGTGATTTAACTCTTTTATCTATTGGAGTGCGTCCTGAAAATGAGTTAGCTATTGAGGCAGGTTTAGAAGTAGGGGAACGGGGTGGAATAGTAGTAAACGAGCACTTGCAAACGGAAGATGAACATATTTATGCCATTGGAGACGTTATCGAAGTGAAAGACTATATTCAACAAATCCCTACCATGATACCACTAGCGTGGCCGGCAAATCGTCAAGGCAGGTTAGTGGCAGACCATATCAATGGAAGAGACATCTCTTATAAAGGAACACTAGGCACTTCAGTGGCAAAAGTATTTGATTTAACTGTGTCAGCAACAGGTAATAATGAAAAGGCTTTACGACGTTTAGGAATAGAATATGAGGCGATTCACACCCACCCTTTTTCCAATGCTACTTATTACCCGGGGGGTAGTCAGTTATCGTTGAAATTGTTGTTTGATCCGAAAACAGGAGACATATTTGGTGCACAAGGAGTGGGGTATAAAGGAGTTGAAAAACGAATTGATGTTATTGCAACGGCGATTAAAGGTAAATTAAAAGTATGGGATTTAGCAGATTTAGAACTTGCTTATGCCCCTCCGTATTCTTCTGCTAAAGATCCGGTTAATCTGGCGGGTTACGTTGCTTCAAATATCATTGAAGGGGATTTAAGTATTGTTCATCATCATGAAATTGATGACATTGTGAAAAAAGGAGGTATTTTAGTTGATGTTCGAGAACCGGAGGAAAGAGAGAGTGGGTTTATTCCTGGTTCAGTCAATATCCCACTAGGACAATTAAGAGTACGTCTACATGAATTACCAAAACACCAGCATATATACGTCTCATGTCAGGTAGGGTTAAGGGGGTATCTTGCCACAAAAATTCTTATAAACAATGGGTATAAAGCAAGTAATTTAAGCGGGGGTTATAAAACCTACCTGAGTGGAAGATAAAGAAAAATCCAGATCCTGTTATTGAGAATAAACTATTTGGAATCTTATGTTGATTTTAGGAATAATTACTATTAATCTTTTACTATATAGAATTTTCTAATAGAGAGGCATTTGATCATGATTATTCCTAAGAAATTACAAAAAGGAGATACCATCGGAATTTGTTCACCCTCATCTCCGGTCGCTGCCCATTGCCCAAAGCGGCTGAAAAGAGGAATCGAGGAATTAGAACGTATGGGTTTTAAGGTGAGGGTAGCTCCAAACACCCTAAGGGTTCAAGAATATATGGCTGGTACTGTTGAAGAGAGAATAGAGGACCTTCATTCCCTTTTTAAAGATACAGAGGTGAAGGCAATCATTACGACCATAGGTGGAACTTGTTCTCACCAACTTCTCGAACACTTGGACTATTCATTAATAAAGGAAAATCCAAAGATATTTTTAGGGTATAGTGATATTACTGCATTACATACGGCCATCCATCTGAAAACATCTCTTATAACTTATTTAGGACCTGCTGTTCTTCCTCAGTTTGGTGAATTTGGAGGTATTCTCCCTTATACGAAACATCACTTTATCAAGACATTCGTAGAAGGAGAGTCCATTCACTACAAACCATCTACCCAGTATGTAATGGAACATCTATGGTGGGACGAAGAAGACAGCAGGGAAAGAAATCAACTAGAGAATAAGGGACCTAGCATCGTTAAGGAAGGAAAAGCTGAAGGAAGAATAATAGCTGCAAATGTAGGAACGATGCTGCTTTTAGCCGGAACCGAATACTTTCCAGATTTAGAAGGAGCAATCCTCTGTATTGAAGATGATCCGGATGAAACCCCATCTTCAATTGACCGTTACTTAACTCAATTACGTCACCTAGACGTATTTTCTAAAATTAAAGGTCTTCTGGTTGGCCGCTTTCATGATCATGTGGGGTTTAAGGATAATCAACTATCATCCATACTTTCCCGAGTAACAGAAGGATATGAATTTCCAATCATATCAGATCTAGATTTCGGACATACAGATCCTATGTTTATCCTTCCGAATGGAATCAAAGCTAAACTTGTTGTTGTAGAAGATCATATTGAATTTCAATTACTAGAAAAACCTGTTGAATAAGGAGGAGTTTCAATGATTGAAAGGAAACTGAACACAGTTTTTATTCCTGTTGCTAACTTAAAAGAATCAGTGAATTGGTATCAAAGTATTTTAGGGTTTGAGGTAGATGAAGAGCAATATAAAGAAATAGAACAGCTTCCTGTGTATACATTTCAAATGGGAGAAACATCACTTACTCTCGAAGTTGAAAGTGATTTCACACCCTCCCCTTCAAAAATTCCAATTTGTAATATACATACAAATCAAATTGAAAAAGTTCGTGACAGCTTTCTTTCAAAAAAAGTGGTGATTGAGTCAGACATCATATCTTTTCCTGACTTTTCTTATTTTAATTTTCGTGATGTGAACGGAAATTTATTAATGATTTGTACCGGTTGAAAATCTATATTATTACGAAAACTCCTTAATAAATATTAAGGAGTTTTTTTATAGAAAATAGTCCTATACTCGTCAATATTGTTACTTTGTACATCGGACAGAAACAGTTATAGCAGGTTTAATGTTTTTATAGGAAAGAGTAATATCTTTAAATCCAGCTTCATGAAGTGCGTAGTAAATACTCTCGCCATATTCCTGTGCCCTACTATCTTTTTCTTCATCTCCTCTAGGCTGGACAGTAATCACTATCGTTCCACCTGTTTTTAACATATTGTATAAATGGGAAAGTGCGCTCTTTTTATCAGTCCACAAAGGATAATTATTGACAGAGAATATTTTATCGTACTGAACTCTATCTAGTTCAAACTTGGATATGTCATGTACATAGAGAGAGACTTGTCCCTTAAGAATAGCTTGATGATTTTTCTTCGCTGCTGCTTCTTTCATTGTTTCAGAAATATCTACCCCATGGATGGTTGTATCAGGGAACTTAGTGCTAATGCGTCGAATGCAATACCCTGGACCAAAACCTACTTCAAGGATTTGATCATTGTTTTGAATGGATAATTGATTAATAGACCAGTTGTTTATTTTTCTATTATCAAACTCCATGACTTTTCCAATAACCCACCCTACAATACCTTTTGGGCGTTTAAATTGTTTTTGTAATGAAAACAACGATGTCTCACCTCTATTCTTTCTTGTTCAACCTTCATGTAATGGATTTTTTTAAGTATCTTCATTATATATGCATCTTTCCACAGAATAGATGAGTTAAAACCTTGTTGCAATTTTTGAAAATAGTGGCATAATATAAACAAATAAACATGCATTGATGAGAAGAGTACATAGAATAGTCCTTTATCAGAGAGCTTCGGTAGCTGAAAAGAAGCAAAGGTACAGTTTTATGGAAAATGATCTCGGAGCATTCTATTCGAGCCAGTGTGGTGTAGGGTAGAACGGGGGTGTACATCCGTTATCAATGTCACGGTATCGAGCACACGCTCCGTACTTGTCGAGATAGTCTTGTGTGAGCAAGCTATAAACTAAGGTGGTACCACGAGCTAACCCCTCGTCCTTAGATATTCAATAGAATATCTAAGGACGAGGGGTTTTTTATTTTGAACAGGAATAGAGGAGGAAATGATAATGTCAATTTTTATTGGTGGCGCTTGGCCATATGCAAATGGTTCTTTACATGTAGGACATATAGCGGCCTTATTACCCGGAGATATTTTGGCAAGGTATTATAGAATGAAGGGAAGAGATGTCTTATATGTATCAGGAAGCGATTGTAATGGTACACCTATAGGCATTCGAGCTAAACAGGAAGGCAAGGAGATTAAAGAAATAGCCAGTCGATTTCATCAAGAATTCGCTGATTGTTTTCGAGAATTGGGTTTTAGTTATGATATATATACAAGAACCGATGATAAAGAACACCATGCTGTTGTTCAAGACATCTTTACTACTCTACACAAAAATGGATGGTTATATGAAAAAAGAGTCCAACAAACATATTGTGAGAAAGACAAACAGTTCTTACCAGATCGGTTTGTTGAAGGAATATGCCCTGTTTGTGGAGCGAATGCTCGAGGAGATCAATGTGACCATTGTTCCACAGTACTAGATCCTACAGAATTAATCGTTAAGACTTGTAAACTCTGTGGTCAAGAGCCAATCTTGAAGGAAACATTGCATTTATATTTTGCATTATCAAAATTCCAAAAACCTTTGCAACATTTTCTGAAAGAAAGGGAATCCAAGTGGAGAGAGAATGCCATTCATTTAACTAAAAGATATCTAGAAGAAGGGCTACATGACCGGCCTGTTACAAGGGATCTGGGAAATGGTGTAGAGGTCCCAATTCATGGTTTTCAAGATAAAAAAATTTATGTTTGGATTGAGGCAGTGAGCGGTTATTTAAGTGCTTCAAAAAAATGGGCAAAAGACAACAATCGTAACTGGAAAGATTTTTGGAGTAGTGAAACGAAAGCGTATTATGTACATGGAAAAGATAATATTCCATTTCATAGTATTATTTGGCCAGCTATTCTTCTCGGGATTGAAAATCAGAATCTCCCAGATTTTATCATTTCAAATGAATACTTAACTCTTGAAAAGAAAAAAATCTCTACAAGTGGCAATTGGGCGGTTTGGATACCGGATTTACTTAATCGGTACCATCCTGACTCCATTCGGTATTATCTGACCATTAACGCTCCAGAAAAAAGAGATACAGACTTTTCTTGGAGAGAGTTTATTTATAGTCACAATAGTGAATTGCTTGGAGCTTTAGGAAATCTGTCACAACGTACGATAAAGTTCTATGAAAAGGAATTTGGAAAAAGAGTTGTCGTTACAACGGTATCCAATGAAATAACAGAAAAAGTAAAGGAAACCTTTGAAAACGTGGGGGAACTGATTGAGGAAGGCAGTATTCGCTTTAGCCTAGAGACTATTTTTGATTTTGTCCGATGGGCAAATAAACAATTTGACGAAAAAAAACCTTGGAGCATCATAAAAGAAGATCGAGAGAAAGGGAAGTCTATCTTAATTGATTTTATTTATATCATAACTTCTATTAGAAACCTGATCCACCCGTTCCTACCCTTTACATCGCAAAATATTGGGGAACAACTAAAGATCGGAGAGGAACCTAAATGGCATCCTATTGAATTACCAAATGAATTTACAATTGAAAATGTAGCACCCTTATTTGAAAGAATTGATTTAGAAACGATTGATTTGGAGAGGGGATATTTAGTCCAATACTCCAAGGGTTATTAGAATAGGAGGATACGATGAAGATTGTCATTATGTCTGACACCCATATGCCTAAAAAAGGAAGAGATCTTCCACCTCAGCTTAAAGAAGACTTAGAAAGTAGTGAACTTATCATTCATGCTGGTGATTTTCAAACCATAGAAGTATACAACAACATTATGAAATATGGTGATTTAATAGGTGTCGTTGGCAATGTTGATGATGAAAAATTGCAAGCAGTCTTACCAAAAAGACAGGTGATAGAATTGTTTGGTGTGAAAATAGGCATTGTTCACGGAGATGGTAAAGGAAAAACAACGGAAAAGAGAGCGATGGAAGCATTTAAAAATGAAAAAGTAGACATTATTATATTCGGTCATTCTCATATACCATATTTACGATATACCAATGGAATACTTCTATTTAATTCCGGGTCTCCTGTAGACAAACGCAAACTGCCATTCTATTCTTACGGTATCCTTACAATGGAGAAAGGGTGGAGGATAGAACATATATTTTTTACTAATTAAAATTATTTGTTGAACGTTCTCTTAAAACGATCTATAGTATTTATTAACAAATATTTCTATTTTCATTAATGAGTAATAGAATAATGGTACCAAATAGAATAGGCATCTGAAGGAAGTAAGGAAACGATCTAATCTTGAATCAGGGTGGTAACGTGCTTTAAACTCGTCCCTATCATTTGGGGCCGTTTTTAATTATTTATACCACTCTTGCTGCTTCTTCAGGAGTTTCACACCACCTGCTCCAAGCACAAACCTTAAGAACAACATTTTCACGAAAACAGTTTTTGTGAATATCTGGAGGGAATCTTATGTTTAAGTTCAAGGTGAATGAAGAAATTACCTTAGGTTTATTGCAACCTCACCATTCAGAGGAAGTTTATGCGTTAGTTGACAGGAATAGAACACATCTTAAAGAATGGCTCGGCTGGGTTGATAACATTAAATCTCCGGATGATTACCGTCAAACGATTATACCAATCTGGTTAAACCAGTTTGCTGAAAATAACGGCTTTAATGCAGGAATTTACTTGAATGGAAAATTGGTTGGGATGGTATCATTTCATTTTATTAATTGGAAAACAAAATATACAAGCATAGGATATTATCTGGCAAAAGAAACTGAAGGAAAAGGGATAATCACAAGTTGTATTAAAGCACTAATGAATTTTGCATTTGAAGAACTGTTACTCAACAAAGTTGAAATTCAATGTGCGGAAACCAATATTAAAAGCAGAAAGATACCTGAACGCCTTGGGTTTAAACAAGAAGGGATAAGTCGTGATGCTGAACGTATAAATGATCATTACAATGACGTAGTTACTTATAGTTTGCTAAGAAATGAATGGGAAAATCTATAAAAATAAAGGGGAGGAAAAGAGTGAAGAAAGAGTATTTCATTGGGATTGTCCCACCTGAAAGATATATGGAACGAATTGTGAATTTCCAACGAAAATGTAGGATGAAATTTGCTGTTGAACCACATATAACCTTAAAAGCTCAAGGAGGGCTATCTCAAGATGAAAAGTGGATAAATAAGGTTATAAAGGTTTGTGGGAATTATAAAACCTTTCAAATATCATTAGATAAACCCGAATTTTTTGGTGATAACATTCTATATTTAAGCGTTATTTCAGATGATTTATACGTATTACATCAAAAAATAGTCCGAGAAATTTCGCCTTCAGAAGAATTAATAAAACAGTATTTTGAACTTGAAGACTATGTTCCTCACTTAACGCTTGGAAAAGAACAGTATGGACTAAAGAAAGAAGATCTTAAGGATATGGAGAAATTAGCTGAAAAAGAATTGACTCCATACCCTATTTTCAAAGTGGATTTTATTAGAGTGTATGAGTTAAACACGGAAGCCCAAAGGTATGAAAAATATATAGATATTCCTTTGGAGAAAGAATAATGTCTATCCTTAATTATAGTAAACTATCTTTATGTTAATGTTAGAAAAACATTAGGGGTGTGTTTGTAAATGGAGTTGAGCATTAAAAGAACTGAATCACATGATATTAATACATTAATATCAATTCAAAAAGAAGTCTTTGCAGAAGATTATGCAATATATGAAGATCATGATTCTACACCTGTTAATGATACACCAGAAAAATTAATGGAAAATATGGAACGCTATATTCACTTCACAATATGGATGGGTAAACAGGTAATTGGTGGGATAGATATTCGCCCCTTGGATGAAAAAAGAATGCGGTTAAGTAAGTTATTCTTGTCTACTGAATACCAAAACAAAGGTCTGGGAAGTAAAATAATAAAACGAATAGAATCAGAATTTCCATCCATTAAAGATTGGAGTCTATATACACCATATTTGAATAAAAGAAATCAACATTTCTATGAAAAAAGAGGTTACGTTAAAATCGATCAAGTCCAAGTTACTGAAAAACTTCTATTATTTAAATATGAAAAAATAGTATAGTTTGAGAAATTATCTAAAAAAAAATTCACAAAAAAACGCAAGAGTTCACAACTCTTGCGTTTTTTAAATCCAACAACCAAACTTTCTCATCTGGAAAACTATAAAATCACTTCATCTTAATGGATAACGATAATAATCCTGACTATAAATAGTACGAAAACCGCTTGATTCATAAAGTTTTAATGCTGTACTATTGTCAGCAGCAACATCAAGAAAAATGTCTTTAGTTCGTTTTGCTTCTTCGAGTACAGTTAGAGAAAGGGCAGTACGACCAATCCCTTTGCTCTGAAATGAAGGATCAATGGCGAACCCATAAATCCCGCTCTGATTTTCTAACCTTTGGACACGAATTTTCCCAACGGTTTGACCGTTATTCTCAATCATTAAGTTTCCCAGTCCAGACTCTTTAAATAAATTTTTTGTATAAGTAACAGCATCATTATGGATAACAGAAAAACATTTTTCATCCAGTTCAATGATATAATCAATATCTTTCTGAGATGCATTACGCAGAGAAACTTGGTCTGATTCAATGGTTAAAGGTTGTTCATGCCACTTCATTTCATATTCAGTGAAATCATAGGCTGCTTCAATTGAAGAAAGAAAGCCTTTTCCTGAGGTTGAAGTACCTGGAACATTGATCAATAACTTGTGAAATGTTCTATTGTTAAGGGATAGAATAGCTTGTTTAAATAAGTCTTGAAAAATGTGCTGCCTTCTATGATCAGGGTGAACCATACCACACAATTCATAAGTATCACCAAATCCATAGAGAGCCAAAAAACCAATTAATATATCTTCTTCGTAATAAAAGAAATCATCTAACTTGTTATTTCTGTTTTGAAGCATATCCCAATTTAATTTTAAATTAATATCATCAAAGTTTTCGCAACGAATCTGTAATTGTTTGATATCTTGGAGCTGTTCAGATGTCAGCATATGTTATCCCCTTATCATAAAAGAAATCCTTACCAAAATTTTATGAAAAAAAGAGAAAAGAAACAAGTACTATTTTTCATGATTGAACGACTATTCCTTCCCCTGAATCCTCTCAATCACCTCATGTAATTCATCAGGCTTCAAAAACTCTAATGGAGAAAAGCCTTTTTCAAACATGACCGATTCACTTTCAATCATCAATACATACCGGCCGTTTACTTTCGCTAAATGAATGCTGTCTCCGAAATCTGAGAGAAGAGCCTTCACTGACACATGGTCAAGCTTGACCTTTAATTCAACTTCAGGTGACTGCTCGACGATTTGAGAGGTAGCTTCTACCACTTGTTCCGTAGAGAAACGTTCTTGAAGCTCACGCTTAGGACTGATGGCCCATTCCTCCATCGCTTGTTCGAACTCTACACGCTCGTCACTCTCTTCAACATACGTTTCTTCTATATGTTCTTTTACCATCCCGTATACTTGAGATTTCACAATTTCGGGCATGGACTTCTCATACTCAACCCATTTAAGGAAGTCTTCAAAGTAGCGTGCATGGGATGCTTGATGGATTTTTAACTCGGCTGAATCCATCATGCCTTCTTCAGGCATGTAGGGGTATTGGATGGATTTCATGTTTTTGGTTGTAATAGCCATCTCTACATTGTGAATAAGAGTGGATTCATCAGTGATTGTAGCTACTTTTTGTTCAAAATCACATTTCATAAGAAAAACAAAAGGATCATCAAAGAATTTGGTTAATTTAGCAGTGGCAACTAAAAATGCTCCACCTCGTATCGCACTCGTGTCAATGTACATTTGAACGATTTGATCACAGGCTTCGCGAAAATCCTCTTTCGTCTCAGCGAATCGAGTTTTATGAAATAAATTATAGTTTGGATTTGAGGTAAGCTCGTGTCCCGGTTCGACGACAAAGCGACCAATTTTAGTAGGAACAGATTCTGATTTAGCATGACGATCTACTTTTCTTTTTACGATTTTAGTTAACTCACCATCTAAAAAGGTTTTTAATGGGCTATCATCGTATTCAGATTGAGATAAGGTTTGAAAATGTTTATGACGTTTATCTGCTTCTTCTCCTTTTCCATCCACTTGAATTAAATAAAAGGAAAGGTTCTGTATTATGAAATCCATTGAAGTACTCCTGTCTATTCTATAATTTATGTATTTAATCTTGTTTGCTCATTGTTAAAGTATAGAAAAGGTATAACTGTTCGTCAATTAACTCATGAAAGTTAAACTTTGAGGGAT
The DNA here is from genome assembly GCF_001648555.1 of Rossellomorea aquimaris TF-12. GTDB lineage: Bacteria > Bacillota > Bacilli > Bacillales > Bacillaceae_B > Rossellomorea > Rossellomorea aquimaris. The sequence goes on along the minus strand of NZ_LQXM01000020.1, from coordinate 16,242 downwards.
ACTACCCAATATAGATTTAATTTGGGGAGTGAAAGAAGTAATGGACGATCAATCCTTTTTTTCATTAGTCAAAAAAGGAAACAAATCATCTTTCTTTGCAATGGTTGGAAACGCCATATTAGCCGTAGCAAAGGGAGTTGCCTATTTTATCAGTGGGAGTGGGGCAATGTTTGCATCCTCCATGCATTCATTAGCCGATGCTGTTAACCAAGGCTTCGTCTTTATAGGAAGCGTCCTTTCAGAAAAGAAACCAACTGAAAAGTTTCCAACTGGATTTGGTAGAGTCATTAATCTTTTTTGTATGATTGCCGTTATAGTGGTTTCCATCATGGCGTATGAAACGATTCGAGAAGGCATTCACTTATTACAACATCCAGCAGAAGTAAAGGGGATTTGGTTAAACGTATCCGTTTTAGTTTTAAATATTATCATCGATGGTGCAATTCTCCTAAAAGTAATGAAAGAAATTGGTCAAGAGGCACGAGAAGAAGCAAGAGGAGTAGGGATTTTGGCAGGTGCATTTAAAAATGTAAAAAGAGCTTCTCCTCCTACAAGGCTTGTTTTTTATGAGGATATTGTAGCGGTGACAGGAGCTATTCTTGCATTGATAGCTGTCTTAATTTCCTATTACTCTGCTTTTGATCTATTAGATGGGATTGTTACGATAATCATTGGATTCCTTATGGTTGCTGTTGCTTTTCGAGTTGGCTATGACAATATGGTAGGTCTCATTGGAGTTGCTGCTCCAAAAGAAGTGGAAGATCGAGTTGCAAATATGATTTTAGAAAATGAAGCCGTCATAGATATTTATAGACTAAGAATCACACAAGAAGGAAGGTATTATCATGTAGAAGCTTATCTTGAATTAAAAAAAGGATTACCATTATCAGAGGCAGATGATATAAAATTTTTGATGCAGGACAAATTAATGAAAGATCCTGATATAGCTGATGTAACTTTAGGAATTATTGAAGATAACGGTATTCAAAATTGGAAGGCGGAAAAGGAGCAATAGGAAAAATACAGCAAAAAGAAAAATCCGGCTGGAGGGTACCAGCCGGATTTTTGTGAATTAATTTTGGATGAATTTTTCAAAAACAAATCCAAAGTCTTTTAATGAATACTCCTTCTTTTTCAGAGATAGCCAATCGAAAGCATATTCATTAAGCTCCTTGAATTGTTCAACCATATTCATTTCTTGAGACTTTACATCATTAAATGTAGATGATGCTAATTGCAGGCTGTTATTGGCAAAAGAAGAGTAATCTTCATTATCACTAATAATTTCTCCAATTTTAATTAAAGACTTATACAAGTCTTTCACATCCGATAAATGCTTTTTATGAACATCAATCGAATAGGCTTCTGCACCGATTCTGAATTTAATCTCTACATCTAAATCGACTGTTCCAGCGGTTTCGAGGAGAACACTCGATAAATGATATTTATAATAATCAAAGCGGCGAAGTATACGTTTTTTACTTGTTGCGCTTGTTCCATCCAAGTGAATAAGAGCTTTGTTTGTAAAACAATATTCGTCAGATTTGGATTTGATAAGAAAGTAAACTTTTTCTCCGTCTTCATGCATAATATAATCATCTGAATCGGTCATGTGGTAATCTTCCGGTGGAATAACCGTACCAATATCACTCAAGCCTAAGACATCTGCTGCTACTTTTCCGAACATATCATCAAATCCTTTCTTCATTACATACGAACTCCTTATCATAGCTAGAAGTTCATTCTATTATATCATAGATTAATAGGATGAAAGTATTGTAACGCCCAATCATTATACTTGGTCCCAGGATAGGTTCATACTATAATAAAGAAAATCGTTCATAGAGTTTGGAGGTGGACTGAATGAATATTAATGACATTCTAAACAAAATGAAAACAAGAACACCAAAAGTGTTAGGTAGTGAAAAATTTTCTGAATATGCTATTTTACTACCCCTTATAGAGGTTGAAAAAGAAATTCATGTGTTATTTGAGGTACGTTCATTAAACATGAGAAGACAGCCTGGAGAAATTTGTTTTCCAGGAGGCAGAGTTGATCGAAGTGATTCAGATAGTAAGTCCGCTGCCATACGCGAAACATGCGAGGAGTTAGGGATTAATAGTAATAAAATTTCAGATGTTTATCCATTAGACTATATTGTGTCTCCATTTGGGACTATCATATACCCTTACGTTGGAAAACTTGACTTGTCCTTAGATAAAATAATCCCCAATCCAGATGAAGTAAGTGAAATCTTTACAACGCCTTTAGATTTTCTTGTGAAAAAGGATCCTGATTTGTATAATATTCAATTCAAAATGGAGCCGGAAGCCAGCTTTCCATTTGAACACATTCCTGGAGGCGAAAATTATGATTGGCAAGCCCGTCATATGAAAGAGCATTTTTATTATTATGAAAATAAGGTCATTTGGGGACTTACTGCTCGTGTGCTACATCACTTTGTTCAGATAACACTAAACCGAATTTCTTGAAAAAAATAAGTAAATAATTTTCTTCAATTTTATATATATATTGACACGGGTATTCAATTCATACTTTTTTCGATAAGTTTTCTTGTCGGAGGAAGTATTTTTATTTGCTTATTTGTAATGATTTGAAGTGTTTGTATTTGTTATATAGGAGGTAAAGACTATTAAATAGTAACATTGGGGAGGGTAACGAATGATTATTCGTGCAAAGTGTTGGAAAATGCTAAGTGTGCAGGAAAAGATGTTTATTCTTAATGCTGTGTGTAACAAACAGTTTAAACTTGAGGATAAACGAAGAAAGGTAGCCAGATAAAAAACTGTCTAAAGAAATGACCCTTTAGACAGTAAGAAATTTAGATGAATAGTTTTAAAATGACTCCTACGACAAGAAATATAATAGAAAGATATGTCATCCACGTTTTTATTGAGGAATCTCCTTCCATTTTCATCATTGAAGCTTTAGCATCGCTATGCTTAAATTTGTAATTTAAGAAAAGAGCTAATGCTGTAATAAGAATAAAACCAATATTTAACCAAAAAGTATAATCAATTTTAAATGGCTGTTCATTCATAATCTGCTTAGCCTGCTCTGGAATAATGCCTAGAGCAGTGAAGGAGTAATGCATCCCTAAAGCAGTTAAAATAATTGAAATATAGAAAATTCCAGCTATATAAAGTGCGGTTTTTAAGCCGTAATATTTTTTGTGGACAGCTACAATAGGTGGTACAACTAAGTCAGAGTATATAAAGGCCATGATTCCTGCAAATGCGACACCACTAGATGCTAATATGGTAGAGATGGGGATATTACCCATAGAGCCAATAAATGTTAACATGGCAACCAATGGTCCAATAATGGCATTTTCAAGTATTTTCAAAAAAGAATCAGATTGATCAGCTAGGAAAAATGTTTTCCATGTATTATCTGTAACAAACGTTGCCATAATTCCTGCAATCGTAAATCCGATTGTGATTTCTTTCCATACCATTTTCCAATTCATCACAAATTCATGACCGACTTGCAGCCAACCGTTTTTTGTTTTTATTTTTTTCTTCCAATCAAATTGCTCTTCTTCTTCCCCTTCGTCATTTACATTTTCTCGAGCATCCTCTATTAATTTCTTAGGATAAGTAAGCTTTACTAATATCCAAGTAACGAAGATTAATACAACTCCACCAATTAATTCAGCAACAACAAACTGCCATCCGAGAAATACATAGATTAAGATGCCTAATTCTATGACTAAATTAGTGGAAGCAAATAAAAATGCAAGTGTTGGAATAAAATGAGCTCCTTTTTTAAATAAGCTTCTTCCGGCTGCAAGAGCGGCAAAAGAACATGAAGAACTAATCGCTCCAAAAAAAGTGGAAAGTCCAACTGATTTAAGCTTTGCGTTCCCCATATATTTACCCATTTTATCTTGGGGGATAAAGGCTTGAATCATCGAACTGATGAAGTACCCTAGTACAAAAGCCCAACCGGATTTCCAAAAAAATCCTAACGAAGTAAACGCGGCTTCTCCTATTTTTTCAATCAATGAAAATATACTCCTCTCGTCCAATTATAATTATTATTTTTCCATTTTCATTGAAAATAAACATCGTGGTGGAATTCTGGTAAAATACTAAAAGAGTGAAAAGAGATCAATTATGGTAATATAGTACATATATCCTATATATATACAGAGGAGTCATTATGAACCAACATATGGAACAGATGAAAAAAGAAAATGAGTTCCTTCGAACTTTAGTTAAAGATCTTCCTCAATCCTTTGAGTACAGGAATCCTGAGCTTGGATTAAAAATGAATAAAACGAATGAATCCGTTAACCTAACTGAAATCCCCAAAACAGATATAGGTGAAACAAGCTCCAGATTCAAATGGGGAGGGGAGAACCAGCTTCCAATTGAGGTGCTAGAAGCTTTTGTTTTACCAATTCTTGATCTTGTGCCTCACCATATTACGTTTATTGATGCCAATGGTGTCATAACGCTTTGTAATAAACAAGCAGCCTTAGACTTACAGGTTGATCAAAACGAAATTATTGGAAAGCATATAAGGGAGTTACTAAAAATTCCTGATGATGATATTGCTATGATTCAAACATTGAAGACCGAAGTATCAATTCAAAACAAAGAAGTCTTCGACAGTAATTACGGAATAATGAATACAGAAATAATAAGAGATGAAGAAGGGAATATCCAACGAGTAATTGGAACTTTTTTATTTCTTAATGCCATTAAAGAATTTGAAAAACAAGCTCTGGCCGGAAGAATAGCTGCAGGGATTGCACATGAAATCCGTAACCCTCTTACCACAGTTCGTGGTTTTTTACAGTTGCTTGCTGATAAAAATATCGACCATGAGTCATTATTTAGAAACTTATTAATTCCTGAAATTGATCGTGCTAATAAAATCATTTCTGATTTTTTAAGTATTGCAAAGCCTACAGAATTACATAGGGAACTGTATCAATCTGACCACCTAATAAAAAATGTAATCGGAAAGTTTTTGAAAACAGAGGCTTTACTACACGATGTGACTTTGAATTTTCATCTGTCTGAAGACTCTACAAAGTTGAGAGTGAAGGTAAACACAGACGAGCTTTTACAAGTTTTTATTAATCTTTTTCAAAATGCACTTGGAGCGAAGAACAATGATGTACTTGCTATTGAAATAGAAACGAAAAAAATTGGGAGTAATTTAGTCATTTCGTTTAAAGATAATGGTATAGGAATTAGTCCATCCATGCAGGAGCATATTTTTGACCCTTTCTTTACAACAAAAAGTGATGGAACAGGCTTAGGGTTGTCCCTTTCTAAGAAAATTATTGAGAGTCATCAAGGAAGAATAGATGTTAAAAGCTCTAAAGAAGGAACGACTTTTATGATTGAGCTGCCATTTGAGGAATAAATAAGTTTATTATTTGCTAGTATCATACACATTTTCCGTTCTTCTGGCACGATATGTTTTTTTTTTGATAAGATAGAAGAGCATTTACATATTAGGAGGAAAAAGAGTGAAGGCATCAAAGGTAATTTTTATAGTTGGAGTATTATTTATTGCAATATTAAGTGGCTGTAATCGTAATGCTGCAGACATGGTCACTGATGGGCATGTCATTATAAATGAACATTTGAAAACCATTACATTTATAAGTGTCTTAACGGATGAAGCATTAGAACCAAACACTCCATTTCAAGCCCGTTTCTTTCTTGAAGGGAGTACAATTAGGAATGCTCTTGGAATAGACCTGGTTTACACAGATGAAGAATTAAAAAGTCACAAAAAAAATGAAAAATCTAAAAAGTATAGCGTTGAGAAAACCATCGAAATAAAAGAATCTGAAAAGATTGATCAATTGATTAAGGAAATTAAAGACAAAGATAAAAAAACTGTCACAGTTGAAATAGTAAATGAAAACGGAAAAATCGATGAAATGGTTCTTCATAAAATAGAAAAAGAGTAAAGCTCATGAGCTTTACTCTTTTTTGCAATATACAGAGAAAACTATATTCGATATTTTTCTTCCCCCATATAACCAATCTGATTGACAAAACCGATGGCAGAACTTTTTTACATTCAATTAACGTTTGTTATGTAGTGGTCTCTTTAAAGCATAAAGGTCATCTTCTAAAAGAAGCATTTTATCCATTAGCACATCCTTAGAATCCGAAATTCCTTGATTATAAAGAAAAGGACCAATCTCTTTCATGAAGAAATCAAACCAATTCTCTGCTCCTAATTCTCCGATTTCATCCCCGGTTTGCTCATAATAAAACGTTTGGATTCTCTCAATCATTTCATCTCTCTGTTCTTTTGGAATTTTTGTGAAAATCATTTCAGTTTCCTCCCGTTAAGTTTCCTCCATCGTAACATAAGAGGACCTAGTATAGGAAAGAAGCTAAACCAAGTATACTTTTTTATACCGTATTGTTCTTTTATGATGAAATAGGAAAGCCAAGTAAGTATTAAGAAATCAATTGTCATTACACTTACGAGTTTAGATTCCTTGAAAGATAGCCAATAGGCTTTAAAAGAAAATCCATTTAGTAGATACGTTAATGCAGATATGGTTATGAGAAAGAGAAGCATTGAATACCATCTTGAGTTAAGTAGAGTGACCATCCAACTTGGTATTCGTACTGGAAGTGAATTTCCGTCTTTTTTTAAGAAAAAATAGGGTAAAAGACTAAATGCTCCTAACAACATCGATCCTAAAACAAACGGCCATGCTGGAACGATGTTTTTATCCTTAGGCAGTAAAAGGGTAGCAAATAATAATGGGAAAAGTCCTAAAAAGATGAATACCGTAACAACAAGAGCATCTAAATTTTTAAATTGGCCAGTTAAAAGACCTTGAACAATGGGGTCATTCCTTAATTCTTCTCCAGGTGCAAATAATATTGCATATAAAATGAAGATGAACCAAATATATACCATATTATTCCTCCTCCACTTCTATTGTATCAGTACAATAAAGGATATGGGGATTTCAAGTGTAAATACTATTTTGAAAGAGAAGTTTCTTCAATAAAAATATCTGTATTTGAATGACGAGCATATTCAAGAATTTGGTGTTGAATTTTTGGATAAAGAACGATGGAATCCAGATCTGATAATGAAATCCATTTTGCTCCTGTTTGAGTGGGGTCAGGTTGTTGAGGAATAATTTCTTCTGACTTGGACATCCTGATGCACCGAAAGAACAATGACAAGGCATGAGTTTCACCATAAAAATTTTCATTTAAATGGGGTGCATACTCGTATGCAAAAGCTAAATCACCAACCTCAACCTCTTCTCCCGTTTCTTCCAGCACTTCGCGGCGCACAGCTTCCTTTATTCCTTCACCTTCTTCCACGCCACCAGCGGGAAGGTTGTAGTGAAGTCCTTTTTCATCTTGAAACTCGGCTAGCAATATTTGATTTTGTTCTATAATAAGTGCTCCTGCTCTAATTCTAATTGGAAACAACACTGTACCCAACTCCTTCTCATTTTTTGTATAGAACAATAGTTTAGCAGAATGTACGATTACCCACCACAAAAGTATGTATTAAAATGGTAATATTAGATAAATCATACAGAAAGGGGTGGAGCGATGCATGCTAGAGGAATTATCCTCAGAAACAATGAAGTATTAATGGTACAACAAAGAGTTCAGAGAGGAGCAATTGTATGGATTTTTCCAGGAGGAGGAATTGAGAAGGGTGAAACCCCTGAAATAGCCTGTATCCGGGAAGTAAAAGAAGAGACAGGTTTGGAAGTTAAGATATGCTCTTTGCTACATAAAATGGACGGCAAGTATACTTTTCTTGTAGAAGAAATTGGTGGAAATGTATATTTAGATAAAAAGGAAAAATGCAATGATGATATTATTGATTTGAAATGGATTTCCCTCGATGACATTGAAAAGTTTGATGACATTACAGATCCAATTAGAAGGTTGATTTTTAAGTAGCTTATAGAAGATAAAATTAAATTTCCAACAGAGAAATCCATATTTTTGAAGGGGATTTAATGTTTTTATCTAATCTGTATATAGAACAGAAGAAAAATGGAGGAATATAAATGGACTTGAACTCAATTTATTTAATTAAAGAAAAGAATGGTCTAAAAAAAGACTTTTCACTTTTAGTATCTATGATGGAGTATGCTCGTTATACGACGATACGTGAAGTTGAAAATTTATCGATTGAAGAATTGGATTATCGTTGCCATGATGAAGCCAATTCAATTGGTATGCTTCTTGCTCATTTTGATGCAGTGGAGAAAATCTATCAAGCCCTTACCTTTACCAATTGGAATAATGATGAGATTGAGGAATATGCTGAAACCTTAGAACCTGCTTTAAGTTTAGGAGCAAAAGCTGCTGAGACCATTAAAGGGAATTCTGTTGAGTATTATTTGGATATACTTAAAGAAAGTAGAGAAAAGACCATTTATGAATTTAGAGAGAAAGAGGAAGAATGGCTTTATGAAGAAACCGATTGGTGGTATGGTCAAAAAGGAAACAACTTCTTTAAGTGGTATCATGTTTTCGAAGATGAAATTAACCATAGAGGCCAAATTCGTATGATAAAAAAACTACATATCAAAGAAAAAGAGCGTATAACCGTTGAGTGAGATTTACAATTAGTCCCATTTACAAACTTGAGTTTCTAACTTGAATCTGTTATAGTATAGATAGTTATTTTTGTTCGATTAATACTCATGATTGAAAACATTCGTCTTGAACTTTAATCAGAGCAAGAATATAAATTTTTAATGTGCAATTGCACTAGGAGGTACTTGTTTTATGTTACAAGGTAAAGTTAAATGGTTTAACGCAGAAAAAGGTTTCGGTTTTATCGAAGTAGAAGGTCAAGACGATGTTTTTGTTCACTTCTCTGCAATCCAAGGTGAAGGATACAAATCATTAGAAGAAGGTCAAGACGTTACATTTGAAATCGTTGAAGGTGCTCGTGGACCACAAGCAGCAAACGTTCAAAAGTAATTCAATTGTAAAAACTTCCAAACAGAGTACGTCATTGACGTACTCTGTTTTTTTATAGGTTGTTTGAAATTATCTGAGGAATTATCGAAGAGTTTAATGAATCATACTATTCAATATATCGAAAAAGTACTATACTAATATAGTGATGATATAGATCTGTTAGAATTTTCCCTACATATCCTTAAAAAAACACTCCACCATACTTTTAGCAGGGAGTGTTTACTTTTATATAGCATAGTAGTACATTACATTCCGAAGGAGATCGATAATGAATTTCTATGATTTGACCAGAGACCATATTGCAGCTGAATTTTCCCATAAAGAATTTTTTTTTCATGTAATCGAATGTGTAGAAAAACAATTATTGGATTGGGATCAAAATAGCTCTGTCCTTATAATGGGTTGGGGGTCAACCTATCAACTACTATTAACTTACGAACATAAGGTGTACGAAATACAAATCCCCCATTGGATTTTAAAAAATAAAATTAATAGAGATTATTATTCCTTAGATCGATATTTATGGAGCGAATTAATTCGTTGTGGGGTGGCCATTCCGGAAAAAACACCATACATAAAAGGGATATTGAATTCTTATAAATATTTATAATATGTAATCATTATTTCATTTTTTGTGTGTGATATAGTAAACCCATACATACCATTTTAAAGAGTTCAGAGGTGATTTTGTTTTGTGGAAGTATGCTAGAAAGTTTTTCGTTTTTATTGGAATTTTTGTATTAATGACGCTTCTATTGAGTATTGTGGTAGGACTATTGTTAACATATCTTTACCCTTCCGGATATGGAGGAAATCCAATCATTGGTACATTGATAAATGTGATTTCAGCAGTTGTTGCTGTAATCATTGCCTATAAACCGTTTAAAAAAATGAAAAAAAGTTAAAATTTGGTTGCACTTTATATTCTTGGTTTATATAATGAAAATATAAAGTATGAAAGGACTGAATTGTAGAGCAATGAAGTAAATGACCTGTCCAGACCCAAACGAGTTTAGCTATTTTTAATAATTTTATTTTGCTCGTTCCGGATAGGTGTAGTATGCCCTTTTGGCATTCATTGCTCATATATAAGCACAAGTGATACTTGTGTTATTTAGTCCACAGAATTATTTTCTATAAATAAACTGATGGCTTTTCTGATTATGTGCACAGAATGATTATAAAGGAATATGCTATAAATAACCTTTCCGGAGCATTTCGGGGAGGTTTTTTTATGTTGTATATGAAAGCTAAAAATATTCACTTTTCAATTGGAGAAAAAACATTCTTTTCTTTACCCCAGTTATCGATTTATAAAGGAGAAAAAATCGGTCTTATTGGGAGAAATGGACAAGGGAAGTCATTGCTGATTAAAACACTGCTTGGTATAAATTCTAATAAAACAGAGGTTGAATGGTATGGGACAACAGGCTATTTTGAGCAATTAAGTAGTGAAAGTGATTTTATCGAACCACTAAGTGGTGGAGAGAAAACAACTCGTAAATTAAATGAAGTCTTCGCTCATAACCCGGATATACTTTTTTTAGATGAACCATCAAACAACCTAGATTGGTCTAAAGTGGAAGATTTAAAGGTAAGGCTAAAAAATTGGTCGGGAGCATGTATTATAGCTTCACATGATCGATCATTACTTGACGGTGTTTGCACAAAAATATGGGAGTTATCTCATGGGGAATTCAAAGAATATGAAGGAAATTATACAGACTATCTTAAAGCAAAAGAAAGAGAAAAAGTATCACAAGAGGAAAAATATGAAGAATATACAAAAGAAAAGAAACGGTTGATGGAACGGTATCGTAAAAAGGTTCAGCAGTCCCAAAATATGAACAAACCACCTTCTAGAATGGGAACTTCCGAGTCAAGTCTTTATAAAGGAAAAGCTGCTGGGAAAAAGGGGAAAATTGAAAGAGTATCTAATGTGATTCGTGAAAGAGTGGAAAGATTAGAAAAGGTTGAAAAGCCATTTGAGTGGGAAAAAGTCAAAATGGAGTATACCGTTCAATCACCCGTCCATCGAAAGCAATTGCTTATAGCGAAGGATATTGAAAAAACATTTCATCAAAAACGTTTGTATTCCATTTCTCAGTTGAAATTAAAAACAGGCAGTAAAACTGCGTGTATTGGGGAGAACGGAAGCGGCAAAACCTCTTTAATCCGTCAACTTCTAGAAGAAAAAGACGATAGGGTTGATATATCTAAAAGTGTGAAGGTTGGCTATTTTGATCAACAGCTTTCCAATTTGCCATTAGATAAAACGATTCTTGAATTTATTATGAATGGTAGCACATTGCCGCAACATGTTATTCGCATCATTTTAGCTCGTTTACGCTTTTATGAAGAAGATGTGCATAAAAAAATTAACCATTTAAGCGGTGGGGAAAGAGTAAAGGTTGCGATTGGTAAATTATTAGTGGGAGACTTTAACTTACTGGTATTAGATGAACCAACAAACCATGTGGATCTTGATACTTTAGAAGCGCTAGAAGGGTTATTAATCGATTACCCAGGTACTATCTTGCTCGTATCTCATGACAAACGGTTTATTGAAAATGTAGCAAATAAGCTATGGATCATAAAAGATAATCAAGTGGAAATGTTTGACGGATCTCTACGAGATTGGGAGCAATCGAATTCTCACACTTTACCTAAGAGTCATAACAATGATGAACAGCTGATGTTAGAAAATAAACTTGTTGAATTAATAAGCAGATTAAGTTTTCCAGAAGAAGAAAAGGATATGGATGGTTTAGAAGAAGAATACACCAGAGTATTAAAGAGGCTAAACCTTATTCGCCAGTCCCTAAAGAAAGAGAAAACGGGAAAATAAAAGGTCTTTTTAGGGAGGGACGGACCTCATGAAAGAGACTAGTTTTGGTAAACTAGTCTCTTTTTAAGTAAGTGTTTGTGTCAGTATGTTAGATTACTTATTTTGATTTTGTTGGTTTTGTTGGTTTTGTTGCTTAGCAGCTTTTCTAGCTTTTTGAGCAGCATTTTGCTCTTGAGCGAATTCAGCTTCATTTTTTTGTTGTTGTGGTTTTTTGTTGTTATTGTTGTTTGTCATGATTATCACCTCCATATCATTTAATTTGCCCGAGATGCCAAAAAATAATACACGACATTAATTAATGGATATTTTTATTGGGAGGGAAGTATTAAGAGTTTGACATTCATTCAGAAGGTACATTTGATTACCACATTTCATTAATCCACTCAGGGTGATCGATAAATGGATTTCGATTTCCTTGGTACTGTTCATAGATTATTTGATTTCTTCGTCTTTCTGAATCATCTACAGGGTCTTCATTATGCCATTGTAATAGAACAGATTGCTTTCCATGAAAAGGATTATGGTTATTTTCTACAATGTCATTTAACTCTAAATCAATTTCTTCGTTGTCCCCTTCGTATCGAACACTCATATAAAAGAGCATTCTTGCAACATCGCCTTTAATTGAATCACGTGGTTCCCAGGAATCTTGATCATAAAAGGTGAGAGGAGCTTCAGGGTGAGGTAATCCTCCTGAATCAAAATCCAGGTTACTTCTCGATGAATTAATGGTAACATCTGTTGGTCGTATATGATGGAGGTCCGTCCCTGGTCCTTTAGCTGTTCCAAAGTCTCCGTGAGATTTAGCCCAGACATGTTCACGGTTCCAATCATCAATGTCTCCTCCATTAGAGTATTTTGATTGTGAACGCCCTGAATACAGGAGGATGACATTGTTTGGGTTATTTGGGTCTTCGTCTGTTTTTCTTAGTGCATCCCACACATCCTTGTAGGAAAGCTCAGTGTGGTTGTCTATGATTTCATGAAGGGCTTTTTTTAAGTCATCTCCTTTTTTACCTGAAGCAGATGCATAATACACTTCTAATTCTGGTGGATTTTTAGGATCCTCGTTTTTATCATCCTCATTTATAAAAGATATTTCAGAGGGGGACTTTAAACCGGGATGAGAGAAATATAATGATAAATTGCCTGTTAAGGAAAGCTTTTTCCCTTTTAAGCTTGGATTGCTTTGTAAGCCAAAACGATGTCTGAACTCAGATGGAATCTGTACATAGAGAATATGTTTTGGATCTTGTTCTGTATTTAAATCAGCCAATGCAAGCGAGAAATTGTTTGAATAATTGTCCATAACAATATTCGACTCAGAAATGGGTTGTCCTACAATATAACCGCTAACTCTAACCATACGTCCATCTTGATTTTCCATTGCTTCTTTCACTGAAAGGTTTTCCAGGTTTTTTTCAACATTTGGCTGGATTTTTTGGACTGTGTCAGGTTGAGAAATAGAGTTAGATGGTAGTTCAGTGCAACCTGTTAAGAGAAAAGCTAAGAATACAATTAATAAGTTTATGGAATGATTTAATTTTAACAAAGCAACTTTCCTCCTTTTTTCATATATTTATAGAGTACAATAAGATGAGTATGATAGGGGAATATTTGAAGAAACAGATAAAAATGGTACGATTGACATACCTTTAACTAGTGGGCAATGCTAGGCTGAGTTAGGGTCATTTCTATGGATCATAATTATAGATAGTACACATTCAAAAAATAGTCTACATAATCTTTACAGAAAAGAAGCTCAATATTAGTTTGCGTTTTAAGAAGCATTAATTCTAGATTGATATATAGGGGGGCCGACTATGCAATGGGAACAACAACTGGTTCATACTAAAAGAGGAACTTTCGAAGTGTTTAGGAAAGGGGTTGGTCAACCCCTATGTATTACTCATCTTTATTCAGAATTTAATGAAACAGGAGACCATTATGCTGATTGTTTTACTCAGTATTATCATGTCATACTGGTTAATCTTAGGGAATGTGGTCATTCAGTTTTATCTGAAGAACCGTTTGATTTAAGCATGATTTATACCCTTCTTGATTTAGAAGAAATTAGAATGTCATTGGGTTATACATCATGGAGTTTCGCGGGACATTCTACAGGTGGTATACTGGGTGTGATTTATGGAATACGGTACTCTTCCAGCTTGGAACAACTTATCATTACTGGAGCATCCCCGAGAGATTATACAGATTGCAAGCAATGTATTTATCATCAGGAGCACCCTCAATTTAAAGTTATGCAAGATTTATTAATTGCTCTAAAAAATCCAAAATTGTCAACAGTAAAAAGAAAGGAACTTTCAGAAGAGAGAACAAAATTGTCTTTGTACCATTCAGAAAAATACCATGATTGGTTTAATGGAAAGATTCAAAAAAAAATGAATGTACTCCGATTGAATCATTTTTCATCGGAACTGTTGATATATGATGTTACCAACAAGTTACCGCAAATCACTGCTCAAACACTCTTACTTTGTGGAAGGCATGATGTTCAGTGCCCAGTGGAACTAACATATGAAATGCATGAAGGTATTTCAAATAGTGAAATGATTATTTTTGAAGAAAGTAACCACTACCCATTCCTGGAAGAGCGAGACAAATTCCAAAAAGCAATTCAACAATTCCAAACACAAAACATTTGAGGGACGGACCTCCAATTTTGGAGGTCCGTCCCTCAAATGTTAACCACTTCTGTTTAAGTATTCGAATATAGGGTATTAATAAAATTGTGTATTTGTTAAATCCTCTGCATATCTACTCATTTAATTAAACTCTACAAAAAAATAAGGGGGAAATGTTAGTTGAAGAATTTTACTCCAATGTTTTGGATATCCTTTACGATTGGTGTCATATTTGTTGCCTGGGGAGTAATATTACCAGATCAGTTAATGGACGTCATGTCGAACATCCAGGGAATTTTATTAGATAAGTTTGGATGGTTTTATCAATTTTCGGCAACATTCTTTTTTGTCGTTGCAATATTCTTTGCTTTTAGTAAATATGGAAGAATTAAGCTTGGTAAAGAAGATGACAAGCCAGAGTATTCAACTGCAACATGGTTTGCCATGTTATTTAGTGCTGGAATGGGAATTGGGTTATTGTTTTATGGTGTGTCAGAGCCAGTTTCTCATTACTCATCTCCTCCTTTTGGTGAAGGAGGGACCATTGAATCTGCTAAGGTTGGTTTACGTTATACATATCTGCATTGGGGATTCCATGCATGGGCAATCTATGCAGTGGTCGCATTAGCATTGGCTTATTACAAGTTCAGAAAAGGGATGCCAGGTTTAATGAGTGCCACTCTTTACCCGGTTCTCGGTGAAAAAGTGAAAGGTCCAATTGGTTATATTGTTGATATAGTGGCAGTATTTGCAACGATCTTCGGTGTTGCTATTTCACTTGGAATTGGAGCTCAGCAAATAAATAGTGGACTAAATTACTTATTAGATATTCCCATTAATTTTAAAGTACAGCTTGTCATTATGGCGGTTGCCACAGTTTTATTTATTTCATCTGCTGCTTCCGGACTATCAAAAGGGATAAAATATCTAAGTAATGCTAATATGGTCTTAGCAGTATTATTATTCTTCACATTTCTTATTTTAGGTCCTACTCAATTTGTTCTTGAATTATTTTCAACCACATTTGGTAGCTATGTGCAAAATTTACCGAGCATGGGATTGAGGTTCTCTCCATTTAATGTTGAGGACAACCAATGGGTAAAAGATTGGACGATTTTCTATTGGGCTTGGTGGATTTCTTGGACTCCATTTGTTGGAACCTTCATTGCTAGGGTATCAAAAGGAAGAACGGTTCGAGAATTCATCATTGCCGTCATCATTGTGCCTACAATAGTATGTGCTTTATGGTTTGGTGTATTCGGTGGAACGGGATTGTATTATGACTTGGTACAAGGTGTAGATGTATCGGGGCAAAGTCTCGAGACTGCTCTGTTCTATGTTTATGATCAGATGCCTTTAAGTGTCGTTTTATCAGTCATTTCACTATTCTTAATCATTACATTTTTTGTTACATCTGCCGATTCTGCCACGTTCGTACTTGGGATGCAAACCTCAAACGGTAGTTTAAACCCACCCTTCTTTGTGAAGTTTAGTTGGGGACTTATTTTGGCAGCGATCGCAGCCATTCTAATGGGTACAGGAGGTATTAGCGGATTACAAGCTGCTACGATCATCACGGCATTACCGTTAGGAATAATCTTATTTGTAATGACATATGGATTAATTCTTTCTTTTCAAAAAGAAGGAATCAGCAAAAGGAAGAAAAAGAGTTCTTCTGATGTTAAAGACATTGGGTAGTTATTATTAGCAAGGATTTTGATACACATAAAGATAAAAGTAAAAAAACCTCTAAGCCATATATGG
>NZ_LQXM01000019.1 GCF_001648555.1 Rossellomorea aquimaris TF-12 | reverse complement strand
TCCCTACTGCTGCCTCCCGTAGGAGTCTGGGCCGTGTCTCAGTCCCAGTGTGGCCGATCACCCTCTCAGGTCGGCTACGCATCGTCGCCTTGGTGAGCCGTTACCTCACCAACTAGCTAATGCGCCGCGGGTCCATCTGTAAGTGGTAGCTAAAAGCCACCTTTCAACATTTCCTCATGCGAGGAAATGAATTATTCGGTATTAGCCCCGGTTTCCCGGAGTTATCCCAATCTTACAGGCAGGTTACCCACGTGTTACTCACCCGTCCGCCGCTGATATCAGGGAGCAAGCTCCCATCAATCCGCTCGACTTGCATGTATTAGGCACGCCGCCAGCGTTCGTCCTGAGCCAGGATCAAACTCTCCGATAAAAGTTTGAATAGCTCTTGTGTTACTTGTAAATCTAGAATTAACGTTGACGTTTTGTCTTGTTTTGTTCAGTTTTCAAGGTTCAATGTGTGTCGACTTCCGTTTGAAGCGACTTTATTAATTTAACACACACTATCGTGTGAAGTCAACTGTTTTTTAAAATTATTTTTGCTTATTTGCTTGGATAATTTGTTGCAACAGCTCGTTGCGTAACAGCGACGTTTAATAATATATCAAGATTTTTTTACAGGGTCAATACATTTTTAAAAGTTTTTTAATGTTTTTTCATTCTAATGACAAATAAAACAACTTTTGCTTAGAAAAGTCCTTTTTAAAAGAACACTTCCAACAAAAGTCGCTTTAACTGATTCAATATGTTTCTTTCTTATTGATGCTGGTTTTTAAGTATTTTAAACAATCCTTGTGACTGGCAAACCTTTTAAAAAGAGAAAACAATATTTTATATCGTTCATCCATTGCTCTTTTCACAATATAGTCTATTCGGGAATCCTTAAGGTCAAATAGTATTTCATCCATTTCTCTTTTTAGTAAATACTCTATTTCTTGCTTCTCTCTATCATCAATCATCAACCCTAACAATTAAGTCACCCCTTAATGTTTGTATATGTAGTTTTTTCCAATCACAAGAAATTTATAATCATTTTTTCTTACTTAGATATTTTTTCTCTAGACATGCATATCTTTAATAGAGACAAACTGTTAAACGGAGGGTATTGATAATGAATGTTTTTTACACATTGAATGCGAAAAGACTGAAACAAATAAGCCTTATTATCGTGATCTCATTTTTTACTGCGTTGTTTGTATATAGCAGTACTCTTTCAACTCTTCCTGTCTTTAGTACAAAGGATGGTCCTAAGGCTATTTACAAAGGGGAAAAAGGGGTGGCTATGACCTTTAATATTGGATGGGGTGATGAAAAAGCTAAGCCGATTTTAGATGAACTGAAAAAAATGAACGTCCAATCCGCTACTTTTTTCCTTTCTGGCGCTTGGGCTGAAAGGCATCCTGATTTAGTGGAGCAAATCGCCAAGCAAGGATATGAAATCGGCAATCTCGGATATGCTTATCTGGATTATACAGATATGGAACCAAATAAAATTAAACAGGATATCCTAAAGGCTGAAGCAGTTTTTAAGAAGCTAAAGGTCGAAGATGTGAAATTACTAAGGGTCCCAACCGGACATTTTAACAAAGAAACGCTCAAGGTGGCAGATTCTCTTGGACTGACGGTCGTTCATTGGAGTGTAGACTCAAAGGATTGGACGAATCCTGGAGTCGACGACATTGTGAATAATATTAAAGATGCGAAAAAAGGGGATATCATCCTTCTCCATGCCTCAGATTCTGCTAAGCAAACCCAAAAAGCTTTACCGGCTATTGTAAAGGAGCTAAAAGGAAAAGGGGACTTCATCACCGTTTCAGATATGATTTCTAATGGAGAGGCCAAATCCAGTTTGATTCAATAAAAATAATACACTTTTCGCAAAATTGTTAATTCATATCTTGAGTTCCTCCAAAGGGTCTTTTAAAGTATGTGACAGATCTGCATTACAAAGCAGAAATTGAGCCATGCTCTATTGATTTCGTTGCAGGAGCCTATACGGGAAGGTTGACTGCCCCGCGAAAAGAAAACATCCTGTAGCAGAGATCAACAACCACTTTCTCTTTAAAATAGAGACAAACAAAAAACCCATTGAGGAAAACATTCTCTCAATGGGCTTTTTTAATTGGTTTAGCTACTTTTTTTATTTTCTCTCTCAACTTGTGATTTCTCAATATACTTAGGAAGACGTAAAAGCTGATAAGCATTACATGCTAATAACGCCAGTAACATAAGGTAAAGCCATTTTACTGAATTGACTAATAGAACGGGCAGCCACTCTAATGTTGTGACAACAATCATAAAAAACAAAGCGGAGATGAAGGTATTTGTTTTGGCATCTGTTTGTTGATTCTTCATGTATGCTACGATTAACCCTACCACTAATATGCCAATCCCTAAAAAGATGTAAGGGGTATACGATTCACCCTCTACTGCAAATGCTCTAAATCGGAAATAAACTAAATCAAATAGAACGAGGGCAATTAAGACCACTTGCACAGGATTCCATAGTCGTTTAAACATCCCCATTCCAAATTGATGAATGGTTAAGTATGCAAAGTATCCCATTTGGCTGATGACACTAAAAGTAAATCCTACAAATATAAACCATAATAGGCTTGATAAAATCCCAATCGCATTACCTTCTTGAAAATATGGTCCAAATTGATCCCACCTGATGAGGAGAGACGCAATTCCCGTTACAAGTCCACCTATTAACAACGTATGAATAAAAAAACGAATCCAATTTCGGATGGTCACTTCTATTTTCCTCCAAATAATAAAATATACACTCAGTTGATTGTACCAACGCTACTATAAAAAATCTAGGTTGCAGTGCGGGATGTGTATATTTTTTTTGAATTTCCTCATATTAAAGGTAAGGGAATTTCTATGGAAGGAGCCTATCCCATGATTAAGTATTCCTTTCCTTTTCTACTCCTCATCCTTTTCTTATCTGCCTGTGGCGGAGGTGGAGAAGCTAGTAGTGGAAAAATGGATTATGAAGAAACCAAGAAAATGGTTGTTGATATATTAAAAACCGATGATGGTAAAAAAGCGATTCAAGAAGTCATGTCAGACGAGAAAATGAAGGCTGAATTGATTATGGACCAAGGGATTGTGACTGAAACCATCTCTAAAACATTGACCTCAGATAAAGGGACTGAGTTTTGGAAAAAATCCTTTGAAGATCCTAAATTTGCTGAAGCTATGGCAAAAAGCATGAAAGACGGTAATGAAAAATTACTCAAAGATTTAATGAAGGACCCTGAATATCAAGGAATGATGATGGACTTATTAAAGGACCCTGAATTTAAGAAAGAATTAACTGAAGCCTTGAAAAGTAAGGAATATAGAGAACATCTTCAGAAAGTGATTCTCGAAACGTTTGAAAGCCCACTATTTAAAGCCAAGCTCCAGGATATCCTTCTCAAAGCTGCCGGCGAAATGAAAGATGGCGGAAAAAGTGAAGGTGGCGGTGGAGGTGGAGAATCCTCTGCCGGTGGAGGTCAACAAAATGGAGAGAGCAGTGGTGGTGGAGGTCAATAACCTCTAAAAAAAGGACAAATGATTTTAGTCATTTGTCCTTTTTGATTATGATAATTTCTCGATTACTTTATGAGCAATATCGCCATAGATTTGACCTAAGCGATGATCTTCTGCGTAAATGGATGGTGCAAAGTCCTCTTCATCCCAATCTGGCTGTTGAAGTGGAAGTTTCCCTAGGAGGTCTGTACGCAATTCCTCTGTTAGTTTTTCTCCTCCACCTTGACCAAATACAAATTCCTTCTCACCTGTTTTCTTACTTTCAAAATAAGACATGTTTTCGATTACACCCAGAATTTCGTGATCTGTTTGCAATGCCATTGCACCTGCACGAGCAGCAACAAAGGCAGCCGTTGGATGAGGTGTTGTCACGATAATCTCTTTACAGTGAGGAAGCATGGTGTGCACATCCAGTGCAACGTCCCCCGTTCCTGGTGGCAGGTCTAGTAATAAATAATCTAAGTCTCCCCACTCTACCTCTGAGAAGAAATTATTTAGCATTTTACCTAGCATCGGCCCTCTCCAAATAACAGGAGCATTGTCTTCTACAAAGAAGCCCATGGAAATAACCTTAACCCCAAAACGTTCTACTGGAATAATACTTTCTCCTCGTACGACTGGACGTTTCACAATTCCCATCATATCTGGAACACTAAATCCATAGATATCAGCATCAATTAAGCCTACTTTTTTTCCTTGTCGTGCTAGGGAAACAGCTAAATTCACCGATACTGTTGATTTTCCAACTCCACCTTTTCCACTGGCAATGGCGATAAAGGTTGTTTTACTAGAGGGAGATAATAGGTCTGTGCCCTCTCCACCCGTTCCTCTATGCTTATCTAATTCTTCTTGTGGCAGCTCAGTAAAGCGAATACCAACTGACTCCGCTCCATTGTCCTTTAATAATTGAACAATCTTTTGCTGAAATTGCAATTGCTCGCTTGTACCTGTTTTAGCCAGCGCTATCTTCACACTGACATGGCTCTTTTCTTCTTTAATACTAATCTCCACTACACCATTCGTCTCTTGCAGAGTTTTATGTAAAAAAGGATCCTCTAATCCAAATAAAAGATCTCGAGTCTGTTGTTCTGTTAACATGAATAACCACCCTTTATTATGTATTCGTTTTCAACTAGTTTTAGTATAACATATTCTTAGTTGAATGAATGATCAAAAGGTTTTGAATGGTTTTCTTATATAATGATTTTCTAAAAAAAAGCAAACAAAATAATCGAGTATCAAACATACTCGATTATTCCACGTCATCAACCATTTCTTCCGTTAGATAAATTAATACACCCTGATAGATGGAAGCTGCAACCTTCTGCTGGTAATCCTTCTTTAATAGGTTGGCGCGCTCTCCTGGATTCGATAAGAACCCAATCTCTACTAATGCTCCCGCTTTTTTTGCATTTTTTAAGATATATACATTTTGGATACCCTTTGCTTCCCGGCTCGTGTTTTCTAAATTTCTCGTGAGCTCTGATTGAATAGCCTTAGCCAAAGCTTTATTTTCAACATATTTAGGATTATAAAACGTCTGGGCACCACTCCATCTTGCAGAAGGTATAGAATTTAAATGAATACTTAAAAAAAGGTCCGCTTCTGAATCATTGATTAAGTTTAATCGCTTATTTAAATCCTCAACCTTCCTCCTGCTGTATCCTTTTGTTCCCTCATTAGCTAAATCCTCATCTTTATCCCGCGTTAATATAACGAGAGCTCCCTGCTCCTGTAAATAATCCCTGATCATTAATGACACATCCAGAGCAATATCCTTCTCTAGAGCATTTTTATCACCGGCCCCACCATCAGGACCTCCGTGACCTGGATCCAGATAGATAATTTTTCCTGATAGAGGAAGATTCCAGGATTCCCATGTATCCTTATCTAAAATCTTATATTGGATAATAAATAGTAATAATACCAAGGCGGATAGTATTCCAACAAGCTTTAGTTTCTTAGCCATTCTCGTCCCCCTATTTCTAGTTTCCATACGGCAGAACAAAACCGCTTTACTTAAAAATATGGGACAAGAATCCATTTTAGAACAGGAAAAGATTAATGTAAGCGGAGCTTATGGCGCTTCACTCCTTTTTCATATCCCTCTGACCACCACGTTTCCACATAGTGCTCACAGCTGAAATAGAAGGATTCATCCACTTTATTGGATACACCCATTTCAGACCAATATAGCCAAAAGTTATAGAGGGTATCGATGAAATGCTTTAGTTCTTCATGACACCTTTTCTTCACCATCTCCGTATTTTCACCAGAGTAACCAAACTTACTGACCTTTCCACCTAATAAAAAAGCTTCAATCGCAACATCGAAGCAAGCTTCGTCAAATCCCTGCTGCATAAAAACGCCGCCTTGAATCTTTATATATCCAAAATGCTTTCGCACACTTTCCTGAAGCATTTTAATTGAAATCTCTTTTAACAATTTTCTTTCGGTTTTTATTTGTTTTTCTCTTCTCTTTGTATTGAAAGTTGTAATAACGTTCAAAGTTAATCCACCCCTTTGAACGTATTTTCCTACTTAACTGAACAGTTCATTCGAGCAATGGTTTCCAATTTGAAAGCC
Organism: Rossellomorea aquimaris TF-12; assembly: GCF_001648555.1. Classification (GTDB taxonomy): domain Bacteria; phylum Bacillota; class Bacilli; order Bacillales; family Bacillaceae_B; genus Rossellomorea; species Rossellomorea aquimaris. The sequence continues at coordinate 56,078 of NZ_LQXM01000019.1, read as the reverse complement.
AAGCCTAATAATTCCAAATAAAAAATGGCGGGGATTATATCCTCACCATTTTTGAAATCCATATTATTTTACTTCCAAAGCCAATTTTAAATATTCCACAAACAACGTGGACTGTTCTTTTAATTTCAAATCTTCTTTTGGCAATATGGAATGTTCGAGAGCTAATCCATCAATAAAGGATACGATAGAACGAGCAAGTATTTCACTATCGAATTTCGAACTAAATTCTCCCTTTGTTTGTCCTTGGTCGATAATATCCTTATAGATCTTCAATCCATCATAATAACGAACCTTCCCATACTCTCTTCTTCGTTGATCATTTCTTCCTGTTATGAAAAACTCCAGGTTGGAAGGTGCCATGGGATCCATTTCATCATCAGGTTTCTTATCTTCGCCAAACACACTCATCAGTAACAAATCCCAGTATGAAGAAACTTCTTCCTTTAATGAATCGACTGTTTCATTTAAAGATTTTGTTAAGCTTTCTTCTAATATGGTTTCGTACACATCTTCTTTATTTGAGAAGTATTGGTACAATCCGCCACGACTAACATTAGCAGCATCCATAATATGTTTCATCGTCGTCTTTTCGTAACCATGCTCAATAAACACGTTTCTTGCTGCTTCCAATATATTCGCTCTACGCTGTTCCTTATGCTCTTTACTGACTTTTGGAGACATCTTTCTACCCCCGTTCTAATTGACTTTTTTAAAAATACTATTTGAATTTCAACTTAATTATATCGACATTGATGTCTTTTTACAAGTGAGCGATTTATTTTCACGTCTTAGATAAGTTATATTTAAAAAAACTGACCGTTGCTTTCCGCGGGGAGGAAGTCGAGCCTCCTCGACGTTCCGTCTGTGGGGTCTCGACCTTTCCTCTATCACCCGCAGGAGTCAAGTGCCTTCCGCTACAATCCACTCTGTGGTTCTACATTCATATTGCATAAAATAATATGGAAAGACAAACATAAAAGAGATCCTTTTGTAGATATGTTGAGCTTTCGTTCCCAAAAACTAACTTACTAGTAAGGTGAACCCAAATCCCGTTATGATAGCTCAAACTCATTTATTAGTAAACGTTTATCATTATTACCCACCAAGGATTTATCTTGTCCTCTTTTAAAATTATATTAATAAAAAGCATTCGATTGGAACAGTTAGTTAGTTTTTGTAGCTCTTATAGTGAAACAAAAAAGAATGGCAACAAACAACAAGCTTAAAGCAGTGGGTCCCACATCTCCCACAGGAGTCGAGCCCGTTCCGCTCCAATCAACTTTCAACGCGTGAATTCTTTAATATAAACAAAATGAAAACAATAAACTTTAAGTTAACGGTGTTCGATTTCTGCTTGGGTACTAGAAATTATGTTCAGTATGTTTTTCCTTGCCAGTGCTCTGTCACGAAATTTCTTATAGATGGTGAGGGAACTGTGTAACCCCTTCAAAAGTACTGGCGTGCCGAGACCTCGAAAAAAAGCAGTTCCCCTCACTATCTAGCTCATACTGGTTTACAGAGTCCTAGATAGAACTCATTTAAATAAACAAATCCTTTGCTAGAAGAGCAATCAAAAACATTCTTTGTCTTGAATGTTGTTTATTAAATTGGTTCTTGAAAACCACCGTTGATCATGATGCTAATTGGAGCGGAACTCAACTACCCCCATCTACTTACAAACTACACCATATTTTGAATAAAACAGCTTTAAAAACAAAAAAAGACCCCCAACCAAAAGGTTGAGAGTCTTTGGATTCCCAAAATTAACGTTTTGAGAACTGAGGTGCACGACGAGCGCCTTTAAGACCGTATTTTTTACGTTCTTTCATACGAGCGTCACGAGTTAATAGTCCAGCGCGTTTTAGAGTTCCGCGGTATTCTGGATCAGCTTGTAGTAAAGCACGAGCGATTCCGTGACGGATCGCACCAGCTTGACCAGCATATCCTCCACCACTAACGTTTACTAAAACGTCATAGTTACCAAGAGTTTCAGTTGCAACTAATGGTTGCTTGATTACTTCTCTTAGTGCTGCGAATGGGATGTAAACTTCTACTTCACGATTATTGATAACAATGTTACCGTTACCTGGTACTAAACGTACGCGAGCTACTGAGCTCTTACGACGACCAGTTCCGTAATATTGAACTTGAGCCAAGATAATAACCTCCTCTTATTAATTATCCACGAAGTTCGTAAACTTCTGGTTGTTGTGCTTGATGTGGATGCTCTGCTCCAGCAAATACATGTAATTTCTTGAACATTTGACGACCTAGAGAACCTTTTGGAAGCATACCTTTGATAGTAAGCTCTAACATTTTCTCTGAGTAGTTTGTACGCATTTCTAATGCTGTACGAGATTTTAATCCACCTGGATGTTGGCTGTGACGGTAGTAAATCTTGTCCGTAAGCTTTTTCCCAGTTAGTTCAATCTTTGAAGCATTAAGAATAATTACATGATCACCAGTGTCAACGTGTGGTGTGAATGTTGGTTTGTGTTTACCGCGTAGAATTGAAGCTACTTCACTAGCTAAACGACCTAGAGTTTTGCCTTCTGCATCTACAACGTACCATTTACGATCGATTTCGTTGGCTTTTGCCATATACGTAGTACGCATGATCTAACCTCCTATTTAATGAATCCGTAGTATTTATTTTCTAATCACAATAAGATCCGGGGCTTATCGTGGGGTTAATAACATACCATATGCTATAATATCTTGTTCTAAAGCTATTGTCAAGGGAATGTTACACCTGGATTAGTTGTTTTAGATATTTTTTTTATTTCTTACTATAATTCCTAACCTTTTTCCGGATCATAATCCACTTTCCAAAGGTATAATCCTTGGGGTGGTGCCGTCTTCCCTGCTGCGTTACGATCCTTTGCATCCAGGATAGAGGGGATATCTTCATTAGATATATTTCCTGAACCTACTTCTAATAAAGTTCCAACTAATATCCGTACCATATTATATAAAAATCCATTTCCCACAAATAAAAAGACAAGCTCTTCCTCGTATTCTTCTATGGTTATGCGATGAATCGTTCTCACTTTATCCTCTACCTCTGTTTTCGCAGAACAAAAGCTTGTGAAGTCATGTTCTCCTAGCAGATAACTAGCGGCTTTCTTCATCTCAACAACTGAAACAGGTTGAGGATAATGAAGAGCGAAGTGACGATAAAAAGGACTTCTCGTCTTTCCTGTGTACACTCTATATCGATACTCCTTTTGAAGGACAGAGAATCTTGAATGGAAATCCATCGATACATACGAAGCTTCTTTAACGGTTACTTCATCAGGTAGTTTTGTGTTTAGGACCACTGGCCATTTCTCTTCTGGTATGGCTAACGGAGTATCAAAATGAAAAACTTGACCGTTGGCGTGGACACCTGCGTCTGTACGACCAGAGGCACTTACTCGGATCTTTTCACCTTTATGGATGTCAGATAACCTGTCTTCTAGAAGTCCTTGTACAGTTCGTTGATTCGGTTGAATTTGATATCCATGAAAATTGGTTCCATCATAAGCGATGATGCACTTAATTCGCTGCATACTCTGCTCACCCCCTGTTTATCCCCTAAAAATGATTAAAACGGCTGTAAGGAGGATTAAAACGAATAATGCTCCTGTATCTTTCTTATGCCAGGATAAGAGTCTATATTTCGTTCTTCCTTCCCCGCCTTGATAGCCCCTTGCCTCCATGGCAGTGGCTAAGTCCTCAGCACGTTTGAATGCACTCACAAATAAAGGAATAAGCAAGGGGATGATCGCCTGGATTCGCTCCTTAATTGGACCTGAAGTGAATTCTGCACCTCTTGCCACTTGAGCCTTCATGATCTTATCGGTCTCTTCCATAAGTGTTGGAATAAACCGTAAAGAAATAGACATCATTAGAGCTAATTCGTGTACAGGGAATTTCACTTTTCTTAACGGATTTAACAATGTCTCTAACCCATCTGTAATGGTGATTGGAGAGGTTGTCAATGTAAGAAGAGAGGTGACAAGAATAAGGTAAAAGAACCGTAGTGAGATAAAAATTCCTTGTCTTAGTCCTTCCTCGTGTACAGAAAGTATTCCAAGGTTTAATATGACGTCCCCTTCTTTTGTGAAAAATACGTGTAGGAAGAACGTAAAGAGAATAAGCCACAGAATGGGCTTCAGTCCTCCAATGATAAAGTGAATCGGCAATCTGGACATTATAAGTGCACCGATCGTGAATAAACCGAGTAATCCATACGTCACAAAATTATTCGCTAGGAAGACAACACATATAAATCCAAAGATAAATAGTAATTTTGCTCTCGGATCTAATCGGTGAAGAATCGAATCTGTCGGTACGTATCGTCCAATAATCATTTTCTCCATCATAGAGCTTCACCCCCGTTTCGGGATCTGCTAATGGCTGTAGCCAGCTCTTCAATGGACAAACATGTTTTTGGAAGTTTATGACCTGTCCGTTTTTCAAATTCGTATTGGAATCGAACCACATCCGGGACATCTAATCCTATTTCAAACAACTCTTCAGGTTGTGAGAAAATGTCTTCAGGTTTCCCTTTTTTCTTCAGACGGCCGTTTTGCATAATGACAATTTCTTCAGCATAGTGAGCTGCATCTTCCATGCTATGAGTAACTAGTATAGTTGTCAGGCCCTTTTCCTTATGAAGAGTATAGAACATGTCCATAATTTCCTTCTGTCCTCTTGGATCTAACCCTGCTGTGGGCTCATCCAAAACAATGACATCTGGATTCATAGCCAGTACACCGGCAATGGCAACTCTTCTCATTTGGCCACCTGACAGGTCAAAGGGAGACTTATGGAGAATCTCTTCAGATAGACCGACCTTCACAATCAGTTCCTTCGCTCTTCTCTTTGCTTCCTCTTCTGATACACCAAAATTCATGGGTCCATAGCAGATGTCTTTCAGTACGGTTTCTTCAAACAATTGGTGTTCAGGAAATTGAAATACAATCCCTACCTTTTGTCTTACCGGTTTTAAGCTTTTGGCTTTTTTCTTAGGGGTAATCTCGTACTCCCCAACATTTACTGTTCCTCTTGTCGGCTTTAAAAGACCATTTAAATGCTGTAATAACGTTGACTTCCCTGAACCCGTATGACCAATAACAGCAAGAAACTGACCAGATGGAATGGATAAATCAATATCTTCTAACGCTAGCTTTTCAAATGGAGTATTATTCGAATAACGAAATTCTACATGTTGAAATGAGATTTGCATAATTCATCCACCAACTCTTCTTCTGTAAAATATGTCTTTGATAAAGGGATTCCATTTTCTTTTAAAGCGCCAGCTAATTTTATCGTAAAAGGAGAATCTAATCCTAATTTGATTAATTCATCTTCTAAAAGAAAAATCTCTTCGGGTGTTCCTTCTTTAAAAACAGACCCTTGATTCAATACAATCATTCGATCTGCCTTTGTTGCTTCTTCTAAATCATGTGTAATCGAGATAACCGTTAAGTTTTCTTCGTCTTTTAGTTTTCTAACTGTTTCAAGAACTTCTTTTCTACCTTGCGGGTCCAGCATAGAAGTGGCTTCATCCAAAATAATGATGGAAGGTTGCAAAGCTACAACACCTGCGATTGCTACTCTTTGCTTCTGACCTCCTGATAAATGGTGCGGCTCTTGATCAAGAAAATCTTCCATATGGACGCTTTTCAAAGCGTCATTCACTCTTTGTACCATCTTTTCAAAAGGTACACCATGGTTTTCTAACCCAAAAGCCACATCATCTTCAACAGTAGCACCAACAAATTGATTATCGGGATTTTGAAAAACCATACCTAGCTTTGAACGAATATCCCAAATGGAATTTTCTTCTAAGCGGGTATCATCCACAGTCACACTCCCCTTTTCAGGAAAATGAAGACCATTTAACATTTTTGCAAGGGTGGATTTTCCTGAACCATTATGGCCTACGATTGCCAGCCATTCCCCCTGCTTAACACTTAGAGTAATTCCTTTAAGGGCATAATCTTTTTGATCTGGATAACGATAATAAACATCGTCGACTTTGATGATTTCCCCCATGCCAATACCTCCTCTACGCCCTTCAATACTCAGCTGTCTCATTCTTAGCTCAAAATAAAAATACGTGCATATAAAAAAAAGCCTGCACCCCAACCAAAGAAAAGGAATCTTTTCTTGTTCATCCATTGAACAGCTTCTATGAACATAGAAGTTGGAAGGGGCGCACGAGCTAGACGAGACAACTGGGTTGCTCATCGTAACGCTCTGCTTTTCATCAACATGCACTTATACAAAAAGGGCAAAGAAGCAGTTAAGGATAACTGTCCTGCCCTTAATGTTAGTAGTCACGAATTATTAAACTAATTCGATGATTGCCATTGGAGCACCGTCACCACGGCGAGGACCAACCTTCATAATGCGAGTATATCCGCCTTGACGCTCTGTGTAACGAGGAGCGATGTCAGAGAATAACTTTTGTAAAGCATCTTGGTTGTTTTCAGCGTTTGCAATTTCTTTACGAATAAATGCACCAGCTTGACGACGCGCGTGAATGTCACCACGTTTACCTAAAGTGATCATTTTTTCCACAACCGAACGAAGCTCTTTCGCACGAGTTTCAGTTGTTTCAATACGCTCGTTAATGATCAGGTCTGTAGCTAAATCACGTAGCATTGCTTTACGCTGAGCACTAGTACGTCCTAACTTTCTGTAAGCCATTAAGGGTTCCCTCCTTTGTTGAATCTATATATGAAAGAAGATATTATCAGTCGTCTTTACGTAATCCTAAGCCAAGGTCTTCAAGTTTAACTTTAACCTCTTCTAGAGATTTACGTCCTAAGTTACGTACTTTCATCATGTCTTCTTCAGTCTTGTTAGCAAGCTCTTGAACAGTATTGATTCCAGCACGCTTTAGGCAGTTATAAGAACGAACAGAAAGATCTAGTTCTTCAATAGTCATTTCTAGAACTTTTTCTTTTTGGTCTTCTTCTTTTTCTACCATGATTTCAGCATTCTGCGCTTCATCTGTAAGGCCAACGAAAATATTTAGATGTTCTGTTAGAATTTTAGCACCCAAAGAAATAGCTTCTTTTGGTCCAATACTTCCATCAGTCCAAACATCAAGAGAAAGTTTATCGTAGTTCGTCATTTGACCAACACGAGTGTTCTCTACTTGATAATTAACGCGTGAAACTGGAGTGTAAATAGAATCGATTGGGATCACACCGATAGGAAGATCCTCACGTTTGTTTTGATCTGCTGGTCTGTAACCACGTCCACGTGATGCGCTTAAACGCACACGGAAGTGTCCACTCTTAGATAAGGTTGCGATGTGTAAATCAGGATTTAACACTTCAACATCACTATCATGAGTTATATCAGCAGCCGTAACGACTCCTTCACCCTGTACATCAATTTCAAGCGTTTTTTCTTCATCAGAATAAATCTTTAACGCTAATTTCTTGATATTCAAAATGATGGATGTGACATCCTCTACGACGCCCTCAATTGTTGAAAATTCATGCAGTACTCCATCTATTTGAATAGATGTGACAGCGGCACCTGGGAGTGACGATAGTAGGATACGACGTAAGGAGTTACCCAAAGTTGTACCATATCCACGCTCAAGTGGTTCTACGACGAACTTTCCATATGTGGCATCATCGCTGATCTCAACCGTTTCAATTTTTGGCTTTTCAATTTCGATCATTAATATTTACCCTCCTTCAAAACGTCGAAACTCCGGGCTAAAAGGATAAAGTCCGAAATTCCCCATGTTTACGTTCCCTATTGTGCACCAACAACTGGTTACTTTCTCTGAACGTATCTTGTATCATATCCCATTATAGACAAGGATACAAAATTTATACAGAAAAATTAAACGCGGCGACGTTTTGGCGGACGGCATCCATTATGAGGAACTGGAGTAACGTCTCTGATTGCAGTAACCTCAAGACCTGCTGCTTGAAGAGCACGGATCGCTGCTTCACGACCAGCACCAGGGCCTTTAACTGTTACTTCAAGAGTTTTAAGACCATGTTCCTGGGAAGCTTTCGCTGCAGTTTCAGCTGCTAATTGAGCTGCGAATGGTGTTGATTTACGAGAACCTCTAAATCCTAGAGAACCTGCACTTGACCATGCAACAGCATTTCCATGAACGTCAGTAATAGTTACGATTGTGTTATTGAATGTAGAACGAATGTGTGCAATACCAGCTTCGATATTCTTTTTCACACGACGTTTACGAGTGTTTGTTTTACGTGCCATACTAAGAAGTAACCTCCTTTACCTATTATTTTTTCTTATTCGCTACAGTCTTACGAGGACCTTTACGTGTACGAGCATTGTTCTTCGTATGTTGTCCACGAACAGGTAGTCCACGACGGTGACGAAGACCGCGGTATGAACCGATTTCCATAAGACGTTTGATATTTAGAGAGATCTCACGACGAAGATCACCTTCTACTTTTAATTTGTCAACGATATCACGAATTTTTCCTAATTCGTCATCAGTAAGATCACGAACACGCGTATTTTCAGAAACACCAGCTTCTGATAAGATTTGTGTCGCAGTATTTTTACCAATACCGTAGATGTATGTTAATGAAATGACAACACGTTTGTCACGTGGAATGTCTACACCAGCAATACGTGCCATAGTGATAGCGCACCTCCTTCAAGTTTAGCCTTGTTTTTGTTTGTGTTTAGGGTTTTCACAGATAACCATAACTTTACCTTTTCTACGAATAACTTTACATTTTTCGCAGATTGGTTTAACTGATGGTCTTACTTTCATCTTATTCTAACCTCCTTAATAGTACGGAGTGCAATAGATTATTTATAACGATAAGTGATTCTACCACGAGTTAAGTCATACGGTGATAATTCAACTGTTACCTTGTCACCAGGAAGAATACGGATGAAATGCATACGAATCTTTCCTGAAACATGTGCCAGAACTGTATGACCATTTTCTAATTCTACCTTAAACATCGCGTTGGGTAATGTCTCAGCGACTTTACCTTCAACTTCAATTACATCATCTTTAGCCATCGAACATGTCTCCCTTCTTCTCATCATTTAAAACTTCGTTTACAAACTTTGAAACAGCAAATCGCAGTTTACCGTTCGTCACTCTACCTGTTTCTATAATACTGTTTTGAACTTCTGGAGAAACATAGTCAAACAGTTGAAGATGTCCTATGTTCTTTCGTTTTGCACGATCGAACTTTCGTTTATCTCCATCTGCAATAAGTACAAAACGTTCATCCAATTGCTGAACAACGACCGAGTAGCATCCTGTTTCTCTACCTTTTTTAGTAAGAACAATTTGCCCTATCCTCGGAACCGTCGAATCTGACTCGATCAATCCAATCACCTTCACTTAGGCTTTCGTCAATATCTCATAGCCGTTTTCAGTAATTGCAATAGTGTGTTCAAAGTGCGCACACATTTTATCATCTACTGTGACTACTGTCCAGTTATCTGGTAACGTTCTAACATATCGACTACCTGCATTAACCATTGGTTCAATAGCCAGTACCATGCCAGGCTTTAAGCGAGGACCTTTGTTTGGTGGTCCATAATGAGGAATCTGAGGATCCTCATGTAAGTCTTGACCAACTCCGTGTCCTACATACTCCCGAACGATAGAAAAGCCATTAGCTTCAACATAAGTTTGTATACTATGAGAGATATTCGACAGACGTTCGCCTGGTTTAGCTTCGTTTAGCCCTAAATGTAAGGATTGCTCCGTTACATCTAAAAGCTTCTGGGTTTCATCATCAATGGTTCCTACTCCATAAGTCCAAGCTGAGTCTCCGTGATAGCCATTATATTTCGCACCGATATCGATACTAATAATGTCACCATTCTTCAATACTCGATCGCCTGGAATTCCATGAACTAATTCATTGTTGACTGATGCACAGATGCTACCACGAAACCCATTATACCCTTTAAAAGATGGAATTGCATCATGTTTACGAATGAATTTTTCAGCAATTGCATCCAATTCCTTCGTCGTTATTCCGGGTGAAATAACTTTTTGCAATTCCTTATGAGTTAACGCTACAATCTTTCCAGCTTGTCGCATAATCTCAATCTCTCTCGGAGTTTTACAAATGATCATTATGAAAGGCCTCCAAGTAATTCATCAATGTCATCAAACACTCTATGGATGTCTTGTTGACCGTCAATGTTTTCGAGATAGCCTTTTTCTTCGTAGTATGCCAAAAGTGGTTGAGTTTGTTTAATGTTTACGTCTAAACGATTTTGAACCGTTTCTTCGTTATCATCTGCACGTTGATATAACTCTCCGCCACAGCGATCACAAACGCCCTCTTCTTTTGGTGGGTTAAAGACAAGATGATAAGTAGCGCCGCACTCTTTACAGATTCTACGACCTGTCAAGCGCTCCATCAGAATGTCCTTATCTACATTAATATTAATGACATAATTCATTTTCTTACCAAGGTCAGAAAGAATGTTTTCCAGTGCTTCTGCTTGAGCTACCGTTCTTGGAAACCCATCCAGCAAGAAGCCTTTCATACAATCCTCTTTGCTTAAACGTTCACGAACGATACCGATTGTTACTTCATCAGGAACAAGATCGCCATTATCCATGAATGATTTCGCCTTCAAGCCTAGTTCGGTACCGCCTTTAATAGCTGCACGGAACATATCGCCTGTAGAGATATGGGGGATACCATATTTATCTACGATTTTTTCAGCTTGAGTGCCTTTTCCTGCGCCTGGTAGGCCCATAAGAACTATATTCACTCGAACTCCCCCTAATTGTCTATAAAATGGCTTCAGGAACAGAACGTTCCCGAAAACCCTCTTATTTAATAAAGCCTTTGTAGTGACGTTTCACTAACTGTGCTTCCAACTGCTTCATTGTCTCTAGAGCAACACCTACTACGATGAGTAAACTTGTTCCCCCAATTTGAGCTGCAGGCGGTAATCCTGCAAAGTTAATGAAGAAAACTGGAAGGATCGAGATAACAGCTAAGAAGATTGCCCCAACAAATGTTAGACGATACAGAACGCGAGTGAGATACTCTTGTGTGGTTTTACCTGGACGAATACCAGGGATATATCCACCTTGCTTCTTCAAGTTTTCAGCCATTTGTTCTGGATTCACTTGAATGAAAGCATAGAAATACGTAAAGGCAACGATCAGAGCTACATAAATGATCATTCCAACTGGTTTAGTGTAGTCAAAGATGTACTGAATCGTACTCGTCACATCATTTTCTCCAAAGAAAGATGAAATGGTCTGTGGTGTGATGATAAAAGAAATCGCGAAGATAACTGGAATAACACCCGCAGCATTCACTTTTAATGGTAGATGTGTTGACTGTCCACCAACCGGACTACGCCCCACTAAACGTTTTGCATATTGAATTGGGATTTTACGAAGTGCTTGTTGAATAAACACTACGCCAACCACAATTGCAATTACTGCTAAAACAAGAAGTGCAAGAACCACAATACGAAGGAAGAGCTGTTCGCCTGCTCCCTCAATTTGTTGAGCATAGATTTGGTTTACAGTGTTAGGAATAGCAGCAACGATACCTGCAAAAATCAGGATCGAAATACCATTACCGACACCTTTAGCCGTGATTTGTTCTCCTAACCACATAAGAAAAGCCGTACCAGCTGTTAGAACTAGAGCTATAAGTAGGTACGTACTGACTCCAGGGCTTTGGATAAGCATTCCACCGTAGATTCGGTTAAAGCCGTAGGACATACCCAGAGCTTGAATAAAACCAAGTACGATTGTGAAATATCTTGTGAACTGAGCTAGTTTACGGCGCCCAACTTCACCTTGCTTTGACCACTCCGTAAATTTTGGTACAACATCCATTTGCAGAAGCTGCACAATAATTGAAGCAGTAATGTAAGGCATAATCCCCATCGCAAAGATTGAGAAGTTTTGCAGTGCACCGCCACCAAATGTATTCAAGAATCCTAGAATTCCTGATTGATCTTGCATTTTCAATACTTCAGCGTCTACGTTCGGTACCGGTATGAAGGTACCAAGACGGAAGACTATTAACATTAGAAGGGTGAAAATAATTTTATTTCTTATATCACCCACGCGCATAAAATTGGAGATAGTTTGAAACATTAGATCACCTCAGATGTACCGCCAGCAGCTTCGATAGCTTCTTTAGCAGTGGTTGAGAATTTGTGTGCTTTTACTGTAAGCTTTTTCTCGATTGAACCTTTACCAAGAATCTTAATTCCTGCTTTTTCGTTACTTACTAAACCAGTTTCAACTAGTAGAGTAGGTGTAACCTCTGTACCATCTTCGAAGCGATTCAATGCGTCAAGGTTGACGATTGCATAATCTTTACGGTTGATGTTCGTGAATCCACGCTTAGGTAAACGTTGGAATAAAGGAGTTTGACCACCCTCAAATCCTGGACGAGTTCCGCCACCAGAACGAGCATTTTGCCCTTTATGACCTTTACCAGACGTTTTACCATTACCAGATCCAGTTCCACGACCTACACGATTGCGTACTTTACGAGAACCTTCTGCAGGTTGTAATTCATGTAATTTCATGTCGGCACCTCCTTGTTATCGAAATGACTCGATTATTTTTCTGTTACCGTTACAAGGTGAGCAACTTTATTAATCATACCGCGAATCGCAGCATTGTCTTGATGCTCAACTGTTTGATGTAGTTTACGAAGTCCAAGAGCTTCAACAGTTTGGCGTTGAGGCTGTGGACGACCGATTGTACTACGAGTGAGGGTAATTTCTAGTTTGTTAGCCATCGTTATCCCTCCCTTATCCTAATATCTCTTCTACTGATTTACCACGTAATTTTGCTACGTCTTCAGCACGCTTTAATTGCTTTAATCCTTCAAGTGTTGCGCGTACCATGTTAATTGGAGTGTTAGACCCTAATGATTTAGATAGGATATCTTGAACACCAGCTAATTCTAGTACCGCACGAACAGGTCCACCAGCAATAATTCCTGTACCCGCAGAAGCAGGTTTGATAAGAATTTGACCAGCACCAAATCGTCCAGTTACTAAGTGAGGTGTAGTACCTCCAACCATAGGAACTTCAATTAGATTTTTCTTCGCATCTTCAACCGCTTTACGGATTGCATCAGGTACTTCTTGAGCTTTACCCGTTCCGAAGCCAACGTGACCGTTTTTATCGCCTACTACTACAAGAGCAGCAAAGCGGAAACGACGTCCACCTTTAACAACTTTCGCTACACGATTGATTGTAACTACGCGTTCTTCAAATTCTAGTTTGCTTGAATCAATATGACGCATCTGGAATGTCCCTCCTTTTTTTAAAATTCTAAGCCGTTTTCACGAGCTGCTTCAGCTAAAGCTTTAATACGGCCATGATATAAATATCCACCACGGTCAAATACTACAGATTTTAATCCTTTTTCTACTGCACGCTTCGCAATTAGTTCTCCAACTTTAGCTGCTGCATCAACAGTAGAAGTTGTTTCTAATCCGAAATCATTATCTTTAGAAGATGCACTTGCAAGAGTAACACCGTTCATATCATCGATAAGTTGAGCGTAGATATTTTTGTTAGAACGGAAAACGTTCAAACGAGGACGAGTTTCAGTTCCAGTAATTTTTGAACGTACACGAGCATGACGTTTCTTACGTGTTTTGTTCTTATCTGGCTTAGTAATCACCTACGGTCACTCCTTTCTTTTGCCTACGCGGCATTATTTACCTGTTTTACCTTCTTTACGACGAACATATTCACCTTCGTAGCGAATACCTTTTCCTTTGTAAGGCTCAGGTGAGCGTACTGCACGAATGTTAGCAGCTAATGCGCCAACACGTTCTTTGTCGATTCCTTTAATAGAAATCTTTGTATTTGCTGGTACTTCGATCTCGATACCTGCTTCTGGTTCAATCTCAACTGGGTGAGAGTAACCAACGTTAAGTACAAGCTTAGTACCTTGTTTTTGAGCACGGTAACCTACACCGACTAATTCAAGGTTTCTTTGGAATCCTTTTGAAACACCTTCAACCATGTTTGCGATTAGGGCACGAGTTGTACCGTGTAACGCGCGGTGTTCTTTTGCATCAGAAGGACGAGTAACTGTTGCTACATTTCCTTCTAATTCTACTTTAATATCAGAACTGAATGTACGAGAAAGTTCCCCTTTAGATCCTTTTACAGTTACAGTGTTATCTTCTGCTACTGTAAGAGTTACATCAGATGGAATTTCAATTGGTAGTTTTCCTACACGTGACATCCTGTTGCACCTCCATTCATATAAAAAATATTACCAAACGTAAGCTAGTACTTCTCCGCCTACTTGTTGAGCACGAGCTTCTTTATCAGTTAAAACACCCGTAGAAGTAGAAACAAGTGCGATACCTAAACCGTTTAATACTCTAGGTACTTCAGTAGATTTTGCATATACACGTAAACCAGGTTTAGAGATACGCTTCAATCCAGTAATTACGCGTTCGTTGTTTGCTCCATATTTTAAGAAAATGCGGATAACTCCTTGCTTGTTGTCTTCCACATATTCTACGTCACGTACGAAACCTTCACGTTTGAGGATTTCAGCAATTTCTTTCTTGATGTTAGAAGCAGGAACTTCTAGTCTTTCGTGACGAACCATGTTCGCATTACGGATGCGAGTAAGCAAATCTGCAATTGGATCTGTCATTGTCATAATAATTTACCTCCTTCCCAATTATAGGGTATTACCAACTAGCTTTTTTAACGCCAGGAATCTGACCCTTATATGCAAGTTCACGGAAACAAATACGGCAAAGCTTAAATTTACGGATAACTGAATGAGGACGTCCGCAACGTTCGCAACGTGTGTACGCTTGAACATTATGCTTTGGCGTGCGTTTTTGTTTCGCAATCATAGATTTTTTAGCCACATTTTCGCCTCCCTTATATAGCGATTACTTTTGGAATGGCATTCCGATTTGTGTCAATAATTCACGAGCTTCTTCGTCTGTGTTCGCAGTTGTTACGATTACGATATCCATACCACGTACTTTAGACACTTTATCATAGTCAATCTCAGGGAAAATCAATTGCTCTTTAACTCCTAATGTGTAGTTACCGCGACCGTCGAATGCTTTTTTAGAAACACCACGGAAGTCACGTACACGTGGAAGTGAAACAGAAATTAATTTATCTAAGAATTGGTACATACGCTCTCCGCGAAGAGTAACTTTTGCACCGATTGGCATACCTTCACGTAGACGGAAGCCAGCGATTGATTTCTTTGCTTTCGTTACAACTGGTTTTTGACCAGTGATTTGAGTTAGTTCGTCAACAGCTACATCAAGAGCTTTTGAGTTTTGAACTGCGTCACCGATACCCATGTTGACAACGATCTTTTCAACTTTAGGTACTTCCATAACTGATTTGTAGTTGAATTTGCTCACTAGAGCTGGACTAATTTCTTGTTGAAATTTTTCTTTTAGGCGGTTCATTCAGAATACCTCCCTTCTTAATCGTACTATTTATCTAGAACTTCACCTGATTTTTTTGCTACACGTACTTTTTTGCCATCTTCAGTCTTATAACCTACACGAGTTGGCTCGTTAGATTTCGGATCTAAAAGCATAACGTTTGATACATGGATAGATGCCTCTTGGCTGATGATTCCGCCTTGCGGATTCATTTGAGAAGGCTTAGCGTGTTTTTTCACAACATTAATACCTTCAACTAGCACTCGGTCTTTTTTCGGGAATGAAGCAAGAACAACACCTGTTTTGCCTTTGTCTTTCCCTGTAATGACCATTACTTTATCGCCTTTTTTTACATGCATTTCATCGCACCTCCTTGAATGGCCCAATGCTATTCTATTAAAGAACTTCTGGAGCTAATGATACAATTTTCATAAAGTTACTGTCACGTAGTTCACGGGCAACTGGTCCGAAGATACGAGTTCCACGTGGTCCCTTATCGTCACGGATGATTACACAAGCGTTCTCGTCGAACTTAATGTATGTTCCGTCTTGACGACGTACACCAGATTTCGTACGTACGATAACAGCTTTTACAACTTCACCTTTTTTAACAACGCCACCTGGTGTTGCTTGTTTTACTGTACACACGATAACATCACCGATGTTAGCTGTCTTGCGTCCAGAACCACCAAGTACTTTGATAGTTAATACTTCACGAGCACCAGAGTTGTCAGCAACTTTTAAACGTGATTCTTGTTGAATCATGTAGGTAACCTCCCTTCGGAATTAAAAATTATCCGAACAAATATATTAGATAATAACTGCTTTTTCAACAACTTCTACTAAACGGAAACGTTTTGTAGCAGATAGTGGACGAGTCTCCATGATACGTACGATATCGCCTACTTTTGCTTCGTTGTTCTCATCATGAGTTTTAAACTTCTTAGAGTACTTAACGCGCTTGCCGTATAGAGAATGCTTTTTATAAGTTTCTACCATAACCGTTACTGTTTTATCCATTTTATCTGAAACAACACGGCCAGTGTAAACCTTACGTTGGTTGCGGTCACTCATTTAAGCAAACCTCCTCTCATTTATCGATTGTTAACCCCGATCTCTCTTTCACGGATTACAGTTTTCATACGAGCGATCCCTTTGCGGACTTCACGGATGCGAGCTGTGTTTTCAAGTTGCCCAGTCGCAAGTTGGAAGCGAAGGTTAAATAACTCTTCTTTCAGAGTTTTGACTTTTTGTTCTATTTCAGCAGTGGTTAGGTCACGAATTTCATTAGTTTTCATTTGATTCACCACCAATTTCCTCTCGTTTTACAAACTTCGTTTTGATTGGAAGTTTGTGGGATGCAAGACGAAGAGCTTCACGAGCAACCTCTTCAGAAACACCAGCGATTTCAAACATGATTTTTCCAGGCTTAACTACTGCTACCCAACCTTCTGGAGCACCTTTACCTGAACCCATACGTACTTCTAAAGGTTTAGCAGTGTAAGGTTTGTGAGGGAAGATTTTAATCCATACTTTACCGCCACGTTTCATATAACGAGTCATAGCGATACGAGCGGCTTCGATTTGACGGTTTGTGATCCAAGAAGCTTCAACTGCTTGTAAACCGTATTCACCGAATGCTACTTCCTGTCCGCCTTTAGCACGACCACGCATTTTTCCACGGTGTTCGCGACGATGTTTTACGCGTTTAGGTAATAACATAATTATTTGCCTCCTTCCTCAGTTTTCTTTCTTGTAGGAAGAACTTCTCCACGATAGATCCATACTTTTACGCCAAGCTTACCATAAGTTGTGTCAGCTTCTGCATGAGCATAGTCAATGTCAGCGCGTAGTGTATGAAGTGGAACAGTACCTTCACTGTAATGTTCTGCACGAGCAATATCCGCTCCGCCTAGACGACCAGATACTTGTGTTTTGATTCCTTTTGCACCAGCACGCATCGCACGTTGGATAGCTTGCTTTTGAGCACGACGGAAAGAAACACGATTTTCTAATTGGCGAGCAATGTTTTCTGCTACTAATTTAGCATCAACGTCTGCTCTCTTGATTTCAACGATGTTGATGTGTACACGTTTTGAAGTTAATTCGTTTAATGCTTTACGAAGAGCTTCAACTTCTGTACCACCTTTACCGATAACCATACCAGGCTTAGCTGTATGAACTGTAATGTTAATACGGTTTGCAGCGCGTTCGATTTCAACTTTAGAAACAGAAGCGTCTACTAAACGTTTTGCAATATATTCACGTACTTTAAGGTCTTCATGTAAAAGATTAGCGTAATCTTTGTCTGCGTACCATTTAGATTCCCAATCACGGATTATACCGACACGAAGTCCGACCGGATGTACTTTTTGACCCACGGATTATCCCTCCTTCTTTTCTGATACTACAAGTGTAATGTGACTTGTACGTTTGTTAATTTGACTTGCACGTCCCATCGCACGAGGGCGGAAACGTTTAAGTGTTGGACCTTCATTTACATAAGCCTCAGTTACGACTAGGCTGTTAATATCCATGTCATAGTTATGCTCTGCATTTGCGATAGCAGATTTAAGTACTTTTTCGATTACTGGTGAAGCAGCTTTCGGTGTATGCTTTAAAATCGCAACCGCTTCTCCAACTTGCTTACCTCGGATTAGATCAACGACTAAACGTACTTTACGAGGAGCAATACGAACTGTATTAGCAACAGCTTTTGCTTGCATTAGGATACCCTCCTCTCAATTAGCGTCTTGTTTTCTTATCATCACTAGCATGACCTTTGTAAGTACGAGATGGTGCGAATTCACCAAGCTTGTGTCCTACCATGTCTTCAGTGACGTATACTGGTACGTGTTTACGGCCATCGTAAACAGCGATCGTGTGACCGATGAATGCTGGGAAGATCGTTGAACGGCGAGACCAAGTTTTAACAACTTGTTTACCTTCGGTTTCGTTCAGTTTTTCGATCTTATTCATTAAATGACCATCAACAAAAGGTCCTTTTTTTAAGCTACGACCCATGTTTGAACCTCCCTTCGTGACTGATCTACGGCTCTTTGATCGAACCGTAGTACAATCCCGTTATTTTTTGCGACGACGCACAATAAATTTATCTGATTTGTTGTTCTTCTTACGAGTCTTGAATCCAAGAGTTGGTTTACCCCATGGAGACATTGGTGATTTACGTCCGATTGGAGCGCGTCCTTCACCACCACCGTGTGGGTGATCGTTAGGGTTCATTACAGAACCACGAACTGTTGGGCGTTTGCCTAACCAACGAGAACGTCCAGCTTTACCAATGTTGATAAGTTCGTGTTGTTCATTTCCAACTTGACCTACTGTTGCACGACAAGCAGAAAGGATCATACGAGTTTCACCAGAGTTAAGACGTACAAGTACATATTTACCTTCTTTACCAAGTACTTGAGCAGATGTTCCAGCAGAACGTACTAACTGGCCACCTTTTCCTGGTTTAAGTTCGATATTGTGTACAACTGTACCAACTGGGATGTTGATTAGTGGTAATGCATTACCTACTTTAATATCTGCTTCAGGGCCAGACATTACTTCTACACCTACTTCGATTGTTTTCGGTGCAAGAATGTAACGCTTTTCTCCATCAGCGTAATGGATTAGTGCAATATTTGCTGAGCGGTTTGGATCGTATTCGATCGTAGCAACGCGTCCTGGTATACCATCTTTTTCACGTTTGAAATCGATGATACGGTATTGACGCTTATGACCGCCACCTTGATGACGAACTGTTAACTTACCTTGGTTGTTACGGCCACCCTTTTTGTGTAGGGGTGCTAAAAGTGACTTTTCCGGAGAATCCGTTGTGATTTCAGCGAAATCAGATGAAGTCATACCGCGACGACCATTAGAGGTAGGTTTATACTTTTTAATCGCCATGTTTTTCCCTCCTCTTCTTAATTAAGTGTATTATACTTCAAAAAATTCGATTTCTTTACTATCAGCAGTAAGTTTTACGATAGCCTTACGACGCTTGTTAGTGTAACCAGCGTGACGACCCATGCGTTTGAACTTACCTTTGTAGTTCATAATGTTTACTTTGTCTACTTTCACGTCAAAGATTTCTTCAACAGCGTCTTTTACTTGAGTTTTGTTCGCTCTAGTATCAACTTCGAAAGTATATTTCTTTTCAGACATAAGATCAGTTGAAGCCTCTGTAATTACGGGGCGCTTAATGATTTCACGTACATCCATTATGCGAGCACCTCCTCTACTTTTTCAACAGCTGATTTAGTAATCACTAGCTTGTCGTGTCCAATTACATCTAGAACGCTAATTCCGTTTGCTGGAACAACTGTTACACCAGGGATGTTTCGAGCTGAAAGTGCTACGTTTTCATCAAGACCATCAGTTACCACTAATGTTTTAGAGTTAATTGATAGACCTTTAAGAACGTTAGCGAATTCTTTTGTTTTAGGAGCATCAAATGATAATGCTTCTAATACTACAATGTTTTCTTCTACTACTTTAGAAGAAAGTGCAGATTTGATCGCTAAGCGACGTACTTTCTTTGGCAGTTTGTAGCTGTAGCTACGTGGAACTGGTCCAAATACTACACCACCACCGCGCCATTGTGGAGAACGGATTGACCCTTGACGAGCACGACCTGTTCCTTTTTGACGCCAAGGCTTACGCCCACCGCCACGTACTTCAGAACGATTTTTTACTTTGTGATTTCCTTGACGTAATGAAGCTCTTTGCATTAATACTGCTTCAAACATTACATGTTTGTTTGGTTCGATACCAAAAACAGTGTCATTAAGTTCGATATCTCCAACTTTAGAACCGCTTTGGTTTAATAATGCTACTTTCGGCATTCTTGTTTCCTCCTTTCTTGAAAAGTTCTATTATTTTGCTTTAATAGCTGTTTTCACTCGGATTAATTGTTTCTTAGGTCCAGGTACATTACCTTTTACTAAGATAAGGTTACGGTCAGCATCAATCTTTACAATTTCAAGATTTTGAATTGTAATTTGCTCTCCACCCATACGTCCAGGTAATAATTTACCTTTGAATACACGGTTTGGATCAACAGGTCCCATTGAACCAGGACGACGGTGATAACGAGAACCATGGGACATAGGTCCGCGAGATTGGTTGTGACGCTTGATAGCACCTTGGAATCCTTTACCTTTTGATACTCCAGTTACATCTACGATATCTCCTGCAGCGAAAATATCAACTTTGACTTCTTGACCAACTTCGTACTCTTCTACGTTTACACCGCGAATTTCACGGATGAAGCGCTTAGGAGCAGTTTCAGCTTTAGCAACATGTCCCTTTGATGGTTTGTTAGAAAGCTTGTCACGTTTGTCTTCGAAACCGATTTGGATAGCTTCATAGCCATCAACCTCAACAGATTTCTTTTGAAGTACTACGTTTTGAGCAGCCTCAATTACAGTTACAGGGATAAGATCACCATTTTCAGCGAAAACTTGAGTCATACCGATCTTTCTTCCTAAGATTCCTTTGGTCATAAGTCACACCTCCTATAAATTGTTGTTTTATAAATTAAAGTTTAATTTCGATATCTACACCTGATGGTAAGTCTAAACGCATAAGCGCATCAACTGTTTGAGGTGTTGGGTTCACAATATCGATTAAGCGTTTGTGTGTACGCATTTCGAATTGCTCACGAGAATCTTTGTATTTGTGCACAGCACGTAAGATTGTGTAAACAGACTTTTCTGTTGGAAGTGGGATCGGTCCAGAAACCGCCGCACCAGAACGTTTTGCTGTTTCAACAATTTTCTCAGCTGATTGATCAAGAATTCTATGATCATAAGCCTTCAAACGAATACGAATCTTTTGTTTTGCCATTATTTTCCCTCCTTTTTTCGCCTATTTTTAAATAGACATTCTCCACAGAAATTTCCCACACACTCGCCATGGCAAAGCGGCCGGGTGTATCAGCAACCTTCTGTTTCATCGCAGTCAAAGACCAACATTGTCTATTATAACTAAATCGCCTAGAAGATGCAAGGGTTTCTTGCAAAATCTTTATGTTTTGCACACTTTCTCTATTATACAAACGAACACCTATATTTTCAAGGCTGTCGGTTATTTTCACAATATTTAATATTAATGATACAAATTGTTTATTCTTTGAGTTCGTTTAAATAAATATCGTTCATTACCAATCAATATTAACCAATCTAGAATAGTTAGCATTCCAGGATGCTCGCTTTCCGCGGGGCGTGAGTTGAGCCTCCTCGTGTTTTGCCCTGTGGGGTCTCAACTTTCCCGTTTTTTCCGCAGGAGTCGAGCACTTTCCGCTCCAATCAAATTAGCTTTTCATATTCTTGATTATCAATACAAAATAAGAAATACGAGATCCAACCAATATTTTATATGAAAATTTGAAAAATATTAATGATCTAATGGTATTGATCAGTTCAGTAATTCAATACACATAGTAGATAGACCGGTTTGTAAAACGATTAACATATATATAGAAGAAACTCGTCACTTCATATTAATATTCTTAGAGATACCATCCAAGTAAATAGCTATTTAAACACAAAAAAACAGATGGACAAGATGTCCATCTGTTTTTGATATCAATGATTACTCAGTGATTGTTGCTACTACTCCAGCACCTACAGTACGTCCACCCTCACGGATAGAGAACTTAGTACCTTCTTCGATAGCGATTGGAGCGATAAGCTCAACTGTCATTTCGATGTTATCACCAGGCATAACCATTTCTACACCTTCAGGAAGGTTACAGATACCAGTTACGTCAGTTGTACGGAAGTAGAACTGTGGGCGATAGTTAGTGAAGAATGGAGTGTGACGTCCACCTTCTTCTTTAGAAAGAACATAAACTTCAGCTTTGAACTTTGTGTGTGGAGTGATTGTACCTGGCTTAGCAAGTACTTGTCCACGTTGGATATCTTCACGAGCTACACCACGAAGTAGTGCACCGATGTTGTCTCCAGCTTCAGCATAGTCAAGAAGCTTACGGAACATTTCTACACCTGTTACAGTTGTAGATTTAGGCTCTTCAGAAAGACCGATGATGTCGATAGTGTCTCCAACTTTAACTTGTCCACGCTCAACACGTCCAGTTGCAACAGTTCCACGACCTGTAATTGAGAATACGTCCTCAACAGGCATCATGAATGGCTTTTCAGTGTCACGCTCTGGAGTTGGGATGTAGCTATCTACTGCTTCCATAAGTTCGTAGATTTTTTCTTCCCACTCAGCATCTCCTTCAAGAGCTTTAAGAGCAGAACCTTTGATTACTGGTACGTCATCGCCAGGGAAATCGTACTCAGAAAGAAGGTCACGTACTTCCATTTCTACTAATTCAAGTAACTCTTCGTCGTCTACCATGTCACATTTGTTCATGAATACAACTAGGTAAGGTACACCTACTTGACGAGAAAGAAGGATGTGCTCACGAGTTTGTGGCATTGGGCCGTCAGCAGCAGATACTACTAGGATCCCACCATCCATTTGTGCAGCACCAGTGATCATGTTTTTAACATAGTCAGCATGTCCTGGGCAGTCAACGTGTGCATAGTGACGAGTATCAGTTTCATACTCAACGTGCGCAGTAGAGATTGTGATTCCACGTTCTCTTTCTTCTGGGGCACCATCAATTTGGTCATATGCCATTGCAGTTCCACGACCATACTTCTTGTGAAGTGTAGTTGTGATTGCAGCTGTTAGAGTTGTTTTACCATGGTCAACGTGACCAATTGTACCGATATTCGCATGTTGCTTGGAACGATCAAATTTTTCCTTACCCATTTGAAAATCCTCCTTTAATTTTAAAGAAAATAAGTATATTTTGGGATGTTTCAGAGATAGTTAAAACCACCTCTGAAACAACAATTGCTTACAATAGTATTTATACTTTATAAAAGCGAATAAATCAATTATTCACCTTTATTTTTTTTGATGATTTCTTCTGAAATTGATTTTGGTACTTCTTCATAGTGATCGAAGTGCATGGAGTATGTTCCACGTCCTTGTGTGTTAGAACGAAGAGATGTTGCATATCCAAACATTTCAGAAAGTGGTACGAACGCTTTAACAACTTGAGCGTTACCGCGTGCTTCCATACCTTCTACACGACCACGACGAGAAGTAACGTCACCCATGATATCTCCAAGGTATTCCTCAGGGATAACAACCTCTACCTTCATCATTGGCTCTAAGATTACAGGCTTACATTTAGAAGCTGCATTCTTAAGTGCCATTGATGCAGCGATTTTAAACGCCATCTCAGAGGAGTCAACATCATGGTACGATCCATCGAATAATCTTGCTTTAACATCAACAAGTGGGAAACCAGCTAGGACACCATTTTCTAAAGCGTCTGCTAAACCAGCTTGTACTGCTGGGATGTATTCACGAGGAACTACACCACCGACAATACCGTTCTCGAATTCGAATCCTTTTCCTTCTTCATTAGGAGAGAACTCGATCCAAACGTGTCCGAATTGTCCACGTCCACCAGATTGACGAGCGAACTTACCTTCAACTTTAGCCGTATCACGGAAAGTTTCACGGTAAGATACTTGAGGAGCACCTACGTTTGCTTCTACTTTGAATTCACGTTTCATACGGTCAACGATGATATCTAAGTGCAGCTCACCCATACCGGCAATGATTACTTGACCTGTTTCTTGGTCAGTATGCGCACGGAAAGTTGGATCTTCCTCTTGAAGTTTTTGTAGAGCAGTAGTCATTTTATCTTGGTCAGCTTTTGATTTAGGCTCAACAGATAAAGAGATAACCGGCTCTGGGAATACCATTGATTCTAAGATAACAAGACTCTTTTCATCACATAGTGTATCTCCAGTACTAGTATCTTTCAGACCAACTGCAGCTGCAATGTCTCCAGCATATACAGTAGAGATCTCTTCACGAGAGTTAGCGTGCATTTGCAGGATACGTCCCACACGCTCACGTTTACCTTTAGAAGAGTTTCTTACGTATGAACCAGAATCTAATGTTCCAGAGTACACACGGAAGAATGTTAGCTTACCAACATAAGGGTCAGTTGCAACCTTGAATGCTAAAGCAGAGAAAGGAGCGTCGTCAGTTGATGGACGAGTAACCTCTTCTTCAGTCTCAGGTACGAAACCTTTGATGTCTTCAACATCTGTTGGTGCTGGTAGGTAATCAATTACTGCGTCAATCAATAATTGAACACCTTTGTTTTTGAAGGCTGATCCACAAACTACTGGGTAAAACTCAACAGTTAGTGTAGCTGCACGAATAGCTGCTTTGATCTCTTCATTAGAAAGCTCTTCACCTTCTAGGTATTTCATCATTAACTCTTCATCAAGTTCAGATACAGCTTCAATTAACTTTCCACGGTATTCTTCAGCTTGATCTTGGTACTCTTCAGGAATGTCACGAGCTTCAGCACGAGTTCCAAGGTCATCTTCATAGAAGTAAGCTTTCATTTCTACTAAGTCGATGATACCTTCGAAATCATCCTCAGCTCCGATTGGAAGCTGAATTGGATGTGCATTAGCTTGTAAACGCTCATGTAGTGTACCTACAGAGTAAAGGAAGTCAGCACCGATTTTGTCCATTTTGTTAACGAACACAACACGAGGAACCCCGTATGTTGTTGCTTGGCGCCAAACTGTTTCAGTTTGAGGCTCAACACCAGATTGAGCATCAAGAACTGCTACTGCACCATCAAGTACACGAAGAGAACGTTCAACTTCAACAGTGAAGTCTACGTGTCCTGGTGTATCAATGATGTTAATACGATGGCCTTTCCATTGGGCTGTTGTCGCAGCAGAAGTGATTGTGATACCACGTTCTTGCTCTTGCTCCATCCAGTCCATTTGAGAAGCACCTTCATGAGTTTCTCCAATTTTATGGATACGGCCTGTATAAAATAGGATACGCTCAGTTGCAGTAGTTTTACCAGCATCGATGTGAGCCATGATACCGATATTACGAGTGTTTTCTAAGGAGAACTCTCTAGGCATGTGGTCTTTCTCCTTCCTTATATGGGTATAGGTTGTTTGTTATTTTAAAGATTACCAACGATAGTGAGCAAACGCTTTGTTCGCTTCAGCCATCTTATGTGTATCTTCACGCTTCTTAACAGAAGCTCCAGTGTTGTTAGCTGCATCAAGAATTTCGTTAGCTAAACGCTCTTCCATTGTCTTTTCACCGCGAAGACGAGAGTAGTTTACTAACCAACGAAGACCTAATGTAGTACGACGCTCTGGACGTACCTCAACTGGTACTTGGTAGTTAGATCCACCAACACGACGAGCTTTAACCTCTAATACCGGCATGATATTTTTTAAAGCTGCATCAAATACTTCCATTGCATCTTTACCTGAACGCTCGCTGATTAAATCAAACGCTGCGTATAATTTCTTTTGAGCTTTACCTCTTTTACCGTCAATCATGATTTTGTTGATTAAACGAGTAACTAATTTAGAATTGTACATTGGATCAGGTAAAACGTCTCTTTTTGCTACAGGACCTTTACGTGGCATGTGATTTCCTCCTTTCAATGAGAAATTAATTTATTTTATATTATTTTTTTGCTGCTTTAGGGCGCTTAGTTCCGTATTTAGAACGTCCTTGCATACGGCCTTCAACTCCAGCTGTATCAAGCGCACCACGTACGATATGATAACGTACTCCTGGTAAATCCTTTACACGTCCTCCACGAATTAACACAACACTGTGCTCTTGAAGGTTATGACCAATACCAGGAATGTAAGCAGTAACCTCAATTCCATTAGTTAAACGAACACGAGCGTATTTACGTAAAGCCGAGTTCGGTTTCTTTGGAGTCATTGTACCAACACGAGTACATACACCACGTTTTTGTGGAGAAGACAAGTTCGTGTGCACCTTCTTAAAGCTGTTGTAGCCTTTGTTAAGTGCAGGTGACTTAGATTTAGTTGATTTTGACTGACGAGGCTTGCGAACTAATTGATTAATAGTTGGCATCTTTGTTTTCCTCCCTTCTTAATTGGTAAGCCCACACATCCAGGTGGTTCATTTTTGGGTAAAAGTAAAGTTTTTGCAGATAGTTTCTACAAAAACTATTTTACTGTATAATCGCAACAGCTGCTGCTCCAACATCTATTCCGCACGATTTTCCAAGCTTCTTCATTGAGTCCACTTTGACTACCGGTACTTCAAGATCATTAGCAGCCTGCACTACCTTGGTCGTTACTTTTGGGTCAGCATCTTCCGCGATAACAACTTCTAGTACATGACCTGTTTTCAGAGCTTTCACTGCTTGCTTTGTCCCTACAATAATTTCTTTGGCCTGCGATACTTTTTCATAAGACATTTCATATCCTCCAAAGTAACAGGTTATTAATAGGAGCAACCTTGAATATATTATCATCTTAAATTTCTTATGTCAACACAAGAATGAAAGATTTATAAAAGCTAACTCTTAGACTCATTCGATTATGAACCAAACCGTCTAAGAGCTAGCCTTATTAGATTACTCTACTGTTACTGTTTCTTCACTAGTATCTTCTGCTAATACTGGCTCCGCCTTGCGGTAACGTTGCATTCCTGTACCTGCAGGTACCAGTTTACCAATGATAACATTTTCTTTCAATCCTAGTAGTTCATCACGTTTTCCTTTAATTGCAGCGTCCGTTAACACACGAGTTGTTTCCTGGAATGATGCTGCAGATAAGAAGGAATCCGTTTCAAGGGAAGCTTTTGTAATTCCAAGCAGTACAGGGCGACCTGTCGCTGGAAGTCTTCCTTTGAGTAATGCACCTTCATTCGCGTCTCTAAATTGATGGATATCCATCAGAGTACCAGGCAGTACTTCTGTTTCACCTGCATCAATGACACGAACTTTACGTAGCATTTGACGAACCATTACTTCAACGTGCTTATCACCAATTTCAACCCCTTGCATACGGTATACCTTTTGTACTTCACGCAGCAGGTATTCTTGAACGGCTGAAACGTCTCTTACTTTTAAAAGTTCTTTTGGATCGATGGAACCTTCAGTGATTTCTTGACCACGAGCTACTTTGTCGTTAACAGCAAATTTCAAACGGGCTGTGTATGGTGCTGTGTAGTTTCTAGACTCTACATCACCCTGAACGGTAATCTCGTATTGGCGGTCTTTTCCTTCACTAATTGAAGTGATGACACCATCCATTTCAGAGATAACAGCTTGCCCTTTAGGATTACGCGCTTCGAAGATCTCTTGGATACGCGGTAAACCTTGAGTGATATCGTCTCCTGCAACCCCACCTGTATGGAACGTACGCATTGTTAACTGTGTACCAGGTTCCCCGATGGATTGTGCAGCGATAATACCAACTGCTTCTCCTACTTCTACTTTTTGACCGGTTGCTAAGTTCGTACCATAACACTTCTCACAAACACCATGTCTGGTGTTACATGTGAATGCAGAACGGATTGAAACATGTTCCACTCCAGCATCGATGATCGTCTTAGCCAGATCTTCTGTAATCAGCTGGTTCTCAGTGATAATAATTTCATCGGTTTGAGGGTGACGCAATGTTTTACGTGAATAACGACCAAGTAGACGTTCTTCAAGTGGTTCGATAATTTCCGTACCATCTTTAATTGATCCAACTAGTAGACCACGATCGGTTCCACAATCTTCTTCACGTACGATAACATCTTGAGCCACATCAACAAGACGACGAGTTAAGTAACCTGAGTCAGCTGTTTTCAGTGCTGTATCGGCAAGACCTTTACGAGCACCATGTGTAGAGATGAAGTATTCAAGTACCGTTAAACCTTCACGGAAACTTGATTTGATCGGTAATTCAATGATACGACCAGCCGGATTGGCCATTAGTCCACGCATACCAGCCAACTGAGTAAAGTTAGATGCGTTACCACGGGCACCTGAGTCACTCATCATGAAGATGGGGTTACGTTTGTCTAATGTCGCCATTAATTTACCTTGAATTGTATCTTTAGCAGCACTCCAGATGGAGATAACACGATCGTATCTTTCATCCTCTGTAATTAGACCACGCTTAAATTGCTTTAATACGTTATCTACTTTACTTTGTGCTTCAATTAAGATTTCTTCTTTTTCAGCTAGTACTACGATATCTGCGATACCTACTGTAATACCTGCTTTTGTAGAATATTTGAATCCTAGGTCCTTCATCTTATCAAGCATACGAGAGGTTTCAGTGATGGCAAACTTCTTGAACACTTCAGCGATGATATTCCCTAAGAAACCTTTTTTGAACGGGTTAATTAACTCACGGTTTTGGAATACTTCTTTAACATTCGTTGACGGATCAACAAAATAGTTCTCAGGAGTCGCAACTTCCAAGTTCGTTCTTGTTGGTTCGTTAATGAACGGGAATGTATCCGGTAAGATCTCGTTAAAGATTACTTTACCTACCGTTGTTAATAATAACTGGCTATTTTGCTTCTCAGTGAACGTTTTGTTGTTGATGGTGCTTGCATGGATGGCAATACGGGTATGCAAGTGTACATAACCATTTTGATATGCAAGGATGACTTCATTTGCATCATTGAAGATCATTCCTTCACCAACAGCATTTTCACGTTCAAGAGTTAAATAGTAGTTACCTAGTACCATATCCTGAGATGGTGTAACAACTGGTTTCCCATCTTTCGGATTAAGGATGTTTTGAGCAGCAAGCATTAGCATACGTGCTTCAGCTTGTGCTTCAGAAGATAACGGTACGTGTACCGCCATTTGGTCACCATCAAAATCCGCGTTGTATGCAGTACATACTAGTGGATGAAGACGAATGGCTCTTCCTTCAACTAGTGTTGGTTCAAATGCTTGAATACCAAGTCTGTGAAGAGTAGGTGCACGGTTAAGAAGAACTGGATGTTCTTTAATAACCCCTTCTAATACATCCCATACTTCTGGTTGTACGCGTTCAATCTTGCGTTTTGCACTCTTAATGTTGTGTGCCAATCCTTTTTCAACGAGTTCCTTCATAACAAATGGTTTGAATAATTCAAGAGCCATTTCTTTAGGAAGTCCACATTGGTACATCTTAAGGTTAGGTCCAACAACGATTACAGAACGACCAGAATAGTCAACACGTTTACCAAGAAGGTTTTGACGGAAACGACCTTGCTTCCCTTTAAGCATATGAGAAAGGGATTTTAATGGACGGTTACCCGGACCAGTTACTGGACGGCCACGTCGACCATTATCAATTAAAGCATCGACCGCTTCTTGAAGCATACGCTTCTCATTTTGAACAATGATGCTTGGCGCACCAAGGTCTAATAAACGTTTTAAACGGTTGTTACGGTTAATTACTCGACGATATAAATCATTCAAGTCAGATGTAGCAAAACGCCCACCATCAAGCTGAACCATCGGACGAAGTTCTGGAGGAATAACAGGTAATACGTCAAGAATCATCCAATCCGGATCATTTCCTGAGTTTCTGAAAGACTCCACCACTTCTAGACGTTTAATTGCACGAGTACGACGTTGACCTTGAGCTGTTTTTAATTCTTCTTTTAAAAATTCAGCTTCTTTATCCAGGTCAATATCTTGAAGAAGCTTTTTAATCGCTTCAGCACCCATTGCAGCATGGAATTTCACTCCATATTTCTCGCGATACGCACGGTACTCTTTTTCAGAAAGAAGTTGTTTTCTTTCAAGAGCCGTGTCACCAGGCTCTGTTACAACATAGGAAGCGAAGTAAATAACTTCTTCTAAAGCACGAGGAGACATGTCTAAAACAAGTCCCATACGGCTTGGAATCCCTTTGAAGTACCAGATGTGTGATACAGGAGCTGCTAGTTCAATGTGACCCATACGTTCACGACGAACTTTAGCTTTTGTTACTTCAACACCACAGCGGTCACAAACTACGCCTTTATAACGTACACGCTTGTATTTTCCACAGTGACATTCCCAGTCCTTTGTAGGACCAAAAATACGTTCACAGAACAAACCATCTTTTTCTGGTTTTAATGTACGATAGTTAATTGTCTCTGGTTTTTTAACCTCCCCGAAAGACCACGAACGGATCTTATCGGGGGAAGCTAAACCAATCTTCATATACTCAAAATTGTTTACATCTAGCAAGGGGCCTACCTCCCTTTTAATCTACAGGCTCTAACCCTAATTGCTCTAAATTTATTCTTTTGACCCAACTGTCTCAGACGCTTGCTCATTAGATTCAGAGATATTTAATGTATCTGCTTGTTGCACTTCTTCTTCATCCTCTAAGTCACGCATTTCAATTTCTTCTTCGTTACTTGAGAGGATCTTAACATCCATACCTAAACTTTGAAGTTCTTTAATCAGAACCTTGAAGGATTCTGGAACACCAGGCTCAGGGACGTTTTCACCTTTAACGATGGCTTCGTATGTTTTCACACGACCAACAACGTCATCGGATTTAACGGTTAGGATTTCTTGCAATGTATACGCGGCACCATAAGCTTCAAGTGCCCAAACCTCCATCTCACCAAAACGCTGTCCACCGAATTGAGCTTTACCACCCAATGGTTGTTGCGTAACAAGTGAGTATGGACCAGTAGAACGAGCGTGAAGTTTATCGTCAACCATGTGAGCTAGCTTGATCATATACATGATACCAACAGACACTCGGTTATCGAATGGTTCACCTGATCTACCATCATAAAGAACGGTTTTGGCATCTCTTGCCATACCTGCTTCTTCAATTGTTGACCATACATCTTCTTCACGTGCTCCATCAAATACTGGTGAAGCAACATGAATACCTAAATACCTTGCTGCCATACC
The DNA here is from genome assembly GCF_001648555.1 of Rossellomorea aquimaris TF-12. Classification (GTDB taxonomy): domain Bacteria; phylum Bacillota; class Bacilli; order Bacillales; family Bacillaceae_B; genus Rossellomorea; species Rossellomorea aquimaris. The sequence goes on along the minus strand of NZ_LQXM01000019.1, from coordinate 24,868 downwards.
TAAGTGAAGCTCTAACACCTGCCCGATATTCATACGTGATGGTACCCCTAGAGGATTCAACATGATATCGATTGGAGTTCCGTCCGGTAAGAACGGCATGTCTTCTTCAGGTAAGATTCTTGAGATAACACCTTTGTTACCGTGACGACCAGCCATCTTGTCACCTTCAGAAATTTTACGTTTCTGAACAATGTAAACACGAACAAGCTGGTTAACACCTGGAGGTAATTCGTCGCCATCTTCACGATTGAAAACTTTAACGTCTAAGATAATTCCTCCGCCACCGTGTGGTACGCGTAGAGATGTATCTCTAACTTCACGAGCTTTTTCACCGAAAATCGCATGTAATAAACGTTCTTCAGCCGTTAGCTCAGTTACTCCTTTAGGTGTTACCTTACCTACTAGTAAATCGCCGTCTTTTACTTCTGCCCCGATACGAATGATTCCACGTTCGTCAAGATTGCGAAGCGCATCTTCCCCAACGTTTGGAATATCACGAGTGATTTCTTCAGGTCCTAATTTCGTATCACGAGACTCGGACTCATATTCTTCAATATGAATAGAAGTATATACATCGTCTTTTACAAGACGTTCACTCATGATGATCGCATCTTCATAGTTGTAACCGTCCCAAGTCATGAATCCAACCATAACGTTTCGTCCTAAGGCTAATTCACCTTTTTCCATTGAAGGACCATCTGCAAGAATTTCTCCTTTAACAACACGGTCGCCTTCACTGACGATTGGACGTTGGTTATAACAAGTTCCCTGGTTCGAACGGATGAATTTTTGCATACGGTACTTATCGATGTCGCCTCTTACTTCTTGACCATCGATTTCTTGTACTCGGCGTACCCAAACTTGTTTCGCTTCAACCTTTTCTACAATACCTTCATGTTTACAAATCACTGCGGCACCAGAGTCTTTCGCAGATACGTGTTCCATACCTGTTCCGACGATTGGAGATTCAGGATTCATCAACGGTACTGCTTGACGTTGCATGTTCGCTCCCATTAGTGCACGGTTAGAGTCATCGTTCTCTAAGAAAGGAATACACGCTGTCGCAGCTGATACTACTTGTTTAGGAGATACATCCATGTAGTCAAGACGTTCACGCTTAATGACCGTGTTTTCACCACGGAAACGAGCGATGACTTCCTCATCAAGGAAAGCGCCGTCGTCACCAAGACGCGCGTTTGCTTGTGCTACTACATAGTTGTCTTCTTCATCTGCTGTTAAGTAATCGATACGATTCGTTACTTTCCCTGAATCAGGGTCAACACGACGATACGGTGTTTCAATAAAACCAAATTTATTCACTTTCGCAAATGAGGAAAGTGAGTTGATAAGTCCAATGTTTGGTCCCTCAGGAGTTTCAATCGGACACATACGACCATAGTGAGAGTAATGAACGTCACGCACTTCAAACCCAGCACGTTCACGTGTTAATCCACCAGGTCCTAAGGCAGAAAGTCGACGCTTATGCGTTAACTCAGCAAGAGGATTCGTTTGATCCATAAATTGAGATAACTGAGAGCTTCCAAAGAACTCTTTAATTGAAGCAATTACAGGACGAATGTTAATCAGTTGTTGTGGAGTGATGGTATTCGTATCTTGAATAGACATTCTTTCGCGAACCACACGTTCCATACGAGACAGACCGATACGGAATTGGTTTTGTAACAACTCACCAACCGAACGTAAACGACGGTTACCTAAGTGGTCGATATCATCTGTTAATCCTACTCCATGTAATAAATTGAAGAAGTAAGAAATAGAAGAAATGATATCAGCCGGTGTGATGTACTTAACTTCTTCTTCTACATACGCATTACTGATTACATTGATTTCAAACTCTCCCTCTTCATTAGGAGAGTAAATTTTAATAGACTGAAGAACTACGTCTTCCTCTAATACGCCGCCAGACTGTTGGTAGTTTTTAAATCCAATGCCTTTTTCTAAGTAAGGGATAACCTTATCTAGTGCACGACGGTCAAGAACCGTGCCTTTCTCTGCTAGAATCTCTCCCGTTTCCGGATCTGCTAGAGTTTCTGCTAGAGTTTGACCAAATAAACGATTCTTAATATCAAGCTTTTTGTTCATTTTGTAACGTCCAACGTTTGCTAAGTCATAACGCTTAGGATCAAAGAAACGTGAAACGAGTAAACTTTTAGCATTTTCTACAGTAGGAGGCTCTCCTGGACGTAGACGCTCATAAATTTCGAGCAATGCTTTGTCGATACCTTCCGTGTTGTCCTTCTCGAGCGTGTTACGAATGTACTCATTATCACCGATTAAATCGATGATTTCTTGATCAGAGCCAAACCCAAGGGCACGTAAAAGAACCGTTACCGGTAGTTTGCGAGTTCGATCAATTCGCACATACACAACATCTTTTGCATCTGTTTCATACTCAAGCCAAGCTCCGCGGTTTGGTATAACGGTAGCAGTAAACCCTTTCTTTCCGTTCTTATCTACTTTTCCGCTAAAGTAAACACTAGGCGAACGTACTAGCTGAGATACAATAACGCGCTCAGCACCATTAATGACAAAAGTACCTGTATCCGTCATTAATGGGAAATCACCCATAAATACGTCTTGATCTTTCACTTCTCCAGTTTCCTTATTCACAAGACGGACTTTCACCCTAAGCGGCGCAGAGTAAGTTACATCTCTTTCCTTTGATTCTTCCACCGAGTACTTTGGATCTCCCAGAGTATAATCAATGAACTCTAAAGAGAGATTACCAGTGAAGTCCTCAATCGGAGAAATGTCACGGAACATTTCTCTTAACCCCTCATCAAGAAACCATTGATACGAGGAAGTTTGAATTTCGATTAAATTCGGTAATTCTAAAACTTCACTGATACGCGCAAAACTTCTGCGTTGGCGGTGTCGTCCATACTGAACTAGTTGACCTGTCAACTGATTCACCCCTCAAATCAAGCGTTTTGGTAATGTCTATATGTCTAATAGTAGAAATACTAGTCTACACAAGACAAAAAGAAAAAGGGTTTTAATGATAAAACCTCATTTTCACATGACGAACTATTATTTTATAATCTTTTCCAATTAATCCAATATATATACATATGGACATAATACCGGAAAATAATATTTTTGCATTTTATAATGTTATCATAGCACTAAAGCTACGTCAACGGATTTCTTTTACTGATTTTAAGATATAGTAACCTTTTTTTCTAGCGACTATTTCTACATTTGAAAACAATTCTTCCATTTTGTCCATAGCTGATGGAGCACCTTGCTTCTTTTGAATAACAACCCACAATTCACCATTATCCGCCAAATAATCATAGCTTGTTGATAGGATTGAATGAACCGTTTCTTTTCCTGCTCGTATTGGGGGGTTCGTTAGAATGGCGGCGAACTTTTTTTCATCCACGTTTGAATAAAGATCACTTTGATAGATGTGACTATTTAGAACCTTGTTCTCACTAGCATTTTCCTTCGCTAATGATACAGCTCTTTCGTTTACATCAATCATGTGGACTTTTCGTTCATTATAATCTTTCGCTATTGAAAGACCAATCGGGCCATAACCACAACCCACATCTAAAATCGCTCCCTCAATTTCAGGTAAATTAAACATTTCAATCAGCAACCTCGATCCGAAATCAACTTCTCTTTTTGAAAATACTCCTTGATCCGTTTTAAAACGGAATGAGTGTCCTCGCAAATCAAATTGAATGGTTTGAGGGTTACTTTCCACATCGGGTTTCTGGGAATAATAATGGTTCGTCATGAGATCATCTCCATCAATTAAAATTAAGTAAGTATGACATCAAGAAATCTCTGCACCTTATAGGTCATAAGATTCCCTCGATATCTGTACTAGACAAGAAAAAAGCCCGCTTACTTAGCGAGCTTTTCTTCTATACAATTATTACTTAACTTCTACGCCAGCTCCAACTTCTTCAAGTTTAGCTTTAAGTTCTTCAGCTTCCTCTTTAGAAATACCTTCTTTAAGTGCTTTTGGAGTGTTATCAACCATTTCTTTCGCTTCTTTAAGTCCAAGACCTGTGATTTCACGAACAACTTTGATAACTTTGATTTTTTGAGATCCAGCGCTCTCAAGAACTAAGTCAAATTCAGTTTGTTCTGCAGCAGCGTCTCCGCCACCAGCAGCTACAGCTACAGGTGCAGCAGCAGTTACTCCGAATTCTTCTTCGATTGCTTTAACTAGATCGTTTAATTCAAGAACTGACATTTCTTTAATTGCGTCAATGATTTGCTCTTTACTCATTTTAAATTTCCTCCTTGGTTGTGTTTAATTCGTTTTTTATTTAAGCGACTTGCTTTAACTTACGCGCCTTGCTCTTCTTTTTGATCTGCAACGGCTTTTGTAGCCAATGCAAAGTTGCGCATTGGTGCTTGAAGCACGCTGAGTAGCATAGAAAGAAGACCTTCGCGGCTTGGAAGTTCAGCGATTGCTTTAACATCCTCAACTGAAGTAAGTGTTCCTTCAATGACACCCGCTTTAATTTCAAGCGCTTCGTGTTCTTTAGCAAAGCTGTTAATGATCTTTGCAGGTGTAACAACTTCTTCTGTACTGAACGCGATTGCGTTAGGTCCAGTTAAGAATTCGTTTAACCCCTCAAGACCAGCTTCTTCTGCAGCACGACGTACCATAGTGTTTTTGTACACTTTGAAGTCGATGCCAGCTTCACGAAGTTGTTTACGAAGTTCAGTTACTTCGGAAACGTCTAGGCCACGGTAATCTACAACGATTGTAGATACACTGTTTTTTAGTTTGTCAGAGATTTCTCCAACGATGTGTTTCTTTTGTTCTAGAATGCTGCTCATCATTACACCTCCTGTAGATTGACTGATGAACATTTATACCGTCATCCAATAAAAAATGCCCTTATGTCAAGGTAGACACAAGGGCATTGCAAACACGCTGTAAAGCGGTTATTTTATCGCAATTACCTCGGCAGGATATTAAGCTCGTGAAGAGCTCCTACTGTCTACGGTACAAATGTATTCGTTTTTTAACAACAGAACTAATTATAAAGACTAGTTCTCAGTAAGTCAATACCAAATTATGCCTTAACTGCGAAAGTTGAAGGATCGACTTTAACGCCAGGTCCCATAGTAGAAGTTACAGAAACGTTTTTCATGTAAGTTCCTTTTGCAGCAGCAGGTTTAACTTTAAGCATTGTTTCATACATAGTAGCAAAGTTTTCAACAAGCTTTTCGTTGTCGAATGAAATCTTTCCAACAGGAACGTGAACGTTACCTGATTTGTCAGCACGGTATTCAACTTTACCTGCTTTGATTTCATTAACAGCTTTTGTCACGTCGAATGTTACTGTACCAGTTTTAGGGTTTGGCATTAAACCTTTAGGTCCTAATACACGACCAAGCTTACCAACTTCACCCATCATGTCTGGAGTCGCAACGATTACATCAAAATCGAACCAACCTTGGTTGATTTTAGCGATTAAGTCTGCTTCTCCAACGAAATCAGCGCCAGCAGCTTCTGCTTCTTTTGCTTTTTCGCCTTTAGCGAATACTAAAACTTTTTGAGTTTTACCAGTACCGTGTGGTAGTACAACTGCTCCACGGATTTGCTGGTCATTCTTACGAGTATCTACACCTAAGCGGAACGCTACTTCAATTGTTGCGTCAAACTTAGCGAAGTTTGTTTTCTTTACTAATTCGATTGCTTCTTCTACTGAATAAGCCGTAGTACGATCTACTAGCTTTTGAGCTTCAAGAAACTTCTTACCTTTTTTTGCCATTATAATTTCCTCCTTATGTGGTTTTAGCGGAATAACCTCCCACGAAATAAGGTTGCGAGTGAAACGTACATTTCATCATCGCAACCTCGAACAACAGGAACTTTCAAATAAACGAAGCTGGGATTAGTCTTCGATCACAATACCCATGCTGCGCGCAGTTCCTTCTACCATGCGCATAGCTGATTCAACACTAGCTGCATTTAAATCAGGCATTTTTGTTTCAGCAATTTCACGCACTTTGTCGCGTTTAAGTGTTGCCACTTTCTTGCTGTTTGGTTCGCCTGAACCAGACTCGATACCAGCTGCTTTTTTAAGTAGAACAGCAGCAGGTGGAGTTTTTGTGATGAATGTAAATGAACGGTCTTCAAATACCGTAATTTCAACAGGAATGATTAAGCCAGCTTGATCTGCTGTACGAGCATTGAATTCCTTACAGAATCCCATGATGTTAACACCTGCTTGACCTAGTGCAGGACCAACTGGTGGAGCTGGATTAGCTTTACCGGCAGGAATCTGCAATTTAACCATTTTTATAACTTTTTTAGCCACGAGACACACCTCCTTAAGTCCGTGATGTGGTTATTGGGTTCTTCACCCTCCCACTCATGTAAAAAATGTCTTTATCAACATAAAGAACGTCTATTAATTTCAGTATCTCTTGTGGAGACGCACTGACTTATGAAATAGTACCATTTTTTCAGAATGATTTCAAGTTCTTTTCCATTATAATTTATCAATTTGAGAGAAATCCAGTTCTACTGGGGTATCTCTACCAAACATATTCACAAGCACTTTAACTTTCGCTTTAGTAGAATCAATCTCTTCGATTGAGCCAGTAAAGTTTGCAAATGGACCTTCATTAACTTTAACTGTTTCTCCTAATTCGAAATCAATTTCTACTTTCTTCTCTGTCATACCCATTTGCTTCAGAAGGTTCGTTACTTCTTCAGGTAATAACGGAGTTGGTTTGGAACCTCCACCAGAAGAGCCAACAAATCCAGTAACACCAGGAGTATTACGAACGACATACCATGAATCGTCTGTCATAACGATTTCAACAATAACGTATCCTGGGAATACTTTTTTCTTTACAACTTTTTTCTTACCATTTTTAAAATCTGTTTCTTCTTCTTCAGGCACGATTACACGGAAAATCTTATCTTGCATCCCCATTGTTTCAACACGCTTCTCAAGGTTTGCTTTTACCTTATTCTCGTAACCTGAATAAGTATGGACTACATACCAATTCTTTTCCATTTGATAGGACTTAAAGTCCGTCCCTCCTCGCTATTTAAGAATACCTCTTGCCTTTATCTACTTAAACAAAGGCACACCCACCTCAATTTAGGATCATGGTGCCAGACTGCACTCGTTTTAAGAAAATCACTTTCTTAAACAATGAAAAAACCCGTAAGAAAATAACGGGCTTAAAGGTCTTGTACTCTATTAATGTTCATTATACCATGCTTTGACGGTATATATACAACTAATTCAATCTTATTTAGAACCAATGATCAATCTCATTAGCTCTGAGATTCCTAAATCTATCACAGCAAAGAAAAGAGCAACGAACACGACTGTTGAAATAACAGTGATTGTGTAGCGTGTTAATTCTTTACGTTTCGGCCAGCTGACCTTTCTCATTTCTGATGCAACATTGCGAAAGAATTTAAACATCCGTTTGTAACCTCCAACTAATATCAATACGCAAAACATGCTAACTCAACTATTTTGTTTCTTTGTGTATGGTGTGAGCATTACATTTATTACAAAATTTCTTCAGTTCTAATCGAACAGACTGGTTCCCTTTGCCTGGAACACTGTAGTTTCTCGAACCACAAATGGAACAAGCCAATGTAAGTTTAGTAGTCATATTATTCACCTTAAAAGTACGTATTAAGTCCTAATCAAAAATAACATGACCACCAATTTGTGTCAATAACACATTACATGGTTATTTCACGAACCTCCAGATATCGTTCCAGCTTTCTCTTTACTCTCTGTAAAGCGTTATCAATAGACTTTACGTGACGGTTCAATTCTTCTGATATTTCCTGATAAGATTGTCCATCAAGATAAAGTGCCAGCACTTTCCTCTCAAGGTCGCTCAATAATTCAGCCATTTTGTCTTCCATATTGTCGAACTCTTCACGATTGATTATGAGAGATTCTGGATCCATTACTTTCGTACCCGAAATGACATCTAATAGTGTTCGGTCAGACTCGTCATCATAAATAGGCTTATCTAATGAAACATAAGAATTTAAAGGTATGTGCTTTTGTCTAGTGGCTGTTTTAATCGCTGTAATGATTTGTCTTGTAATACAAAGCTCGGCAAACGCTTTAAACGAAGTAAGCTTGTCCTCTTTATAGTCACGAATGGATTTATAGAGGCCAATCATACCTTCTTGAACAATATCCTCTTTGTCTGCTCCAATTAAAAAATAGGAACGAGCTTTAGCTCTTACAAAATTACGATATTTTTTAATTAAAAAGTTTAATGCTTCGCTATCACCCTGATGGACAGCTTCTATGATTCCTTCATCATCCATTACAGTAAATCGATCATCAAGTGTTTCTATCCTAGTGTTATTGCTCACACACATCCCCCCGCGCAAAACAATAGATAGAAATATTATACATTACAGAAAATTCAATCGTCAACCCACCTAACCTTCTCCTCGGCGCCATTTTTCGAAAATTTCAGCAATTTCATCAGATAATTGTATCTTTGACGCGGGTTTCTTATGGGTAGAGTGTTGAACCTTTCGTTCAATCTTTTTTTCTATTACTTTCACTTCATTCAATAATTCTCTTGCTGATTTACGAAGGGCCCCTTGACCGAAGATCGCCCATTGCTCTGTAAAATCAGAAGTGGCTACATGAATTTGGGTTTTAATATTACTAAGTTCAATGGCAAGCTTTTCAATTCTTTCATCCGCTGTTTCGTTTTCTCTCGTAAATAATACTTCCACTTTATAATTGTTATATTTACGAGCGATTCCTTGTACATAGTAAGCATCAAAGACGACAATGACCCTGTAACCAGTGTAGCCCTGATATTCTGCCATCTGTTCAACGAGGCGGTCTCGAGATGCAGCTAAATCCTTTTGCTTCAATTGATTAAGCTCTGGCCAAGCACCGATAATGTTATATCCATCCACCAGGAGAATATCCATCTCTCCTTATTCTCCCAATGGGTGGCGCTTACGATATACCTCATATATTAATAAACTGGCAGCCACCGACGCGTTTAGTGAAGTGACATGTCCGACCATAGGTAATTGAATCAGGAAATCACATTTGTCTCCAAGTATCCTACTCATTCCTTTGCCTTCACTTCCAATGATTAATCCGATGGGTAATGTTCCATCTAGCTGTCTGTAATCTTGTTTTCCTTTTGCATCTGTACCAGCGATCCATACCCCACGGTCCTTTAATTCGTCCACCGTACGGGATAAATTAGTTACACGAACGACCGGAATATGTTCAATAGCCCCGGTTGAAGCTTTCGCCACTGTTGAAGTCAGTCCTACTGCTCTTCTCTTAGGAATAATAATACCGTGTGCTCCAGCTGCATCTGCCGTTCTCATAATGGAACCTAAATTATGGGGATCCTCAAGCTCATCTAGAATAAGAATGAATGGGTCCTCCCCTTTTTGCTCTGCTTTATGGAATAAATCATCGATTTCCGCATACTGATAGGCCGCTACAGATGCCACTACTCCCTGATGATTTTCAGATACCATCTGTTCAATCTTTTTCTTTGGAACAAATTGAACCATCACATTCATTTCTTTAGCAAGACCAAGTATCTGTTGAATTGATCCTTTTTGAGATCCCTCTGCAATCCAAATTTTATTAATATCTCTCCCTGATTTTAACGCTTCCATGACAGGGTTTCTTCCGCCAATAAAATCCTTACTCATTCTTACTCCTCCTTTCCAAATTGGGCTTGGTCAAAAATCATCTTCAATAATTCCTCTAGTCGCTCGGTTCTATTGAGCAAAAATAAATAACCAATAAGAGCCTCAAAGGCTGTACTGTGTTTGTATGTTTGTACATCTGTATTCTTCGGAATGGTACCTGACTTCGCGTTTCGACCACGTTTGACAATCGTAATTTCCTCTTCCGTCAATCGTTCTTCTTCAAATAACGTTTTAAGGATGACCGCTTGGGCTTTCGCTGATACATATTTTGTTGCCGCTCTATGCAGTTGATTTGGCTTGATCTTCCCTTTTGTAAGGAGGAGCTGCCGTACATACGTTTCATATACAGCATCTCCCATATAAGCTAATGCCAGAGCATTCATTTGTTTTGCATCAATTTTCTCATTCGTCTCGTATATCATTAGGACCCTCTCTTCCAACGGGTACCTTGAGGCGTGTCTTCTAAAATAATATTCATTTCTTTTAATTTGTCACGGATTTCATCGGAAAGTTGGAAATTCCGGTCCTTACGAGCTTGAATTCTTTTTTCAATAAGCTCTTCTACTTCTTCATCCAATAGCTCTGCTTCTCGTTGAAGAGTAAGACCTAATACAGAAAAGAAATCTTCAAACTGGTGTAAGAAAGCGTCAATGACTTCAGTTGAAGTGTTTTTTTCCATTAAGTAATAATTAGCTTGCTTTGATAGTTCAAATAATACGGATATCCCATTTGCTGTATTAAAATCATCGTCCATGTCAGAAATAAATTGTTCTTTTAAGTCAGCAATTTTATCTAACCACTCTTGATTATTATCTGTTAGGTTTGTGCTTGATTCTTGGCGATGCTTCAAGTTTTCATAGGCTGTTTTAATACGGTCTAAAGCTGATTCAGCATTCTGAAGAAGCTCTAAATTATAGTTGATCGGGTGGCGATAATGAACTGATAACATAAAGAATCGTAGAACTTGAGGGTCCTGTTCTTTAATAATATCGTGTACTAATACGAAGTTCCCTAACGATTTAGACATCTTTTCATTATCGATATTAATATAACCATTATGCATCCAATACTTCGCAAATGGTTCTCCTGTTAATGCCTCGGACTGGGCAATTTCATTTTCATGATGGGGGAAGGTTAAATCCTGTCCACCCGCATGAATATCAATGGTATTCCCTAAGTAGCGTTTTGCCATTGCTGAACATTCTATATGCCAGCCTGGTCGACCTTCTCCCCACGGGCTCTCCCATGATATTTCTCCTTCTTTCGCCGCTTTCCATAGAACAAAATCAAGTGCATCTTCTTTTTTGTCCCCAACATCAATACGGGCCCCTACTTTTAATTCATCCACTGATTGATGAGAAAGCTTTCCATAGCCATCAAATTTTCTCGTACGATAGTAAACGTCTCCTTGAGATTCATATGCATATCCTTTTTCAATAAGAGCCGCGATAAAATCAATAATCGTATCGATATTCTCTGTTACGGTCGGGTGAACATCTGCTTTTTTACAGCCTAACGCTCCTGTATCTTCAAAGTAAGCTTGAATAAAACGCTCTGCAATTGTCGGAACATCCTCACCCAGTTCTTTTGCTGCTTTAATTAATTTATCATCTACATCAGTAAAGTTTGAAACAAACTGCACATCATACCCTCTGTATTCTAAGTAACGTCTTACTGTATCAAAAACGATTGCAGGACGTGCATTACCGATGTGAATATAATTATAAACCGTCGGTCCGCACACATACATTTTGACTTTACCCTCTTCTAACGGCTTAAATTCCTCTTTTTGCCTAGTGAGTGTATTATATAAACGAATCGTCATAGTGATCGACTCCTTTCCTCAAATTCCTTTAATGTAGTTTTCAGAACATCTATTTCTGCTTGCATTTGCTTCATTCGATCATTGATTGGGTCTGGCATATCACAATGATTCAAATCCTTTTGCACCTTCAATCCATCCTGTATAACGACCTTACCAGGAATCCCTACTACAGTGGAATTGGGAGGCACATCCTTTAATACTACAGAACCTGCTCCTACCTTTGAGTTTTCCCCAACTATAATAGAACCTAACACCTTCGCCCCAGTTGCTATGAGGGCATTATCATGAATGGTAGGATGACGTTTCCCTTTTTCCTTACCAGTTCCTCCTAATGTGACCCCTTGAAAGATGGTCACATTATCTCCTATTTCACACGTTTCTCCAATGACTACACCCATCCCGTGATCGATAAAAAAGCGACTTCCTATCTTTGCACCAGGATGTATCTCTACTCCTGTAAAAAAGCGACTGACTTGTGAAATGACTCGTGCTATAAAAAAGAATTTCCGTTTGAAGAATGCATGAGCAATCCGGTGACCCCATATGGCATGTAGCCCTGAGTAGGTCAGAATCACTTCAACATAACTTCTTGCAGCAGGGTCCTGTTCAAACACTACTTCGATATCTTCCTTAAACGTTTTAAACATACGGTAACCTCCTTTCATTCCATAAAAAAAGCGTCTCTGCCAGAAAACTGACAGAGACGCTTAGGTAGCGCGGTTCCACTCTGATTGAGAAGTCTTATACTCTTCTCCAACTCAAATCCTGTTAACGGTAGGGAACCGCCTTTACCTACTATATTTCAGTAACGGGCTCTGAGGTGCATTTCAGAAACGGATTAGCTTAAACCACTTTCAGCCGGTGATGGTTCTCTCTAATAAGCATCCTTTTCTTACTTCTCCTCATCAACGCGATTTAATATCAATTTTGATGATACTCTTACTATATTACATTTAACCAAAAATGTTAACCTAAAAGACTTTGAAGGCGGTATTTAACTTTATCTTTCCCTAAAAGCTCAATGGCATTCGGCAATTCTGGTCCGTGTGTTTGACCTGTAACAGCAACACGAATAGGCATAAATAATTTTTTCCCTTTATGACCAGTCGATTTTTGAACCTTTTTGATCGATGATTTGATTTCAGCCGCTTCGTAATTTTCTAAGGCATCAATTTCATTTAGAAATGCTTGTAGAACTTCCGGAACCTGCTCTTCTTCTAATACCGCTTTTGCATCAGCATCATATTCAAGGTCCTTCTTAAAGAACATTTCAGACAGTTCAACAATTTCAGCACCAAAGCTCATTTGCTCCTGATAAAGGGAAATGACACCACGTGCCCATTCTTTTTGCTCTGAAGACGGATTTTCCTCCAGCTTCCCTGCTTTAATTAAGTGTGGAAGAGAAAGCTCTACTACTTGATCCAGCTCCAGGTTCTTCATATACTGATTATTCATCCACGTTAGCTTTTGGTTATCAAACAGAGCCGAAGAAGTAGATAAACGTTCTGGATCAAAGATCTCGATGAACTGTTCTTTAGAGAAAAGCTCTTCTTCTCCTTTTGGAGACCATCCTAATAAAGCAATGAAGTTGAATAAAGCTTCCGGAAGATACCCTAAAGCTTCATATTGCTCGATAAATTGAATGATACTTTCATCGCGCTTACTTAACTTTTTACGGCTTTCGTTTACGATTAATGTCATATGACCGAAAATTGGTGCATCCCATCCAAATGCTTCAAAAATCATTAATTGCTTTGGCGTGTTAGAAATATGATCTTCTCCACGAAGAACATGTGAGATTTTCATTAAATAATCATCCACAGCAACGGCGAAATTATACGTTGGAGTGCCATCTTTTTTAGCAATAACAAAATCACCGATACCATCAGATTCAAAAGCGACATCTTCTTTTACAATGTCATTAAATGAATATACTTTTCCTTCTGGGACACGGAATCGAATACTTGGCTGACGACCTTCTGCCGCTAGCTTTTCTTGATCTTCTTTTGTTAAGTTACGACATTTCCCTGAATATCGTGGCATTTGACCTGATTCAGTCTGTGCTTCGCGTTCTGCTTCTAACTCTTCTTCTGTACAATAGCACTTATAGGCTTTTCCATTTTCCAATAGCTCATTTAAGTACTGCTCATAAATATGGTTACGTTCTGATTGACGATATGGACCATATTCTCCTTCTTTATCTACACTTTCATCCCAGTCTATTCCCAACCACTGAAGGTATTTAAGTTGACTCTCTTCTCCACCCTCAATATTACGCTTCTTATCTGTGTCTTCAATCCGAATGATAAATTTCCCATTCACACTTCGAGCGTACAAGTAATTAAACAAAGCAGTTCTTGCATTTCCAATATGTAAATGTCCTGTTGGACTTGGAGCATAGCGTACACGTACTTCCTTCGTCATCATATTTCCTCCTCAGTATTCCTGCATTAAATCCTCTGACCTATTTTAACACCGTTATGTAAGGGAATAAAGCGAATTTCACTCCCTCTACTTCTTTTTAATCAACATCGTTGTTTGAGCCGCAATTCCTTCGCCTCTACCTGTGAATCCAAGCTTCTCAGACGTTGTAGCTTTTACGTTCACTTGAGAAATATCCGCTTCTAAAAGATGAGCAATTCGTAATCTCATTTCATCAATGTACGGAGCCATCTTTGGCTTTTGAGCAATGATAGTACAGTCAATGTTCCCTAATTCATAGCCTTCCTTTTTTACAAGGTCCCATACATGCTGAAGAAGCTTTGCTGAATCTGCATCTTTAAACTCTGGATCTGTGTCTGGAAAATGTTTGCCGATATCTCCTGCCGCAATGGCCCCTAAACACCCATCAGCAACTGCATGCAATAACACATCTGCGTCTGAATGACCAAGTAACCCTTTTTCATAAGGAATCGTAATTCCACCCATGATAAGGGGTCTACCTTCTACCAATTGATGAACATCAAATCCTTGTCCGATTCTAAACATGATTCTCTCCTCCACTCATATCCTGTTGTTTCTTTACAATCGCTTCAGCAAAATACAAATCCTCAGGGGTGGTGAGTTTAATATTGTCATAATCACTTTCCACAACGGAAACGTCAATATTAAGTCTTTCCACAAGAGAAGCGTCATCCGTTCCTAAGAAGCGATCTGTTATTGCCGCCTCATGCGCTTTGGTTAACAAGGAAACACGAAAAGCTTGTGGAGTTTGAACCATCCACAAGCTTGAGCGTTCAATCGTTTCCTCAACTTCTCCATCGACTACCTTTTTAATCGTATCTTTCACAGGTACTGCCGCAATGGCCGCTCCTGTCTCTTTCGTTTTTTCAACCAGATGTTGAATGGTTGATGGTTTTATAAAGGGCCTTGCCCCATCATGGACAAGGACAATGTCATGATCTACTTCAAGCAATGCATTATACACGCTATGCTGTCTTTCTTCACCACCATCTACCAGCTTCACTACCTTCGTAATATCGTACTTTCTCAGGAGTTTCTCTAGAGCTTGACGATCACCAGGATGAATTGATAAATAGATGCCTTTACAGTTTGAATCTTTTTCAAACACACGTAATGTATGAATAATAACGGGAGATCCATTTAACTCAAGTAATAATTTATTTTTGCCTGCCTTCATTCTTTTCCCTTGTCCAGCAGCAGGAATGACTACACCATATTCCATACCCTAACTCCTTTAAATCTGACATCATCTTTGTCTATTATACCTTATCAAATCAATAGAGTCAGGGGGTATAGTGGGTTTGTCGTTTATAATGCTTTCTCAAGTTGCTTAGGCTTAGCGAAAATCATGCGACCAGCAGATGTTTGAAGAACACTCGTAACGAGTACGTCAATGTATCTGCCAATGTAATTTCGTCCTTCTTCCACGACGATCATCGTTCCATCATCTAGATAAGCGATACCTTGATTGTGCTCTTTACCATCCTTGATGACTTGAACTTTTAATTCTTCACCAGGTAAGACTACAGGTTTTACCGCATTGGCAAGATCATTAATATTTAATACTTGTACACCTTGAAGATCGCAAACTTTATTTAAGTTGAAATCATTCGTCACAACAATCCCATTCGTGAGCTTGGCTAATTTCACAAGCTTCGAATCCACTTCTTGGATTTCTTCAAAGTCACCTTCGTAAATTTGAACTTCCACTGGTAACTCTTTTTGAATACGATTTAAAATATCCAATCCTCTTCGTCCTCGATTACGCTTCAGAACATCCGATGAATCTGCAATATGTTGAAGCTCCTCTAATACGAATTGAGGAATCACAACAATTCCTTCTAAAAATCCAGTCTGACAGATGTCGGCAATACGTCCATCAATAATCACGCTTGTATCTAAAATCTTTAACGTTTTAACCGCATCTTCTTCAAATTCTCCATCAGTACCTTTCTTTTTCCCACGGTTTGGATTAGCAAAAAGAGAAATCAATTCATCTCTTCTTTTAAAACCGACCTGAAAACCTAAGTACCCGAGGAGTAATGTTAGTAAAATAGGGACAACCGTATTTACGATAGGTATTTCCATTTGATTAAATGGAATACCAAATAAATACGCAACAAATAGACCTATAATAAGACCTAAACTACCAAATAACAAATCTGCTACCGGCGCTTTTACTAAGCTATCTTCGAACCACTTAACAAAGTTGACTACGTACTCGACTGCCCAAAACGTAATAATATAAAAAATAATGGCTCCAAATATGGCAGTCATATAAGGGTTATTAATTAAAGGGATGTCAGATAAATTTGTGACGGTTAATAATTCGGGAAGTAGAAAAATTCCTAGTGTTCCACCTACAATAAGGAAGCACGCTTGAACGATTCTCTTTAACATTCCCTCACCTCCTCCTACTCATTATAAACAAATTCCTTTTTTTGAAACGTATTACTATTGAAATTTTATTATTTTAATCAAATCGAAATAATTCTGAAAATTAACCCTTGAATTATATCATCCTTTATGAAAGGCTAACATGTCTCAATAGGACTGTCAATTTTTTGAAAATACCTCATTGTATCATACTCATCCATGCCTGGCTACCACTCTATAATTGCCGATCGGCGAATGTTTGCTCTTTAATCAGCTTTAAGCCCTCTTTGATTTTTCTTGCTCTTACTTCTCCAATGCCTTCTACTTCATCTAATTCTTTTACAGTAGCCTTCACGATGAATGGCAATGTTTCATACTCCGTAATTAAATTTTCTATGATCACAATAGGCAACCTGGGAATTTTATTTAAAACGCGGTAACCTCTCGGGAAAATAGGATCATCATGATGAACATATCCGTGATAACCTAACAGCTTTAAGAGTACATTATCTTCGAGTACTTCAGAATGAACGAGTTCTTGGAATTTATATAGAAGCTCAAAAGGTTTGATATCACGCTCGTGGGAATAATCTCGAATAATCAACATCGCTTCTTCTTCTATATCTGCCAATAATTCATTCATTTGTAATCGAATCAATCTTCCTTCGACCCCAAGTTCACTTAAATAAGTTAGTAATTCGTTTTTAATACGGAGAACCATTTCAAAGCGATGTAATACCTTTAACAAATCACTTTGAGTGACAAGCTCTTCAAATTCCATGACAGAAAGGTTTGAAATACTTTGATCTAATACAACCTTATACTTCTCGAGGGTTTGGATTGCCTGATTCGCTTTTGTTAAAATCACTGAAATATCTTTAAGAGCATATCTGAAATTCCCCTGATATAAGGTGATGACATTTCTTCTTTGTGAAATAGCGATGACTAAAGCATTGGTTTGTCGTGCGACCCTTTCTGCTGTACGATGCCTCATCCCGGTTTCTGTGGAAGGCACATACACATCAGGGGCTAGCTGTGCATTAGCCAAAATAATTTTAGTACCGGCTTCGTTTAATATGATGGCTCCATCCATCTTCGCCAGCTCGTATAAGTAGCTGGGTGAAAAGGAACAGTTAATATGAAATCCGCCATCTAATACGGATTTCACTTTATCATTGTATCCAACGACGATGAGTCCTCCAGTATTCGCTCTCAATACATTGTCTATCCCTTCACGAATGGGAGCACCCGGAGCAACAAACTGCAGAATATCCGACATGGACTTATCGTTCGATTTCTTTTCTTCCATTTCCTATCCTCCTAAAATAAGAGCTAACGCTTCGTTAATAGTCGAAACACCGATAACCTCAATATCTTTCGGGAGCTGCCACCCACTTAAATTATTTTGCGGAATAATCACTCTCTTAAAACCTAATTTAGCTGCTTCTTGAACACGTTGTTCAATTCTGGAAACCCTTCTGATTTCACCTGTCAATCCAACTTCTCCGATAATACAATCATCAGGCTTAGAAGCCTTATCTCTGAAGCTTGATGCAATACTTGTTGCAACAGCTAAATCAATGGCGGGTTCGTCAAGCTTTACGCCCCCCGCTACTTTTAAATAAGCATCCTGCTGCTGCAATAACATCCCCGCTCTTTTTTCCAGTACTGCCATGATAAGAGATACCCGGCTATGGTCAATTCCAGTGGCCATACGTCTAGGATTATTAAAGCTCGTGGGAGTAACCAAGGCTTGGATTTCAACTAAGACTGGCCTCGTTCCTTCCATCGATGCAACTACCGTGGACCCTGCTGCACCTTGAGAACGCTCTTCCAGGAAAATTTCTGAAGGATTTGCAACTTCCTCTAATCCAAGCTCCTTCATTTCGAATATACCCATCTCATTTGTTGATCCAAAGCGGTTTTTAACAGCGCGCAGAATGCGGTACGTATGATGACGTTCCCCTTCAAAATACAAAACGGTATCCACCATATGCTCCAGTAACCTTGGTCCAGCAATGGACCCCTCTTTTGTCACATGCCCGACAATAAAGATGGCGATGCCCTTTGTCTTTCCAATTCTCATTAATTCTGCTGTACACTCTCTCACCTGAGAAACGCTTCCCGGTGCAGATGTAACCTCGGGGTGATAAATGGTTTGGATAGAATCCACAATGACAAAATCCGGAGATAATTGTTCAATCGTTTGATGAATAGATTCTAAATTCGTTTCCGCATATATATATAATTCGTCTGACTTAACACTTAAACGATCAGCTCTAAGCTTAGTTTGTTTAATAGATTCTTCACCAGATATATAAAGTACCTTATGGTGTTGATCCGCTAGTTGAGCAGACACCTGTAGTAACAAAGTAGACTTTCCTATACCCGGATCTCCCCCAATTAAAACTAGAGAGCCAGGAACCACTCCTCCACCTAACACACGATTTAACTCATTCGACTGAGTTAATACTCTTGGTTCTTGTTTTGTTTCAACGGATGCAAGCTTTTCTGCTTTGGAAGGGCCACTATTCTCCGAATGCACGAATGATTTTCTAGGTTGCTTCCCAGTAATGGCAACCTCTTCAACCATCGTGTTCCATTCACCGCATCCTGGACACTTTCCCATCCACTTAGCTGATTCATATCCACATGATGAACATACAAATTTCGTCTTTTTCTTTGCCAAATCAGTTCTTCTCCTCTTTAAACTCTATTTTTCCCACTTTCATTTGATGACTGGAATGGGTACATTGACTGTTTATAATCTATGTTGCTCTTTAGCAACAGTTCGATTGAGGGGGGAGGCGCAGTACAAATACTCCCTCACACCTCCTGTTCCCATCTACTTCTATGCCTACTAAAATCCTTATATAAAAAGGGTACACGCTAAATCTCTTCGTGTACCCTTTCCTTCACTCGTATTAGGTAGCTGTGTTAGTTGTTGCTTCTTCCTTTACCTTTACTACAAACTCATTGTCTTCTACATCAATTAGAATATTTTGTCCTGTTAACACCTTACCTCTTAATAACTCTTCAGAAAGTTTATCCTCTACATGTTTCTGAATAGCGCGGCGTAATGGACGTGCACCATATTCCGGGTCAAACCCTTCATCTGCAATCTTCTCTTTAGCCGACAAGGAGAGCTCCAGATGGATATCCTGATCTTTCAAGCGGTTTGTCAGTTGGTTCGACATCAACGTCACAATTTCTTTTAAGTGATCTTTTTCAAGTGAGTGGAACACAATGATTTCATCAATACGGTTTAGGAACTCCGGACGGAACGCACGCTTCAATTCCTCCATTACTTTCCCTTTCATATCTTTGTAATCTTGTTTTCCATCTTGAATATTAAACCCAACGTATTTATTGCTCTTCAATGATTGTGCACCTACGTTAGAAGTCATAATCAATACCGTATTTCTAAAGTCTACAGTTCTTCCTTTTGAATCCGTTAAACGTCCATCCTCTAGTACTTGAAGTAAGATGTTAAATACATCTGGATGCGCTTTTTCAATTTCATCTAATAGGACGACTGAATATGGTTTGCGACGAACCTTCTCAGTTAATTGTCCGCCTTCTTCATACCCTACATAACCTGGAGGTGACCCAACTAAACGTGAAGTCGAATGCTTCTCCATATATTCAGACATGTCGATACGTATCATAGCGTCCTCATCACCGAACATTGATTCTGCTAATGCACGAGCAAGCTCTGTCTTCCCTACACCTGTTGGTCCTAGAAAAACAAATGAACCAATCGGGCGTTTTGGATCCTTCAATCCTGCTCTGGCACGTCGAACTGCTTTGGATACGGCTACAACTGCTTCAGATTGACCAATAACCCTTGAGTGTAATATTTCTTCCAGCTTAAGCAAACGATCGGTTTCAGTTTGAGCAAGCTTTGAAACAGGGACTCCAGTCCAATTAGAAACTACCTTTGCAATATCTTCTACTGTTACTTCCGTATTTTCTTGCCCCTGCTTTTCTTTCCAAGTATTCTTCGTTTCTTCTAATTCTTCACGAAGCTTTTGTTCTGAATCACGTAAGGAAGCAGCTTTTTCAAATTCCTGACTTTGAACAGCAGCATCTTTCTCCTTACGAATCTCCTCAAGCTTAGCTTCTAACTCTTTCAAGTTAGGAGGAGTAGTATAGGAACGTAATCGTACCTTTGAACCGGCTTCATCAATTAAATCGATTGCTTTATCCGGTAAGAACCGATCCGAAATATATCGATCTGATAGCTTAACTGCCGCATCAATTGCTTCATCTGTAATCGAAACGCGATGATGAGCTTCATAACGGTCACGTAGCCCTTTAAGAATCTGGATCGATTCCTCTGCTGTCGGTTCATTTACCTGAATTGGCTGGAAACGACGTTCTAGTGCTGCATCCTTCTCAATGTACTTACGATATTCATCTAATGTAGTAGCACCGATACATTGTAACTCACCACGAGCAAGTGATGGTTTTAAGATGTTGGATGCATCAATTGCCCCTTCAGCTCCACCAGCACCAATTAAAGTGTGAAGCTCATCGATAAAGAGAATGATGTTACCTGCTTGACGAATTTCATCCATCACCTTTTTCAGACGATCTTCAAACTCACCACGGTACTTAGTACCAGCAACAACCGTACCCATATCCAATGTCATTACACGTTTATCACGAAGTATTTCAGGAACCTCATTGGCAATAATTTGTTGAGCAAGACCCTCAGCAATTGCGGTTTTTCCGACACCAGGCTCACCAATCAAAACTGGGTTATTCTTCGTACGACGGCTTAAAACCTCAATTACACGTTGAATTTCCTTACTTCTTCCAATAACAGGATCTAGACTGCCTTCACGGGCAATGACTGTTAAATCTCGTGCTAAGCTATCGAGGGTTGGAGTATTAGCGTTAGCGTTTCCTCCGCCTTGGTGATTATTTGAATCATTACTACCAAGAAGCTGCAGTACTTGTTGTCTCGCTTTATTTAAGCTAACTCCTAAATTCCCAAGAACTCTTGCAGCCACTCCCTCTCCTTCACGGATTAGACCTAATAAAATATGCTCTGTTCCTACATAGGAATGACCTAGTTTACGCGCTTCATCCATTGAAAGCTCAATGACTTTTTTCGCTCTTGGAGTATAATGAATGGTTTGAGACTTCTCAGTACCTTTTCCAATTAAACCTTCAACTTCTTTTTGAATCTTTTCCGGGCTCAGACCTAACGCAGTTAGTGCTTTTGCCGCAATACCTTCACCCTCACGGACAAGTCCTAATAAAATATGTTCAGTACCAATATTACTGTGGGATAAACGAATCGCTTCTTCTTGAGCTAATGCTAATACCTTTTGGGCTCTCTCTGTAAATCGACCAAACATCATATTATTTTTCCTCCTCACATGTATCTTTATCTAACTTAATTCGCTCTCTTATTAAAGAAGACCTTCTTATATCTCGTTCATTTGGTCTCAAAGGACCTCCTGAATATTGCTGTAAAAATCCAGGTTGAGTTAAAATCATTAGTTCATTCAATATATTCTTAGATAAGTTTTTGATGTATCCTAAATCGATTCCAAGTCTAACATCTGACAGACATTTCGCTGCTTCTTTAGACTCAATAATTCTACTATGTTCTAATACACCTAATGACCTGAAAACTCTGTCTTCTAATTGTATATTCGACGTTTTTACTAATGCTTCTCTGGCTGAATGTTCTTTTGCAATTATTTGCTTCACTACACTTAATAAATCATCTACAATATCCTCTTCCGATTTACCAAGGGTCATTTGGTTAGAAATTTGAAAAATATTGCCTAACGCTTCACTGCCTTCACCATATATTCCTCTCACCACTAAACCTAATTGATTAATAGCGGGAATAATCCGGTTCAATTGCTGTGTCAAAACAAGACCAGGTAAATGCATCATTACCGATGCTCTAAGTCCAGTTCCCACATTTGTTGGACACGTGGTTAAGTATCCATGTTTCTCATCAAAAGCGAAATCAAATTCACCTTCAAACCAGTCATCAATTTGATTTGCTCGATGTAAAGCTTCTTTTAACTGTAACCCTGGATATAAACACTGTATTCGAATATGGTCCTCTTCGTTTACCATAATACTTACATCTTCTTCATTTGACAGAAGGACAGCTCCATAATTCGTATCCTCTGCCAGGTTAGGACTAATAAGGTGTTTCTCCATCAATACCCTCTTTTGCAAGGGCTGAATCTCACTTGTAGGTAAAAATTCTAATTCCCCAAGACTATGAGGATATAATGATAGCTTTTCCTTCACATTATCTACAATTTCTTTCGCTTCCTCAGAAGAATAGAGAGTGGAAAACCTGAAATCCGTTAAGTTACGAGCCAATCGCACTCGTGAGCTAAGGACAATATCTGAATTTGGACCATCTTCATTCATCCATGAACTAACTGCGTTACTTAGAAATTTTTCAAGACTCATTCCTTTTCTCCTCCCTCTTCTTTAACTTCTTTTTCCAGGGAGCGAATTTCGTCTCTAATCTCAGCTGCTTTCTCAAACTCTTCATCAGCAATTAACCTTTGAATATCCGATTTCAGCTCGAGTATCTTCTTCTTTACGTGGATGGTTCCGCCCATTCGTTCAGGAATCTTACCATGATGTTCCACATTTCCACTATGAACTCGTTTTAAAATAGGATTTAACTGATCCTTAAATGTTTCATAACAATGGGAGCAGCCAAACCGCCCTACGTTTATGAATTGCTGAAACGTCATATTACACTTTTCACATTGCACTATTTCTTGTTGTGGAATTTCTGTTTCTTTCGCCTGCTTAAATGCAGGAGAAATATTTAGAAGACCCGCCAATAGATTGTTAACAGAGAATCCCGGAGATGAGTCAAACATAAACATCTCACCTTTATCCTGAGCACATTGCTCACACAAATGAATCTCTGTTTTCTCCCCATTTACGACCTTTGTAAAATGAAGGGTTGCAGGTCTTTCATTACATTCCTGACAAATCATCCTACTCACCTCTCACCGTTACTCATATTTCAAAGTATCTAGCATAGCCTTTAGCATTCTTCCCCTTAAAATATCTCGCTCAGGTAAATCCACTCTAATAATTGAACGATCCATTACACTTAGCATAATTTTAGCTTCTCGTTCAGAAATAATATCTTCCTCGACCAACCGAAAAATAATATCAGCTGCCGTATTTTGACTAATCGTTTGTGTAATCAGAGAAACCAATTGGTCTATAAGATGAACTTGGTCGTGTGCTTTGACTTTCATAATTCTGATATAGCCTCCGCCACCTCGTTTACTCTCTACAACATACCCTCTTTCAATTGTAAATCGGGTATTGATTACATAATTAATTTGAGAAGGAACACATTGAAACTTATCAGCGATTTCGCTTCTTTTTATCTCGACGATTTCACTTTCACTCAGCTCTAAAACATTTTTCAAATAGCTTTCAATGATGTCGGAAATGTTCCTCATCAAACCTCCTCCTCATTTTGACTTTGACTATATTTGACTATAATTATACAACCGAGCTTTAAACTTTGCAATTATCAAGTTTTCCCTTAGAAGTTTTCCTGTTTTGGTAACATTTTAAACGTATAAAAGAGAGATTGTTAGGAGGGAATGTGATTGATTTGAAGTTGAAGGTGTAAAATTCGTTGATGAATATGCGATATCCTTTGTTATCAAGTTGATATTTGGGTAGGTGGTGGTATGGGATTGATTAGGTGAGGAGGGACAGATATTTGGCTACTTCGCATTGTGAACGCTGTTTTCCAACCACATTAAAAACAGCAAAAAAAGAGTAACTTTTTATTAGATTTAATTTTATGATGAATATTTTTTGTTTTGTTGAGAGGTTTTTCTTTAAAAATAGTGGGATTAAGTGCTGCTGGGTTGAGGGTTGTGTGAAGGAATGTGCGATTTTTGTTGGGGAATGTGCTAAATCGGGGGTGAAATGTGCGAAATTATGGTAAGAATGTGCGAAAAATCAACGTAAATGTGCGAAACCGAGGCTAGAATGTGCAAAATGGTGAACAGGTGGTCATTTCAAGTGGCTTGTATTCCCACTCTGTGCTCAATTGGGCCAGAAGTTAAACAAATTGAGCCACTTTGCTCGAGAATTGGGCCACTTTCACAATTAATTGCGGCCAAATTGTGAACAAACACCCAATCAAACAACCAAACCAACAACCAAACCAACAAAAAAGAGTAACTCCTAAGAGCTACTCTTTCTACTCGCCTGGCGACGTTCTACTCTCACAGGGGGAGACCCCAACTACCATTGGCGCTGAAGACTGCGGCTAGTGATGAGCGGCGAATCTCTTCGTCCGCTTCATTCGTTCAGATCCTCGTGTGGGGACCACACTCCGGTCTTCTCTCCCTCGCGTCCTCGACCTTCTTGCTCCTCCCTACCCTCGCAGTGCGTAGGAGAAGACTTAAATGAAACTCCCGTGTTCTTCGAACCCAAAAACAAAAACCAACAAAAAAAGAGTAACTCCT
>NZ_LQXM01000018.1 GCF_001648555.1 Rossellomorea aquimaris TF-12 | reverse complement strand
ATGGACGCACCGCTGGTGTACCAGTTGTCTTGCCAAAGGCATCGCTGGGTAGCTATGTGCGGAAGGGATAAGTGCTGAAAGCATCTAAGCATGAAGCCCCCCTCGAGATGAGATTTCCCATCACTTTATGTGAGTAAGATCCCTAGAAGATGACTAGGTAGATAGGTCAGAGGTGGAAGCATGGCGACATGTGGAGCTGACTGATACTAATCGATCGAGGACTTAACCACACAGTATCATTTTGAAAATGAACAACATTGGTCGGTATTCGGCTTTCTTGACATCAACTCTTTATCTAGTTTTGAAGGAACAACCTTCAATGAAATATTCGTCTGGTGATTATGGCGAAGAGGTCACACCCGTTCCCATGCCGAACACGGAAGTTAAGCTCTTCAGCGCCAATGGTAGTTGGGGGATCTCCCCCTGTGAGAGTAGGACGTCGCCAGGCGAATCATTTATTTTTGCACAATCTAAGTGAAAGTGCATAACATATCATTATATTATCGTCGCGGGGTGGAGCAGTTCGGTAGCTCGTCGGGCTCATAACCC
Organism: Rossellomorea aquimaris TF-12; assembly: GCF_001648555.1. Lineage (GTDB taxonomy): Bacteria > Bacillota > Bacilli > Bacillales > Bacillaceae_B > Rossellomorea > Rossellomorea aquimaris. Next base: position 51,548 of record NZ_LQXM01000018.1, on the reverse strand, counting down.
GAAGGTCACAGGTTCAAATCCTGTCCCCGCAACCAAATGGTCCGGTAGTTCAGTTGGTTAGAATGCCTGCCTGTCACGCAGGAGGTCGCGGGTTCGAGTCCCGTCCGGACCGCCATTTTTTAAAACGTAAACGAAACTAAGTTTCGTTTTTTTTGTTTTTCAGGAACTTTTTTAGTAAAAAGGTATTGAGTAATGATCAGGTGGGGGATGCATGAGTGCTTCTGTCTTAATCGAATAGAATACTGAGTGAGAGTGCTAGTCCGTTTATGGAGCTAGTGCTTTTTTGATGTAACATATAGGGACGGACCATTGAACGCAAAAAAATTAAAATAGAAAATGATTGTTTTTCTTATCTTAAAATTTGGCCAATGTAGAGGAGATATATTATCAAACATTCTGAAGGCTTTGGACTTGTGCATACAGGCCAAAATAGCTTAATTCTCTAACAAAATAAAGAGTTTTATAGAGAAAGCATTTTTTTATTATCAACAATGCACGTTTATTATCACCCCGCTCCAAACCTGACTAAAAATCAAAATATAAACCTTCTGCAAACAACCAACTTTTCGCTTATTCTGTCATTTTGGAGTGATTTTTCTTCTGAAATTGAGGTAAACTTGGACCGACTGCTCAAAATAGCATGTTTTTTAAACAAAATGAAGAGTATCATAGAGAATAACTTTTTTTATTATCGACTTTTGAATATATATTAGCAACAATCGAACTTTTATTATCAAGAATGAAGGATTTATTATCAACTAGGCGAATTCAGAAGAATATATTCTTAACTATTGACGTTTATAATGAACTAATAAACTTTATTATCAACAATGCACGTTTATTATCACCCCGCTCCCATCCTGACTAAAAACCTCCACCCAATCAACAAAACCTCCAACCTACCACCAACACTTTACTCAAATACCCCAAAAAGGGTAAACTACATATATACATTCTCCCTTAGGGTAACGATTTATATCCTAGGGGTTTTTTATACTCTAATAGTGTTGAGGAGATAATCATGAATCAGTTTGAGTTTATTACGAATAGTGCCGAGGAGACGGGAATGTTTGCTGAGAGATTAGCTCATTACCTGCAACGCGGAGATGTGTTAACATTAGAAGGTGATCTTGGTGCAGGAAAAACGACTTTTACCAAAGGGTTAGCAAAAGGGCTTGATATTTCAAGAAATGTAAATAGTCCAACCTTCACGATCATTAAAGAATATAGAGGTCGTATGCCTCTTTATCATATGGATGTTTATCGATTAGATGATTCTTTTGAAGATTTGGGCTTTGATGAGTATTTTGAAGGTGAAGGTGTGACGGTGGTTGAGTGGGCACACTTAATTCAAGACCAGCTACCTGAGGAATTACTAAGCCTTTCGATTTTTCGAGAAGGAGACACTTCTCGAAAAATTGTGTTAAAGCCGTTTGGTACAAGATATGAAGAGTTATGTAAGGAGGTTATGTCATGAAAATTTTATCAATCGATACCTCCAACTACCCATTGGGAGTAGCTTTAATTGAAGAGAATAAAGTGATTGGCGAGTACATCACGAATATTAAAAAGAATCATTCTGTACGAGCCATGCCGGCGATACAACAGTTATTAAAAGACTGTGATACAGAGCCAAAGGAGTTAACGAAGATTGTCGTTGCCAATGGACCTGGTTCATATACAGGGGTCCGGATTGGGGTTACGCTGGCTAAAACTCTTGCATGGTCATTAAATATACCCCTTATCCCTGTTTCAAGTTTAGCTACCTTAGCTTCATCAGGGAGAAACTTCAATGGATATATTGCTCCAATATTTGATGCTAGGCGAGGTCAGGTATATACGGGGCTTTATAAGTTCGATGGTGATCAATTAATTCAAGAAGTAGAAGATTGCAATATTTTATTAGAAGAATGGGCAAGAAAGCTAAAGGATTACGATCAAGATATATTATTTATAGGGAATGATGTATCCATTCATGAGCAAGTGATTAAAGAAGTACTTGGTGATAAGGCGAAACTAGCTCCGTTTGTTAGTCATAATCCCCGTCCTTCAGAGCTTGCCTATATCGGAGCAGGCTTAGAAGAAACATCTGCTCATGAGGTCTTACCTAATTATATCCGATTAGCTGAAGCTGAAGTAAAGTGGTTAGAATCTCAAAAGATAAAGGATCGTTAGAAAAATGGACATTCGCTTTATGACGATTGACGATTTAGATGCTGTAATGGAAATAGAACATGAGTCTTTTACTATCCCTTGGAATCGAGATGCTTTTATTAATGAAATACAACAGAATCACTTATCTACATATATCGTAATAGAGGATGAACAACGAGTAGTGGGCTATTGTGGAGTCTGGTTAGTTGTGGATGAAGCACATATTACGAATGTAGCTGTATTACCTAGCTATCGAGGTTTAGGTTTAGGGGAAGATCTTATGAGAAGGATTATGGATATAGCGAAAGAAGTTGGTGCTCGAGTGATGACACTAGAAGTGCGAGTCAGCAATCAGGCTGCTCAGCATTTATATCGTAAGCTTGGCTTCCAAGATGGAGGCATTCGGAAAAGATATTATTCAGATAATCAAGAAGATGCTTTAGTTATGTGGGTGAATTTATGAAAAAAGATACGTTTGTATTAGGAATTGAGACGAGCTGTGACGAAACAGCCGTAGCCATTATTAAAAATGGAACAGAAATTGTAACGAATATTGTTTCCTCTCAAATCGAGAGTCATAAACGATTTGGGGGAGTTGTCCCTGAAATTGCATCGCGTCATCATGTAGAGCAAGTAACATTTGTTTTAGAGGAAGCTCTTCAACAAGGGAACATGACGATGGAAGATATTGATTGCATTGCTGTTACAGAAGGTCCAGGCTTAGTGGGTGCCCTTTTAATTGGTGTAAATGCTGCTAAGGCGCTTGCCTTTGCACATAACAAACCATTAGTAGGAGTTCATCACATAGCAGGACATATTTATGCCAATCGACTCGTAAAGGAAATGATCTTTCCGCTTCTTTCCTTAGTGGTTTCAGGCGGACACACGGAGCTTGTTTTAATGAAAGAGCATGGTTCGTTCCAAGTAATCGGTGAAACAAGAGATGATGCTGCTGGCGAAGCCTATGATAAAGTGGCTCGAACATTGAGCTTGCCTTATCCTGGTGGACCTCATATTGATCGCTTAGCTCAAGAGGGGCAACCAACCTTGGATTTACCAAGGGCATGGCTGGAAGAAGGATCCTATGATTTTAGCTTTAGTGGATTAAAATCAGCTGTTATTAACACGTTGCACAATGCAAAGCAAAAGGGTGATACCATTCATCCACAAGACTTAGCAGCAAGCTTTCAAGCTAGTGTGATTGAAGTATTGGTAACGAAAACCCTGAAGGCTACAAAGGAATATGATGTGAAGCAAGTGTTGTTAGCAGGCGGAGTAGCTGCGAATAAAGGTTTAAGAGCTTCATTAGACGAAGCGTTTAATCATGTAGACGCAGAACTAGTCATTCCACCTTTATCACTTTGTACAGATAATGCAGCTATGATTGCAGCAGCAGGTACTGTTTTATTCGAACAAGGTAAAAGAGGAAGCATGGATATGAATGCTAATCCTGGTCTGGATATAGAGAACTTTTGAAAACGAGAAAGCTTAACGAGGTGACAAAAACTTCGTTAAGCTTTTTTGTGGATAAAATGTGTGTACGTGAGAAAAAACAGAGCGAACATATGTTTTATCAACAGTCTGTGGATAATATGTTAATAACTGTTCAAAAGTTGTGAACACTCTGTGAAAAAGTCCTGCGAAAAATGTACTATAATTTGGAAATGAATGTGGATAAGTGGACGATTGATTGTGGATAATGTGGAAAACTCCTGTGAATAACGGAAAATCAATCTTTAGAGTGTGGACAACTATGTGGAATAAAAAAGGTTTGGGTCGGTCAGCCGATACCCAAACCTGTGGATTATTCTTCTTCTTGAACGAGTTCCTCTAATTCTGTCCACTCTTCTAATAGCTTGTCGAGATTCTCTTTGGCAAAAGTGAGATCGTCATTAATCTCTTGAACTTTTTCGTGATCTTGAAAAATATCGGGATCACAGAGCAAGTCTTCTTTTCCTTGGATAAGGTCTTCCAGTGTTTCCATTTCTGTTTCGATTTCTTCTATTCTACGTTTTCGTTGACGCTCAAGTTTTTTAGCTTCTTTATCTATTTTATGATGTTGTTTTTGAGGCTTAGCTTGTTGGAAGGAGTGATCTCCATTTTCCAAACGCTCTAGTTGAGCAAGCTCCTCCTGCTGTTGAAGCTTTTCTACATAGTAGTCGTAGTCGCCTAAGTACTCAGTAGATCCCTTTTTAGATAGCTCGAGTACCTTTGTCGCAATCCTGTTGATAAAATATCGATCATGGGAGACAAACAGAATCGTCCCGGGATAATCAATGAGGGCGTTTTCTAACACTTCTTTACTGTCTAAATCAAGATGGTTGGTAGGCTCATCTAGAATGAGGACGTTTCCTTTTTCCATCATTAATTTAGATAAGGCAAGACGGGCTTTTTCACCGCCACTTAGGGTTGAGACAGGCTTTAATACATCTTCACCAGAAAAGAGAAAGTTTCCTAGCACTGTTCTAATTTCCTTTTCATTCTTCATGGGGTATTCATCCCATAGTTCATTTAAGACTGTTTTATTAGAAGAGAGTTCTGCTTGTTCTTGGTCGTAATAACTAATAGATACATTCGACCCGAATTTATAATCTCCTGATAAAGGGGTCAGCTTTTGAACGAACGTTTTAAGAAGAGTAGATTTCCCAATCCCATTAGGACCCACTAAAGCAATGCTATCTCCTTTTTTTACGGTAAAGTCAATATGAGAGGCGATCTCTTCCTGTTGACTGTAGCCGATGGATAGATCTTGAACATGAAGGACGTCATTTCCGCTTGGCCGATCGATTTGGAATGCGAAATTGGCGGATTTTTCGTCGCCAAGAGGCTTGTCCATTAAATCCATTCGTTCTAATTTCTTTCGGCGGCTTTGAGCCATTTTGGTAGTAGATGCCCGGGCAATATTCCTTTGGATAAAATCCTCAAGCTTTGCTACTTCCTGTTGTTGACGTTCAAAGAGCTTTACGTCTTTTTCATAGTCTTCGGCCTTTTGATCGAGGTACTTACTGTAATTACCAGGGAACTTCTTACTCCGTTTTCGTGATATTTCATATACCTGGTTCACGACACTATCTAAGAAGTAGCGGTCATGGGATACGATCAGCACAGCTCCCTCGTAGCTCTGAAGGTAGGTTTCAAGCCAGGACAATGTTTCAATATCCAAATGATTTGTCGGTTCATCGAGAATTAAAATATCAGGCTTTGTTAATAGTAGTTTCCCTAGTGCTAAACGAGTTTTCTGGCCACCACTTAAGGTGGAAATCTTTGTTTCATAGTCAAAATCAGCGAAGTTTAGTCCGTGTAAAACCGATCGAATGTCAGCTTCGTATTGATAGCCACCAGACTCTTTAAAGCTTACTTGTAGTTCATCATATTCCTTTAAGACACGCTGATAGATGTCTTCCTGTTCATAGACGGATGGATCCGCCATTTGCTTCTCTAATGTTCTCAATTGGGTTTCCTGTTTTCGCAGTTTTTCAAAAACCGTTAGCATTTCTGACCAAATGGATAACTCAGATTCTAAGCCAGTGTTTTGAGCAAGGTATCCAATCGTCACACCTTTAGGCTTCGTAATGTCTCCACTATCATAAGAAAGCTGACCAGCAATTATTTTTAAAAGAGTCGATTTTCCTGCGCCGTTTCGTCCAACGAGAGCCACTCGATCTCTTGTCTGTATCTCAAGTTTAATATTTGATAGGATATTATCTGCACCAAAGTTTTTCGTAAGTTGATTCACTTGTAGTAGAATCATGACGTTTCACCTCTATTTCCTAGTGATAGTGTACCGTATTTAGGTGGAAGGTGACAATAAATCAGGTGTAGGAAGACAATTATTGTTCATACACTTGGGGTAAAATATAGTGTATGATGAGAAGGAAAGACAAAATGACCTAGACATTTTGGAAGCGTTATCAAGACATTACCCGTAATAGGTTTTAAATAGATGTGGGGGAATACGAAATGAATCAGGATACAACGAAAATTCCACAGGCAACAGCGAAGCGCCTACCGCTGTATTATCGCTTTATTAAAAATTTGTCCTCGTCGGGTAAGCAGAGGGTTTCATCAAAAGAATTAAGTGAAGCCGTAAAAGTAGATTCTGCAACCATACGAAGAGACTTTTCTTATTTTGGAGCGTTAGGTAAAAAGGGATATGGCTATAATGTAAATTACCTTCTCTCTTTTTTCAGAAAGACGTTAGATCAGGATGCCTTGACAAAGGTAGTGTTAATAGGAGTTGGAAATTTAGGGACAGCCTTTCTTCATTATAATTTTATTAAAAACAATAATACCAAGATTGAAATGGCATTTGAGGTAGATACTGATAAGGTTGGCAGCCATATTGGTGAGGTACCTGTTTTTCACTTGGATGATTTAGAGAAGAAGTTGGAGGGGCATGATATTGAAGTAGCGATCTTAACGGTTCCGGCATCTTCTGCTCAGAATATCACAGACCGATTAGTTTCCTCTAACATAAAGGGAATTCTTAATTTTACACCTGCCAGATTAACGGTGCCGGATCACATTCGTGTCCACCACATTGATCTAGCCGTAGAACTTCAGTCCCTTGTATACTTTTTAAAGCATTATTCTGAGGATGACACGGAAATGTCACAAGATGGAATGATATCGGAATAGAAAAATATGCTTGTTTACGTTATGATAGTATTGTAAAAGAGGAGGTGTCTCATTATGCCAGGTCCAGGTAGCCTCGTATTAATCGCAATTGTTGCTATACTTATCTTTGGTCCTAAGAAATTACCAGAGTTAGGGAAAGCGTTTGGAAATACATTACGTGAGTTTAAAAATGCAACAAAAGGCTTAGCAGATGATGAAGACGATAAAAGCAAAAATGCTAAGTAAGGTAGGATGAATTCCATGAGTCAAAGTCAAAGAGACATGACAGTTTATGAACATATAGGAGAATTGCAAAAACGACTCATGTTTGTAGTCGTTTTCTTCTTGTTAGCGGTTGTAGTAAGCTTCTTTCTTGCCGAACCGTTAATTCGATATTTGCAGCATGCGGATGAAGCGAAAGAATTAACAATGAACGCCTTTCGTATCACAGATCCTCTCAAGATCTATATGGAAATGATCATGTTCATTGCTTTAATCATGACATCACCAGTTATTCTATTTCAAGTATGGTCGTTCGTAAGTCCAGGCTTACTTGATAAAGAGAGAAAGGTAACGTTAAGCTATATTCCCATCTCTCTTCTATTATTTTTAGGTGGATTGTCATTTTCTTATTTTATTCTGTTTCCATACATTGTGAAGTTTATGATGGGATTATCAACCAACTTAGATATTCAACAAGTTATTGGAATAAATGAATACTTTCATTTCTTATTTCAAATCACCATTCCATTTGGTTTTCTCTTTCAATTACCAGTAGCGATGCTATTTCTGACCAGGTTAGGAATAATTACTCCAATGCTGATGAGTAAGATGAGAAAAGGAGCTTATTTCTTATTATTAGTAATAGCTGCTCTTATCACTCCGCCAGACATTGTGTCTCACTTAATGGTAACCGTACCTTTATTCATCCTCTATGAAATCAGTCTTTGGATTTCAAAGATTGGTTATAAAAAGGTATTGGAAGCTGAACAAAAGCTAGAAATGGAGCAGTATGAAAATATAAATAAGGATTGATCTCATAGAGATCAATCCTTATTTTTTTTATTATTGAGTTGTTGTTTAAGCTTAAAATGCAGCATGACCATTCTTAAACCTGAACCGAAATCCAGGGTAGCTAGAAAGACAAGCATATAAGTGAAAAATCCCCAACCATCCTTCTGTACATTTCCTATGGCAATGTATGTGAATAGTATCCCAAGTAGGAGATAGATCACTCCTGAGAAAAGCGGTGATCTCCTCATAGAAACAATCCTCCAATAAAGCCTTGAATTTTTTCAGCTTCGTTTAACATTTTTTCAATTTCGTCCTTATAAATAGATTGCATTAGAACCACTGTTGTATTCATGGCAACATGAGCAAATATTGGAACCAGGATTCGCTTCGTTTTCACATATAAGAAGGCGAATGTAAAGCCCATAGCAGAATAAAGAATCACATGCTCCGGCTCAAAATGTGCAAGGGCAAAAATAACGGAACTGATGAGTGCTGCAAAGAAGAAGTTCATCTTCTCATAAAGGACACCGAAAATAATCTTTCGAAAAACGATTTCCTCTAAAATAGGACCAATGATCGCAGCCACCATCATGGATAATGGAACCTTCTCAATAATCCCGATAATCATTTTGGTATTCTCTGAGCCCATTTGAATGCCTAAGGCGTATTCGATTTGCACGGCAATGGTTTGAGCCGTAAACGCCATAAAGATTCCCACAACAGCCCATACGATTGAACTCCCAGCGTTGAGAGGAGAGGTTCTTTCAAGCTGCGTGCTTGTTTCACTCTTTCTTAAAATCCCCCATACAACAAGAAGAGTTAACGAAAAGCTGATGATGAGCCAGTAACCAGGGACGATTTCATCCAGTCTGTCATTTGTCAGACCGAGTACGTCACCACCAATTTTATATAATAGTGGAATCCCCACTATGCTAGACAACTGCATAACAATATAGGCAATTAAGATAAATCCAAAGTGTTTTTTCAACGTTTTATCTCCTTTTGTATCAGAACGAACAATTTATCATTTCTAACAGACTCTTGTACAATTCTACTAAGAATTGAGGAAGTGTTCAAATGTAAGGGGTTTTGGATGTGGATTTTGTTACTTTATAACATGAGTTCAGTTTGGCTCAGTCAGTTAGTATGTGCTGGATGGTGAGTCGTGACAGAACAGAGATTCTAGTACAAAGCTGAAATTAATCACTTCTCAGTTTGAAAAGTGTTTTCTAAAAGTTCATTGTATTTATTTCAGATTTTTAAAGAAATAAACGCTGAGTAAGTTGATTGGAGCGAAAATCACTATCTTTTCTTAAATAGCAACAATCATTTAGAAAACAGCCCTTTAACATTAGGAATAAACAAAAATATAAGGGCATAGGATAGGAGGGTGTGAAAAAAAGAGAAATATGACGAAAAAAATTTCAAGCAGGACTCTTGCAAAATGAAAACGAATTATTTAATATAATAGTTGTGTTAGCACTCACTGTGTAGGAGTGCTAATAAATATCATTTTACATAATTTCAAGGAGGTTGTTTCACTTGTTAAAACCACTAGGTGATCGTGTCGTTATCGAGCTAGTTGAGTCAGAAGAAAAAACAGCAAGCGGTATTGTACTACCTGATTCCGCAAAGGAAAAGCCACAAGAAGGTAAAGTTATGGCTGTAGGTACGGGTCGTGTCCTTGACAGCGGTGAGCGTGTAGCTCTTGAGGTTGCTGTCGGCGATCGAATCATCTTCTCAAAATATGCTGGTACAGAAGTGAAATACCAAGGCGTAGAATATTTAATCCTTCGTGATAGCGATATTCTAGCTGTAGTTGGCGAATAATCAAACGAACGTATATAAAAAATATTTTATTTAAATAAGAGGAGGACTTTATCAATGGCTAAGGATATTAAATTTAGCGAAGAAGCACGCCGTTCTATGCTTCGCGGTGTAGATCAATTAGCAAATGCAGTAAAAGTAACTCTTGGACCTAAAGGACGTAACGTGGTACTTGAGAAAAAATTCGGTTCACCACTTATTACAAATGATGGTGTGACGATTGCAAAAGAAATCGAACTAGAAGATGCATTCGAAAACATGGGTGCTAAGCTGGTTGCTGAAGTTGCAAGCAAAACAAACGAAATTGCTGGTGACGGTACAACAACTGCAACGGTTCTTGCTCAAGCAATGATCCGAGAAGGTCTTAAAAACGTAACAGCTGGTGCAAACCCTGTTGGCGTTCGTAAAGGAATCGAAAAAGCGGTTCAAGCAGCAATCGAAGAGTTAAAAGTAATCTCTAAGCCAATCGAAGGCAAAGATTCAATCGCACAAGTTGCGGCAATCTCAGCTGCTGACGAAGAAGTTGGTCAACTGATTGCAGAAGCAATGGAGCGTGTTGGTAACGACGGTGTTATCACAATCGAAGAATCTAAAGGATTCACTACAGAGCTTGACGTTGTAGAAGGTATGCAATTCGATCGTGGATATGCATCTCCATACATGGTAACAGACTCTGACAAAATGGAAGCTGTTCTTGAAAATCCATACATCTTAATTACAGATAAGAAAATTGGAAACATCCAAGAAGTACTTCCTGTTCTTGAGCAAGTGGTACAACAAGGTAAACCACTATTAATGGTAGCTGAAGATGTTGAAGGTGAAGCTCTTGCAACTCTAGTAGTGAATAAGCTTCGCGGAACATTCAATGCTGTTGCTGTTAAAGCACCAGGCTTCGGTGACCGTCGTAAAGCAATGCTAGAAGATCTAGCTGTTTTAACTGGTGGAGAAATGATTACAGAAGATCTTGGATTAGATCTTAAATCTGCAAACATTACTCAACTAGGTCGCGCTGCTAAAGTAGTGGTAACAAAAGAAAACACTACAGTAGTAGAAGGCTCTGGAGATCCAGAAAAAATCGCAGGTCGTGTAAACCAAATCCGTGCTCAATTAGAAGAATCTACTTCTGAATTTGACCGTGAAAAATTACAAGAGCGTCTTGCTAAGCTTGCAGGTGGAGTAGCAGTAGTGAAAGTTGGAGCTGCAACTGAAACTGAGCTTAAAGAGCGTAAACTTCGTATCGAAGACGCATTAAACTCTACTCGCGCAGCAGTAGAAGAAGGTATCGTTTCCGGTGGTGGTACTGCACTTGTGAACGTATACAATAGAGTAGCATCAATCGAAGCGGATGCAGATGTAGCAACAGGTATCAACATCGTGCTACGTGCTCTTGAAGAGCCAATCCGTCAAATCGCTCACAACGCTGGATTAGAAGGTTCTATCATCGTAGAACGTCTGAAGAAAGAAGAAGTAGGTGTTGGATTCAACGCAGCTACTGGTGAGTGGGTAAACATGATCGAAAAAGGTATCGTAGACCCTACAAAAGTAACTCGTTCTGCACTTCAAAACGCAGCATCTGTTGCAGCAATGTTCTTAACTACTGAAGCAGTAGTAGCAGACATTCCTGAAGAAGGTGGCGGCGGCATGCCAGATATGTCTGGTATGGGCGGCATGGGTGGAATGGGCGGCATGATGTAATCTGCCCCCGTTCTATGAAAAGATGGCGAGCATTTGCTCGTCATCTTTTTTTGCGCTCAATAAAGTGTTTGATCTATGGAAATGTCTGAGCCCCACTATGTTAAGTGGTGGGGAAGGAACTTTTATTCTCTCTAAAAATATGACTTGTTTAGTTAGTCAAACAGTCAGTGTCACAATTTATTTAATCACTACATAATGCCGCATCATCTCATAATCCTCATGCTCCAAAATATGACAATGCAACACAAACAACCCAGCATAAGGACCAAACGGAACAATAATCCGCGTCACCTCACAAGGCCGATCACGAACCGTATCCTTCCATGGGCACATTCTGAATATGACTCGTCGGGCGGATGGTTTTCATTTTGGGAAGGGGATCCACGAACTTCTTCAGCATATCGATCGCTCCTCTTGATTGTTTAGACTTACTTTAGCTTATTTACAGAAGCAAAAGGTCACGCCTATTTCATAAGGGGGGCTTGCTCTAATTGTACAGTTCATTAAACGTCATCGCTAAAATATTCAGAATTTTTCAAATAACTGATTGCTTTCTAAAAGGGACTAGTGTATATTGAAGTTAAACTTAATTCGTTCATTGAAAGAAGTAAGTGGAACGAGGACGAGGTGAAGGAATTGAAAGCTTTACGAACGGGAAGTAAGGAGCTCATTAAAGAGATCAATCGCTTTAAGGTGTTAAATATTATTCGCCATCAACAGCCGATCAGCCGGTCGGAAATTTCTAAACAGTGTGAGCTGGGAATCTCCACGCTGTCGTACATCATGGAAGAGTTGAAGTCTCAGAATCTGATTTATGAGGTTGGCGAAGCAACGTCTACTGGTGGAAGGAAAGCGAAGTTGCTTAAGTTCAACGAAGACCATGGGTATGTCGTCAGTATTAAGATTGAAGAAGAGCAAATTTTGATAGCGCTTACAAACATGAATGGTGACATTTTACGAAAAACGTATACGCCATTTGAGAAGAAAGCATCAGCGCAAACGATCGTGTCGTTGATTGAACAGGAAGTGAAAAGGATGTTTTCTGAGGAAGCTAAAGATCTCTCTTTTCTATTAGGAATCGGCGTCCTTTCATCTGGGATTGTGAACCGGAACGAAGGGAAGATTATCCGTTCTTCGATGTTGGGGTGGGAGGATGTCGCCATCACTTCCATGATTAAGGTCTATTTCCCTGAAGTACCGGTGTTTGTGGATAACAATATCAATGGATACGCACTCGCTGAGCTAGAGAAAGGGAGAGGTCAGAAGGATCACGACTTTCTAGTCGTATCCATCGGGGCTGGACTCGGCTTATCGGTCGTAATGGGACGTAACATCTATTACGGAGCCATAGGAGGCGCTGGGGAATTCGGTCACACGAACCTTGTAATGGAGGGGTATCCTTGTCACTGTGGTCAAAAAGGCTGCCTTGAGATGTACGCGTCAGAGTTCTACTTTAAGCATAAACTGAGGGAACTCGAGGATACAAAATCAGACCTATTACAGAGGGATTATCATTTTTCAAAAGTAGCCACTGAAGCAGAGGCGGGTGACGAGCTTTCGATCTCGCTTATGAAAGAGATGGGCACACACCTTGGCTACGGGTTGAGAAATCTGATCAACACGTTGAACCCTGAGAAGATCATTATGGTTGGAGAAGGAGTCAAATATAAGCATTTGTTCGAAGAGAACGTATTAGAGATTGCGCACGATAATTTCTTTGAAAAAGTGAACATTTCAACCGACATCGTGTTTTCCCATTTGAAGGATGACTCCTGGTTTACAGGAGGGGCATTACTTGCTATCAATCAACTATTCCAAGAACCGATCTATCAGCAGATGAAAGCAGGCGTATGAAAATGTTGAGAGGGGGTGGGAGCCTGTGGTAGGCATGACGAAGAAAAAAACAGTCTTTTGGCTTTGTATCTTTCTTCTGCCGAACTTGTTAGGGTTCTTGACGTTTATAGGAGCTCCGATCGTTTCTTCTTTAGTCATCAGCTTCACTGACTGGGATCTACTTGGAGATATTGAATTTAACGGTGTCGAGAACTACATACGATTGATGCAGGATCCTGATTTCTGGGTGTCTTTCCGAAATACGTTTCTCTTTATTCTCGGCTATATCCCCTTAGTATTAGTCTTCGGTTTAGCTTGTGCGTTACTGCTGAACCAACAAATGAAGTTCCGACCGTTTTTTCGGGCTACGTTCTTTTTACCGGTTATAACGAGTTGGGTTGCGGTTTCCCTTGTGTGGAAATGGTTGTATAACCCGGAATACGGTCTGATCAACTATGCGCTTTCTGTCATCGGAATCAGCGGCCCTCAATGGTTGAATGATCCGACTACAGCGATGATTGGAATTATTCTTGCAAGTGCTTGGAAGGATATTGGATTCGTGATGGTCTTGTTCCTTGGTGGACTACAAAATATTTCTCCATCTTTCTACGAGGCTGCGTCCATAGATGGGGCGGGAAAAGCGAAGAAGTTGTGGAACATCACCATTCCATTACTGGCTCCGACGACGTTCTTTGTCACGATTATTTCGTTAATCAATTCATTCCAGGTATTTGACCAAGTGATGATTATGACAGGTGGAGGACCAGGGGGTTCAACCGTTGTCATGGTACAGAATATTTACAATCACGCGTTCCGCTATTTTGAGATGGGATACGCATCTGCGATGAGTTGGATCTTGTTCTTAGTCATTTTTCTATTTACATGGATTCAAATGAAGATTCAGGATAGGGGGGCGAATTGATCGATGGCTATGGAGAACTCAAGCAAGGCTATGGTTTATCAAAACATAAAGTCTAAAAAATCAAAGCGACGCCCGAACCTTAATCAAACCCTTTTTTATTTACTATTAATTGGAGGCGCTCTCATTATGTTGGTGCCGTTTCTATGGATGGTTTCGACATCCTTAAAGCCGGACGGCGCGACAATGGTGCTGCCTCCTGAACTCATCCCAAATCAACCGACGACTCAAAACTATGAGCAAGTGACTCAACAGTTTCCGATGATGCGCTTCTTGTGGAACTCGGTTCTCGTTGCGGTGTTGACCACAGTCGGGCAAATGGTTTTCAGTTCGATGGCCGCTTACGCCTTTGCAAGAATGCAGTTCCGAGGTCGGGATAAGCTGTTCCTCTTATACCTCGCCACCATGATGGTACCTACACAAGTTACAATGATCCCACAGTTTATTCTAATCAAGCAGTTCGGATGGTTGGATTCGTATCAAGGTCTGATCATTCCGACCATGTTCGCCGTATTTGGAACATTCCTGATGAGACAGGCGATGCTGAGCATTCCAAGAGAACTAGAGGAAGCGGCCTTCATGGATGGTGCGAATCATTTCCAAGTCTTTTACCGCGTTTGTCTTCCGTTAATCAAGCCGATGCTTGCGGCCCTTGGAATTTTTACCTTCATGCAGTCGTGGAACAACTTCCTCTGGCCTTTGATTGTGATTAGCAACCAAGAACTAGCTACTTTGCCATTGGGACTTTCCTTATTGCAAGGACGGTGGGGGACCGACTGGGGATTGATGATGGCTGGTGTTGTCATTAGTGTCTTACCTATTTTAATCGTCTATCTTTTCGCTCAAAAATACTTCATACAAGGCATGACGATGAGCGGAATGAAAGAATAAATTCCATTATATTAAAAGGGGAGAAAAGTACATGAAGAAAATCTGGCTTTTATCTATGCTGTTTTTGTTGGCTGTCGTTGGACTGATTGGTTGTTCTTCGGAAACAAGTGGAGAAGATGGAGAAGAGGGCGGCACAACAGAAATTACGTATTACAGCTTTTCCGCTGCGCCTAACTATGAAGATGTACTGGCTGATATCGTCACGGCCTTTGAAGAAGAAAATCCGAATATTAAAGTGAATACAGAACTTGCTGCTTACGATGATTATTTCACGAAACTGCAAACACGCTTGGCCGGGGGCAATGCTCCAGATGTATTCGAGCTGAACTATGAGAATTTCGTTCAGTATGCGTCCAAGGGGACATTAGCTGACCTTTCTGGTTTTATTGAAGAGGATGAAGAATTCGATCCTTCCCAGCTGAACCAAGAAGCGTTCGAAGCGTATCAGTATGATGGAAAACAGTATGGGATGGTCGAGAGTTTCTCTAACGTGTTGACGTTCTATAACAAAGAATTGTTTGATGAAGCGGGTGTTGATTACCCGACTGCTGACTGGACGTGGGAAGATGAACTGGCAGCAGCTGAGAAGATCACAAACAAAGAGAACAATGTTTGGGGTACATATGCCCCAACGACGATGAACGAGTTCTTTAAGATTGCGGCTCAAAACGGTGGTCAGCTGTTCGATGGAGATGGGAATCCTACAGTTGATACGGAAGAAAACTTAGAAGCGCTCAACTACATGGTGGATAAAGTGACGGAATCAGGCGTTACACCATCACCTGGTGAAATGTCCGGGCAAGCTCCAGCGGATCTGTTCTTGAATGGGCAGCTAGGAATCGTCCACACAGGAATCTGGATGTTTGATGCATTCAAAGAAGCTTCCTTTGAATGGGATGTTGCATTAGAAGCAGGCAACACACAAAAAGCGCACCACTTCTTTGCCAATGGTCTTGCTGTATCAGCTGATACCGAAAAACAGGAAGCGGCTTATAAGTTTGCACGATTCATGAGTGCGAGTGATCAGGTGGCCGAACTTCGTGTTGAAAACTCTTGGGAGCTTCCAGCTGTGTCGGATGAAGAAATCCTTCAGCCATACCTAGAGCAGACCCCTCCAGAGAATCGTCAAGCGGTCTTCAATGCCTTGGACTCTCTTGTGATGCCTCCTGTTGTTGAAAACTGGAGCCAGATCAATGATGTTACGAACCAAGAATTCGAAAAAGCACTGAATGGAAGCAAATCAACGGAAGACGTCTTGAAGACCCTTCAATCAGAATACGAAAACATTTTAAATTAAGGATGGGACAGGAAGGATATATGTGGGAATCTCCATATATATCCTTCTTTATGAAAGGATGGTAAACGTGGATCAAGCCTATTTATCGTTACTTCGTGCTCATGTAGACCAACTGAAAGGAAATCACTCCGACGTCAAACAAACTCTCACAGCGTACCGGCCCAATCTGGTAGAGGATCCTTTTTACACGATTGTTACATGGCTTTGGTTGTTTCAGAAACAAGTGGGTCTGACGCCAAATGATAAGGAACTTACCGCTATTGATGACCAGCCGTTCATTACCTATATAGCGGAACAGTGGAATCAGTCTCACTCCGATATATGGGGGAACGGTGGAGACATCTATCTGTCACATGTTTCCATGGCGTATGCTGCGTTATTGGAAACGAAGAATAACCGTCAGCAGACGGAAGTACAGAAAACGATGACCGTCATTCGCGATTTTGTCTTCAACGAACTGCTCTCGGGTGGCACGGCCTTGAATGCCAAGGAAAACAGGGGGATCTCTGTCGATCAGACGCTTGCGGTCATGCCGTACGGGTTGTTCTCTCCAGAAGACTTGATCATGGTAGAGGCCACTAAAAAAATGGTACTGCACTTGGAAGAAGCAGACGGCATGATGCCTTACCATGGAGCAGACAAAACGTCCAAAGCGGCAACCGCGATGATGGCTCTCTATTTCCTTGAGAAATACGACCAAGAAAAAGCACACCATTTCGCCCGCTTAACGAGGAATCACCCGGAAGCAGACGAACTTGGCGATGTCATTCTGGCTTTATTCGATTATTACGCTTCCCAGAATAAAGAAGGGGACAAGGTCATTCATGATCCACTTGGCAATGAAAATGTGTACTTGCCGCAGTTGACGGAAAGATCCCCGCATTATCCGACCACCGAAGACCATGTACAGGTCGCCTGCAAGGTCATTAGTGAAAGGGTCATTCAACGTGTGGAAGTGCGCGTGGATAATGAGACTGGTACATGGAGCGAATCGATCGAACTATCACCGAAGGTAAGAAAGGAAGCGATCATCTATCAAGGAAAACTAGCTCCACTCCCCAGTCACGGAACGTATTCTTATGTCTTTCACGTTACATTTGAAGAAGGGGGAGAGCTCTACTCTGATACATATACCCTCTCGACTAGGAAAAAGAAATCCGTTGATGCTTTTTCGATCGTGGAAGCCACAGAGCGAGAGCTGGAACTCGGGTTCGGAGAAGGGCATCGACTCACGTTTGAAATCAGTGAGAAAGGGATGGACATGAACCTTCGGCCTCACTCAGGTGGGGACACCCCGGATGGTGCTTCTGAGAGTGCGTCGATAGCGGCCGGAGATTATCGTCTGCATGTGGAGACCGCTTCGTCGGAAATCGTCCTTTTTTACAAAGAAGAGGAATTTCTGAGGTCGCATCCGTTGGTGGCTCCTCTCGAGTGGAAAGAGGATGTAGCAGGGAGGGTCTGTGAATTCCAGCTGCATTGGTATTCTCCTAAAGAAGAGCAATTCTATGGATTCGGGGAGCGCTACAATGCGATGGAACAGCGCGGGGAGATGATTGATTGCTATGTGTATAACCAATACAGAGACCAAGGAACGCGGACGTACATCCCGATACCGTTCTATATGACCAACAAGGGTTACGGATGTCATGTTGATACAGCAATGTACACGAAGTTCGACCTCGCCTCCTCTTTGCACGATCGATGCACATGGTTGATTGAACAAAATGAAAATGTGGAGGAAACCACCGTCCATGTTTACTTCGGAGATTACAGAGAACAGGTTCAAGCGTTTACGGATGGCACGGGCAAGCCTGAGATGGTGCCGGCCTGGGCGCTGGGACCTTGGATGTCGAGCAATAACTGGGATCGTCAGTCGATCGTAGAGGACGAAATCAAAGCGACGAACGATCATGGTATTCCAGCTACGGTGATCGTGTTGGAGCAGTGGAGCGATGAAGCGACGTATTACATGTTCAATGATGCAACGTATGAGTTGAACGAACCAGGGTATATCCATCGTTATGAGGAGATGGATTTCCCTTCATGGGGACGCTGGCCGGATCCAAAAGGGATGGTCGATCAGATCCACGATGAGAACCTGAAGCTCATACTATGGCAGATTCCGATTCAGAAATACTTGAACAAACAGCATCACCCGTTAAAAGACCAGGATGAAGCGTACATGATCGAGAACGGATACGTCGTCCAAAATGAAGACGGCAGCCCGTATCGCATTCCTGAGAATTGGTTCACGAATAGTCTGATCATGGACTTCAGTCATCCAGAAGGACGGAAGTGGTGGTTCGATAAGCGCCAGTATTTGTTGGATATTGGGGTCGATGGATTTAAAACCGATGGCGGCGAGTTCGTGTTTGGGAAGAATCTGCAGTTTGCGAATGGACAGACGGGAAGTGAAATGCGGAACCAGTATCCGAATGATTACATTGGTGCCTATTACGGTTTTGCCAAACAAAACGACGGCATCACGTTCAGTCGGGCGGGCTACACGGGGGCTCAGCAATTCCCGGCGCACTGGGCGGGAGATGAACGGTCTACCTTCGATGCGTTTAAACGATCCCTGATTGCTGGGTTGAACGCTGGACTTGCAGGCGTTGTCTTTTGGGGATGGGACCTGGCTGGATTCAACGGTGACATCCCGACGGCCGAGCTGTTTATGCGCTCATCGTCCATGGCAGCCTTCTGCCCGATCATGCAGTACCATGCGGAAAGTAAAGCAGAGTTCAGCCAAGATAGGACGCCTTGGAATGTTGCCTCGCGTACGGGAGAAGACCAAGTCATCGATGTGTATCGCTTCTTTGCGAATGTGCGGATGAATCTGATGCCTTACCTCTATCAAGAGTCGCTCAAAGCGTGTGACACAGGAGAACCATTGATGAGAGCGCTCATGCTTAATTTTCCAGAAGATGAGCGGGTGACAGCCATCTATGATGAATACTTATTCGGCGAATCCTTGCTTGTTGCGCCTGTTATTAAAGAAGGAGAGATCGAACGGAATGTGTATCTTCCGGAAGGGAAATGGGTGGATTTATGGACAGAGGAAGTGTTCGTAGGTCCGACGTATTTCAAGTCTACTGCTGGAGTCGAAGAGATCCCTGTGTTCGTGCGCATGAACCGGGCGCTGTTATTGAACGTCGACGAATCAGGTGAATTAGGAAGCGCTGTTGGCAATGATCTAACTTCCTACAAACAGCCGCTATGTCGGATTTATTGTGACTCATCCTTCCAAGAGAAGCTCATCGACCATCTCGGTCATGAAGTCGAGTTGGATGTAGAAGTAAAGGATGACGAGGTTGTAGTACATGTGAGTACGGACCTGGAATCATTAAATATAGAAGTAATCGGTACGGAGAAGAACACGCGAACGGAAAAGACAATCAAAAAAGGATGAGAAAAATGACAATCGCATGGTGGAAGCAAAGTACGGTCTATCAGATTTACCCGAAGAGTTTCAATGATACGACTGGAAACGGAATAGGGGACATTCCCGGCATTATAGAGAAGCTCGACTACTTGAATAAACTCGGAATCGATGTGATCTGGCTGTCCCCTGTCTATGATTCGCCTCAAGAAGACAATGGGTATGACATACGAAATTACAGGCTGATTGATGAACTATTCGGATCAATGGAAGATATGGAGAAATTGCTTGAAGAAGCGCACAAACGGGACATCAAGGTCGTGATGGATCTTGTAGTCAACCATACGTCAGATGAGCATCCGTGGTTTGTCGAATCAAAGAGCAGCAAAGACAATTCGTACCGCGACTACTATATTTGGCTGGACGGGAAAGCGAACGGAGAGCCGCCGACGAACTGGGGATCCATTTTCAGCGGATCGGCATGGAAATATGACGAACCTACCGATCAGTACTACTTGCACCTTTTTGCCGAAAAACAACCCGACTTGAACTGGGAGAACCCTGAGCTTCGTGCCGATATTTATGACATGATGAATTTCTGGATGGATAAAGGGATTGTTGGGTTCCGTATGGACGTCATCAATTTCATTTCCAAAGATTATCCTCTGGAAGATGGAAAGGTAAATGAAGGTGACAAGTATGGAGATCCAGGTCCTTATTTCTTGAATGGTCCGAGAATCCATGAATTTTTACAAGAGATGCATCAGGAAGTATTGAAAGGCCGGGATGTCATGACGGTCGGAGAGATGCCGGGAGCGGCACCTGAAGATGCGAAAGCGTACACAGATCCTGAGAATGAAGAACTGGATATGATCTTTACGTTCGAGCATATGTCACTGGACCAACACGGAGGCGACAAGTGGAACTTGAAGCCGCTGGATCTCAGAGAGCTGAAGGAAAATTTTGAAAAGTGGCAGACGTCCCTTCACGGTGTCGGATGGAACAGCTTGTATTGGAACAACCATGATCAGCCGCGGATTGTTTCCCGCTTTGGAGATGACCAGGAATACCGTGAGAAATCTGCGAAAATGCTCGCCACCTGCCTGCACATGATGCAAGGGACGCCATACATCTATCAAGGCGAAGAGCTTGGCATGACAAATGTTCGATTCGCTAGCTTAGAAGATTATCAGGATATTGAAACGTTGAACATGTTAAAAGAAAAGCAGGAACTGGCGTGGTCTACAGATCGGATCATGGATGCGATCTATACGAAAGGCCGCGATAACGCCAGGACACCGATGCAGTGGGATACGTCCTCTCACGCGGGCTTTACATCCGGAACGCCGTGGCTGAAAGTGAATGAGAATCATAGGACGATCAATGCTGAGGAATCTCTTAACAATCCAAAATCTATATTCTACTATTACCAAAAGATGATTCAGTTGCGTAAAGATATGGATGTCATTTCGAAGGGGTCTTTCCATCTTTTGATGAGAGAGTCTGAGAAGGTTTTTGCTTATGAACGAGAAGGGGATCAGGAATCTCTTATCGTTTTGTGTAATTTCTCAGGTGATGAGGTGGAACTGGATTCGGATGTTGTGGAGCGGATTCAGGGGGCTTCTGTACTGATTTCGAATGAGGATGGTTCTTTGGGGCGTGGGGTTTTATGTCCATATGAAGGTAGTGTGTATAAAGTGTAGTAATTGAGAGCCCGAGATTCATAAAAGGGGGTGAACGTCTGTTTCTTCGATCTGATTAATATAAACAGGAGGTAATTTCTATTAAACATTTAAGTAAGAATTTTCTTGTTGTTTTCCTTTCGCTTTTCTTCCTTTTTCTTTTCACCTCAGCTACTGCCTACGCTATAGACGGAGTCTACCATGATCCGTATGGAATTGATGGTCTTTACGAAGTCAAACAGACAGAAAGAAGTCCGCGGGATCCTGTTGCTGGACAAGACGTTTCAATCAAATTAACCACTTGGCCTGTTGAACCTGGACAGTCCACATGGGTTACTTGGACGAAAAATGGTGTACAACAACCAGTGATCAACGGTGACTTTAAGTACAATGATGGAAACAACACTTATTGGGAAGTGAACCTGGGCTCTCTTAGTCAAGGGGATGATGTAGAGTACACCGTACATGCAAACAAAGACGGGGCGAATGAGAAGACGATAGGTTCATTCGATTTTACGGTTACTGATTGGGAGAACCTTACCTCTATTAATAGCTTCACGGACAATACGAATCGTGTAGAGTTCTCAGGTTCATCTACAAACGGGAACTTCACACCAGAGATGAGTTTGTCTTTTGCGGCTGACGATGTTTTTCGCGTTCAAATGAGTCCGAATGGTACAGGAACGTATGATAGCGGACTTAGTAATTATACGGTTAGCGAAAGTTCAAATGAAATCGTCGTGAGTACCTCAGAGTTGCAAATCAAAATACAAAAAGATCCATACAAAATGAGTGTGTACGAGGAGGACGGGCAGACGCTAGTTGCTGAGGAATATGACCCTGTTCAAAATCGTACAGCAGGTTGGTTGACAGATGGCAGCAGCACGATTGATAAAGTCGAGAACCATTTTTACACACCAACCAATGAAGAGTTCTTCGGTTTTGGAGAACGTTACAACCAAATCGGCAAGCGTGGAACAGAAGTGGATACTTATGTTTACAACCAATATCGTAATCAAGGTGAACGTACTTACTTAGCCGTTCCATTCTTCTTGAACACGAATGGGTATGGATTGCTTGTCCATTCTACTTACTATTCCAAGTTCAAATTAGCAACCGAGAAACAGGACATGTATAGTTTCACAACAGATACTGGTGGAAACAGCGGGGCTATGTTGGATTATTACTTCATTCACGGAACGGATCTTCCGGATGTTATAGCCAACTACACAGACGTGACAGCTAAACCTGAGATGTTGCCGAAGTGGGCTTTTGGTCTATGGATGTCAGCGAACGAGTGGGACCGTCAATCAGAAGTAGACAATGCGGTTGCCCAGGCGTCTAATTATGACATTCCAGCAACTGCGATGGTTTTGGAACAATGGAGTGACGAGCATACCTTCTATGCTTTTAATGATGCTCAGTACACCCCTGTATCAGGAGACCAGTCACTCGGTTATGAAGACTATACGTTTGGTGGGAAGTGGCCTGATCCTAAAGGGATGGTTGATAACGCTCATGCGAACGACATACGAGTATTGATGTGGCAAATTCCTGTTTTGAAATATACTGATTATGCTTATCAACAGAAAGATAACGATGAAGCGTATATGATCAATCAGGGATATTCTGTTGAAAATGGCGATGGTAGCCCTTATCGCGTACCGGAGAATAAATGGTTTGGAAACAGCCTCCTTTTAGATTTCACGAATCAGCAAGCTACGGATTGGTGGATGTCGAAGCGTAGCTATTTGTTTGATGACATCGGAGTTGATGGATTCAAGACGGATGGCGGCGAAATGGTCTGGGGAAGAGATGTTACGTTTGATAATGGTAAAGCTGGTGATGAAATGAGAAACCAGTATCCTAATGAATATGTTGCAGCTTATAGTGAGTTTGCTAAGTCTAAACAATCAGACGCTCTTACATTTAGTCGAGCTGGGACTACAGGGGCCCAAGAACACGGTATTTTTTGGGCTGGTGACCAGACGTCTACTTTCTCTGCATATCGTGATGCTATAAGAGCAGGACTCTCTGCCAACGCATCTGGAATTCCATTTTGGAGTTGGGATTTAGCTGGATTTACTGGAAGCTTTCCAACTGCAGAACTATATAAGAGGTCAACAACGATGTCGGCTTTTTCTCCGATTATGCAGTTCCACTCTGAAAAAGCGAATCCATCAGTAAGTGAAGAACGTTCTCCTTGGAATGTAGCGGATCGTACAGGTGATTCAACGGTCATTGATACGTTTCGTGAGTATACGAACATGAGGATGAACCTCCTCCCTTACATTTATAGTGAAGCCAAGAAATCCAGTGATCAGGGTGTACCGCTTATGAAGTCTTTGGGTATCGAATACCCTGAAGATTCGAATACACATGCTATTTCAACACAATATCTGTTCGGGGATAGTCTTCTTGTTTCTCCTATTGTAGAGCAAGGAGCCCAGTCACGGGATCTGTACCTGCCCGAAGGGGAATGGATTGATTTCTTCTACGGTGCAAAACGACCTGGAAACCAAACGATCAACTATTATGCTGGTGTGGATGATATTCCGGTCTTTGTGAGAAGCGGAAGCATTTTACCAATGAACTTTAATGATTCCTATGATCTAGGTGGATCCGTCGGTAGCGAATTGGAGGCATATAACCAATTGACATTCAGGGTTTATCCTGACGGTTTCACCTCTTATGATTGGTTTGACGATATCGGAGGCAGTGTGAAGGAAATTGTATCCGATGAGAACTATGATCTGGGAACAGTAACAATCGATGTTCCAACAACGAATACGCAAACGGCGCTACAAGTGTTCACATCTAAACCTGACAGCGTTACAAATAATAGCGTTTCGTTGACCGAGCATTCGAGCTTATCTCAGTTCATGTCCAGTAACTCTGGTTGGTATTATGATGCTGAACAACGGTTGACATACGTAAGGTTGGATCAAAATGCAGGAAATCAGGAAGTCGTGTTGAGTGGTGTGGAGAAGCCGGGATACGAAGCTGAATATGCTGAATTGAATGGAGTCTCAACAAACACAAATCATAGCGGCTACTCAGGGACAGGCTTTGTAGATGGGTTCGCTCAGTCTGGTGATTCTGTCCAATTTGAAGTCAACGTCTCAACGAGTGAAATGTACACCCTTGGTATCCAGTATTCTGCTGGAACGGAGAATGCTTCAAGGGAAGTATTCGTAAACGGTACGAAGGTAACAGATGTATTCCTAGGAAAAACGAGCAATTGGGATACTTGGAATCGTGCAGAGGTTAACACCAATTTGAATGCAGGTTTGAACACGGTTGAGATACGCTATGGATCAGCTAGTTATAGTGGGATAAACCTTGATTCTTTAAGTATCAACTAATCAAATTCTAGTAGCTAGGGCGAATGTTATGAATGAGGTAACGTTCGCCCTGTTTTTTCTTATGAGAGGAGAGAGGCTGTAGTGAAATCACAAAAGAAGTTCTCAACGATTTTTTCTATTCTTACAGGGTTGATCACGATGGTTGTCCTACTGTTGTTCGTTGCTCCTTCGATCAAAGTTGAGGCAGATGCGAGTGAACTTGGAAATGTATTAAATAGCTCAGTGAGTAATGGGGTACTTGAGCTGACAATTGATAATGGGCAGAACCCTAATGATGACATTCTCATATTGGAACCCTTGAAAGACAATTTACTTAGAGTCAATTATCGACCTAATGGGGAAACGGTCAGTCCAGATACACCGATACTGGATCCAAATCGATTATTTAATTTTAATAATGCCACAATCGATGCAACGACTGACCCCATAACAATCACGACTAATCAAATGACAGTTGAGATTTCTAAGTCACCTGCACGAGTAACGGTTAAGAAACCGGACGGATCCACCATGCTGTGGGAGCCCTCAGAAGGAGGAGTCTTTTACGATGGGGTTCGGTTTAAACATAACTTAGGAGATAACATATACGGGGTCCGAAGTTACAATGCCTTTGAGGGTGGAGGAGATTTACTTCGCAACAACAATGAGCACGGAGCTCATGCAGGACAGCAAGGTGACTCAGGGGGACCATTTTTTTGGTCGACGGATGGGTACGGCCTTCTAGTAGATAGTGACGGCGGTTATCCCTACACAGAAGAAGCAAGTGGCAAACTGGAATTTTACTATGGAGGCACCCCTGAAGAAGGAAGAAGATATTCTAAAAGAGATGTTGAATACTTCATTATGCTTGGTGATCCTGATGACATTATGAAGTCATTCACTGATCTTACAGGGAAGTCTCCAATCATGCCGAAGTGGTCATTAGGTTTCTCGAACTTTGAATGGGATACAGACCAATCAGAGATGACCTCTATGGTTGACACCTATCGTGCTAAGGATATACCCATTGATAGCTATGGGTTAGATTATGATTGGAAGGATTACGGTGAGGACAACTACGGTTCGTTCAGGTGGAATACAGATAACTTCCCGGATAGCAGTACTACCAATTTCAAAAACCAAATGGATAACAAAGGTATCCATATGATTGGGATTACAAAGCCTCGAATCGTTACAGAAAATGAAGCCGGGCAAAGAACAACGCAATACCAAGATGCAGAGAGTGGGGGCTATTGGTACCCGGGTCACCAGGAATACCAAGATTATTTCATTCCAGTTCAAGTAAGAAGCATTGACCCTTACAAATCTGCAGCAAGAGATTGGCTTTGGAATCACTATGAAGGTGCTTACGATAAAGGTATAGTAGGTTGGTGGAATGATGAAACGGATAAAGTTTCTTCGAATGGCATCGAGTACTGGTTCGGCAATTTCACAACGTCTCATTTTTCTCAGGCAATGTATGAGGGACAACGAGATTACACAAATGATTCAGAGAGGGTATGGCAGACAGGCAGAACATATTATCCAGGAACTCAAAGGTTTGCGACGACTCTATGGTCTGGAGATATAGGTTCTCAATTCTACAAAGGAGAAAAAATCAACTGGGCAGCGGGGATGCAAGAACAGAAATCTGTGATGCTGTCCTCTATTAATAATGGCCAGCCTAAATGGGGAATGGATATAGGTGGATTCAATCAGGAAGACGGTAAGATTACAAACCCATCTCCTGAATTATACACAAGATGGATGCAGTTTGGTGCATTTTCACCTGTATTTCGCGTACACGGTAACAATTATCACCAACGGCAACCTTGGTTTTTCGGAAACACGGCTGAGGAAGTATCAAAACAAGTGATGAAGCTCAGGTATTCACTGATGCCTTACATGTATGCTTATGAAAGAAAAGCTTTTGAAAATGGTACAGGGTTGGTGAAGCCACTTATGCAGGAGTATCCTGATTTAGAGCGTGTAGAAAACTATACCGATGGGTGGATGTTTGGCGATTATCTCTATGTTTCCCCAGTAGTCGAAGAGAATTTGATGTCTAAAGAAATTTATCTACCTCCAGGTCAGTGGATCGATTACTTTACGGGAATAACTTACGAGGGAGACCAAACAATCAACTATTCATTAGACTCAAACGAATGGACTGACATTCCATTGTTTATTAAAGAGGGGGCGATCATACCTTCCCATAAGTCATTGGATTATGTAGGACAGGAAGTGATAACTCAAGTGAATGTAGACGTATTTCCTTCTACGAATGAGACAACTTTCACTTATTATGACGACGATGGAGAGAGCTATGATTATGAAAATGGTGAGTTCTTAAAACAAGACATAACAACTATTAAGCAGAATGGTGTCGAAGTGATAATTGAGTCGAAGGAAGGTTCATACACTTCTGGACTAGAAGACTATGTTCTTGAGATACACGGTAAAGCAGCTACTTCTGTGACGGCAAATGGAATCAGTTTACCTTCCTATAATGATAAAGAAAGTTTATTGCAGACTAGTGGAGAAGGCTTTGCGGTAGGTAAAGATGAATATGGTGTCGTTACTTATGTGAAAGTGTCGGCCCTTTCAACTATTACAAAGACACTGAATCTAACGGGAGATGCTAATGTGAGTGTAACGTCCTATCTAATGGAGGCAGAAAATGCTTCTTTATCAGGGGACACGGTTTCTACTCAGGCAGGTTCTAACAATAACCATCCAGCGTTTACTGGAAGTGGTTTCGTAGATGGATTAGACCAAGCAGGAGCTAAAGTCACGTTTTACCCAACAGCTAAGGCACCAGGTGAATACAGTGTGAACGTTCGTTATTCAAATGGAAGTGGTTCAGAGCAGACACTGAGTTTATTTGTAAATGGAGACTATGAGAAACAAGTGACGTTCTCTGCTACTGCTAGCTGGGGTGACTGGTCGACTGTAGAAGTGAAGGTTCCTCTTGATTCTGGACAAAGTATTGTTTCCTTCGCTAATAATAGCGGTGCAGGAGATAGCGGACGAGTCAATATTGACCACATCGTCGTTCCTTTCAAATACGATACTTCAACTTATGAAGCAGAGGCAGCCACTCTTGTAGGAAGTGCCGGTTTGAATCAAAACCACTGGTTCTATTCGGGAGAATTTTTTGTTGATGGGTTAACATCTACAGGTTCATCCGTGACCTTTGATGTGTTTGCACCTCAAGCAGGGAACTACGATTTAAATCTTGATTATTCAAATGGAACTCAAAGTATACAGACTTTATCACTGATCACAAACGGAAATTTCCAACGTCAACTATCTTTAGATCACTCAGGTAGTAATTGGAACATTTGGAACACAACGAATGATACAGTCTCACTATCAAAAGGGCTGAACACAGTTACGTATGAATACACAGCTAGTGATAGTGGTAATGTGAACTTGGATAAATTAAATGTAAAGTTATCATCAAGTTCACATGGGCTATACGAAAAAAATATTTTAGATAATGGTAGTTTTGAAAGAGATGTGAGTTTACCAGACAACTGGACAGAGTGGCATCCGAGTGGACAAGCCGTGGCCTATGGTGTTGATGAGGGAATTGGAACGAATCCTCCTGAAACAGCTTTCCATTTAGACCAAAGGGCGTATTTCTATCAAAGCTCCGCTTACAAACAAAGCATACACCAACTTGTTAACGTACCTGATAATAATGAAGAATATTCAATTGAAGCTTGGGTCCGTTTGAAGAACACCGTGCCTAACATAGCTCGCCTTGAAATCACCAATTATGGTGGAAGTGATCAATTTATTGATCTATCCCCTGATAATGAGTGGCAATTAATAAAGGTAGATGATGTTTTGGTTACAAATGGGATGATTGATGTTGGATTTTTTGTAGATTCACCAGGTGGTACGACACTACACATTGATCAAGTAAAACTAACCTCATCAAACTGACGGTGTTGTATCTTTTTGAAATGATAATTATTAAGGCTAGGGTGTTCTTTGCAGTGTCTGACCTCCATTACTTTTTAATGTAGTGGTGGTCAGGCACCCATTTTGTGTCTCTGTACAAGAAAATAGTAGTCAGTATATTTCCTGTTATAGACACATTATTAGAATTAGGTGCCTAATTAGGTGCCTGACCCCCACTACGCTAAAGTATTAATGCAACGGAGGTCAGGCACCGACATAATTGCATTTCCATTTTTATTATTAGAGAGCTTTATACAAGGTTAAGGTAAACACTGCTACACCATTTAACTCCCATCACCACTCTAGCCATGTGGGGTGTGTGAACATTGGTGACAAATTATCTGCTTGAAATGCTAACATTTTGCTAACGCAATCCAATGAAAAACGGTGACACCAAGTTAAAGATGTTACAGAAAGGATTCAGCAAAACGCTGATTTAACGCATTTTACGCACACAGCATGTTAGATATTACACACTTTCACCTTACGGGCGGCATGATGTAATCTGCCCCCTCAACCCTTGATATAAAAGGATTTGTTGGTAAGGTGAGAGTGGCTTGCTGACATTTTGCTAACATTGAGGATATTAACGGAGGCTTCTCAGGAGTTCGCTGAACTTTTGGGAAGCTTCTTTTTTTATTTCTTCAGTGATTTAGGGGGAAGGATGGGTTTGTTCAAGGGCTGAAACTATATGAACTAATGACATAAAATCGGGTTACTAAGAGTTTTGCAAAAATATATGAATGCAAATAAGTGAGTAATTATGAAGTAGAAACACAATTCAATAATTCTTGCTAATTATATGAAAAGGTGCTATTTTAATGTCAGAAATAACAATCTAAACGTTTATATTTTAGGAGTTATGCAGAAATGGATTCAAAACCAAATATTCAAGATGTGGCAAAGCTTGCGAACGTTTCAATCGCAACGGTGTCGAGGGTGATCAATAATCAGGGCGGTGTTAGAAAGGCGACGGAGGAGAGAATCCTAAAAGCGATTGAGGAACTGGGCTATATTCGAAATGCTGCTGCAAGGACCATTAAACGAAAAGAAAGCAAAACGATTGGTGTAATAGTCACTGACATCACAAATCCTTTCTTTCCGCTCGTGATGGCTGGGATTGAACAAAAAGCGCGTGAAAAGGATTATGTCACCATTCTGAGTAGCACAAACGAGTCACCTGTTGTTGAGGAAAAAATTATCAGAAACTTCATTGAACGCGGAGTAGACGGTATTATTATCACAACCGCAGATGAAAGTGGTGACCAACTGAAGCTTCTTCAGGATCAGAATATACCAGTGGTGGCGGTAGACCGAAGTATTAAAAATTTTGAGGTAGATACTGTTCTGGTCGATAATGTAAAAGGGTCATATCAAGCTGTCCAGCAACTGATTCTTATGGGGCACCGAAAAATTGCCATTATTTGCGGTCCGCAAAATACAACGCCGGGATTGGAACGGTTCCTTGGCTATAAAAAAGCCTTAGAGGATTATAATATTCCTTTTGATGAAAGACTTGTAATTAATGGGGATTTTGGAGAGGACAGTGGTTACTCAGGAACAAAACAACTGAAAGAACTTGATGAACGTCCAACTGCAATCTTTTCATCAAATAACTTGATGACAATAGGTTGCGTGAAAGCATTGAATGATTTGAACTGGAAGTTGGGCAGTGAAGTGTCGTTCATTGGATTTGATGATGTAGATATAGCAACATTTCTGAACCCGAAGCTCACAGTTGTGTCAAGACAGATGAATGTGATAGGTGAAATTGCCCTTACACTGTTGTATGAAAGAATTAACTTTAAAGGCAATCTTCCGCATCGACAATATTTACTAACTCCAGAACTGATTATTAGACAGTCATGCCGGCTTATGGGGGAATAAGTTCGAAAATATTATCAATTACGACATACTCTCATTCAAATAGACAGGTGAAAAATATGCCTGTCTACTTGAATGAGAGTATTTTACGTCAAAGAAGTTTTATTAACTCTATTCCAGACAACCGCTGCATATGAAGATTCTTTATAGAGAAATTATTTCGCTTTTGATCTATTGGCAGAACTCTCTAGTGTAAAAAGTTCTACTTCATTCAATATCTCCCATAAATTTAGGAACTTCTTACGAAAGAAGGATAGTATGTTTTTACTAATTAAAAGGTTTTATGAAAACCCTTCCAAAAAAACCTTGCCAGTTTAATTAAAAGGTGCTATTCTAAACTCAGAAAAATCTAAACGTTTACATTTACTCTTAAATAATCTAATAATATCAACTACGTTTTTTAAAAAAATTTAACAAAAAATCTAAACGTTTACATTTTTGGTATTTCATTAAAAGAAAAGAATCTATAAAAAATCTAAATTGGCTTGATTAGGATTCACGTATTATCCGAGTAGACCTACTGGGTTAACGAAAAAAAACAATTTCTATCGGTGTTTTGAAAGCGCTTTTATTAAATGAATAATGTAAAGAAAAGGAGAGTAATATGGACACCGCAAAAAAATTGCACACACACTATTGAAGCAGATGGCATGAAAGTACAGATTTTGGAACTTTGTACAGAAGCGAGGGAGCATGGATTTGCATCTGTTTGTGTGAATCCAATATGGGTGAAAACAGCATCATTATAAAAATTACATAAAGGAGAAATCATAATGACAAACAAAAACTTGATTCAGTTACCGGATGGATATTTGAACCGAACCCCCATTTTTCAGTTTATCCTACTATCTCTGCTGTTCCCGTTATGGGCAGTAGCAGCAAGCTTGAATGATATCCTAATCACACAGTTTAAGCATGTATTTGAGTTAAGTGATTTCGCGAGTGCTTTTGTTCAAAGTGCATTCTATGGCGGATATTTTCTTATAGCAATACCAGCTTCAATGGTCATTAAAAAGACAAACTATAAGTTTGGAATTATTACAGGGTTACTGTTTTATATTGCAGGATGTATATTTTTTTATCCGGCTTCGGAGATGGCAACGTATATGATGTTCTTGTTTGCAATTTTTTCAATTGCCATCGGTCTTGGTTTTCTTGAAACAGCTGCAAACACATACAGTTCTATGATTGGACCGCGTCAGTTCGCAACTCTTCGCTTAAACATTAGTCAAACTTTTTATCCAATTGGTGCGATTTCTGGTATCTTGCTAGGAAAGTACCTTGTTTTTCAGGAAGGTGCAAGTCTTGAGGCGCAAATGGCCACTATGTCTCCTGAAGAAGCAAAAGTTTTTGGGATACAGATGCTACAGCATACGCTTGAACCATACAAATATATAATTTTTGTCCTAGTGGGTGTATTGATTTTATTTATTTTAACTAAATTCCCTTCATGTAAACCAGTTTCTGAGCAAGCGAAGACTTCCACAAAATCACCAAACTTGCTACAAACTCTTAAGTATCTTGGTGGGAACAAAAGATTTCGTAAAGGGATTGCAGCCCAGTTTTTATACGTTGGAATGCAGGTTGCGGTATGGTCATTTACAATTCGTCTGGCCCTTGACTTAAATCTGGATTTTAATGAACGTATTGCTTCAAATTTCATGGTGTTTAGCTTTATTGCTTTCTTTGTTGGAAAGTTCATTGCTAACTTCCTAATGGCTCGCTTCACTCCGTCAAAAGTCTTGTTTGTTTATTCAATTATCGGGGCAGCAATGCTTGCCTATGTAGCGTTAGTTCCAAATATTACTGCGGTGTATGCTGCGGTGCTTGTAAGCTTATTGTTTGGACCATGTTGGCCGACTATTTATGCGGGAACGCTTGAAGTTATTGAGGATAAATATAAAGAATTAGGTGGAGCAATCCTAGTCATGGCAATAGTTGGGGGAGCAGTAATTCCGGTAGCACAAGGATTTGCATCGGACCTGCTAAATTCAATGCAGCTCTCATTCCTTATCCCTATGGCATGCTTTATCTATGTTGGCTTTTATTTCTTGAATAAAATGAAGCAGAAAGCGGCAGGTCAGAATGAAGAAGGAGAAGTGGCTTAGTAAAAACTAATTTGTAAAGGCAGTCGAATTCCGACTGCCTCATATTAACATAGGAGACGATTCGAAATGACATCAGGAATAATTGAGTTGCAGCGTAATTATTATACAGATAGTAGTAAGACGATTTTTCAAAATGATGAAATGACAGTAAATCTATTCCGTTATCCGTCAGGTGTGGAAGCAATTGAGCTTAAAAATTCACGTGGTAGAATGGTTGTTCTTCCTTATATGGGTCAGATGGTTTGGGACTTGGAATTTGATGGAGTAGATTTGAAAATGAAAAACATGTTCTCCCAGCCGAAAAAGGCAGATAGTGTTGTAGATACATATGGATGCTTTGCTTTTCACTCAGGATTGATCAGCAACGGTTGCCCAGGCGATGAGGACACACATGATCTTCATGGTGAAATGCCATGTGCGGAAATGGATAGATCCTGGCTTGAGATTATGGACGACGGCATTAAAGTCTGCAGCGAGGTAGAGTATGTGAAAGGGTTTGGACACCATTACCTTGCACGCCCATCGATAAAAATTTTCAATGAACAATCATTTGTTGAAATGAATATGACAGTCAAAAATCTTTCTGGAGCAGATATGCCACTTCAATATATGTGTCACACAAACTATGCGTATCTTGAAAATGCGGTTATGAAGCAAAATATTCCAGATGGTGCATTTGAGCTCAGAGAGTCGATACCTGACCATGTGAAGCCGACTGAGAAATGGTTGGAATACAATAAAAAGCTCCTTAGTGGAGAAGAAACGATAACAGCTTTAACTCAACCCGACATGTTTGATCCAGAGATTGTTTTTTTTGCTGATGAATTGAACCAATATCAAGATGAAGCAGAATTTGAAATAGTTTCTTCTAATGGAATTGCATTTTTCACTAGATTTTCTACAAAAGAATTGAATTACGGAACGCGCTGGATATTACATAATCAAGACCAACAGGTTGGAGCTTTCGTACTACCGGCAACCTGCAGACCAGAAGGTTTTCTTGCTGCAGAAAGATGCGGTACGTTATTGAAACTAGGTGCTGGTGAAGAAAAATCTTTTACAGTAGTAACAGGGAAAAAATAAGAAAATAAGGAGGTAATTACATGGATATAGCAGTGATAGGTTCTAATATGGTGGATCTCATTTCATATATTGATAACATGCCAAAAGAAGGGGAAACGCTTGAGGCTCCAGATTTTGAAATTGGTTGTGGTGGTAAAGGAGCAAACCAGGCAGTCGCAGCTGCAAAAATGGGTTCCGATGTTATGATGGTCACAAAGGTTGGTGATGATCTTTTTGCGGATAATACAATTCAAAATCTTGAAAGTTATGGAATTGACACGGAGTATACTCATAAAGTTCCCGGTACATCAAGTGGAGTAGCGCCGATTTTTGTAGATCCAGAATCTCAAAACCGCATCTTAATCATCAAGGGAGCAAATCAGTACCTTTCGCCGGAGGATGTCGATCTGGCTGCAGAGAAGTTGAAACAATGTTCTTTGATTGTTCTGCAACTTGAAATTCCGCTCCAGACGATTTATCGAGCAATTGAATTTGGAAATGAACATGGAATTCCAGTTATTCTGAATCCTGCACCAGCATCAAAGGATCTAGATTTCAGTTATGTATGCAAATGTGATTTTTTCATTCCAAATGAAAGTGAACTGGAAATCTTGACAGGGATGCCTGTTAAAACAGAAGAACAAATCAAAGCTGCTGCTAGTACGTTAATTAATAAAGGAGTCAAAGATGTAATTGTTACCATGGGTAGCCGAGGTGTTATGTGGGTGACCAAAGAAGATGTACAGATGGTTAACTCACATAAGGTATCTGCTATTGACACAACTGGGGCCGGAGATGCTTTTACAGGTTGTTTTGCTCATTATCTTGCAAAAGATGGTGATGTATCCCATGCGATCAAAATGGCCACTGCTT
Organism: Rossellomorea aquimaris TF-12; assembly: GCF_001648555.1. GTDB lineage: Bacteria > Bacillota > Bacilli > Bacillales > Bacillaceae_B > Rossellomorea > Rossellomorea aquimaris. Next base: position 16,997 of record NZ_LQXM01000018.1, on the reverse strand, counting down.
TTGCTGCATTAAGCGTAACAAAGCGTGGCACACAAGCATCTTATCCAAGTTTGGATGAAGTAGAGCAATTAGTGGCTATGAGAGCTTAAAATAGTAGGTGTGCAAAAAAGCCGATGAAGAAATGATTGAAGAATCCTATCGAAATCAGGAAAAGAGACTTAAGGAAAAAAGAGAAATAATCCCATTATGAAAGCCTTAAACTATGTCCTTTCCATCAGCATTACTTCTTAGCATGTCTTTTAATTGACTGGATATTGTTTATTAATACTTATATCTTATTTAAGCACCAATAATATAGGCGTTTTCATGCCTCATATTTAAGTATTTCAATTACTAAGAGAATGGGGGCTGATGTAATCTGCCCCCTCCACTAGCAAATTCTAGTCAAAAAGAGGTCACTCCATATGGAGTGACCTCTTTCTTTAAAAGGAAACAGTTCAAAGGTTTATCTTTATTAAAAAATAGGTAAAAAGTAACATACAAGTGATCCTTCTCGAAATTTCTTACGTATTCTCTATGTATACTTTTTTAAAATATTAATTCAATTTGAACAAGCAGGTGATCCTATGAGTTACGCAACAATGAAACTAAGAGAAATAGTAGAAAGAATTATAGATGGAGACGAGGACGCAAAGGTGGAATTTGAGAAGAGGTGGCAAATACCATGGGAACAGGTAGGAACTGTGCCTATTCATATAATTGAAAGGTATCATAAAAAATAAGTGGTGTCCTTCCTGTTTGATTCCTCATTATGATACAGTATGGATAGAATTTCATGAGGAAGAGGGATGGTCATGACAAAGAAACTTTATTATCAGGATGCTTACATAAACTCCTTTACAACATCCATAAAGGACCAGCCAAAAGATGAAAACAATCAATGGTATCTCATATTAGAGGAAACGGCATTTTACCCAACAGGGGGAGGGCAGCCCACTGATCTCGGAACTTTAAACAATCGAAAAGTAATAAATGTAGAAGAAATCGATGGTGAAATCCGCCATTACATAGATGAGCCATTAGAATCGCTTTCAAGCGAAGTAGCTGGAGAGGTTGATTGGAAGCGAAGATATGATCATATGCAGCAGCATTCCGGTCAGCATATTTTATCTGCTGCTTTTGAGGAAGCCCTTCAATTCAAAACCATCAGTTTTCATCTAGGTAAAGAGATGTTAACCATAGACTTGGATGTTGAGAAATTAACGGAAGAACAAGCCTCAGAAGCAGAGAGGTTAGCGAACCGTGTCATTCAAGAAAGCAGATCAATTGAAACAAAATGGATAACCGAAGCAGAGTTGTCTCAGTATCCCATGCGAAAACAGCCAACCGTTACAGATGATATTCGATTAGTCATTATTCCAGACTTTGATTATAACGGTTGTGGAGGAACACACCCTCGTTCTACTAGTGAGGTAGGAGCGATTAAAATCCTCGATTGGGAAAAGCATAAAGGTCATATCCGTCTTCAATTTGTTTGTGGGAATCGTGTGCTCATGCAGCTTCATCAAAAGAATAAACTTCTTAAAGAATTAACTGGACAACTTCAGGTACCTGAGGAAACGATGAGTTCAGTTGTTCAGCGATTACTAGAAAAACAAAAGGAACAAGAGAAAACAATCGAAGATATGAAAGAACGCCTTTTCAGCTACGAAGCGGATGAATTGATGAACGAAGGAACCAGACAATCAGACTACGTTCTGATTCAAAAAGCATATCAGAATCGTCCAATTCAAGAGCTTCAAAAGCTTGCCCAACATATTACTTCTGAGAAGGAAGATGCAGTGGTATTGTTAGTTGTTCATAACGAAGGTAAACTTCAGCTTGTTGGAGCAAAGGGGACATCTCCAACAGTTAATTTAAAAGAAGCTGTTCGTAACGTCTTTCCATTAATTAATGGGAAAGGTGGGGGAAAAGAGTCCTTTGTTCAAGGTGGCGGAGAAGCATTAATGAGTAAGGAAGAACTTCTTCAAGAAATGGTGAAAAACGTATAGAATTTTAGTCTAGCTGCCCGTTTTATTGGGTGGCTTTATTATTTTTTTGCTATTTTTTAGGTGAAAACTAGAAAAGAGAGAGGTCTTTAAGCTAAAAGAAAATTTTATTATCAACTTTTAAAGATTTATTATCAAAATCCAGAAATTTATTATCAACAATCAAGAATTTATTTTCAACTTTCCTTTTCATCATGAATATATTTTTAACTTTTGACTGCTTAATATCAACTATCTATTGATATTATCAACTTCTACAACATACAATCACCCTCTCATAAGGAGCCAAAGTCTCATATATTCGGAATTTCCCTCAATATTGGTTAAAATAAAGAATACAACAGAATGTTCGACAACTGGAGGATAAGGAGAGAAAAAAGATGACCCATTATACAGATGACAGCTTAGCGTTACATACAGACTTGTATCAAATCAATATGGCCAAGGCCTATTGGGATGACGGGTATCATAATCGAAAGGCTGTTTTTGAAGTGTTTTTTCGAAAGCTGCCTTTTGGGAATGGATATGCCGTTTTTGCTGGGTTAGAACGAATCATTGATTTCGTGAAAAAGTTTCATTTCTCAGAGAGTGATATCGATTATTTGAGAGAATTGGGATATGAAGAGAAGTTTCTTCAATATTTATCCGACCTTCGCTTTACCGGAGCAATTCGATCCATGGAGGAAGGAGAGCTTTCCTTTGGGAATGTCCCATTGGTTCGCATAGAGGCTCCTCTTGCGCAGGCTCAATTATTAGAAACGGCGATATTAAATATCGTGAATTACCAAACGTTGATTGCTACAAAGGCGAATCGAATTAAACAGGTGGTACAGGATGAAGTGGTAATGGAGTTTGGAACAAGGCGGGCACATGAGCTGGATGCGGCAATCTGGGGGACGAGAGCGGCTTATATTGGTGGGTTCGATGCCACCAGTAACGTCCGTGCTGGAAAGTTATTTGGTATGCCGGTTTCTGGAACTCACGCACATGCCATGGTTCAAGCCTATCGGGATGATTACACTGCTTTTCATAAGTATGCTGAAAGTCATAAGGACTGTGTGTTCTTAGTGGATACCTATGATACGTTAAAATCAGGTGTGCCAACGGCGATTAAAGTAGCGAAAGAGCTGGGGGATAAAATCAATTTCAAAGGTATTCGCTTAGATAGTGGAGACATGGCTTATTTGTCTAAGAAAGCTCGGAAAATGCTCGATGAGGCTGGTTTTACTGGAACCAAGATCATCGCTTCAAATGACCTAGATGAATACACCATTTTAAACCTTAAGGCTCAAGGGGCTGAGATTGATGTATGGGGAGTTGGGACGAAGCTTATCACAGCCTTTGACCAACCGGCCCTTGGAGCGGTGTATAAGCTTGTGTCCATTGAAAATGACGCAGGAGAAATGGAAGATACGATCAAAATTTCAAGTAATGCGGAGAAAGTATCGACTCCTGGAATCAAAAGAATTTACCGTATCATAAATACGGTAAACCATAAATCTGAAGGTGACTATATTGCCTTGGAACATGAAAAGCCTCAGGATGAAGAACGATTGAAGATGTTTCACCCTGTTCACACGTATATAAGCAAATTCATCACCAATTTCGAAGCAAAAGAGCTACATGTGGACGTTTTTAAAGAGGGAGAGCTTGTCTATGAATCACCTTCTTTAGATAAGATGAGAACATTTGTAAATGAGAACTTGGCATTATTATGGGATGAGTACAAGCGTGCCATGAATCCTGAGGAATATCCTGTGGATCTAAGTGAAGAGTGCTGGACCAATAAGATGGAGCTTATTAAGCAAATAAAAGAAGATGTGAAAGAAAAATCCCTCAAACAATAGGTAAGTTTGTTTGAGATAGGGTAACATAAAAAGATATAATATGGTGTAATAAAACCTAACATGGAGTGTGAAAACATGGACTCTCTTCAAAAACAAATCGTCGAGGAAATGATGGTAAGTCCAGAAATTAATCCGAAAGAAGAAATTCGTCGCAGCGTAGATTTTATGAAGGATTATTTGAAAAAGCATACCTTTTTAAGAAGCTTAGTGCTTGGGATTTCCGGCGGACAGGATTCTACTTTATTAGGAAAGCTTGCTCAAATGGCCATTAATGAAATGAATGAAGAAACGGGCTCAAGAGATTATAATTTTTATGCCGTTCGACTTCCCTATGGAGAGCAAGGGGATGCCAAGGATGCGATTGATGCCGTGAAGTTCATTGATCCATCGGTGCCGTTAACGGTTAATATTCAATCGGCTGTTGATGCCAGCGTCGCAACATTAAAGAAAAACGGAATCGAGCTTTCTGATTTTGTTAAAGGAAATGAAAAAGCCCGTGAACGGATGAAGGTGCAATTCGCCATTGCGGCCATGAAAAATGGAGTCGTATTAGGGACGGACCATTCAGCAGAAGCTGTCACCGGTTTTTATACAAAGTTTGGAGACGGTGCAGCAGACTTAGTTCCTCTTTTCCGTTTAAATAAGCGCCAGGGGAAAATGCTCTTAAAGGAGCTCGGGTGTCCAGAACACCTCTACAACAAAAAGCCAACGGCAGATTTAGAAGAAAATCGCCCTCAGCTTCCAGATGAAGAAGCACTTGGCGTAACCTATGATCAACTGGATGACTATTTAGAAGGAAAAGAAGTGTCTCCAGAAGTAAAGGAAATCATCGAAGGCCACTATTTAAAAACAAAGCATAAACGTCATCTACCTGTAACAGTGTTTGATGATTTTTGGAAATAACCAAAGAAAGCCAGCTCTTAATCAGAGCTGGCTTTTCTTGTGTTGAGGGACGGACCTCCAAAAGAAACAAAGGTTATTCGACAGGAGCACTCCCTTATATGACAAATTTCCTAATATTTCAATAAATTTTCAACAAATAAAGAGGATTCTTTTCCATTTGGCACGAAAGTAGTAATAGTTAAGGGATATATTATTACAGTTTTATATCTGGAGGGGTAAGATGACACAGGATATGTTGAATCCAAAGTTGCAAGGCATTATTGAAAATATAGAAAAAGTAATGATCGGAAAGAGACAGGTAGCTGAGCTTAGTGTTGTTTCCTTGCTGGCTGGTGGGCATGTTTTGCTTGAGGATGTGCCGGGAGTGGGGAAAACCATGATGGTTCGTGCTCTGGCCAAGTCAGTTGGAGCTAGCTTTAAACGTATTCAGTTCACACCTGATTTATTGCCATCGGATGTAATCGGAGTTTCCATTTATAATCCAAAGGAAATGGAATTTAACTTTAGACCTGGACCGATTATGGGGAATATTATTTTAGCAGATGAAATTAATCGTACGTCACCTAAAACTCAATCGGCTTTATTGGAAGGAATGGAAGAGAGTAGTGTCACCATCGACGGTATGACGCGAAAGCTGGATAAACCATTCTTTGTAATGGCGACACAGAATCCGATTGAATATGAAGGAACGTATCCTCTTCCGGAAGCTCAATTGGATCGCTTTTTGTTAAAAATGAAAATGGGTTATCCAGAGCCAAACGAAGAAATGGAAGTACTTCATCGTGCGCAGAAAAATCCACCGATTGACGATTTAGAGTCCGTCATGTCATTAGAAGAGCTTCGCTTGATTCAAAGTGAAGTGAAGGAAGTATTAGTGGATGACACCATTAAAAAATACATTGTTGAGATTGCCAATCGTACTCGGATTCATGCCAATGTTTACTTAGGAGCAAGTCCGCGTGGGTCGATTGCTTTAATGAAGGCATGTCAAGCATATGCGTATTTAAGAGGAAGAGACTATGTCGTGCCCGATGACGTTCAATACTTAGCACCATTTGTGTTTTCTCACAGAATTATTATGAAATCTGAAGCGCGCTATGAAGGTATCACACCGGAGGACGTAGTGGAGAGAGTGATGGCTCGTATTCCCGTCCCGGTTCAAAGGCTTGTGAGATAGTATGAAGAAAAAACTTCAATTATTAAAGCCGATAGGGAAGTTTCTTCTACTCCTCGTTTTAATAGGTGTAACGTTCTCCTATGCTATGTTTCAAGGCGGATTTGTTAGTTGGTTTTTATTTTATAGCTTTATTCCATTTGCTTTATATTCTGTTCTCATTTTTCTTTATCCTTTATCAGATTTCTACGTGGAGAGGAAATTCGAAACAATGGATTACAAGGCAGGGGATGAACTGAAGGTGACCATTACTCTAGCTCGTAAAATTCCATTTCCGCTATTTTATATGGTGTTAGAGGATGTTGTCACAGACTCGGTTTTTCACCAGTCGTCCTTTCGAAAAGCGAAATCAATGATTTATCCAGGCTTTAGAAGGCATATTAAGCTGACGTATTACGTAGACGAATTGCCTCGAGGTGAGCACATTTTTTCTGCTGTTCGATTTCGCACAGGGGATTTCTTTGGAGTATTTGAAAAAGAAACAACCATCGACTGCCATAATAAACTCCTTGTTTATCCATCCTTTGTAGATGTCGTCTATCGTCCGCTCGAAAACCGGTACGATCAAGGGATGACGACCTCAAATGTAAAGATTCAAAAAGATACTACGATGGCAACAGGGATTCGCGAATATCAACCAGGGGACCGTTTTTCGTGGATTCACTGGAAAACCTTTGCCAGAACCAATGAACTCATGACGAAAGAGTTTGAAGAACGTCAATCTCATGATGTGTTAATTGTTTTAGATCGTGAGTATTCTTCTGTCTTTGAACCAATGGTTACGTTTACAGCTTCCATGGTTCGCTCCATTATTAAAAAAGGAGCCCAGGTAGGTATGGTGTCCATTGGAGAGGATCATGTTTCTTTTCCGATTCGTGGAGGAGAGGCTCATCAAAGGCAGCTCTATTATCACTTAGCTAAGGTACTCCCAAACAGTCGTTTCCCCTTAGGAAAGGTGTTGCAAGGAGAGGGCTTGAATTATTCACAATCTGCCTCTGTGCTGTTTGTGACCTCCAAGATTTCGAAAAAAATGATCTTAAGTATTAATAATTATGCTAAACGAAACAGTGCTGTGGTCATTTTCCTAGTGAAAGAAAGAGGAGATGTGTATACTGCTGAAGAAAAATCCATGAAAGCCTATGCGGCGGCACGAGGTATTAGGGTAAGAGTTTGCTTTGAAGGTGACTTCTCTTCAGCGTTTATGGAGGTGAAGCGAGCATGAGACATGAAACGTCAAAACATACATTCTATACCATTATGATTTATTTTTTCGGGTTTCTTTTGTTATGGGAGTGGTTAAAGCCACTAAAAGTGATCACGGATACAGGTAGTCTTACCTATTTCGTGGTATTTATTGCTTTGAGTCTCATCCTATCTTATTTCCGGCTCCATTATTTTTTAACAGCAAGTGTAAAGAGCATCTTTATCTTATTCTCTTTGCATTCACTGTATTTCACTGGATCATTTTTTAGCTTCCTGTGGCTAGGTGAATTTCTAAAGGATCTATGGGTAAATATTCTACTGACCTTTGGCCGTCAATGGCCAGACCTGTCCTTTGTTTATCGCAGCCTGCTCTTTTTTATTTTGCTTTGGCTCATGACCTATTTACTCTATTATTGGTTATCCGTTCGGAAAACGATTTTACTTTTTTACATTATGACCGTAACGTATATCAGTGTTATTGACACTTTCACCATTTACGAAGGGGATAAGGCGATTGTGCGCGTAGTCATCTTCGGATTCTTATTAATGGGGTTACTGGCTCTTGAAAGATTAATTCAAGGAGAAATGCTTCTCGGCTCTAAAATGAGCAGGCATCGTTGGATAGTTCCTCTTACCGTTATGCTTGGTGTCAGTTCCGTTATCGCCTTTGCTGTTCCAAAGGCGAATCCTATTTGGCCGGACCCTGTTCCTTATATCCAATCCTTTGCAGAAGGTGCAGGGGGAAATGGGGTAAATAAGCTCGGTTATGATTCAGACGATTCTCAGCTGGGAGGTCCGTTTATTGGAGATCCCACAGTGGTTTTTAATGCAGAAGTGACAAGAGAGCACTACTGGAGAATCGAAACCAAAGACCTTTATACGGGTAAAGGGTGGGAGCAGTCTATTCCAACCGAACAAAAAAAGCTCCCTTTTAATTCTGATGAACAAGCGCCACTTGTGATCAATCCATTAGATAAAGAGAAAGAAGTGGAATCTGAAAAGGTCATGGTGGAGCAGCGTTATTCTCATATTGTCTATCCTTATGGATTTGAAAAGGTATCAGGAAATGAAGATGGTTATTTTGCCCTTAATGTGATTGATGAAAAAATCACGAGTTATGAGAGTTCAGATGATAATGTGAGCTTAGAGGGCTACACAATATCTTACCGTTCTCCTTCCTATTCGCAAAAACGGATGAAAGCGGCAAATGAAGACCATGAAATCATGCAAACTCCTGAGTTTGTGAATCGGTACACCCAGCTTCCTGCAAGTGTTCCACAACGAGTAAAAGACTTAGCGGTAGAGATTACAGCAGAAGAGGATAATTGGTATGACAAGGTGCGCGAAGTAGAAAATTATTTTTCAAAGAAAGCGTATGTGTATGATCAATTTGATGTACCGGTTCCAGAAGAAAATCAGGATTATGTCGACCAATTCTTATTTGAATCACAAAGGGGATACTGCGATAATTTTTCTACTTCTATGGTTGTCCTACTCCGCTCACTTGGAATACCAGCAAGATGGGTCAAGGGCTATACAGAGGGTGAATACAGTCGTCAGATTGATTCTCAATATAAGCTTTATGAAGTTTCAAATAATAATGCCCATTCATGGGTTGAAGTATTCTTCCCTGAAGTAGGGTGGGTTCCGTTTGAACCTACTGTTGGATTCAGTAATAACGTCTCATATAAATATGACTTAGATGTTCCTGATACAGATACTGATGAAACGCCAGTACCAGAAAAAGAAACACCGAAAAAGCCGTTAGGTCCTGAAGAAGAAGAAGCTTCTAAGGGTGAGGGCATTTCACTCGCTAAGCTTTGGGATAACACTGTAACGTTCATTAAAGATAATTGGGGGAAAATGTTGTTTGGCTTCTTATGTTTGGTTGGCTTAGGAATAGTATTGTATTTCGTGAGACGCCGATGGTTACCTCATGTGTTAATCTTCTATTATCGAAATAAGAAATCAGAGGATACCTTCACAGATGCGTATCTTTCTCTTATGAAACAATTAGGTAGATATGGATTAAAGCTGGAAGATGGTCAAACCTTAAGGGGTTATTCAAGGTACGTTGACTCCTTCTTTGGTACAAGAGAAATGACCAGTTTAACCACCCGTTACGAGAAAAGATTATATGGTCAAAAGCCGACAAATGATGATTGGATTAAGATGAGAGAATTGTGGGAAAATTTAATTAAAAGAACAACAGGTTGACCAGTATTCAAACAAGGTTTAAAATGATGTCAAATTAATAATATGGTTCGTTAGCATCCTTCGTATATCCTCGATAATACGGTTCGAAAGTTTCTACCCGGTCACCTTAAATGACTGGACTATGAAGGCAGTGTTCTAATTTGACATTTTTGTGTACAAAAAAACTAGAATTCTGCCTTTTTTTATAGGCGAAGTCTAGTTTTTTTATTGTTTTTTGGAATGCTAACAATATTAAAAAATTTAAAAGTACAACAGGGCTTACATATCTTGCCCAGGGAAAAAGGTTTTCTGTTAAAAACAATTTTAATGAGGTGAACTGAATGCTTGGAAAAGAAGAATTGCACAATCAAGAAATGATCGTTGTTTTAGACTTTGGAAGTCAATACAATCAATTAATTACACGAAGAATACGTGAATTTGGTGTTTATAGTGAACTCCATCCACATACAGTTACTCTTGAGGAAATTAAGGAAATGAATCCTACTGGAATTATTTTTTCTGGAGGACCCAACAGTGTATATGGAGAGGACTCCTTTCGTTGTGATGAACGGATCTTTGATTTAGATATCCCTATCCTGGGGATTTGCTATGGAATGCAATTAATGACCATGCATTTTGGGGGAAAGGTAGAACGAGCGAAACACCGTGAGTATGGTAAGGCGACCATGACGATTGAAAAGCAATCAAAGCTGTTTTCAAATCTTGCTGAAGAGCAAGTAGTCTGGATGAGTCATGGAGACCTGGTAGTAGAGGCTCCTGAAGGGTTTGACGTGAATGCAACGAATCCATCTTGTCCGATCGCTTCAATGAGTAATGAAGAAAAAGGACTATATGCTGTTCAATTCCATCCAGAGGTTCGTCACTCTGTACATGGAAATGAAATGCTTAAGAACTTTGTCTTTGAAGTGTGTGGCTGCGAAGGCGATTGGACAATGGAAAGCTTCATTGACATGGAGATGGATAAAATCCGTCAAATCGTTGGAGACAAGAAAGTTCTTTGTGCTCTAAGCGGTGGAGTGGATTCATCAGTTGTAGCTGTACTAATTCATAAAGCAATTGGTGACCAGTTAACTTGTATATTTGTTGATCACGGCCTCCTTCGTAAAGGGGAAGCGGACAGCGTTATGAAAACTTTCTCTGAAGGCTTCAACATGAATGTCATCAAAGTGGACGCGCAAGATCGATTCTTAAATAAATTAAAAGGTGTATCCGATCCAGAACAAAAACGTAAAATTATCGGAAACGAGTTTATTTATGTCTTTGATGATGAAGCGACGAAATTAGAGGGTATTGAGTATCTAGCCCAGGGTACCTTGTATACCGATATTATTGAGAGTGGAACAGCTACTGCTCAAACGATCAAATCTCACCACAATGTGGGTGGGTTACCTGAAGATATGCAATTCACTCTTATTGAACCGTTGAACACATTGTTTAAGGATGAGGTTCGTGCTTTAGGGTCAGAGCTTGGAATTCCTGATGATATAGTATGGCGTCAACCATTCCCAGGTCCTGGTCTTGGAATCCGTGTGCTTGGAGAAATCTCAGAACAAAAGCTGGAAATTGTTCGTGAATCTGACCATATCCTGCGAGATGAAATAAAAAAAGCAGGCCTTGATCGAAACATTTGGCAATATTTCACCGTCCTGCCTGACATCCGCAGTGTAGGTGTGATGGGAGATGCAAGAACCTATGACTACACGATAGGAATCCGTGCGGTTACATCCATTGATGGTATGACTTCTGATTGGGCTCGCATTCCATGGGACGTATTAGAGAAAATTTCTACACGCATTGTAAACGAAGTGGACCATATCAACCGCGTTGTCTATGATGTAACGAGTAAGCCACCTGCAACAATCGAATGGGAATAATGCTTCGGTAGGATTCGACATAATATGGATAATTTTGACGAACACGAACGTTCATTTTAAAAAATAACAAAATGTTCGTATATTCTATTGACGGTCATGTTTAAGGTTGGTACAATAGTACCGTAATCATAAAAAACATTATAATAGTATTACGTCGTATAATTTCGGGAATAGGGCCCGAGCGTTTCTACCAAGCTACCGTAAATGGCTTGACTACGAGGTGATTGATACTAGGACCGTCAATTGTTTAATCTCATTTTTCAGTCCTATTCATCTGTTATCTTTATAGTCTAAGTCCTGAACTCGGGTAGTTCAGGACTTTTTTTATTGGAGCAAAGTTAAATGTTTCACCATCCTGCGACGTCTTATTGGAGGGAGAAAAATAATGAAAAAGTTCTTTCAGTTTGAACAGTTAGGAACCAATTATAGAAGAGAAGTAATAGGTGGTTTAACAACGTTTTTATCAATGGCTTATATATTGATCGTTAATCCACTTACGCTAACACTTCAATCCGTACCAGATCTTCCAGATAGTATGAGGATGGATGCTGGAGCCGTATTTGTAGCAACAGCTTTAGCGGCTGCTATCGGTTCATTGATTATGGGGCTCCTGGCCAAATATCCCATTGCGTTAGCTCCTGGAATGGGGCTGAACGCATTCTTCGCCTACACGGTTGTTTTGACAATGGGGGTTCCGTGGCAATCAGCTCTTACAGGGGTCTTGATTTCAGGGCTCATTTTCATTGCGTTAACACTATCAGGAATTCGAGAGAAAATTATTAATGCGATTCCTTCTGAATTGAAATATGCAGTTGGAGCAGGTATTGGATTATTTATTACATTCATTGGTTTTCAAAATGCAGGGATAATTGTTAATAATGATGCAGTATTAGTTGGTTTAGGGGACCTGACAAAAGGACCAACATTGCTTGCTATCTTTGGTATTGTTGTTACCGTCATTTTAATGACAAGAGGAGTTAAAGGCGGTATTTTCATCGGGATGGTCGTCACTACTATTGTCGGTATGATTGTCGGGTTGATTGACATGCCAACAAAAGTAGTAGATGCAGCACCGAGTCTAGCGCCGACATTTGGGGCAGCTCTTGACCCATTGTTTAACGATGCTGGCAGTATATTCACAATCCAAATGTTAGTAGTTGTTCTGACTTTCTTATTCGTTGATTTCTTTGATACAGCTGGCACGCTGGTTGCTGTTGCAAATCAAGCAGGATTAATGAAAAACAATAAATTACCACGTGCAGGTAAAGCATTATTCGCCGATTCATGTGCGACGGTTGTCGGTGCTATTCTTGGTACGTCAACAACCACTTCCTACATTGAGTCATCCGCCGGGGTAGCGGCAGGTGCGAGAACCGGATTTGCATCTGTAGTAACAGGAGTTCTATTCTTACTTTCCATTTTCTTTTTTCCTGTACTAGCGGTCATAACGGCCCCAGTCACTGCACCAGCTCTTATCATTGTTGGGGTGTTAATGGTTTCATCATTAGGGGAAATTGATTGGAAGAAATTTGAGGTGGCAGTTCCCGCATTCCTAACGATAGTGGCGATGCCACTGACATATAGTATCGCAACAGGGATCGCCATAGGGTTTATTTTCTACCCGATTACGATGATCATGAAAGGGCGTAGGAAAGATATCCACCCTATCATGTATCTCCTGTTTGTCATCTTTGTACTGTATTTTCTTTTCTTGGTGTAATGCATAGAGCTGGTCTTTCGAGATCAGCTTCTTTTCTATTTTTGGAAGAATCTATTATAATGAAAGAAAGAATTGAAAAAAACGTGAGAGTTCGTTAAAATCATGGAATCGGAAAGTGTCGAAAATGGTCGAATATATAGGGAGAATGTCTATGTCCACTTTAAATGTGAATAAAGCACTGAATAACAATGTTTTAATAGCCGAGCATGAAAGTTACGGTGAAGTTGTTCTGATTGGTAAAGGAATAGGGTTTAACCGTAAAAAAGGGGACCCCATTCAAAACGATATAGCAGAAAAAATGTTTGTTTTAAAAGGAGAAAAGGAGCAGGAACAGTACAAAAACCTTCTTCCTTTCCTAAACGACGATATGTCTAATGTCATTATTTCTGCCATTGAATTAATAAGGAAAAGAACGAACTCATTTTTAAATGAGCATATTCATATTGCCCTGACTGACCATATCCTTTTTGCTATTAATCGACTCATGAGAGGAATGGAGGTTCGAAATCCCTTTTTAGTGGAAACGAAAACCCTGTATCCCTTTGAATACGAAATAGCCAGAGAAGTTGTAGCTATGATCAATGAGATGACAGAGGTTCACCTTCCGGAAGGTGAAGTAGGTTTCATTGCTCTTCATATTCATAGTGCTATGATGAATAAAGATCTTTCTGAAGTTAATCAACACTCACAGCTGATATCTCGTCTGACGGGAATGATTGAACAACAGCTGGAAGTGGAAATTAATAAAGACAGTGTTGATTATATGAGGCTTGTTCGACATATTCGTTATACAATAGAGCGTGTTTTGCGAGGAGAAAAAGTCGAAGAACCAGAAAAGATTGCAAAACTGTTGAAAGAAGAATACCCTATCTGCTATAATTTATCTTGGAAGCTGATCAAGATGATGCAGCAAACATTACAAAAACCCGTCTACGATGCAGAGGCTGTTTACCTAACTATGCATTTGCAGCGTATTCAAAATAAAGTAAAGTAAAGCACTTATCTTTCTTACGTGTTACTGATTCGATCAGGCATGAGTGAAGAAGATGATTGAAACGTATAATTTGGGGTAGTCTATCCTTATACGTTCATTATCCTCTTTTCTCATGCCTTTTTTGTTTGCAATCATCATCTAATTAGCTGAAAAAATGAATAGAAAAAAAGGAGGAAACTCATATGTTTAAAAAGGCTTTTGGCGTTTTACAAAAAGTCGGAAAAGCTTTAATGCTTCCTGTTGCTATTTTACCTGCAGCTGGACTTTTACTGGCATTTGGTAATGCCCTTCAGAATCCGACACTATTAGAACTTGCTCCGTTCCTTGCAAACGGCGGTGTTGAAATGGTTGCAAGCGTAATGGAACAAGCAGGTGGAATTATCTTTGGAAACTTAGCACTCCTCTTCGCAGTTGGGGTAGCCATTGGTTTAGCTGGTGGTGAAGGAGTAGCTGGTTTAGCCGCTATCGTTGGTTTCTTAATTATGAACGTAACGATGGGAACAGTTGAAGGACTTGGCATTGGAGATGTAACAGGTGAAGGTGTAGACCCTGCTTACTCATTAGTACTGGGAATTCCGACACTTCAAACAGGAGTATTCGGTGGTATTATAGTAGGTATACTTGCAGCTTACATGTACAATCGTTTCTATCAGATTGAGCTTCCTTCTTATTTAGGGTTCTTCGCAGGAAAACGATTTGTTCCGATTGTAACTGCAGCATCTGCAGTTATCCTTGGTCTATTAATGTTAGTAATTTGGCCACCGGTCCAAAATGGACTTAACACATTCTCTAACTTTATGCTTAATGAAAACAGAGCGTTTGCAGCATTTGTATTCGGTGTAGTTGAACGTTCATTAATTCCATTCGGACTTCATCACATTTTCTACGCGCCTTTCTGGTTTGAATTCGGATCTTATACATCTGAAGCAGGAAACATTGTGCGTGGAGACCAAGCTATATTCATGAAACAAATTCAAGATGGTGTTCAAGATTTAACAGCTGGTACGTTCATGACTGGTAAATTCCCATTCATGATGTTTGGACTTCCTGCTGCGGCTTTAGCAATTTACCACGAAGCTAAGCCTGAGCGTAAAGCAGTTGTTGGTGGAATCATGGCTTCTGCTGCTTTAACATCTTTCTTAACGGGTATCACAGAGCCGATTGAATTCTCATTCTTATTCGTAGCTCCAGTACTATTCGGTATCCATACAATTTTTGCAGGTTTATCTTTCTTAACAATGCATCTGTTAGATGTAAAAATAGGTATGACGTTCTCTGGTGGATTAATTGATTATATTCTATTCGGATTAATCAACCCTCAAACAAATGCATGGATCGTTATCCCGGTTGGAATCGTCTTTGCAGTTATTTACTACTTTGGATTCCGTTTTGCCATCCGCAAATTCAACCTAATGACTCCTGGTCGTGAAGAGGTTGAAGATGATGAAGAAGGTGCGACAACAAACACAGCTGGAGATCTTCCATACAATGTATTAGAAGCTCTAGGTGGAGAAGAAAATATCGCTCACTTAGATGCGTGTATTACTCGTCTCCGTGTATCTGTTAATGACTCGAAGAACGTGAATAAAAATCGTCTGAAGAAATTAGGTGCATCTGGAGTACTTGAAGTTGGTAACAGCATTCAAGCCATCTTTGGACCTAAATCAGACACATTGAAATCACAGATGCAAGACATTATGCGTGGTAAAGCACCTCGTAGAGTAGAAACAAGTGCAAATGAAGAAGTAGAACAACAAATTGAAGAAGTTAACCCGGATGCACTTCAAGAAGAGAGAAACAATGAAAAATTTGTAGCTCCTATCACGGGTGAAATTAAAGATATTACAGAAGTTCCAGATCAAGTTTTCTCTGGGAAAATGATGGGTGACGGTTTTGCTATCCTTCCTACTGAAGGAACAATCATTTCTCCTGTAGCGGGTAAAGTAGTGAACGTATTCCCAACGAAGCATGCTATTGGATTAGAGTCTAAAGCAGGTCGTGAAGTATTGATCCATGTTGGTATCGATACAGTGAAATTAGAAGGTAAAGGATTCGAAGCTCTAGTGAAAGAAGGGGACCAAGTAGAAGCGGGTCAACCACTACTAGAAGTAGATCTTGACTACATTAAAGAAAACGCACCTTCTATTATGACACCAATCGTCTTTACTAACCTTAAAGAAGGTCAGCAAGTAACAGTGGAGAAAACAGGTAAAATCAATCGTAACGATGAAAACATCATTAAGATTGACTAGATGAGAGAAGTGAAACGAGCCGCCTTTTATAGGGTGGCTCGTTTTTTGTTTGCAGAAATATTATTTAGTTTCTTCTATATAATGGTCTAGTAAACGAATGCAATTTATTATATTCTTTTTTTATCATAACTATCAGTAGAGTTGGATTTAGATAATGAGGTGTTGGTATGACTAGGTTCGATGTGTACTCTATTAATAAAGATGAAAGTTTTATGAAGAAATTCTATTAAAAGTGTTGACGATAATCTAATAGCTTGGTATACTTTAAAAACCGTCGCAAAAGAGCAGCGTACAAATAATCAACAAAAAAAGAAATGAAAAATTATTTCAAAATAGTTGTTGACAAACACACTGTATTCTTGATATGATGGTTAAGTTGCTTCAGACGAAGCGAACGCAACACATTGAACCTTGAAAACTGAACAAAACAAGACAAAACGTCAACGTTAATTCTAGATTTACAAGTAACACAAGAGCTATTCAAACTTTTATCGGAGAGTTTGATCCTGGCTCAGGACGAACGCTGGCGGCGTGCCTAATACATGCAAGTCGAGCGGATTGATGGGAGCTTGCTCCCTGATATCAGCGGCGGACGGGTGAGTAACACGTGGGTAACCTGCCTGTAAGATTGGGATAACTCCGGGAAACCGGGGCTAATACCGAATAATTCATTTCCTCGCATGAGGAAATGTTGAAAGGTGGCTTTTAGCTACCACTTACAGATGGACCCGCGGCGCATTAGCTAGTTGGTGAGGTAACGGCTCACCAAGGCGACGATGCGTAGCCGACCTGAGAGGGTGATCGGCCACACTGGGACTGAGACAC
>NZ_LQXM01000017.1 GCF_001648555.1 Rossellomorea aquimaris TF-12 | reverse complement strand
GTCTCCCCCTGTGAGAGTAGGACGTCGCCAGGCGAGTAGAAAGAGTAGCTCTTAGGAGTTACTCTTTTTTTGTTGGTTTGGGTGTTTGTTCACAATTTGGCGCAATTAATTGTGAAAGTGGCCCAATTCTCGAGTAAAGTGGCTCAATTTGTTTAACTTCTGGCCCAATTGAGCAAAGTGTGGGAATACAAGCCCCTTGAAATGACTACTTTTTCACCATTTTGCACATTCTAGCCTCGGTTTCGCACATTTACGTTGATTTTTCGCACATTCTTGCCATAATTTCGCACATTTCACCCCCGGTTTCGCACATTCCCCATCAAAACTCGCACATTCCTTCACATAACCCTCATCCAGAAGCACTCAATCCCACTACTTTTAAACAAAAACCTCTCATCAAACCAAAAAATTCAATAATAATCTAATAAAAAGTCACTCATTTTTTATTGTTTTTATCGTAGTTCAGAGAATCCCAAACCGTCACAGTTTCGCCCATTCCCCAAGCTCACTCACTACCCTTAAACAAAACACAAACAACCCTACTAAACTATAAATAATCTTTTTTACAAAGACATACACGGACCAGGCTGTTGTCACATAAAATAGACTACACTTGATTATTCTGTCAGTTGAAAAGTTTAAAATTATGTATACAATTTAGGTTTTTGAGGCAGAATAGATTGTATGGAGGTGGGGAGCCTATGTTAAATGCAGAGCGCAAGGCTAGTGGGGAACAGTGTATTGTTTGTCATATAGAAAAAACGGTTGGAATCCATCTATACACATCATTTATCTGCACGGAATGTGAGAAGGAAATGGTTCAGACAGAAACAAATGATCCGGTATATAAGACATTTATACAAAGGTTGAAAAAAGTAAATACTCCTCAAATTTATTCATAACCAAGTGGGAATGCTTGGTTATGTTTTTTTGTCATTTAAAAGGTCAATAGAAAGCTAGAAATCTATTTCCAACCCATCTATTGTGCCAAAGACCGACAATCAGTTTCTATGTTATGATACGTAATATATCTTATTTTGTTGGAGTAGTAGAAAGGATAAAAAAGATGAAACGAAATCATAGACAAAAACCTTTGGTTGAAACGATTGAAAAACATCTTCAGGGTAATCCTATTTCCTTTCATGTTCCTGGTCATAAAAATGGTTTGTTGTTACCGGAAAAAGACAGAAATCATTTTCTTCAGTCTGATTTAACGGAGTTAGCCGGACTAGATGATTTGCATGATCCACGTGAGGCGATTCAAGAGGCTGAAGATTTGTTAACTGACCTTTATGGTACATTGAAAAGTTATTTTCTAGTGAATGGAAGTACTGTCGGGAATATAGCTGCCATTATGGCTACTTGTTCTCCTGGGGATGTCGTGCTTGTTCAAAGAAACTGTCATAAATCGGTTTTGAATGGGATTAAGCTTGCGAGGGCTATTCCTATTTTAATAGAAACAGAATGGGATGCTGATGGAAGGATAGCATTAGGGGTCAGCCTTGAAGCAATGAAAGAAACACTAAAAGCTTATCCCTATGCTAAGTCCTGTATATTAACGTATCCAACTTATTATGGTTTTACCTATCCCATAAACCAAATCATAGAAGAATTACATAAGTATGATGTTACTTGTATAATAGATGAGGCTCATGGTCCTCACTTTAGTATAGGTTCACCATTCCCAACATCTACAATCAATTTAGGTGCAGATATTGTTATTCATTCTGCTCATAAGATGTTACCGGCAATGACGATGGGATCTTATTTACACATCACCAGTTCCCGGGTGAATGAGCAGAAAATAAAAGGGTACTTGGCTATGCTGCAATCCAGCAGTCCATCTTATCCGATTATGGCTTCACTTGATTACGCAAGATCTTATTTGGCGACAATTACTCAAGAAGATATCAGAAGTAATATTAATACAATAGAAAACTTTATAGGTGAATTAGAAAAAGTTCATCCCCAGCTCATTATAAAAAGAACCCATGATCCACTAAAAATCATCCTTCAATTTGAGGGACGGACTGGTTATGAGTTGCAACAATTATTAGAGTCACAGGGTATCTATACGGAGCTTGCTGATTCGAATTATGTTTTAATGATCCTTCCTTTATTGAAGAATCACCTTTCATTTCCTTATACAGCAGCCATTCAACGAACAAATTTGGCTTTGAAAAATGAGCCGATTCTGCCGGTGACAAATAGAATGTTTGCCGGAATAAATGAACGAATATCCCATTTCACAGCATTATCCTTAAGCTTTGAAGAGATGGAAAATAAAGAAGAAAAAATGGTATCATTACAAGAGTCAGAAGGAGAAATATCTTCCCAAATGGTGACACCATATCCACCAGGAATTCCACTACTAATACCTGGTGAGAAAATTTCAAAAACTGCCATTGAGCAGTTAACATATTTAATAGAAAATAAAGCAAATATACAAGGTCATCATGAGCTAGATGAGAAATGTGTGTATGTTTATCGATAGTTGGAGGGTAAAAATGAAAAGAGGATTATTTATTACAGTTGAAGGTCCTGAAGGGGCAGGCAAATCTACTATATTAATCGAGTTGTATCGACAATTAGTAGAGGATGGCTTTGATATCATTCAAACCAGAGAGCCTGGAGGAATTTCGATTGCAGAACAAATTCGAGAAGTCATTTTGAATACAGAGAATACCGAGATGGATGAGCGTACAGAGGCGTTATTATACGCTGCAGCTCGTAGACAGCATCTGGTAGAAAAAGTCATTCCTGCTCTTGAGGAGGGGAAAATTGTAATATGCGACCGTTTTATTGACAGCTCTTTAGCTTATCAAGGTAAGGCTAGAGGAATCGGGATGGATGATGTCATGAATATTAATCAATTTGCCATTCAAGAAACGATGCCTGATCTCACACTGTACTTTGATATTGATCCAGAAGAGGGCTTAAAACGGATCTCCAAACATAATGGCAGAGAAGTCAATCGGTTAGATTTAGAATCAATAGAGTTTCATCAGCGTGTTCGTGAGGGATATGAAACCTTAATTGAGCAATACCCGGATCGAATCAGAAAGATTGATGCCAGCCAGAGCAAAGAGGAAGTATTTTCATCAGCATATCAGGTTGTAAAAGCATTTTTAACATAAGGATAAAGGAGAGGTGACTTCATGTGCAAAGGTTGTAAAAGAAGTTCGCCTCTTTTTTTTATGAAACATATAAGTAGGATGGGTTTATTGATATAATAGAAGGAAGTATATGGTGTTAAAACGGAGGAGTAAACAAAATGAAGTTAATTATGGCAGTAGTTCAAGATAAAGATAGCAATCGTTTGTCTAATGCTTTGATGGATCATAATTTTCGTTCGACAAAGTTAGCAAGTACAGGTGGATTTTTGAAATCTGGGAATACGACATTTATTATCGGTACAGATGATATTCGTGTTGATAAAGCATTACAGGTTATTAAAGACAATTGTCAGTCCCGTGACCAAATGGTTGCCCCTGTTTCTCCAATGGGAGGAAATGCAGACTCTTATGTTCCTTACCCAGTGGAGGTAGAAGTAGGAGGCGCAACGGTATTTGTTCTTCCAGTTGAGCAATTTCATCAGTTCTAATTATAACAAGTGAGGGAGTAAGCCATGAAAATTAACCAAGACCAAAGGGTGTCCTTAGATAAACCTCAAAGTGGACTTAAGTCTAATGGTATGGGTCAAGTTAAGTTTGGCCAACTTGTTCAAAAACATGATCAGAAAATGCAGATGGAGCAATTAAACAAGATTCTCGTTACAATCGAGGATGCGGGAAATCGTTTAGCTAAATCAAGAACATTTAAAGATCTAGCCAAATATAAAACGTTGGTCAAAAAATTTGTAAAAGAAGCAGTTGATTTTGGAATGGACCTGAAACAATCTCATACGTGGAATCAGTATGGGGAAGGTCGGAAACTCAATATTGTAGAAACGATAGACCAGCAGCTTGTAGAATTAACGGAAGAAGTTTTAAATAAAGAGAAAAATTCTATTAATGTATTAGGTAAAATAGGAGAAATCAAAGGATTACTTATTAATCTTTATATGTAAGAGAGTGATGTTTCGATATGAAGTTTGAAGAGATACAACCATTTCAGCCCATCGTCCTTCAGATGCTTCTTAATAGCATCCAAAAGAATCGTGTTGCCCATGCCTATTTATTTGAAGGTGAGAAAGGGACACGTAAGAAAGAAATGAGCATTCTGTTCGCGAAAGCATTGCTATGTGAAAAACCTGTGGATGGGAAAGCGTGTGAAGATTGTTCAAACTGCCGAAGAGTAAATAATGGGAATCATCCCGATCTTCATCTTATTGAACCAGATGGGCTCTCCATTAAAAAAGAACAGATAAAAAAACTTCAAGAGGAGTTTTCTAAAACAGGTGTAGAATCTAAGAAGAAAATCTACATTATTGTTCATGGAGATAAAATGACAGCAAATGCTGCCAATAGCTTGCTCAAGTTCTTAGAAGAGCCGTTAGCAGATGCGACAGCTATTCTGATTACAGAAAATATTCATCGCATCCTTCCAACGATTCTTTCAAGATGCCAGACGATTTCCTTTAAACCGTTACCGAAGGAACAACTAACGAAACAATTATTGGAAGAAGGTATTCCACCTCATTTGGCGACATTGGCAGCAAACTTAACGAACCATTATGAGGAAGCTGTTGAAATATGTCAAAATGAGTGGTTTGCACAAGCAAGAATAATAGTGTTAAAATTATATGAAGTCCTCCAAAAAAGTCCCTTCCAAGCAATGGTGAAAATTCAAGAGGATTTTGTACAGCACTTCAAAGAAAAAGATCAAGTTGATCGAGCATTAGATCTTTTACTTCTGATATATAAAGACTTACTTCATATCCAGTTAGGAAAAGAAGAACAGCTCGTGTACCCGGACCAAAAGGAAAACTGGAAATCAAACGCCCTTCAAGTATCTACAAACCGTATTTCTACTAATATGACGGCAATACTTGAAGCAAAACGAAAATTGAACGCTAATATGAATTCGCAGCTGCTAGTAGAACAGCTTATGCTAAAACTGCAGGGGTGATGGTCCTTTGTACGATGTTGTAGGAGTACGCTTTAAAAAAGCGGGAAAAATCTATTATTTTGACCCGGGTGAATTGGACATTCAAAAGGATAGCTATGTAATCGTTGAAACTGTCCGTGGGGTTGAATTTGGAAAAGTAGTCGTAGAAAGAAAGCAAGTTGGAGAAAATGATGTAGTGCTTCCTTTGAAAAAAGTGATTCGTATCGCTGATCAAAAAGATCGTTTAATCGTAGAAGAAAATAAATCATCTGCTACTGAAGCCTACAATGTATGTTGTGATAAAATTAATCAGCATCAATTAGATATGAAATTGGTAGATGTAGAGTATACATTTGATCGTAATAAAGTCATATTCTATTTTACCGCTGATGGACGAGTTGATTTCCGAGAGCTAGTGAAAGATTTAGCTTCGATTTTCCGTACACGCATTGAACTTCGTCAGATTGGCGTTCGAGACGAAGCAAAAATGCTGGGTGGTATAGGTCCTTGTGGCCGCATGTTATGTTGTTCTACCTTTTTAGGAGATTTTGAGCCAGTATCGATTAAGATGGCGAAGGATCAAAATTTATCCCTTAATCCAACGAAAATTTCAGGTTTATGTGGTCGCTTAATGTGCTGCCTTAAATACGAGAATGACGAGTATGAAGCAGCAAAAGAAGAACTGCCTGATATTGGAGAAGTGATTAAAACACCTCATGGAAAAGGTAAAGTGGTAGGTCTTAACATTCTAGAAAGAGTTCTTCAAGTAGAAATAAAGTCAGAAGAACGAGTACTGGAATTCACGTTAGATGAAATTATGAACGAAGGTGCCGTATCATTCCAAGCCACAGAGTAACGGGGTGTAGTGTCGTGGATAAAAAAGAGTTCTTTGATTCAGTCAGTAATATGGAACAACAAATTGGTCATTTATATCATCAATTAGGTGAGCTCAAGCAATGCCTAGCTGAAGTATTAGAAGAGAATAATTCTCTAAAGCTAGAAAATGAACATTTGCGCCGAAGACTGGAACACACAGAGAACTCACCAAAAAAGGTACAACCAAACAGTGATGCGGGTATGACGAGCGAGTCAGACTTAGAAGATAAAACGCTGGATATTGGAGAAGGTTATGATAATCTTGCTCGATTATACCAGGAAGGATTCCATATCTGTAATATACATTTTGGAAGTCCTCGTAAGGATGAAGATTGTTTATTTTGTCTCTCTTTCTTAAATAAGAAGTAATGAGATAAATATATGCTTCAGAATAAAATACAGATTGAAAAGGACTGATCCGTTCGAATGGGGTTGGTCCTTTTTCATGATAAAGTGTAAAGCGGAGGAAGCTCATGGTCGTATTAAAAGAAGATGAAAGATTAGATTATTTATTAGCGGAAGATATGAGGATTATTCAAAGTCCATCCGTGTTTTCATTTTCGTTAGATGCTGTGTTATTAGCTCATTTCAGTAATATTCCTGCTCGAAAGGGGAAGATTGTTGATCTGTGTTCAGGAAATGGGATTATCCCATTATTATTGAGTGCTCGAACGAATGTGGAGATTACAGGGATTGAAATACAAGAACGATTAGCTGATATGGCAAATCGAAGCATTCTTTATAATAAAAAAGAAAATCAAATATCAATAAAACAAGGGGATGTAAAGGAAATTGATAAATTGTTACATCATTCCCACTATGATGTTGTAACATGTAATCCCCCCTATTTTGAATCGGCACCAGGGAAAATGGAAAACATGAATGAACATTATACGATTGCCCGACATGAAGTCCTATGCTCCCTGGAAGACACGATTCAGGCTTCAAGCTATCTCCTTAAACAAGGAGGGAAAGCCGCCTTTGTCCATCGTCCTGGTCGTTTAATGGATATTTTAGCATTAATGAGGAAGCATCGAGTTGAACCGAAACGGTTGCGCCTGGTTTATCCAAAACCAGGAAAAGAAGCAAATACCCTTTTAATAGAAGGAATGAAGGATGGAAAACCTGATTTAAAAATCCTTCCTCCTTTATATGTGTATAATGAAAATCATGAATATACAACTGAAGTCCATGAAATACTTTATGGAAAAGAATAAGATTAGGAGGTGAGCGCTTTCCTATGAATCAACAGAAAAGCTTTCAGGAAAGTGAAAGAGGCAGTTTATATTTAGTTCCCACTCCAATAGGAAACCTGGAGGATATGACGTTTCGAGCAATCAGAGTCATGAAGGAAGCAGATGTGATTGCAGCAGAAGATACACGAAACACGAAAAAACTTTGCAATTACTTTGAGATTGATACACCAATCATTAGTTATCATGAACACAATAAAGAAGCAAGTGGTCCAAAATTAATCGAACGAATGGAAAAAGGAGAAACTGTTGCTCTAGTGAGTGATGCAGGGATGCCTTCTATTTCAGATCCTGGATATGAGCTAGTACAAGGAAGCATCGAAAAGGAGCTTGCTGTTATACCTCTACCTGGCGCAAATGCTGCTCTTACAGCCCTGATTGCTTCAGGACTAGCCCCACAGCCTTTTTATTTCTATGGCTTTTTACAAAGAGGGAAGAAAGACAAGCGGGAGGAATTAGAAACACTTCGAACCCTGCAGGATACTTTCATTCTATATGAATCTCCCCATAGACTTAAAGAAACATTAAAGGAATTACACCAAGCCTTAGGTAATAGAAAAATGGTGATTTGTCGAGAGCTTACAAAGAAATTTGAAGAGTTCATTAGAGGAACAATAGAAGAAGTAATAGAGTGGTCTAATGATGGGGAAGTAAGAGGTGAATTCTGCTTGCTTATAGAAGGAGCAGATCCTTCAGAAATAGAAGAAGTGGATACATGGTGGGAAAGTTACAGTTTACAGGAGCATGTTCAGCATTATATAGATGAGAAGAATATGTCTTCGAAAGATGCAATCAAAGAAGTGTCTAAAGAAAGATCACTCCCGAAAAGGGATGTCTACCAAGCCTACCACGTTGAATAGAGAAATCCCGTCAAAAAAGGACTGAGTCTACTAGACTCAGTCCTTATATATTAATTATTATTTAGTTTCTAATGATTGTTGAATTTC
This sequence comes from Rossellomorea aquimaris TF-12, assembly GCF_001648555.1. Lineage (GTDB taxonomy): Bacteria > Bacillota > Bacilli > Bacillales > Bacillaceae_B > Rossellomorea > Rossellomorea aquimaris. Next base: position 28,002 of record NZ_LQXM01000017.1, on the reverse strand, counting down.
TTTTAATAGTTGATCTGCACCTTCACGGCTTAGAATTAATTTACCATCAGCAAGTTTGATGTTATCATCAGAAACTTCACCTGTGATTTGGCAAGTCATGCTTGGCTTATATTTCTTTAAGATGATTCTTTCATCGTCTACATAGATTTCTAAAGCATCCTTCTCAGCGATACCTAATGTACGACGTAATTCGATAGGAATAACGACACGACCTAATTCATCAACTTTTCTTACAATACCTGTAGATTTCATTTGAAAAACTCCTCCAAATTATATTATTTATTTTCTCTCTCTAGTTCGTCAAGATTCGACAAATTTCTTTTGTTGCTACTATCATACCAACGAATTGGAATATCGTCAATAATTATATTTGTAAATTATTAAGAAAAAATGGATAACTGAGCACTGATATAATAAGGTTTATTATATATTGTAAATTATTGTATTACCAATTAAATATTATTGTATAAAAAGAAATCCGTGTCTAATATTGTCGAATAATCTTTATTTTTTATACGAGTTCGACAAATTTAGACAAAAAATACAGAGATATTCGACAAAAGTCTAATTTTACGTCGTTTAGTTGCAGAATCACTTTATTTTAGGTATATTTTGATGAGATAAGAGGTTAAGATGATAGGTAAGGCTATATCTAATCGAATCACTCATTTACATAATAAAAAGTCACCATAGACCATTCGACTTATTCGTTTTTTTTATGGGGGCAATGAATGAAAAATTGAGGAGGAATTGAACGTGGAAGAAAAATTGAAAACCTTCTATATTACAACACCAATTTATTACCCAAGTGGGAATTTACATATTGGTCATGCATATACAACGGTTGCAGGAGACGCTATGGCAAGGTACAAAAGAATGCGTGGTTACGATGTTATGTACCTTACAGGAACAGATGAACATGGACAAAAAATCCAACGAAAAGCTGAGGAAAAAGGTGTCACACCTCAACAATATGTAGATGAGATTGTTAGTGGTATTAAAGATTTATGGGGGAATTTAGATATTTCTTACAATGATTTTATCCGTACCACTGAAACTCGTCATAAAGAGATTGTCGGAAAAATTTTCAAACAGCTTGTAGATCAAGGAGATATATATTTAGATCAGTATGAAGGTTGGTATTGTACTCCTTGTGAATCTTTCTTTACTGAACGACAATTAGAAAATGGTAATTGTCCAGATTGCGGAAGACCAGTAGAAAAAGTAAAAGAAGAATCCTATTTCTTTAAAATGAGCAAGTATGCCGATAGACTTCTTGCTTTTTACGAAGAAAACCCAGGGTTTATTCAACCAGAATCACGTAAAAATGAAATGATAAATAATTTTATTAAACCAGGATTAGAGGATTTAGCTGTATCAAGAACGACCTTTGATTGGGGAGTGAAGGTACCAGGAGATCCGAAACACGTTATCTATGTGTGGATAGACGCTTTATCGAATTACATTACTGCCTTAGGGTACGGTAGTGAAAATGATACGGACTATTTAAAGTATTGGCCAGCTGATGTTCATTTAGTAGGAAAAGAAATTGTACGTTTCCATACGATTTATTGGCCAATTATGTTAATGGCGTTAGACCTTCCTCTACCTAAAAAAGTATTTGCACACGGTTGGCTGTTAATGAAGGACGGAAAAATGTCTAAGTCTAAAGGAAATGTCGTGGACCCCGTAACACTTATTGATCGTTATGGACTTGATTCTCTTCGTTACTATTTATTGAGAGAAGTACCTTTTGGTTCTGATGGAGTATTTACCCCTGAAGGCTTTGTAGAGAGAATTAATTTTGACCTTGCAAACGACCTCGGGAACTTACTTAATAGAACTGTTGCCATGATTAATAAGTATTTTGATGGTGTCATTCCAGCATATGTTGATTCAAATGGAGAGTTTGATCAAAGTCTTTTAGATATAAATAAAGAAACCGTTAAGAAATATGAAGAAGCGATGGAAAACATGGAGTTCTCCGTTGCACTATCAAGCTTGTGGCAGTTCATTAGCCGTACAAATAAGTACATCGATGAAACTCAGCCTTGGGCTCTTGCAAAAGAGGAAGACAAGAAGGATGCTCTAGGAAGCGTCATGAGTCACTTAGCAGAATCCTTAAGAAGAGTAGCGGTTCTTTTACAGCCGTTCTTAACAAGAACACCTCAACAGATTTTCGAGCAATTAAACCTTCATGATGAAAAGCTTCGAACATGGGAAAGCTTAGAGTCATTTGGAATGATTCCAGCAGGGACAGAAGTGGTGAAAAAGGGAGAACCTATCTTCCCTCGTTTAGATCTTAAAGAAGAAGTTGATTTTATTAAAGAAAAGATGCAAGGATCTGCTCCTGCACCTGTTGAAAATAAAGAAACACCAGTTGCTGATGAATCTGAAGAAATAACCTTCGATGATTTTATGAAAGTAGAGCTTCGAGTGGCAGAGGTTATAGAAGCAGCTCCTGTTAAAAAAGCAGATAAACTACTGAAATTACAATTAGATTTAGGAACAGAAAAGAGACAGGTTGTTTCTGGAATTGCAAAATTTTATAAGCCAGAAGAGTTAGTTGGAAAGAAAGTAATTTGTGTGACGAACTTAAAGCCAGTAAAGTTACGTGGTGAATTATCACAAGGAATGGTTCTGGCAGGAGAAGAAAATGGAACACTTTCTCTTGCAACCATTGATCAAACATTACCAAACGGAACGAAAATTAAATAGAAATCGTAAAAAAAGGATGTTCCACGTGGAACATCCTTTTTTTTGGTTTGTTATTCTAAGATAGTAATATTTTCGTTTCGTAGAGTTTCAATAAGTGTTTATATTATTTATATATAACAAATATAAATGAGAGAAACAAAATATTTTCGAATTCAGCCAGAAGTCTATACAATAAATAAAGATTGAACATAATGATAGAGGAGAGAGTTGGACAAGTCCTTACTAAATGGACAGATTAAATTTCTCCTTTGTATCCAAAATTTGTAATGTAAATGTCATGCTACTGTGATGCTTGTCATCCACTTTTATAATAAACTAATCTCGATTACAAGGAGTGTCATAAATGTTATTCGATACACACGTTCATTTAAATGCTGAACAATTTAATGAGGACTTAGAGGAGGTTATGTCAAGAGCAAAAGAAGCTGGAGTTGAAAACATGGTTGTAGTTGGTTTCGATCGACCTACCATTACCAGGGCAATGGAGCTTGTTGAACAATATGAGTTTTTATATGCGAGTGTAGGTTGGCACCCAGTGGATGCAATCGATATGACAGACGAAGATTTAATCTGGATAGAAGAGCTCGCTTCTCACCCTAAAGTGGTAGCACTAGGAGAAATGGGACTAGATTATCATTGGGATAAGTCTCCAAAAGAAGTTCAAAAAGAAGTATTTAAAAAGCAAATTCATCTAGCAAAAAAAGTTAAACTCCCTATTATTATTCATAATCGTGAAGCTACTCAAGATATCGTTGATATTCTTAGAGAAGAAGGAGCAGAAGAAGTTGGGGGAATTATGCATTGCTTTAGCGGAAGTTCTGAAATTGCTCAGGAATGTGTAGAAATGAATTTTTATATCTCCCTTGGGGGCCCAGTAACATTTAAAAATGCCGTAAAACCAAAAGAGGTAGCTAAAGACATTCCCATTGAGAAGCTATTAATTGAAACGGATTGTCCTTATCTAGCACCTCATCCTAATAGAGGGAAAAGAAATGAGCCAGCTTACGTCAAATTAGTAGCTGAACAAATTGCAGACCTAAAAGAAATGACTATTGAAGAGGTTGGAAAAATTACAACAGATAATGCAAAAAAATTATTCAACATAAACTGATAAGGGATTTTGTCGAGAATTGAGAGAGCTTGTCCGATTTTTTTATGAAAACAAAAAGTTCTACATGACTTTCTGCTTTCATAGGATAACCATGTCGATAACTCTCCCTTTCCTTTTTCTTTGTTTTTATGCATAATATGTTTTATGTTCCCTGGTTTTCAATATTTTGCTAGATTAAGAAAAAAGAAGTAAGGGTTGACAGTCGCTGGAATACTCTTTATAATCACTCCGAGAAAAGGAGGCGTTTTTCATGAAGCCTAAAAACATGAAAAGCCTGTTTTCCAAGTCTTTGAGTCGAAGGAAATGGATTGTTACGATTGGAATATTAGTAACATCTGCAGTTGCATTTGGAATTCTTTTTTATGAAGGATCTAGAAACACTGTAGCATTGACTATCGACGGCGAGCAAAAAGAGATTAGAACAAAAGCAGAAACAATTCAAGATATATTAAAAGAATTAGAGATTTCAACCCGCTCAGAAGACTATTTGTATCCCTCGGGTACAACGAAGGTCTCAAATAATATGAAAATTGTTTGGGAACCGGCAAAACAGGTAGAAGTATTAGTAGGAGATCAGAAGAAAAAGGTTTGGACGACTGCTGATACTGTCGGAGAACTACTTTCTGAAACAGAAGTGGAATTAGGGGAACATGATAAGGTGCAACCCGCCCTATCGAACAAGATTACTGGGAATATGAAGATTACGATTAATACCGCATTTCCACTTAAACTAGTAGATGGTGGGAAACAGAAAAAGGTATGGTCTACTTCGACTACGGTCGCTGACTTTTTAAAGCAACAAGGAATTACACTAAAGAATACTGACCGTGTTGAACCAAGTTTAGACAAAGTAGTGAAAGCTAATGATGTCGTAAATGTCGTTCGAGTTGAAAAAGTCACCGATGTAGTGGAAGAGACAACAGATTATACCGTCGTTTCACAAAAAGACTCAAAACTATCCAAAGGGAAAGAAAAAGTAGTCCAAGAGGGTAAAAAAGGTTTAGTCGAAAAGAAATATGAAGTTGTGAAAGAAAACGGTAAGGAAGTATCCAGAAAATTAATTAGTGAAAAAACAGTAAAAGAAAGCCAAAATAAAATTGTAAATGTAGGAACGAAGGTTTTAGTGGCGCAAGTATCACGTGGAAGTTCTTCATCTGCTTCATCTTCAGTCTCAGCAGCGCCAAGTGGAGGCAGAGAGTTCTATGTTAGCTCTACGGCTTACACTGCATTTTGTAATGGCTGCTCCGGGTATACAGCAACAGGTTTAAATTTAAAAGCTAACCCGAACTTGAAGGTTATCGCAGTGGACCCGTCCGTTATCCCGCTAGGTACAAAGGTGTATGTAGAAGGATATGGATATGCAGTAGCGGCAGATACTGGGGGAGCTATTAAAGGAAATAAAATTGATGTATTCTTCCCAACTAAGTCAGATGCCTATCGTTGGGGCAGAAAAACCATTAAAATAAAGATATTGAATTAAGAGCAGGGAGTTATCCTGCTTTTTTTTAATTACTGGAGAAAACCGTTATACTATATGTGTGAGACTGTTACTTATTAGACGAAAATAAACAATAAAATGTTTCAAGTTTCTTGGAGGAATTATGAAAATAAAAGAAATTATCGTAGTGGAAGGGAAGGATGACACTGTTGCCATTCAAAGGGCGGTCAATGCCGATACAATCGAGACGAATGGTTCAGCTGTATCCCCAGTGACACTAGAAAGAATAAAACACGCACAAGAAAAAAGAGGCGTCATAATCTTTACAGATCCAGACTATCCAGGAGAAAGAATTCGAAAAATAGTAAGCGAGTCTGTTCCTGGGTGTAAGCATGCCTTTGTTCATAAAAGAGATGCCCTCCCTAAGTCAGGTAGAGGGATAGGGGTTGAACACGCTTCTCCAGGCGCAATACGTGATGCATTACGTGAAGCCCATGTCATTGAAGATGAACAAGTAGAAATAATCACGAAGGATGATCTCATCGATGCAGGTTTAATTGGGCATCCAAAGGCTAAGGAGAGAAGAATAGCTCTTGGAGAGAAGCTTAGAATCGGATACACTAATGGAAAACAGCTTCATAAGAGACTAATGATGTTTAGCATTCAAAAAGATGAATTTAAATATGCCCTAATGGAAATTATTCAGGAGGAAGAAAATGCATAAAGATATAGCAACCCCTATACGAACAAAAGAGATTTTAGGGAAGTACGGATTTTCTTTTAAGAAGAGTCTTGGTCAAAACTTTTTGATTGATCCGAACATCCTGCGAAATATCACAGAGCATGCAGGATTAACGAAAGAAACTGCTGCGATTGAAATAGGTCCGGGAATTGGAGCCTTAACAGAGCATTTGGCTCGTACTTCTGGAAAGGTAGTGGCTTTTGAGATTGACCAAAGACTTATTCCTATTCTAGATGATACTTTATCTCCTTATGATAATGTAAAAATCATTAATGAGGATATATTAGAGGCGGATGTAGAGGAGATTATTAACAAGGAGCTTGCAGGGTATGAAGATATTATGGTTGTAGCGAATCTTCCATATTATGTTACTACTCCTATTATTTTAAAGCTTCTAATGGAACGTCTTCCGATTCGAGGGATATGTGTCATGCTTCAGAAAGAGGTTGGAGACCGAATCTCTGCTAAACCTGGGAAAAAGGAGTATGGTTCACTATCGATCGCCATTCAATATTATACTGAAGCAGAAATGGTGATGACCGTACCGAAAACGGTATTCATGCCTCAACCGAATGTAGACTCAGCAGTGATCCGTTTAACAAAGAGGGAGAAGCCCCCAGTTGACGTCATAAATGAAGATTTTTTCTTTACCGTTACTCGCTCTTCCTTTGCTCAAAGAAGAAAAACCATTTTAAACAACCTTACAAGCCAGCTGCCACAAGGAAAAGAGAAAAAGGAACTTATTATCGAGGCATTGTCTAAAGCCGAGATAGACCCTACTAGACGCGGAGAGACTCTATCTATACAAGAGTTTGGAAAACTTAGTGATGAGCTGTACCCAAACTTTAAATCATAAGAACATAAAAAAATGACTATGCGTATGAAGCGCATAGTCATTTTTTTATGGTTTTATTTGAAACCTTTTGGCTATTTAACAACAAGAAATGTGTGGTTGATTGCAGTAGAGAGGTGCAGTATTTCCCTTAAGGGGTACTGAGACTGTGTAGATCACCTAATTATAAGATAAATGGACCTAGAAGGCATAGAGCGCCTTCTGAGGCCCCTTGAACTTATGCTTGTCGGGCCAAATCAGTCGGTTCCGCTTTTCTAGACACCTATTCAATCAAGGATGCATAGGTTATCACAGGGTATAGTAACGTAATTGATGAAAGGAATGTTGTTGAGAAGGATGGTTATTAGGGTCTTTTCGTTGGTCGACTCTAGACTCAGCTTATTTGCTTTTTTCTTTTTCCCCTTATTACGAATGTTTAGTCCATGGGAGTGACTGATGTGAATATCGAAATCAATGACGTGGTAGGTCGTCTATCATATCAGTGTGATATCTTGTTTAGGGTAATTGATATCCGAATGATTGATGGTCAAAAAACGGCGATACTGTATGGTGAGGATTTTCGATTAATAGCGGATGCTCCTTTTCAGGATTTGAAGAAAATGGATCCTAGAGAGCAGGATTATATTAACCAAGAGTTTCGCTCAAAAGAAAAGCAGTCTCTTGATCTCTTTAGGCAGGATATAGAACTACTTAAACATAAGCAAGAATACAAGGTAACAAATGCTTATCGTGACGAGTTTAACTATTTCCAGATTCCGGGGAAAGTTCTTCATCTTGATGGAGATCCCAGCTATTTAAGAAAATGTTTAGATTTATATGAGAAAATTGGTGTCCCTGTAAAAGGTATTCATTGTAATGAAAAAGAAATGCCTGAACAAATCGGGGGACTTATTGATAAATACAGACCTAATATAATTGTTATTACAGGTCATGATGCCTATTCAAAGGCAAAAGGAAAAAAGTCTGATATAAATGCCTATCGACACACAAAATATTTTGTGCAGGCAGTTAGGGAGGCAAGAAAGAAAGTGCCTCATTTAGATCAACTTGTGATCTTTGCGGGAGCCTGTCAGTCCCATTTTGAATCCCTTATTCACTCGGGTGCTAATTTTGCCAGTTCACCATCAAGGGTTAATATTCATGCTTTAGATCCGGTGTATATAGTAGCCAAGGTTAGTTTTACAGCATTTAAAGATTCTGTGAATGTGTGGGATGTCATTCGTAATACTATAACTGGAGACAAAGGGCTTGGTGGGTTAGAAACAAAAGGAGTGCTACGGACTGGGATGCCTTATAAAATAGTCGAAGAAGAATAGGGAATATTCGACATGAACAATGAAAACCTTGCAAATTTTTTAAAAAGTGTAAGGTTTTTTTCGTGTTTTCAACATGGATAAATTATAAAAACAGAAAACTGGACATAATCCTAAAGTATCAAAATTTAAAATGAATATATCCCGACAGTCCTTCATATAAGTATAGAATGACCCTTGAAAATTCACTTCAAAACCTTAAGTGTACGCTATTGTGAACAAACTTACATAATTTTTCAATGATTGGGGAAAAGTAGGGTTGTAGAAAAAACGTATTTTTTGTTGAATAAAATATATTGACATGTATTCATTTTTCTTGTTAAAATAATAAATTTATTTGACTAAAATTACATATTGTGTTATAATTCTCTACAGTGAGGTGGAAGCGAAATGCCAAAAACATTAGCCGACATTAAAAGATCCCTTGATTCTAATCTAGGGAAACGTTTAATGCTTAAAGCAAACGGTGGACGTCGAAAAACAATTGAACGTTCAGGCGTTCTAGCCGAAACGTATCCTTCTGTATTCGTTGTTCAACTGGATCAAGAAGAGAATGCGTTCGAACGAGTTTCTTACAGCTATGCAGATGTTCTCACTGAGACAGTTCAATTAACATTTTATGATGAAGCAACAGGAAGTATCATCTTTAGCCAGCAGTAGACAATATGTTTGCTGCTTTTTTATTTGCCTTAAATAACTAAAGTGTACCCCAATTTCCCTTTACTTACTTTGGTAATTGAGGTGCTTACCCCCTCGTAAGATTTTGTACGAAAATACATATAGTAAACATGTGGTACATCTAAAGGAGGTATACGATGAGTAAAAGAAGTATGATGTCTGAACAGTTAAAAACAGAACTTGCTCAGGAATTAGGATTTTACGAAGTTGTTCAGAAAGATGGTTGGGGAGGCATTACTTCCAAGGATGCAGGGAATATGGTAAAGAGAGCCATTGAACGTGCCAGTCAGCAGCTTTCTAATCAACAGAGGTAAATACTTTTCTTTTCATGTCTAAGTTTGCACCTTTTATACGTACCATTTGAAGAGTCGCCTTAAAGATTTTTAAGGCGGCTTTTTGTTTATAAATTAACTTCCATATCGTTTTATTACGTGATAAAATAACTTACTTATATGAGTATGTTTAGAAGTTTGCACTTTCAATAATGAGTGTATGATACAATAATGATAATTAAGAGTATTGGTAAGAAGGTGATGATATGAGGTTATTAGTGAAGGCGCCGGCAAAAATTAACTTATCACTTGATGTTTTACATAAACGACCAGATGGGTACCATGAAGTTGAGATGGTTATGACGACAATTGATTTAGCAGATAGAATTGAGCTTACAAACCTTTCCGAGGACAGAATCAATATTCTATCGCATAATCGATTTGTGCCGGACGATGGAAGAAACCTTGCCTATCAAGCTGCACAGTTGTTGAAAGAGAGAATGGATATTAAAAAGGGTGTATCAATCTCGATCGATAAGGTGATTCCAGTTGCAGCAGGATTAGCAGGCGGTAGCAGTGATGCAGCTGCTACATTAAAAGGACTCAATCGATTATGGGATTTAGGATTAAGTTTAGATGAGCTTGCTGAACTTGGCTCTGAAATCGGATCGGATGTTTCTTTTTGCGTTTATGGTGGTACAGCGTTAGCAACAGGTAGAGGTGAAAAGATACAACATTTACCTACACCTCCAAATTGTTGGGTTATTTTAGCTAAACCTACAATAGGAGTATCGACTGCAGATATTTATAAAAATTTAGATTTAAACAATATTACCCACCCGAATACAAGAGGTGTTGTTTCCGCCCTTGAGAATCGTAATTACAATGAAATTTGTTCGAACCTTGGAAATGTTTTAGAGTCCGTTACTCTAGACATGTATCCAGAGGTTTCTCAAATTAAAGATCAAATGCAACGCTTTGGTGCAGATGCTGTATTAATGAGTGGCAGCGGTCCAACAGTATATGGATTAGTGCAATATGAATCAAGACTTCATCGTATTTATAACGGGCTAAGAGGATTTTGTGATCAAGTATTTGCAGTCCGAATGCTCGGAGATTAAGACCTCTTGCTCAAATCCGTATATTAATGATATATTTACTTATAATATTCGGATTTAGGAGGTTTGTTTGGTGAAGTTTAAACGTAGTGAACGATTGATTGATATGACCCATTACTTATTAGAACGCCCCCACCAACTGGTACCTTTAACTTTTTTTTCTGATCGCTATGGCTCTGCGAAGTCTTCCATCAGTGAAGACCTAACAATAGTGAAAGAAACATTTGAAGGACGAGGAGTCGGAACGGTTCAAACGGTTCCAGGTGCAGCAGGAGGCGTCAAATATATCCCAAAGGTTAACAGTCATGAAGCAAAAGACATGATTCGTGAGCTTTATAGTCATTTAGAGAACTCAAATCGACTGTTGCCGGGTGGTTATTTATTTATGACGGATTTACTCGGTAACCCACAACTTATGAAAAAAGTAGGCAAACTATTAGCTTCAGCCTTTGCAGAGAAAGACATAGATGTCATTATGACTGTTGCTACAAAAGGGATTCCAATTGCTAATGCCATTGCCTCATACTTAAATGTTCCGGTTGTTATTGTTAGAAGAGACAGTCGGGTGACAGAAGGGTCTACCGTTAGCATTAACTATGTTTCAGGTTCATCAAAGAGAATTCAATCCATGGTGCTTTCTAAGAGAAGCTTGAAAGAAGGCTCAAAGGTCTTGGTTGTTGATGACTTTATGAAAGCCGGAGGAACCATTAATGGTATGAAGAACCTATTAGAGGAGTTCTCAGCCACCTTGTCAGGAATTGGAGTATTAGTTGAATCAAATAGTGTTGATGAACGATTAGTTGACGATTATGTTTCATTGTTAAAATTATCAGATGTAAATGAAAAAACGAAGCAAATTTCATTAACAGAGGGGAATTATTTTCAATCGAATCTAACTTTCCTATCATAAGGGAGGCATTTAGTATGAGAGTAGTATCTACTAATGAGGCACCAGCCGCCATTGGACCATATTCACAAGGTATGATTGTCAATAATCTATTTTATAGCTCTGGACAAATTCCTTTGACTTCAGAAGGAACAATGATTGAAGGCGATGTAGCTGAGCAAACGCACCAAGTGTTTCGTAACCTTCAAGCTGTCTTGTCAGAAGCAGGTGCTTCTTTAGAAACAGTAGTAAAAGCAACGGTGTTCATAAAAGATATGAATGATTTTGGAACAATTAATGAAGTATACGGAGAGTATTTTCATACACATAAACCAGCTCGTTCCTGTGTAGAGGTAGCAAGGCTGCCTAAGGATGCTTTGGTAGAAATAGAAATCATCGCACTCGTGAAATAATTTCATGAGTGTTTTTTTGTATCAAAAAACGAGTATAGTTCAAATGAAACAGAAGAGGAAAACGGAAAAATAAAATTTTTCAAAAAATTTTACAATTTAAGAAGGAATATCTAATTCTCTCGTTGAATACATAGAGTAGATTTCATCTAGGGAAAAAGGTGGTGAACAGAATGGAAGTAACAGACGTAAGATTACGCCGAGTAAACACCGACGGTCGAATGAGAGCTATCGCATCTATTACGCTGGATAATGAATTTGTTGTTCATGACATTCGCGTTATTGATGGGAACAATGGCTTATTTGTAGCAATGCCAAGTAAACGCACTCCTGATGGAGAATTCCGCGACATTGCCCACCCAATCAATTCGGGTACTCGTGGGAAGATCCAAGATGCGGTATTAGCAGAATACCATCGTCTTGGAGAACTAGAAGAAGTTGAATTAGAAGAAGCTGGGGCTTCCTAATAAAATCTTTCGCAACAAGAGCCTACTTTTAGTACGGCTCTTTTTTTTGTGTTCATACGAAACATTACTTCCGCTACTTCCGCTTTCTTTATACCCTACTTATATAAGAATCCAAACCTTATTTTTGAATTTTTATTTTTTTGTTTTATGATTAGCTGTTTTTTGAAATTCTCAATATACCGTGTGGGAATTTGAATAATTTGGGATAGACAACAAGTCAACATCAAACCGGCTTATCTAATGCTTACCACCTCTGACCAAAGCCCTCCCCTTTTCTAATGACAAATATATGTACTTTTTTGTGAATCCTTGAAATGAATGTGTTTTTAGGATATATTCGATATGGATAAAAAGGTTATTGGAGGACCAAAAATGACAAATAGATATGCCGTTATATTAGCTGCTGGACAAGGAACAAGAATGAAGTCTAAATTATATAAAGTTCTTCATCCTGTGTGTGGTAAGCCAATGGTGGAACATGTGGTCGACCAAATTACAACGCTACATATAGAGAAGACAGTAACAATTATCGGTCACGGTGCCGAGCTTGTGAAATCTCATCTTGAAGGAAAAAGTGACTTTGCCCTTCAAGAAGAGCAGTTAGGGACTGCTCATGCTGTCATGCAATCAGAAGATGTCCTGGGAGACTTAGAAGGAACTACATTGGTTGTTTGTGGTGACACTCCACTTATTAAAGGTGAAACAATGGAAGCATTAGTAAAGCACCATGAAGAGCAGGGTGCTAAAGCGACCATTCTAACTGGACATACTGAATCTCCTGATGGTTATGGTAGAATTATCCGTAACGAAAATGGATTAGTTGAGCGTATCGTCGAGCATAAAGATGCTTCAGCTGACGAAAGAAAAGTAAAAGAAATTAATACAGGAACATATTGTTTTGATAATAAAGCATTGTTCGATGCCCTGAAGAAAGTATCGAATGACAATGTACAAGGTGAGTATTACTTGCCAGACGTTATTGAAATTCTTCAATCTGAAGGCGAAATTGTGAGTGCATACCAAACAAGTGATTTTGATGAAACTTTAGGTGTAAATGATCGTGTAGCACTTTCACAAGCAGAAGTGACCATGAAGAAGCGTATTAATGAACAGCATATGAGAAATGGAGTGACGATAACGGACCCTAACAATACGTATATTGATTCTGGTATTACGATTGGCAGAGATACAGTTATCCTTCCTGGGACTGTTCTTAAAGGGGATACTTCCATTGGTGAGGATTCCATTATTGGACCTAATACAGAAGTAAAGGGTTGCCGCATTGGTGATAGAACCATTTTAAAACAATCCGTTGCACATGATAGTTCCATAGGTTCAGATGTACAAATTGGACCTTTTGCACATATTCGTCCTGATTCTCATATCGAAGATGAAGTGAAAATCGGAAATTTTGTAGAAATTAAGAAAGCTACTTTTGGCAAAGCAAGTAAGGCATCTCATTTAAGCTATATAGGAGATGCAGAGGTAGGTAATGACGTCAATATTGGGTGTGGATCTATCACAGTCAATTATGATGGAAAAAACAAGCATCTTACGAAGATAGAAGATGGAGTGTTTGTTGGATGTAATTCGAATTTAGTAGCACCTGTGACCGTTGGCAAAGGTGCGTACATTGCTGCCGGTTCGACGATTACTGAGGATGTTCCTGGTGAATCTCTGTCTATTGCAAGAGCTCGCCAAGTTAATAAAGAAAACTATGTTCAAAATCTAAATCACAAGAAATAATTGGAGGTCCCACTATGCCAAACTCTTATACTAATTCTAAATTAAAAATTTTCTCCCTCAATTCAAACTATCACCTAGCCAAGGAAATTGCCGATGAAGTAGGGGTAGAATTAGGGAAGTCTTCTGTTAAACGTTTCAGTGACGGTGAAATTCAAATCAACATTGAAGAAAGTATTCGTGGTTGTGATGTATTTGTTATTCAGTCAACATGTCAGCCTGTAAATGAAAACCTAATGGAATTATTGATTATGGTTGATGCATTAAAACGTGCTTCAGCGAAAACCATTAATATTGTTATGCCTTATTACGGTTATGCCCGCCAGGATCGTAAAGCAAGAGCTCGTGAACCGATTACAGCTAAATTAGTAGCAAACCTTTTAGAAACGGCTGGAGCAACTCGTGTTATTACGTTGGATTTACATGCTCCTCAAATCCAAGGATTCTTTGATATTCTAATTGATCACCTGATGGGTGTACCTATTCTTGCAGATTATTTTGAAGAAAAAGGTTTCAATAACGAAGATCTTGTTATCGTTTCTCCAGATCACGGAGGTGTGACAAGAGCACGTAAGCTTGCTGAACGTTTGAAAGCTCCAATTGCTATTATCGATAAGCGTCGTCCGAAACCAAACGTGGCAGAAGTTATGAACATCGTTGGTAATATTGATGGGAAAACAGCCATTCTAATCGATGACATTATTGATACAGCTGGAACGATAACGCTAGCTGCTAATGCTTTAGTTGAAAATGGTGCGAAGGAAGTATTTGCTTGCTGTACACACCCTGTACTTTCGGGGCCGGCCATCGAACGTATAGATAATTCAAATATTAAAGAGTTGATCGTTACAAACTCTATTCCATTATCAGAAGAGAAGATGATTAAGAAAATTAAGCCGCTTTCAGTAGCTCCACTTATTAGTGAAGCGATTATTCGTGTATATGAGCAACAATCTGTAAGCACGCTTTTTGATTAAGAATTACTATTTGTGTTTGAGCGTATGGGGAAGGATCTAGCATAGCTAGGTCCTTCTTTTTTTGAGGACTCATACCGTGGGTTGGGTGGTGAGGTTGTGGGGTAACACCCGCTGGTTTTGCAAACCTAGATGAGTGATAGGAACAAATTTGGCCGTTTCTTTCTGCGGGGAGGAAGTCGAGCCTCCTCGACGTTCCGTCTGTGGGGTCTCGACCTTTCCTCTATCACCCGCAGGAGTCAAGTGCCTTCCGCTACAATCCACTCTGTGGTCCTACATTCTTATTGCCAAAAATATGGATAGCATAGTTTTTCAAAGTGTGCAGTGGCCGATTATAGTTTGTATAGTGGAGATTTTTTCTTTAAGCTATGTCACGGACTTACTTATTGATGGTGAGGGGAACTGCGTTGACTCCTGCGGAAGTACGGGCGTGCCGAGACCCCGGAAGCGTAGCTGAGGAGGCTCGGTCGAACGTCCGCGGAAAGCGAAGCGGTTTCCCTCACCATCTACCACACACAAGTTGACAGAGCTATTGCAATAACTCATGTTATTTTAGAGAAGATCGTTGTAGTTTATACGACGAGCCTAAAAAATGAATTCACATGTTTATTTCCTATGTGTATAGGGTAATTACTATATATAGAACTTAACTAAACGAAAACGATTAGGGAAGGTGTTGGAACAAACATGGCAACTGAATTAAAAGCAAATAAGAGAAAAGACTTTAAACGTTCATCTTTAACAAAGCTTAGACAAGAAGGGAATATTCCTGCAGTTGTGTACGGCTATAAAACAGAGAACACAGCGATTGAAGTAGATTCTATTACGTTTATTAAAACGATTCGAGAGGTAGGAAGAAACGGTATTATCTCTCTAAATGTAGATGGAACTAAACAAAATGTTATCTTAAGTGATTACCAACAGGATCATCTAAAAGATGCTGTTACACATATTGATTTTCTTGCAGTAAATATGTCAGAAGAAATTGATGCAGATGTTCGTATTGAACTTAATGGTGAAGCACCGGGAGTGAAAGATGGAGGTGTGTTACAGCAACCTTTACATGAAGTTTCTGTTACAGCTAAGCCAAATGACTTCCCAGAAGCCATTGAAGTAGACATTACGAATCTTCAAGTTGGGGATACGGTTACAATTGGAGATATTCGAGACAAATACAGTGTTACTCTTAATGAGGAAGACGATCGTACGATTGCTTCAATACTTGCCCCAAGACAGGAAGAGGAGATTGATTCCGGTGAAGAGCAAGAAGAGGGCACTCCTGAAAATGAAGAAGGTAGAGAAACAGAAGCAAGTGAAGAAAGTGAGTCTAAGGAAGAATAAAATAAAATTTTTTAGCGTAACCTTTTGCAGGTTACGCTTTTTCCGTTTATTCTAGTTGTATAAGGTTAGAATGAGGTGTAAGAAATGAAATTAATAGTTGGACTGGGAAACCCAGGGTCACAATATGAGAAAACAAGGCATAATATTGGGTTTGTTATCGTAGATGCACTTGCTGAGCGATTAGGAGTACAGTTAAATCAATCCAAATTTAAAGGGGTTTACGGTACCTATCATTATAAGGGAGAGAAGATTGTTTTATTAAAGCCTCTAACTTATATGAATTTGTCCGGAGAAAGTATTGTTCCTTTAATGGACTACTTTGATATAGAGGAAGACGATCTCCTTGTCATTTATGATGATTTAGATTTGCCTGTTGGAAAGATAAGATTAAGACAGAAGGGAAGTGCTGGAGGGCATAATGGAATAAAATCAACGATTGCTCATTTAGGCACTCAGCATTTTAATCGAATCAGAGTAGGGATTGATCGTCCTACAAACGGGATGAGTGTTCCTGATTACGTTTTGGGCAAGTTTAGCAAAGAAGAACAAGGGGATTTGGACCAGGTGATTTCAACAAGCGTTGAAGCGTGTGAAACGTGGTTTGATAAACCTTTTCTAGAAGTGATGAATAAATTTAATTAATCCCAGGAAAACGCTCATCATAAAATAATCCGAATGAATAAGTCCTCCCAAACAGGTTCATACTAAGTATATAAATGTGTTTGGAGGTAATGAATTTGACGATCCACTACCATTGTCGACATTGTGGAGTTAATGTTGGAAGAATTTCCGAAATGTCCGTTCATTCTGAACAGCTGGGACTGAATACGTTAACAGATGAAGAACGATTACACATGGTCCATTATCAAGAAAATGGGGATATACAAGTACAGACTATTTGTGAAGACTGTCAAGAGAGTCTTGAGCGTAATCCAGATTACCACCAGCTAGATTATATTATCCAGTAACAACGCTTTGGTGAAGAACCAAAGCATTTTTCTGTTTATATCTCTAGAATTCAATCATATATATAGAAAGATCCACAGGGGAGGAGCGTACTCTTGAAAGGTATTTTAAAGCATGTTCATAAAAGTGAAGAAATTCAGACCCTTATAGCAGGGGTAGAGGAGCAACTATCAGAACAGCTTGTAGCAGGATTATCTGGTTCATCCCGTTCAGCCTATATAGCGGATGTTTATATTCAGACTAAAAAATCCACGATTGTGGTTACACATAATTTATTTCAAGCACAGAAAATTTACGAGGATCTAACACAGTTTTTATCTGAAGATGAAGTATATTTATATTCTGCAAATGAACTCATTGCAGCGGAGCTAAGTGTTGCCAGTCCAGAATTAAAATCCCAAAGAATTGAAGTATTAAATAAGCTTGCTAATAACATGAAGGGTGTGTACATCGCACCAGTAGCAGGACTTAGAAAGATTCTTCCTCCAAAATCAATGTGGGAAAAAAACCAAATCACGTTTACATATGGTGAAGATATTGATTTAGACGAGGTTTTAAATCAATTGGTTCAAATGGGATATCAACGTGCAGGGATGGTTAGTGCCCCTGGTGAATTCAGTCTCCGAGGAGGTATTGTAGATGTGTACCCCTTAACATCTCAAAACCCCGTAAGAATTGAGTTGTTTGATACAGAGATTGATTCCATTCGAACGTTTTCTGTTGAGGACCAACGCTCGATAGATAAGCTTGAAACGATGGAAGTAGGACCTGCTACAGAAGTTTTATTGAACTATGAAGATACGGAAAGGCTGATTCATAAAATTGAAGCGGGCTTATCCAATAGTTTGAAGAAAATAAAAGCGGCAGCAGTGAAAGAAAAGCTTACAGAATATATTGGTCATGAAATAGAGCAGCTTGAAAATGGTCAAATTCCACAACAAATCTTTAAGTACCTATCACTCGCATACGATACTCCTAGTAGTTTGCTAGATTATTTACCGAAGGACGGTGTTTTATTCTTCGATGAATATAGTCGTGTTCAGGAGATGAGTGAGTCGCTGGAAACAGAAGAAGCCGAATGGTATACTTCCCTGCTTCAAGATGGACAAATCATTCATGATCTACCTGTATCTCATTCCTTTAATAAGCTAGTAGCGAACACCAGGTTAACAAAGGTCTATTTCTCGTTGTTCTTGCGACATATTCCAAATACAAGTCCCCAGAACATTTTTAATATAGCATCTAAACCCATGCAAAATTTCCACGGTCAGATGAATGTGTTAAAGGCGGAATTAGATCGTTGGAAAAAAGGAAATTATACGGTTGTCTTATTGGGTCCTGATGAAGAACGGGTAAAAAAGCTTCAACGAGTACTGGACGATTATCAAATTGAGATCGCCTTTGTAGAGGATGGGGAAACATTACTGCCTAATAAAGTGCAAATGATTAACGGTAGTTTAACAAGTGGTTTTGAGCTCCCCCTTCAAAAGATAGCAGTCATTACAGAAGAAGAATTGTTTAATAAGAAAACCCAGAAAAAGCCGAGAAGACAAAAGCTTTCAAATGCAGAAAGAATTAAAAATTACTCTGAACTTAAAGTTGGCGACTATGTGGTTCATGTGAATCACGGAATAGGAAAATATTTAGGTATTGAAACTCTAGAGATTAATGGAGTCCATAAAGATTATCTTCATGTGAAATACCAAGGGAATGATAAACTCTATGTACCTGTTGATCAAATCGAGCTTATTCAGAAATATGTAGCCTCAGAAAGCAAAGATCCAAAACTATATAAATTAGGTGGAAGTGAATGGAAAAAGGTTAAGTCAAAAGTGCAATCCTCCGTTCAGGATATAGCAGATGACCTAATCAAACTGTATGCAGAGCGCGAAGCAGCGAGAGGGCATGCGTTTTCACCAGATGGAGATATGCAGAGAGATTTTGAAATGGCCTTTCCTTATGAAGAAACCGACGATCAGCTGAGGTCCATTAATGAAATAAAGCTGGATATGGAAAGAGAACGGCCGATGGATCGTTTACTTTGTGGAGATGTTGGTTACGGGAAAACAGAAGTGGCCATTCGTGCAGCGTTTAAAGCGATAGCTGATGGGAAGCAAGTGGCTATTCTGGTACCAACCACGATCCTAGCCCAACAGCATTTTGAAACCATTAAAGAACGTTTCCAAGACTTCCCTATTGAAATTGGGTTATTGAGTCGTTTCAGAACGAGAAAGCAACAACAAGAAACGATTAAGGGATTGAAAGCCGGCACTGTGGATTTAGTCGTTGGTACTCATCGCTTGCTCTCTAAGGATATAGAGTATAGGGAAATCGGTTTACTTATCATTGATGAAGAACAACGATTTGGGGTTACACACAAAGAAAAGATCAAGCAGTTAAAAACGAATATTGATGTTCTAACGCTTACAGCGACACCAATTCCACGTACCCTACATATGTCTATGCTTGGGGTAAGGGATCTTTCTGTCATCGAGACACCTCCTGAAAATCGCTTTCCAGTTCAGACGTATGTAATGGAATACAACGGAGCCTTAATTAAAGAAGCGATTGAAAGAGAAATGGCTCGTAATGGTCAAGTGTACTTTCTTTATAATCGAGTAGAAGATATCGAACGAAAAGCAGACGAAATATCCATGCTTGTTCCAGAGGCAAGGATAGCCTACGCCCATGGACAAATGAGTGAGAATGAATTGGAATCCGTTATTCTGGGCTTTCTGTCAGGTGAATACGATGTTTTAGTGACCACTACCATTATTGAAACGGGCGTTGATATTCCAAACGTAAATACATTGATTGTCTTTGATGCTGACCGAATGGGATTATCTCAGCTGTATCAGCTTAGAGGACGGGTAGGACGTTCAAACCGGGTTGCCTATTCTTACTTTACCTATCGTAAGGATAAGGTGCTTTCAGAAGTCGCCGAGAAGAGATTACAGGCTATTAAAGAGTTTACAGAGCTTGGCTCTGGTTTTAAAATCGCAATGCGTGATTTAACAATTCGTGGAGCCGGAAATCTCTTAGGTGCCCAGCAGCATGGATTTATTGACTCTGTTGGGTTCGACTTATATTCTCAAATGCTGAAGGAAGCAATTGAAGAACGAAAGGGAGACCAGCCTAAGGAAGAGACCTCTGCCTTTGAAGTAGATGTAGAAGTAGATGCTTATATCCCTGACGACTATATAAAAGATGGCCATCAGAAGATTGAAATGTATAAACGTTTCCGTTCGCTGACGTCTCTACCTGAAATAGAAGAGCTGGAAGAGGAAATGTTAGATCGCTTTGGGGAGTATCCAGAGGAAGTTGGCTTTTTATTTTTAATTTCTGAAATGAAGATTTACGCAAAGAATACAAATCTAGAATCCATCAAGCAAGATAAGAAGATGGTGAATATTTTCATGTCTCCTGAGTCAACAGGAAAAATCGATGGATCTAAAGTTTTTGATCTATGCAATAAGCATGGTCGTGCGGTTGGACTGGGTATGGAAGGCTCTAAACTAAAAATATCTATTAATACTGCTCGTTTGGAGACGTCAAAATGGTTTCATATGGCCTACGATATTATCAAGAATTTAGATCAGGCATTAAAAACAGAAGAAAACATATCTTGAGGTACAGTTTATTCTAGTTGTCCCATTCATTAACAGAAAGATACAAGAATGATTCCAAATTAACGATATATTTCATAAATATAACAGCATTTCCTATTATTCGTTATCATCTTGTAACTAAACTGTAAACGCGTTTATGGTTTTACTTTACTATGATAGGGGTATTAGTATTTATGCAGCTGCCAACAATGGAAAAGTTAACCTGCATTAGCATTTTAGTGAAATTACAGAAAAAAATTACGCAATGTGTATAGAACTTCTAAGATGTAAGATACTAAACTCAATAATGGCGTTGTATTCACAACCGATAGAGTACATCGCTATAAAAATCATCTGATGAAAGTGAGGCAACTATAGATGAAAGCAACTGGTATTGTTCGTCGTATTGATGATTTAGGGCGTGTTGTCATTCCGAAAGAAATTCGCAGGACATTAAGGATTCGTGAAGGAGACCCTCTAGAAATCTTCGTTGATCGTGACGGGGAAGTCATCTTAAAGAAATACTCTCCTATAAGTGAGCTTGGGGATTTTGCAAAGGAATATGGTGAAGCCTTATACGACAGTTTAGGAAGTGCCGTTTTAATTTGTGATAGAGATTCGGTCATTGCCATCTCTGGCGCTTCAAAGAAAGAATATTTAAATAAGAACATCAGTGAACTAGTAGAGAAAGTAATGGATGACCGCACGTCTCTATTACACACTCAACAAGGACAAGCAGAGCTTGTTGATGGACATGATGAAGATTTAGCTTCCTACACGATTGCACCGATTGTAGCAAATGGTGATCCAATTGGAGCAGTAGCGATCTTTTCAAAAGATCGCACAGTAGGCGAAGTAGAACAAAAAGCAGTAGAAACGGCAGCTGGCTTTTTAGCAAGACAAATGGAACAATAGTTGTTAAAGGAGTGGCATCTTTTGCCACTCTTCTTTTTTTAGGTTATTTTCAGAATGATTAGTTATGAATTGAAAATCAGCTTTTCTAAACCAATTATCCCAAAATAGTAGAGCAGTTCCCCTCACTATTTGGCACATACATCTTGAAAAAACCTCTTGTTTTAAAACCACAATCTTTAAGGAAAGTGCTTTTTATATGATAAAATGACGAGTACATAATCTAAATTATTCTCTATTTGTGAAGTGAAAGTCATTCACATAGAAAGGCAGGAAAACTCGTTGAGTAAGAAATATTCCTCCAACCAGTTTTTGAAAGGGGCCATGGTATTAACGATTGCCGCTTTAATCACGAAGATTTTAAGTGCAGTATATCGTGTTCCGTTTCAAAATATTGTTGGGGATGTTGGGTTTTATATATATCAGCAAGTGTATCCCTTTTATGGTATTGCTATTGCATTATCTACTTATGGATTCCCGGTGATTATCTCGAAGATGGTTGCAGAAAAGCTTGAAGAACAGGATGAAGAGGGAGCGAAAAGAGTCGCTCTTACCTCCTTTTTATTCTTAAGTACGGTCGGTTTCATTTGGTTTATAGGAGTGTATTTTGGAGCTGAGTTCATAGCAGGCTGGATGGGAGATCCACTCCTGACCCCTTTGATTCAAGTTATATCTTTATCTTTCTTATTGTTAGCGCCCTTATCTGTCATGAGAGGATACTACCAAGGAAAGGAAAACATGGTACCTACTGCTGTGTCACAAGTCGTTGAACAAACCATAAGAGTAACGACAATACTTTTTTTTTCTACCCTTTTAATATCTCAAGGATACTCTTTGTACATAACAGGAAATGGTGCATTGTTCGGATCGATTACCGGTGGAATTGGGGGAGTGTTCGTATTATTTTTCTTTTTGGCAGCCCATAAGGAAAAATTATTCTCATTACAAGCTTTGACACTAAGGAAAGATAGTAAACAGGTTTGGTTGCGGTTGCTGAAAAATGGTACGGCCGTTTGTGTTAGTGCAATGTTATTAGTCCTTCTGCAATTTGTCGATTCTTTAAATTTGTATGCACTGCTTACGTCTTCTGGAATGGAAGGGGAAGTGGCGAAGAAATGGAAGGGGATTTATGACCGGGGTCAGCCTTTCGTACAACTGGGGACCGTTGTGGCTACATCCATATCATTAACGATTGTTCCATTAGTGACGAGTGCTTTTATGAATAAAAATCAGTCCTTGGTTAGGGAGTATAGTCAGTTATCCTTGAAAATTAGTATTGCCATTGGGTTTGCTGCAACACTAGGTATTATCAATCTTATAGTACCTACGAATACCATGTTATTTGAAAACTCCCTGGGTTCAGGAGTAATTGCCGTATTTTGTATTTCTATTTTCTTTAGTTGTCTGATTCTCACCTTTTCTGGTATCTTTCAAGGAATTGGGAATATTTATTACCCGGCTTTAAGCATCATTATAGGAATAGTATTGAAATATATTGGGAATACATTATTGGTTCCTGTCATGGGGACCATGGGTGCATCTTTAGCGACCATTGTTTCCTTAGCGGTGATAGCTGGTTTGATGATCATAAAATTACGCCGTCTATTTCCCCTTCGTATTATAGAGGTGTCTTTTTATAGAACGATGCTCTTAAGCGGAGGGATCATGACAATCGTGTTGCAGGGATTTTTACAGCTTTATGATACACTTTTATCAAAAGGAATGCCTGAAAGAGAGCTTTCTGTCATTTTTTCATTAGGTGGCGTTTTACTTGGAGGAGTCATATTTTTAGTTATCTTCTTACGAGGCAATGTTTTATCTAAAGACGAAATCAGCTTTCTGCCTTTTGGGACTAAATGGGTCTGGCTTATGAACAAAATTCAAAAAAAGAATGAAACGTAAAAGGAGACTATTATGCATACGATTACGATTGTAGGACTAGGTGCAGGAGATTTGGAACAGCTGCCATTAGGTGTATATCGTCAAATTAAAAATAGTACAAGCTTGTTATTAAGAACAAAGGAACATCCAGTTGTAAGAGACCTTGTAGAAGAGGGAGTGGCGTTTCGTTCCTTTGATGAAATTTATGAGAAGCATGACCAATTTGATCATGTCTATGAGGAAATCGTAAAAGAACTCGTTTCAGAAGTTCAAATACATTCCATTGTTTATGCTGTACCTGGTCACCCATTAGTAGCGGAAAAAACCGTACAAATGCTATTAGACCTTCAAAAGGATGGAAGAATCAAAGTGGAAATTGGTGGAGGACAGAGCTTTATTGATGCCTTGTTTGCTTCTGTTGGTGCTGATCCTATTGATGGCTTTCAGCTTTTAGATGGAACAAGCCTAAAAGTACAGGACATTCGCATGAACCAACAGCTCATTATTGGTCAAGTATACGATGGGTTCATTGCTTCTGAGGTGAAGCTTACGTTAATGGAGCTCTATCCATATGATTATGAAGTAGCATTAGTAACGGCTGCCGGAAGTAAGGACGAAAAGGTTGAGCACGTTCCTTTAGTTGAACTTGATCGCGCGGCGAATCTAAGTAACCTTACAAGTCTATATGTTCCAGCGGCGAATAAAATGGAGACCACGTATAAACAATATGCCACTTTAAGAGAGATCATTACGACTTTAAGAGGACCGAATGGGTGTCCGTGGGATAAGGAACAATCTCATCAATCGTTGAAAAAGTATTTATTAGAGGAAACCTATGAGTTGTTAGAAGCTATTGATGAAGATGATATCGACCATATGATTGAGGAATTAGGAGATGTACTCTTACAAATCATGCTACATGCCCAAATCGGAGAAGATGAAGGGATGTTTACTATGGAGGAAGTCATAGAAAGCACTGCCTCCAAAATGGTCCGTAGACACCCACATGTATTTGGCACTGTTGAGGTTGAAAACTCAGAGCAGGTAAAAGCAAATTGGGATCAAATAAAAAAGCAAGAAAAAAACCAGAATGATCTCGAACCAATGCTAAAGAATGTGGCAAAGGGAATGCCGGCTTTATTGAAAGCTTATGAATATCAGAAAAATGCTTCTAAAGTGGGCTTTGATTGGACAGATGCCAAAGGTGCCCGGGAAAAGGTGTGGGAAGAATTAAAGGAATTTGAAAGGGAAGTCGAGAATAATAGTGAAAAGAAGATAAAGGAAGAATTTGGAGACATCCTTTTCGCTCTTGTGAATGTGGCTCGATTTTATAAAGTGTTTCCAGAAGAAGCACTTGCTATGACAAACACGAAATTCTATCGCCGCTTTTCCTACGTAGAGGAACAAGTTCAGCTATCA
Organism: Rossellomorea aquimaris TF-12; assembly: GCF_001648555.1. Lineage (GTDB taxonomy): Bacteria > Bacillota > Bacilli > Bacillales > Bacillaceae_B > Rossellomorea > Rossellomorea aquimaris. The sequence continues at coordinate 3,152 of NZ_LQXM01000017.1, read as the reverse complement.
GGTAAAAGCTTTGAAGATTATACGCTCGAAGAACTGGATGATTATTGGAACGAAGCAAAGAAGAAGAATATAAAGTAAGGAGATTTTATAGAATGGTATCCATGAGATTAGATAAATTTTTAAAAGTTTCAAGATTAATAAAACGAAGAACCCTTGCGAAAGAAATTGCTGATCAAGGTCGTATTTCAGTAAATGGGTTGCAAGCTAAAGCAAGCTCAAATGTAAAAGTGGGAGACGAATTAAGTGTAAGGTTTGGACAAAAGATTATGAGGGTAAAGGTAGAAAGGCTTATTGAAACAACCAAAAAAGATGAAGCCAGTGGACTTTATTCTGTCCTTTCTGAAGAACGAATTCAAGAAGAAACAGAATAGACATTACATATTAAGTACTATCTAAATTGGTTCTATTTTTCTCGATTTCACATACATATAGTTACAAAGCTTGTACTATTGGAATGTGAGGGATGAGGATGAACCAATATTATGATGGAAATAAAGATAAAGTGACGTATCAAGAGCATGATGTAATGATGAGAGGAAGAAAGCTACTCGATATTACAGGTGTCAAACAAGTAGAAAGCTTTGATAACGAAGAATTTTTACTAGAAACTGTCATGGGGTTTTTATCTGTCAGAGGTCAAAATCTCCAAATGAAAAATTTAGATGTAGACAAGGGCATTGTTTCCATTAAAGGAAAGGTGTTCGATCTGGTCTACCTGGATGAGCACAGTGGGGAGAAGGCTAAAGGCTTCTTTAGCAAACTGTTTCGATGACGCTCACCACTCAGTTTTATACCATGCTTTCCATGATTGGGATGGGAGCATTATTTGGTGCGACACTCGATACGTATAATCGATTCTTAAATCGTTCTGAAAGAAAAAAATGGCTTGTGTTTTTAAATGACATTTTATTTTGGATTTTTCAAGCTCTATCCATATTTTATATTTTGTTTGTTGTGAATTTTGGGGATATCCGGTTCTATATATTTGTTGCATTATTATGTGGATTTGCTGGCTATCAGGCTTTAATCAAGCAGCAGTACCTCCTTTTTTTAGAGCGTATGATTCAATTTTTTATTTCACTTTATAATTTTGGAGTGAAAATGGTAAAAAAACTCATTTATTCGCCGATAAAATGGATAGTGCTACTCCTCGTTACTATTTTAATGGGGATAGGAAAGGGTCTATTATCGATCATACTCTTTTTGTTTAAGGTAGTGTATAAAATCATTATCTGGTCTCTTAAGCTCGTAACTGCTCCAATATGGTGGGTTTGTAAGATAATATGGAATTTATTGCCGAAAAATATTACAAAAAGAGTCGAGAAGTTATATAATAAAATGGCAGGAATTTTAAGGAAGTATATCAAAAAGATATATAGAGTGGTAAAACGGTGGAAAAAGCCTCCTGAAGAATAGGAGCTGCACCCAAATACCATTTCAACGTGTAAAGGAGGTTTGGAAATGAGAAAAAACGTAACATCTATGGAAAATGAATATGTTCGACATCAGGAGCATATCCATCATTCATCTTCTAAGAGAAAAAAACGTTTGGTCCGTAGATTATCATTATTTTTTGTATTAGTATTGGCAATTAGTGGATTTTTAGTGTCAACTCTCATTTCCAGGACCCAGGTTTTAGAAGATAAACGTGCTGAAAAAGCACAATTAGAAAAAAAGTTAGAACACCTAAAAGATAAGCAATCTGCCCTAGAAGAGGAGATTGTGAAGCTTAACGATGATGAGTATATAGCTAAACTAGCGCGTCGAGACTACTTTTTGTCTGACGATGGAGAAATTATTTTTAACATTCCAGAGCCAGATAAAGAGAAAGAAGAAGAGGTGTCTTATTGACACTCTTTTTTTTAATTGGCTATAATATATAATAAGGTTTATCTTTTATAATTTTAAGGAGGAGCATTTCTTTTATGTCAATCGAAGTAGGCAGCAAGTTACAGGGTAAGGTAACAGGTATCACAAATTTCGGAGCGTTCGTGGAATTATCGGAAGGTTCAACAGGTTTAGTTCACATTAGTGAAGTTGCAGACAACTATGTTAAGGATATCAACGAACACCTTAAAGTTGGCGACGAAGTAACAGTAAAAGTAATTAATGTTGAGAAAGATGGGAAAATCGGTTTATCTATCCGAAAAGCGAAAGAGCAACCACCACAACGTTCACAGCGCCCTCAGCGTCCTCAACGCCCACGTAGCAACAATAAACAAAATGACACACGTACAAAAGAGAGTTTCGAACAAAAGATGGCGCGTTTCATGAAAGACAGTGAAGAACGCCTATCATCTTTAAAGAAAAACACCGAATCTCGACGTGGCGGAAAAGGGGCGAAAAGAGGTTAACTTGCTGTCTATTAACTAATATAGCAGGTTCTTACGGTAGAAACAGGCACGGCCATCAATGGCCGTGCCTGTTTTTTTATGTTATAAGGCTTGGGTTATAACAAAGGAGATCCTTAATCATTTCCCGAATATAGAAAGTAAATCAGATTAATGGAGGACTTTATGAATAAAGTAGAAATAGTGACACATCATGAAGAGTTTGTAAATTGGCTGGAACAGTTAAATGAGGTTAAGGAAGAAAAATGGTTCTCACCCATACAGGATGAGAAATGGTCCCTTGCTGCTATTGTTTCTCACATTATGAAATGGGATCAGTATTCATTAAAAGAGATTTACTCAAGATTGCATAACGAAGCAGCATTCACTCCTTTTCCTGAGTTTCAACCATTCAACCAGGCAGCGGAAAACTATGCACATGAGGTTGTGACACAACAGGAACTGATTGATGAGAGTGTGAAAACACGTAAATCCGTCATCGCTTATATAGAATCATTAGAAGATAATGAAATTGAACATTCTTTTACGGTAGGAGAACACCGATTTACATTAAGAGAATACCTTGAAGACTTTCTTGGTCATGACAAGCACCATCGAAATCAAATTGAAAAAGCCTGAAGGATAGATCCTTCAGGCTTTGTTGTTTTAATTAGGTTTTAATGTAAAACGGCTCGATTATTCAAAGAATCGGACCACTTTGCCTTTTTACAAGAATAACATCATCCAATTTACTAGTCATATGACAAAAAAAGACTATCTCAAAGGATAGTCTTTTAAAAATGACCCGTACGGGATTCGAAC
>NZ_LQXM01000016.1 GCF_001648555.1 Rossellomorea aquimaris TF-12 | reverse complement strand
GGACTAACCAGCTGGTTAGTCCTTATTTCTTGTGATTCTGTTCAGCGGTGCTTATTCGAAAGGGAACTGGAATGCAAAACTCATATTAATCCCACTTATTCGGTTGAGAGTTTTCCTACTCATTGAAGAAGCGCCATTTTTTTTATATACTAAAATAGTATTAGTAGAAAAATTTCGAATTTTCATCACTTAGAAAATCAGGTTAATAAGTAGGGGATGGATAAGGTTTTTAAAGAGTTTTGTAAACGATTACAAAGTAAATGATAAAGGGAAAGAGGGGTATTATGAAACTTAGTGAAATGAAGAATCAATCATTTAATACTAAATCGCTAGAAGAATGGCAGGAAGTAGCAAAAGCTGCCTTAAAAGGGAAAACCTTAGATAGTTTACATACACATACTTATGAAGGTATTGAATTAAAGCCTTTATACACAAAGAACGATTCACCTTTAAATGATCGAATTCGTTCTTATATTCCAAATGTAGAATCAAAGATAGAAGGAACATCGTGGTTTATTGCACAACCCCTAAAAGGAATTTCATGGGGTGATTTAACAGATAAAGTGAGGGATTCACTTTCAAGGGGACAGAATTGTTTTTCTTTTTCAACTCAAACGTTACCGATTAACGAAGAATTCGATCAATTTTTCACAGAGCTAACCGATTCTGAAACACCCATCTTTTCTATTGAAAAAAGTTCTTCAACTTTAATCAATCGTATTTCCGCTCTATCAAAGAAGCATCAAAACATTCGAGATATTAAAGGTGTAGTAGGATTTGATTCTATTTCTGAGCAAGCGTTTCTTCATGAAAACCTTTCATTTGATAAGTACTTGGGTAGTGTGGAAGAAGCAAAAGACAATATACCTGGGGTGAAAACGATTGTCGTTAACACTGCTCCTTATCATAATAACGGAGCGAACGCCGTTCAAGAACTTGCTTACGCTCTGAGTGAAGGTGTTTCTTATATTGAAAGACTGATAGCAAAAGGATGGGTTATAGATGAAATTGCTGAAAAAATGCACTTTCACTTTTCAGTAGGCAGCCATTTCTTTATGGAAGTATCAAAGATTAGAGCGTTTAAGAAATTGTGGCAGGAGATTTTATCTTCCTATGGGTTAGCAAATGAAGTTGTTTCTCGTTCAATCAGCACAAGTGCAGAAACATCCAAATTCAATAAATCTACCCTTGATTCATATGTCAATATGCTACGTTCAGGTGGCGAAGCATTTTCGGCTATTCTATCAGGTGTTGATTATCTTGTTGTCCTGCCTTTTAACGATGTAAGTGGTGAAACGAATGCACTTTCTGAAAGGGTTGCCCGCAATACGCAGCTTATCCTTGCAGAAGAAGCACATTTAAATAAAGTGGTGGATCCTAGTGGTGGTTCTTATTATGTAGAATGGTTATCTGAAGAAATCGGTAAGAAAGCTTGGAAGGAGTTTCAAGAAATCGATGCAAAAGGCGGTATTTTAGCTGAGTTAGAAAATGGATCGATTCAAGAAAGGGTTAGAGAAGTAAAAGAAGCTCGAATCCATGATTTGTCTACGAGAAAGCAGTCTATGATTGGAACAAATATCTATGCAAACCTTGGAGATCGGATTCCAACTCCCCATACTTCTGAGCGTATGTCACTACCATTTGAAAAGCTAAGGTATAGAGCTCAAAGATTAACTGAAAATGGCTCAAAACCTGTAGCTGGAATAATTGGACTGGGATTACTAAAGTCACACAAACCACGTGCTGATTTTGTAAGTGGTTTTCTAGCTACGGGTGGAATTCAATCAACTATTAGTCCAGAGTGCTTTTCAAAGGAGGATGTTCTTCAGTTTGTGGAAGAAACAAAACTTCCTTATTACATTGTTTGCGGGAAAGATGAAGCATATGATGAACTTGTTCCAATGATAGTAGAAAGTATTAAGAATATAGATTCCAAAATCGTTATTGATTTGGCCGGGAAAGTCAAAGAATCATCTTCGAAACATTTTAAGGAACTTGGACTAAACGGATCTGTTTACGCGAAGCAAAATATTTTAGAAAAATTAGAGGAGCTCTTAACCATTTGGGAGGAGGGAAAAGACCATGACAAAGCCTAATTGGCAAAATATTGACCCTTATTCAAACAAAGGATCAGTACAGAATAACATTCTATCTGGAACCACGTATGAAACCAATGAGAAACTAAAGATTAAATCGCTATATGCAGAGGAAGATTCAAAAAATATCTCCCATGGAGAAGATCTACCGGGTTTGCCTCCGTATACACGAGGTCCATATCCAACTATGTATGTCAATCGCCCTTGGACAGTCAGGCAATATGCTGGATTTTCTACTGCGGAAGAGAGCAATGCTTTCTATAGAAGAAATTTAAGTATGGGACAAAAAGGCTTATCTGTCGCATTTGATTTGGCCACTCATCGTGGCTATGACTCGGATCATCCACGAGTGGTAGGAGATGTAGGAAAAGCAGGTGTAGCCATCGACTCAATATTAGATATGAAGATTCTTTTTGATGGAATACCTTTAGACCAAATGTCTGTTTCCATGACAATGAACGGTGCAGTTTTGCCAATATTGGCTTTTTATATCGTCACTGCTGAAGAACAAGGAGTTTCAAAAGAAAAGCTTTCAGGAACAATTCAAAATGATATTTTAAAAGAGTATATGGTACGTAACACATATATTTATCCTCCAGAAACATCAATGAAGATCATTGCGGATATATTCGAGTATACATCCAAGTATATGCCGAAATTTAATAGTATCAGTATTTCAGGATATCATATGCAGGAAGCGGGAGCTCCTGCGGACATAGAGTTAGCTTATACATTAGCGGATGGACTTGAGTATGTAAGAACGGGGCTTCAGGCAGGGATTGATATCGACTCCTTTGCACCAAGACTCTCATTTTTCTGGGCAATCGGTATGAATTATTTTATGGAAGTAGCAAAAATGAGGGCAGCTAGAAGAATTTGGGCTAAAATGATGAAAACGTTTGACCCTAAAAACCCTAAATCAATGGCGTTGAGAACTCATTCTCAAACGTCTGGTTGGAGCTTAACAGAGCAGGATCCTTATAATAACGTCATTCGTACATTATTAGAAGCCCATGCTGCTGCAATGGGGCATACGCAATCTCTTCATACGAATGCCCTGGATGAGGCGATCGCCTTGCCAACGGATTTTTCAGCACGTATTGCTCGAAATACTCAGTTGTACCTTCAAGATGAGACAGGGATTACGAAGGTGATCGATCCATGGGCTGGCTCTCATTATGTAGAATCGTTAACAAATCAATTGATGGATAAAGCATGGAAGCATATTGAAGAAATCGAAGAGCTTGGTGGTATGACGAAAGCGATTGAAACAGGCTTACCGAAGATGCGAATTGAAGAAGCGGCTGCGAGAAGACAAGCGATGATTGACTCAGGAGAAGAATCAATCATTGGTGTAAATAAATATCGTCTGGAAAAGGAAGACCCTATTGATACATTAGATATTGACAATACTGTCGTAAGACAAAAACAATTGGAGCGAATTCAAAAGCTGAAGGAAGAAAGAAATGAAGAGGTCGTAGTAGAAGCACTGCATGCACTTACTCTTGCAGCTGAGACCGGTGAAAGAAATCTCCTTGAAAAAGCTGTGGACGCAGCAAGAGCTCGTGCGACACTTGGTGAAATTTCAGATGCGATTGAAAAGGTATCTGGTCGCCACAAAGCAACGATTAGAAGTATAAGCGGAGTGTATAGCTCGAATTTCTCCAATGAACAAGAAATCACGATCGTGAAGGAAATGACTGAGGAGTTTTTAGAGAATGAAGGGAGAAGACCTCGGATTCTCATTGCCAAAATGGGCCAGGATGGTCATGATCGCGGAGCGAAGGTTATCAGCACAGCATTTGCCGATCTAGGATTTGATGTGGATATCGGTCCCTTATTCCAAACACCGGAAGAAACGGCTCTTCAAGCAGTGGAAAATGATGTCCATGTGATTGGTGTTAGCTCATTAGCAGCCGGTCATAAAACCCTGCTTCCACAATTAGTAGCTGAATTAAAGAAACTGGGAAGAGAAGATATACTAGTCGTAATTGGTGGAGTTATCCCTGCTAAAGACTATGATTTCCTATTAACGAATGGAGCTTCGGCTGTATTTGGTCCAGGCACGATTATTCCAGTAGCAGCTCAAAAAGTGATTCAAGAGATTTATGAAGTGCTTGGTTACGAGGAAGTGACTGAATAATGACTGGATATGATTCGGGAGGAAAGCGGCGATTTGTGAAGAAGAGAAAGGATCCCATTTCGATTTCCGAATTAAAAGAAGGGATTCTTAAAGGAGAACGTAGTTTTTTAGCAAAAGCGATTACGTTGATTGAAAGCAATGCCGAGGAGCACTATAAAGCTGGACAACAGTTATTACAAGAGTTATTGCCTTATACAGGGAACAGCTTACGTCTGGGAATAACAGGTGTCCCAGGAGCTGGAAAAAGCACGTTCATTGAGGAATTTGGAGAGATGTTATGCAAGGAGGGACATCATGTAGCTGTCCTGGCCATTGATCCTAGCTCATCCATATCTGGTGGAAGTATATTGGGTGATAAAACAAGAATGGAGCAATTATCAAAGAATCCTAAAGCCTTTGTGAGACCTTCTCCTACTGCCGGAACATTAGGGGGAGTTCATCGTAAAACGAATGAAACCTTACTCTTATGTGAAGCAGCAGGATACGACTTAATCATCATTGAGACAGTTGGAGTCGGTCAGAGCGAAGTGATGGTCAGACAAATGGTGGACTTCTTCCTCCTTCTTGTAATTACAGGAGCAGGAGATGAGCTCCAAGGCATGAAAAAAGGAATCATGGAGCTCGCTGATGCGTTACTGGTGAATAAAGCAGATGGGGAAAATAAGCATCTTGCTGAAAAAACAAAGAGAGAATTGAATCAAATTTTACATTTTCTTATCCCGGCCACGAAGGGTTGGGGTTCAAAAGCATACACCTGTTCGGCTTTGAAAAATGAAGGTTTACAAGAAATGTGGGAAGTCATTAAAGAGTTTGAAACAATGACAAAAAAAAATGGTGTGTTTGAAGAAAGAAGAAACCTTCAAAAACAGGAATGGTTTCATACGATGTTAAAAGAAAGAGTCCTATCAGACTTCTTTTACCATCAAAACATCAAATCAACCCTGCCTCTTTTTGAAGAGAAAGTGAAGTCAGAAGATACTACGACTACTCAAGCGATAGAAGAATTGCTAAAGTTATATAAAGGAAGCATGGATTAACGATTACTTTAGATTATTTTAATTGAAAGATACAGTTAAAAATTGTTATGATGGTGATACACATCAAACTTATGATGCGAGAAAGATTGAATCAGAAATTTTATAGTAGTAAAAAGGAGAGTACAATCATGGATATAGATTTCAATTTATTTATGAACGATATCGTACGCCAAGCTCGTCAGGAAATCGAGACAGCGGGATACACTCAATTAACAACGGAAGAAGAAGTAGACCAAGCTTTCACTAAACCAGGAACAACTCTTGTGATGATTAATTCCGTTTGTGGATGTGCAGGAGGAATTGCTCGTCCGGCTGCTGCCCATGCTATCCATTATGATAAGAGACCAGACCAATTAGTAACTGTATTTGCTGGACAAGATAAAGAAGCGACAGCGAAAGCTCGTAGTTACTTTACTGGTTATCCACCATCCTCTCCATCCTTTGCCCTTTTAAAAGATGGAAAGCTTTTGACAATGGTTGAACGACATGAAATTGAAGGTCATGATCCAATGTCTGTTGTAAATAAAATTCAATCCTATTTCGATCAGTATTGTGAAGAAGTATAAGTAGATTTTAGAAAAAGCCTGCCAGAAATCATGGCAGGCTTTTTTTTTAGGCTCTTTTAAGAAAAGAGAATTCTTTTTTATAACGAGATATAGAATATACATAAATATGAATAAATAATTATAATAACTCATAAAATTTTCAGAAAATATAAACATTAATGAATAATTATAAAAAGTATTGAATAAAAATTAATTCGTGCTAGAATACGAATATAGTAATTAATATACAAAAATAATTATATTTATACAATTTGAGGAGGAACAAACTATGAAAAAGCTATTATTTATGTTACTACTATCTCTTGTTTCAATTAGTTTAATTGCTTGTGGTTCGAATGAAGAAAAGGCCGAAACGGCATCAGGAGAGTCTACTAAATTAATCATGGGTACTTCAGCAGATTACAAGCCTTTTGAATATGTCGATACTGCAAACAGTGATGAAATTATTGGATACGATATTGATTTAGCGAATATGTTGGCAGATGAACTTGGTTATAGCATTGAAGTGAAGGATATGGAATTCAGTGGACTAATCTCCGCACTAAAAACAGGTCAGGTAGATTTTGTCCTCTCTGCAATGACACCTACTCCTGAACGTGAAAAAAATGTGGACTTTAGTGACACATATTACACGGCGAAAGATATGATCATTTCAACGAAAGAGAGCGGTATAAAAAGTGAAAAGGATTTAAACGGAAAAACAGTTGGGGTTCAATTAGGATCTATTCAACAGGATGCAGCAGAAGAACTTACAACATCGATTGATCTAAAAGTGGAAACACGAGATCGTATTCCTGAATTAATCCAAGATCTCCAAAATGGTAGATTCGATGCTATCATCATTGAGAACACCGTAGCAGATGGTTATTTAACAAAAAATAAAGAGCTACAAGGAAACACCATGAAAGTCAAAGAAGAGGAAACGGGATCTGCCGTTGCTTTTCCAAAGAATAGTGAGCTTACAAAAGAATTTAATGACGCCTTGAAAAAGTTAGAAGAGAATGGTGAATTAGACAAACTGGCAGAAAAATGGTTTGACGGAGAACAATCATAAACGAGATTGAAAGAGAGGCTAACCTACTTTTCGGTTAGCCTTTTGATTTAAAAAGCTAAATGGGCAGTCTTATAGCTTTTATGATTTATTTGGAGGAGATACAATGCCACTTGATTTTGAACAATTAATTCCTTCCATCCCTTTTATATTGGAAGGATTGAAGGTCACACTAAAAATTGTAGGTTTATCAGGTATTTTTGGATTTATATTTGGAATATTACTAGCACTCTGTAAAATTAGCTCTATTAAACCTTTAACATTTATAGCAGACATATATACGTCTATTTTTAGAGGGACACCTTTAGTTCTTCAATTAATGATTATTTTTTATGGTTCTCCACAACTTTTTGGTACTCAAATTGAACCCTATTCAGCAGCTATATTAGCCTTTTCCCTTAATTCAGCCGCTTATATTTCTGAGATTATTCGTGCTGGAATTAATGCAGTGGATAAAGGGCAAAGGGAAGCTGCCATGGCATTAGGTGTACCCTATGGAAAGATGATGAAAGATATCATTTTACCTCAAGGAATAAAAAACATCTTACCTGCACTAATGAATGAGTTTATAACATTAACAAAAGAATCAGCCATTGTGACAGTAATCGGAGCAGCCGATGTAATGAGAAGATCTTATATGGTAGGAAGTGATTTATATTCATTCTTTGAACCACTACTTTTTGCTGGACTCATTTATTATGTTCTTGTGATGATCTTAACGATATTAGGAAAGGTACTGGAAGGGAGATTGAGAGGAAATGATTAGAGGAGAAAATATTACAAAATCGTTTGGTCAACTACAAGTCTTAAAGGGGATTGATCTCTCCGTTATAAAAGGAGAGGTTTTAGCTGTCATTGGTCCTTCTGGGTCTGGAAAATCAACTCTATTAAGGTGTTTGAATTATTTAGAACAACCAAGCTCCGGGAATATTACGTTTGAAGGTGTTGCTGTAAAAGGAAAAAACATTCAGAAGGTTAGACAAGATGTAGGAATGGTTTTTCAACATTTTCATCTATTTCCTCATATGACAACATTGGAAAATGTCATTTATGCTCCCATAAAAGTAAAAGGAATGGAGCGGGGCAAAGCTGAATCGTTAGGAATCGAACTTCTAACGAAAGTAGGACTAAAGGAAAAATGTAACGAATATCCTAATCGTTTGTCAGGTGGACAAAAACAGCGTGTAGCTATTGCCAGGGCTCTTGCAATGGAACCAAAAGTGATGCTATTTGATGAGCCAACATCTGCATTGGATCCGGAAATGGTAAAAGAAGTCCTAGAAGTCATGAAATCTTTAGCTCATTCAGGTATGACCATGATGATTGTGACCCATGAAATGGGCTTCGCAAGAGAAGTAGCGGATCGAGTGCTATTTATGGATGAAGGTAAAATTGTAGAAGAAGGAAAACCAGCACAATTTTTCTCTCATCCCCAAAGTGAACGAGCAAAAGAATTTCTTGAGAAGATACTTTAATAAGAGACATTGATTAAGTATTGTAGATTTTTTCACTACGTTGATTGAATCAAAAAGTAATCATAGCTTAATGAAAAAGGGGGATTAACGTAATTTATCGTTAACCCTTCTTTTTTTTGTATAGTAGGAAATGTGGTATTCTAAAAAGGGTATGAAAAGAGAAGAGTTAGGAGAAAGATGAAATGTTTCGAATCGGGTATCGAACGTTAAAGACAGGGGTCGGCACAGCCGTCGCGATTAGCCTTGCACAATGGTTACAGCTGGATAACTTTGTATCAGCAGGAATCTTAACCATCCTTTGTATTCAAAATACAAAAAAGAAATCGATTAATGCTTCTTGGAGCCGATTCATAGCTTGTGTAATTGCTATGGTACTCTCTGCAGGTTTCTTTGAATTTCTAGCCTATCAGCCTGCGATCATTGGTTTACTTCTACTTGTGTTTATTCCAATTACCGTAGCATTAAATATTAAAGAAGGGATTGTCACAAGCTCAGTTATTATTTTACATATTTACTCTGCAGGCAATGTAACGGCAGGTGTTTTTCAAAATGAATTAGGAATTATTGTAATTGGTATAGGAATTGCTTTGATTATGAATTTATATATGCCGAGTGTTGAAAACAAACTGATCGAGTATCAAGAAGAGATAGAGAAGAATTTTTATAAAATATTTTGTGAGATGACAAATTATTTGAAAACAAATGACAGTCATTGGGACGGGAAAGAAATAACGGAAACAGAAGAATTACTGAAAAAAGCAAAGACATTGGCTTTTAAAGATGTTGAAAATCATTTTTTACGTCATGAAAACTTATATTATCTTTACTTTAAAATGAGAGAAAAGCAGTTTGAAATTCTTCAGCGAATTCTTCCTATTGCAGCTTCTATTTCCTTAACTATTGAACAGGGAAACAGAATAGCTGAATTCCTTGAAGAGCTAAGTGAACATATTCATCCGGGTAATACAGCTCTGTTCTATCTGAAAAAGTTGTATGATATGAAGGTTGAATTTGAACAAATGGAATTACCGAAAACCCGTGAAGAGTTTGAAACACGTGCTGCCCTCTATCAATTTGTTCAAGAAATGGAACAATATTTACTATTGAAAAGTTCCTTCAAGGGGATAAAGAAGAATGAGAATGAAGAAAGAGAAGTAAACTACACCTAAGATTAAATAAAGGGTGATGGTATGCGTTTACTTCTTGCAATTCTATTAGTTGCATCTCCCATTTGGCCTTTAGGAAGAAATCCTCTCCCTGGAGATCCATTTATTATTGTAAATAAAGGGAATAATCAATTGTCCTATATTGATCAAGGAATGATTCAACAAACGTTTCCAATTGCAACAGGGAAAACGACGGAATTAACTCCTGAAGGTATATTTACAGTGACGGTAAAAGCCAAGAATCCATATTATCGTAAAAAGAATATTCCTGGTGGTGACCCAAGAAACCCACTAGGAACGAGGTGGATTGGCTTTGATGCCAAGGGGACAGACGGAAGGATATATGGTATCCACGGTACAAATCAACCATCCAGTATAGGAAAATACATTTCCAATGGCTGTATTAGAATGCAAAATAAAAATGTAGAATACCTCTTCGATAAGGCTCCAATTGGAACAAAGGTATTAGTAGTAAAAACAACTAAAAGCTTTGGTGAGATAGGAAAAGAATACGGAGCATTAAAATGATTATGTTATTACAAAGGTTTTTTGATTTGCAGCATGAGTATTAAATTGATAAATACGCAGAAATTGATTACTGATTCATTAAAAGAAGTTATTCTCGTTCTTTTAGATTAGATTAACAAACTCACACAAAGTTGATTTTCGATGCAGCTCACCGCCCGCCCATCAGAAAGCGAGCATCCTGCAGCGGAAATTAACTACTACTTTTTTCCGAAACACAAGAGCGAACTTTAAAATAAAAAGAATCTCCTTTGTCTTGACAATCGACAAAGGAGATTCTTTTTATTTTTATAATAGAAAAGTCAGGCCAGCTAGAAGTGTTGATGCCAGCATTGCAAATAACATAATAAACACGATAATTTTACGAATATTTTTATTACCCATAGTACCTCTCCATTTCTAATTCATAGCACTCAGCTTATTTTCTCCTATTTTATCTTGATTAATAAGAGAATACAACCATTCCACCTAAGAAAACGCTTTAATAATTCCCCACATTAGGAGGGATTTCGACAACATTTATAGAATGGTATAAGGTGTAGAACATTTCGACAACAGGGGGATGATTTTAATGAAGAAAGTAGACCATATAGGAATAGCCGTATCATCAATAGAAAATGTTCTTCCATTTTATAATGATACACTTGGGTTGAAGCTAGTAAAAGTTGAACATGTTGAGACTCAAGGTGTCAAGGTTGCTTTTTTGGATGGAGGAAATATTAAGTTAGAATTACTAGAACCCTTACATACTCAAAGTCCAATTGCGACTTTTATTGAGAAAAAAGGGGAAGGCATTCATCATATAGCATTTGGTGTAGAAGGAATTGAAGAGCGAATTCATGAATTGCAAACAAAAGGCGTTCAAATGATTAATGAGACACCTAAACCTGGAGCAGGAGGAGCAGAAGTTGCCTTTTTACATCCTAAATCTGCACATGGTGTACTCTATGAGCTTTGTGATAAAACGAACATCAAGGGGGATAAGTCATAATGGATATTTATGAAAAAATAAATGAGCTTTACGATCGAAGAAGAGAAGTAGAACTCGGTGGTGGAGATGAAAAAATCAATAAACAACATGAAAAAGGAAAACTAACTGCAAGGGAAAGAATTGATTTATTAGTAGATCAAGGCAGCTTTGTTGAACTCAATCCCTTTATCGAACACCGTTGCTCGGACTTTGGACTTGAAGGGGTAAATGGACCAGGAGACGGGGTCGTTACTGGTTACGGGAAAGTAAATGGCAACCCCATTTACTTATTTTCACAAGACTTTACTGTGTTTGGTGGGGCTCTTGGAGAAATGCATGCAAAGAAGATCTCCCACGTAATGGACTTAGCTGTGAAAAACGGGGCTCCATTTATTGGTTTAAATGATTCGGGTGGTGCAAGGATTCAAGAAGGTGTCGTTTCATTAGATGGGTATGGTCATATCTTCTATCGAAATTCTATCTACTCAGGGGTTATCCCGCAAATTTCTGTTATTATGGGGCCATGTGCCGGTGGAGCAGTCTATTCCCCTGCCATTACAGATTTTGTTTTTATGGTAGATGATACAAGTCAGATGTTTATTACTGGACCAAAAGTAATTGAAACCGTTACGGGAGAAAAAATCAGTTCAGAAGACTTAGGTGGAGCGAAAGTACATAACTCAATCAGTGGAAATGCTCATTTTAGAGGGAAAACAGAAGAAGAAGTTCTGATGGAAGTGCGAAGATTATTAAGCTACTTGCCACAAAATAACGAGGAAAAACCTCCTCGATTAGAAGTAAATGAGGAAGACGATTATCGTGAGAATTTAACAGATCTTATTCCTTTTGATGCGATTCGTCCATATGATGTACGTATTGTTATCAATGAAATTGTGGATGAGGGAAGCTTCCTCGAGGTTCAAAAGGAATTTGCTAAAAACATTGTGGTGGGATTGGCACGAATCAAGGGAGAAGTCGTTGGACTGGTTTGTAATCAACCAAAGTTCATGGCTGGAGGATTAGATATTGATTCCTCAGATAAAGCCGCTCGATTCATCCGTTTTTGTGATTCCTTTAATATTCCCCTTATCACATTTGAAGACGTAACAGGGTTCTTCCCAGGTATTAAGCAAGAGCACGGTGGAATTATTCGTCACGGGGCAAAAATCCTTTATGCATATTCGGAAGCAACTGTCCCTAAAATGACGGTGATTCTAAGAAAAGCATATGGCGGTGCCTATGTTGCTCTTAATAGTAAATCGATTGGTGCAGACTTGGTATTTGCATGGCCAAACGCTGAAATTGCGGTAATGGGTCCTCAAGGAGCAGCCAATATTATTTTTGCAAGGGAAATCGCTAACAGTGATCATCCTGAAGAGCTTCGAGAACAAAAGATTGAAGAATATAGAGAGAAGTTTGCTAATCCATACGTGGCTGCTTCAAGAGGAATGGTTGATGATGTGATCGATCCTCGCGAAACGAGAATCAAGCTTATTCAAGGGTTAGAGATGATGAGAAACAAGAAGGAAGATAGACCAAGTAAGAAGCACGGAAATATTCCGTTGTAAGTGGTCTGGTTTGTCCGACTAACCTATTCACGCTATACTATAAGAGTGAATACATACTTTTGGAGGTCACTACTATGATTAATAAAGAGCGCTTACTTAATGAATTTTTAGAATTGGTACAAATCGACTCTGAAACAAGAGAAGAAACAGAAATTGCAAAAGTGTTAAAGCGAAAATTCACTGATCTTGGAGTAGAGGTTTTTGAAGATGACACGATGGGTGAAACGGGCCATGGTGCTGGAAACCTCATTTGTACTTTGAAAGGAAATAAAGAAGGCGTAGATACCATTTACTTTACTTCTCACATGGATACAGTTGTTCCAGCTAAAGGTGTAAAACCGACATTGAAAGAGGACGGCTTTATTTATTCTGATGGTACAACAATCTTAGGTGCAGATGATAAAGCTGGTCTTGCCACGATGCTTGAAGCTGTCCAAGTAATTAAAGAAAACCAGATTTCACATGGAGACATTCAATTTATTATTACTGTTGGGGAAGAGTCAGGATTAGTAGGAGCGAAAGCATTAGATTCCTCTCTTGTAAAAGCTAAATACGGCTTTGCATTAGATAGTGATGGAGAAGTCGGAAATATTATTGTTGCTGCTCCAACTCAAGCAAAAATTAAAGCAACCATTTATGGAAAAACAGCTCATGCAGGAGTTGCTCCAGAAAAAGGTGTTTCTGCTATTACTATTGCGGCTAAAGCCATTTCTAAAATGCCACTTGGTCGAATTGATGAAGAGACAACAGCCAATATTGGTCGTTTTGAAGGCGGTAAAGCAACAAATATCGTTTGCGAGCAGGTAGACATTTTGGCAGAAGCCCGTTCCCTTGTACCTGAAAAAATGGAAGCTCAAGTGGAAAAAATGAAAGCAGCCTTCATGACTGTTGCTGAAGAAATGGGTGGTAAGGCTGAAATTGATGTACAAATTATGTATCCAGGCTTCAAATTTAAAGACGGCGATGAAGTTGTAGAAGTAGCAAAACGTGCTGCGAAGAAAATTGGTCGTCCGAGTGAGCTCCGTACTAGCGGGGGTGGAAGTGACGCTAATGTTATCGCCGGATTTGGAGTACCAACTGTAAATTTAGCTGTTGGATATGAAGAAATTCATACTAAGAGTGAAAGAATGCCTGTTGAAGAATTAAATAAATTATCTGAAATGGTTGTAGCGATCATTCAAGATGTAGCAGGAGAATAATGTAACGTGTCCATCAACAAATGTTGATGGGCATTTCTTTTAAGTTGACACGTTTTCTATTTACCTAAGCATTCTCTAATATGGTACATTAGTTATATACATAATTGAAGTTCGAGAGGGGAAGTCATAAAAATGGCAAAAGTAGTTATTTTTCATGCAGGAAAAGAGGAGTATGCTTTACCAATTGAACACGTAGTTTCCATAGAAAAGCTGGACGAAGTAAGCCCAATTCCACATTTACCAAATTTCGTGTTAGGTATTGTGAAGGTTAGAGGAGAGTTAATTCCTGTTCTTGATTTAGCTACCATACTGTACAATAAACCTTCGAATGTGGAAACAGGACAGTTCCTCCTTGTCATCCACACAGATACTCTGCAGGTCGGGTTAGTTGTAGAAGAAGCGAAAGAAATTCTGGAAGTACCAGACCATGCAGTGAAAGATGTTGGTTTGCTTGCTTATTCTAAAACAAAATATTTCTCTGGTGTGATTAATTTAGAAAACAGATTGATTACGACCATCGACCCAGATGTTTTAGTAGAAAGCTTAGAAGGTATGAAAGAAATAAAGAAATATGTTAACGAACAGAAGGCACACCAAAACTAGACATAGAAAGTCGCGGGTAGTATGAACTCACATTATCCCAAAAATGGACGAGTAATTCTTCATGTTGATATGAATAGCTTTTATGCCTCAGTAGAAATGGCTTATGATCCGTCTCTAAGAGGTAAACCTTTAGCTATTGCAGGAAATCCACAGGAAAGAAGAGGCATTATTGTAACTTGTAGCTATGAAGCAAGGAGCTATGGAGTGAAAACAACAATGCCTCTTTGGGAAGCAAAAAAACTTTGTCCTAAACTGGTTATCATGTCACCGAATTTTGACCGTTACCGTGCTGCTTCCAAAGGAATTTTCACTATCTTACGACAATACTCCGATCTTGTTGAGCCCGTCTCTATTGATGAAGGCTATGTAGATATTACGGATTCATTTGAAAAAGGTACACCCTTAGAAATTGCCTCAGCCATACAAGCCCAAATCAAAGGACAGCTTGATCTACCATGTAGCATTGGAGTTGCCCCCAATAAATTTTTAGCTAAAACAGCCTCTGATATGAAAAAACCTATGGGTATCACAGTACTAAGAAAGCGAGATATTCCTGAAAAGCTTTGGCCACTCCCCGTCATAGAAATGCACGGAATTGGAGAAAAAACCGCCGAAAAATTGAATAGTATAGGAATTTCTACTTGTTATGATCTTGCTCATGGGAACGACATTCAAATAAAATCCAAAATAGGAATAAACGGTTTACGCTTAAAGGAGAGAGCCAATGGGGTCGATCGACGTAACGTAGACCCAGAATCTATCTATGACTATAAAAGTGTAGGGAATTCTACCACTCTCCCAAAGGATACAACGAATCAAAACGAGTTACTTTCCATCATTAAAACACTATGCGCAAAAGTCTCCACTAGACTCCAACAAAAACAAGTGTTAGGAACCACTGTTCAAATTATCATTAAAAATAAGTTCAGAAAGACTATTACCCGTAGCAAAAAAATGGAAAACCCTCTGTATAAAAAAGAAGAACTATTTCAAATCGCTAAAGAATTATTTTTAAAGCACTGGGACGGAGACCCTGTAAGACTCCTGGGAGTGACTGCCCAAGAGATAGTAGAAAAAAGTGAAGCTACGGAACAATTAGATTTGTTTTCATATGAAGTGAAAGCCAAAAATGAGCCACTATATAATGTTTTAAACCAATTGCAAGATAAGTTTGGGAAGGATTCAATTTCAAAAGGTTTCCAAGGTAAAAAGAATAGAAAAAATGCAACTTATGATCCTAAAAATGACACAAGCTTTAATAAGGATTTTTTAAGAGAATGATAAAAAGTGAAAAGGGACAAGTTAATCAAGTACCTAAAGAAACTGTTTTGTTTGCAACGCATTCGTATTCTTGTTAGATTAAAATAGATTTTAAAGTACAGAATTAACAAACGAAAGGACGTTGGTTAAATGTCTAAGCAAGAAATTGGTGTAATTGGATTAGCCGTAATGGGAAAAAACCTGGCATGGAATATTGAAAGCAGAGGGTATTCTGTTAGTGTATTTAATCGATCAAGAGAAAAAACGGATGAAATGATAAATGAATCTAAAGGGAAAAAGGTAGTTCCTACATATACAATTGAAGAATTTGTTCAATCTATAGAAAAACCTCGTAAGATTTTATTAATGGTGAAAGCAGGAAACGCTACAGACGCTACCATTGATCAATTAAAGCCATTTTTAGAAAAAGGAGATATCCTTATTGATGGCGGAAATACATTCTTTGAAGATACTCGCCGTCGAAATCATGAATTAAGTGAGTTAGGTATTCACTTCATAGGGACAGGAGTATCAGGTGGAGAAGAAGGAGCCTTAACAGGTCCATCCATTATGCCTGGAGGACAAAAAGAAGCCTATGAACTTGTCTCTCCAATCTTAAAAGATATTGCAGCCAAAGTAGATGGAGAACCGTGTACAACTTATATCGGTCCTGATGGTGCTGGTCACTATGTAAAAATGGTGCACAACGGTATAGAATACGGAGATATGCAACTCATTGCAGAATCCTATTTTCTAATGAAGAATGTTCTCGGATTCAGTGCAGAAGAATTGCATGAGGTTTTTGCAGAGTGGAATAAAGGCGAGCTTGATAGTTATTTAATTGAAATCACTGCTGACATCTTTACTAAAAAAGATGACGAAACAGGTAAGCCTATGGTAGATGTTATCCTTGACAAAGCCGGCCAAAAAGGAACTGGGAAATGGACAAGTCAAAGTGCTTTAGATTTAGGCGTGTCTTTACCGATTATTACTGAATCAGTCTTTGCCCGCTTTATTTCTGCTATTAAGGATGAACGTGTTAAGGCTAGTAATATGCTTAAAGGTCCAGACACAGAACCTTTTGCAGGAGATAAAAAAGCTATTGTTGAATCAATAAGAAAAGCATTATACATGAGTAAAATCTGTTCATATGCACAAGGGTTTGCTCAAATGCGCTCAGCATCTGATGAGTATAAATGGGATCTCCAATATGGAGATATTGCCATGATCTTCAGAGGCGGCTGTATTATCCGTGCTCAGTTCCTGCAAAAAATAAAAGAAGCATACGATCGGGAGCCAATGCTAAATAACTTACTCTTAGATACGTACTTCAAAGAAATTGTAGAAAGCTATCAATATGCTCTTCGTGAAGTGATTAGTGTAGCTGTTCAGAACGGTGTTCCAGTACCGGGATTCTCAGCCGCTTTATCCTATTACGATAGCTACCGGACAGAAACACTACCTGCCAATCTCATTCAAGCTCAACGAGACTACTTCGGTGCACATACTTATGAGCGTGTAGACAAGGAAGGTATTTTCCATACTGAATGGATGAAATAAAAATAATGTAATTCCCCCTGCTCCATATGTGAGTAGGGGGGTTTTTATATAGAATAAAAGGTGGATGTTTATTGATGCATCAAGCAATTAAGGTTATTTGTTTGACATTGAATTCAACCTGTAATATATTAATTGACGAGTCAACTATTGACCCATCAATTAAATAAGAGAAAGGTGATGCTTTGTCTCATTCGTGTCGTGAAGAAGAAAAGATAATCGTTCAATTGAACAATATATATAAGCAAATGAGCCCAAAGTTTGAGCGCTGTACGGGGATTAGTCAGTCACGCTTAGATCTTTTGCATAAATTGTTTGAAGTAGAAGAAATCAGTCAGACTGCCCTTCAAAGACAAGTCAATATTGACAGTGCGGCTGTGACAAGACATCTTAAACAGCTCGAAGGAAAAGGCATGGTATCCCGCCGTAAAAATCCTGATGACAACCGATTCACATTTGTTCGATTAACAAATGAAGGTCGTAAGAAGATAGAAGCTTACCGTGAAGAGAAAGAAATTTTTATTTCTAAGGTTTTTAAAAGCTTTACGAAAGAAGAACGTTCAGTATTATCGGAGATGCTAAACCGCATTCAGGATAATGTACAGGATATTGAAAATTAGGTATTGAACTACAACTATAGACAACACAAAAAAGGAGAATGCAATATGAATCAAACAAAAATCAATGACTTTCACGAAATTATTACAGGTCGCCGTTCGATCCGTAACTATGACCCAAATGTAAAGATCAGTAAAGAAGAAATGACTGAAATACTTAAGGAGGCAACTCTTGCACCATCTTCTGTTAACCTACAACCTTGGCGCTTTGTTGTCATCGATAGCCCAGAAGGAAAAGAAACGCTTGCACCTCTTGCTAAGTTCAATCAAACTCAAGTGCAAACCTCTTCAGCTGTGATTGCTGTTTTCGCGGACATGAACAGTCTTGATTATGCAGATGAAATTTATAATAAAGCTGTGGAAGAAGGATATATGCCTGCTGAAGTAAGAGATAGACAGCTTCCTGGAATTAAAGGGATATTAGAAAGCATGCCAGTTGAGCAGCTAAGAGAAATGAACCTGATTGATGGTGGATTAGTTTCTATGCAATTAATGCTAGCAGCTCGAGCACACGGATACGATACAAATCCAATTGGTGGGTATGAAAAGGATCAAATTGCTGAAGCGTATGGAATGGACAAGAAACGCTACTACCCAGTAATGCTCATATCAATCGGGAAAGCAGCGGAAGCAGGTTATAAATCAGTTCGTTTACCAATTGAAACGATTGCTGAGTGGAAATAAAATTTTAGAAATGAGGAATAGTCGCAATGATCATTATTCATGCAGGTTTTCATATTAATCCAGTTAAAGAAGAAGCATTTCTAAATGAGGTTCACTCATTAATAGCTGCTTCGAGAGCAGAAGAAGGAAATATTTCTTATGATCTTATGAAAGATACAGAAAAAGACAATGTTTACACCATGGTCGAAGTATGGAAGGATGAAGCTGCTGTTGAGAGTCATAATACAAGCGAGCACTTTTCCTCATTTGTAAGGAAAGCACCTGAGTATTTAGCAGCACCATTAGATGTGAAGACTTATGAAGGAAACAAGTTGGAAAAATAAATAGTTTAAAGGCTCATTATTTTTTATTGGAGAAATATCAAATGAAATCGAGTGTGAAACCGTAAAGGTTCACACTCGATTTTTTTGTTAATAAAAGTATAAGGGTCTGGATCGGTGAAATTTAATACGATTTACAGAAGTGTGATTTCATTTAAAGTTTATGTAAGAAAATACGCTAAAAAGGTAAATTATGTTAAAATTATTGATGGTAGATTAATAAAATTAAAGGGGTATCACAATAGGAGGGGATGATTTTTGAGTAAAGAAATTGTTTTCATTATCTTTCTTCCTTTTTCATGACCTGGCTATTTTCCTTGTTTTATTCAGGCATAGATGCCTGGTAGACAGTATATAAAGTAACTGAAAGGGACGAGGGCTTACTCATTGTAAAACTTTCTTTTATGAAGGTAGTGATAGGAGCTGTAGTATCATTTTTATTTTTCATTTAACACTTTTCTTTAAACAACAGTAATACAAAAAATATTAAACTAATGGGAAGCTTTTCTTGAAAAAAGATGTGTGTTATACCCGTTTTTATTTATCTATAGGGGGAACTGTTGTGAAGTATAATATCGGTTTAATACTTTATTTTATATTCGCCATGTCTACTGGATTTGTGATCAACCAGCTTTCGGTTATTCACTCTGACTTTTCACAGATTGAAACATTTGTATGGCTTTCATCATTCTTGATACTAACATTTTTCTTTAAATCAACTCGAGAGATTATCACTCCGTTAATAGATTTCAAGGTTTTAAAGAAACCATCCTCTTACTTTTATATTATTATGACACTAATCCTGTCATATACCTTACAAACGGTTTGTTTACACTACGAGATACTATTAGATGAAAATCTGGTGAATAGTTACAAGTATAGTCTATTAATAGGTGAAGATATT
Organism: Rossellomorea aquimaris TF-12; assembly: GCF_001648555.1. Lineage (GTDB taxonomy): Bacteria > Bacillota > Bacilli > Bacillales > Bacillaceae_B > Rossellomorea > Rossellomorea aquimaris. Next base: position 39,623 of record NZ_LQXM01000016.1, on the reverse strand, counting down.
GTAGGAGTAATAGACAGCACGCTATTCACTCCAATTTGGGAAGAAATATTTTTTAGAGGAGTTCTGTTATTCCTATTTTTAAAATTCCTAAAACCCTCTATGGCAATAATGTTATCTTCTGCAATTTTCTCATTGTTTCATCCTATGTATTGGATCATTACTTTTCTTTCAGGGATTCTTCTAGGAGTAACCACATATAAAACGAGATCATTGATTCCATCAATAATAACTCATTCTATATGGAATCTATATACATCAAAGCTGTTTTTATATTTCTAATCTATTTGATTGAATTTTCTGTACATATGAAACTTTTTAACTTTATTTACGTAGAAATAATAAGAGGTGATGTTAAATGAACAAACTTATTGTAGGATCACTAATCTCTTCTATGGCAATTGCTTTCATCGTTTGGATAGGGAGTATGGTCTTTTCTTTTTCATATGGGGAATGGAGCTTTTTTATTGGTCTTGGATTATCTGTTGTGCTTTTCTTTTTTAACAGTAGTGGAGGAGCTTTATCAAAAGGAGCCACTTTGGAAGCAAGTGAGGCTGGATGGAAAATTCAAAAAGACAATGAATTAAAAGCAAATGTCGGAGTCTTCTTTTATGGGTCGGTTCTTTTTACGGTAATCAGTTTTATTGTCATGATGATTGCTTATTTATGATATCTTTCATTTAAAAAGCGTGAGTTGAAGATTGGTTTACTAATCTTCAGCTTTTCATTCTATATAGAGGAATAATTGTAAAAATTCAAATGAAATTGTACGTCAATTAATAAAGGAGATACATATTATGCAGAAGTTAAGTTTGGGAGTTATGGCCATTGGGTTTATTGCAGCAATAATCCTTAATTTCACATATAGCCATGATGCTACAAAGTTATGTGCCTGGTTAGGTACGGTTTTAGGAATATGTTTACTGTATATACATAGTAAAAAGGAAAAACATAAAAGAAACTTTATATTTTTTCTAGTGTGCTTCTTATTCTCTTTAACCGGTGTCTTCTTTATATAAGAAAAGTAGTTAAGTTCCTGATATTGTTGAGGATAGCTGAATGAATAACGATCTTTTCTCTTATGGAGAACACTTTAAGGTGGGATAAAATGAATATTGAAATACAAGATGATCTTTTCATTGAAGATATAGAGGGAGTGAAGGAAGTATATCACTCAGTAGGATGGATGAAGCACACGAATGATGTGATTAAGCAGGTTTTTGATGCAAGTAATGTCAAAGTGATTGTTAAATCTAATAATCGTATCGTGGGAATTGGAAGAGCGATTTCAGACGGAGTATTTAATGCAGCCATTTATGATATAGTCGTGCATAAAGAATTTCAAAAAGCAGGTATTGCCAAATATATATTAAATCATTTACTAGGAGAACTCAGCAATGTTTCCTGTGTTCACTTGATCTCCACTTCTGGTAACGAAGGATTTTACAGGAAACTGGGATTTAGAAAAGTGAAAACCGGTATGGCAAGATATTTAAGTAGTGGTCTCCATGATGAATACCTTGAATAGTAAATTAGTAATAAAAGAGGGAGTGATTAATAATGAAGCGGATATTCATCATTGTACTTGGCTTAATCTTGATTGCATGTTCCAATCAAAAAACGTTTGAGCTTCCAGTAGAGGAATATCCGAAAACATTCACTCAAGAGGTAAATGAACTACCAAAAGAAAACCAAGAAAAAATGAAAGTTCCTACCAAATTTCCATTTAAGGTAGAATATAAGAATTTTTCTAAAGATCAAATGAGAAATGGAAAGGTTCTCTTAACGGCTGTTGATTTTTCTCATGTTGATGCAAAGCATAAAGATAGGATAAATATTCATTTTACAACAATGCATACTGAAAACTTAGAAACAAATATTGATACTAATCAAATGATTGATTTAAACGATGAGATAAAAGCGAAAATCAAAAAAGATGAGGATCATTCAAAGATTATCGAGTGGACGGATAAAGACAATATTACTCATAATTTAGGTATGATGACTTCCGATTACCATGAGCCTATCAGCCTTCAGCAGTTAGTAATAATGGCGAATTCATTGATGAAAGTGTCTTTAAACAAATAATAAATGTCATAGAACGTAAGGTTCCTCCGATTCAAATAGAAAGATAGTTTGTATGATTTTGTATGATAATCGATTGATTTATTCACAGGGGTTATCAGAAATAGGATGGAGGCTCCCCTTTTTTGAAATGAATGATTAAGCGAACTGGTATTAAGTAAAAGAATAAAAGCGGATGAATCATTTGTGAAAACGTAAACGGAGGTAATATGAAAAGAAAAATAATCATTTTGGCAATGGCATTCCTTATTTGTACCTTCATTTATTCAATGTTCAATAACGGATTTTCAGAAATTGAAAGTATTGTAATACAAAAATATGATGAACCATTTGAAAAAGAAATGCAAACAGTAGATAAAGAAGAGATCGGGACTGTTAGTGGAATACTAAATCGTTCAAACCATATTGTGTTTACGCGATACGAGTTTGCAAGTGAACCAGAATATAAGATTCAATTAATCTACCTAGACAAAACCAGAGAAGAATTATATTTTCACGAAAATTTCTCCAATAATACAACATTGATCGCGAGTAACCTGGGTGAATATTACAAAATTAATAATAAACAAACCAAGATAATTTTAGACCTATTATTAAAGGAAAAATAACGATTGAAGAATGTGAAAGGCTCAGAGTTAACTCAGAGCCTTTCTGACTTTACTTTTAAATCAAGTTAAACGTGGGTGTGGACTTCTGTTCCAATCAACTTACTATTTAAATCCACAATAGGAGTTTCTTTTTCTAAAATGGATTCGTTGCCCACTGAAGAGATTGTTTAATAAAGATACGCGGGTGTAATTTTAGTTGAGAAACCATGTACTCAGCCAAATCTTCAGGCTGCATGTATTTTTCTTTGTCTACCTCATCGAGATTGTCCCCAAAGGTTAGGTTCGTTGCAACAAGACTAGGGTTAAGTGTCATTACCCGGATGTTGTTTTTACGAACTTCCTGCATCAATGCTTCTGTCATGCCTTGAATGGCAAATTTAGATCCACTGTATGCTGTACTTTTTGCTGTACCTTTTAACCCGCTGCTGGAGGATATATTGATAATATCACCTCGGTTTTTCTTGATTAACTGAGGCAACACGGCATGTGTAACATGATATGTTCCGAAAACATTCACTTCAAAGGTTTTCTTCCATTCTTCCGGTTCCATTTCTAAAAATAATCCGTACTTTCCGATTCCTGCATTATTAATCAAAATATCTGCTGGTCCAAGTTCAAATTCTAGTTTTGAAATAGCCTCATTCACTTGTTCCATATCTGAGATGTCAGTGACAGCCACACTCGCATTGACTCCCATTGCCCTTGCTTCAAGTGCAACTTCTTCCAGGGCACTCTTTGAACGGGCTATTAAGCCAACATGAACGCCTTCCTTGGCAAGCTCTAATGCTACTGCTTTTCCGATACCCCGAGAAGCACCAGTTATATAAGCGGTTTTTCCATTAATCGATTGTGCCATCATTCTTCACCCTTTCCATTCCTAATTCTATCGTAAGTGTAAGGTTATAGAGAGAGAGAAGCAAATGTTAGCGTTGAAACTTACTCACTCGGCTGAAATGAATTGAAACAAAGTATACGAAAAAGAGCTAACAAAAATTAATGATTGAGTTAATGGTAGAAATTTGAAATAATTGGTATTTAGATGAAGACAATGAAAAAAGTAGTTTAATAGTTTGGGAGATATCATCAACGTATCCCATTCATGTAAATGAAAATGGAAGTACATATAGTATCAAACTCTGAGGGGAACGGCATAGACTCCTGCGGTAATATGGACGTGCCGAGCCCCCAAAAGCTAGCTGCAAGCGGAGCAGTTCCCCTCGCCATCTTGCGCAGACTCGTTAACAGAGAGTTAGGGGATCATTGTTTTAAAACAACAATCTTTGTGAAAATAGCAAAATAAACTAGACAAATGAGGTGTCTGGATGAATAGGTTCGTGATTATAACAGTCGGTAAAACCCATAGCGGAAAAACAACATTTGCAAAAAAATTAGAAAAACAGCTGTGTAACTCTATTGTCATTGACCAGGATAACCATGCTGAATTTATCAATACCTTTTACAAAAAGCTACTTCCAAAGCATGGACCTAATACAATCAAATAGGCTGTCACTCAAACCATTGTTGATTATGCAGTAAAAGAGACAGACCATCATCTCATTATTTGCAATTCTAATAGAAATCGTAGAGGTCGTTTGAAGCTTTTAGACCAATTTTACAGCAAAGGATTTATCAGTATCCTCGTTCATTTTGATGTTCCAGATCATATTCTTAAAGCCCGAATAGCCAACAGTAACCGAAGTACAGCTGTATTTAGGACTGCATCTACTTTTGATGAAGTTCTTATTCGACAACAGGATGAGTCTTATAAAGAGAACGTGATAGACCCTGTGGCAGGGGAAGCGGACCATTTATTTGTTATTAAAAAGGAAGATGATGTTGAGTCTGTTATGCAGGAAATCATTAATATAGCTCATTGTGTTCAGAAGTAACTTAATGTAAAAATAATGTACCCCAGCTTTCATGGGCAGAAGGGGAGCTCCTCACTGCTTGAATCCAATCAATTTTTTTAGAAAATCACTTTGAAAATGGAGCATGTTTATGGAAAAGAATGAACAAACACAAATAGAAAAATTGCTTTTAATTTTATCAAAATCCTGGTCTACAGAATCAAGCTCAAAATGGAGTCATAATAACCCCGCAAAAGGACAATGCGGAGTAACTACCTTAGTGATTAATGATATTTTGGGTGGGGAAATACGGAAAACAAAGCTGTCTGCCGGATGGCATTTTTATAATATTATTAATGGTAGTCGATATGATTTTACAGCATCGCAATTTAACGAAAACATAAAGTATATGGATATCCTTTCAACCAGAGAAGAAGCTTTTTCAGATACTAATCAAAAACAATATGTTTATTTAAAAGAAAGTGTACAAAAGAAATACAAAATGAACGAAAATAATGATAGAAATAAATCACATCAAGGAGTAAAATATAAAAATCAGTATAAAAACAACTGATAATAGACATTTAGAAATAGAATCACAGTCCACTAGCTTTAAAATTCTTATTATTCACAAGATTAAAAATAAAAGGTAGAGGGAAGTTAAAAATGGATACAAATGAATTATCGATTAAAGAACAAACTATTTTTCATCACACGGGTAATAAAATTAAAACGGACGATCGAGAAGTGAACATCATTGCTAGATTTGAAGAGCCACTCATCGTCATTTTAGGAAACGTGTTAAGCCATGAAGAATGTGATGAACTTATAAGATTGTCTAAAGAACGTATGCTCCGTTCAAAAATTGGAAATACGCGTGAAGTTGATGACCTTAGATCAAGTAGTAGTATGTTTTTTAATGAAGGCGAACATGATGTTGTTGATAGGATTGAAAGAAGAATATCTCAAATTATGAATATACCTGTTGAACATGGAGAAGGTATTCAAATCCTGAATTATAAAGTTGGACAAGAGTATAAAGCTCATTTTGATTTTTTCTCTGCATCCGTTAAGCCAGTGAGTAACCCCAGAATTAGTACACTCGTCTTGTACTTAAATGATGTTGAAGAAGGTGGGGAAACGTTCTTTCCGAAACTGAATTTATCAGTGTCTCCACAAAAGGGAATGGCAGTTTATTTCGAATATTTTTATGATGATCAAACCCTAAATGAGTTAACGTTACATGGTGGTGCACCAGTTATAATAGGAGATAAATGGGCAGCAACACAATGGATGAGAAGAAAAAAATTTAAATAATATAGGGTAGTAAAGCTAAGAAGCATATCTTTCAGAAGGTAGGCTTCCTTTTTTGTTGGAATTAAGTGGAGTACTTAGTGAATGGTGGAATTTTTGAAACTTATATTCAACTAAACCCGTATGTATAGATAATAAGGTTGAAAATAACTAAACGAACAGGAGGATGACGAAATGGAAATGTTCGGTCTATTTGGAATTATCATTTCTTTCTTACCTTTTATTCTAGCAATTCTAGTGATTAGATGGATTTTTTACATTAAAAAAAATTCTGATGAACTTGTAAGGCAAAATAATGAAATGATCGCTTTACTGAAACGAAATAGATCATAATCATCGATAAGAACATATGAAACCGCAAATGTTAGTAAATATTTGGAGGATGGATGGTCTTACACGGGATTCATTCTATTTTTAAACCCAATGGAACAATTGGAACAACATGAAAATAAATATTTCTCTTTATAATTAAAGTATTAAATTAAATGGATTAATATGGTAATATTGGTTCGGATAGAGTTGTATGGTTCTAGCCTTTTTTTAAAACTCTCATATCTATTCTTTAATCGATTCTACAAAATCCGTACACTATAAATTTTTGGAATATTAAATTATTAGTATATCTTTTTTAAAAAGGAAGGAAGGCAGATATGATTACAGCAGAAACAGATCCTTTTTTGGTCAGTAAAATGAGAGAAAAGGACACTGAATCAATTATAAGTTGGTTTCAACAACATCAAAAATCCTTATATATTCTCGGAATGATGTATTTGAGGACGAATAAGGAAATAGAGGATGTTTTTTATCGTTCCATAGTAAAAATATATGATGAAAGGAAACATGTAAAAAAAGAAACCTCTTTTGATTCTTGGGTTACCTCCATTTTTATTACGATTTGTCGAGAGTATTCTAGTGATAAAAAGCCGAGTTTACTAGCTTTAAAGAAAGATGAAGAGCATCAGAACATATTTTATGCTTTAGACCAATTAGAAGCTCAACAAAAAGAAGCGATTGTATTAGCGTACCTATCAGAATTTTCGTTGGAGGAAGCAGCAAAGGTTCTTCAAATTTCAATGGATACTGTAAAAACTCAATTGTTTTCTGGTATTCAGCTGCTTAAAGAAAAAATGAAATATGATGAAATTTTGGTAGGCTGTAAGGAATATCATCCTTTTTATATCGATTATTTAAGGAGAACAATCGATAGAACACAGAAGGTTGAATTTGAGATGCATATTTATCATTGTCACGGTTGTCAAGATGATTTGGCCACTTTTCAGGAGGTAACCTTACGCCTAAGAGAAGTGCACGATGACATTAGTCTACCACCTCAATTCCTGGAAAAAGTAAAGGACAGAGTAGTTGAAACAGAAATGAAGCGGGCAAAGAAAAACAAGAAGAGAAAATCCATCGGTCTTGCATTTGCTAGCATCTTAACGTTAATGATCTGTACAGGATTTGTGACCAATAGCTTTTCAAATGTTTACTATTCATGGGTGGACTGGCGTAATCAAGAAGATGAGCAATTGCGTTTCTTTCTTCAAAATGAATTAGGAGAACGACTTAATTTGGAAGAGGTAAGCAATGGGGTGAAGGTAAGGATTAAAAGTGCCATCGCCGATGATGTTCAGACGCTGATATATTATGAAATAGAAGATACAAATGAAGATAATCGATACATGATGAGTCAATATGAAGGTTTAGAAATAGAAAATGAGATTTACGTGATGAGTAGAATAGCGCAACCTAGATACTCCCCTCCAGTGGACCAAAAAAAGGTACATAATGAAGCCAAAAATATTTATAAGGGAACAATCAGTCTCTTACCAATTGCAGAAGATAGGGACACAATCCAATTAAACCTTTCACGTCTTCAAAAATTGCCTCAGGATTTACAAAATGGGGGACCTTATGGGGAGGTTGAATTTGCTGAAGGGGAGTGGAGTTTTGATATTCCTGTAACCAAACACCCTTCAATTGAACATGAATTGGATATGGAAACTAAAATAGATGGAATTCCCATCAGATTTGAAAAACTGACCATTGCCCCAACCGTTACGCTCCTTCAATATAGCTTTCAAAGTATGGAAGCAAAGAAGAGAATTGAAATGATTAACTTTGATAGTCTTGAAACAAATAATAAAAAAGTAGAAGCTGATTTATTTGGAGGAAATAGGTATATGGATTCTTTCCAAGAAGATTGGAGGTCCCTCCAGGCCAGCTTTGAAACTTTATATTTAGAAGAGCCAGAAGAAGTTAAAGTGCGATTTGGATCTATTCATTTAACAATTGAGGACCATAAAACGATCGAGGTTAATCCTTCTAAGGATTACCCACAAACGTTTGAATATGTTGGAAATACCATTTCCATTGACAAGGTACTTACAGGGAGTCCGGGGAAAATAGTCCTAACCCATGATGTGTCCAAAGATCGTGTGTATGAATCTGTCCATTTTCAAGTAATAAACAATGACAATCAGGAAATTGTCTCAATTGGGATAAGTGGCGGAGATGGAGTGTTGATGGACAAAAACGGAAAAAAATATAAAATCGGAGAAATTCAATATCCTTTTGATCAAATTGAGCATCCGCGCTATTTTGAAACAAAACAAGAAATAGAATTATATAATGATACTACTGGAGAAGATGTCATTCCTAAGAAGCTTGAAATCCGAGGCTATAATACAACAAAGTATGTGGATGATACGGTAAATATTTTATTAGATTAATAGGTATAGATGACAATTTAGTTTCTTGATGAACGACGAACTTCTTTTTTTAAGCGAGATTCTAATTAATACGATTGAGTTTCTATGAGTTGTGGTCGTATTGTTCTGATTTCAAGTAATTTGATAGTACGAAGAAAGATGTTAATAGTTGATCTTTAATCTTGGAGGGTAATAAATGAATTTGGAGCTAAGGGAAATAGATGTTGATAATTGGAATGAGTGCGTACAATTATCAGTATCTGATCATCAAAAGGGGTTTGTAGCAGATAACTGTTACTCATTATTGCAGTCGAAATTTACTGATGGGCTATACCCACTTTCTATGATCAAGGGTCAATGATTGGATTTTTAATGTATGGTGTAGATTCAGAAACAAATCGAATGGAAATGAGTCGATTAATGATAGATCAACACTTTCAGGGGAGAGGTTATGGAAAGCAAGCTACAAAACAACTCTTAGAACATATCATCAATACATACGGTGGAATTGAATTTTACACCAGTGCAGAACCGGAAAACGTTAATGCAATAAAGTTATATGAAAGCCTGGGTTTTAAAAAAACGGGTGAAATAATGTGGGATGAGGTTGTATTGAAAATCCAACTATAGCATTAACAATTAAGTGAAGGGTTATGAGGAATATATTTGAGGTTGTAGTCGTATTAAATCTATACATATTGAATATAACCTTCATCCATTCGAAACTAAAGATCAAATAGCTGCAAAGTAATGGTAATGACTTGGGCATGATCGTTGAATATTTTGCGGAGGTTGTAACAAATGGAATTTAAAATAATTGAAGCACTTAATATAGATCAAATAAAACAACTAACTGAAATGTTTCAATTGGAATGGTGGACGAAGGGACGGAAATTTGAAGAGGTCCAATGTATGATAGACCATTCCGATGTTATTGTAGCTTTTGTTAAAGACAAAGAGCTAATAGCATTTGCACGTGTACTGACTGATTTCGTATATAAAGCATTCATTTTTGATGTTATGGTAAAGCCTTCATACCGTGATGCCGATTTAGGTAAGAAATTAATGTATCTAATGATAAACCACTCAAAATTAGTGAATGTACAGCATTTTGAGTTATATTGTCGACCTGAAATGAAACCATTTTATGAAAAGTGGGGGTTTACTAATGATTTAGGTGAGCTGTGTTTTATGAGACGTGGATAGCTCGTCGTTCTATTCATTTTAAGGGGTGCAAACATCTTCAGTAAGTAGACCTTGCAGATGAAAGGAGATTAAAGTGAAGTATCAATTAATGGCAGTTTCAATTTTCTCACTGGCAATAGCGATTGTCATTGGCAGTTGGTTCGTATCAAAAGAATTAAATCGAAATGTACAAGTGGTTATGGATAAAGGGGTAGATGAAGAAATAACCCAAGAAAAACAATTATTAACTCAGTCTGAATTAGGAAGCTACCTAGGGGTTACTGATGAGGAATTACAGATGATCCTTCCCCGTATAGACGAGAATATTACAACAAGTTCAATCCCATATATAAAAATTGGAACGGAATTTTATTTCCCTGTAAAAGCAATTGATAAATGGTTGCTGGAAACAGAAGCAATCATGTTCTCACGCTAATAGAATGTGGGCTCTCTTGTTCTAGAATATTAAGAAGGAAAACACCTCCATTTGTAGAATAATTAATGAAGAAAGATTCCATTAAGTCTATCGATCCAAAAATAGAATAAGAGGAGTGAATAGCATTGATTAATAAACTTGGACAAATTATGGTATATGTGAATAACCAGGATGAAGCAGTGAAATTTTGGACAGAAATAGTAGGGTTCAAAGTTATTTCTGAAGAGGAGAACGGTCATGGTATGAGATGGATCGAAATTGCTCCATCTCAGGATGTTGAAACGAGTATTATTCTTCACAACAAAGAATTAATAGCCAAAATGCAACCCGAATTAAATCTTGGCACCCCGTCCTTAATGTTCTTCTCTGAAAATCTTGACCAATTATATAAACATTTACTTGATAAAAATGTCACTGTTGGAGAAATTGTCAATATGCCTTCAGGGAGAGTGTTTAACTTCGCAGATAGAGAAGAGAACTATTTTGCAGTCATGGAGAAAAGTAAATAACAACTGTTTCAGAAATCATTTGGCCGGTTTCAATAGAAATCGGCTTTTTGATTGGAAGTCACCGAATTCCAGGAGGAAGAATTGATGTATCTAGACCATCCAATAGCAAATGGTAGTACTGCAAAGGTTTATCTTCATGAAAATAGGATTATTAAAGTATTTAAGGACTATTTACCGGATTCGGAAGCAAAAAATGAAGCGTACAAACAAAAGTATGCTTATTCGTGTGGACTCTCAGTGCCAGAAATAGTAGATGTCACGAAAATTGAGGGGAAGCAAGCTATAATAATGGAATATATTAAGGGAAGAACAATTGGAAATCTCGTATCTGAAAATATGGATCAAGCAGAACACTATATGAATATATCCATTGATATACAACTGAAAATACATAGGATTGAAGCTGATCATTCGATTGAGCCTATGTCAGAAAAATTATGTAGACAAATAGAATCTGTCCCTAATCTGGATAGTAAACGTAAGTCTACTTTATTAGATAAAATGAGTTCGATGACAGTCGAGAAAAGGCTCTGTCATGGAGATTTTCATTTATTCAATTTAATCTTATCAGATGAGGGTGTCACAATTATAGATTGGGTTGATTCAAGTGAAGGTGATGTCCGGGCTGATGTATATCGCACGTATCTTTTGTATTCTCAGTTTTCCTTAGAATTGGCCGAGATGTATCTTCGTCTTTATTGTAAAAAAAGCGGTTTGTCCAAAGATGATATTTTTCAATGGGCTCCCATTATCGCTGCAGCAAGATTGTCTGAGAGGGTACCATCAGAAAATACTGAACGTCTCATGGAGATTGTAGATCATTATTTACCTATTTGATATATTGTGGCTAGACTTTGGAGTAGGAAAATAAGGGGTTTAATTAGAATGTAGGAATTGGCAGTGTAATAATCTTCATCCTGCTAACATTGCAACAATAATGAGTGACAAACCAGAACTGATTAGAAGAGACATGATCCAATGTTTCTTTTCAGTCATAAGAAAGAGTATATTTAAAACCGAACTTATACCCATCGTAACTAAAAAAACAAACATTATCATAATTAGTTCCATCTGAACCAACCCTCCTTTATTTGGAAAATAGCCTTCTATGTTAATCTACCATAATTAGTAAAACTTTTCTCCTAGTTTACTAACTTTATTTATTTTCTAATCCAAAGCTGCTGTGAAAAGGTGATATTACTAAAAAATGTATTCGATCCCTCACTAATGAAAAAAATAGAGTATTCAATAATAACTAATATGATATTTATTGTATTTATATGGTAATGTTAGTGGCGAAGGCAACGCACTTTTAATATCTTTCATCTTTATTACTGTTGGACTATTCCTTATAGTAATTAAAAGGAAAACTTAATCTATTATGTAGTCGCTTATTGGACAATTTTCAATGCAGAATGGAGGACAAAATGAAATTCTATGTTGCATCAAGCTTTAAAAATATCGAATTAGTTCGGTATGTAAGTGAACAGTTGAAAAATAGAGGCCATATCCATACATACGATTGGACGATGAATGAAAGGGCCACAACATTTGACGCCTTAAAAGAAATAGGGCAAAAAGAAAAAGAAGCAGTGATAGAAGCTGATGTCATAATCGTTTTATTTCCTGCGGGAAAAGGAAGTCATATTGAATTAGGTATTGCCATTGGGCATGGCAAAAGAATTTACCTTTATTCACCGGAAGAAGAAGTAAATAACATCGAAACCACCAGCACCTTTTATCATTTGCCAGAAGTTGAAAAGTGTTGTGGAACAATTGATGAACTCATAAAACTTGTTTCATCAACAGAGTAAGGGGAAAATAGTCAAATAAAAACACCAACCCTGATCAACAGCTGTTGGTGTTTTTTTTATGCTTTAGATTAATTAATATACTTTATCTCCATTAAAAATAGAATTCTTAACTACCACATAATCCACGTGACGAATAGCGTCAAGGTTTGTACCACCTGCATAAGAAATAGAGGATTGAAGATCTTGTTCCATTTCAATTAGGGTATCCTTTAGAGAACCTTTATGTTCTACAAACATTTTCTTTCCTTCTACATTCTTCTTTTCACCTTTTTGGAATTCAGAAGCAGAACCAAAGTATTCTTTGTAGAGCTTTCCGTCTCTTTCAGTTGTTTCCCCTGGTGATTCTTCGTGCCCTGCAAATAGGGAACCAATCATGACCATTGTTGCTCCGAACCTTACAGATTTCGCTACATCACCATGGGTACGAATGCCTCCGTCAGCAATTATTGGTTTGCTGGCTGCTTTTGCACACCATCTTAAAGCAGCTAGTTGCCAGCCGCCGGTACCGAATCCGGTTTTAATTTTTGTGATGCATACCTTACCTGGGCCAATTCCAACTTTCGTTGCATCTGCACCAGCATGTTCTAATTCTCTTACGGCTTCTGGAGTTCCGACATTTCCTGCAATAACGAAGCTTGTAGGTAGGTGTTTTTTTATGAATTTGATCATTTCGATTACGGCATTGGAATGACCGTGGGCAATATCAATTGTAATGTATTCAGGTATAATTTGTTCCTCAGCTAATTGCTGAATGAATGAGTATTCTTCTTCTTTCACTCCGACACTAATCGATGCGAATAGTCCACGTGAATGCATATCTTTTGTGAAAGCCAATCTTTTTTGTGGTTCAAAACGATGCATTACATAGAAATATCCATTCTCAGCTAAGTAAATAGCAATCTTTTCATCTATAATCGTCTGCATATTTGCTGGGACAACAGGTAATTTAAACGTTCGTTCCCCTAAAGTTACACTTGTATCACACTCTGAACGACTGTTTACCACACATTTTGCAGGAATTAATTGAATATCTTCGTAATCAAATACATTTTCCATATATAACACCCCTAAAAGCGAATATTTAAATTAAGTTTTTGTTTATCGTTCGTACATTAGCTAATTTACATCATTTTACTGCGGTTGTCAAAAGGTTTATGTTCATATTAGGAAATTGTATAAAATCCAACAGGGGACTATGACAAAAAAAGCCGCTCTCTATTTTGAGAGCGGCTTTCTATCATGCTTTATCCAATCAATTCATCAAATAGTAACACGCGTGCTGGTGAAGCATCGGTGTTTTCAATTTTTAAGGGAGCAGCTACCATGAAATATTGTCCGGCTTCAATTTCTTTTAATTGAAGTCCTTCCATAATAATCACATCACTACCCATCAAACTACGGTGTGTTGGATGACCTTCTTGGGCTCTTTCGATTCCAAGAGCGTCAATTCCAACACCAGAGATGCCTTTTTCAGCTAAATAGGATGCTGCATCTTCTGCTACATAAATAAAATTGAAGTTGAATTCAGTATCCCATGAATTTTTCGTTTTAAATAAAATAAAATCATTTTTTTCAATATCTAAATCTTTAATATCTTGAAAACTTATTTTTTCATCCACATCTGTTAAATCAAATACCTTTACAGGACGTACAAGTTTCTCAATTTGAATCGTCTCGATAGTATCGCCATCGTTGATCATGTGAAGGGGAGCATCTACATGGGTTCCCGTGTGAACATCCATGGTAATACGAGACTCCGTTACATGTCCATTTGTGCTTGTTTCAATAGTTGGTTGTTTTTCTGGTTTGTTTTTGTATACGGGCATGCCGTTAAAGATTGTTGCTGTTACGTCATAAATTTTCATATTTTCACACCTCTTTTAGCATTGGTCTACGTCTAGATTTGTAATTGGCCACCAATAGAATCCATCTTTTGCAAGTAAATTATCAGCGGCTTTTGGTCCCATCGAGCCTGATTCATAGTTAGGGAATTGTTCATCACGTGTGTGCTCCCAAACCTCAGAAATCTTATCAACGAAAGCCCAAGATAATTTCACTTCATCCCAGTGAGTAAAGTTTGTAGCATCCCCACGCATACAGTCAAATAGGAGCTTCTCGTATGCCTCTGGAGTATTCATTCCATCGACACTATTATTAGCAAAGTTTAACTTAACAGGTGTTGTTTCAATATTTTGACCTGACTTTTTAGCATTGAGATGAAGGGTTATACCTTCTTCTGGCTGAATATGAATCACTAACAGGTTAGGTGCTAGAGGTTTGTCCATATTGTAATAAAGATTCATTGGAATGTCCTTAAATTGAATCACAATTTTTGTTGATTTTGCACCCATTCTTTTACCGGTACGAATGTAGAAAGGAACACCTGCCCAACGGAAATTATCAATCATAAGCTTACCAGCAACGAACGTCTCCGTATTGGAGCGATCATCTACATTTTCAGCCTCGCGATAACCACTTACCTCTTGGTTATTGGATGTACCAGGACCATATTGGCCTCTGACAAAGTAATCCTTCACTTCATCTCGTTCGAATGGTCTTAAAGAACGAAGAACGCGTACCTTTTCACTTCGAATCTCATCCGTTGTTAGTTTAATTGGTGGTTCCATAGCTAATAGAGCGACCATTTGGAGCATATGATTTTGAACCATATCCCTTAGGGCTCCACTCTTTTCATAATAGCGTCCACGATCTTCTACACCTAAATCTTCAGATGACGTTACTTGGATATTTGAAATGTATCGATTGTTCCATAACGGTTCAAATAAGGCGTTGGCAAAACGAATGACTTCAATATTTTGGACCATTTCTTTTCCGAGATAGTGGTCTATACGGTATATCTGATCTTCTGAGAATGATTCACGTATCTGACTATTTAATTTCTCTGCAGAAGGAAGATCGTGTCCAAACGGTTTTTCAATTACAAGGCGTTGAAACCCTTCCGTTTCAGTAACCCCTTGATTTTTTAATTGCTCAGTAATGGTTCCAAAAAACTCTGGCGCCATAGCCAAATAAAATATTCGATTTCCTTCAAGGTTGTAACTCTCATCTAATTCGTCACAGCGTTGTTTTAATTCCTTGTACGAATCACTATTGGATACATCGTTTGGTTGGTAATAGAAGTGAGAAACAAATTCATCAATGTTTTCATTTTCTCCAATGGCGTTATGTACGGACGTTTTAACATGCTCTTGAAATTCTTCATTTGACCAGTTCCGGCGAGCGACACCGACTACGGCAAATCGCTTTGAGATTTTCCCTTTGCGGAATAAATGATAAAGAGATGGATACAGCTTTCTTTTGGCTAAATCACCTGTTGCACCAAAAATGGTAATAAGAGACGATGGTGTATTTGAATTATTCAATGTCATGACCTCACTTTATCTTTGTTGCCTAGCTTGTAATACCTGTGTTTCTTCTTATTTAATATCCTTTACAATTATCTAATTTTAAAGATTTATAAGCCATTTAGCAAATTATTTGCAATCAGAAAGAGAATGCGACCTGAAATAAATTTTATGAAATATCCATATGTAAATATTTCATAAAATGATTGTATATGGTTTTATTTCTCGATATGATGAAGGTATCTTTAACCTTTTTTACTAACTTAAGGGGGAAAATGGATGATTGCCTTAAAAAACGTAAGTAAACAGTATCAAAGTGGTGAAATCATCGTTAAAGCATTAAAATCAGTTTCACTAGAATTGCCCCAAGGGTCCATATCCGTCATATTAGGTCCTTCCGGTTCTGGAAAATCGACCTTGGTTAATGTCATAGGGGGCATAGATACAATTGATTCGGGAGAAATGACTATTTTTTCTCAATCCCTTCATCACTTTTCTGTTAAGGAATTAACAAACTATCGTCGTCATTATGTTGGCTTTATTTTTCAATCTTATAACTTAATCCCTACATTAACTGTAAAAGAAAATGTAGAAGTAGGCTCAGAAATTAGTGATTCTCCGTTAGATATCAACGAAGTGTTAGAACGGGTAGGTATGATAGATAAACAGGGTAAGTACCCTCATCAGCTGAGTGGTGGAGAACAACAAAGGGTGGCCATTGCTCGGGCTCTAGTGAAAAATCCAAAATTGCTTCTTTGTGATGAACCTACGGGTGCATTGGATGAAGAAACCGGTAAAAATATACTACAATTACTTCAAGAAATTAATGTGAAATTTAAAACCACCATTCTTCTCATTACGCACAATCCTGGAATTGGTGAAATGGCAAATTGGGTCGTGAAGATGAAAAGTGGAGAAGTGGTCGCCCTTGAAGAAAATAAAACACCGCTCTCTGCTGAGCAGGTGAAATGGGTATGAAAAAGCTTTCTAAAAGCGTGTTTAAAGAAATGAAAAATAGTAAGCTGCAATTTGGTGGCGCAATTTTTCTTATTTTTTTAGGGGTTATGCTTTTTATAATGCTCCGCTCCTCTATTACCTCCATTGAGAAGAGCAATCTCACCTTTGCAGAAGATTATGTTCAGGAGGATTTTCAATTTTATACAAGTGAGAAGCTTACAAATGAGAAAATAACGCTCATCGAGGAGAAGCATCAAGTCGAAATGGAGAGGCGTCTAACGAGTGACGTTGAGTTGGATGATGGTAAAAAAACTCTTCGTCTTTTTAATGAAACGACTACGGTAGATAAAGCCTATGTTGAAAAAGGGCAACTTCCAAAAGAGAAAAATGAGGTGGCCATTTCAGATATTTTTGCACGTAAGAACAGTATGGAAATTGGAGATACCATACTGTTGAACGGAGAGGATAAAGAGATATCAGGTTTTATATACTTACCAGATTATATTTATCCCCTTAAAAATGAACGTGAGATCGTCAATAATGCCACAGATTTCGGCTATGGTATTTTGACTGAAGATGTATTTGAAGGGTTAGAAGATTCCGCATCCTATTACATTGGCAAGTGGAATAAAAGAGGAAGCGTTTCAGACTTAAAAGAGTCCATTTCCAAAGAGGCTCCTGTTTTAAAATGGTTGAATAGTAGTGATAATCCTAGAATTTCTTATATTAATACAGAGATTAAAGGAACCAAGTCCTTTTCAACTGTTCTTCCTTTGTTCATAGGGGTTATTTCACTTATGATGGTCGTTATTCTATTAAAACGACGTTTAGATTCTGAAAAGAAGCAAATTGGAACTCAGCTTTCACTGGGATATTTTCCAAGAGAAATTACGAAGGCGTATTTATTTTATCCTTTGTTTGTCGGGTTGTTCGGTTCCATTTTAGGTGTCATCGCAGGTGGGCTATTATCTGTGCCCATTACGAAGTTGTACACAGAATTTTTTAATGTTCCGATTATTAAACAGTTCGGAACAGACTTTATTTCGGTCCTTTTAGCAATCCTGGTTCCAACCATTTTCCTTCTTGTTACAGGTTATATTGTGATCACCAAACAAGTGTCCAAAATTCCCATTCACCTTTTAAAACCTCAGCAAATTGGAGCCTTAGAAAATAAGACGAGAACGTTTCGTTTTCAACCTAAGTCATTCCGAGCTCGTTTTCGTTTGAAAATGGTAGTAAATAATCTTGGAAGAGTGTTTTATTTAGCAATCGGTATTGTGTTTTCCACCATTCTATTAATGTATGGATTTGTAAGTATGAATTCTATGGATACATTAATGGAAGAGACATATAAGGAAGGGCTTCAATATGATTATGGCGTTTACTATCAAGGTTTGAAAACATCTGAAGCGACTGAAAACGTATTTACTTTTTCTGAAACAAATGCGGTACATGAGGGTGAAGAAGAAAAAGTTCAACTGTATGGAATCGAATCTTCTAACTCCACAATATCCTTACAGAATGAAAAAGGAGAGAACTTGATTCCAAACCTACAAGATGGAATTATCATCAACAAGGTTCTGTCTTATATATTCAACTTGAATGAAGGGGATCCGATTACCCTTAAGCTTTCTACGAATGATGAGTCGCGAACCTTTGAAATTGTCGGCGTTGCAGAATTATATACGGGTTCATTAGCCTACATGGACCGCCACACCTTGAATGAATGGAACGACTATCCTGAAAATAGTTATCTCGGGGAGTGGACTTCAGATAAGCCGGTAAAAATGGATAATATCTTTATGATAGAAAATAAGAAAGAGATGATGGAGTCTCTTGAGTCTTTAATGGGTCCAGTGAGATATTCGATTTTCATTATGTCGGGTCTTTCTTTCGTCATAGGACTGGTGATCATCACTCTAATTACCAATCTGATTGTGGAGGAGAATACGAATTCCATTTCATTATTAAAAGTCATTGGATATGATGATAAAACGATTTCTAAATGGATGATCAATATTTATACCCCTGTTGTGATCATCGCATATTGTGTTGGTGTGCCTTTAGCCATCATTAGTATCGACACATTGTTAAAATCATTAGCGTCAGAGACAAATTATGTACTGCCCGTAACCATTAATATACCTCTTTTCTTTATAGGATTTGGGATTATTCTTTCTTCTTATTTAGTGTCAGTTTCCTTATCAAAGAGAAAACTGAAAAAGGTTTCACTGCAGGAAGTATTAAAGCGTCAAGATGCTTAAGTGTATGCTATGATAGAGGCAACATTGTCGTATTAGGAGTGGGTGAAAATGGAATTGTTATTTCTGGGAACGGGTGCAGGTGTCCCTGCTAAACTCCGCAATGTCACCAGTATTGCGTTGAAATTATTAGAAGAACGAGGTGCTGTATGGCTTTTCGATTGTGGAGAAGCTACGCAGCATCAAATTTTACATACTAGCTTGAAACCGAGAAGAATAGAAAAAATCTTTATTACCCATTTACATGGTGATCACATTTATGGTCTTCCCGGACTATTAGGTAGTCGTTCCTTTCAAGGAGGAAATTCTCCTTTAACCGTCTATGGACCAAAAGGAATAAAGGAATATATCGAGGTTTCACTTTCTCTAAGCCGAACTCATCTTCAATATTCCCTAAGCATTGTTGAAATCGAAGAGGGTATTATTTTTGAAGATGAAGAATTTAAAGTAGAGGCAAAAGAACTTGAACATGCGATTCCGACATTCGGGTACAGAGTTGTAGAAAAGGATAAGCCAGGTGTCCTTGAGGTAAATGAATTGCAGGCAATCGGGCTACCACCAGGACCGGTTTATAAAAAGTTGAAATTAGGACAAACAGTTCTTCTTGAAGACGGCAGAGAAATCAATGGGAAGGATTTTATCGGCCCCTCTATTCCGGGTAGAGTTGTGACGATTCTAGGTGATACTCGTACCTGTCAAAATGCAATCAAGCTGGGAGAAGGCGCCGATGTCATGATCCATGAAGCAACGTTTAATAAAGAGCAGGAACAAATGGCTCATGAATATTACCATTCAACTACGAAGCAAGCAGGGGAAACGGCATTAGCCGCAAATGCTAAAGTCCTTTTTTTAACACATATTTCTTCAAGGTTTGCAAAAGAGTCCTGGAATGAATTGCGAGATGAAGCCCGCCAAGTGTTTCCTGAGACATTCATTGCAAAGGATTTTATGGAATATAGCATTTCTGTTAAGAAGTAGTGGAGGGAAGTACATGAAAAACATTTACATCGTACGACATGCAAAAGCAGAAGGTCAGCCTTTTCAGTCACCTTTAACGGATATTGGAATGGAGCAGGCAATACACCTGGCTTCTTTCTTAGAAAACCGTTCGATTCAAGCCGTTTACTCTAGCCCGTTTGTAAGGGCAATTGAAACTATAGCACCCTTTGCCAAGCGAGCGGGCCTGACTATTCGAGAAGATGATCGGTTAGGAGAAAGGGTCCTCAGTGATCAGGATTTTCCTGACTGGTTGGAAAAGTTAAAGAAGAGCTTTGAAGATTTCTCCTTATCATTACCTGGTGGAGAATCCAATCAAAAGGCGATGGAGCGAGCTCAGTCCTTTGTTGATGATGTCTTAACAAAAGAAGAAGACAACATTGTATGTGTTAGTCATGGGAATTTAACGACATTATTGTTGAGGTTGTTTGATGACAAGTATGGGTATGAAGAATTATTTGCTCTTTCAAATCCTGACGTTTATTTGGTAACAGTGGAGCAAAGCCAAGCTTCGGTTCAACGAATTTGGAAATAAAGGGGAGTGCGTATGCAGATAACATTTGACCTTATATATAAAGAAGGAAAAGAAGGACATGTAGTAGCAGAAAATAATCTCTATCAACACATTCATTTTCCAGAAATGTTAACAAGGTATGATAGTAATTTTCTTGAATTTAATAAACAGCCATCCCTTTCTGAATTTAAAGAAGCCGCTCATTTTTTAAGAGAATTCCATAAATCAAAAGGGCAAAAACATGTAAAATTCTATTTTCCACAGGATGTTAAACCCTCTCAGGAATTAATGGACTTTTTTGCACGTGAAAAATTTGAAGTGGGGTTTAATGAATTATATAGTATTGCACCTGATCAATTTCCACCTTTAGAAGATAATCCTGATATAGAAATTAAGGTAGTGTCTGATCAAGATCTTGATGCTTACCTTGAATTCCAGTACCAACAGGATTTAGAATTTGGAGAGGAATTTGCTCAACAAAAGATTGATTTACATAAACGACACTTTCAAGATGAGAATTTTATTCAACTTCTAGCCTATTATCGTGGAACCCCAGCAGGGTCAGTCGATGTTATTATTAAATCGGACACAGCGGAAATAGATGGGCTGATGGTTCAAGAATCTTTTCAAAAGAAGGGCATAGGGAGTAAATTGCAAGAACGTGTGATGAAAAAATTTCCTAATAAAACAGTGATTCTGTTAGCTGATGGAGAAGACACACCTAGACTTATGTATCAAAGACAAAACTACCGTTATGGTGGTTTCAAGTATGAAGTTCAGAAAGTGTATGAATAAGTGAATGAGGGGGGGAATGCCAAGGCATTCCCCCCTCATTTTTTTGTCCAGTGCTTCTTAGTCCTTACCAACCTCTTTGATATTGCTTGGGAGCTTCCAGTTCTACTCCTAACTCCTTCGCAGCAGTTCTAGGCCAATATGGGTCTCGAAGTAATTCACGTGCAAGTAAAACGAGATCAGCACGCTCGTTTTGAAGGATTTCTTCTGCTTGAATCCCTGTAGTAATCAGCCCGACTGCTCCTGTGTCAATATCGGCATCTCTCTTGATGGTCTCGGCAAGCTTTACCTGGTAGCCAGGGAATACAGGGATTTGTGCCGGCACAACTGCACCGGAGCTAACATCAATTAAATCAATTCCTTGTTCCTTCATCCATTTTCCGAATACTACATAATCTTCAACATCAAGACCTTCTTCATGATAATCTTTGGCAGAGACACGTACAAGTAATGGTCCTTCCCATACTTGTTGAATACCGTTAATGATTTCACGAAGGAAACGGTAGCGGTTCTCAGGAGACCCACCATATTCGTCCGTGCGTTTATTAGAAAGGGGAGAGAGGAATTCGTTAATGAGATATCCATGGGCTCCGTGAATTTCAATCACATCAAATCCTGCTTCCCTGGCTCTTTCTGCACCTTTAATGAATGCCTTAATGGTTTCATTAATATCATTCTTTGTCATTTCAACAGGTGTTTTCATGTCTTTATTAAATGGAATGGCAGATGGAGCAATAATATCACCTTCTAGAACAGCTTTCCTTCCTGCATGAGCCAGCTGAATACCTGTCTTCGCACCTTGTTCTTTCATTAATCCTACTAATTCTTTTAATCCTTCCACATGCTCATCATCCCAAATTCCTAAGTCCTGAGGAGAGATTCTTCCTTGGGGTGTAACGGCAGTTGCTTCCTGAATAATCAGCCCGACTCCACCAACAGCACGGCTCGTATAATGAGTGCGATGCCAATTTTCAACTTTCCCATCATTGTTATGGGAAGAGTACATGCACATAGGTGCCATAACAATTCGATTTTTCAGTTCAACATTTTTAAGGGTATATGGTTGAAAAAGCTTTGTATTCATCTTTCATCACCTTTCATCAAGGGTTATTTATTTCGGGTTTCTAAATAGTAATTCACAATGATTATAACAACACCTATTTTTCCAGGAAAGAAATGTGCTTCTATTTGTTTTTTTGCTTTAACTCTTTCAATGGATAAACCGTTCCCCGCCATTCGATTCCACCACGTTTGAAGGTTAAAATCGTGGCTCGGCCAATTGAATAGATAAATAGGAGAGCTGTGAGTGGTAATGAAAGAAAGAGAAAAGGAGACTCATTTGTCATGTGTTTAATGACCTTTTGATACGCCAATAAAATCATAAGAATAATAGCAGCACTCACCATCTGAATTCTCCAATCCCATGAGAAAATCGTGATAAAAGGGAGGACAGTGGAGCAGAAAACCCCAATAATGGAAAACAAGACGAGTAAGATGGAGTAATGGAGTCCTGCAAATGTATTTTTTTCTAAACCGTTAAAAGCATCTTTCAATGATTGATACCACTCAACTTCCAATGAATCCAGAGCTGTTAGAAAGAATTGTTTTTTGTGGTGTTTCTTTATTTGCACTCCAAGCTGCAAGTCATCATCAGGCATGTGCTTAATCCCTTTGTGGGTACCGATTTCTTCATAAGCCGTCCGTGAGATAAGGTTAAAAGCACCAATGCCCATTCCCGTTTTTGATGTATGGTCGTTTGCTTTCCAGGGGCGTTTATAGAAGGAGAAGCCGAATAAGAAAAAGGCAACAAAGCTTTTTAACCAAAATGTCCGTGATTTAATATGGGGTGCTAGAGTAAGATGATCCAATTCCCGTGACAGAAGAAAGGATACGGCTTTAGAAACGATCGTCGAATCTTTAAAGATGACATCAGCATCAGTGAAAAGGATAAGTTCTCCATGGGCGTGCTGATATCCTTTGTATAGAGCCTGATTTTTTCCTAGCCATCCTTTCTCCAATGAGTCTATATGGAGCGTGTTTATTCGTTTATCCATGCTCGCCAATTCTTCTAGTTTATCTGGTGTCCCGTCAGTTGAACGGTCATTTACTAATATCCATTCAAGATTGTGATAATCCTGTTGAAGTTGAGATCTGATACTGGCTGAAATGGTTTTCTCTTCATTTCTAGCTGGGACAATAATCGTTAGTAACGGACCTTTCTGTACGATTGCGTAATCATGAATGGAGGAGAGTGTAGAAATCTCTCTCCACACGTCAATGGATATAAACAACCAGACACCAAGTACCATACAAAGTAAAATGAATAGGTGAATCATAGGTACGACCTTCTTTTTTTGTTTCGATTGTACCAATGAAACAAGCAAATAGCGAGAAAAGGTAGGTTATTTAGGTGAGTTCATATTTAAAGGGATTGTGTGTTAATTTCTTTTCCAAGATTCTCAGAACGCGTTTTCGCCGAATAAATACATTGCAAAAAGGCTTCCCTAACGTGATATTCTTCCAATGCTGCAATACCTGCTTCTGTCGTACCACCTGGACTTGTAACATTTCTCCTTAATTCCTGTGCATTTAAGCCGGATTTTTCTAGCATCTCACTTGCCCCTGCAATCGTTTGAGAGATTAAATCCTTAGCCAGTTCCTGTTGCAGTCCTAACTCCACTGCAGCCTTTTCAAGTAATTCTGCCACAAAATAGATATAGGCAGGACCACTTCCAGATAGAGCAGTAATTAAGTCTAATTGCTTTTCCTCCACCTCCACTGCTATCCCAACGGATTGAAATAATTTCATTGTCCACTCCTTCTGAGAGTGCGTCAGGTGACGATTGAACGATACAGCGGTAGCTGATTTCCCCATGGATGCACTCGTATTAGGCATAGCTCTAACGATGGCTCCATTAAATGCAAGCTTATCACTTAAATGTTGTATGGTGATCCCTGCTAAAACAGAAATGACCAACGTGTGAGTGGTCAAATAAGGACGAATGGTTGCCACTGCACCGTGAAAGTCTTTTGGTTTCATTGCCAGGATCACGACATCATATGAAGCTTCATGCTCCACCTTATTAACTCCGAATTCATGCACGAATTCCTCTAAACCCTGGCGATTCGAACGGTTTGTCACATACACCTTCTCTTGCCTCAATACTTCTGCTGCTAGTGACCCTTTCATTAATGCATGCGCCATTGAACCTGCACCCATAAACAATGTCTTCATGAAGTCACTCCTCCTTATCCTATATAAAAAAGCAGACCCTCTCATCCATAAAGGACGAAAGGGTCTGCTTCCGCGGTACCACCTTGTTTCGTTCACGAACATTCAAATGCCAATGAACACACTCAACTCCAGATAACGCTGGAAACGTTCTGATTTAAGACGCTCAAAAGGTAGGTTCATAAATAGAGAGGATGACAGTGCCTTTCAGCCTAATGGAGCACTATTCTCTAACATCATCTATCTATTACTAGTCTTCTTCATCGCTTTCTATATATAGTGAATGTAATGTTCAGTTGAAAAAATAATATTATAGGTGATTATCATAAAAAAGTGGCTTGTCTGTCAAGGTTTTTTTCAGTATTTTCAAAAGATATTAAAAATGACAAGTGATAGGAAAAAATGTACACTGTAAAATGAAGCATCATTCATTTTGAGAAACGAATGTCTTGGTTGAAGACCTTATTATAGTAGAATGTGGTGAAAATATGTTAGAAAATAATATCGCAAAGATTACGCTATCTACTCCATTTGCTGTTGGAGATGTAAATATTTATTTAGTGAAAGGTGAAGCGCTAACGTTGGTAGACGTGGGTCCATTGACAAATACTGCATGGATTCAATTAACGGAGGAATTAGCTTCTTTAGGATATAAACCCGAAGACATTGAACAAATTGTCCTCACCCATCATCACCCAGATCATGCTGGCTTACTTGATCGTTTTCCTTCTTCTGTAAAAGTATATGGGCATAAATATAATCGCTTTTGGCTACATCGAGATAATTATTTTCACGATGTATACGATCGCTTTTTTTTGAAGTTAGCTATTGAGTCAGGATTACCTCAAGAGTTTCTTTCTGCCATTCCTAAATTTAAAACTCCTTTAAAATTCATGGGTGATAGAAAGCTAGATGTATCAATAGGAGAAGGAGATGCTATTCCTGGGCTAGAGGAGTGGAACATTATCGAAACCCTGGGTCATGCACAAAGTCATTTGTCTTTTTATCGAGAACGTGATGGTGTATTGATTGCCGGAGATCATATCCTTGCTCATATTTCACCCAATCCTCTTATTGAACCACCATTTGATGGAGAAGAAGAACGGACAAAGCCTTTACTTCAATACAATGCTTCTTTAAGCAAGCTCCAGGACATCCCTATCTCACGTGCTTATACAGGTCATGGAGAGGATATTTCGGATGTTCATGCCCTTATTCCTAAGAGGTTAAGGAAACAAGATGAAAGGGCCCAATCTGTTTTACATATGATAAAAGGAAATCGATTTACTGTATTAGAGATTTGCCAAAAGCTGTTTCCTTCTGTTTATAAAAAAGAACTGGGTCTTACCTTGTCTGAGACGATAGGTCAATTAGATTATTTAGAATCCCTTGATTTAATAAAAAAGGAAAAGACTGATGGGGTATATTATTACTTTGTCTAACCGGAGGTGTGGAAATGAATAAACGAGTTAAAGGAAAAAACATAATCATTACAGGAGCATCTGGTGGAATTGGGGAGCAGATGGCAATCAAAGTTGCTGAAAATGGAGGAAACCTTGCTTTGATTGCTCGCCGTGTTCAGTTATTAGAGGGATTAAAGGAAAAATTGATGACTACATTCAAGGTTAAAGTAGAAGTGTATCCTTTGGATGTAACAGATTATGCTGAAATCCCTCGTGTATTCTCTACCATTTTGGAAGACTTCGGTGAAGTACATGCCATCATTAATAATGCGGGCTACGGCATATTCCAGGAAGCTCATGAAACGTCATTTAGTGATGTAAAAGGAATGATTGAAGTGAATGTACTTGGTCTTATGGCATGTACGGGCGAAATACTTCCTTATATGCGTAAACAAGGCTTTGGGCATATCCTGAATATTGCCTCTCAAGCGGGTAAATTTGCCTCGCCTAAATCAAGCGTTTATTCTGCTTCTAAGCATGCTGTTCTAGGCTATACGAATAGTCTTCGGATGGAAGCCGCCAGGTATGGCGTAGCGGTTACAGCCGTAAACCCTGGTCCTATTGCTACGGATTTCTTTTCCATTGCCGATGAGTCAGGTACATATGCAAAAAATGTGGAAAAATTTATGCTTCAACCTGATAAAGTAGCAGAAAAAGTCATAAATGCGCTTTTCACAAATACAAGAGAGATCAATTTACCTCGTTGGATGAATGCGGGAAGTGTTGTTTATCAATTATTTCCTTCACTCATTGAAAAAGTAGGAAATAAACTTTTTTTCAAAAAATAATGAAACTAACGAATACTTCCAATCGTCTAATATTATAAGGGGGGGAGTCTATGAAAAAATGTCTCACTATTCTTTTACTGTGTCTTTTACCATTAGTCACTGGCTGTGACCTTTCAACGCCTGTACAAGATTCTGAGCCAAATGAACGATTCATAGGCTTTGTTACCCAAATTGAAAGCAATGAAGTACTCATAAATGATGTTTGGTTTTCCTTTAACGATGGAACAGTGTTTAGTACGGATAAAGACAAAAAAATACATAGTGTTGATATAGAGGTTGGACAGAAAATTCAAGTGAATTTTGACGGGGAAATGGAAGAATCCTTTCCTGGCAAAGCTTTTGCAAATGAAATGGTTTTCTTAACAGATGCTCAAAGTGAAAAGGAAGGGAATGCGGTTAAATTAGTCGTAAAAGACCCCCGTTTCTCACAAGTAGCCATTCAATCCATGGAGAAAAACCCCACTGGAATGTATTCTTTACGTTTTAAGGAATTAACCATTAACAGAGATGTGCATGTATTAGTGAATCTTAATGACGAGAGAGTTATTGTTCCGATTCATACGTCAACAAAATAAAGGATTACGAAAGAGTTGGTTACCGTTATGTGAATGACTCTTTTTAAGGTGCGTATTTGTATAATGACGTTCCATTATAAATGGTTTTAGGAGGTAGTATGAATACTTTTGTATATATGGTAAGGCACGGTGACTCTCCAAAAGGAGGAGAAGAAAAAACGAGAGGATTGACTGTTAAAGGAAAGCATGATGCTCTAGTTATTGCAAATGTATTACGAGACGAAGATATTGATGTTGTCATCTCCAGCCCATACAATCGCTCAATCCTAACCGTACAAAATCTAGCAGAACAAATTGGACAAGAAGTTATTGTATTTGAAAACCTTAAAGAAAGAATTTTTCATGTTGAAGAACAGAGGATATCTGATAAGGATTTATACCCTTTATTAAAGGAATCATTTACCGATCCCGACTTTTCTTTATCCGGAGCTGAATCTAATTCCACCTGTCAGAAACGAGCAATAAAAGTATTAAAAGAATTATTGATAAACTACCAAGGACAAAAAGTTGTATTGGGGACTCATGGAGCTGTTATGACTTTAATGATGGGGTATTATGATAGGAAGTATGATTTGAATTTTTTACATAGCATATCTAAACCAGATATTTATAGGATGGAGTTTAATGAGCAGGTTTTAGTGGATGTGAAAAGGCTTTGGGAACCATCATAGTATGTGTTTTAACCTAATGCTTCTCTTATTAACCTGTAAATGATGGAGGGTAAACGATGTTTTCAAAAGGTAAAATCCTTTTAGTTTCCTTAGTATTATTCGTTTTTTCCTGTACTACTTGGCTTATCGGTCATTCTTTTGCTGCACCAGATGAAATGGATAGAGGCACTTCTGTTGCGATAATAGGTTTTCTGGGAACCATGTTCTTTCTCTTCACCACCATATCTTTGTCTTTCATTATGTTGATTTCAAAGTTGAAAAATAATAAAACGTATATTCGTTAGGTTTAAAGGGGCTTTTCTGTAAAAAGGGAAGCTTCTTTTTTTATTTCCCAAGCACCTTTTCTTCAAAAACAGAAACTCCTCCTCAATCTACATAGATTTAATCTACAGGGAATTCATATACGATATCTTCAACGATCTGGTGAATTGATGAATTCGGTTCTTCTTTAGAACGAGTTTCGATTTCCTCAACTAATGTTCATAATCCCAGTAATTAAGAGGATGTTCATTGAAGGAACATCTTTTCAATCATCGCTTTTCCATTTTGACACTTCATGGTGATTATACCGAACAAAATAAGGGTATGCATCACTGAACGGAAAATGTTTCTGTTTTTCTAGCCTATAAGGCTAAAAATTCTATTAAGTGAAAAACTATTTTTATCGATTGCAAAAAGGATGTGGAAATATGATAGGGATTTTGTTAGCCCTAATCCCCGCAGTAGCTTGGGGAAGTCTTGTGTTCGTCAGTGTAAAACTAGGAGGAAATGCTTACAGTCAAACAGTTGGAATTACAATTGGTTCCCTACTGTTTGCCATTGGCGTTTTCTTCATTAAATCCCCGGAGTTAACGCTTTTTGTTTGGGGTATCGGCTTTATTTCCGGAGTCTTCTGGGCTGTCGGCCAAGTGAATCAGTTAGCAAGCGTAAAATTTATTGGTGTTGCTAAAACAGTTCCTATCTCTACAGGAATGCAACTGATCGGTACAACACTCTTTGGGGTTTTAGTGTTTAAGGAATGGACTACAACCTTAACCATTCTAATCGGAAGTGGGGCCGTTTTTGCTCTTATTATTGGTGTAGTACTAACCTCATTTTCGCAAAAATCTGCTGGTGATGATCAGTCTCAACTAAAAAAAGGTCTATTCACTTTATTTATTTCAAGTTGTGGATACATAGCTTATGTCGTTATTTTAAGGTGGTTTAACATCGACGGATGGGAAGCCATTTTACCACAAGCAATCGGAATGTTTATCGGAGCGGTTGTGATCACCTTCAGGCATAAGCCTTTTACAAAATATACGGTTCGAAATATATTAACGGGCCTGATGTGGGCGTCGGGTAATTTAGGATTATTACTTGCTCTCCCGAGAATTGGGGTAGCAACCAGCTTCTCCTTATCTCAAACAGGTATTGTCATTTCCACCCTCGGAGGATTGTTTTTCTTAGGAGAAAAGAAATCGAAAAAACAAATTTTCCTCGTGATCCTGGGGTGTGTTCTCATTATTATTGGTGGTGTTCTTCTAGGTTTTACAAAAAGTTAAGGAGGAATATAGGATGTATACTGATCTGACAGGTAAGGTTGTTATCATTACTGGTGCCGCTACTGGGATTGGAAAGGCCATCGCAACTCGATTGGCTAATGAAGGATGTAAAGTGGTAATTAACTATTTTAAAAAAGAAGAAAATCCAGAGGCGATTGTAAAAGAGATTGAACAAGCAGGAGGGCACGCTTCCATTATTCAAGGGGATGTTTCGAAAGAAGAAGACGTGAAAGCATTTGTCCAATTTGCTCATGACACGTATGGAAGCCTTGATATTTATGTGAATAATGCAGGGGTCGAAAATGAAGTTCCTTCTGAAAATTTGTCTATTGAAGACTGGCAAACGGTCATAAATACTAATTTAACCGGTACCTTTCTCGGTTGTCGAGAAGCTGCCAAGTACATGTTAGATCATAATATCAAAGGATCCATCATTAATATTTCTTCTGTTCATGAAATTATTCCCTGGCCACACTTTGTCCATTATGCAGCCAGTAAGGGTGGGGTTAAATTATTAATGGAAAGTCTTGCTTTAGAGTTCGCTCCCGATGGAATTCGAGTAAATAATATTGCACCAGGGGCCATCGATACACCTATTAATGCTGAAAAATTTTCTGATCCTGAAAAGAAAAAGGGAGTGGAAAAGCTGATTCCAATCGGGTATATCGGAGAACCTGAGCAAGTGGCATCCTGCGCTGCATTCTTAGCTTCAGAGCAGGCAAGCTATGTAACCGGTACAACCTTAGTTGTGGACGGGGGAATGACCAAGTATCCAGGCTTTCAAGCTGGAAAAGGATGAAAAACAGGAAGGAGAAGCGGTCACTTCTCCTTCCTGTTTTTTTATTTCTTGGATGAAATGTGCGAAAAGCGGGGGTGAATGTGCGAAAACACTCTACTAATGTGCGAATTTACCTAGATAATGTGCAAAATTGTGAACAACGAGGAAATATCGCTAAATTTTTCTTGTGCGTCCTTCTAAATGGTCTGATTTATGGAGCGATTGGGCCACTTTTCATCAGAATTGGGCCAAATCGTGAATTCTCTTCTCAATCTTTGTCCATTTTGGCTTGTCTTTTCCTTTTCTTATTATTCACTCCGTTACCAATAATTTAAGTTGAAAGCGAACGTATATTCGTATACAATCATAGATATACTATATAAGAACATTTGTTCTATTTATACGGTGATGGAGGAGGATTGAATGACTGTCGATTACAGTGTGCTGCCACACCATAAGATTTTATGCATCGATATGAAGAGCTTTTATGCTAGCTGTTCGGCTGTCATGCTGGGACTAGACCCTCTTGAATGTCATTTAGCAGTTGTGGGGGATAAAGACCGTAAAGGAAGCATTGTATTGGCGGCCTCCCCTAAGATGAAAAAAGATTTTGGCATTAAGACAGGGTCCAGGATGTTTGAAATCCCTAATGATTCTCGAATTCAATTAGTAGAACCAAAAATGGCTACGTACGTCCGGATTTCAACTGAGATTACTCGGTTATTTCATCGCTATGTTCCAAAGGATGCCATTCATACTTACAGTGTAGATGAAAGCTTCATTAAGATTGATGGGGCCACCAATCTATGGGGGGACGCTACAACAATTGCTCATAAAATAAAAGATGATATGGAGAGGGAGTTTCAGCTTCCTTGTGCTATAGGAATTGGTCCTAATATGCTTTTATCAAAATTGTGCTTAGATCTTGAAGCAAAGAAAAAAGGAGTTTGTGAGTGGACTTACGAGGATATACCTGAAAAACTTTGGCCGCTCTCACCCCTAAGTGAAATGTGGGGGATTGGTCGACGCATTGAAAAGACCCTTAATCGAATGGGGATTTTCTCCGTTGGACAATTGGCGAAATATGATTTAGAGAAGCTTGAAGATAAGTTTGGAGTGATGGGAAATCAGCTATACCATCATGCGTGGGGAGTAGATTTATCCGAAATAGGTGCCCCTATCATGGATGGGCAAATTAGCTTTGGAAAGGGTCAAATTCTTCTGCGGGACTATAAAGAAAGAAAAGAAATTAAGCACGTTATATTGGAAATGTGTGAAGAAGTGGCCAGGCGGGCTCGTACCCATAAGAAAGCAGGAAGAACCGTTAGCTTTGGAATAGGATACAGTCAAGAAGAGTTTGGAGGAGGGTTTCATCGTTCAAGAACAATGGAGGAACCTACGAACATTACCATGGATTTGTATCGTGTATGTCTCGAATTATTTGAAGAGAATTACAACGGTAGGACAGTACGGAAAATTTCTATCGCCCTCTCGAATGTTGTGGACGACGAGACGTTACAAATTTCATTGTTTGATCCTAAACGTTGGGAAAAAAGAGAATTAGGATATGTGGTAGATCGAATTCGAAATAAATATGGATCGGCAGCTTTACTTCGCGCAGTCTCGTATACAGAAGCAGGAACAGCAAAGCATCGTGCTCGTCTTGTAGGCGGCCACAAATCGTAACAGCCCTGACTTCAATTTAGGAGGTGAAGAATGTGATTCGTGATCGAGGAAGAATAAAGTGGACATCTATGATGTTACCAGAGCATGTAAAATTATTGCGAGATTGGGCTAAAGAAGATACTTATGAAAAGAGAAAGGAACTCGATGAACAGGAGCTGGAGATGTTAAATGATGTGGTGTCAGAAGCCATGGAATTTGGTAAGCTAGTCTCCATTACCTATTACGTAAAACACCGCCATCAGTTATTCATTGGAACGGTGCATCATGTTGATGCCTTAGAAGAAAAGCTACACGTAGTGGATCGCTTTCAGGAAGCGCAATATATTCCACTATCGAGCGTAACCGATATTCACTTTTTTGAATGAATTTGAAAAGAGACTTCCCTTTTGGAAGTCTCTTTTCGTCATGTGTTATTCTTCGTCTAGAACCTTTTCAGCGCGTACACACGATTCGAATTTACCTTTATGTGAAGCATCACAAAACGGCATTTTAGTCGATAGACCGCAGCGGCAAAGAGTGAACACTTGCTTTGTCGGAAATACATTTCCATCTGCATCAACTAATTCTACATCTCCACTAACGCGAAAAGAACCATTATCATTTACTTTAATTTGAGCTTTTGTCATGAAAACCCACCCTTTCTAAATACATACAAAAGATTCCCCACTTTGATAGTAAAGTGAAAAAGAGAAAAATGCAATATTCTAAAGGAAACAGGTGAAATATGATAGGATAAAGTGGAGGAGGCTGAACAATGAAAATAGAAATAACAAATGAAGCAATGCAAAAAATAATAGATAAAATTGATCATCAAGAAGGGTATTTAAAGTTAAAATATGACACAGAAGGCTGCGGTTGTGTAGTCAGTGGTATCCCGACGTTATGGTATGTGAAAAAGCCAGATGAAGGTGAAGATATCGAAATAGAAACGAATTCTTACCCTATTCTAGTTGAAAAATCCAAAACAGTATTTCTTGATGAGGAATTGAAAATTGATTTCTCAACAGCAAGCAACACATTTCAATTAAAAAGCCCTGGACAAATCATAAATGGAAGAATGAACTTTGTCCTGTTCCCCAATGAATAAAATAATAGGCCCTGAAGAAGTAAAGTCTTATGTTTATGCTTTTTCAGGGCCAAATTATCTTTTAAAACACCAACCTGTATTTGTAATGCACCATTAACAGAATTAAGCGGTATAGAATTCACTCAACAATGTGTCAAATAATCGAGCTACCTCCACCCCATCCTTCCAGCAGTCAACCCCATCCTCTAAACACCAACAGGCAGATAGAATTGAGTGACAATATCCATACGAAATCAACCGCTCATATGAAAGAGAAAGAAGAGAAGCCATGGTTTTAACTCGAAATTCCAGAAGCTTTAATGGCTGAGGATGCTCTTTCCAATAGTTTAAGAGAAATTGAATGCAATCGTATTCTCGTTCACCGAGTACGCCCTTAGGATCGATAACGGTCCACCCTAAAGAATCAGAGTAAAGAATATTGTGATGGTGGAGGTCCCCATGTAGTAAATACAGATCAGAAGCGGAGGAAAATAATATTGAATACAAGTCCTCAGCCTTTGATACCATTTCTGGTGGCAAAGGACCCGTGTCACCATTGTACTGCCTTCGGAGCCGATCGATCCCATAAGACCACGCTTGAACAGTAGGGTAAGGGTGGTCACTGGACGGCTTATGCCATAATTGTTGAGCGACATAGGCAAACATCTTTACCTCTTCTTCTTCACTTTTTAACGTATGCAGGTGAGTGCCAGGCTGCAGATGTTCTAAGAGAATCCAGCCTTCTTCTCGGTTGGAGTCCAAGACCTTAACCATTCCTCTGCCTTGGAAATCTTGAAGGGCATGAAACTCATTTGAGAAATCCTTATTGGGATAGCCCACTTTTAAAACGGCAGGTTGATTTGAGTTAACTAGAACAGGCACAACAAAGTTATAGCTAAGGGAAAAGGGTTTGCCATAGGTTAAATGAAGACGGACTTTTAAAGAACCTAACAATTCTTCGACATTAGAGACCCAGTCAAGTCCTGAATTGCCGTACATCGTTTGCATCTTCTTTCGAAAGTCTTCGGGTATCATAAAGATTTCTCCTTTTCTTTAAAGACCCATTCATTTAAAAAACGTTGAATGACCTCTTCATATTGTTCAGGGTTATCATTATATGACTGAGCATGAGACCCTTTAAAGTCTAGAAATAATTCTTTTGCCCCTTGCTTCTTATTAAATAAATCCATTGTCATTTGAGGTAAGATAAAGTCATCATCTGAGCTGTGAATAAACAAAATGGGCTTTTGAATATTTTGGATCACTGAGAGGGGTGATAAATCCTTCAAAGTATAGCCCTGACGAAGCTTTAACGTACGATTGACAAGTGGCAAAAGAAATTTTGCGGGCATTTTCAATTCTAGGCTCATTCGATAGCTGAGCTGCTCACCGAAATCGGAAAACGGGCAATCAGCAATATAGAAATCGGCGCGATCTTCTACACTCCCTGCGTACAAAAGGAGAGTGGCAGCACCCATGGATTCACCATGTATACCAAAGAAAAGATCATCACCAACGCGGTGAATTAATTCGTCAACTACCGCCTTTAAGTCATACTTCTCAAAGTACCCATAGCTTGTTGTCTTTCCTCCGGACTCCCCATGACGTCTATGATCATATATCACCGCATTGAAGCCTTTTTTAATAAAGAGATTCATATATTTAATAGAGTTGTATTTATTTTCAGTTACTCCATGTGAAAAAATCATGTATTTATTATGAGGGTATGGAGTGACAAAAACAGCATGAATGTCATACCCGTAAGGAGAGGGAATGAGGACCTCATGTTTAGGAAGGGAAGCATAATCTTCTTCGATTAAGCGAATAGCCTCCACTTCTCTGGAACGAATAAATTCCTCGTCTTTTTTTGGTAAGTACATAACTCGATTAGTGATGTAAAAGCCTAATCCACCTAAACCAAGTGTAGAGAGTAAACTAGTTAGGAAAAGTCTTTTTTTCATGGAGATCACCTCTGAAATAGTCTAGATTAATTGTAGCACGATAAGGAAAAAAGAGGAATTTACTGATTGGTGTAGAGGAAGATCTTCAAAGAAAAAGAGTGTCCCATAATAAAGGACACCCTCTAAAAAATTATGATTTAGCATTCTGTCCCTTGGTAGGGTGAATAGCTTTTTTTAGCTCTTCAGCAGCCATTGGATTTGAAACAGTGTCTGAACTTTTCTTTCCCTTTTGGCTAAATCCTTTTTCACGTTTTTGACTCATTCTGCTCAACTCCTTGAAATGCATTTAGCATTAGAGTGTACAAAAGAGATATGGGTTATACGCCAGATATTATTTGTTTAGTTCATACAAACGATAATATCCACTTTCAATGGGACGACTCGTATAAGGTTTAATTACATCAATGGCTTGAGCTAGCTTCTCCAGGTTCACTCCTGTTGAAATGCCAAGCTCCTCCACCATAAATACCACATCCTCTGTGGCGACATTACCAGTAGCACCAGGCGCAAAAGGACATCCCCCAAGTCCACCAGCCGAGGTATCAAAGCGATCAATCCCTGCTTGTAAAGAAGCGAAAATATTGGCTAATGCCATTTTTCTCGTGTCATGGAAATGTGCAGTTAACAGAACATCAGGCAGCTCTGTTCTTAATAAGGAAAAGAGGGTGAAAGCTTCTAAAGGATTGGCGCGTCCAATCGTATCTGCCACACTTAACTCATCTACTCCTAAATGAACAAATTTCTTACAAAGGTCTAAAGTATCTTCAGGTGAAACTTTTCCTTCATAAGGACAGTAAAAGGCAGTAGAAATACAGGCCCTGACAAAATATCCACGCTCTTTTAATTGTAGGATAAGAGGGGTTAAACCTTCTAATGCCTCTTGGGTTGATTTGTTAATGTTTTTTTGATTAAAGGTATTGCTAACGCCGACAAATACGGCTACTGATTGACAATCTGTTTCATACACTCGCTCTATCCCTTTTTTGTTAGGGGCTAAGACAATATCTCGTGAATCGATTGTTAAGCAAGAATCGACAATATCGCTGGCATCCTGCATTTGTGGAACCCATTTAGGAGATACAAAGGATGTTAGCTCCATCTCTTTTACCCCTGATTCTTTCAGCTTAAAAATAAACTCCTTTTTTACATCAGTAGGAACAAAATTCTTTTCATTTTGCAACCCATCTCTGGGACCAACTTCAATTATGGTTATGTTATTAGGTAAATTCATCATTTCGCCTCCCCTTCTTTATTGTAGGAAGATTCCGACTTATAAAGCAACAAAAAATTTTTTGACAAAATTAGAGGATTTTAAACGCTTACATAGAAAGAGTAAAAGTGGAACAGATTTTTCAAACTCCTCTTTATTGCAAGAGGATACAGGCAAATCAATCAGTCAGAAGAGAAAGGGAGGAAGAAAAATGTCGAATGAAGTCGTCATTGTTAGCGCAGTACGTACTGCTATTGGAAGCTTTAATGGCTCTTTAAAAGATATTTCAGCACCGGAACTTGGAGCGATTGTCATTAAAGATGCACTCGAAAAGGCTGGTTTAAAATCAACGGATGTGGATGAAGTGATTATGGGTAACGTCTTACAAGCAGGATTAGGACAAAATCCAGCTCGCCAAGCATCCATTAAAGCAGGGCTTCCGGAAAATGTGCCCGCTATGACTATTAACAAAGTATGTGGATCAGGATTAAAAACAGTTCACCTAGCGACGCAGGCAATTCTTGCAGGGGATGCGGATGTTATTGTTGCAGGTGGTATGGAAAATATGAGTCAGGCTCCATATTTATTACAAGGAGCAAGAAGTGGATATAAAATGGGAGATCAAAAAGTAGTCGATAGTATGATTTCCGATGGATTATGGTGTGCATTTAACGATTATCATATGGGAGTAACAGCAGAAAACCTATGCGACCGATATTCCCTTACACGTGAAGAGCAAGACGAATTTGCAGCTTGGAGTCAACAAAAAGCAAGCACAGCGATTGAAGAAGGCAGGTTCACCGATGAAATCGTACCTGTTCAAATCCCTCAAAGAAAAGGGGATCCAGTGTTCTTTAGTCAAGATGAATTCCCTCGTAAAGGGTCCACTGCCGAAAAGCTCTCTGGTCTTAGAGCCGCATTTAAAAAGGATGGTAGTGTAACAGCTGGAAATGCATCAGGAATTAATGATGGTGCAGCTGCAGTTGTCGTTATGTCAAGGAAGAAGGCGGATGAGCTTGGCATAACACCACTTGTCACCATTAAAGGGAATGCTAACGCAGGTGTTGATCCAAGTGTAATGGGAATTGGACCTGTACAAGCAGTGAAGAAAGTGTTGGAAAAAACAAAGTTAACGATGGAAGATATGCATTTAATTGAAGCAAATGAGGCATTTGCTGCACAATCCTTAGCGGTAGATAAAGAGCTTGGATTTAACAAAGATTTATTAAATGTAAATGGTGGAGCGATTGCACTTGGTCACCCGATTGGAGCAAGTGGCACCCGAATTCTTGTTACGCTGATTCATGAAATGAAAAAGCGACAAGTACAAAATGGTTTAGCCACTTTGTGTATCGGTGGAGGACAAGGAGTAGCAACGGTTGTCGAGCTACATAAATAATCATATTAAAAGTAAGAACTGAGGAGGGTAATCAATGAAGCAAGTGTTTACTTCATACGCAGAAGCAGTAGCAGATATTCATGATGGAGCCACTCTTATGGTGGGGGGATTTGGTTTATGCGGAATTCCTGAAAAGCTAATCCTTGCCCTTGTAGATAAAGGTGTAAAAAACCTTACTGTGATCTCAAATAACTGTGGTGTAGATGACTGGGGATTGGGTTTATTACTGAAAAATAAGCAAATTGATAAAATGATTGGGTCTTATGTGGGAGAAAATAAAGAGTTTGAAAGACAAGTATTATCAGGTGAACTTGAAGTAGAGCTGGTTCCTCAAGGAACGCTGGCAGAAAAAATTCGTGCTGGAGGAGCAGGGATTCCTGCCTTTTATACACCTGCAGGAGTCGGCACGCCCATTGCTGAAGGAAAAGAAACTCGTACCTTTAATGATAAAGAATATTTATTAGAAGAGGCATTTACAGCCGATTTTTCTCTTGTAAGAGCGCAGAGGGCAGATAAAATGGGGAACTTAGTTTACAACAAAACTGCTCAAAACTTTAACCCTATGATTGCAGCTGCTGGAAAAGTAACAATTGCTGAGGTAGAAGAACTTGTTGAAATTGGAGAAATCAATCCAAATGAAGTCCAAACACCAAGCATTTATGTACAGCGATTAATCCAAGCTGATCAAGAAAAACGTATTGAAAGAAGAACGGTGAAACAAGCTTAGAGGGGAGAGTGCAAAGGATATGGATCGTGCTAAAATGCGTGAAAGAATAGCAAGAAGAGCAGAAAAAGAAATAGAAGATGGTTTTTATGTGAATTTAGGAATTGGCATGCCTACATTAGTAGCCAACTATATTACGGAAAACAAGCAGGTTGTCCTGCAATCGGAAAATGGCCTACTTGGAATTGGACCATATCCAACTGAAGAGGAAGTAGATGCAGATCTGATTAATGCAGGTAAAGAGACGGTTACTGCGATTCCAGGCTCTGCCTACTTTGATAGCTCAGAGTCATTCGCTATGATTCGTGGAGGACATATTAACATCGCTATTTTAGGTGGTATGGAAGTAGCTGAAAACGGTGATCTTGCAAACTGGATGATTCCAGGAAAGATGATAAAAGGAATGGGCGGAGCAATGGACTTAGTTCATGGTGCTCAACGTATCATTGTCATCATGGAGCATGTTAATAAAAATGGGGATAGTAAGATTCTTAAAGAATGCACACTACCCCTTACTGGAAAAGGTGTCGTTCACCGTATCATAACAGACCGTGCTGTTATGGATGTAACGGAAGAAGGACTACTGCTTCGTGAAGTAGCAAATGGATTTTCAGTTGAGGATATTGTATCTTCCACAGAAGCTGCACTAAAAGTCAGTGAAGATGTAGTATTAGACGCGTATTAAATAGAGGCAAAAACCATAAGTCGTCATAAAGATGAAAGCAGGTTAATAGGACCTCCATAATTGAACTAGTCAAAAGGGAAGAACATCTACCTTTTGACTAGTTTTTTATTGGTAGTCCCTATTTTTGTCATTCAATTTATTTTAGATGAGAAAGACAGTTCCAAGACCAACTTTTGGTTCCCTCGCATCTAAGTGTCGAATTCAGTATATGATTCCTGATTATCCAATTGAGCCGTCAAAAACATTGACTAACTGTTCAATTGAAAGTTTTTTATTATAGTAATTTAAAATAGGACAAGATATATTCTCGGTAGGTTATAACGATAAACATTAACTAATAACTGATGTTTGAGCTATGCTGAGAAGCATTTTGTGTGTTTGTTATCCATATTATTAGGCCATAAGAATGTAGAATCACAGAGTGGAATGTAGCGGAAGGCACTTGACTCCTGC
>NZ_LQXM01000015.1 GCF_001648555.1 Rossellomorea aquimaris TF-12 | reverse complement strand
CGCTGCCTCCCGTACGGAGTCTGGGCCGTGTCTCAGTCCCAGTGTGGCCGATCACCCTCTCAGGTCGGCTACGCATCGTCGCCTTGGTGAGCCGTTACCTCACCAACTAGCTAATGCGCCGCGGGTCCATCTGTAAGTGGTAGCTAAAAGCCACCTTTCAACACTTCCTCATGCGAGGAAATGAATTATTCGGTATTAGCCCCGGTTTCCCGGAGTTATCCCAATCTTACAGGCAGGTTACCCACGTGTTACTCACCCGTCCGCCGCTGATATCAGGGAGCAAGCTCCCATCAATCCGCTCGACTTGCATGTATTAGGCACGCCGCCAGCGTTCGTCCTGAGCCAGGATCAAACTCTCCGATAAAAGTTTGAATAGCTCTTGTGTTACTTGTAAATCTAGAATTAACGTTGACGTTTTGTCTTGTTTTGTTCAGTTTTCAAGGTTCAATTTGTTAAGTGCTTCGTTTTGAAGCGACCTAACCATCATATCATTGTCACCGTTGTGGTGTCAACAACTTTTTTAAATGATGTTTTTCATGTCGTTTTGGCGACAAGTAATATAATATCACCCATTCAACTAAAGAGTCAATAGTTTTTCAAAATTAATTTGATTTTATTATTCTTCCCCCTTTTTTCTATATACTTTCTTCTATTATAAATGCAAAAAACAAGAGGATTAGTGCATACGACTAGTCCTCTTGTTTTTTCTCTTAATTACACAATCCATAACTGTATAACGGTCAAACCTACGACTCCTGGAATTCCTAAGATTCCTGATATGGACGAAGTTGCTAAGTTGATTGGTACATGGATTCCATATTGACTTCCAAAAGCGTTAAGGAAAAACAAAAATAACGCACCAATCATCACCTTCATGGCAACCTGTCCAACAAATCGCAATGGTTTTATCGGTGTGCCTGTTGCTAATAGCAAAATAATCAGGCCACTAATCACTGTAATTATTATCACCGGGCTCATATCTTTCTCTCCTCTCAATAAAAGACAAATTTTCTCTTATTGTAAGGATATGAAGGTTGTCTACCTTTTTATGACGATCTTTCTGTGTTTCGCTTCTCTAAATAGGAAAAAATATTTGGCTTCTGCGATTTTAGAGCTGCAGTGAATGTTTAAATTATAATCAACACTCATATCATCTATACTCCGTTGTTGGTTCCAGCGTTCCTTCGTTTCTTCTAGAACACGGAGTAAGGATTGATCGTATTCTTTTTTTAATTTTCCTTTTTTACGGAAGAACATAATTATTCTCTCCCTTGTTATACGTCTCTTCTTCCTTCAAGAGCTTTTGATAATGTCACTTCATCTGCATACTCGAGATCTCCACCTACCGGAAGACCGTGAGCAATTCGTGTAATGCGAATTCCAGATGGTTTGACGAGGCGTGAGATATACATAGCTGTTGCTTCCCCTTCGATGTTAGGGTTTGTCGCTAAGATAACCTCTTTCACTTCATCATTATGAAGGCGTTTAATTAAGTCCGGTACATTGATATCTTCTGGTCCAATCCCATCCATAGGAGAGATCGCTCCATGTAAAACGTGATATAGTCCGTTATACTCTCGCATCTTCTCCATGGCAATTACATCTTTAGGGTCTTGAACCACACATATGATACTACGATCTTTTCGTTGATCTTCACATATATAACAAGGATCTTGGTCCGTAATATGGCCACATACAGAACAATAGCTTAAGTTACGTTTTGCGTTAACTAATGCTTTGGCAAAATCTAATACGGTGTCTTCTTTCATACTGAGGACAAAAAAAGCCAGTCGGGCCGCTGTTTTGGGCCCAATGCCTGGCAATTTCATAAAGCTATCAATTAGCTTTGATATAGGCTCAGGATAGTGCATAGTATTGCCTCCTAGAACATTCCTGGTAGGTTCATTCCTTTAGTGAATTGACCCATCGTCGAGTTCGTTAATTCATCTGCTTTCTTAAGTGCATCATTTGTAGCTGCAAGGACTAAGTCTTGTAGCATTTCTACATCATCAGGGTCTACAGCTTCTTCGTTGATTTTTACATCAAGAACTTGTTTGTGACCAGAAACGATAACGGTAACCATTCCGCCACCAGCTGTTCCTTCAATTTGCTTTTCACCTAGTTCTTCTTGAGCTTCCGCCATTTTCTTTTGCATTTTTTGCATTTGTTTCATCATATTTTGCATATTTCCCATTCCACGCATAGTATCATTACCTCCAAATTATTGTTTAAAGTGATTTCGTAAAGATTTAAAAGGAGTTTTTTACTCCTTTACTTCTATTAAATCCAACCCTACAAGCTTTTCTGCTTCTGTTAATAATGAATCTTCCCCCTGTTGCTCTCCAACAGAATCTCCATCCTCTGTTTTAGAGTTTCGGATAAAGTCTTCTCTTATTGACGTCCACTGATCCTCAGGAATACCAATAGCTGAATAACTATTCCCTGTGAGCTCTTCAAGTATGGAAGCAATCGCATTAATAAAAGCTTGATTTTCCATTGCCATTTGACAATGAATATCGTATTTAAATTTTAACACAAATGCCCCGTTCGCTGCTGCAACTGGCTCTGCATCATTTAATAGTGCAGACTGTGAGCGCATTTGTCTTTGGTTTAACGTTTCAACCATATCTCCCCAACGGCTCTTAATTAAATTGAGGTCTTCTTTTGTAGCTGTCCTTAATAGTTCTTGAATTTTCCCAACAGGAGCTTTAAAGCCTTTCTTTGCTCGAATTGGTTTTTTTGACGGTTGAGCAGAGGTCTCTGCCTGAACCTTGACACCATTTGCTTTTAATTGCTCTATTTCTTTTTCAAGCAATTGAATCTTCTTCATCATGTCCGTCACTTCTGGAGAAGAAGCTGTTGAAGGTCCTTCCATTTGACACAACTTCACAATCGAAACTTCCAGATAGATTCGAGCATGATTCGTAAAACGCATTTCTTGCCCAGCTTGATTTAAGATATCAATATATTGATAAATTTGCTGAGGGTGGGTTTGTCCAGCCAGTTCTTTAAAGTCGTCATCCAGCATAACACGTTCTAAGGATTCCTCTAAATTTGGTGCTGTTTGATACAACAGCATATCACGGAAGTACAAAATAAAGTCTTCTGCAAACCGTGCCGGATCCTTTCCTTGAAAGAGTAACTCTTCTAAGGCTCCTAACCCTGTTGAAACATCTTTTTCAAGAATCGCTTTAGCCAATGTATTTAAATATCCTTGTGAAACAGCTCCAGTTACAGTTAAGGCATCGTCGACTGAAACAATATCCTGACTAAAGGAAATGGCCTGGTCCAGTAGACTAAGGGCATCACGCATTCCACCCTCTGCCGCTCTTGCAATAATTGAAAGAGCATTGTCTTCATAGTTTACTCCAGATTCTGTCGCAATGTGACTCATACGTCCTACAATATCTCTAGCTGTAATTCTTTTAAAATCAAAGCGCTGACAACGAGAAATAATAGTTAGTGGAATCTTATGAGGCTCTGTGGTTGCTAGTATAAAGATAACGTGTTTTGGAGGCTCCTCTAACGTTTTCAATAAGGCATTGAACGCTCCAATAGAAAGCATATGCACTTCATCAATAATGTAGACTTTGTACTCTACTACGTTTGGAGAATACTTTACTTTATCTCGGATGTCTCTTATTTCCTCCACTCCATTATTAGAAGCTGCATCGATTTCAATGACATCCGGTATGGAGCCGTCCGTTATTCCTTTACAAGCATCACACTCATTACAAGGTTCTGCGATAGGAGAACGTTCGCAGTTAACTGCTTTCGCCAAAATCTTGGCTGCACTTGTCTTCCCTGTTCCTCTTGGTCCTGAAAATAAATAGGCATGAGAAATTTTTTGATGAAGGAGGGCATTTTGCAACGTTTTCGTTACATGTTGTTGTCCAACTACATCCAGAAAAGATTGAGGACGCCATACACGATATAATGCTTGATATGCCAAAATACTCCCCCCTCTTATTTATGTACACTCTAATCTATTATAACGTAATATGAATGGGTTTTACAAAGAAAACTAGAGACAGATTGTTTCGTATGTTTTTATTGTTTTTTTAAAAAACCCAAACAAAAAACTCACCCCGTTAAGGATGAGTTGTTGTATATGTATGAAACTGCCGTGCACCTTTCGTCGACAAGCATCCATAGGCGTTACTCAAGCAGTTAGCTCGGTCCAGGCAACCCTGCGGCACATGGAAGGTCCCACTTAATGCTGCTTCCTTCCGGACCTGACATGGTTCATGGGTTCCCATTGCGCAGGACCCAGACGTCAACACCACTTACTTGAGGCAGCCCCACAGAGTGCAAGCCTCAGAAAGGAATTCGGTCTCGCTAGAGCGGATTGCGAGTACAGGGCACCGCTACCTCCCCACCTAGCACGGCAAAATTGATACCATATTTGGT
Organism: Rossellomorea aquimaris TF-12; assembly: GCF_001648555.1. Taxonomy (GTDB): domain Bacteria; phylum Bacillota; class Bacilli; order Bacillales; family Bacillaceae_B; genus Rossellomorea; species Rossellomorea aquimaris. The sequence goes on along the minus strand of NZ_LQXM01000015.1, from coordinate 13,929 downwards.
TGCGCCACAAGTGCGACGCAAGATTAAGTATACAAGGAACTACGTTAAAATGCAATGGGTGAATGCTGTAAGTTATTTACAGTTCACTGGAATTATTCCTCTTCATTTCTTTTTTACGTTCCCTCAGTTTTCGAAAGAATTGTGATAAAATTGTACCACATTCCTCTTCTAACACACCATGAATGACCTCACACTGATGATTAAACCGATCATCCTGCAATAAGTTCATCAATGTTCCTGCACAGCCCGCTTTTGGATCCTTTGCTCCATAAACGACTTTTTTTATTCGTGAAAGAAGGATGGCTCCGCTGCACATGGGGCATGGTTCGAGAGTTACGTATAATTCCGCTTCTTCCAGTCGCCATGTTCCTAATTTTTCACACGCTTCCTGTATTGCAAGGGTTTCAGCGTGAGTAATAGCATTTTGACTTGTCTCTCTTAGGTTATGTGCACGAGCTACAATTTCATCATTTACGACTATAACCGCTCCAATAGGGACTTCCAGAATCGCACCGGCTTTTTCTGCTTCCTTTATTGCTTCCTTCATATAACGTTCGTCTCTTGTATTCATTATGAACTCCTACATTTTATTTCTACATTTATTTTATAAAAACTCCATCTTAATTCCAAACTATAAAAGAAAGGGGCAACTATATGATACCTAAGGATACCGCTCTTCTTGTCATTGATATTATGAATCCGTTTGATTTCACTCATGGATCGACTTTGGCAGGACACGCCAAGAAAATCGTTGGTCCTATTAACAACATACGTGAGTATTGTAGCAAAAATCAACTGCCAGTTATTTATATTAATGATCACTACGAGCTTTGGAAGGCTGATTATAAAGAGATTTATAAGAAATGCCATAATGAATTGAGTCATGAAATCATCACTCCATTACAACCAACAAATCAAGATTTTTTTCTTATTAAACCAAAGCATTCTGCCTTTTATGGCACTGCCCTCAATACCCTTTTGCATCATTTATCTGTGAAAAATGTAATTATAACGGGGATTGCCGGTAACATTTGTGTTTTATTTACAGCGAATGATGCATATATGAGAGAATTTTCTTTATTTGTTCCATCTGATGGGATTGCTTCTGTTAATGAAGAAGACAATCAATATGCTCTGACCATGATGAAAAATGTTTTAAAAGCAGACATCCAGGCGACAAAAACTCTCCTAAAGAATTAATTTCACCATATAAACATAACTCCCTTTCCCTTTTCATAGGCTGAATATAGTGAAGGAATAAGGGAGGGACTAAGTATGCAAATTCATGTTGTCCAACCAAATCAATCTTTATTCGGGATTGCTCAAGCGTATGGGTCAACAGTTAAAGATATTGTAGATGCGAATGTATTGCCTAATCCCGATAATTTGGTGATTGGTCAATCACTCGTGATTCCTATTATAGGTAGCTTCTATTATGTTCAACCTGGTGATAGTTTATGGTCCATTAGTCAAAAGGTGGGAGTACCCTATCAGGAATTGGCTAGCGTTAATGGGATTTCTCCAAATCAACCATTACAAGTGGGGTTCCGCTTATACATTCCTGCTAAATCCAAAGTACAAGCAGAATTTAATGGGTATGTTGAACCTTACGGGGAAACTGTTGCAGACAATCTGGAACAAAGCGCTAAGGAAGCGGCCCCTTATCTTACTTATCTGGCTCCATTCAGCTTTCAGGCAAAACGGGACGGCTCATTAAAGGAACCGCCTTTAGGCAATCTTATTCAAACTGGAGGAGACAATCAAAATGTCTTAATGATGGCCATTACAAATCAGGAAGAAGGTACCTTTAGTGACGAGTTAGGGCGCATTCTGTTAAATGACCAAACCATTCAAAATAAATTTCTAAATAACGTTGTTCAAACTGCCAAAAAGTATGGATTCAGAGATATTCATTTTGATTTTGAATATTTACGTCCTCAAGATAAGGAAGCCTATAATCAATTTCTACGGAAAGCGAAAAAACGATTTGACCAAGAAGGGTGGCTTCTTTCTACCGCTCTTGCACCGAAAACAAGTGCAGATCAAAAGGGAAAGTGGTATGAAGCCCATGACTATAAGGCTCATGGTGAAATAGTGGACTTTGTAGTAATCATGACCTATGAGTGGGGATATAGTGGAGGTCCAGCCATGGCTGTTTCCCCCATCGGCCCCGTAAAAGAGGTGCTGGATTATGCTATATCCGAAATGCCACCTTCTAAAATTTTAATGGGACAAAATTTATACGGTTATGATTGGACTCTCCCTTTTAAACAAGGAGATACAGCAAAAGCAATCAGCCCCCAACAAGGGATTGAATTAGCCGCAAAGAACAATGTTCGAATCCAATATGACCAAAAAGCTCAAGCTCCTTTCTTTAAGTATAAAGACGAAGCAGGTAAAGATCATGAGGTATGGTTTGAGGATGCTCGAAGTATTCAAGCCAAATTTGACTTACTAAAAGAATTAAAGTTAAGAGGAATGAGCTATTGGAAGTTAGGCTTATCCTTTCCTCAAAACTGGTTGTTACTTTCTGACAACTTTAATGTGGTTAAACGATAAATTTTTAATAGAAGTTGATGTACAGGTAAGTCTATAAATACCTGTGCATCAGCTTTTTATTTTTCTTCTTAATTACTGAACAATTTTATTTGATATTAAAATATCCTAAACAAACCATCCATATATTGTGTTACAATAATTCCTGTCGTTATTTTATATTTTATACTTTTTATACGAGAATAGATTGTCGTAATATGAGGAGGACATTAAATGGGGAGCATTCCTTTCATCACGGTTGAAGGTCCGATTGGGGTAGGAAAAACCTCTCTGGCAAAAGCGATTTCTGAGCATTTTCAATTTCATTTACTAAAAGAAATCGTCGATGAAAACCCGTTTCTAGATAAATTCTATGATGATATCGAAGAGTGGAGTTTTCAAACAGAGATGTTTTTCTTATGCAATCGATACAAACAGCTGGAAGATATCGAAAAACATTTTATATCTCAAAATAAATCTGTTGTTGCCGATTATCATATTCTTAAAAACATCATTTTTGCCAAACGAACGTTAAAGGACGAACAACAATTCAACAAGTATCTTCATATTTACGATGTTTTGACATCGGATATGCCAAGACCGAATGTTGTCATTTACTTAAATGCCAGTTTAGACACACTCTTAAAACGTATTGAAAAAAGAGGAAGAGATTTTGAAAAGAAAATTAGTCCTCTTTATTTAAAACAATTGTCTCTAGACTATGAAGAATATATGAACACATTTGAAAAAACTCACCCAGATATCCCTGTTCTTCGCTACAATGGCGATCACGTTGATTTCGTTCAAAATAAAGAAGACCTGCACGAAATTCTAACTAAGTTAGAAACTACACTTAAAAAAGGAGTTCACTATCATGAATCTTCGCAATAAATATGGCATCCCGAATAATGCCGTGATTACCATTGCTGGAACAGTTGGTGTCGGGAAGTCTACCATGACAAACGGCTTAGCCAATGCCTTAGGCTTTAGAACCTCATTTGAGAAAGTCGATACAAATCCTTATTTAGATAAATTTTATCAAGACTTTAAGAGCTGGAGCTTTCATCTTCAAATTTATTTCCTGGCAGAGCGATTCAAAGAACAGAAAAAAATCTTTGAATATGGCGGAGGATTTATACAAGATCGTTCAATCTATGAAGATACAGGCATCTTTGCTCGCATGCATCACGAAAAAGGCAACATGAGCGATATCGATTATGAAACATACACAAGTCTTTTCGAAGCAATGGTCATGACACCTTACTTCCCACACCCAGACCTGCTTATTTATTTAGAAGGTTCTATTGATAATGTCGTCGATCGTATTCGTGAGCGTGGACGTCCAATGGAGCAGCAAACTCCGATTGAGTACTGGGAGGAAATGCATCAGCGTTATGAAAACTGGATTAATTCCTTTAACGCATGCCCAGTATTAAGACTAGATATTAGTGAATATGACCTTGTTAACAATGAAAACTCGATTGAACCAATCGTAGAAAGAATTGGTTATTTTATTGAGCAAACGAGAATGTTAAAAAGCTAAATAGATAAACAGAAGAAAGACTACTCAGAGAGGATGAGTAGTCTTTTTTCTGTTTATTTCAACTCTGAACGAGGTATGTATGAAATAAGACTAGAAATAAAAGGGAGATGAAAAGATTGGAATCAAAGCACACTTATTATGTTGATATAAGCAGTGGGGACATTTTGCAGGACCCTAACCAAAATGCAAGTCCAAGCTATAAAATTCATGCTACCCCAACCGAAATGACTGAACTCAAAATGCTTTTTAATGAAAACTACTCTGACGACATGTCCACCATGAGACGCGCTCAAGTTCCTTTTCGTCAATATCATAATGCCCCGGAAGACGACCAGTATGATCGATCCATGAAGGATATTTTTGCAATGATTTATAAACTTGGGGATGAAGAGGCTAAAAGACATATAACTGAAATCGGTATTCTACATTCCACAGACAACGCTCCCCTGCGAAAGGATATTGAAAATCTAAAATAAAAGACCTATGAATTTAGTCTCATAGGTCAACTAAAAAAAGTCGTTACAATGAATGTAACGACTTTTATCTCCAAATTATGCGCTTTGGTTATAAGTAATAGATGGCGGAGGAAGAGGGATTCGAACCCCCGCGGGCTTTAACACCCCTGTCGGTTTTCAAGACCGATCCCTTCAGCCGGACTTGGGTATTCCTCCGTATCGACAAGAACTATAATATCACGGTGATAAAATAGAGTCAAGCATATTTATAAAAAAAATTAAAAATGTCTGACCTGATATCTGGCCAGACATTTTTCTTTTATCCTTTGATCACTTCTGCTCCAGCCATATAAGGACGAAGAGCTTCTGGAACGACTACCGTTCCATCTTCTTGTTGGTAATTTTCTAAAATGGCCGCCACTGTACGACCAATGGCTAAACCAGAACCATTTAATGTGTGAACGTGCTCAGGCTTTGCATTTGCCTCTCTTCTAAAGCGAATATTGGCACGTCTCGCTTGGAATCCTTCAAAGTTACTGCAAGAAGAGATTTCACGGTACGTTCCATAGCTTGGGATCCAGACTTCGATATCGTATTTCTTCGCTGCTGTAAACCCAAGGTCTGCAGTACACATTGATAACACACGATAAGGAAGACCTAAAAGCTGAAGAACCTTTTCAGCATGGCCGGTCAATTCTTCAAGAGCATCATAAGAATTTTCTGGCTTCACAAAGCGAACAAGCTCGACCTTATTGAATTGATGCTGTCTAATCAATCCACGGGTATCACGGCCAGCAGAACCTGCCTCAGAGCGGAAGTTTGCGCTATACGCCACATAGCTGATTGGGAGCTCTTCACCCTTCATAATTTCATCACGGTGATAATTGGTTACCGGTACTTCTGCTGTCGGAACAAGGAAGTAATCTTCGCTTTCAATTCTAAATGCATCTTCTTCAAACTTAGGAAGCTGACCTGTTCCTGTCATACTTGCACGATTTACAAGGAACGGAGGAATCATTTCAGTATATCCGTGTTTATCCATATGAAGATCCATCATAAAGTTAATGAGAGCTCTTTCAAGTCTTGCACCTAATCCTTTGTAAAAAACAAAACGACTTCCTGTTACTTTTCCTGCACGCTCAAAGTCTAAGATCCCTAATCCTGTAGCGATATCCCAGTGTGGCTTTGCTTCAAAATCAAACTCACGAACTTCTCCCCACTTACGGGCTTCTACATTGTCATCCTCTGTTTCTCCAACTGGAACAGTTTCATGAGGAATATTTGGGATAGAAAGAAGAATACGCTCTAATTCTTCTTCAATTCCTTTTAATTCATCATCTAATTTCTTAACCATGCCACCAACTTCACGCATTTCAACAATGAGATCTTGAGCATCCTTCTTTTCTTTCTTCAGTTCGGCAATTTGTCCAGATACTTCATTTCGCTTGCTCTTTAAGTTTTCAGTTTCAACCAAAAGCTCTCTTCTTCTCTTATCTAATTCTTCAAACTTTCCAAAGTCCTCAAGGTCTTCTCCACGATGCTGTAAACGTGCTTTTACATCTTCTAAATTGTTACGTAAATACCTAATGTCTAACATGAGATTCTCTCCTTTTTTATAAAAAAATAAAAAACCCCCATCCCTGGTAAAAGGGACGGAGGTTTCCGCGTTGCCACCCTAATTGAAGACGCTCTCGCATCTTCCTCTTAAGAGATGGTAACGGAATCACCGAAAATACTTACTTGTTTCAGTACTTTACTCAAGGATGGATTCATAAGGCTCTTGCATCGGTTTACACCAGCCACCGACTCTCTTTAGCAAGTAATCCTTACTACTACTTCCTATCAACGATTTAAATTATTTTGGTTATTTCATAATCTACTACAATGTTTTCCATATTGCAATAGAATTATGCCAATGTTTTTTCTTTTGCTTCTTTCACCATGCTAATAAAAAATGCCGTTAAGCGATTGTCTGCTGTAAGCTCTGGATGGAAGGAACATCCGAGAAATTGTCCATGTCGTGCGAGAACAATGCGATTATTGTGCTTCGCTAACACTTCCACTTCTTCACCCGCTTCCACGATATGTGGGGCACGAATAAAGACCGCATTAAATCCTTCTCCAACATGGGCAATGGATAGATCTGCTTCAAAGCTTTCTTTTTGACGGCCAAAGGAATTGCGTTCAACTGTCACATCCATTACACCAAGGTGAGGTTCATCATAGCCAACAATATGTTTTGCTAAAAGAATCAGTCCTGCACAGGTTCCGAAGATGGGCTTACCTTCACTGGCAAATTGTCTTAGTGGCTCCATAAACCCATAAAGATCAATCAGTCTTCTCATAGTGGTACTTTCTCCACCTGGCATAATCAAGCCATCTAGCTCTTCTAATTGTTCTACACGCTTGACCACGATCCCGTTAGCACCTGATGCTTCAATCGAGCGAACATGCTCTCTAACGGCACCCTGAAGTCCTAATACACCGATGTTCATCATAGAAGTACCTCTTACCATCCGCGTTCTTGCATACGGTTCTCAGGAAGGATAGAAGAAATTTCTACTCCCTTCATTGCGACACCTAGCTCTTTAGAAAGCTCTGCAATTAACTTATAATCTTGATAATGAGTAGTTGCTTCAACAATCGCTCTCGCGAATTTCTCAGGATTTTCAGATTTAAAGATACCAGAACCAACGAATACTCCGTCTGCTCCTAATTCCATCATTAGAGCAGCATCAGCTGGTGTTGCAATTCCACCTGCAGCAAAGTTTACAACCGGTAGACGTCCGTTTTCTTTAATTTCTAATAATAATTCATATGGAGCACCTAAAAGCTTCGCTTCTGTCATGATTTCATCTTGATTCATGCTTACAAGCTTACGTACTTGAGCATTTACTTTACGCATATGACGAACCGCTTCTACGATATTCCCAGTTCCCGGTTCCCCTTTTGTACGTAACATAGACGCGCCTTCACCAATACGACGAGCTGCTTCACCTAAGTCACGGCATCCACATACAAACGGAACAGTGAAATCTCTTTTATTTAAATGATACTCTTCATCAGCTGGCGTTAACACTTCACTTTCATCCAGGTAATCAACACCCATTGATTCAAGAACTCGAGCTTCAACAATATGACCAATACGAGCCTTTGCCATTACTGGAATAGATACAGCTCCCATAACTTCTTCTACAATACGAGGATCTGCCATTCTTGCTACCCCACCTGCAGCACGAATATCTGCTGGAACTCGTTCTAAAGCCATTACCGCCACTGCACCTGCAGCTTCAGCAATCTTTGCCTGCTCAGCATTGACAACGTCCATAATAACGCCGCCTTTTTGCATTTCAGCCATACCTCTTTTTACAACATCTGTACCTGTTTTCATATATATCCCCCTTATATTTTATCCTATGTTCGCCTTTATCCTTCCCTTCTCAAGGAAGAAAAAGTGACTAAAACAATCGGAATGATTATGTAACCCTACTGCTAAATAAACAATAAAAGCAGTGTAATGTCAAGACGAAAAGCGGATTGGTTATCATACAGAGATTTAATAGAATTTCTCTATGCACTCCTTGTATGTTTCCAGTCATCCCTCTACTTATAAAAAACACCAAGACTTGTCCGTAGAAGTCTTGGTGTTGATATTACATTCTTTTATAAAAGAAAGATTAGAACCAACCTTTAACCGTCGATGTAATGGAATTCCAAATGTCTCCGAAAAATCCACCTACTGCTCTCATTGATAGAACAAACCAGTTGGCTTTTTCTACACTCTCAACAGCAACAACAGATGATTTCGATGCATTTGTCCCCTTGTCTGTAAGGTAACCTAAATCGTTCTTTTCACTTGATTTTAAAGTGACATACCCAACTTTTTCTCCTTTTTTAATAGGAGCCGTTAATTCACCTTCGTCATTCAACTTTTTCTTATCTAATACAAACTCTGGTTTATATTGGTCTTTTTCACCATTCTTAATCACCATGCTTAATGGCGAATCAGTTTTTATTTGAACTTCTTTTTCTTTTCCTTTTTCAACTGGAAGGGTCTTTTGACCTTTCACTTGATAATTAGCTGGTAGGACTTCCTCTATTGAATAGTTGGCGAAAGCGTAATCGAGCATTTTTCTTGTTTCATTGAAACGGGCATCATAAGAGTTTTCACCTGCTGAAACATCTACATTCATGACAACAGTGATAAATCTCATACCATCTCTTTCAGCAGTTCCAGTAAAACAAGCGCCTGCAAAGTCGGTAGTCCCTGTTTTAAGTCCGTCCATGCCTTCGTACTCACGAATCAGCCCCGGAAGCATCCAGTTCCAGTTAGGCATGTTGAATTGATCTTCAGTACCTTCAGCAAACATCTTCTTCGCTATAGAAGATGTCTCCAGCACCTCCGGATAATCATTCAGAAGTCGATATGCAAGTGTCGCAGTATCTTTAGCTGACATCACATTCTCTTCCTCAGCTCCGCCAACAACTTGATCGACATAAGGAGCTAAATCTTTATTATTCAATCCTGATGAGTTAACAAATTTATAATTTTCCAAGCCGAGTTCTTCAGCTTTTTTATTCATCAATTTCGCAAAATTAGCTTCTGATCCGGCAATCGTTTCTGCTATTGCCATAGCTGAAGCATTTGCTGAATAAATAGCCATTGATTCATATAAGTCTTTGATAGTGTAGGTTCCTTCTTCACGTAAAGAAACGTTACTTAACGAAGTATTATGAGACATTTTCGATACATTCGTAGGTACCGTATACTTCTGATCCCATTTTACTTTGCCTTCTTCAACTGCCTCAAGCAGCAGATATTCTGTCATCATTTTCGTCATACTAGCAATACCTTGAGCAGTATCAGAATTCTTTTCATATAAAATCTTACCCGTACTTGCCTCTACTAAAATCGCAGCTTTTGCGTTAACGTCCAAGTCTCCTTGAGCATTTGCAGGTTTCTGCACAACACCCATTGCCATCATAAAAACCATCATACAAACAAAAGATTTTTGAATCCAACTTCTTTTCACTGTTAGCCCTCCAAGATTTTATGTACACCTTCGTTATTTTATCATAGTTCTAAAGTTAAGAATAGACAGAGAATATTCCTAGTTTTGGAATAGGTCAAGGGACTTGCAGCCTTCTTTTTTTCTGTATTCTGGTACTTGGATACTTTTTTCTTCACATAGAAAAAACTGACCAAGAACCTTGGCCAGTCTTTGTTAAAGAGCATTTTATTATAATGAATAATTCGGTGATTCCTTCGTAATTTGAACATCATGTGGATGACTTTCACGAAGTCCAGCTCCAGTCATTCGGATAAACTGAGCATTTTCTCTTAGTTCGTGAAGGTTCTTCGTCCCGCAATACCCCATTCCAGAACGTAGTCCTCCGACTAATTGATACAAAGTATCTGCAAGAGGTCCTTTGTATGGAATTCTACCTTCAATTCCCTCTGGAACGAACTTTTTATTTTCTTCTTGGAAATAACGATCTTTTGATCCTTTTTCCATGGAACTAACTGAACCCATCCCTCTATACACTTTAAAACGTCGCCCTTGGAAAATTTCCGTTTCTCCTGGACTTTCTGACGTTCCAGCCAGCAAGCTTCCTAACATAACCGCATGTCCTCCTGAAGCAAGGGCTTTAACGATGTCTCCAGAGTATTTGATTCCTCCATCAGCAATAATGGATTTGCCATGCTTCCTCGCTTCAGTAGCACAATCATAGATTGCAGTGATTTGTGGTACACCTACCCCTGCAACTACTCGAGTCGTACAAATAGAACCAGGTCCAATTCCTACCTTCACAATATCAGCACCTGCTTCAATTAACTCTCTAGTAGCATCTGCTGTTGCCACATTACCTGCTATTATGTTAACAGTCGGATAAGCATTGCGAATTTCACGAACAATAGAAAGTACACCTGCTGAATGTCCATGTGCAGTATCAATAACAAGAACATCCACATGAGCCTTTACCAGCTGTTCAACACGAGTTAATGTGTCCTTTGAAATTCCAACTGCTGCTCCAACCAACAAACGACCTTGGTTATCTTTTGCAGAGTTAGGGAACTCAATTACCTTTTCAATATCCTTGATGGTGATTAAACCTTTTAAAATCCCCTCATGATCTATTAGAGGTAATTTTTCAATTTTATGCTGTTGAAGTATTTTTTCCGCTTCGTCTAGGGTAGTGCCTACTGGAGCAGTAACAAGATTTTCCTTCGTCATAACATCTGAAATTTGAATGGAGTAATCTTGAATAAAGCGAAGGTCTCGATTTGTTAAGATACCAACGAGCTTTTGCTCCTCTTCATTATTTACAATAGGAACACCAGAAATTCTATATTTGCCCATCAAGTGTTCAGCTGAAAATACTTGATGCTCTGGAGTTAAAAAGAATGGATCAGATATCACTCCACTTTCAGAACGTTTTACTTTATCCACCTGCTCAGCCTGTTGCTCAATACTCATATTTTTGTGGATTATACCCAGTCCACCCTGTCGAGCCATTGCAATCGCCATATCTGCTTCAGTTACAGTATCCATACCAGCACTGATTACTGGCACATTCAATTTAATTGAATCGGTTAACTCAACTGAAATATTTACATCCTTTGGTAATACCTCAGATTTTGCAGGTAATAATAAGACATCATCAAATGTTAAACCTTCTTTAGCAAATTTAGATTCCCACATGCTTTTTTCAGCCTCCCTAGTCCCAAAATATTATTAGTAGGTTATCAATTGGTTAAAATACTGTCAAGGACATTAGAATTAATTTAATTTTTCAGAATAATTAAAGGGTGATAAAATGGACCAAAAACATCATAGATGGAACTCCATCCGTTATTTCCAGTCGGCAGAATACTCCCAAAAATTCCTAAAAAAATGCTACGAACAAATTTCGTTTCCACAGGCAGAAGTAAGAAGCTACGATAATTGTTATCCTTTCATGTACTATCTTGAGCAAGGGGAAATTTATTATAAGCAATCTACACTCTGCCCTGTATCCATAAAACCTATCCTGCTCTTTTATGGGTTTGTTCATTTTATTAAAGCGATTATTTTGACGGAGGATCCTTTATATCCGCAAACAACTTCAGTACTGGCTCACGGAATCACCTCAAGAAAAAGAAAAAAGCAACATTATCATTTTTTGCAAGATGAAGTAAAGGTTCAAAAAAACGGTTTATTCTCCCATTTTTCCAATTTAATGTTCCACGTGGAACATATTGTAGGGGAAAAATTTAAAATGGAGGACTTACTCGTACAAATACCTGAATTAGAAGAAATCTTTTACGTACTCCTAAAACGGAAAACGATGTTTTGGTTCCAGCAACAACAACAATTAACAATTGATGAAGAATTACTTTCTCACTACCACATGTCAGAAGGCATGCTGAAAAACTATCTCTTTGAAAAACTAAAGGGGAAGGCCATATGGATTTCAGAACAAACCCTTCAAGTCCCCCTTATGGAAGAACAACTGCCTATTAGATGGCATTTGAACCATAACAAACTGGCTCTTCCAACCATTCGAAATCAAGGAAATATGATCCCAGAAGTTCTTATTCATTATGCTCTATTATATAATTTAAGCATGATTGCACGCTATGAAACAGAATGGTGGATTGAATTGTTAAAAAACCGCACAAATGAAGACTACCCAATCATTTCTTCATTTATCAACCTGACAACAGATAAATCCCCCTGTCTATTATTTAACCTATTAAAAAAGAAGATGGAATTATAAGGAGATGGATGGTTACTCCTCCTCTCCTATATGATCTACTGCTGTAATAATTGTTTAATGTCCTCTTCTATTTTACGAGGACTGGTTTGAGGAGAATACCTTTCATAAACCTCACCATCTTTTGTCACTAGGAATTTAGTGAAATTCCATTTAATATCAGATAGCAACAGTCCCTTTTTTTCTTTTGTTAAAAATGAAAACAAAGGATGTGCTTCCTTTCCTTTCACATCTACCTTTGAAAACATAGGAAATGATACACCATAATTCAACTGGCAAAACTCCATGATTTCATCCTGATTTTCAAATTCTTGATTCATGAATTGATCACAAGGAAATCCTAAAACAACTAACCCCTCTTCTTTATACTCCTCATACAAGCCCTGTAGTTCTTCAAATTGAGGAGTAAATCCACACTTACTAGCTGTATTGACGATGAGCATTACATTGCCTTCATACTCCGAAAGAGTTACTTCTTCACCGTTTGCCTTTTTAACCATAAAATCGTAAATAGCTGCCATGCATTTTTCCCCCTTTATTATTTCTCACTTACATAAATAATACTGTAACTACGAGAGTGTTAGCAATTTTGAGTGGTTTGATTTACCTTTCTAGAGTTGGGGTTACTTTAGAAAATGCAAGTTTGTGAACGGGTTGAATTCTCGAACGGATTGGTGTTCTTGACTGGTGCTTGATCCGATTCAGAAATTAGACTTGAGTTGGCCAACTTCAAAGATGATTGGGCCAAATTGTGAACCCTATTGAATGTTTCGATCTAGCCACAAAAAAGAGTTACTTTTTATTTAATTTTCTTTGAATATGTTTGTTTGATAAATATTCTTTGCTTTGATGAGAGGTTTTTGTTTAAAAGTAGTGGGATTGAGTGCTTCTGGATGAGGGTTATGTGAAGGAATGTGCGAGTTTTGATGGGGAATGTGCGAAACCGGGGGTGAAATGTGCGAAATTATGGCAAGAATGTGCGAAAAATCAACGTAAATGTGCGAAACCGAGGCTAGAATGTGCAAAATGGTGAACAAGTAGTCATTTCAAGGGGCTTGTATTCCCACACTTTGCTCAATTGGACCAGAAGTTAAACAAATTGAGCCACTTTGCTCGAGAATTGGGCCACTTTCAGACTTAATTGGGCCACTTTCACAATTAATTGCGGCCAAATTGTGAACAAACACCCAATCAAACAACCAAACCAACAAAAAAAGAGTAACTCCTAAGAGCTACTCTTTCTACTCGCCTGGCGACGTCCTACTCTCACAGGGGGAGATCCCCCAACTACCATTGGCGCTGAAGAGCTTAACTTCCGTGTTCGGCATGGGAACGGGTGTGACCTCTTCGCCATAATCACCAGACGAATATTTCATTGAAGGTTGTTCCTTCAAAACTAGATAAAGAGTTGATGTCAAGAAAGCCGAATATCGACCAATATTGTTCATTTTTAAAATGATACTGTGTGGTTAAGTCCTCGATCGATTAGTATCAGTCAGCTCCACATGTCGCCATGCTTCCACCTCTGACCTATCTACCTAGTCATCTTCTAGGGATCTTACTCACATAAAGTGATGGGAAATCTCATCTCGAGGGGGGCTTCATGCTTAGATGCTTTCAGCACTTATCCCTTCCGCA
>NZ_LQXM01000014.1 GCF_001648555.1 Rossellomorea aquimaris TF-12 | reverse complement strand
AGAGGAGTCGAACCCCTAACCTTTTGATCCGTAGTCAAACGCTCTATCCAATTGAGCTACGGGCGCTAATAAGCTATTTTGTTTTAAAAAACAATGGTGCCGAGGACCGGAATCGAACCGGTACGGTAGTCACCTACCGCAGGATTTTAAGTCCTGTGCGTCTGCCAGTTCCGCCACCCCGGCAAAATCTTCTGGAGCGAAAGACGGGATTCGAACCCGCGACCCCCACCTTGGCAAGGTGGTGTTCTACCACTGAACTACTTTCGCATATGAATGGTGCGGGTGAAGGGACTTGAACCCCCACGCCTTGCGGCGCCAGATCCTAAGTCTGGTGCGTCTGCCAATTCCGCCACACCCGCATGTGTAAATGGCAAGTTTTTTTGCTTTCGCAAAAAATAATGGTGAGCCATGAAGGACTCGAACCTTCGACCCTCTGATTAAAAGTCAGATGCTCTACCAACTGAGCTAATGGCTCTCAATAAAAATGAATTTGCGATGTAATCACAACTGAGCTAAAGTAAACAATAAACCAAATGGTGCCGGCAAGAGGACTTGAACCCCCAACCTACTGATTACAAGTCAGTTGCTCTACCAGTTGAGCTACACCGGCGTGTGTAAAAAATGGTGGAGGATGACGGGATCGAACCGCCGACCCTCTGCTTGTAAGGCAGATGCTCTCCCAGCTGAGCTAATCCTCCGAAATGTATCGCCTGGCGACGTCCTACTCTCACAGGGGGAGATCCCCCAACTACCATCGGCGCTGAAGAGCTTAACTTCCGTGTTCGGCATGGGAACGGGTGTGACCTCTTCGCAATAGTCACCAGACTGTTTATCCTTTTTTAAGGACAAGTACTATTATAACTCTTTTAGAGAAAATTTCAAGGGTTAATTTGAAAATTATTCTCTCAAAACTAGATAAAGAATTGATGTCAAGAAAGCCGAATATCGACCAATGTTGTTCATTTTTAAAATGATACTGTGTGGTTAAGTCCTCGATCGATTAGTATCAGTCAGCTCCACATGTCGCCATGCTTCCACCTCTGACCTATCTACCTAGTCATCTTCTAGGGATCTTACTCACATAAAGTGATGGGAAATCTCATCTCGAGGGGGGCTTCATGCTTAGATGCTTTCAGCACTTATCCCTTCCGCACATAGCTACCCAGCGATGCCTTTGGCAAGACAACTGGTACA
>NZ_LQXM01000013.1 GCF_001648555.1 Rossellomorea aquimaris TF-12 | reverse complement strand
CTTCGGGGCAGGGTGAAATTCCCTACCGGCGGTAATGAAACGAGTTTTTCTAAGCCCGCGAGCCTTTTTGGCAGGATTTGGTGTGATTCCAAAGCCGACAGTATAGTCTGGATGGGAGAAGATGAAGGTTTTAGCCAAGACGTTTTAATTTTGGGAAGTTAGACGTTTATTTGGGTATGCCTTACACTCTCCTAGATCGTATTTATCTAGGAGTTTTTTAATGCTACGCAAGGCTAGACTATCTTCTAAAGAGATGAATCTCCTAAAAGGAGAGAGGTTTATGAAGAAAATGAATACACGTATGTTTGTAACAGTCGGCATGTTAAGTGCTATTTCTTATGTATTAATGCTTTTTAACTTCCCAATTCCGCCATTTCCACAATTTTTAATGGTTGATTTTAGTGATGTTCCTGCTTTGATTGCCACCATAACATTAGGCCCAGTTGCAGGAATATTAGTTGAATTATTTAAAAATGTAATTGATTATGTTTTAACAGGGAGCGATACAGGGATACCGATAGGGCATGCAGCTAACTTTGCTGCCGGCGTTCTACTCATCCTTCCTACCTATTATATTTATTCACGTTTTCAATCAAAGAAAGGCTTATTGATTGGCCTTATTACAGGTACAGTTGTAATGAGTGTTAGTATGGGGATACTCAATTACTTTATTTTCTTACCTGCTTATAAATATTTTATGAATTTTGAGCTTCCTGCAGAAATTATTGTTACGGGAATTATACCATTTAACATATTAAAAGGAATTCTCGTATCCGTTGTTTTCATCTTATTGTTTGTTCGTTTGCAAGGATGGTTAGCTAGACAAACATCAATAAATAAAGCTGCATAATATATATAATGAAATCCAATTGGTACAAATACCAATTGGATTTTTTTATGGTGAATAAGAAAAAGCGATTGGACATTAGCCAATCGCTCGATACTTACTATTCAAATTTAAGCGCATCTCCATCAAATGGTTCGTCAGCTACTTTAATGGAATCAGTAGGGCACCCTTCAAATGCATCTACCATGTCATCTTCTAAAACATCAGGAACCTCTACTGTTCCTTGATTATCATCTAACGTCACAAATGCAATACCTTCATCATCATAGTCATAGATATCTGGAGCAGCCGCTCCACATGCACCACAGGCAATGCAAGTATCTTTATCAACGATTGTATACTTTGGCAAAGAAAAAACCTCCCGAATCAATATTCTATATAATTAATCATTATACATAGCGATAATTAGTGAAAAAATCACTCAACTTATATTTTATATAGGATTGTATAACATTTCAATAGTTAGGTACTTTCTTTTCTTTATTTTTATCCTATCTGTGTAAATCAAAACATCGATTCCGGACAAATTCATGGTACAATATTTGACAATAACCTACAAACTAAGGAGTAAGATAAGTGAAATATCTTAATTATGTTATTTTGTACTGCTTAGAGAAGGTACATGAAGAACGGTCAATATATTCGGTCTTTCATATCTTAAAAGGGAAAAAATCTTCTCAATCGATCCAGGATACTCATCTATTCGAATTGCAGCCTTTTTTTCTGTCATTACCAAAGCTAAAACGGGAATTTTTTAACGAGAAAGTAAAAGAACTTGTATCAGAAGGTTATTTGCACATATCAGAAAATGAAATAGGAACTCTAACTTTAAAAGGTGAAAAAATATTGAAAAGTGAACTACAGACGGCCTTTTTTCCTAAAGATATGAATGGGCTTCTATTTGGTGATCAATGTCAATTGTTTTGGAAAAGGTTAAGTTTACTCGTTCAAGTTCTTTCAAATGTAAAAAACAAGGAATCCATTTATTATCCAGTACAACGCTCTAGAGGGGTGCAAGACTGGGTGAAAAGATTTTTAAGAGCTCATAGCAGTGAAGAAAATATTTCTCTTACGATATATAAGGAATTGAAACAAGTCCTGAATTTACAATTAGGAAAGGATGATCCCTCAATCTTTGTTCATCGTTTAACTGGATTTGAAGACTATGGATGGACGGAATCACAAGTTGCAGAAAAATTGAAGATGCATGAAGAAGAATATCGTTTTCGATTTCTCAACTTTATACACGGAATACTTGTTGAACTGACAAAGCACCCGGAGACGTATCCAATATTGTATTCCATGAGTATAAAAAGTGATCAAACAGAAAGCCTGACGATTTCTACAGCTAAAACATTTGATCTTCTCAATCGTGGTTTTAGCTTAGAGGAAATTGCAAGGATTCGTAACCTGAAGCAAAACACGATAGAAGACCATGTAATTGAAATACTATTAACGAAGGAAAAAATTAATACTGAGAAATTTATTAAAAAAGAAGATATTCATGAAGTAAATAAAGTAATGGATTCTTTAGAAACAAAACGATTAAAAGCCATTAAAGAAAAGATACCGGAGCTATCCTATTTTCAAATAAGAGTTGCTATAACAAAGGCAGGTGATAGGAATGAATCTTAAAGAAACACTTAAATCTCATTTTGGCTACACCTCATTTAGAGCGGGACAAGAAGAGGTTATCACATCTGTCTTAAACAGAAAGAACACATTAGCCATGCTCCCAACAGGTACGGGAAAGTCATTATGTTATCAACTACCTGGATACTTGATGGAAGGGACGATCCTTATTGTTTCTCCTTTGCTTTCCTTAATGCAGGATCAAGTGGAACAAATGAAGGTGAATGGTGAAAAACGGGTAATTGCCCTAAACTCATTCCTGCCATTTCAAGAGAAATTGAGAGCAATGGAGCAAATTCACTTGTATAAGTTCATTTTTATTTCACCTGAAATGTTAGTAAGGGAACACACTTTGCAGACTATTCGAATGTTAGATATTTCATTATTAGTAATCGATGAAGCTCATTGTATTTCCCAATGGGGTCCAGACTTCAGACCTGATTATTTGAAACTAGGTGAAATTAAAGGCATTTTAAATAATCCTACAACCTTGGCTTTAACTGCCACTGCAACGCAAGAAGTAAGGGAGGATATAAAACGGGTCTTAAAAATAGAAGATGCTTATGAAAAGGTATACTCAGTTGATAGAGGGAATATTTCATTATTTGTGGCACAAGAAAAAAATCATCAAGGAAAATTAGAAACCCTTCTAAAGTTTGCAAAAGAATGGCAGGGTGCGGGAATTATCTATTTCACCAGTAAAAGAATGGCGGAGGAAGTTTCTTATTGGTTAGGTAATAATGGTGTGTCGGGTGTTGCTCATTATCACGGTGGTATGGAGCAAGAAGATCGGATATTGATACAGCAACAATTCTTATCAGGTAAACTTCGGGTTATTTGTGCTACCTCGGCCTTTGGAATGGGTGTCAACAAAGAAAATGTCCGATTTGTTATTCACTTCCACTTTCCGTCTAGTATAGAAGCCTTTCTTCAGGAGATGGGTAGAGGAGGAAGAGATGGTGAAAAAAGTATATCTTTAGTACTCTATACAGAACAGGATTTTTCTTTGCCAACACAACTTATTGAAGGTGAACTACCAGACGATTTTCAAGTAGAGAATTATGTTGAAAAACTGAAAACATTATCACCGAAAGAACTTATCGAATCGTTACAACTTACAGAAATTCAATTTCGCTTCATGGATTTTTATTGTAATCGACTTGCTTTAAATGATAAAAATAAGGTAGAACAAAATAGATTAATAGAAAAAATCAAACAAGTAAGAGACGATCGTTTACAATACAAGAAGGAAAAACTTCGATCCATGATTGAATGGTTACTTTCCCATTCATGCAGAAGACAATGGTTACTTCATTATTTTAAAGAGCCAATATTAAAGAAACCAGCATTCTGTTGTGATAACTGTGGATATACTTTATCAGGGTTCAATGATTTGATGTCACAAAAAGAACTAAATCATGATTACATTCAATGGTCAACTTGGGAAAAAAGATTAGAAAAACTATTATTGGGATAAGTGGTAATGATATGAAGAAACAAGGCGACATAATTAAACAACTTACTAAAAAAGAATTAACATTTCATTTGTATTTTACGCAAATTTTACTATTAAC
The DNA here is from genome assembly GCF_001648555.1 of Rossellomorea aquimaris TF-12. Lineage (GTDB taxonomy): Bacteria > Bacillota > Bacilli > Bacillales > Bacillaceae_B > Rossellomorea > Rossellomorea aquimaris. The sequence goes on along the minus strand of NZ_LQXM01000013.1, from coordinate 10,339 downwards.
GATTTCCTTTGTTTTAGGTATATTTTTATATGATGAATGGACTGAGTTTTGGGGACAGTTTTATTTTTCGCAGGAAATATTGACTATCGGAATGACAAGTGGTTTGCTTGTAGTGTTGTTAGACATATTCTTAATGAGGATTTTACCTGTAAAATATTATGACGATGGTGGGGTTAATGAGCAAATATTTACAAATAGAAACACTCTCGAAATTGCTCTGTTAGCACTTATCATTAGCGTTAGTGAAGAAATTTTATTTAGAGGAGTAATCCAATTTCATTTTGGGATTATTTTGTCCAGTCTTATCTTTGCAATTATCCACATTAGGTATTGGGCTCATTGGTTCTTAATGATAAATGTCATCATACTTAGTTTTTGGATCGGTTGTGTCTATGAATATACTAATAATATCGTTGTAACGATTGTCATGCACTTTGTTATTGATTTTTTATTAGGATTATATATGCGTTCAAAGGCTGGACAAGTAAGTAAAGAAGGGATGTCTCATGAGTAAAGACCCATATAGAGATCAAGCAGCGAAACTTAAGCAGAAGATTGAAAGAGTTCAAGATGACGTAACACCTAAGAAGAGAGAACCATTACCTCCTAGGGGTGAGCTGCATAGAGAAAAGAAGAAAAAAAATAAATGGAAAATAAAATACCCAATGATTAGCATGTTGCTCTTATTTTTTATTCTGCTGCCATTAACCGTTTTTAGCATTTATTCTTACTTCGATAGCAGAACTGGCCCTTTACTTGCGTTGACTGGAGAAAACAAAGGACTTGAAGAAGTTCAATATGACGAGAGTAATGATCAAGAAGAGAATGAGCTTTCAAGTTCTGAGGAGAGTGACTCTTCCCCTACAACGACTGTAGAAAAGGAAGAAGATGTGACGACTCCTTCAAATGGTACAGAGAAGAAGCAGGAAGATTTAAAACAACCAGATAAAGGTTCATCCAGTACGAATCAAGGTAAAGATGGTGGCGAACAACCGAAAGATGATGCGCAACCTGAACCCGAAGAGAAACAAACACAAAACATTGTATATCATAAAGTTCAACCACAGGAAACACTTTTTCGCATTGCTATGAAATATTATCATTCTCAGGCTGGAATTGAGAAGATTAGACAAAGGAATAATATACAAGACAATGAGATTCAAACAGGTCAAGTATTAGAAATTCCATTAGATTAATAAAAACTCACCTCTTAGACACATTCGGAGGTGAGTTTTTTGTGCAATCTTTATTGACACCCCTTAACAATATTGAATATAAATCTTTACACTACTTTATTAGTGTAATTACAAAAGTAAAATATAATAAAAGTAAATATAAAGTGAAATGGGGTTGAATGAATGGAAAGAATGATTACTCGCTTTCAAAAAGTAGACCATCTGTTGTTTTATAAAATCAATGGGAGTAAACAACTTTATCGATCATTCTTTGGATTCGTTACACACTTGGGTGGAGCTAGATTTACAATAGGAATAATGCTTCTATTGTTATTACTAAGTATTCAGCAACCTTTATTGAATCAAACGTCCTTAGTGGCTGGTTTTTCCTTAATCTTTAGTCATGTCGTCATGTCAATAATAAAGAAGATGGTGAAACGAATTCGTCCATATCTTACTTTGCCAAATGCCATGGTTCACGGATATGCCTTTAAGGATCATTCGTTCCCCTCTGGACATTCAACGGCGATTTTTTCAATCACAACTCCATTTATGATTCAGTATCCATCGTCTATCTTGATTCTTTTACCAATAAGTTGGGTAGTGGCATATTCACGTGTGGTATTAGGTGTTCATTATCCCTCAGATGTTGTTGCGGGTGCACTGCTTGCGATTATCACTACAATTGGTGTCACCTTTATGATTTAGATGTAGCTTTGGTTTAGAGTGATCTAATACTGTATAAGGGGGAAATGAGAAATGCGAGTTGCCTTATTTTCAGATACGTATTATCCACAAGTCAATGGAGTTGCAAGAACGTTAAAGCGATTAACAAATCACTTTGAAAAAAGAAACATTGAATATAAAGTGTTTACACCCGATATACAAGAGAATAGGGAATCATACCCTAATGTATATTCTTTCACCAGTTTTCCTTTTCTTTTTTATCCAGAATGCAGAACAGCCATTGCAAATCCAAAAACCATTCAAAAACAATTAAAAGATTTTTCACCCACTATTATTCATGTGACTACACCTCTTACCATGGGTTTGTATGGAATTAGAGGAGCAAAAAAAATGAATATCCCCTTAGTTTCTTCTTATCATACTCATTTTGACTTATACCTTGACTATTATAAAATGACGTGGATTTCATCTCTTCTGTGGAAATACATGAAATGGTTCTACTCTCAGTCCGATAGAATCTTTGTCCCTTCACCTGAAACGCGAGATCATCTCCTTAACCAAGGATTTTCTGATCTATCCATTTGGGGTAGAGGGGTTGATTGCCAAGGATATTCTCCTACAAAACAAAGCAATCGGCTTAGAAAAATGTATAACATATCTAAAAAGTATATTTTTCTATATGTTGGTCGATTAGCACCCGAAAAAGACTTAGAAACCCTCGGAAAAATAATAAAAAATCTTTCACCCTCCATTAAAAACAAGGTTCAATGGGTCATAGTGGGGGACGGACCTATGAAGAATGACTTAATGGACAAAACAAAAGAAGACAAAGTCATTTTTACCGGTTATGTAACAGGGGATGACCTGGCAGAAATATATGCTTCGTCTGATTTGTTTGTATTTCCATCTGCTTCAGAAACGTTTGGTAATGTTATTTTGGAAGCTTATGCTTCAGGTTTACCAGCAGTGGTGGCAGATCAAGGCGGGGTAACCAACCTTGTAGAGCATGGAAAAACAGGAATGATTTCTAAAGCTCATCAGTATGAATCTTTTATTGAAAATATCGAAGAACTTCTCAAAAATGAAAGTGTATTTAAACAAATGAGTATGAACGCTCTTCATTTGGCTGAAAAACAATCCTGGGATAAGATTTTTGATGAATTAATTTTTGACTATGAAGATGTTTGTTCCACAGGGTTAGAACAGCAAATGTGGGGGTGAGCTCATTTGATAAGAATCAATGGATAAGGATCTTTTCAGGTCCTTTTTTTGTTTCCTAGTCTATTTAAATGGACAAGTTCATAAAATATTTGGGAAGGGAGGAGGAGTAAGATGCACAAAGTAATAAATGAGATTGGGGACTGGACAGACCTTGCTACGAAACAAATGTTACACAATTTAATAGATCGAAAACAAAAATTTGATAAAGCTAAAACAATGCATATGTATACTCTTTATCTAACTATATTTCTATCATTTTTCTTTCTATATTATTTATCGAAATATGTACTTGCACCATATTCCTATTCTTTCTCTGCTATGCTTTCTGTCTTTGTTTCGAATTCTCTTCATTTATATATATTATTAATAGTAGTAGCTCTTTTCGGTGCTACGAAAGTACTGTATGAAAAAAAAGAGAAAAAAGAAAGTGAATACCACGCATTACGGTGTGAGGTTATTGATCGAAGTAAAGATTTATGGAAAGAGGATGCCTGGAGGATGAGACATAAGGTTTTTGAGAAAATGAAAACTGAGCATGATATTAATCTATTTCATGGAAGTAAATAATAGTGCAAATCAGTTTGCCGATCTTAAACATAGAATAAGACCATCGAAACAATGGAGTATTCATACTCATAAATGTTTCGATGGTCCCAACTATTCAAAGTAAGCTATTTTTTAGTAAAATTGCTTTTTATCCCTTTCGTCCTTTAATATTTCAACAGCTTCTCTAAAGCGTTGAGAGTGAATAATTTCCCGTTCTCTAAGAAAGCGGAGACCGTCATTTAAATCAGGGTCATCACTCATGTTTATAATCCATTGATACGTTGCCCTTGCTTTTTCCTCTGCTGCGATATCTTCGTATAAATCAGCTATTGGATCCCCTTTTGCCGCAATATAAGAAGTCGTAAAAGGAACTCCGGCTGCGTTTTGATAGAAAATGGCATTATCATGGTTTACATAATGAGGATCTAATCCTGCCTCCTTCATCTGTTGGGGGGTAGCATCTTTTATTAATTTATAAACCATTGTCGCAATCATTTCTAAATGGGCAAACTCCTCTGTACCAATATCGGTTAATAGACCTATTACTTTATCAGGAATACTGTATCGTTGATTAAGATAGCGGAGTGCAGCTGCTAATTCCCCATCCGCCCCACCATATTGTTCAATTAAGAATTTTGCTAGTTTTGGATTACAAGTACTAACTCTTACGGGGTACTGTAGCTTCTTTTCGTAAACCCACATAACGTTTCTCCCCACCTTTTTATGAATGAATTATACCTGCCAGGGCCATGGAGCGTCTTTCCAATCCCAAGGGTAATTTGAATAACTGTATCCATAATGTGTTAAAGGTCCAAATTCTTTTTCGAATTTCTTTTTAATTTGTTTTCTGGTTTTGATATACATATTGTATTGAGAGATAGCGTCATAGTCGTCTGGGTGCGTATCGAGGTAAAGGGTAAGGTCTACTATGACAAAATCAACGGCTTGTAACTCCTCCATGATTTCATAATAATGAGCTGGAAGTTGATTCATGGTCATTATTCTCCCTTCATTTTTTCATAAGGGCTGTAGTAGGGGTCATAAAACACTTTCCATAGTGTCCCCTTCCGTAAAGCTTCACTTGGTGAGTATTGTTCTAAATTAGGTGGCTGAAATCCCAGATATAGATTAGGAGGTGTAGAATATACTTTTCGTGTAATGGGCTTACAAGGGTCAAATGGACTTACATAAGGATAATAAGCTTTATAAAAATCGTGCACACAAATCCCTCCTGAATAGAAAAACCTTCGTAACAACATATGAGAATGAATAGAGGAAAATGTTAATAAATTTATTTCCCTAAAATAAAAAGGGATACGGAATGAAAGTGTTGAATGTTATAAAGTGTAGGATATTAATAAAGAGGTGGTTCAAATGTTTGTAAAAAGTGCCATGATTCCGAAGCACAAATGTTATGTGGTGAATGAAAACGATTCGATTGAAAAAACATTAGAAGTATTAGAGCATCATAAAATCGATGGAGTTCCAGTTCTTTCAAATGAAGAGTATGTAGGAGTTTTAACTCGTTACAACATCTATCAAAGCTTCTTCCTTTCTGGAATGGAAAAAGATACTTTTCTAAAAGAGAAGAAGGCGAAGGATATTGCAACCTATCAAGAAAAATATTTGACGGATAGTGATGTATTTGAAAATACACTGGTAGAGTTGAAAGATTTCCCTATTCTATCAGTAGTCGATGATAATAAAAAATTTCTGGGATTAATTACTCGATATGATGTTTTAGATCAATTCAGAAGTGCTTTTGGTATGGATCAAAAAGGAATTCGAATCGCCTTTACCTCTGTTGAAACAGAGGGAAGAATTGCTCGACTTGGAGATATTATTCAACAATACTCCGAATCAGTCATTTCAATGGTAACCTTTGATGAATCTGATAAGTTATTAAGAAGAATTGTCTTGAAGGTGGAAAAGAAAGACAATATGGATAAATTTATTAACAAATTAGAAAAATCAGGATTTAGAATTCTTCACATCCAAGAAGATGAATAAGTAAATTCCATCACAATGAATCAACACGGTAAGATAAATTTCCTGTATGAAACGAAATCCCTCTCATAAGATTTATGGGAGGGATTTTTTTGATTAATTATTTCATTAAACTGATAGTTTCATTTCTAATGGGGTACTTATTTATTAAATGGTTTCCTAATGTAGAAGAGAATTCAGAAATAATTATACAATTAGTTTTAAACCCTGTTCAATTTTTTGCTGCTTCAACAGCCTTTATGATTGGGCTTATGATACAAGGCAGCTTACTAAAGATAGAAGTGTATTCCATCTTTCTATTGATGAGCGGGAAAATACATAAAGGGTTGTATATTATACCTATTCACGTGGCGATGATTTATTTGTTAACGTTTTTTGGAATATGGCAAGCGATGATTTTTTCCATTTCAGCTGTTATTTATGGTATCATTTCTATAGATTTTCACCGTCAAGGAGGCCGTCATGCTTGAATTTATCAGTGTAATGTTTCTAGGGGGAGGGATTCTCCTCCTTTTTATGTTTTATGAAGCTCATAGGAATGTGGTGAAAATAGAGAATGTAAAGCTTCCTGCATTTCCAAAAAAATCACCACCATTATCAATATTTTTTATTTCTGATATACATAAGAGAAAAGTCTCAGACAAAATCATTGATAAAGTAAAGGTAAAAGCAAATATGGTTATTATAGGGGGCGACCTTCTCGAGAAGGGAGTTTCATGGTCAAAAATAGAAGAGAATTTGGATAAGCTTTTATCAATTGGTACGGTTTACTTTATTTGGGGGAACAATGATTATGAAGTGAACGGAGCGAAGCTTAAAGAAATGTTTACAAAGAAGGGAGTCATAGAAATCATCAATGACTCTATTCAGCTCCCAAACAGCATTAATTTAATTGGAGTAGACGATGCAAGTCTAAAAAGGGCTGATTTTGCTAGAGCAATAAAAGAGGTAAACCCTAAAGACTTTAACATATTAATTAGTCACGATCCAAGACTGGTAAATCAAGTCAGAATAGAGCACGGTATTGATATTACGATGAGTGGTCATACTCATGGTGGACAGATTCGATTATTTGGTTGGGGATTGTATAAGAAAGGAAGTATTGAAAAACTTCCTCAAACGGTTTTATTAGTAAGCAATGGATACGGAACGACTGCATTACCATTAAGGTTAGGTGCACGAGCAGAAACACACTTAATCACACTTAATGCTGATTAAATGCACAACTGTTATTCATTACCTATACAAATTTTACACAAATACGTTTCTCGATTATAATTTTGGAGAATAGAGTGTTATTTGGGGGACTATTAATGAGCAATGATAATAAGGTTGAAGGCAAATATAATATAAAGGCTGTGTCAACAATTCTTGGTATACAGCCGGGAACGTTAAGGGCATGGGAAAGAAGATATAACATTATTGCTCCGGTGAGGAATGAATCTGGCCATCGCCTTTATACAGAAAAACATCTTAATATATTAAAGTGGTTAGTAGAGAAGGTTAATCAAGGTTTTACCATCAGTCAAGCAGTCGCTCTGTTGGACAAACAAGAAATAGAAGACAATGAAATGACGACTTCTGAACAAAAAGACCGAACAAAAAATATTTCAGATGATCTTATGAAAGCATTACTTAGTTTTGATGAATCAAAAGCTCATGAAATTATTAATCATTCTTTTACAATTTATACAATTGATAAAGTCGTAATTGATATTTTGGGTGGGTTACTTGTAGAGATAGGAAACCTTTGGGAAAATGGTGAAATCTCAACTGCCCACGAACATTTTGCTACTTCGATTCTAAGATCCCGCATAGGGATTATTATGCATTCATTTCCACACAATGGTATCCTGCCTAAAGTAGTGGCAGTATGCGGACCAGGTGAATGGCATGAACTTGGTTTATTAATCTTTACTCTTTATGTTAGAAGAAAGGGGTTCGAAGTGATTTATTTAGGGTCGAGTATAAAAGAAAATGATATCGATATCGTTTTAGATGAAATTGACCCTAAATTTCTATTTTTCTCCTGTACAATGAGAGAAAACATTGAACACTTACTTTCTTTAGTCTCTTCATTAAAAGAAGAAAGAGATGGATTAGAGATAGGGATTGGCGGTTTTGCTGTTGACCAGTTATCTAAAGAAAAGAAAGAGGAGTACTTTGAACACATTGTTGGACAAACGAAACCAGAGTGGGAACTATGGTTAAAAAGTAAAATATAGCACCTGCATGCACTGATTTGTGCCCCCTACATAATATGATGATAAATCGTCACTCTCATGGGGGGGTACAAATAATGAAGCTAGAAAGAATTTCAGATAATAAAATAAAGTTTTCCATTGGTGTAGAAGAACTGGAACAAAAAGGACTCTTTGAACAGGACCAGTGGAAAGATTCATATATTTGGCATGATCTTTTTGAAGAAATGCTTGATGAAGTACAAGGGAAATTTGGAATCGAAACTCAAATGGAAATCACAGTTGAAATTGAATCCTTTGATGAAAAAGAAATTTGCATGATTCTCACTCTAGAGAGCGATGAAGAATTTTTTGATTGGGAGCATGATGTTGAATCCATTTCACCACAAAAAGAACTGGATATATTAATTCAATTTAGTGAGTTTGACCCTGTAGTTGAACTATTAAAAAGATTAAGCCATTCACTTAATATTAAAGATGATTCCATCTCAATAGAACTTTATTCGTATGATGGTCATTATTATCTCCTCTTTGAAGATTTGATTGAAAAGGACTTTCTTCTCATTGACCCGTTCTCCTTTGAATATGGGGATAAACCAAGAAATACTAAATATGTTTTAAAGGAATACGGGCACCCAATCCTAATAAAAAACACCTTAAGTCAAATTCTTTTATATTTTTAATTCACCTTTCTATAACCCCTTCAAACAAAACTTTTAAGCCTATATTCTTAAATTAAGCATAGATCAAACAAAACGTTTCCTACTTACCCCTATAAAGAAATAAAAATAGTCAGACGAAATTATTATAAAATAGGTACAAAATAGTCTAAGTGGTACCAAAAAAAGAAGGGTGTGCCTTTTAGGGACCGCTTAGAACCCCTCTCTGTGAGATTCATGGTACATCGTTTTTTTATAAATGACAGCGTTTTCAAAAAAGTTTAGTTTTTTTTATTTTCTTTCTTTGCAAGAGGAAACCAAACGTGTATACTATGTCTTGAAAGCGGACAAGATTTTACGATTTACAGTGAAATATACTGGGAGGTTTACATAAATGGTAGCCGAAAAGGGGAAAGAAAATCATCAAACATCAGATAAACATGATGTGTTGAAATCTACGCAAACGGTTATTCACCTTGCGCTTGATAAATTAGGTTATCCTGAAGAAGTTTTTGAATTGTTGAAAGAACCTGTAAGAATGTTAACCGTTAAAATACCCGTGAGAATGGACGACGGTAAAGTTAAGGTATTTACAGGTTACCGTTCCCAACATAATGACGCAGTTGGGCCCACAAAAGGTGGAATTCGTTTTCATCCTAATGTGACAGAAAAGGAAGTAAAAGCACTCTCTATATGGATGAGTTTAAAATGCGGAATTGTTGATTTGCCGTATGGTGGTGGTAAAGGTGGAATCATTTGTGATCCACGGGATATGTCTTTCAGAGAATTAGAACGATTAAGTAGAGGTTATGTTCGTGCCATTAGTCAAATTGTAGGTCCATCTAAAGATATTCCAGCTCCAGATGTTTTTACCAACTCTCAAATAATGGCTTGGATGATGGATGAATATAGTCGAATAGATGAATATAATTCACCAGGATTTATCACAGGTAAGCCACTTGTTCTTGGAGGGTCCCACGGTAGGGAAACGGCAACTGCCAAAGGTGTGACGATTTGTATACGAGAAGCTGCAAAGAAAAAAGGAATAAAGCTTGAAGGAGCAAGAGTCGTTGTTCAAGGGTTTGGAAACGCAGGTAGCTTCCTAGCAAAATTCATGCATGATGCTGGTGCAAAAGTAATTGGAATTTCGGATGCCTATGGCGGTTTACATGATGTAGATGGCTTAGACATAGATTATTTACTTGATCGAAGAGACAGCTTCGGTACTGTAACGAAATTATTCAATAACACAATTTCAAATCAAGAATTATTAGAGCTTGATTGTGATATCTTAGTCCCGGCAGCCATTGAGAATCAAATTACTGAAGATAATGCACACAATATCAGGGCGAGTATCGTAGTTGAAGCTGCTAATGGACCAACTACATTAGATGCTACTAAAATCCTTACAGAAAGAGGGGTTTTATTGGTACCAGATGTTCTTGCTTCATCTGGAGGAGTTACCGTTTCATACTTCGAATGGGTACAAAACAACCAAGGATACTATTGGTCTGAAGAAGAAGTGGAAGAGAAGCTTGAAAAAATACTCATTAATTCATTTAACAACGTTTATGATACGGCTCAATCAAGAAGAGTAGATATGAGACTTGCTGCTTACATGGTAGGAGTAAGGAAAATGGCAGAGGCTTGCCGCTTCAGAGGTTGGATCTAAGAACTCCTTTAAGAATAACTGTGTTTGGACTGATTAACATAGACAAAAGCGAGAATTTTGTCAATGTGTTTAATAGTAATACAATTTACGAAAAAAGCTTCATAAATAAGCAATGGGAGAGACTAACGGTCTCTCTCATTTTATATTTTAGGCTCTTTTCGTAAACTTTGT
>NZ_LQXM01000012.1 GCF_001648555.1 Rossellomorea aquimaris TF-12 | reverse complement strand
GGATCCACTCAAGAGGGAATGAAGTTTCAACTACAGGGTTGTTACCTTCTTTGACGAGCCTTTCCAGACTTCTTCGTCTACTTCATTCCTTTGTAACTCCGTATAGAGTGTCCTACAACCCCAAGAGGCAAGCCTCTTGGTTTGGGCTATATCCCGTTTCGCTCGCCGCTACTCAGGGAATCGCATTTGCTTTCTCTTCCTCCAGGTACTTAGATGTTTCAGTTCCCTGGGTCTGCCTTCCATACTCTATGTATTCAAATATGGATATTGTTCCATTACGAACAATGGGTTCCCCCATTCGGAAATCTCTGGATCAAAGCTCACTTACAGCTCCCCAAAGCATATCGGTGTTAGTCCCGTCCTTCGTCGGCTCCTAGTGCCAAGGCATCCACCGTGCGCCCTTCATAACTTAACCTAAATTTTCTTTATCAGCTTCGAACCTCTTCGTCAGCTTCAGTCGTTCATATCCTCACGCACGCTAAGTGCGCTCCGGTATTCACTCCTTCGCTTCCTCGATCTCCTCGCTGTTAAATAAAATTTGATTCACTTACTAATTAAGGTTCAATAAAAAACCTAAAATGGCGATACTCGGTATCTTTCTTGACTATCAATTTATCTTTATCTAGTTTTCAAAGAACAAACATTTGTCTCATTAGAGACAAAAAGTTTTGATGGATGGTGATTTTGCTTTCGCAAAAAACCTAATTAAACCATCAAAACTGAACAAAACTTCGACTGTCAAACGTTTCATATATATTCCTTAGAAAGGAGGTGATCCAGCCGCACCTTCCGATACGGCTACCTTGTTACGACTTCACCCCAATCATCTGTCCCACCTTAGGCGGCTGGCTCCAAAAGGTTACCTCACCGACTTCGGGTGTTACAAACTCTCGTGGTGTGACGGGCGGTGTGTACAAGGCCCGGGAACGTATTCACCGCGGCATGCTGATCCGCGATTACTAGCGATTCCAGCTTCATGTAGGCGAGTTGCAGCCTACAATCCGAACTGAGAACGGTTTTATGGGATTGGCTAAACCTCGCGGTCTTGCTGCCCTTTGTACCGTCCATTGTAGCACGTGTGTAGCCCAGGTCATAAGGGGCA
>NZ_LQXM01000011.1 GCF_001648555.1 Rossellomorea aquimaris TF-12 | reverse complement strand
AACTATAGTTCATTTGGGCGTTTTTTATTATTCCAATGTTTCTATTCGGAGAGGATCAAGTATTTCGTAACCCTTCCCCTGTATTCCCTTTACAATTTCCACTAACCCTTCACTCGTCCATGTACGATCATGCATCAGCAAGTTAGCTCCATCATTTAAAAAGGGACTGTTAATCATTATATCTGTAATAGAATCCTTATTTTGATATTCTGGAACCCAATCATACCCGTATGTCCAGTTCATCAAAGCCATTTTTTCTTCCTTAACAAGCTGCTTACTATATTCCGTGTTTTGTCCGAAAGGTGCTCTAAAGAATTTTGGACGTTCACCGATAATTGATTCTATAAGATCATTTAAAGAAACGATTTCTTCTTTTTGTTCTTCTATGGAAAGATCATTTAGATTTGTATGACTATATGTGTGATTTCCAATAATAAAGCCCATCTCATGAATTTTTCGAAGAACTTCTTTTTCTTCTGGTGTATTTAAGAAATGACCGTTAACAAAAAATATGGCTGGGGCATTTAAATCCTTTAAATCTTCAGCCATCTTTAATGCATGTTTATCGGGTGCATCATCAATAGTCAGTAATACCACCTTAGGGTTAGCATCACTCTTAGGCTCTATACTCCAATTATTTTCATTGATAACATATTCTGCTGTTTGTACTGCTTCTTCTGTTTCATTTTTTTCTTCAGGTGTGGTTTCTAGTTCATCATCATTTATTTCTGAAGTCTCTACTTTCTCTTGCTCTTCTGTTGATTTTTTTTGTTTTACTTCTTCTTTTTCTACCGACGAGTTGGAAGGAACATTTGAACATGCTGTTAAAAGTAGGAGGGTTATTCCTGTTGCTATAATCTTCTTCATTAATCTCACCTTTCCATATTCACTTTGAATATTTTAACATATTCAATATGATTATGGAGATACTTTAAAATATTTCCATTAAATTTTCAAATACAATTTTAAAAGTAAAAAAACACATTAAACTAAAAGATGTGATTAAGAATGTTAGCTTTTTTGATTGAACTATTTTTTTGGCAGCTATAAATGCAAGATAGAAAAAAACAACAAACATGATCCATTTGTATTCAAGGTGATCTTTATTGGAAATCCATTCAGCAATAGTAAATACGCTCCATAATACCATTTGAATAAGAAATGCAAGATATGATTTCATATACAAAACACCCTTTTTCATATTAGTAATTCAATGTTCTTTTTATATAACCGTTTAATCAGTTTTTCAACCATTACCATATAAATTCATTCACATTCATTTTAGTGTACTACCATAGTATATTCTTTGCAGAGTCATTTCATTATTTATGTCATTTCAATTTTGTAACATTTTCATGACTTGACCCTTTTCTATTTTTCCATATGATAAAATGTGACAAAGAACATATTAATGGGAATTTATTTACAATTCACAAGCTTATGGCATCGTTGTAAGGAAAGAGGATGATGTATGAAACATTTACTTGCCTTAGTAGTTTTAGTATTTTCGATGTTGCTTCTAACTTCTTGTAATAATTTGTCGTCCAGTAAAACTGCCCTCGCAGAAGACCGGTTTATAGATAAGCAAGTCATTTTCTTCACAGATGAAAAAAATGTCTCCAAAGAAATCTCATATTACGATGCTATCATTGAGTTGAAGAATGAATATCCAGAAGGCCTTAAACATTTAAAGGTGGTTAGCCTAAACACAAAAAACTCGAAAGAAATAGTCAAAACCGCGACAACTTCCCCGGCCATTGTGGTAGTTGAAAATAACCAGGTTATTTTCAAGGTTGAAGGTAAAGTTTCTAAAGAGCAAATTGTGAACCCAGTATCTAATGTAATTGAAAAATGGGAGTAATAGATATATCTATTACTCCCATTTTTGTTTCTTCAAAAGATTGTTGTTATTTTAAATCACATGAGTGTATACTGGATTCTACTTTCTTACCTAGGCAACAAACAGCAAAAATCTCCTTTAGCTTCACTTACTGGTTCTCGGTAGGTCCATTTTAGAATTTTATGTGACAAAGCTTCATTGGAGCAGAAAACAAACAAAAGAAGCTGCCTCTCTATAATACAAGTTATATTCACCACTACTCCCTTTTTCAATAGCAACAATCTTTACGAAAACAGCCTAAAATTTTCAATAAAAAAGGATGGTCCTCATTAATGAGGACCATCCTTTTTTATTTATTCATTTCACTTCTGTATCTCGGTTATGAGCTAACCAGCAAAGACAGATAGAGAATGGTTTGTTTTATTATTTTACGATGTGAATTGGGCTACCCATTGCAACTTCAGCAGCTTCCATTGAAATTTCACCTAAAGTTGGATGAGCATGAATCGTCATGGCAACATCTTCAGCAGTCATACCTGACTCAATTGCTAGTCCTAGTTCAGCGATCATGTCTGATGCCCCAGAACCTACAATTTGAGCTCCGATAATTAGGCCATCTTCTTTACGTGTAATCAATTTCATGAAGCCTTCAGTTGAATTTAACGCTAATGCACGGCCATTTGCAGCAAATGGGAACTTAGAAGCTACTACTTCGATTCCTTCTTCTTTAGCTCCTGCTTCAGAGTAACCTACAGTAGCTAATTCTGGATCAGTGAAACATACTGCCGGAATTCCAAGATAATCAATTTCAGCTGGTTCTCCTGATATAACCTCTGCAGCAATTTTACCTTCGTAAGAAGCTTTATGAGCTAATGGCGGTCCATCAACGATGTCACCAATTGCGAAGATGTTAGAAATGTTTGTTCGACACTGCTTATCAATTTTGATAACGCCTCGATCTGTCATTTCAACTCCAACTTCTTCTAAGCCGATTTCATCTGTGTTTGGACGACGGCCCACTGTTACTAGTACATAGTCCGCTTCAACAGATTTCTCTTCACCTTTAACCTCATACTTAACAACTACTCCGTTGTCGTCTTCTTCAACGCCTTTAGCCATTGCTTTTGTTACAATGTCAACGCCTTTTTTCTTTAGACCTTTTTTAACAATGGTCGTCATTTGCTTTTCGAATCCGCTAAGAATGTCGTCAGCACCTTCTAAGATTGTTACTTGAGACCCAAGGTTAGCATACGCTGTACCAAGCTCAGTACCAATGTATCCTCCACCAATAACAACTAGCTTATTAGGGATTTCAGTAAGGTTTAAAGCACCCGTAGAATCAAGTACGCGTTTAGAGAACTTGAAGCTAGGAATTTCAATTGGGCGTGAGCCTGTTGCAAGAATTAAGTTTTTAAACTTATAGGTTTGTGCAGAATTCTCATCCATTACACGAAGAGTGTTAGCATCTACAAGATATGCTTCTCCGCGAACTATTTCTGCTTTGTTCCCTTTAAGTAATCCTTCTACCCCACCAGTAAGCTTGTTCACTACACCGGCTTTCCATTCTTGAACTTTATCAAAATTTACTTTTACATTTTCAGCAACGATTCCCATATCATCAGAGTGTTGCGCTTGATGAAAACGGTGACCTGCTGTGATAAGCGCTTTAGATGGAATACAACCAACGTTTAAACAAACTCCACCTAAATTTTCTTTTTCAATAATTGTAACTTTTTGTCCTAATTGTGCTGCACGGATTGCTGCAACATATCCACCAGGACCTGCTCCAACTACTATAGTATCAGTTTCAATTGGGAAATCTCCTACTACCATCGCATTACGCCTCCATTAATAATAATTCTGGATCGTTCAACAAGCGCTTAATGTGGTTAAGTGCATGTTGAGCTGTAGCTCCATCAATCATACGGTGATCAAAGCTCAATGATAATGCTAACACAGGTGCGGCTACAATTTCACCATTTTTAACCACAGGTTTTTCAGCAATACGTCCAACACCAAGAATGGCAACCTCTGGATGGTTGATTACTGGGGTAAACCATTGTCCTCCTGCAGAACCGATGTTTGTAATTGTACATGATGCACCTTTCATTTCGTCACCTGAAAGTTTTCCATCACGTGCCTTACCTGCTAATTCGTTAATCTCATTTGAAATAGAGAACATTGATTTGCGATCAGCATTTTTAACAACCGGAACTAATAGACCTTTGTCAGTATCAGCTGCAATTCCAATATTGTAATAATGCTTTTGAACAATTTCACTTGTAGAATCATCAATTGATGTATTTAGAACTGGGAATTCACGTAAAGCACTGGTTAACGCTTTAACGATATAAGGTAAGAAAGTAAGTTTTACACCTTTTTCCGCAGCAATTTCTTTAAATTTCTTACGATGAGCCCAAAGTTTCGTTACATCAACTTCGTCCATTAATGTAACGTGAGGAGCCGTTTGTTTAGAGTTAACCATCGCTTTTGCAATGGCTTTACGCATTCCACTCATTTTCTCACGTGTTTCTGGGAATTCACCCTCAGGAGCTTTAGGAGCAGCTGCTTTTGTTTCCGATTCTTGTGCTGGTGCCTTTTCTTCAGCTTTCGCTTCAGAAGTTGCTTCAGCTTGTTTAGAATCTCCACTTAAGAAGGCATCAATATCTTCTTTTACTACACGTCCATTTTTACCGGAACCTGAGACTTGGCGAATTTCAACACCATTTTCTCTAGCATATTTACGAACAGAAGGCATAGCGATAACACGTTTATTTGGATCTACTTCAGTATCTTGACTTGGTGCTTCTTCTTTTGTCTCTGGAGCAGCTTCCTTCTTCACATCTTGACCAGATTCTGCTGACCCTTGAACTTGACCTTCTGTTTTTTCTTCAGCTTTTGCAGATTCTTTTTTATCTCCGTCGTCGCCTTTGAATTGAAGATCTTCGTAGCCAGGTGCATCAAATTTTATCAATGTGTCACCGACAACCGCTACAGTCCCTTCATCTACAAGAAGTTCTTCAACGGTTCCAGCAACTGGTGATGGAATTTCAACTACTGCTTTGTCATTTTGCACTTCACATAGAACATCGTCTTCTTCTACTTTATCGCCAGGTTTAACAAACCATTTGACAATTTCACCTTCATGAATACCTTCACCAATGTCTGGTAATTTGAATTCGAATGACATGGATTCTACCTCCTGTATTGAATAATGTTTAAAATAGATGAATGAAATATTTATCTGTCTAGTTTTTGTTATATCTATAATTGGAAAAGAGAAGGGTAAAATGCCCTTCTGTTCTCTTTGTTATCATAGCTTCCTTCCCAAAGGATTAAGAAGCTTATTAATTAAAAGTTAAGTACTTTCTTAGCTGTTTCCAGAACATCTTTATGGTTTGGTAACCAAATCGGTTCAGCTTGAGAGAAAGAGTAAACAGTATCTGGAGCTGTAACTCGAAGCACTGGTGCTTCTAAGCTTAAAATAGCACGGTCATTGATTTCAGCAACTACATTTGCTGCAATCCCCGCTTGCTTTTGAGCCTCTTGAACGACAATTGCACGATTTGTTTTCTCAACTGAAGCCATGATCGTTTCAATATCCAATGGGCTAACTGTACGTAAATCAATTACTTCTACTGAAAAGCCTTCTTTTTCAAGTTCGTCAGCAGCTTTTAGTGATTCATGTACCATTGCGCCATAAGTGATAATTGAAAGGTCAGTACCTTCACGCTTAACATCAGCTTTTCCAATTTCAATGGTATATTCCTCTTCAGGAACCTCTTGACGGAACGAGCGATATAATTTCATATGTTCTAAGAAAATGACAGGGTCATTATCACGAATGGATGAAATTAATAATCCTTTTGCATCATAAGGTGTTGAAGGAATAACTACTTTTAAACCAGGTTGCTGAGCCATTAAGCCTTCTAAGCTATCAGCGTGAAGCTCTGGAGTATGTACTCCACCACCAAATGGGGAACGAATTGTTACAGGTGAAGTATACGTTCCACCTGAACGGTAACGCATACGTGCCATTTGTCCACTTACTGAATCCATTACTTCATAAACGAAACCAAAGAATTGGATTTCAGGTACTGGACGGAATCCTTCTAATGCTAATCCTATTGCTAAACCACCGATTCCTGATTCTGCTAGTGGAGTATCGAATACACGGTCTTCACCGAATTCTTTTTGAAGTCCTTCCGTTGCACGGAACACACCACCGTTTAGACCTACGTCCTCACCAAAAACTAATACGTCTTCGTTGTTGCGTAGTTCTGTGCGCAGTGCATCAGTGATTGCTTGAATCATTGTCATTTGCGCCATGGCTTATTTCGACTCCTTTTCTTTGTAAATTTCTAATTGTTCTTTTAAGTTATAAGGAAGCTCTTCATACATATTGTTAATGAAGTCAGTTACTTTTTGTTTTGGAGTACCGTCTGCTTCTTTAATTGCTTGCTTAATATCTTCTTTTGCTTCTTCAATGACTTCATTTTCTTTCTCTTCGCTCCATAATCCTTTACCTTCTAAGAATTTACGGAAACGTACCAATGGATCTTTCTTTTCCCAGTCAGTATCCATTTCTGAAGTACGGTAGCGAGTTGGGTCATCACCAGCCATTGTATGTGGTCCATAACGATAGCAAAGTGTTTCGATTAGTGAAGGACCTTCACCATTTACAGCGCGATTACGTGCTTCTAAAGTAGCTGAATACACTGCTAATGGATCCATTCCGTCAACTAAAATACCAGGGATACCAGCTGCAACTGCTTTTTGAGCAATTGTTTTACCTGCTGTTTGCTTATCACGTGGTGTTGAAATTGCAAACTGGTTGTTTTGAACAACGAAAATCGCTGGAGCTGCATAAGAACCTGCAAAGTTAATCCCTTCATAGAAGTCACCTTGAGAAGAACCACCATCACCTGTATATGTGATTGCAACAGCTTTTTTGCCTCTCTTCTTAAGTCCAAGAGCCACACCTGCGGTTTGAATGTATTGAGCTCCAATGATGATTTGTGGAGATAATACATTTACACCCTCAGGAGGTTGGTTTCCTTTAAAATGCCCACGAGAGAATAAGAATGCTTGAGCCAATGGTAAACCATGCCAAACAATTTGTGGAACATCGCGGTAACCAGGTAAAATCCAATCTTCCTTCTCAAGAGCAAAGTGAGAAGCAATCTGAGATGCCTCTTGTCCTGCTGTTGGAGCGTAGAATCCTAAACGTCCTTGACGGTTTAGTGAGATAGAACGTTGATCTAGAATACGAGTGTAAACCATACGACGCATTAATTCCTGAAGATCCTCGTCAGAAATTTCAGGCATTGCATCTTCATTTACTACTTCGCCTTCTTCGTTCAAAATTTGGAACATTTCAAACTTGTCTTCAATTTGTTCGAGTGCTTTAACAGCATCGAATTGAGCCTTCTTTGATTTAGAAGCCATCGAAGTCACCTTCCCTTTCTCTATACAATTTATTTTGGTTTTTTACATACAAGGTTTAGATTACCCAAATTAAGTATGACCTACCACAATACTTGCAGATAAACACTATTAATAGTTTTCCACAAATATTAAGAAAGAAAACCCGAAATTACATTCAGGTTCATCTGTATCAGTCATATTCTCATTATGACTAATACAATCTTATAATACCTTTATTAGTTTACAATATTAAAATTCCCTACGTCAACGACAAAGTATTATATTTTCTTACTTCAATGGCCAAAATTATTGAGAAGTTGTTATGAATATCAAAAACTGTACCAATAACATCCATCACCCTGTTATATATAAAGAGTACTATAATTATCTTCTGTTATAGAGTAAGAAATACTGTTTCTAAATCACTTTATTTTATAAACCATAGAAAACATAAAAGGAGAGACTACCTTGGTAGTCTCTCCTTTTATGTTTTCTAT
>NZ_LQXM01000003.1 GCF_001648555.1 Rossellomorea aquimaris TF-12 | reverse complement strand
AAGATTCCCTACTGCTGCCTCCCGTAGGAGTCTGGGCCGTGTCTCAGTCCCAGTGTGGCCGATCACCCTCTCAGGTCGGCTACGCATCGTCGCCTTGGTGAGCCGTTACCTCACCAACTAGCTAATGCGCCGCGGGTCCATCTGTAAGTGGTAGCTAAAAGCCACCTTTCAACATTTCCTCATGCGAGGAAATGAATTATTCGGTATTAGCCCCGGTTTCCCGGAGTTATCCCAATCTTACAGGCAGGTTACCCACGTGTTACTCACCCGTCCGCCGCTGATATCAGGGAGCAAGCTCCCATCAATCCGCTCGACTTGCATGTATTAGGCACGCCGCCAGCGTTCGTCCTGAGCCAGGATCAAACTCTCCGATAAAAGTTTGAATAGCTCTTGTGTTACTTGTAAATCTAGAATTAACGTTGACGTTTTGTCTTGTTTTGTTCAGTTTTCAAGGTTCAATGTTTCAATGGTATAATTGGAGCGGGTGAAGGGAATCGAACCCTCATCATCAGCTTGGAAGGCTGAGGTTTTACCACTAAACTACACCCGCATATTAAATTTGAAATGGTCGGGAAGACAGGATTCGAACCTGCGACCCCTTGGTCCCAAACCAAGTGCTCTACCAAGCTGAGCTACTTCCCGGTTAGAAGTATATGTATTTCTTAAAGTATTTCTGCACTCGCTTGTAGAAAGGAAATAAGATGGCGCGCCCGAGAGGAGTCGAACCCCTAACCTTTTGATCCGTAGTCAAACGCTCTATCCAATTGAGCTACGGGCGCAGTATGTTGTAATGACGTTTTTGGTGCGGCCGAGAGGATTTGAACCTCCACGGGGTCGCCCCCACTAGGCCCTCAACCTAGCGCGTCTGCCATTCCGCCACGACCGCGTTTTAAGCGACAAACATTATTATATCGAGGATTCTTTATTATGTCAATACTTTTTTATAATCTTTTCAAAAGTGCGGGTGAAGGGACTTGAACCCCCACGCCTTGCGGCGCCAGATCCTAAGTCTGGTGCGTCTGCCAATTCCGCCACACCCGCATGTATAAATGGCAAGATATTTTGCTTTTGCAAATATCAATGGTGAGCCATGAAGGATTCGAACCTTCGACCCTCTGATTAAAAGTCAGATGCTCTACCAACTGAGCTAATGGCTCGTAAGTGGCTGGGCTAGCTGGATTCGAACCAACGCATGTCGCAGTCAAAGTGCGATGCCTTACCGCTTGGCTATAGCCCATCGTTCTAAAAAGTGACGAGGTTTATATATTAACACGATACACTTTTTAAAGTCAAACCTTTTTTTCGAAAAAATCTGGCGGTCCGGACGGGACTCGAACCCGCGACCTCCTGCGTGACAGGCAGGCATTCTAACCAACTGAACTACCGGACCAAAGTTTTTGGAAAGCAAATAACTATCATTAATTTGCTGTAGCATTCGCTCTCAATCTTAAAATAAATCAAAAAAAATGACCCGTACGGGATTCGAACCCGTGTTACCGCCGTGAAAGGGCGGTGTCTTAACCGCTTGACCAACGGGCCACGCTAATAATTGTAATGGCGGAGAAGGAGGGATTTGAACCCTCGCGCCAGTTGCCCGACCTACACCCTTAGCAGGGGCGCCTCTTCAGCCACTTGAGTACTTCTCCATAAAAATGGCTCCGCAGGCAAGATTCGAACTTGCGACCGATCGGTTAACAGCCGATAGCTCTACCACTGAGCTACTGCGGAACGTGAAGTAATCTAACGCTATTTGGTTTGTCTTATCGACTCTTTAGATTATAATTACTCAGGTATTACTTGTCAACCATTTTAAGAGACTTTTTCACAAATGGAATACCTCATTATTGAACTTTTTCAATCTGTAACAAAGACGATTTTCTCCTTAAAAACCAGACTTCCTTTACATCGTCCACAAACATATTTTTTCGTGTTGATTTTTCTTTTTCGTCTAAATTCCAAACTACACTTTGAGCAGTTATAGATTAAATAGGTTTGCTTCTGTTTTTGATTAGGTAAGGTCGTGCAATACCTTGAACCTCCTACCTTATGAAGAAGCTTCTTAAAGTCTTGATCTTTATGTTTAAATCCTCTTCCTTCTATATGAAGGTGATAATGGCATAGCTCATGTTTGATGATACCGATTAATTCAGATACACCATGCTCATCCAGATATTTACGATTGATGTCTATATTATGGCTTTTCAACATATACCTTCCACCCGTCGTTCTCAGCCTTGGATTAAAGAATGCTTTGTGAAGGAAGGGCTTATAAAAGAAATCGTTTGATATTTTTTCTACAAGTAGCTGCAGCTCTTCATTTGTCATTTGAAATCCTTCTTTCTTCATTGAACATGACAACCTATTATAGCATACACTATATATCACCCTTACCGTTTAGACACGTTTAAGTAACTCGGATTTCACTTCGTCGAGGATAAGGAGGTATCCTTATGCCAAATTGGCTCGTTAATCAAATGAGGAAAGCTTATTTTGAGAAAAACAGATATCAGATTAAACTCCTTAATCAGTGCTGGTATTTTTATCGTAAGAAAAACTGTTCCTAATTTATACATGAAAAAGCTGACTAATTCTAACTAGTCAGCTTTTCCTTCTTCCTATTATTGAATCATCGTTAGGGCGACTCTACCTTTTTGAACATCTACACTATCAACCCAAACGGTGACAACGTCTCCTACTGAAACTACATCTAAAGGGTGTTTTACAAACCCATTCTTTAATTTAGAGATGTGAACAAGACCATCTTGTTTTACACCTACATCAATAAAAGCACCAAAGTCCACCACGTTTCGAACAGTCCCTTGCAGCTCCATCCCTTCTGTTAAGTCTTCCAATTTCAAGACATCTTTTTTCAGTAAGGGTTTTGGGAACTCATCTCGAGGATCTCTTCCTGGTCGAATTAATGCATCAATAATATCTTTCAACGTTAATTTACCAATGCCGAGTTCTTCTGATGCTTCTTCTAAATTGATTTGAGAAAATGCCTGTTTTAGTTCTTCTGTTCCGATTCCATTTGTATCAAAGCCAACTTTTTCCAGAAGCTTCTTAACCTCGCTGTAATTGTCTGGGTGAATAGGGGTGCGATCGAGAATTTCTTTGCCGTCCATAATTCTTAAGAATCCAATACATTGCTCGTAGGTTTTCGCTCCGAGTCTTGGGATTTTTTTCAGCTGATTTCTGGATTGAAACTTTCCTTCTTCTTCTCTTTTCTTCACAATATTATTGGCAACCGTCTTGGATAGCCCCGCTACGTACTGCAATAATGAAGAAGAGGCAGTGTTTACATTTACTCCTACTTGGTTAACTGCTGTTTCAACAACAAATGTTAACGACTCGTTTAGTTTCTTTTGAGAGACATCATGTTGATATTGACCCACCCCAACAGATTTGGGGTCGATTTTCACCAGTTCCGCTAAAGGGTCCTGTAGTCTTCTAGCTATGGACACGGCACTTCTTTCCTCTACCTGCAGGTCAGGGAATTCTTCTCTAGCGACTTCCGATGCTGAATAAACACTCGCTCCCGCTTCGTTCACAATCAAATAAAAAATGTCTTTCTCGACTTCCTTTAATACGTCAACGACAAATTGCTCTGTTTCTCTAGAAGCCGTACCATTCCCTATAGCCACTACCTCTATGTCATATTTACTTATAATCTTTTTCATTATTTCTTCAGCTTTTGACCGCTGAGACTTTGGTGGATGAGGGTAAATCACATTTATATCAAGAGCTTTACCTGTTTCATCGATGACAGATAGTTTGCACCCTGTTCTGTAAGCCGGATCCACACCTAATACCATCTTGCCTTTCATAGGTGGTTGCAGTAATAGCTTTCTTAAATTCTCTGAAAAGATATGGATTGCTTGATCTTCTGCCTTATCTGTTAATTCATTTCGTATTTCTCTTTCAACGGATGGCTGAATTAATCTTTTATAGCTATCCTCGATCGCTTCTTTGACGAATTGCACTGAAATGGAGCGAGGGTTTTTGATTACTTGCTTTATTAAAAAGTCTAGTATCCCCTCTGCATCAGGTTGAATATTTACTTTTAGTACGTCCTCCTTTTCCCCACGATTCATAGCAAGGACTCGGTGAGGGACAACCTTATGGACAGGCTCTTGGTAGGAATAATACATTTCAAAAACTTTCTTTTCATCTAATTCTTCTTTTTTTACCTTGGATTCAATTAACCCTTTTCTGAAGGTGTTGTTTCGTATGTATTCTCGATAAGATGCTTCGTCAGAAATCAGTTCTGCTATAATATCCTTCGCTCCATCTAAAGCTTCTTCAATGGAGTGCACTTCTTCTGATAAATATTTAGATGCTTCTTCCTTTACGTCTCCAGAAGTTGGGAAGGTTAAAAGCCATTCTGCAAGGGGCTCCAGTCCTTTTTCTTTCGCCACTGTCGCCTTTGTGCGTCTTTTTTGTTTATATGGACGATACAAATCTTCCACCATTTGCAGTTTTTCTGCTTTTTTTATTGCTACCGATAGTTCATCAGTTAACTTCCCTTGTTCTTCAATAAGACGAAGAACCTCTTCTTTCCTTTGTTCCAAATTTTGAAGGTAACCCCATTTATCCATGATATTACGAATTTGAACTTCATCCAATGCACCCGTTTGCTCTTTCCGGTAACGAGCGATAAATGGTACTGTATTTCCTTCTTCAAGCAATGAAATAACATTTTTTACGTTTTTATTGGATAAGTTTAGTTCTTTAGAAACTCTCTGCATTAAATGTTCTTGACTTGTTAAAGTTGCTCCCACAAATATAACCTCCATCTAAAATGATTCTCACTTCATCTTACCACAGTCTTAATTCAACGAAGAAAAGGCAAATTCTGAAGAAGATAGACAAAAAATAAAAGCTTACCCCAAATCTTAGAGTAAGCTTCCTATAATATACGTTGTATCGTCTGCAGTACCATCGACTAAGGATTGAATATCACTTAGAGCTCCACGTAATGTCGGATACCTCTGTAGAATATTCTTTACTCCTGAAATATTTAATCCATCTGAGTGAATAAGGAATCGAGAATTCGTATCGTAGCTGAACCTCTGAGTTTTATATACCTGAGGCCTTCCTGACAGATACCCTGTTACTGGTAAGGGATAAGTCATTTTGCCTTCTGGGGAATACATATAGAAGCGAATATTTCCAACGCAACTATAAACAAATTCCTTTGAATGAAAATACGCTTTAATAATGGCAACTGCTGCACCACGCTTCTTCTGAAGGGCATCATTACACAGTTGCATAATCGTATCTACATCTTCGTGATGATGTTTTTCAACAATTTCTACGACAACATGAGAGGATTCATACGCAAACTTACCACTACCTAAACCATCAGCCAAAACACAGATAAAGTAATCATTTGTAGACATATAGTAGTAGCTATCACCACAATATGGATTATCATTTTTCGATACTTGTTCTGCGTACAGTTCTATTTCATTTTGTTGGAGATAAGGCATTAATAATGACTCTCCGAATCGAACATTTCTTCCTGGATAGCTTCACGCAGCTTTTTAATAGCTCTTCTTTGCAATCGCGAAACATGCATTTGGGAAATTCCGAGTTTTTCTCCAGCTTCTTTTTGGCTCAGGTTTTCAAGATAAGTATGCTGAATGATAGATTTCTCTCTGTCAGATAGAACATGAAGGACTTTTTCAAGAACAAGACGCTGGTTTACTTTTTCATATCCTTCGTCTTGATCACCTACTATATCTAATATGGTGACTGTGCTTCCTTCAGAATCAGCTTCAATGGAGTGATCCACTGATAACGCTTGATAACTTCTACCCATTTCCATCGCTTCTAATACTTCTTCTTCACTGACTTCTAGATATTCGGCTATTTCATTAACCTGAGGAGAACGTTCTAATTGATTCGTCAACTCCTCAACGGTTGCTTTAATTTTAGGTCCTAGCTCTTTAATTCTTCTAGGTACGTGCACACTCCACGTTTTATCACGAAGAAATCGTTTGATTTCTCCAATAATCGTTGGAATGGCAAAAGCTTCAAACGACCTTCCAAAGGATTCATCGTATCTTCTTATTGCTCCTAGCAGACCAATCATTCCGACTTGAATAATATCCTCGTGAAAAGATCTTCCTTTTGAATATTTTCTTGCTATGGACTCGACAAGGTTCTGATAATGCAAGACCAACTGGCCTTGGGCATCATCATCCTGATTTTCTTGGTAATCTTTAATCCATTGAAGTACCTTTTCTTTTTGTGCTTGTTGATTAGGTTGAGATAGTTTTTTCATCCTTCTCCACCTGCTCTCCCGAAAGGAACTTCGTCATAAAGACCGTCACTCCCTCTTGATGATGCACCTTTACGTCATCCATAAGACTCTCTATAAGGTAAAGACCCAACCCACCTTCTCTTAGAAATTCTACAGAATGATCCGCGTGATATGGTCCGACAGCACTTCGAATCGTTTTAAAATCAAAGCTTTCTCCATGGTCCGCTACCATTACTTCTAGGCGATCTTCGTAAAGAGCAAAGCCTACCACTACTTCACCGTCATTATCTTTATACGCATGTTGAACGGCGTTGGTAATCGCTTCACTTGAAGCAATCTTTAAATCTTCAATTGCATCATAATCAAAGCCCATACGGCTGGCTATTCCTGAAAGTGTCAAACGAATAACCCCTACATATTCTGGTTTAGCAGGGATTTTCATCTCGATGTAATCAAATGCTTGCATCATTCCACTCCACCTTCTACTTTGGAATTAATGTTCATAATATCCCCTAAACCTGTAATATCAAACAACCTTTGTAAACGATCGGATAGTCCAACTAAATTCAGTTGACCTCCACGAGCACTTACGGTTTTGAATATACCTACGAATACTCCTAATCCAGTGCTGTCCATATAGGATACATCGGAAAGGTCTATCGTGATATTTTGATTATCTACTTCAGCAGAGGGTTGAAGAGTTTCTTTAAGTTTTGGAGCTGTATATGCATCAATTTCTCCTGCTACTTTAACAAGAAGCTCGTTCTCTTTTTCTTTCAAATCTATGGATAAGTTCATAAAAAGACCACCTTTTAATTTACATTATATTAAGTCTATATTCTTTTACCCTATATGATTGAAGTGTAAACAACTTTTAGGAAATTCTTTTTATAATAATTAAAGTAAAGTCGTCACGAAGCTCAAAATGCTGAAGTTTTTCAAGTTGCTTATATACATTATTAACAATTTCCTGAGGAGGCAGGTGATGATATTTACTGATCAATTGTACTAAGTCTTCTCGTTCTAAGAACCCTTCTTCCGTTCGGCATTCTGTTACACCATCGGAAAGTAAAATGATCAGATCTCCAACTTCAACCCTTCTCTCATACTGTCTATACTTCGCCTTTTTATCTACACCTAGCAGGAGGCCTTTTGCATCAAGATCTTCGAATTCATTTGAAGTTGCATTGAAATAAAACCCTGGTTCGTGTCCTGCAGACGAATATGAGAACAAATGAGTTTTCGGATTGTAGTCACCATAGAACATTGTAATAAACATGCTGGCATCAACATTTTGTTCCACAACTCTATTTAAGCTTTCTAATACTGCCGATGGTTCGTGTCGGTACTCAGGTAAACTGTCCATGGCATACTTAATCATGGACATGCAAAGAGCTGCAGGTATACCTTTCCCTATAACATCAGCAATGGCCACACTGACACTATCATTTTCATCTTGCACAAAGTGATAGTAATCACCATTCATTTTTTTAGCAGGAACACTGACAGCACCAATAGCAAGTTCTTTAACAGTTGGTATGCTTGTCCCAAGAAGAGTCTGCTGCATATTCGAGGCGACATCTATTTCATTATTTAGTTCCTGCTGTTTACTTCTTAAGCTTTGATGTTCTCTATAGGCAAAGCCATACCCGATCATCACTTCTAATAAAATGTCAAAGGAATGCAGAACATGATGCGGTAAATCTGGTTCCATTTCTAATATGACACTTTTATGAAGACTGATAATTTCTTCAGGTGAGATATGGTGTTCTATTGATTTACGACTAAATTTCTGCCCTAAATAAAGGGCTTTTTCGTCTTGTTCATTCAGGTAATTCTCTATTATCTCTCTATATTTTGAATCCATTAAATCTCTGAAATTCATATAACTCCCCCTAACGGAGCCACTTAGTCGCCCTGATATCTGTTCCTTCTCCTGGAACAGACTCGACGTTAAACTCATCCATCAATCGTTTAACACCAGGCAAACCTGCTCCTAATCCACCTGATGTGGAATATCCATCTTCCATTACTTTTCTTATATCATTAATTCCGGGTCCATCATCAATAGCAATGATTCGCACACCTTTTTTACCGGCGTCAAATAGCTTTTCAATACAAATTTGACCATGACCAGCATAAAGATAAATATTACGTGCTAATTCGCTAATAGCAGTAGTGATACGGGCTTGGTCCACGGTTCCAAAGCCAAGCTCTTTCGCAACATTTCTACCTAACTGGCGGGCAGCAACGATGTCCCATTCATTCGTGATCTTCACGCAGGATTGGCTATCCATTCCTAGTCCCCCAGTTCCAATTGTAATTTCTCTAGACCTTTTTCTAAGTCTAAAGCGGTTAGGACATCCTCTAACCTGATACCAAGCTCAATTAACGTAATGGCTACTGCAGGCTGAATACCAGTAATAACTACCTTTGCTCCCATTAACCTTGACATATTTATAACGTCTCCAAGAACTTTTGCGATAAATGAATCAATAAAGTCGATAGACGTGATATCAATTACTACGCCTCTCGCACTCGTTTCATGTATTTTTTGCAAAAGATCTTCTTGAAATTGAAGGGCTGTTTGATCATCCAACTCCCATTGAATGGAAATCAACAGACAGTCATGCAGCTTTAAAATTGGTATTCTCACTCTAATCCCTCCGTTGAAACAATTTGTCTATTCGTCATTTCAAGAGCTTTTTCGATTCCTTTTCTTAATGTACTATTTGTACTAAATTGATTTAAATTAATTCCAAGGTTAACGATCGTCTGGGCGATTTCCGGTCTAATACCCACCAGCATACATTTAGCTCCTACCAGTCTGACAGCTTCTGCCGCCTGAATAATATGGTGTGCTACCATTGTATCGACTACCGGAACACCCGTTATATCAATTAACACTACTTCTGCTCTATGTTTCACTACGCCATTTAGCAGGTTCTCCATTATTAAACGGGCTCTTTCTGTATCAATGGTTCCAACTAAAGGCATAACAGAAATTTTTCCAAAAACAGGAATCAAAGGTGCCGATAACTCTTGCAACGCAATCTTTTGCAAGGAAACCGTTCTTTCCCATGACTCTGTATAAGCGCTTATCACCTTGTTATACATAGGCGTTAGCCATTTATCGAATTCTTCTATCTTTGAAGATTGGTTTTCTTGAGTAATGATCCCGTCTTTCGTCATTCCTTCATAAACTACTTTTCCGAAAGCACTTAAAGCAGTAGTCACAAACGTCAGAGGCCATCCCAGTCGGACGACTTTTTCAGCAAAGTCCTCTAATCTAGTTGTGAACTCATTAGAATCTCTTAAGCTAGCCGCAATCATTTCAACAAACTCATGGCTTGTCTTAGTAAAAACCTGATTAGAAACGACCTGAAGAAACTTCTCATCTGCTTCTTCTTTCATTCGCTCCATCCAGATGCCGGTTATATCTGACTTATTATCCTGAATATAATCCGTGACTTCAGTAAACATTTAATTCTCCCCATTCTATCATATGAAATTTATAATCATACTTAACTCATAAAGCTGTAATCAAACTTTAAAGTAATTTGATTCTTTCATTACAAAATAATTATATCCCATTATAATTGTAACAAATAAATACCTATTTGAAAAAGCCTATCGCTTATGATGTTTTCACAATTACTTTATCCATTATAAATTGTTGAAAGGGATTTGTCATAAAATTGATTATATTTACATTATATAGCTTGTATCAAGGGGGTCATTTGTCCTTATATTCCTTAAAAAACACAAAACAAAAAGGCTTATTGATCTTTATTTTGTCGATCAGTAAGCCTTCTGGTTTGCAGTTATTTTCGTCCCATTTTGTAACGTGATAATCGTTTCACACATTGAAGAGATCAAGCTAAAATTGGATTAAACCGACACTTATTTGTAAGGCGTCATCCACTTTTTCCATCATCTCGTCATCTAAGTGTGTAATCTTATCGGTAAGACGTTGTTTATCAATCGTTCTAATTTGTTCAAGCAAGATAACAGAATCACGTTCAAAACCATAACGTTTCGCATCAATCTCAACATGAGTAGGCAGTTTAGCTTTTTGAATTTGTGCAGTAATAGCCGCAACAATAACTGTGGGACTGAACCTATTTCCTATATCGTTTTGAATAACCAGTACCGGCCGAACTCCGCCTTGTTCTGATCCGACAACAGGTGAAAGGTCTGCAAAATATACGTCACCACGCTTAACAATCAAAGGATTAACCTCCGCTTACTAAGCGTTCGACTGTATGTTCTGCCTCATATTCTGCTTGAATCGCTTCAGAAGCGATCGCGAGATTAATTTTAGCCATTTCCATATAGCCGCGTCTCATAGATTCACGTAATTGTCTCTTTTTACGCTCTCGTAAATACATTTTTGTTGCACGATAAATAAACTCATTGCGATTCACATTTTCTTGATCTGCAAAGCCGTCTAATTCTGTAACGAGCTGTTGCGGTAGACGAATTAAGATTTCTGTTGTTGCGCTGGATTCAGACACAAACTACACCTCCACCAATCACTACATACCGTTTCGTTCATTAACATATTTATCATACCATCAAATAGTGGGAATGAAAAGACAATTTATCAATCTCTTCTATTATCCACCATTTAAAATATTATTTATTCATGGGATTTGAGGATTTCTATTTTCCGCATCTATATTGGAAGATAAGAGTTTATTGGAAACTTCCGTTGGTTCTCCGTTTCTTAAATAGATTCGAGGTACCCTGGTTGAGATAATACATGGAATCTCATAATTAATCGTGTCGAGCTTTTGAGCGATTTCATCCATTGTAATTTCCTCTTGACCCTGTTTTCCAATTAAAGTTACTTTCGATCCAGGTGTTAATGGATCCGGTAAACTTATCATACATTGGTCCATACATATTCTACCAACTATCGGAGCACGTTTGCTGTTTACAATGACATGTTGACCCTGAAGTCTACGCAGCCATCCGTCAGCATATCCGATTGGAATCGTTCCAATCCATTCCTTCTCACCTGTTTCATAAGTAGCTCCATAGCTTATTTTCTCTCCAGCTGAAAGCTCCTTCGTGGAAATGAGTCTGGAATGAAGAGAGAATACCGGCCTTAGAGGAAAGGGTAATTCAGGCTTCACCTCTGCAGATGGAGAAAGTCCATACATGGAAATCCCAACCCTAACAGCATTAAAATACGTATTCGGCTTCCTTAACGTTGCAGCGCTATTAGACGAGTGGATATATGGTGGCAGCTCATCTAATGATTGAAGCATTTCTTCAAATACTTTTAGCTGTTGCTCAAGGTAAGCATCATTTAGCTCATCAGCTGTTGCATAATGAGTAAAGATTCCTTCTAATTCAAAACTTGAATGGGTTGCGATACATTTCTCTATCTCTTTTAATTCTTTTATGGTTCTCACACCTATCCTACCCATCCCAGTGTCACATTTAATGTGTAGGTGTAGTGAGTCTTCCTTTGTCAATTGCTTTTCTGCTTCTACCAGCCATTCTTGACTAAAAGTAGTTAGCGAGATTTGTTGTTCAGCAGCCATCTTTACGTCTTTTGGACGTGTAGCTCCCAGTACAAGAATAGGGGATTGAATTCCAGCTTTCCTTAAGGAGAGGGCTTCGTCTAAGAAAGCCACCGCCACTCCATGTGCTCCTGCTTCCAAAGCGGTTAAGGCCGTTTGAACATCTCCATGACCGTAAGCATTCGCCTTTACCACTGCAAACATTCTCACATCTTGGGGAATGTGTTTTCGAATGTTTGTTACGTTCTCATATAAATTGTCTAAATTTATTTCCGCCCAAGTATCTCGAAAAAATTGCGTCTGCGTTTCCACACTTTTCACTTCCTCATATCTATGCACAAAACATTGTCATTCTATTCAAGAATACCATTGATTATTCCTCTATGCCTCTATTGTGTCAAATACAATTATTTCTATCAAGAAAAACGATAGGGGCAAATGGCTGATTCAATTTCAAGCAATCATTCATTGTTGAAGAATCAGTAGGAAAGACTGTTGATACGCTCGTACAATTATTTATATGTAGAATGTTATCTTTTGTCTGGATAAAGGTTTATGTTGGCAAAAAATGATTGCTGCACTTTGAAAATGTTCTTCTTTAAACGAGTAAGGCCTTTATATTAGTCTATATTAAGAAGGAGACTCAACTCATTCCCCTATGAAAGTGAGCACCTTGCTGTAAAAACTACTCCACTCTTTTCAAACAACAGCAACAATCTTTAAGAAATGAATTTTGCAAAAAAATGAGCATCACACCGTTCAAGCAAGAAAAGAGACGAACCTATTAGGCTCGCCCCGTTTTGTGAGAATTATTTTACCATGGAACCTTGTACTGATTGAGCTAACATCACCATCTCAGATGGTGTTAAATCATTAGAAGCCAGCATGTAGTCTACACCATTATTCGTCCAGGTGATGGAGCGGTCAGTCATGGCTGCCACTGTGAACCCTAGATCAACCAGTTCACCTTTTAAGGATGTTGAAACAGTCATAGTTGGAACGAATGTTGTTTTCTCTTGAACAATCGTAAAGGATTTTTCACCGTCATACGTTAGGATTACTCGTTTACCGGTATCAGTGGCTACTTCCTTCTCTTCCACTAACTGCGTACCCGTAATTTCTGACATAGGGTACAGAACCGTAAACTCTTTATCTTCTACACTTGCCGTCACAGGAACTTCAAGTTGAGCACCCGTCATATTTTTCTTCATGTCGAAGTCTTTTTTGTCAAATGCCGCTTTCATATCCATTTTGGAAAACTCAACCTTCACAAGAGAGTTTTGGTCAGCATCCATTACATTAACCGACGCAGGAGAAAGATCCTTTTTATTGAAGGCAATCTCTTGAGTTGGAAGCATTTGACTATTTTGATAGCGTGTTTTTGTATTGAAGATATAATGGTCTTTCGTCTCTTTAAATGTAGCCTCTTTGTCTTTCAATACATCTTGAACAAGAGATTCATAGAGGTACGCTTGACTACTGTTTTCTGGCCAGTCGCTTTGGAAACGGAAGCTTTTGTTGAGGGCTGGAGTTAAGACAAATACCCCGTCATCGTTACGCAGAATCATTTGACTTTGATCCTTCGCTGCGTTTTTCAGTGCTACTCGATAATAATTAGGGTCATTATGCCACACTTCAACATCATAGGTTTGGGGTTCTTCTCCCACTTGAAGCGTCATTTTTGCGTCTGCCTTATACCCTTTCATATCCTCTACTTTTGCCTTTAAATCTTTCGTTACATCTTCTTTCGATTTTTCACCACAAGCAGCCAGCATAAGCACTGCTAACATGGCCATCACTAGTACAACTAGCTTTTTCTTCATTTTTTCAACCCCTTTTGTCTCAGGATAAACGTAAATGAGAGAGGGGAAAGCTAGCCGTTTAAGAATGGACGATTCTTATAGAATGCCCCGTTCCTCACACTCGTGTTCAATGGAAATTGATCAAAGAACCGCGATTGTTAAATAACTAGCCTTGTCTCTCCTATTGCACTACTGAATATATGAGACAACCTTAGGGATTATGCTAGTGAAGATGACAAGCAGAGAATATTTTTATTCTTCTATTATGACTTGTGCAGCTGCAAATTCTTTACTATGGGTGATAGATAAATGAGCCTTTAGGCCGGTTGGCTTTGAAAAATAAGGCTTTCCATTCTGATCCTTACTGATTTCAATATCCAGAAATGAAAGCTCTTCTCCGATACCCGTACCATTTGCTTTGGAGAAAGCTTCTTTTGCAGCAAATCGCCCGGCAATATACTCCACTCTCCGTTGTTGTGTTAGTCTGGACAATGCTTCTTGTTCCTTTAAGGTTAGAATCCTATTTATGAACTTAGGCTGACGCTCCACTATTTTTTGAATGCGGGTGATTTCAATAATATCTAATCCAATTCCTTTAATCATATGTAAATCTCCTTCTATTCTTGTCCATTTAAGCATATAAATAATACGAATGATTCGTTATTTTTCGCCTTTTCATATACTATATAACTATCTTATAAAATTGTTTGCTGGAGGGTACAACATGTTTGTCCGTACAGAAAGTTTTTCACAGTTTTTGCGACAATACCCCATTATATCTATCATTATTTTCATTCATATATTGCTCTTCCTTGTTAGTTCTCTTCCTATTTTCCCCCAAATGTGGGTGTATGAACAGCTGGCTGGTGTAAATTTATTTATTAAAGAAGGAGAATGGTGGCGGTTGATCACTCCCATATTTGTTCACATCGGGTTTGCTCACCTACTCTTCAACTCATTTTCCCTTGTCTTATTCGGTCCGCCTTTAGAAAAATACTTAGGCAAATTAAAATTTATTGGTCTTTATTTTGCAAGTGGTATCTTCGCTAATATCATTACGTATCTTTTAAAGCCCCTTACTTACAGTCATGTGGGAGCATCAGGAGCTATTTTCGGTTTGTTCGGGTTTTATATTGCCATGATTATGCTAAAAAATCACTTTATCACGAGAGAAAGTCGCCAAATCATCCTTCCTATTGTAGTCATTGGTGTCGTGATGACATTCATGCAGTCCGGTATCAACATTACCGCCCATATCTTTGGGTTACTTGGTGGATTTATTATTGGATGGATTTCTGGCAAAAGATACTGAAAGATAAAAGGTGGCCCATTCTAATAGTGGGCCACCCTTTTTATATGGATTGATTATACGAAAACCATGATGCAACGGTTTTTATATCGTCTCTTTCTAAATCGTGAATAGCGCTTGAATACCCAGTTCCACCTGACTTCACCGTGGTGACCAGACTCCCTAAATTTTTTCTCGATTGAAACCAACTTTCTTTCGTATCGAGGGATTGAATCCTATTTTTCTTCATATACATGGTGTTTTTCAAGAACCCTCTATACTGCAAGGACAATTGAGTACCGTCAACCTTCCATCCACCTGCCCGATATTGATAATACCCAAGGACACTAAGGGGAATGACACTTAGGAAACTGAGGGCACCAAGCGGGAAATACAAAATGGTCACAATGGTTCCCGGAATGAGAATCCAAATCGTTCTTCTAAAAACGTACCTTTTTAATGAGCGCTTTGGAAGTCTCTTAAAGTCACTAACAATTCTATAATCATGGAATATCCCATCCAACAGGTCAGCAATTCTCTTCTTTTTCACAAGAGGAAAGAGCTTAATCGTTGTGCTCTCCTTATCTAAAACGGAGCCTCCAGCATTTTCAATTTGAACCGTACAATAGCCTAACAGCTGTCTGATCGGATTCTCTACAACACGTATTCCCTGCACGCGATTTAGCGGGACGGTTACCTGCTTTTTCTCCAGTAACCCTCGAGTGATCACAATGTTTTCATCGACGATCTTCACCTTGAACTCTCCATAAATAATAAAGGTCCATGCAATTGAAAGAAGCCAAGCAACGATTAATAAAACAAATGAAAGAATCGAGACGATGAAAATACCACTTTTAATAAATACCGCTACCTCTTCATATACCGCTTCATACGGTATCAGCTCATTGAATTGCGAAAAGAACACGAAAACACCTGATAAAATAACACCAATCCCACCAGAAGTCGTGGCCAGAACCCAGATATCCTTAGGACTCATATTAAATAAGATTTTACCTTTCTCGGCAGTATCCTGAGTCTCTGTTTCAGGTATTTCACGTCCCTTCTTTTCACTATAAATAATCTTTTCAAGCTCTAGAGCCTCTTCTTTTACAATAGCCGTCAATTCAGCTTCAGATTCTCTCGGATTTGAAGAGCCTGCTGTTTCAACCTTCACCTTCACTAATCCAAAAGGTCTATGAAGAATACCTTCTGAAAAGTTCAGGCTTTGGATACGGTCAAAAGGAATATACCGTTTCTTTTTAACGAAAAGACCGTATTCAATTCTGAGTTCCCTATCTTCCAATCGGTAAGTAAATCGAAGCCATTTCACTATTCCTGCAACTAATACAAACACAAGTACTGCCACTATGGATAATATAGGAATGTAATCCCAAAAACCGCTTTTTTCCCCATTATTATTCAGCACAAATATTAAGACAAAGGGTATTATCAATTCTTTTAATTGTTTCACAAAGCTTGCAACAGCCGAAATAGGATGTAAACGCTTATGCTCAGACATCTTCTTCTGCCACCCTTGCAAGTAATGAAATCGAGTTTCTCAATTCATCCGCTTCCCCTGTATCTAATGCAGGAATTTCATGAACAGTCGCTGCAGTTGAGATTGTGATCGTTGATAAATGGTACTTTTTCAAAATAGGACCCTGCACCGTGTCTACATGCTGTACCCTTACCATTGGTATCAACGTTCTTTTTACAATGAAGATTCCTCTTTGAAGCTCAATTTCTTGCTCTCTTACTTCATACCTCCACCTTTTCCACCGCATGGTCGGTATTAAAAACACCAATAAATATGTAAATAGGATGATAACGATTATAGCGATTGCGATCATCCATGTTGGCCAATTAAATAAGTATGACAATACAATGACTGCTATGGCTACTGCCACAAACCCAAGAGTTTGAAACAACCCATAAAGCTTCCAGACCTTCAACGCTTTTGGCGATATCCTCTTTAGTGACTCAACGCTCACACCAATCCCCCCTTACTCTATGTATAAATCTTACATTATATTTACGTTTCGGAACAGGATGGGTTTCATAATTTCATTCAATGGTAAACGAAGCTTTGTCTATCCACTTAACCTCTGTAACTTCTTTCAAGTCCTCAACTAATTGAAATAGGGCATCGTCCTTCCACTTGGCTTCAATCATACAATCAACTTGATCAACGGTTTCTTTTATCCCATGTAAAAAATCTAAAAACATCTTTGAATCAATTGTATCTCCATGTGCTTTAAACTCTTCAGGTGAGCGGGGACTCGAAATGTGCATTTTAACAGATAACGGAGATTGACTCCACGTCTGAACAATTCGATCCCAATCCAACTTCCAATCCCTTTCGTTGTATGCAAGGTGGTGATGATAATCGAATACAAGAGGAATCCCCAGCTTCTCACAAAGATATAAAGCATCCGCTGCACTAAACACCGTATCGTCATTCTCTAACATAATCATTCGTTGAAGTGAAACAGGGGTCAAAGCCCAATTATGTATAAATTGCTCCAATGCCTTCTCCTTGTCATCATAAGCTCCTCCAACATGAAGCACACACCGGTGAGTGGGATCAATG
>NZ_LQXM01000010.1 GCF_001648555.1 Rossellomorea aquimaris TF-12 | reverse complement strand
AGCTGTCCTAGTACGAGAGGACCGGGATGGACGCACCGCTGGTGTACCAGTTGTCTTGCCAAAGGCATCGCTGGGTAGCTATGTGCGGAAGGGATAAGTGCTGAAAGCATCTAAGCATGAAGCCCCCCTCGAGATGAGATTTCCCATCACTTTATGTGAGTAAGATCCCTAGAAGATGACTAGGTAGATAGGTCAGAGGTGGAAGCATGGCGACATGTGGAGCTGACTGATACTAATCGATCGAGGACTTAACCACACAGTATCATTTTAAAAATGAACAACATTGGTCGATATTCGGCTTTCTTGACATCAACTCTTTATCTAGTTTTGAAGGAACAACCTTCAATGAAATATTCGTCTGGTGATTATGGCGAAGAGGTCACACCCGTTCCCATGCCGAACACGGAAGTTAAGCTCTTCAGCGCCAATGGTAGTTGGGGGATCTCCCCCTGTGAGAGTAGGACGTCGCCAGGCGATACATATCGGAGGATTAGCTCAGCTGGGAGAGCATCTGCCTTACAAGCAGAGGGTCGGCGGTTCGATCCCGTCATCCTCCACCATTTTTTACACACGCCGGTGTAGCTCAACTGGTAGAGCAACTGACTTGTAATCAGTAGGTTGGGGGTTCAAGTCCTCTTGCCGGCACCATTTGGTTTAATTTAATATAGATGATAGAAACAATTATCTCTTAATTTCTATTAAGAGCCATTAGCTCAGTTGGTAGAGCATCTGACTTTTAATCAGAGGGTCGAAGGTTCGAATCCTTCATGGCTCACCATTCTTTTTTTGCGAAAGCAAAATAACTTGCCATTTACACATGCGGGTGTGGCGGAATTGGCAGACGCACCAGACTTAGGATCTGGCGCCGCAAGGCGTGGGGGTTCAAGTCCCTTCACCCGCACCATTCATATGCGAAAGTAGTTCAGTGGTAGAACACCACCTTGCCAAGGTGGGGGTCGCGGGTTCGAATCCCGTCTTTCGCTCCAGAAGATTTTGCCGGGGTGGCGGAACTGGCAGACGCACAGGACTTAAAATCCTGCGGTAGGTGACTACCGTACCGGTTCGATTCCGGTCCTCGGCACCATTGTTTTTTAAAACAAAATAGCTTATTAGCGCCCGTAGCTCAATTGGATAGAGCGTTTGACTACGGATCAAAAGGTTAGGGGTTCGACTCCTCTCGGGCGCGCCAT
>NZ_LQXM01000009.1 GCF_001648555.1 Rossellomorea aquimaris TF-12 | reverse complement strand
GTAGGGAATTTCACCCTGCCCCGAAGATGAATCATTATTTTTTTATACATTTTCATTATACATAAGGAGAATCATTATGTGAAGAAAAATGTTTTGAATTCGAGCTAAATATTATATTAACCTAATGAATCAATCACCTTAAACTCTTATCCCCCTTGGAGCTTCAACACTTGTTGAGGGAAAATAGGCTTATCCAATTCCAGCCCATTCCATTCCAGTAAAGTAGATATTTCTAAGCTATGTGCCTTTGCAATGGAATATAGTGTGTCACCTTTTTTAACAATGTAATCTGAATTTGATTTTTTAGGAATAATCAACTTTTGGTTTTCGATTACGATTGTATTATTCAATTCATTTCTTTTCATTAGGTCTTCAACAGCTACATGATAATTTTCCGAAATAGCCCATAAAGTTTCTGCTTTACTGACTGTATGAATTTGTTCAACCTGCTCAATTTCCAACGTATCCACACTTAATTTTTTATGTTCATGAATATCTCCAGAAACAACCACTGTTTGATAAGGATCGGTTGTATTGGCAAAAACCAATTGGCCAATTTCACCATATCCATATATAAGAAAAGGATCAAATGCATGCTCTTTTTCAATTGTCCATTCACCATTATGTACTTCAAAATGAAGATGGGCACCCGTGGACCTTCCTGTATTTCCTAGAAGTCCAATTTGTTCCCCTTGATCAATGTCTTGATCAACTTCTACTAACCTTTTCTCAAGATGAGCATAGACCGTTTCATATCCGTTGTCATGTCTAACAAACACCACATTTCCATAGCTAGGTGAGTAATACGACTTGATTACCCTTCCTTTATCAACAGAATACACGGGGGTACCAATCTCACCCCCAATATCCACCCCTTTATGTGTACCTGCCCTAGTCCCGTAAGCGTCTGTAATAATCCCCTCAACTGGAAATGTCCACCCTGTTGTATCAATCGCCTGTCTATTCTCTTCTGCTTTTGCTTCTTTTCCCGCAAGAAAAATCACACTAATGCATAAGGCCAATACTATAACAATAATTATCCTTCTAACATAATCTAAAATCATGCTTGTCCTCCTTATTCTTTTTGCTAATCAAAGACTGTAAAGTTAAAATTAATACGGCTTGTACACCTATCATCTCTGATACAAATACCGTTTTCAGAGTAAGACACTCTGCACTTTCCATTATATGTACAAACTCCCCATAATATGAGTTTGAGATAATTTTCCTTTCACTAGTTTGCCTAACTTTAAGATAAATATGACAAGATTATGAGACAGAGATGATTTATAGATATGTGGCGATCAATCAATAGCTCGCAAATATAATTAAAATTTCACTCGATATAGTTGAAATTACAAAATTTATTTTAAAATTCACTTGATATATTGTGGATTTCGCAAATAAACGTGGCGAATGACATAAAAAAGCTGCCATTTTCCACATGGCAGCTTTACTACTTATTATTCCTCAATATCTTTTACGTTTGGACTAACGGGTGCTGTAATAGGTCCTTCAAAATTGAATCCATTCCAGGTTTTTTCCTTAATATTTTCAAATAAAACTTGATTATAACCAGAACTTTTAGCAGTTAACAGTAAACCTTCAATCATTTCCAAAGCTGATTGAGCATCTAAAGAATTCATGTTTAATTCTTCTTGAAATTCAATGGTTACATACTCATTAGATTCTGTGATACTCATGTTAATGTTTTCAGGAATCACCGTTTGAAACAGACTTGAATCAGGGTTTTTCATTGCATTAATGGCTTCTGAAACATTACCTCTATCTATGTTATCCTGTACCAGATAACGATCTTTACCGTTAGGAGTATATAGGTAGTAAGGAGAATGTATTGTATTAGTCAGGTCTATGGTAGACAATTCTCCCATTGTACTAAATTGAGGGACACTACCATCTTTATTTACTATTTGAATCTTCGTTACATCCTTATATCGAAAAGAATAAAGGAGCGAATGATAAAAGGCATACTCTATTGCGCTACTACCACTATAAGAATGATTTTCAGCTATAGTAAATACAACCTCATTTTCGCTATCACCTTCCCTAAATTCACCTTTGAAAGGAAGGTATTCATCCATGCCCCATTCAGCCTGAGGTAGGTTTTTAGACATTTTTTCGAACTGTTCCAATGAAGTAAAAGATGGTTCTTTATTAGTAACAACAGTAACCGGAACGGGAATGGCATCCTTAGATATCAGACCGAATGTATAGTATTCTTTCCCTGTCAAGTCTTCTTGAAAAAGGGACAGTCTATCGGGTGCTTGAGGTGTCATTACTGGTTGCTCCTCTGACATACTTAATTGAGTGTCATTTGCGGAGGTTGTATCTTTAGCATCTGAATAAAGGGATTTAGACATCTCTGCTTCCTCAGCTCTATCTTCACTAGAATGATCTGCTGTTTTATTTGCTCCAGAGCTACTATCATTCGACTGATTTAGGATGGAGGGAGAAAGTAAGACAATAATAAATAATGCTGCAATGAGTGCAAATGTAGGTATGAAACGTCTTAAAACGGTAAAACTTTTTTGCTTTCTCACCTTTATTTTTGAATATAGATACTCTGGACTTTGATTGTCTTTTACTTTAGGGAGCTTTCTAATGAGGTCTTCAATCTCACGATCTTTCCAATCGGATTGTTTCAAGGTCTTGGTCCTCCTTTGGCAGCATTTGGTTCATTTCGATCCGTAGCCACTTTATTGCTCTATGCTGGGTCGTTTTCACTTTGCTTTCAGACCATCCTAATACTTCTGACGTTTCTGAAATAGAAAGTTCTTGTAAATATCTCATAATAATCACCATACGATAATCCGTGGAACAACGTTTAAGACATTGGTATAATACCCGAATATCTTCATTTGCAATGGCAATCTCTTCAATTAAGGCTTCATCATCCCTTAAATCATTTCGGTTCCAATCAAATTTCTCCATAATACGATTTTTCCAGTTTTTTTGTTTTCTAAAATGATCTATTGCAACATTTTTTGCGATTGAAAAAAGCCATGTTTTTTCAGAGCTCTTACCTTCAAAATTTTTGTATGATTTTAAAACCCTGATATACACTTCTTGAACTAAATCTTCAGCTTGTTGCCTATTTTGAACCATATATATCAAAAACTGATATACATCCTGGTGATACTTCTTGTATAATTCCTCAAAAACGGAGTTCATTTGGTTTCCTCCCCGTCAAAATATTAGTCGTTATGTAAGTTTAAAAAGTTACACAGTAACAATATAGTATTATTTTGGTAAAAAAGATAGACCTTTATGGCATAAAAAAAGTCAACAGATTAACCTATTTCATACTTCTAAGGTTACATCTGTTGACTTACAATGAACGATTGTTCCCCATGTAACAAGATTTATCGTCACAGTTCATCATTTTTCTTTAGAATCGTAGTAAAAACACGATTTATGCCTGATAAGGAAGAAAAAAGGTAAAGGTTGTTCCTTGATCAAGCTTGCTTTGAACCTGAATATGTCCTTTATGAGAGTCGATAATATTCTTCGCAATCGCCAAACCTAGACCAGTACCTGACTTCCCTCTAGTCCTTGCCTTATCTGCTTTATAGAAGCGCTCGAATACAAAAGGTAAATCCTCATCAGGTATACCAGAACCAGTATCTTTAACATTAAACAGATACCCATCATTGCTTTCGGATAAAGAAACGGTAACCTCTCCTCCTTGAGGAGTATGTCGTAAAGCATTATCAATAAGGTTTGTCAATACTTGTTCGATTCGATCAGGATCCATAAGAATTTCTCTATTAATTCCAACATTTGTTTCAAAATAAATATTTACTTTCTTTTCCTTAGCTAAGCCGATAAATTTATTCGTTACTCTTTCTGTAAAAGGCATGACTGTTACCACATCTTTATTAAGAGTAATTTGCTCTGCTTCCATTCTCGCTAAATCAAGGAGATCATTCACCAGGCGTCCCATTCTTAAAGATTCGTCATAAATGATACGAGCTATTTCCTTTTTCTCTTCTTCTGATTCAGCGATATCATCTACAATAGCTTCGCTGTATCCTTGTAGCATCGAAATGGGGGTGCGAAGCTCATGGGAAACATTCGCGATAAAGTCCTTACGAAGCTTGTCCAGCCTTCTTTCCTCCGTCATGTCACGTACAACGGCCACTGCTCCTCTAATAGTGTTATTGTTGTATAGAGGACTGACGATAACAACATAGGATCTACCCTGTAAGCTCAATTCATCCGTTTGCTCCATTTCGGTCACTACTACACTTTGAAGTAATTCTTTCACCGTTGTGGGGATGGCTTCTTCCGTTGCTTCGCTTTGTTCGTAATACCAATGCTGGAGAAAACGATCCGCTGGAGGATTTGTAATCAATATGGTGCCATCACGGTTAAAGGTGATAACCCCATCTGCCATACTGCTTAGGATACTGGAAAGCTGCTCTTTTTCCTGACTTAACGCATTAATATGGAATTTGAGTTGTCTTCCCATTTGATTAAATCCAGTAGCAAGCTCACCAATTTCATCTTTTGTCAAAATTGGTACTTTGGTATCGAATTTTCCTTTAGCCACTTCAAAAGCCGCTTCTCTCATTTTTCTTAGTGGTGCTGTAATTCTTGTAGAGAGGAAAAATGCAAATATGGTTGTGAGAATGATGGCAATTCCGGCAGCCAACAAAATAAGTTTTGTTGTTTGACGTGTCGTATCCTTAATCACACCGAGTGATTGATATAAATAGACAGCCCCATCCTTCTCATTAACCTTTAAGGGAGTACCAATAATAATGATATTTTCATAACGATTGGACGAAAAGTCTGAAGAAAATTCAAGTTCTTTCTTAACTGTCTTTCCATCCGATTTTACTGATTGTAATTGTTTGTCATTAAGTATGTACTCACGTATGTTATATTGATTGCTTGAGGAATCATTTGAATAGAGTGATTCATCTTGTTCAAGAGAAATCATAATATTGACTGGTTCATCAATGATCTCCTTCCCAAGCTCCATTCCTAAATTTAAGTCTTTATGATTTTCTATTATTCTGGCTACTTTTTCGGCTGTATTGGTTAATTCTTTTTCCACTTCATTTACGTGATAGTTTTGAAAGAACTCTAATAAAAGGATTGTTAGGATAAACAATACAAATGAAACCAATAGTAAGATGGTGAGCCAAAGCTTCCCTACGACACTACGCCAAAGCCTCATTCATTCGTTACCTCGAATTTGTACCCAACTCCCCATACCGTTACAATCATTTTGGCAGCTAGTTCAGAAACCTTATTTAATTTTTCTCTCAAGCGTTTCACATGCGTATCAACAGTTCTTAAATCTCCGAAGAATTCATAGTGCCATACTTCTTTTAGTAAATGTTCACGATCAAACACTTTATCTGGCGCTTTAGCAAGGAAATAGAGTAGCTCGTATTCTTTAGGTGTTAAGTTAACATCCTTTCCATCCGCCGTTACTCGATGGGCATCATTATCGATGGTTAGATGAGGATACACAATCAGGTCCTTTGCTTTAGAATCAGCTGGTATTAAACTTGCCTTTGATGAGCGTCTTAAAAGTGCTTTCACTCTCAAGACTACTTCTCTTGGAGAAAAAGGCTTTACGATATAATCATCCGTTCCTACTTCAAATCCTTGAACTCTATTCACTTCTTCCCCTTTGGCAGTCAACATGATTACAGGGGTAGATTTTTTCTCTCTAAGGTTCTTACACACTTCGATACCATCCATGCCAGGCATCATAATATCTAACAGGATACAATCGTAATTATTTTCAAGTGCCATTTCTAAGGCAACTTCTCCATT
This sequence comes from Rossellomorea aquimaris TF-12, assembly GCF_001648555.1. Lineage (GTDB taxonomy): Bacteria > Bacillota > Bacilli > Bacillales > Bacillaceae_B > Rossellomorea > Rossellomorea aquimaris. The sequence goes on along the minus strand of NZ_LQXM01000009.1, from coordinate 7,163 downwards.
TTCCGCTTCATCAATTTCATAGTTCTCTCTTTCAAGATACATCTTTATAAGTCTTCGAATACGGTCTTCATCATCTACTACTAGAATTCGAATATTCTCTTCCACAAAAAATCCCCCTTTTGTCTATGTAAAACATATTATCCTATATTTTAAACGAAAAAAGAAGCTGACTCAAAGAGAATTTTACTCTCATGAATGTCAGCCTCCTCTTTAAAATATTTCTTTAAGCATATGAATGTAAACCAGCAATGATTAAATTAACCGCCACTAGGTTGAATAAAATAATCGCTACACCTACGACTGCTAACCAGGCAGATTTTTCCCCATGCCATCCTTTAGAGAGACGAAGATGAAGAAAGGCTGCATAAAATAAAAATGTAATTAAAGCCCACACTTCTTTAGGATCCCAGCCCCAGAATCTAGTCCATGCGATTTGAGCCCATATCATAGCAAAAATGATTCCACCAAGAGTAAAGACAGGGAAACCGATTAATACTGAACGATATCCAATTTCATCCATTAAATCCAAGTTAACGTTTTTTACTAATGGTTGCAATTTTGCAGCAATACGCTTTCTTAAAATTAAACGTAAGAGAAGATATATCCCTGTGCCCACAAGAAATGACCAAATAACCGAATTTAATTTTTTCGCATTTATTAAGGCCGGCATTTCTACAAGTGGTTCCATGCCATCTCCTGTTAATAATTCGCCTTCATTGGGTCCGACAATGGCTGGTAATGTATACTCAGAAATTGCCTCAGCTCCTTTTTGGTCTACATATTGGAACTGGGCTTCATAGTTCGTTAAGGTAAATGTTGTTGAAGCAACAACAAAACCTAATACAACTATCATCCCATACATCACTGTTTCTAGCCAAAATGATTGTTTGCTACCCTTAACATGATTAACAGATTTCAATAAATAAATGAGTCCCGCAACAAAGCTAATTGATAATATTGCCTCTCCAGCTGAAACTGTTGTTACATGAATCTTTAACCAATCACTTTGTAATGCTGGTATAAGAGGATTGATTTCTTTAGGGAACATACTTGCATACGCAATGACCAGTAAAGCGAAAGGCAAGGCAATGACTCCAAGAACAGTCGACTTATACATAAAGTAAATGATAATGAATGCTCCGACAAGCATCATTCCGAAGAAGGTGGTAAATTCAAATAGATTACTTACAGGTGCATGGCCTGCCGCTCCCCATCTTAAGAAAAAATAACCAATTTGAGCAACAAAACCTATAATCGTAAGGATAATTCCAATATACCCCCATTTTTGTTGATTTGTCTCAGTCGTATTCTTTTGACGAATACTTCCTCCAAAAAACAACGTTGCGACTAAATACATAATAAAAGAAATATAGAGCAGATTACTACTCCATTCAGCCATTGATGTTGTTGTCATCTTCATTCCTCCCCACTTCATCTTTTTGTTGTTGATCTTCAGGCTCGTTTATTCCTGTGTCTTCTAAAACAAATTTAATCTCATTTTTCAATCCGTGCCAATTTTTATTCGTATGACCAGCGACCATTACTCCACCCTCGCTGCGTCTAATCCAAATTCTACGATGATGCCAGTAGGCACCTTGTATTACCCCTATCATGAAGATGGCTCCACCGACTGCCAATATCCATAATGTTAAATCTTTGTGCACAGTTAGAGCAGAGACATCCCTTGTATCCACTCCAGCAAATGACAACTTATATTGATTCTCACCTAGAGGTTCAAGATTTTTTTTAATCCCTACAAAGCTAATTTCACCTTCTGGTTTTTCAGGTGAAAACATTTTAATTAAAAAGGCCGGGTTATTCGGAAGAGGAGATTTTGTTTGAGGTTCTCCCGCCTCATTAAACCCTGAGAAGTCCGGATAATATCCCATTAATTCAACTTTGTAACCATCTTCGAATGTATACGAATCTTGTGGATCAAACAAGTCGATGGTAAACTCACCAAATGTTTCTCCCGATTGTTTATTATCCAAAGTAAATGACATAGATTTAAACTCATCTAATTTATAGCTTGTTTGATAAACAGCAAAATGGTCAAACTTAAGTGGGTGGTTTACTTTTATTGACTCTTCCTTTACTTTTTTTCGTTCTGTTGTTTGTCCTGGCAAGCCTTCACCAGGGACTTTATGAAGGATCACATCTGACTGAAAATTTTTCGCTATTGTGCCGGCTTTGTCAATTGCTTGTCCAAACACTTCTTTATCAGTATCTTTATCATACGTTTCCAAAGTGAAATCTTTATTTTCTAAGTAATATTCCTGATCAGTTCCAGGGACAGCTCTCGTTTCCCCTTCTCGAATCCAGACGGTTTCATCCAGGTACATTCCTGGGACAAATCGGAGCATTCCCCCGATAAGAAAGATAATTAATCCAATATGGTTAACATATGGGCCCCATCGTGAGAAACGATTTTTTTCTGCCAGGATGTTCCCATTTTCTTCTCTGATTTTATATTTTTTTGCACTTAATTTTTTCTTTATCTCACTTAAGGGTTGATCGATATCTGTTATGTCAGTCTTTCCAAATATTCTTTGGCGCATTAAAAACCCTTCGTGTCTGGATACACGTTGATTCTTTAATGCTCGATAAAGTGGAATAACCCTGTCTAAGCTACAAATGACTAATGAAACTCCAATAGAAGCAATTAAAAGTAAATACCACCAGGAGCTATATAAGTCATGAAACCCTAAAACGTAATACAATTCACCGAAGAAACCGTATACGTCCTTATAATATTCACTCGCCGGTTGAGCAGACGGAATATACTGTTCTTGTGGCAATATGGTTCCGACTGCCGATGCTATTAACGTCAAAACAATTAACCATACCCCTACTTTTACAGAGGAGAAAAAGTTCCATATTTTATCAATAATTGATTTATTATATGTTTGAGAACGTCTTGCACTACCCTCGTAACGCATATCATGAAGCTTTTCTGATCGAGCTTCTTCCGTTAAGGCACGTCCACAGGACTCACAGAGGATTGTACCATTAGGGTTTACATGACCACACTCACATTTGATTTCTTTCATGCTAAAACTCCTTATGTCAGGTTAAGCGAACGCTCATTTAAGGTTTGATGCTTTCCATGTCTTCTTTTATATCATTTTCAGTCATAGTACCAGTAATGATTTTTTCTATTTCACCTTCGGGGTTAATTAAAAGAGTCGTCGGTAAAGGATCAATTCCATATGCGTGTTGGACTTGATCTTCTTTATCAACTAATATGGGAAACGTTAAGTTATGCTTAGAAACAAAACGGTTAATGAGGAAATTCGATTCCCCAACATTGATTGCTAAAACCTGGACACCTTGATTCTTATATTTTTTATATTGATTATTCATATAAGGCATTTCTTTTTCACAAGGTTTGCACCAGGTCCCCCAGAAATTTAAGAACACACCTTGTCCTTTATAATCTGACAACTTATGCTCATTTCCTTCCATGTCCTGTAAAACAAAATCAGGTGCCTGGTCTCCTACCTTTAATTTTCCTCGTTCATCCTTCGTAAAGTTAGCATATAACGTATATGCAACCGCAGAAGTAAGTACAATTAAAATAATCGTACGAATAAGCAATCTGCGTTTCTTCTTATCCATTTCATTATGCCTCCCAAATAAAAATCGATCTAGAAAGATGGGAAAAATCCTCTCTTAACATGAGCAAAGGGCCTGATTTCATAAGATATTTCTTAGAAGATCAGTCCCTGCAGTATTTTATGTCCATACCTGCATGATAAGAAAGGAAATATCCCATTCATCTTTTCGGGGTAAAATTCCATTCCCATTATACCATTTATCACTTTAGAGATAGTGTAAATTATATGAAGGATGTGTGACACTTTAGCTATTAAGTTTTATTTCAAGTTACCGGTTTCTGCAAGGGCACGAAGTTGTTTCACTTCATGGGGAGTTAATTCTCTTCCTTCTCCTGCATTTAATCCATGTAAGGTCAAGAAAGCAAATCTTTCTCTTTTCAGCTTCTGTACAGGATGTCCAATCGCTTCAAACATTCTACGCACTTGGCGGTTTCTTCCTTCATGAATGCTTATTTCAACAATCGCTTTTTCTTGTTTTTTATCCATACTTAACATTTTAACTTTAGCAGGAGCGGTCATCCCATCCTCTAATTTGATCCCTTTTTCAAGTTCTCTAATCTTAAATTTTGAAGGAATTCCCTTTAACCTAGCTACGTAGGTTTTCTCTATTTCATTACTAGGGTGCATAAGCAAGTTAGCAAATTCACCGTCGTTTGTTAGAATTAGAATACCTGACGTGTCATAATCTAAGCGTCCTACAGGATAAATTCGCTCTTGGATTTCCGGAAAGAATTCTGTTACAACAGGACGGTTTTTATCATCAGATACAGCCGAAATGACACCTCTTGGTTTGTATAGCATGTAATACACTTTGTTTTCTCGTTCAATTTGAACACCTGTTACTTCAATTTTATCTGAATTCGAAACCTTTGTTCCTAATTCCTTTATAACTTTTCCATTTACTTTTACTTTACCTTCTATTATTAATTGCTCTGCCTTACGTCTAGAAGCTACGCCACTATGAGCAATTACTTTTTGTAAACGTTCCACGGTCTTTCACCTCATTTAAGTTTCAATACATTTGTCTTCATGAATTATTACATAATCCAGACAAAATAGAAAGGCATAAAGAAAAAACAGCCTATTATAGCCGTTTTCTTTATGCCAAATGAAGTTAGGAGAACATAATTGTCACAATCATGATTGCTGCCGCAATTCCTACAAGGTCCGCTAATAACCCTACTTTCAAGGCATCCCCCATTTTGCGAATTCCTACTGCTCCGAAGTAAACTGTTAAAACATACAAAGTTGTATCTGTACTTCCTTGGAGAGTAGATGCGAGCCTCCCAATAAAAGAATCCGGTCCATAGGCAGCGACAATATCACTCATCATCCCTAATGCAGCAGTACCTGAAATAGGTCGGATAATAGCCAAGGGAACGATTTCAGGCGGAATACCCAATGCGATCAATCCTGGTCTAATAAGATTCACAAAAAATTCTAAGGCACCGGATTCTCGAAAGACAGTGATTGCTACAAGCATCCCGATTAGAAAAGGGATAATGGAGACAGCGATTTTAATCCCTTCTTTTCCACCTTCTACAAACACCTCGTAAGTAGGAACCTTTTTAAACGTTCCATAGACTAATATAAATCCAATCATTATTGGGATTAACCATAAAGAAATAGTTGAAATCCACTGCATCTACTTCACCTCTCGTCGAGAACGCCTATAATGAAAATATCTATCTATGATAATTGCACCGATCGTTGATAATAATGTGGCAATTAGAGTTGGTCCCACGATTTCAGTGGGAGAAGCAGAATCATATTTCATTCGAATCGCTATGACTGTCGTTGGAATAATCGTCAGGCTGGATGTATTAATAGCTAAAAAGGTAATCATCGAACGACTCGCTGAATCTTTTCCCCCGTTCAACTCTTTTAATTGTTCCATTGCTTTTATTCCTAAAGGGGTAGCGGCATTTCCAAGTCCGAACATATTCGCCATCATATTTGATAAAATATACCCCATGGCAGGGTGGTCATTAGGCACTTCAGGAAATAACCGTTTTACAAATGGCCTAAATAACTTGGCAAGTTTATCTAATAATCCAGCCTCTTGGGCTATCCTCATAATACCTAACCAAAACACCAGTACACTGACTAATCCTATGCAAAGTGTTACAGCTTCATTTGCTGAGTTGAATATCGCCTCGTTGATTTCCTCCATTCTTCCATTGACGATGGCAAATAGTAATCCAATTAAGGTCATTCCTACCCAGATTAGATTAACCATTCCCCTCTACCCCTAAGATAGATTGAAATGAATAGGCCCAGAATTCCCACCAGCTTGGTTCCTCTTCTTCCTTCTCTACTTTAAAGAAGATTGGCAATGTCTCTATTTTTTCACCATCTAAATAGATTACAGCATTCCCTACCACTTCTGGAACGTGCTCATTTTTCAACCATTTTTTTTTCGGTTTTAACATTTTATATTCTACCTTCACGTTTTCAACTTCATCATCCTTTAACATTAATACTGCTTCCCTTTTGAGGTACGCATGATCTTTATAAATGCTGTTTTTTATTTTATCAATTGTCCCTTCTTCCAATACAATTTTATAATCATATTGTTTAAATCCATATTCAAACATTCCGATATGATCATTCCAATCATCAGGACCGTTTAGTGTTACAGCAATTAAATGCTCTCCATCCTTTGAAGCTGTTGAAACAAGAGTTCTTTTCGCCAATTTTGTATACCCTGTTTTTCCACCCGTACTATGTTTGTAGAGCTCCGTTAACAATCTGTTTTTGTTTTTCCATTTTCGATCCCATTTCTCTTCCGGGTTAGGAGAGGTATGAACCTTTGTTCCAGATATCTTTTGAAATAATTCATTCTCCATAGAATACCTTGTCAATATAGCCATATCATAAGCCGTTGAATAATGATCTTCATGGTCGTCCAAGCCATGAGGATTTGAAAAGTGAGAATTCTTCATCCCAATTTCACTTGCTTTTTTATTCATTAGATAAGAAAAACCCTCAAGACTTCCACCTACATATTCGGCAATAGCAACAGCTGAATCATTCCCGGAACGTAGCATAAGTCCATATACTAAATCCTCTAATTTTACTTTTTCTCCTGCCTTAAGAAATAGAGATGACCCTTCAGTCCCTGCTGCATTATTCGATATAGTTACTTCTTCCTCCATCTTTCCTGACTCAATCGCAAGGATGGCTGTCATTATTTTTGTGATGCTCGCTATTCTGCTTTTGGTATGTGCGTCTTTTTCAAATAGAACTCTCCCCGTTTCTTGATCCATTAGAATAGCTCGCTCTGAACTAACTGAAGGGGATGCTTGAACTTCTTTTGATACCACACCGAATAACAAAGTGAACACAAGTAAATAATATATGTAAAATTTCCTTCTCTTTGAATTCACAGCCATCTACTCCTTTAATTCTTCGATAAGTATTTGTACAAGTGTATGCAGGACAAGGTGTATTATGATTGAAAAGGAAAACATTCCATACTTTTATATAGGTTCTTTTTGCAAAGGTTGTTGTTTATAACATGAGTCTCTTAATGGCTCTGTCAAC
>NZ_LQXM01000008.1 GCF_001648555.1 Rossellomorea aquimaris TF-12 | reverse complement strand
TAATCCCGATTACTCTGAAGAGTGGCAAGAAATTCAAAATGAAAACAAAAAGTGATTTTTTACTAACGGAGAGCATTTGCTGAACAAGCAACTCCCGATTGTACAATTAAAGGGGTCGATTATTCAATAAGAATAGTCGCCTTTTTTTGAGAATTTTAGGGAGGGAATGTGAAATGCGTGCTTGCAGAGTAATCTATTCTGCTTTTTTACTTATACAAATAAAAGAGGAAAAAATATCCTTTTGAAGAAGTGCTTATATAGAAGCAAAAAATATTACTCAAAGGAGATTAAGAATGATGGAAAAAATGAATTCTATAACTTTAGAAGGTGTAAAGGAATTTCCAAAGAAGAAGTTAGTTGGATTTCGAGTAGTTTGCGAAGATATGAGGGGTTATGGTAAACAGATCCCTGAGGCTTACATGTCATTAGAACGACGTAAATCTGAGATTAAACAACTTGTTGAGCCAGTTAAACTTATTGGAGCTTTTAAAGCTCAAGAGAGTTCAGAAGAAGACGATGGATACTGGGTCTGTTTCGAGGTTCATGAATTTGAAAATATTCCTGAGGGTATGGTTAGTTTAGTTGTGCCAGCACAGAAGTATGCAGTTCTGAATTTTAAAGGGCATGCTTCAGAAATTTTCCAAGTATATACTCATTTGCACAAATGGATTAGTGAGAATGGATATGAGAGAGTACCAGGAAAGTGGTCATTAGAAATTTATTCAAAATGGACGGAAAGTGAAGATAAAGTGGATCTATGTGATCCGGTAATTTAGTCGATATCGAAAATTGTAATAGTGGAGTAGTGAGGAAGTAAATTAAATTATTGTTCAATCCTATTCCAGTATAGGGGCTATTCTTTAAAAGGGTTAAGAGTCTCTCTTAAATAAATATGCACAATTTAAAGCACGAAATTGAATATAGTACAGGGAGGAAGCAAGCTGTGATAAGTGTTGAAAAAAGACAAGTCGCTGAAAAATGGTTCAAAGAATATTTTACTAAAGGGAATTTAGAAATCTTGGATGAACTTACAACTGAAGACTTTGTTTACCACTCCCACCAAGGTGAACATACAAAAGAAAAGATGAAGGAATTTATGGAATGGTATCAATCAGTTTTTCAAGAGGATGAATGGGAGATTAATGACCTAATAGAGCAGAAACAAAAGCTGGCGGTTCGTTATACTGGCTGGATGACTTATAAAGGTGGATGGTTTGATATACCATCGGAAAATCAACGGGTTAAGGAAACAGGTATTATGATTTTTTATTTTAAAGGTGACAAGGTTGATGAACTATGGTGCGAAAACAGTGATGCAGCTATCTTATTTGATTTAGGTGCTTTGCAAAAAAATACTCATAATGTTTTCTAGGGAGCATCATGAAAAGAGAAAATGACTTTGTATCTCAAATTCAAGTCTTCAACTAACAGGGGCGATAGCTTAAGATCGGCGAGCTGGTCTTAAGTTTTTCTTTATTCAGTTAAAGGGCAGGTTAATTAAAGAAGGTGTTTAATAAAGAGTTGTTAAAAGGGGGAATAAAAATGGGCTGGTTAATCATTGCTGCTGTTGCATATCTTCCAATTATATATCGTATTCATCGTCGTTTAGATTACTTAGAAAAAGAAGTGAAAAGGTTAAATGGGGAAAATGATGTTAACTAATTAAGAGTTATTATTGTATATTAACGCTCTCTGATTTATTCAAGTAAAGGGCAGGTTAATTGAACATCCTTTTTTCAACTAACATAAATAAACTCATAATTTAATTGTAAATAAACCCCTTTAGTGTATAATTACACTAAAGGGGTTTTGGTTTTTACAAAGGGGGAAGAAACAATGCCTAAGAATATCAAAAACAGAAAAGTTATACTTGCAATCCCATTGGTTGTAATTTTACTTTCTTATTTTTCATATATCGTCTATGTAGATGTAGGTGAAGAAAGACGATATGATGAAATACTTACACATTTGACAATAGATAAAGAATATGAAGAAAATGAGATAAAAGAAATTCAAATCGACCATTCTATAACCAATGTTTTATTATCGTATAGACCCTGGGTGATGTATGTGGTATTTAAAGATGAACCAAATGCTATTTATTATTATCATTATGACAACGGGGTAATTAGTCAAGGTGGAATTTCAGGTTATACTGAAAATGAAATATATACACATTCTGAAGGAACTAATGGACCGTTAGATAAAAGTAAATAAGTTCTTCCGTTAACGGGGGCAATAACTGAAGATCAGTTACTGAGAACAAGGGTATTGCTCGTATTCAATTATCGGGCAGTTTAGTTGAATAAGTATTTTTTATGTGAATATTATTGCAAGGGGGAGCGAGCTTGAAGAGAAAGCTACCGATTATAAGTTTTGTTATGGTGGTTTTATTCGGAATAATATTGATGTTCTATCAAACTGAAAAAATGGAACAAGTAAGAACTCTAGAAGAAAACAGGCAAGAGGTATTGGACAAATTAGCAAATGATTTAAGCCATTTTAATCCTGTTCTT
>NZ_LQXM01000007.1 GCF_001648555.1 Rossellomorea aquimaris TF-12 | reverse complement strand
GGCTCGACTTCCTCCCCGCGGAAAGCGAGCATCCTGCAGTGGAAATCAACTACTAATGTCTCCTCCAAAAAAGCAACAATCTTTAAAGGAATAGCAATTCAAAACATGATCATTTCCTTTTCTCAAAAAAAACCAACAGTAAATGCTAACAGAGTCTTTGACTAACAGACAAAAAAGATTTATAACTAATGACAGATAGGAGGAATCGTACATGTCTAAAAAGAAAAAACAGGAAGCTGAATTAACGCTGAAAAACTCCATTAATGAAAACATTTTTCAACAATTAAAGAATAAAAAGGAGGAACTGGAAAAAGAAGAAGCGGTTAAAAAAGAGGAAGAACGTGTGAAGAAAGCAGAAGAGAAAAGGATAAGAGAAAAAAATAAGAGCTTTGAAGAATTGTTGAATGAAAGCAATATGAATTGGAAGAATTACAAAGAGTAATGAGAGAAGTGAAAGTAGTACCTCATCAAACCCATTGGAATGAATTGTTTCATAGAGAAAAAGAACTTTTGCAAACAATACTTCCAAAGGAAGCAATCATTCATCATATTGGATCAACGTCTGTTTCGGGTCTTTCAGCAAAACCAATTATCGATATCCTGGTAGAAGTATCTTCTTTAGATGAGATAGATGGAATGCAAAACTTCTTTCAAAGATTAGGATATATAGGAAAAGGTGAACATGGGATTCCTAACCGCCGCTTTTTTTTGAAAGATCATGAAGGCAGAAGAATAGTGAATCTACATATTTTTCTTAAGGATACTCATGAAGTCACCAGGCACTTAGCTGTGCGGGATTATTTAAAAAAACATGAATTAGAAGCAAGGAAATACGGAGAGTTAAAGGAAGCGGTGGCAAAATTAAATCCTCACGATATTGAAGGATATATTCAAGGGAAAGATACTTACGTCAAACAACTTGAAAAAAGAGCGTTGGATTGGCATGAAAAGAATAGGAGTGAGTAGAAAAATATCCTGCTCGCTCCTATTCTTTTTAGTCTCTATGCTGTTCGTAATGGGAGGGTTTTGTTAATTGTTTTAATAGATCTACCTCTTCTTTGGAGAGAGGAGGATTATTTACAGCTTGTAAATTTTCTTCAAGCTGCGCAATCGAGCTTGCCCCAGGAATAACCGAAGCGACTGATGGATGTGATAAATTAAATTGCAAAGCGAGCTCATTCATACTTCGCTTATCTCCTAATTTTTCATGAATGGAATCAATGGTCTCTTCAAGCTCCTGATAGGAATAGTTCAGATAACCATTTTCTTTGATTTTTGAAGAGGCTTTTGCAAGCATTTTCTCTGATAGAAGTCCTTTCCCTAAAGGACCACGAGTAACGATACTCACATTATGCTCTTTTAATAACTCCATCCACTCTTCAGGTCGACGATCTAGCAGGTTGTATTGCATCATGACACTTACAATAGAAGATTCCTTGAGGAATTGTTTTATCACATTAGGTCGAATGGAGGATATTCCATAAAAACGAATAAGACCTTCGTCTTTTAACTCTTCGAAGGCTTCGATTGTTTCGTCAAAATGATCTTCTATTGTACCACCATGAAGCTGATAAAGATCTAAATAGTCCACGTTTAAGCGAGACAGGCTATCTTTTACAGCAGATTTAATGTACTTTTTTGAAGGATCCCAACGCCACCCATCTTCTACATCATTCCAACGATTTCCGACTTTAGTAGCAAGAATGATATCGTCACGAACCTCTCGGATAGCTTTTCCAACGATTTCTTCATTTTTTCCGAAATCATATAAATCAGCGGTATCAAGATAATTAACCCCATTTTCTAAAGCATGTTGAACGATTTTCTTCGCTTCTTCCTCATTCGTCCCAAGGGACATACAGCCTAGCCCCATTTTCGATACGAATAAATCGGAGTTTCCTAATCGTCTTTTTTCCATTGTATCCGTCCTTTCGAATTAAACCTTACTATCTTATATTAACGAAAGGTTGAATAACTAAACAAAAGAAACGAATTTTGAAAAAGAAATCTTATGTCTTTCTTTGTTGAATTGAATCAATCCATTGCTTGACTGTTTCAAAAGATTGATTATATTCCTTAAGCTTCTCTCTAATTTCCCATGCTTTCCCTATTAGGATTATTCGATCATTTTTCGTTATTATTTTCAAAATGAAGTTCACCTCGTTCTTCATATCAAATATGGTAGAATGTATGATGAAAAGATCAATGAAAGAACAAGGAGAGTCGAATAAATGAAGAAATTTGAAGAACTAACCGTTAAATCCGAAACGATTTATGAAGGGAAAATCATTGATCTGTACATTGATGAAGTGAAGCTTCCCAATGGAAAGACATCTAAAAGAGAGATTATCAAGCATCCAGGTGCTGTTGCAGTCATTGCATTGACATCAGAAGATAAAATCGTAATGGTAGAGCAGTATAGAAAAGCCCTGGAAAAATCGATTATTGAAATTCCGGCTGGGAAACTCGAGCCAGGGGAAGAACCAATGAAAACAGCTCTTCGGGAATTAGAAGAGGAAACAGGATATGGGTCTGAAAACCTGGAACATCTAATTTCTTTTTATACGTCTCCCGGGTTTGCAGATGAGCTGGTTCATCTGTTTGTAGCAAAAGACATTTATCAAATAGAAGAATCAAGAGAAACCGATGAGGATGAATTTGTAGAGTTAGTAGAAGTAAACGTAGAAGAAGCTTTGGGATTAATTAAAGAACAAAGAATATACGACGCAAAAACAGCATATGCCGTTCAATATCTTCAATTGCAAAAGTTAATGAAATAATAAAAACAGCTAATCCTTTTAGGGATTAGCTGTTTTTATGACTCCAATCATTCGGAATAACAGCATAAATACAAGTGTTACGTTTTTTTCCCTCTTCATTCACAGCCACATGTTGTAAAACTGCTTCTAATACATACCCTAATTTTTCAGGCACTTTTCTGGAAGGGGTATTTTCCTCATCACAACGAATTTCAATTCGTTGACAAGAAAGTGTGTGTAAGGCAAAAGAGGTAAGTGCTTCAACAGCCTCTGTAATATAGCCTTTTTTTGTATGATGACTATGAAGCCAGTACCCAATTTCAACCTTGGGAATCTCCCAGTCTATTCGATGAAAACCTGAAGAACCTACGAATTCCCTTGTTTCTTTTAGATAGATATGGAGGCGAATGTCTGTTTTTTTGATGAAATCTCCATAAGAGTCCCTTATTCCGGCTTCGACTTCTTGAACTGATTGTTCTTTCCTGGCAAATGGAAGCCATGACTTTAACTCATTTCTTGATTTTTCAATAGCGTCATGTACTTCGATTCCATCACCAGGCTTACATGGTCTTATGATCAGTCTAGCTGTTTCAATATATTCCGGAAACTCTATTAAGCTAATTGGTTTCATCTTATCCCTCCATTATTTTGACGTATGGTTATTAGTTTCCATGATTATACATTTCTGTGTTTGAGAATTCAATAGAATAATAGAATCTGCTGAATACAAGAGTAACCTGCATAAATAAGCCTCCCCTCTCATATAGATTAGTAATTGATACTCTAGGAGGAGCACTGTGATGCGCAAAAAAATTTCAAATTCAAATCCACTCGTACAACATGTACAAGCACATTCCTCAATCTACTTATTTATTATTACCTTGTTTTTAATGGGGGTCATATTCGGTGCCATTGTAGTTAATTCATTATCCTTTGCACAAAAGGAAGATTTGTATTTCTATTTGAGTAAATTCTTTAGTGAAATGGAAGATGGAAGAATGACTTCCTCAGAAGAATTGTTTAGACAAAGCTTTCTTCACAATGTAAAATACCTTGGATTGATGTGGATACTAGGTATTTCAATCATTGGACTTCCCTTAATATTTGTTCTGTTATTTATGAAGGGAGTAGTAGTAGGATTTTCAGTTGGATTTTTAGTAAATCAAATGGAATGGAGCGGTTTTTTGCTGTCATTTGTTAGTGTGTTACCGCAAAACATCATTATTATCCCGGCTTTTATCTTTATTGGAGCCGTTAGTGCCAGCTTTTCCTTAACTCTTATTCGTAAAATCTTTATGAAGCATGGACCATCCATACAATTTCAGATGATTCCGTTCTTATCTAGATATGTGATATTTCTAGTCTTGGCTATCGGAATTGTAACGATTGCCTCTAGCATTGAAGCGTATCTGTCTCCTTATTTAATGAAAACGGTAATTTCAAATTTTAAATAATTATTCTCATTTAATAATCGTTATACTTGTTTGATTATAATAATTTTATTTTGCTTATTCTTCCCTTTTTGATATAATAATATAGACATTGACGAGGGAGGGAAGGAAGATGGAAAGCCGTATTGAACGAATAAAAAAACAACTTCATTCAGCAAGTTACAAGCTTACCCCACAACGTGAGGCAACTGTAAGAGTGTTGTTGGAACATGAAGAAGATCACCTCAGTGCCGAAGATGTATACCTCCTCGTTAAGGAAAAGTCTCCGGAAATAGGACTAGCAACCGTATATCGTACACTTGAATTGTTATCTGAATTAAAAATTGTTGATAAAATTAATTTTGGCGATGGTGTATCACGTTATGATCTTCGACAAGAAGGGGCAGCTCACTTTCATCATCATTTAGTGTGTATTGAATGTGGAGCAGTCGACGAAATTCAAGAAGATCTATTAGAAGACGTAGAGAATATTGTAGAGCGAGATTGGAAATTTAAAATAAAAGATCATCGACTAACCTTTCATGGTATCTGTTCTAGATGTCAGAAAGACTCTGATGATACAGAAGAATAATATAATGAAGAAAAGCCTTTAAAGACGCAATCGTTGTTTCATGATGAAACAGCATATACATATCTTTGGGGCTTTTTTTCATACCTGTTCATAAATATTTAGATATTCTGCTTTCATAAGGTATAAAACAGTTTAAAATCGTCATAGCTTGTATTAAGAGATATAAAGACTGTTAAAGTACTAATGAATATGGAGGCCTTCTAGTTATGAAGAACGGAATTCGAATCATATGGCATACGCTTAAGGTGTTTATTTTATTTACTGGTTCAACGATCTTGTTTTACTATGGTATTATGTGGATAAGTGAAGAATACGAAGGGTATCACAGATATGATGAACCAGAAGGGGCAGCAGTAAAGGTTTATTCATCCATAACGAATGAAGAGAGCAACTGGTATGATCGATTATTATTTTTTTATATGAACGGGGAGTAATGCAGTGTGGAAGACCATATTCAAGATTTTATGCACTTTTTAAAAGTTGAAAAAGGACTGGCGAATAATACGATAGAATCATATCAAAGAGATTTGAAAAATTATGTACTCTATCTCACCAAGGTTGAAAATGTTTCGAACATCAATGATGTTTCCAGAGTCAATATTGTACAATTTTTAGGCTATTTGAAAAAACAGGGAAAGTCTTCAAAGACGATTGCTAGACATGTTGCTTCAATCCGTTCTATCCACCAATTTTTACTAAGGGAGAAAGCGACGGACCAAGACCCTACTGTTCATATTGAGACACCTAAAACCGAAAGAACTCTCCCTAAAATTCTTAGTATTGCTGAGGTAGAAGCATTATTAGAAGCCCCAGATGAATCTTCACCGTTAGGCTTGAGAGATAAAGCAATGCTTGAACTTCTTTATGCTACTGGTATTCGAGTCAGTGAATTAATCACTCTTAAATTAGATGATGTTCATTTGACCATGGGATTTGTAAGATGTATCGGGAAAGGAAACAAAGAGCGTATTATCCCGATAGGACAGACAGCCATGAATGTTCTAGGAAAGTATTTAGAAGAAGGAAGACTTTCCTTAAGGTCAAAAAAATATAAAGATGATCACCTTTTTCTCAATCATCACGGCAAAGGGCTCACAAGGCAAGGATTCTGGAAAAACCTTAAAGCACTTGCGAGGAAAGGGAACATTGAAAAAGATCTAACACCTCATATTCTTAGGCATTCATTTGCTACTCATTTATTAGAGAATGGTGCAGATTTAAGGGCAGTCCAAGAAATGCTTGGACATGCTGATATTTCAACAACTCAAATTTATACCCATGTAACCAAAACAAGATTAAAAGATGTTTACTCACAATTTCATCCTAGAGCGTAACAAAAAGAGATTTCTTAAAGAATTTATGACACTTTAAGGGATCTCTCTTGTTTTTTTATGTAGGGAAAAGTAAAATATAGATGTCAGACTTCTGACGTGATGGTAAATTGGACTTATCTATAAAAGAAAAGGGTATGATACGATTATCGTCTGAAAATGAAACCGTTTTTCTTAAAAATGAAACCGTATTAATAGGAGGTTTACAATGAGTAACTATACATATAAACGTGTGCATTTAGTAGTAATGGATTCGGTAGGGATTGGAGAAGCTCCAGATGCTGAACTGTTTAATGATAAAGGTACTGATACCTTAGGACACATTGCTGAACGTATGAATGGGTTGAATATGCCCAATATGGCGAAGCTGGGACTTTCAAATATTAAGGAAGTAAAAGGTATTGAAAAAGCTGAAAAACCACTTGCATACTTTACTAAGATGCAAGAGTCTTCTGTTGGAAAAGATACAATGACAGGACATTGGGAGATAATGGGCCTACATATTGATACTCCATTTAAAACCTATCCAGATGGTTTTCCTGAAAAGTTAATACAAAAGTTAGAGGCTGAAACAGGAAGAACAATTATTGGAAACAAACCAGCCAGCGGCACAGAGATTATCGAAGAACTAGGGAAGGAACATATGGAAACGGGAGCATTAATTGTTTATACATCTGCAGATCCTGTTCTTCAAATTGCGGCTCATGAAGACATTATCCCTATTGAAGAGCAGTATAAAATTTGTGAAATTGCCCGTGAGATTACAAAGGATGAAGAATTCTTAGTGGGTCGTGTCATTGCTCGTCCATTTGTGGGAGAGCCAGGAGAATTCAAACGTACTTCTAATCGTCATGATTATGCATTAAAGCCTTTTAATCGTACAGTGATGAACGAGCTAAAGGATTCTGGATTTGATGTCATTGCTATCGGGAAAATTGCGGACATCTATAACGGAGAGGGAGTTACAAAGTCCATTCGTACTAAGCATAATATGGACGGAATGGATGGACTAATCAATACATTTGATGAGTCATTCACAGGATTAAGCTTTTTAAACCTTGTCGATTTTGATGCGTTATACGGTCACCGTCGTGATCCTGAAGGCTATGGCAAGGCACTAGAAGAATTTGATGCTCGTTTACCAGAAGTATTTGAGAAAATGACAGAAGATGATCTTCTCATTATTACAGCCGATCATGGTAATGATCCTACAGCTCCAGGAACAGATCATACGAGGGAATATGTTCCTCTAATTGTTTACTCTAAACGCTTTGATCAAGGAGAAGAATTACCAATAAGCGAAACCTTCGCTGATATTGGGGCGACTGTTGCCGATAACTTTAATGTTAATATGCCAAAGTTCGGTAAAAGCTTTTTATCTCGTTTAAAATAATGATATTTGGAAGAATTAGGATAAGGGGAAGAGGTGGTGTTCATGAAAATGGAACGATCTCTCTTTTCTGTTGATTTTGAAACCAAGAACAAAAGGAGCAATCTAAATGAATTACGAAAAAATTCAAAATGCAGCCAATCACTTGAAAAATCAATATACTGGACAACCGAAAGTAGGGTTAATTCTAGGGTCTGGTTTAGGAGTATTAGCTGATGAAATTCAAAATTCGGTTAAAATTCCGTATAAAGAAATACCTGATTTTCCAGTATCAACTGTAACGGGTCACGCTGGTCAGCTTGTATTTGGTCAATTAGCAGGACAAGAAGTGGTCGCTATGCAAGGACGTTTTCATTATTATGAAGGGTATGGATTTGATAAAGTCACATTCCCTGTCCGTGTAATGAAGGAATTGGGCGTGGAAATTCTAATTGTGACAAATGCCGCCGGTGGAGTGAACGAAAATTTCCAAGCAGGCGACTTGATGTTAATTTCTGACCATATTAATAATATGGGAGGCAATCCATTAATAGGAGCAAATGATTCCCGTTTGGGACCAAGGTTCCCGGATATGTCTGAAGCTTACTGTAAACAATTGCGCCAAAGTGCGAAAGAGATTGCAGAATCACTTTCTCTAAAAGTCCAAGAAGGGGTTTATGTAGGGAATACAGGTCCTACATATGAAACACCTGCTGAGGTGCGTCTTGCACGCACACTTGGAGGAGATGCTGTTGGGATGTCTACTGTGCCTGAAGTCATCGTAGCTCGCCATGCAGGTATGAAAGTTCTGGGAATATCATGTATCTCTAATATGGCAGCTGGTATTTTAGATCAACCTCTTTCCCACGATGAAGTAATCGAAACGACTGAAATGGTACGTGCTAATTTCTTATCATATGTAAAAGCAATTGTGAAATCTCTTTAAACAGTCTCTCTTCAACAAAAAAGAGAGTGACGGGAACGGAAAGTAAGGACTTTGATTGGCAGACCTATATAAACAAATATATTAAAGTTGGTGAAAACAATGAGAATGGTTGACTTAATAGAAAAGAAACGTGAAGGTAACGAATTAACAACGGAAGAAATCAGATTTATTGTGGAAGGGTACACGGATGGAACGATTCCAGATTATCAAGTAAGTGCTCTAACAATGGCGATTTTCTTTAAAGATATGAGCGACAGAGAGCGTGCAGATTTAACAATGGCTATGGTCGAGTCTGGGGATCAGATTGATCTATCTGCTATCGAAGGAATCAAAGTGGATAAACACTCAACAGGAGGAGTAGGCGATACGACAACATTGGTCCTTGGGCCACTAGTTGCTTCAGTAGGAGTGCCTGTTGCGAAGATGAGTGGTAGAGGGTTAGGGCACACTGGAGGCACAATTGATAAACTTGAAGCGGTTGAAGGATTTCATGTGGAAATTGAAAATGATGAATTCATTCGACTGGTTAACAAGAATAAATTGGCTGTTATCGGACAAAGTGGGAATCTAACGCCAGCGGATAAAAAGTTATATTCATTAAGAGATGTAACCGCAACAGTTAATAGTATTCCTCTTATTGCCAGCTCCATTATGAGCAAGAAAATTGCTGCAGGTGCTGATGCAATTGTTCTTGATGTGAAAACTGGTGCCGGAGCTTTCATGAAAACATTAGATGACTCTAAAGACCTTGCAAAAGCAATGGTGAATATCGGGAATAACGTTGGAAGAAAGACAATGGCTGTTATATCCGATATGAGCCAACCACTTGGTTTTGCCATTGGGAATGCTTTAGAGGTAAAAGAAGCAATCGATACGTTAAAAGGCGAAGGTCCAGAAGACTTAACAGAATTGTGCTTAACTTTAGGAAGTCACATGGTCTACCTTGCGGACAAGGCTACTTCTCAAGAAGAGGCAAGAGACATGCTACAAAAAGCAATCCAAGATGGGTCAGCCTTAGAAAACTTTAAGGTATTCCTTGAATCACAGGGTGGAGATGCTTCAGTTGTAGATGATCCATCTAAACTTCCTCAAGCAAAATTCAAGGTGGAGCTTGAGGCAAAAGAAGACGGATATGTATCAGAAATAGTTGCAGATGCTGTTGGCACAGCTGCAATGTGGTTAGGTGCAGGAAGAGCGACAAAAGATTCTGTTATTGACTTAGCAGTTGGATTAGAACTGCGTAAGAAAATTGGAGATTCTGTAAAAGTTGGAGAGTCTATCGTAACGATTTACAGCAATCAGGAAAACCTGGAGGATGTAAAGAATAAACTTTACGAAAGTATTGAGATAAGCAGTGAAAAAGTGGATGCTCCTATCCTCATTCATACAGAAATCACAAACTAATATTCGAAAGCCCTTGCCTGGAGGATTCTCTAGGCAAGGGCTTTTTTATGTGGCCATTTTTAAATGACTCTTTTTCTAAAATAACATCAATCTTTAAGAAAAGAGCCTAAATTTTTGTATTTATTTGTATAAAATTGGTCATGATGGAAAAAATGGGTCTATGAGTATTGAATTAAACAAGATTTGATTGGAGGACGGTATGATGAAACGTTGTGTGTATATATTAATGGCATTTTTTCTCTTAACCTCTTTATTTCCTTCTATGATGTTCGCTGAGGAAAAGAAATCTGAGCTTGCTGAAGTAGCGAAATCTGCCATTCTAATTGAAAGAGATACTGGTACGGTGCTGTATGAGAAAAATAGTCATGAAAAGCTGGCACCGGCATCCATGACAAAAATTATGACCATGCTATTAATTATGGAAGCCCTTGAAAAGGGTCAAATTAAATGGGACGACAAAGTTCGAACAAGTGAATACGCAGCTTCAATGGGAGGTTCGCAAATTTTCCTTGAGCCAGGAGAAACAATGACCGTAGAACAAATGCTTAAAGGGATTGCGATTGGATCAGCAAATGATGCTTCTGTAGCAATGGCAGAACATATTGCAGGAAGTGAAGAAAACTTTGTTAACAATATGAATAAGAAGTTAAAAGAACTTGGGTTAAAAGATACACAGTTTAAAAATACAACTGGTCTGCCTTCAAAAGAGCATTACAGTTCCGCTCATGATATGTCTATGATGGCAAAAGAACTTTTAAAATATAATGACATCACAAAATTCACGGGAAGTTATGAGTCTTACTTACGTGAAGACACCGATAAAAAGTTTTGGCTCGTAAATACCAATAAACTAGTACGTTTTTATGACGGTGTAGATGGATTGAAAACGGGTTTCACAAATGAAGCGAAATATTGCTTAACAGCTACGGCAAAGAAAGACAATATGAGAGTCATTGCAGTAGTATTTGGAGCTCCAACTCCAAAGGAACGAAATAATGAAGTAAGTAAGATGCTTGATTATGCCTTTAATCAGTATCAAACAAAGCCTTTATACAAAAAAGGGGATTCAATCGAGAAAGTAAAGGTTTCAAAAGGGAAATCGAATAAAGTTGAAGCTGTAACGGATGAGCCAGTATCTATATTGACTCATAAAGGAGAAAAATTGGATGGGGTAACGAAAGTCATTACTTTATCAAAAGACCTGAAAGCCCCAGTCAAAAAGGGAGATAAAGTTGGAACATTGACGGTTATGAATAAAGGAGAAAAAATGTTAGAAACGCCACTAGTAGCTAAGAAGGATATGGAAAGTGCAAGCTGGTGGGAGTTATACAAAAAATCCTTTGGATTGTTTACAAAGACAAATAAGTAAATGCAAATTATGACGAATTCCTTCTAGTTTTGTCATGGAGAAGGAATTTAATATAGCGATAGCGAAATGACTCACTATACGACAGAGAAGGAGGCTTTCTGATAGTGAGTCTTGCTATTAACTTAGAAGTTAAAAAAGATGTCTTGTGCATAAGATTAAGTGGAGAGTTAGATCATCACACTGCCGATGATCTGAGGGAAAAAGCTTCTACCCTAATTGAACGAGAGAATATCAAGCATATTATCATGAATTTAGAGGAACTAAGCTTTATGGACAGTTCAGGCTTGGGTGTAATTTTAGGTCGATATAAGCAGATTAAGCAAAAGCATGGAGAAATGGTTGTATGTGCGATATCCCCATCTGTAAACCGATTATTTGAAATGTCAGGATTGTTTAAGATTATTCGTCTTGAGCCATCGGAAGAAAACGCATTACAAAGATTGGGGGTCGCATAAAATGAGAAATGAAATGAATATCCAGTTTAGTTCTTTAAGTCAAAACGAGTCTTTTGCAAGAGTGACGGTTGCTTCTTTTATCGCTCAATTAGATCCTAATATGGATGAATTAACAGAAATCAAAACAGTTGTTTCAGAAGCTGTGACAAATGCTATTATTCACGGGTATGACAACAAGCCTAATGGAGTTGTGTATATTTCCGTCATATTGGAGGAAGATGGATTTATCGATATGACCATACGTGATGAAGGCATTGGCATTGGCGATGTGGAGGAAGCGCGTCAGCCATTATATACCTCTAAGCCTGAATTAGAACGTTCTGGAATGGGTTTTACCATAATGGAAAATTTCATGGATGAGGTAGAAGTGTCATCACACCCTGGTACAGGCACTACGGTAAGACTGAAGAAGCACTTGACCAATAGTAAAGCGCTATGCAATTAAGGAGTCGTGCCTATGGATGTCGAAGTGAAAAAGGATAAAGAACAGCCCTTTTTGAAAGATCATGAAGTCAAAGCCCTCATTAAACAAAGTCATGAGGGAGACCAAAGTGCTAGAGACTTAATCGTTCAAAAAAATATGCGATTAGTTTGGTCAGTTGTTCAACGATTCCTCAATAGAGGCTATGAACCAGATGATCTTTTTCAAATAGGCTGTATCGGGTTGCTGAAATCAGTGGATAAGTTTGATTTAAGCTATGACGTAAAGTTCTCTACCTATGCTGTTCCTATGATTATTGGAGAAATTCAGCGTTTTATTAGAGATGATGGAACGGTAAAGGTAAGTCGTTCTCTAAAGGAAATGGGGAATAAGATTCGCAAAGCGAAAGATGAATTATCAAAGAAATTCGGTCGAGTACCAACTGTTAGTGAGTTAGCAGAGCACCTTGAATACTCTATCGAGGAAGTGATTATGGCGCAAGAAGCGAGTCGTACTCCTTCATCGATTCACGAAACAGTCTACGAAAATGATGGAGATCCCATCACACTATTAGATCAGATTGCTGATAACACAGATCATAAATGGTTTGACAAAATTGCTTTAAAGGAAGCGATTAGGGAATTAGATGATCGTGAACGATTGATTGTTTATTTGAGATATTATAAAGATCAAACACAGTCTGAAGTGGCAGATCGATTAGGAATATCTCAAGTACAGGTATCCCGACTTGAAAAGAAAATTTTGCAAACCATGAAAGAACAAATGTACACAGAGTAGATATAATCCTGGTGTTTTTGTGTTTCTTAAACGGAAGAAACATAGAAGCATTAGGGTTATTTTTGTTTATGTAAACACCTGTTGCAAAAATCCCACAATTTGAAGTAAATCAGCCATTACATAAATTAATTCCGTTAATACATACTATTGGTACGAGGGGAAAATCATGTTTTCAGGAAGTGATTTCGCATGGAAGGAATTGTGTACATTCGATTACGGAACCGTGTTCAAGTGAAAGAAGAAAGCTTAGTGAAACTCCATCAACTTGCACAAATTATTGCACCCGAATACGTTTTAGAAGAATTGAAGCAAATTCCTATTCATCAAGTGACCGCCAAGGATAAAAATATTATCGTTATCGATGTTATGAAAGTAATAAACAGTATTTTAAACAAAAAACCCCAACTAGATATTCAAACAATTGGACCGACACAAAGTATTATTGAGGTTATTTATAAGAAAAAGGCCGTCTCCTTTCCTTTGTTCATATGTGTCTGGCTGCTTTTATTTATAGGAGCCGCCATGGCTATTATGAATTTTCACGAGGATGTCAGTATGCGTGAGGTTCATCAACGATTGTATCACTTTGTAACTGGGGAAGAGGACCCCCATCCCTTGCTCTTTCAAGTACCTTATTCATTTGGATTAGGACTAGGAATGATTTTATTTTTTAATCATGTTTTTCGAAAAAGACTTAATGAAGAACCTAGCCCTTTGGAGGTTGAAATGTTTAAATACCAGCAGGATTTAGACCAATATGTCATACTCCATGAAAATAAAGAAAGTATGAAACATATAGATGACAATTAGTGTATTACTAACGGCATTTATTGGTTTTGCAGGTGGGTTAGCTGTAGGTTCTGGATTTGTCGCTTTCTTAACTGTTT
The DNA here is from genome assembly GCF_001648555.1 of Rossellomorea aquimaris TF-12. Taxonomy (GTDB): domain Bacteria; phylum Bacillota; class Bacilli; order Bacillales; family Bacillaceae_B; genus Rossellomorea; species Rossellomorea aquimaris. Next base: position 7,501 of record NZ_LQXM01000007.1, on the reverse strand, counting down.
TAGGAATCATTCCAAGATTGACTCAATTAACGAAAACGATGAAAATGATTCATTTTTATGAACTTGCAGTTGTGACAGGAGCGCTGGTAGGGGGTTTCATTAGCCTAAATGAAGTAACTCTTCATTTCACTCCATTTATCTTGGTCCCTCTTGGTTTAGCTAGTGGCATTTTTGTAGGACTTCTGGCGGCAGCCCTTACTGAAGTATTAAATGTGTTTCCTATACTAGCAAAACGGATAGGAATCGAAGGGAAGATCGTTGTTTTAATAATGGCAATTGTTTTAGGGAAAATATTCGGCTCACTCTTTCATTGGATTTTCTTAGTGCATCTATAATAGATAGGCAGGGGTTACGATGGTCAAAAAAAGAAAGGTGATATTAATTACAGATGGGGATGAATATGCCAAACGCGCAATAGAGCGAGTCGCGAAGTCCTATGGCGGGCGTTGTATATCAAGCTCAAAGGGAAACCCATCTGTATTAACTGGATCAGAAGTAGTAAAGCTAATTAAAAAAGCAAAGAACGACCCCGTCTTTGTAATGTTTGATGATAGTGGATTCTTGGGTGAAGGAGCAGGGGAAAGAGCCTTAAAGCATGTGGCCAATCATCCCGATATTGACGTATTAGGGATTATAGCGGTGGCTAGTAAAACAAGACAAGCTGAATGGACAAGGATAGACGTTTGTGTCGATAAATTTGGAAATTTAACACCGTATGGGGTAGACAAATTTGGAGTGCCTGAGCTTGAAATGGGCAGATTAAATGGTGACACTGTTTATTGTTTAGATGAACTAAATGTACCTATCATTGTTGGAATCGGCGACATAGGAAAAATGGCAAAGCGAGATCATTACTCACAAGGAGCTCCCATTACAAAAAAAGCAGTTGAAATCATCTTAGAAAGGAGCGGATACAATGCATCAAAAACCTGAAAATACGCCAATATCAAAGGATTTATCAGTCACTGAAGAATACATGAAAAATCATGTAGGGCTAAAAACAAGTTTCGATATTGGTGTTAGAAAGCTAATGATATTAAAAAAGGGAGTTCAAATTTATTACATCAATGGATTAACTGATGCCGCTTATATCATACAGATTGTCGAAGAACTTGTAGAGATTAATGATCATGAGAGAGCGACAAGTCGATTGTACGAAATTGTTTACAACCGTCTCGTTCATCAATCCGTAGAGCCTGTTAAAACCATTGAAGAAGCAGTAGATGAAGTATTGTCAGGTTTGATAGCAGTATTTGTTGAAGGGTATCAAGAGGCAATTATTGTTGATGTTCGAAGTTATCCAGGAAGGCAGCCATCGGAACCAGATACTGAAAAAGTAGTAAGAGGATCACGTGATGGATATGTAGAAAATATTATTGTCAATACAGCCTTGACAAGAAGAAGGATACGAGATCCTAGACTCCGTTTTGAAATTTTTCGGATTGGGGAGAGATCGAAAACAGATATATCTATTGCCTATATTGACGATGTTGCCAATCCCAGTCTCATTGAAGTAATAAAAAAAGAGCTGAAGAGTATTAAGATTGATGGTTTAACAATGGCAGACAAAACGGTAGAAGAATTTTTAGTAAAGCAAGGCTATAACCCATATCCATTAGTAAGGTACACAGAAAGAGCAGACGTAGCAGCTACACATTTATTGGAGGGACACGTCCTAATCTTTGTAGATACGTCGCCAAGTGTCATCATTACACCCACTACTTATTTCCACCACCTTCAACATGCAGAGGAATATCGTCAGTCACCTGCAGTTGGAACTTTTGTAAGGTGGACACGGTTTATGGGAGTTCTGGCTTCACTTTTTTTACTTCCATTATGGTATTTATTCGTTTTAGACCCGTCGTTATTACCTGAAATGATAAAATTTGTAGGACCTAATGAACAAACCAATATTCCAGTCATTGTGCAGTTGTTTATTGCGGATTTCGGGGTTGAAATGTTCAGGGTCGCGGCCATTCATACTCCAACGCCTCTGTCCACTGCAATGGGTCTTATCGCAGCTGTATTAATTGGACAGATAGCCATCGATGTAGGGTTGTTTCAGCCCGAGGTCATTCTGTATGTAGCTGTTGCTTCGATTGGAACGTTCGCAACACCAAGTTATGAATTAAGTGCTGCAAATAAGATTTCAAGACTCTTTTTACTAATAGCCGTTGCCCTCTTCCATATTCCTGGACTGATGATTGGGAGCACACTTTATATTTTATTTGTGACTAGCATTAAGTCACTGAATACACCGTACCTATGGCCGTTAATGCCGTTTAGTCCGACGGATTTTGTGCAAATTCTCATTCGTCGATCTATGCCTGGTGCAAAAATAAGACCTAGTATTGTTCAGCCACGAAATAAATACAAGCAGCCTGCAAAATCTTAGAATATTGCAACACCTCTCATTCTGTGTTAAATTACTTTTAATTACTAAAGGAATAAAGAGGGGAATGAGGGTTTTCATGCATCTTCATGGATCAACAAAAATTAATGCTACAGGACATTTAACTATAGGTGGGGTAGATACTGTAGAACTTGCAGAACAGTATGGTACCCCACTTTATGTATATGATATTTCGTTAATAAGAGAGCGAGCTAAAGGGTTTAAAGAAACCTTTGAAACTCTTGGTGTAAAGGCGGAAGTTGCCTATGCAAGTAAAGCATTCTCAAGTATTGCTATATTTGAATTGATGAAGGAAGAAGGTCTCTCTCTTGATGTAGTTTCTGGAGGAGAGTTGTATACAGCCCTTAAAGCGAATTTCCCTCCAGAGAGAATACATTTTAATGGTAATAATAAATCCATTGAAGAATTAAACATGGCCGTTGAAAACAAAATTGGCTGTATTGTGGTAGATAATTTTTATGAATTGGATCTTATTAAAGAAATTTCTCAACGGATAAATCAGCCTACTAAAGTTTTGCTAAGAGTTACTCCTGGAATTGAAGCTCATACACATGATTATATATTAACTGGCCAGGAAGATTCCAAATTCGGTTTTGATTTAGGTAACGGCCAAGCTGAAAAAGCGATGAAGATGGCAATGGAAGCAGAAACAATCGACTTATTAGGGTTGCATTGTCATATTGGCTCTCAAATTTTTGAAACTACGGGCTTTATTTTAGCTTCTAAAAAAATCATGGAGAAGATTGCTGATTGGAAAGCGCGCTATCAATTCATCCCGAAAGTAATTAACTTAGGAGGAGGATTTGGGATTCGCTATACAAAAGAGGATGACCCCATTCCACCTTCTCAATATGTAGAAGAAATGATTTCGGCAGTGAAAGAGGAAGCGCTGAGACTTCATTTGGAAATGCCTGAAATTTGGATTGAGCCTGGACGTTCCCTTGTAGGGGATGCTGGAACAAGCCTTTATAAACTAGGTTCACGAAAAGAAGTGCCAAATATTAGAAAATATTTAGCTATCGATGGTGGAATGAGCGATAACATCAGACCAGCACTTTATAATGCAAAATATGAAGCAGTCCTTGCCAATAAAGCAAATGACAATCCTGAAGAGACTGTTTCAATTGCAGGTAAATGCTGTGAATCCGGGGACATGTTGATTTGGGACCTTCCTCTTCCCCAGTCTGTGGCCGGTGATATTCTAGCTGTTTTTTGTACAGGTGCCTATGGTTATTCTATGGCGAATAATTACAATCGAATTCGTAGACCAGCCGTGATTTTTGTGGAGGATGGCGAATCCAGACTCGCTGTAAGAAGAGAAACATATGAAGACATTATCGCTCTGGATGTACCTCTAATGAAATAATCTAAAGTGGCCAGACGAGTTTATTCGTCTGGCCCTCTTTCACGGCTTTTTATATTTCATACTTTAATAAATTTATATTTTACTATACAATAACAATGACTATTAAAGGTGAATATAGTGTAAGTAAAGGAGCTCGTAATGAAGATTAGCAATGTAAAACTATTCTTGTTTTTATTAGTATTCGGTCTGCTTTGGGGAATAATTTACTGGCTCTTCCTAGCAGGGAACTGATCCCTTAAGTTGATTAATAATAGTAAATTTAGTAAGATAGATAAACGTTCTGAATGATCGACAGCTACAACCAAATCGTACACATCTTATTTGTGGTAATTGATTGTTAAAGGCCGACAATAGATACAAGTGCCTTAAATTGAAATAAAATTTCTAGTTTTTGTCTATAATGTTGGTAAAAGGTTTAGGCATAAAACGTAACGAGGGGTAAATATGTTAATTCGGTATAAAAAGGCGTTTGAGAAGATTGCAATGGGGTTATTATCTTTCATGCCAAATGAAAAGGATTTGAAAAAGCTTCAACAAACAATGAAGCAATACGAAACTGAAGATAATTGGCAGCTTTTTTTATGGAAAGAAGAGGACATAGTTGGTTTAATAGGGGTATTTAAAACAGATACCACTTTGGAAATACAGCATATATCAGTCAACCCTTCCCACCGCCACGAAGGAATTGGGAAATCGATGGTAAAGCACTTAAGGGATATGTTCTCAGAACATACAGTAAAACCAAACTCTGAAACCGCATCATTTTTTGGAAAGTGTGATGAAGAAGAAGTCATTTGAAAGTGATGCAAAAAGGAGACTAGCCCATCTTGCTCAAACAGTAGATTTGAGATGGTTTAGTCTCCTTTTCTTTTTCGTAATGCATTCTTACGTTCCAAAATAACCGGAGTTCGGTCCCGAAGAGAATGCCTGTGAATGAGTTGTTTGTTGGATAAATCACTGGGAGAGCACCATGTGAACCCTTTTTGTGAGCATAGTGATTGAGCTTGATTTAACAGTGATGAATCTGTGATGGGTAGGTTAAGGCTTACATAGGGCTTATTAGATGCAAGACGTTCCTTAAGGTCACCAAGCAAATCTTGAAGTTTGGCTCCATCTAATCCTAACTGCTCTAGTTCACTCACATTATTATTGATGTTCTTTAATGCTTTATCGAGAGTTCTCGACGCCCCCGGTAAATTGTTTCTTCGGTAGTGATAAAGACTTACAGCAATCTGTATCAATCCTACCCAATGAGATGCGCGGTTTTTTGGATCAACTTCCTTCCAATATTCTTCTAGTACTTCATGGCATTCAAAGTAATCACGGCTTCCATGAAAGTAGATTAAATAAAGTAAATAAGGTTGTGGGTAATTCATCCTTAACCTCCTTTGCTATTAAAGTGTAGCATATTCTATACACACCCCAAAACAGTTAGTCTGTTGACCATCTAATACAAAAAATGTATTGGAGATTAGAGTGTCAATCTACTATACTATTAAGTAGCTACTCGAGGATGACTGCAATTAGAAATTTGGTGATAAAGTGGAATACAATGTTAAAATAGACGCTTTCGAAGGTCCTCTCGATCTTCTTCTGCATCTAATAAATTCGTTAGAGATTGATATATATGATATTCCGATGGCTCAAATTACTGAGCAATATTTATTATATGTACATACGATGAAGGATTTGCAATTAGACGTTGCAAGTGAATATTTGGTAATGGCTGCAACCCTTTTAGCAATTAAAAGTAAAATGCTTCTTCCAAAACACGATGAAGCTCTCTTAGATGATGATATTGAATTTGAAGACGATCCCCGAGATGAACTAGTAGAAAGACTGATTGAATACCGTAAATTTAAAGAGGCTGCCAATGAATTAAAGCAACGTGAAGAGGAAAGAGGACAATTTTATACAAAGGCTCCTAGTGACCTGTCTGAGTATACTGAAGAAGTAGATACAAAAAGTAATGAAATCCAAGTCTCCCTATACGATATGCTAGGTGCCTTTCATAAATTACTTAGACGTAAAAAACTCCAAAAGCCTGTTCAAACCAGAATAACAAGACAAGAAATATCCATCGAGACAAGAATGCAAGATATTCTCAATACTCTACACAAAATAGAGGGACGGACCTCATTTACAACTCTTTTTCAAGCAGAAAATAAGGAACATCTGGTTGTCACCTTTTTAGCTGTTTTAGAATTGATGAAGAGGAAGCAATTAATTGTAAGTCAAGAAACAAATTTCACAGAAATTTTCGTTGAATCATCGAAGGAGGTAGGGCTTGTTGAACATCATTAATTGGAAAGGGATACTAGAAAGTTTACTTTTTGCAGCAGGAGATGAAGGCCTTTCATTAAAACAAGTCTGCTCAGTCCTTGAAATTGAAGAAAGTAAAGCACTAGAAATTCTTGAAGAACTGAAGCAAGACTATGAAAGAATAGAAGAAAGAGGCATATACATGATTGAACTAGCTGGAACGTATCAGCTAGTGACAAAAAAATGTAATGCTGATTATTTAAAAAAGCTAGTAGAGTCACCTAATGTCAGCTCCTTATCTCAAGCGGCGTTAGAAACTTTAGCGATTATTGCCTATAAACAGCCCATAACGAGAATGGAAATTGAGCAAATTAGAGGGGTGAAAACAGAGCGCCCTATCCAGACTCTCATGGCAAAAGGCTTAGTTAAAGAAGTTGGAAGGGCTGAAGGAACCGGGCGTGCCTATCTGTTCGGAACAACAAAAGAATTCTTAGACTACTTTGGTTTAAATAATGTCGATGAACTTCCTCCTCTTCCAGAAAATATTCAAGATGAATTTATGCAGGACGAAGCAGATCTGTTTTTTGAAAAATTTCAAGAAACAATAGAGGCGAAGGAATAAAATAGTGTAATATTAGTAAATATAGGTAAATAGGCAGGGGCTACTTCTTATTCCCTGCCTCACTTATGAGTGGTTATTTCAGAAAATTCAATTAATCAAGCGCTGGGTAGGATTAGAGATGGAGGGGACTAAATGTGCAATCTTCTAATTAAATCTCAAGTTCAAGAAGTTCAAATTTTTCTCGAGGAAGAGGTAGATAGAATTGAAGGATATTTGAATGCAACGACTATTACAAGTCTATTATTAGAAAAACAGGGAGATCGCGCCTATTTTGAAGGGTTGCTTTCAAATTTAAGGAGACTACTTGTTTTTTGTGAGGAAGGACTTGATAAGTGTATCATTGTGTTACAAAGCGAGCCTTTCATGAAAAATCTAGCAGAGAAAACGCTCTATAAAATCTATCATCAATGCATAGAAGAGTTTTTTTCACCTCGTTACGACTTGTGGTTTGAAGATAGTAGAGCTGCATACTTAGAGTCCAATTCCATTCGATTCCGTCAAGAGCCCCCAAAAAGCTTTGCTCACCTAATAAATCAAGTAGAGATAGAGTTTCGTAGTATGCGTGAAGAACTGGAATACTACGAAACAGATTACAAAAGAAAAACGCTTCTTTCTAAAGGGTCATAAATTAATAAAACAACACTGAAAAGAAACTCTTTTTCAGTGTTGTTTTTTTGTACATGCATCTTAGAGGACATTGTGGATACTGTTCCAATCAACAGTTCAGTTGATCTCAGTAATAATAGAGCCAAGGTTACGTTTTATATAAGGCTCTTTTCGTAAACTTTGTTTTTTTTAAAAAAAAGGAAAGAAGTGGTTGATTGCAGCGAGAGGTTCT
>NZ_LQXM01000006.1 GCF_001648555.1 Rossellomorea aquimaris TF-12 | reverse complement strand
CCGTACGCTCTAGCCAGCTGAGCTACGCCGCCATATCTGTATACCTTTAAGGCACAAAATCTATAATACATAGAAAGAAAAAACTTGTCAACATATATAATAAAAGAATTTGTCAAATTTCCTTTAAGTGCTTATGTAACAACTTTCAGACATAAAAAAAGGTAAATGAAGTAAATACTCAACGAGAATATTCTGAATATTATAACGGATCGAAGAGAATGTCGTCGAAATATTCTTTGGTTGCATTCCCTCATTTTGACAAACTTTTAAGCTCGTCCAATTTATACTAAACAAAAAGAAACGGGGAGTGTATGTTACATGGGGAAAACCAATCAGACCATCATAGAGCCTTTACAGAATGTGGACATTGAACATACGAGGGTAGAACTTTCTAAGGGAATAAAGTCTATTTATTCTAGGCTTGAAACAGTGTTTATTCAAAAGGGTATTGCGTTGTTGGTCATTGGATTTTTACTAGGCAGAGCGTTAATATTGTCGCATCTTACTCCATTTGCCTTACCGTTTTTCGCTACGGTTTACATTATTCGTAGAGAGAAATCTCCTATTGCCTTAATAGGTTTACTTGCAGGTGCTCTATCGATTTCTTTATCTAGTATCAGTTATACGTTTGTTAGTGCGATATTATTCCTGTTAGTGTTTCGTTTAACACAAAAATATCATAAGAATGATCTGAAGCTGGTTGCCTTTTATGTTCTGTTTACTGTTTTAGTTGCCAAGCTTGGCTTTAATTATGTACAGCAAGGGCAAGTATTAACCATTTACAACGGAGTTATGGCTCTCATAGAAGCAAGCTTAGCGTTTATCTTAACCTATATATTTATTCAGAGTGTTCCTCTGGTCGCTGTTCAACGAAGAAGAAAATCACTTAAAACAGAGGAGGTTGTAAGTCTCATTATTTTGTTAGCTTCGATTTTGACTGGAACCATTGGCTGGTCTGTCTACAATCTATCCATTGAGCATATATTATCGAGATATTTGGTCCTCCTATTCTCATTCGTCGCAGGGGCAACAGTTGGTTCTACTGTGGGGGTTGTAACAGGTCTTGTTTTCAGTTTAGCGAACGTTTCAAGCTTTTATCAGATGAGCTTGCTTGCTTTTTCGGGTCTCCTTGGGGGATTGATGAAGGAAGGGAAAAAATTTGGAGCAGCAATCGGTCTGTTAATTGCTACGTTACTAATGGGAATGTACGGAGATAGTGATACAGTTATAACCAAAACCTTATATGAATCAGGAGTTGCGATACTATTATTATTTTTAACACCTCAAAGCTTGACCGCAAGTATCGCTAAACATATTCCTGGAACTGCTGAATATCAACAAGAACAGCAAGGGTATATGCGTAGAGTAAGGGACGTAACGGCTAATCGTGTTACCCAGTTTTCATCTGTATTCCAAGCATTATCAAATAGTTTTCAACAAATTGAAGACCAATTTGAAGAGGAGGAGGATAAAGAGTTTGATTATTTCTTAAGTAATGTAACGGAGAAGACTTGTCAAACATGCTTTAAGAAGGATCAATGCTGGTCACGGAATTTCGATAAAACCTATAATTTGATGAAAGATGTGATGACGGAGTTTGATGAAGGGCGAATTCCACTTTCCCCTAAATTGGCTAGAGAATTGGACAAGCATTGTACGAAAGAAAAAAAACTTCAAGACACCATTTATCAAGAGTTAACCTTTTATCAAGCAAACCTTAAACTGAAAAAACAAGTAAAGGAAAGTAGACGATTAGTAGCAGACCAATTAAAAGGAGTCTCAGAGGTCATGGGGAATTTTGCGAAAGAAATCCAAAGGGAAAGGGTGAATCATCACATTCAGGAGGAGCAAATTTTAACTAGTATTAAAGAATTTGGAATTGAAATTGAAAATATTGAAATCTATAACTTAGAGCAAGGGAATGTGGATATTGATTTGACTATGCCCTATTGTGGGGGACATGGACAAGGTGAAAAGCTTATCGCTCCTATGCTGTCAGATATACTAGGTGAAAATATAGTGGTTCAGAAGGAAGATTGCGCTCATTTCCCAAATGGGACTTGCCATGTGACATTCCGATCAGCTAAAAAATTTGTTGTGAATACAGGTGTGTCCCATGCTGCAAAAGGGGGAGGATTAGTATCTGGAGATAGTTATTCTATGATTGAATTAGGAGCTGGGAAATATGCTGTTGCGATTAGTGATGGAATGGGAAATGGAGAGCGGGCTCATTATGAAAGCAATGAAACACTTAGGCTACTAAAAAAGATATTAGAGTCTGGAATTGAAGAACAAGTTGCAATCAAATCTGTTAATTCGATCTTATCATTACGTACGAATGATGAAATTTTTTCAACCTTGGATTTAGCCATGATTGATTTACAGAATGCATCATCAAACTTCTTAAAGATTGGTTCGATTCCAAGCTTTATTAAACGCGGGGAAAAGGTGATGAAAATAGAAGCTAGTAATTTACCGATGGGAATGCTTCAACAGGACTTTGAGGTAGATGTTGTGTCAGAACAATTGAAGGCAGGGGATCTCCTCATCATGATGAGTGATGGTGCCTTTGAAGGGCCAAAACATGTGGAAAACTATGATCTTTGGATGAAGAGAAAGATTAAGGAGCTTCAAACGGAGGATCCTCAAGAAATAGCGGATATTCTTATGGAGGAAGTGATTCGTTCGAGTTCAGGAGTGATTGAGGACGACATGACAATCGTTGTATCGCAAATTAAACACAACATTCCTAAATGGTCTTCAATTCCAGTGCAATCAAATAAAGGAAAGGATAAAAAAAGAATCTCATAGAGATATTTGTGGTCCTATAAAAATAGTTAACTAGAGTATATTTTTCTTCTAATTCGGCGAAGATGATACCATCTTTTGAATTAGGAGGGGAGTATGATGAAGACAGGTACACTTCGTCAAATTCTATTAATTACAGATGGCTGCTCGAACCAAGGGGAAGACCCTATCGCCATGTCAGCGTTGGCAAAAGAGCAAGGGATTTCAGTAAATGTTATTGGGGTCATGGATAATGATGTGATTGATGATAATGGGTTACAGGAGATTGAAGGAATTGCTCTATCTGGAGGTGGAGTTAGTCAAATTGTTTATGCTCAACAGCTCTCTCAGACCGTGCAAATGGTCACAAGAAAAGCAATGACTCAAACGCTTCAGGGGGTCGTAAATAAAGAGTTAAAACAAATTTTAGGGAAGTCTGCTTCGATGGAAGAACTTCCTCCAGAGCAACGCGGAGAAGTGATGGAGGTAGTGGATGAATTAGGTGAAAACGTTGATATGGAAGTGTTGATTCTTGTCGATACATCTGCAAGCATGAAGCATAAGCTACCAACCGTGAAGGAAGCCTTGTTAGACCTGTCCTTGAGCTTAAACGCGAGAATGGGAGATAATAAATTTTCCGTATTTGTATTTCCCGGGAAACGGCAGGATGTCGAAAAATTGCTAGATTGGACACCTAAACTCGAAACGCTTACGAGTATATTCTCTAAATTGTCTCCAGGTGGAATCACACCTACGGGTCCCGCTATCTCAGAAGCCATTACACACTTTAAGAAAAAACGTTCATTAAGGGGATTGCTCTCTCGTGGCGATGATGAACAATACTTCGAAGAAACCATTTAATTTCTCTCCTGGGACAGTTATTAGAGGAAAATGGTATAAAAACATCTACTCGATCATCAAAGAATTAGGGTATGGTGCAAACGGAATTGTGTATCTTGTACAAGGAGCATCCGGATTCCAGGCAATAAAAATAAGTGAAAGTAACGTTACGATTACATCAGAAGTTAATGTATTAAAGTCATTTTCTAAGGTCCAAGGTTCTCCGCTTGGACCTAAGCTTCTTGATGTAGATGATTGGGAATATCGAGGGAAAACGATTCATTTTTATAGTATGGAATATATACAAGGTCCAGATTTGCTTTCTTTCGTACAAGAGAAAGGATTTTCGTGGACAGGGGTATTGGTGGCTCAACTATTAACAGACCTCCAAAGGATTCATAAGGAAGGATGGGTATTTGGAGATTTAAAACCTGAAAACCTTATCATCACTGGACCTCCTTATCGTATTCGCTGTATAGATGTCGGAGGAACGACAATTGCAGGAAGAGCGATTAAAGAATTCACGGAGTTTTTTGATAGAGGGTATTGGCTAGGTGACTCTCGGAAAGCTGACCCTACCTATGATCTTTTCTCTGTTGGAATGATCTTAATCAATTTGGCATACCCACAACGTTTCACAAAGACTGGAAGTGGGAATATGCAACAATTGAAGCAGGCTATTCAATCAAAGGATCAATTAAGAAAGTTCCAGCCCACTATTGTAAAAGCATTAGAAGGGGACTTCCTTTCTGCAAATGAGATGCGAGAGAGTTTATTAAACACATTGTCTCATTCTCCTCAGAATGCCCGGCAGTCTAATACAAATCCAACAAGAAAAAGGACATCTCACTCTTCACATACTCATGCCTCACCTCAAACTACTCGATATCAAGCTCAAAAAACGAATAAAACAAGTCATTTTATTGAGACTGTATTGGTAGTAATCATCGTGTCTCTTTTATATGTATTATATATTTATGGGGAGTTAATGTAGCCATATGAGGTGAGAATTTAAGTGAAAATTGATACAATAAGGAAAATGGTTTAGGAAGAGGAAATGTTATGCTAGAGAGCTCGACAAAAGAGTTTATTCAAAGTCATGAACTTATCCAAAAAGGTGATGTATTAGTTGTGGCCGTTTCAGGTGGTCCGGATTCTTTGGCTCTTCTTCATTTTCTCCATGCAAATAGAAGAGTGTGGGAGATTGAACTTGTTGCGGCTCATCTCGATCACATGTTTCGCGGGGAAGAGTCCCTTAACGAACTCCTTTTTGTAAAGGGATTTTGTGAGAGGTTAGACATACCCTTTTTTGGAGAAAGAATAGATGTTTCACAAGTGATGAAGGAATCGAATGGTGGTCTTCAGAAAATTGCCCGTGACGTTCGCTATACCTTTCTGAATAAAATTATGATAGAGGTATCTGCCAACAAGCTCGTTTTAGGTCATCACGGAGATGATCAAATAGAAACAATCCTCATGAAGCTCACAAGGGGAGCGAACGGTGTGAGTAGAGCGGGAATTCCTTTAATAAGGGAGTTTTCACCAGGTAAGATTATTCGTCCTTTTCTGTCTGTGACAAAGGAAGACATCGAGAAATATTGTGAGGAGTATAATCTTTCTCCTCGACGGGACCCTAGTAATGAGAAGGAAGACTATACTAGAAATCGATTCCGAAAAGCAGTGGTACCTTTTTTAAAAGAAGAAAACCCACTCGTTCATAAACAATTCCAACAATTTAGTGAAGAATTAATAGAAGATGAAGGCTATTTAGAGGAATTAACAAGGCAAAAGTTGAATAAGGTATGGAATAAATCGAAGGATTTCTCCACTTTAGATATTAAAGGTTTTCTTACAATGGCTCAGCCTTTACAAAGAAGAGGGATTAATCTAATATTAAACTATCTTTACAAACTTAGACCACCTTCCTTATCGTCTATACATATTTATGATGTATTGGGTATATTAAGAGGAAAAACGCCTAATGCCAGCTTGGATTTACCAAGTGGTCTAAAAGTAACAAGGGCGTATCATACATGTTATTTCCATTTCGGGGAATTAGAGTGTATTCAATCACCTTATTGTTATGAACTAAACGTTCACGAAACACTCGAACTTTCAAATGGATATCAATTCGACTTCTATCCCGCACCTGTAAATAAAGAGGATTGTAACGGTCAATATGTATACTTACATGAAGACCACATTGCACTCCCTTTATCTATTCGGACGAGAAAACCAGGAGATCGAATAAAATTAAAAGGGTTCGAAGGCTCTAAAAAGCTTAAATCCCTTTTTATAGACGAAAAGATTCCTGTTCATCTTCGGGACCAATGGCCAATTGTCGTTGATGCCGAAGAACGAATCCTTTGGGTTCCAGGAATTAAGAAATCTATTTACGATTTGGGAGAAGCAAAAGAAAAGAGTTTAGTCTTACAATTAATAAGCAATCATCTTCTAGGAGGCAGTTGAACATTGTTAAATCAAGATATTGAAAAAGTGTTAATTTCAGAAGAAGAACTTCAAGTGAAGATCAGAGAACTAGGTGCCGAATTAACGAAGGAATATCAAGACCGTTTTCCTCTAGCAATTGGAGTTTTAAAAGGGGCTATGCCATTTATGGCTGACCTATGCAAACGTATGGATACTCACATGGAAATGGATTTCATGGATGTATCGAGCTACGGAAATTCCACTGTTTCTTCAGGAGAAGTGAAAATTGTCAAAGATCTTGATACGAAAGTTGAAGGAAGAGATATTCTAATCATTGAAGATATTATCGATAGTGGGCTAACACTTAGTTATTTAGTTGAATTATTCCGTTATCGTAAAGCGAAATCGATTAGCATCGTAACGCTGCTTGATAAGCCATCAGGTCGTAAAGCTGATATTAAAGCGGATTACGTAGGGTTTATTGTTCCAGATGAATTTGTGGTTGGATATGGTTTGGATTTCGCTGAACGATACCGTAATTTACCGTATATCGGCGTTCTTAAACCTGAAGTGTATACAACAGGAGAATAAGTGTAATCTAAAGAAGAATTCTTCTTTCAAGAAATACAAGAGGGCGACATACATAAGGTTTTTGTTTTCAAAAAAAAGTGTTTTTGGTGCCAGTATTCCAATTATGTATTCCCCTTTACAATCTCCGCGCTTTTATAAGTGCAATTTGTTGTAATGCCATGATTTTCTATGATACTATTTTACGTAGTTTGTTTACCGTGGGAGGAGGTAAGGGATGAACCGGATCTTTCGAAATACCATATTTTATTTACTTGTCTTTTTAGTGATTATAGGTGTAGTGAGTTATTTTAGTAATAATAATGAACCTACCAAGAATATTGAATACAGTAATTTTATTAATAAGCTTGAAGATGGTGAGGTTACTTCTTTTACAATTCAGCCTGGAAGAGGCGTTTATGAAGTAAAAGGAAAGTTAAAAGGGGCTAAAGAAGAAGAGTTCTTCTTAACCTATGTCCTTACTACTGATGGTAAGTTAATGGAGAAAATTAATACTGTAGCTTCAGAACAAGGTATCGATGTAGAAGTATTACAAGCAAAAGAAACAAGTGGATGGGTATCGTTCTTTACGACCATTATTCCATTTGTGATTATCTTTATTCTGTTCTTCTTCTTACTCAACCAAGCGCAAGGCGGCGGAAGTCGTGTTATGAACTTCGGTAAGAGTAAGGCTAAGCTATACAGCGAAGAGAAGAAGAAAGTTCGATTCAAAGATGTAGCTGGAGCAGATGAAGAGAAACAAGAATTAGTAGAGGTAGTGGAGTTCTTAAAGGATCCACGTAAATTCTCTGAAGTGGGTGCACGTATTCCAAAGGGTGTTCTTTTAGTAGGACCTCCTGGAACAGGTAAAACCCTACTTGCACGAGCGGTAGCTGGGGAAGCTGGAGTTCCCTTCTTCTCAATCAGTGGTTCTGACTTCGTTGAAATGTTTGTCGGTGTCGGGGCATCTCGTGTTCGTGATTTATTTGAAAACGCGAAGAAAAATGCACCATGTATCATCTTTATCGATGAGATTGATGCAGTTGGTCGTCAGCGTGGAGCAGGTTTAGGTGGAGGTCACGATGAACGTGAACAAACCCTTAATCAGCTACTAGTTGAAATGGATGGTTTTGGCGCAAACGAAGGAATTATCATTGTTGCAGCCACCAACAGACCAGATATTCTTGATCCTGCATTGTTACGTCCAGGTCGTTTTGACCGTCAGATTACAGTTGATCGTCCTGATCTTAAAGGGCGTGAAGCGGTACTTAAAGTACATGCACAAAACAAACCTCTGGATGATTCTGTTGATTTGAAATCAATTGCAATGAGAACGCCAGGTTTCTCTGGTGCTGATCTGGAAAACCTTCTAAATGAAGCAGCCTTAGTAGCTGCCCGTGAAGATAAGAAGAAAATTGATATGCGTGATATTGACGAAGCAACTGACCGTGTTATTGCCGGTCCAGCTAAGAAAAGTCGCGTTATATCTGAAAAGGAACGTAAAATCGTGGCATTCCATGAAGCTGGTCATACAGTGATTGGGTTGGTCCTTGATGAAGCAGATATGGTTCATAAGGTAACGATTGTTCCTCGTGGTCAAGCAGGTGGTTATGCTGTAATGCTTCCTAGAGAAGATCGTTACTTTATGACAAAGCCTGAGCTTCTTGATAAAATCACTGGCTTACTCGGTGGTCGTGTCGCAGAAGAAATCATCTTTGGTGATGTATCAACTGGTGCACATAATGACTTCCAAAGAGCAACTGGAATTGCACGCAAAATGGTTACTGAATACGGTATGAGTGACAAGCTCGGACCTCTTCAGTTTGGTCAATCTCAAGGTGGTCAAGTATTCTTAGGCCGTGACATCAATAGTGAACAAAACTATTCAGATGCCATTGCGTATGAAATTGACCAGGAAATGCAACGTCTAATAAAAGAAAGCTATGAACGAGCGAAGACGATTCTTACTGAAAATCGAGATAAGCTTGAGTTGATTGCGAAGACACTATTAGATGTAGAAACATTAGATGCGGATCAAATTAAGCATTTAATGGATCATGGTAAATTACCAGAACGAATTTATGCTTCAGACGAAGAAGAGAATAATGACGTTAAGGTAAATATCCAAAAGAAAAACGAAGACGTGATTTCAGATGATACTACTTCTAGCGAAGACGAAAACAACTCTGATCGCACGTAATATATGACTAAGAGGCTGGTTCTTCCCCACTTAAATGTGGAGGTTGAGTCAGCCTTTTTTCTTTGGTTAGAGATATCTTAATCAGATCAATGATGCTTATTAAAATAGGCTCTTTTCGCAAAGATTGTTGTTATTTTAAAACAGATCTGCCAAGGCTATGTCAGCCAGTGTGTGCTCGATGGTTTGGGGAGCTGCTCCGCTTTCCGGGGTATCGGCACTCCCGATTTTCCGAGAGGAGTCTCCGGAGTGCCCCTCGCCACCAAAGGAAATTTATTTGACAGAGCTTAATTGTGACAAAAAACAATTAAAAGAGGGCTGACTTTCTATAATACAAGTTAAATTCACCACTACACACTTCAAACCTAAATCGCTTTTAAATAAGTCTATAGCAAGAAACTCATGCTTAGAAGGTTGGTTGGAGGGGAAGGTGCTCGACTCCTGCGGGAAA
>NZ_LQXM01000002.1 GCF_001648555.1 Rossellomorea aquimaris TF-12 | reverse complement strand
CTTTTCACCTTTATCATCCTTACCAGTAATAACAACGTAAGGTTTTGAGCCATTATAAAAACTGGTATTTTCTACATTTACTATTGAAGTTTCTTCCTTCACTCTCTCCATTGCTTGTTCCATATCTTTATTCAAAGGTGATCGGGCTACTTTGTAAAGAATAACTGAGGCTGACACAAAAACAATAAGCAGTAAAATAGTAATAATTGTTAGCCATTTTTTCATTTAAATCACTCTTTATGTACGATAAATTGTTAAAATTGCTTGATTTTGATCTTCCGGATCTAACGCCAAACCAAACATATAATCATCTTTTTTTAATGTTCTATTTAATGCATCTACTATTTTATATAAATTGTCCGTATAGTCAATACGAACTGTAGATAGTATCTCAATCTTACTGTCCATCTTATTCCTCCCTTTCCTACGAGCCAAACCCGACAATGCTACGTTGAATATATAAGGTGACCATCCTAAACACTATACACATTATAACAACAATGATGCTGTTTTTGGTAGGTTGAAACTCAAAAACTAAAGATTATTTCCTTCATAGAAAAGACTGACAAGTTGTCAGCCAAATGGTTGGGAAGTTAATTAGAAAATGTCTCTTTATTAAATACATCTTCTTGATCAAACGTAATCACTTCATAATTACTTTGATTAAATTTAATTGAAATTAACCCGTGTTGACCAGTTAGATATAGATCAATCCAGGCTTCATTTATGGCTTCCAATGTGTCACCATTCAATAGTTTTTCTTTCGAACGATAAAGCACAGCAGTCTGGGGATCGATATGCATTAATAGTCGATTCGAAATGCTCTCTGTTTTAGAATGGATAGGTATCTTAACGATATTTACACTCCCCAATTTCTTTTTTAACAGTACATTTTCGGAGTGCAACGACTGGGAGCTTAGCCAAAGAAATCGATGATGAAAAAATGTAATAGAAAAATCCAATCCTTCTCTCACTTCGTTTCCTTCATGTATCACTTCAATTGATAACTCATTTGATAATGAAAATGACTGATTTTCCAGTATAGGTGTAACCTTTATTCCATCATTTTGCTTTATTGATTTTGCTAATGAAGATGCCATTATGACATTATTGATTGAAAAAATTTTATTCAACTTCAAAATTGAATCGGGATGATATTCTCGATCTTCAGTGATTATAATGCCAGAAAATGTACTAATATTGATCTGTTTTAAGTAATATAGCAATTGATCATATTCTGCCATTGGGCCAGTATTAATTAAATAATTTTCTCCAGACCCCAAATGAAGCATAGCTACTTCCCCTCTTTTTAAAGGGAGAAAGGTAATGGCATATTCATCATGGGACACATTCAAATTAACTTGAGGTATTTTCATACCCATAGTGCTTGAAATTACTATGAAAAAAATGAGTATTGTTGAAATGACCACTCTCATAACATTTTCCTCCAGTATTCACATCTACCTTCATTAGGTTGTGTTAAAGAGAAAAAATTTATCACTTAAGTTTTTAGAGTTAAAGCCAATCATCAATCCATTGTATCAATTCTAATAAATTCCCTTCTTTCACTTGCATGGAAGGAATTGATTTTAAAAATGCATTACCGTATTTTGTTGTGACGACTCTTCGGTCATATACGATTACGATTCCCCGGTCACTGCTTCTTCTAATAAGCCTGCCTACTCCTTGTTTAAAGCGAATAATCGCTTCAGGTAATGAATGTGATGAAAAAGGGTTTTTCCCCTGTGACTTAAGTATTTCTGATTTCGCTTGAGTGACCGGCTCATCTGGTGGAGTAAAAGGTAACCTTACCAATGCAAGACAAGATAGATCCTCACCAGGAATGTCTACCCCTTCCCAAAAGCTACTCGTTCCAAAAAGAATGGCTTTATCGAATCGCTGAAAGTTCTTTGTTAATCGAGTTCTACTTCCAGAGGTTATCCCCTGAGCCATTAGTACATACTCCTCTAGTAAACCACTCTCTTTCATCAGTTCGTATGTTTTCCTTAACATGTCATATGAAGTAAACAAAATAAGCATTCTTCCTTTTGTAGCTTGGGCAACTCCAATGAGATGAGAGCTAATGGATTCAACATATTCGTCGTTGTGAACCTGCTGAATTTCAGGCACATCATTCGGGACAAAAAGCCTAGAGATCTCATTATAATTAAATGGTGAAGTTAATTGTAAATGTTTTACATTCCGGTCAACTAGTCCCACTTCATTTAAGAAGTATTTAAATGAACCGCTTACTGTTAAAGTAGCTGAAGTTAAAACAACACTTTTCTTCTTGTTGAAAATCTCCATCTGCAACTTTTCGTCAACTGAAATAGGTTGAGCCTGAAGAGTTAAGCTGTTAGGTAAGGACCTTGTGTCTCCATCAAGCCAAAAAACATGGTTGTTTATCTCTCCTAGGAAAATGTAGTGGAAATTCAAGCGTAATTCTTTCCACTCTTCTAAAAAGCTGTAAAATTCCTCTAATAATGCTTTTTCCTTATCTTGAATCTTTATTTTTTTATCCTTGATGGTGTCTAATATGCCATAAAATTCTTTTTCTATTAACTTCATACCAGAGATGACTCTTTCCATGGCCATTTGTACAGGCTGCCAAAAACTGCTTCTTCTGATTTCTTCTGAAATCCTTAGTTGAATCTTTTGAGCACCTGTTCTCTTTTTTGCTTTTTTATAAAATATACTCGTCAGAACGGCTATCGCTTCTTCCAAATCAATATAAAATTGATGAATCGAAGAGTCCAGCTCAAAAGAATGTGTTTTGTTTTCAACGGAATATTTTTCAACAAACTCATTTAGTTTGTAATATAACTGTTTCTGATCAAGAGTTCCCAATTGAGATGTACTAAATTTAATGGATAGATAATCCATCATGATCCCAAGATGCTGTCGTGCGGATTTCTCTAAATGATGGGCTTCGTCAATCACTAAATAATCAAAGCTTGGAAGCATACTCCTCTCCTTTGCAATATCTGTAAGGAGCATTGAATGATTTGTAAGTATGATATCAGCTTCTTGAGCATTCTTTCTTGCATACAAATAGAAGTCCTTGTTTACCCAGGGATCCTTATTATGTGGTAAATGCCAACCATCATGGCGAAGTCGATTCCAAAATAATTGTCCACCCGAGGTTAAATTTAGTTCATCCAAATCCCCAGACTCCGTCTTTGTTAGCCATACAAGAATTTGCATTTTAGTCAGTACGACATCATATTGAGTTTCAGTTTCACGTAAGGACTGTTCAAATTTAAACAAATTTATGTAATGATTTTTTCCCTTTAACAATACGGTTTTGAAAGGTACAGGACTAATTTTTTCAAGTAATTTGATTTCTTTATTCAGCAATTGTTCTTGTAATTGAATGGTAAACGTACTGATTACGATTCTTTCGTTCCGTCTGAGGGCAAACATAACTGACGGCCACAGATAGCCTAATGATTTTCCTACTCCCGTACCTGCTTCAATTACAATGTGTTGTGATTGCTCAAAGGCACGTTGGATTTCCATCATCATTTCAATTTGTTGTTCTCTTTTCTCGTAAAAAGGAACATGTTTACCCAGCATTCCCTCAACATCCAACTCATAATCTAAATCATGATGGCTTTCTCTTTTTTGAGAAAATGAATGTTTTTTACGAAGAGCAATGCCTCTATAAACTTCTAATGCTATTGGTAAATCCTCAACATGTTTTTGCTTTTCGTTCACAATCTCATCGAATAACAAAGAAAGATCACTTTTCAAATAGTTTGAGAGCTGTTGAAGCTTTTCTAACGTAACGAGAGGTAAGTTCGTTAGCTCTTGAATAAAATAGAGAATAAGTTCTGCTGTTACATATGCGTCACTATCAGCCTGATGAGGCTTTACATGACTTAACGATAATGAAGATGAGAGCTCCGTTAATTTAAAGCTATCTGCTGAAGGTAGTACAATTTTCGCTAATTCAACCGTGTCAAATGCAGGACCTGAAAATGGATTATAACCTGCTTCCTCTAATTCTCCCTGAAGAAAAGACAAATCAAATTGAACATTATGAGCTACAAATACACCATTATTCAAAATCTCTAATATTTTTGGAGCGATCTCATGAAAAGCAGGAGCATCTTTTACCATTTCATCATTGATTCCCGTCAATTCCTCGATAAAGGGAGGAATAGTCTTACCTGGGCATACAAAGGATGTAAATTGGTCAATGATTTTTCCACCTTCAATGATCACCGCCGATAATTGTATTATTTTTTCCCCTTTTTTAGGGGAATTTCCAGTCGTTTCTAGGTCTATTACTACAAGTTTAAAAGGTAACATATTTTCACTGCCTTTAATTTAAATCCTTCAATATTCTCTCTTATTCTTTATGATTTCTAAATAAGTGTACCATAATACAATTTAGAAGAGCTAGAAAGAACAAAATACCTTCCAATAATTAAAAAAGGCGATTTCGTCTAAGTTGTGCCTATATAATATAGATCGATGGGAAGGTGGTTTGCTGCTCTTCTTAGGGGCCTTCCCCATTAGCATAACTTTAGAAAAATAACTCGTGTTTTTGATGAGTGGTAGAAACAGAACTTGAACGTTCCTTTCCGCTCCAACCTACACTGTGCTTCTTTATTCTGACTGAATAATAAATGAATAGACACAACATACGAAAAACAGCCAATCAAAAAAGCAAGACGCATGAAATTGCATCTCGCTTTTTTTGTATGCTCATTTAATCAGTTTTGTTCATTTACGCACTTGCCTTCACTGTCAATGAGACAGTGTTCAACCACATAAAAAATTGGATATGTTTAATAAATAGTCGCTTCAGGTTCTGTTCCAATCATTTCAACAATCTGGTTGTTTTCATCCATGATTGCTACTTTAGGTACATGATCATGAACATATTCTTCAGCCACAAGTTTGTATGAAATGATTATGACGACATCCCCTTTTTGAACGAGTCTTGCCGCTGCGCCGTTTAGACAAATTACTCCACTTCCTCTTTCTCCAGGGATAATATAGGTTTCAAGACGGGCACCGTTATTGTTGTTTACGATTTGAACCTTCTCGTTTGCCATCATCCCTACTTGTTCTAAAATATCTTCATCGATCGTAATACTTCCTACATAATCTAAATTTGCTTCCGTCACTCTTGCTCTATGAATTTTCCCACTCATCATTGTTCTAAACATTCTTATTCTCCTTTGCATTAACGGTGATGATCTGATTATCGATTAATCTGGCTTTTTCAAATTGAACAGCTAAAGCTATAATGATTTCCCCATCTAAGGTGTCTAACTCCTTCAAACCTGGAAAAGAATATATTTCCACATAATCTACGATCCCTGATGTTTCATTGTTTATTGTTTCAGAGACCATACTGATAATCTGTTGAGGATCCCTTAACCCTGCTTGTATACTATTTTTTGCCTTTAATAGACTTTGATGGAGGGCAGGTGCTTCAACTCTTTCTTTCTCTGATAAATATACATTTCTGGAGCTTTTTGCTAGTCCGTCTTTTTCTCGGACGGTTGGTACTCGAATGATTTCAACCGGAAAGAAATAGTCTTTCACTAAACCTTCAACAACCGCTATCTGCTGGGCATCTTTCAATCCAAAATAAGCTCTTGTTGGCTGAATAAGATGAAAAAGCTTCGTTAGTACTGTGACTACCCCATCAAAATGACCTTCTCGCTTTCTACCACAAAGGACATTTACCCTCTCGATTACACTCATTCGAGTAGATAGATCTCTGCTATACATCTCACCCGTTTCAGGTAAGAAAAGTATGTCTACCCCATTGTTTCTTGCTAACTCTATGTCTCTTTCATAATCACGTGGATAACGATCAAAATCTTCATTCGGACCAAATTGTAATGGATTCACAAAAATACTCATGACTACTACTTCATTATTCTTTCTTGCCTCTGACACGAGGGTTA
The DNA here is from genome assembly GCF_001648555.1 of Rossellomorea aquimaris TF-12. GTDB lineage: Bacteria > Bacillota > Bacilli > Bacillales > Bacillaceae_B > Rossellomorea > Rossellomorea aquimaris. Next base: position 158,777 of record NZ_LQXM01000002.1, on the reverse strand, counting down.
AATGCCCCTCGTGTAGATATCCCATAGTAGGGACAAACCCGATTGAAGAACTTGATTGCTTAAGCAGAGTAATTTGTTCTTGTATATCTTCTATTTTTGTTGCAATTTTCATTTACCTATACCACCATATAGAGATTGTAATTCTTCATCACTCATTGTAAAAGAGTGTTCTTCAGAGGGAAATTGTCCTTGTTTTACTTCTTCGTGATAACTCTTGATACTGCTTAAGATCGTTTCAGACACATTGCTATACTGTTTTACAAACTTAGGAACCCGGTTCACTCCGTAAGTTACTAAATCGTGAAAAACTAAAACCTGACCATCCGTGTCTATTCCAGCACCTATGCCGATTGTCGGAATCGTTAAGGCTTCAGAAACCTCTTTGGCTAATTGTTTGGGAACACACTCTAATACAAGTGCAAATGCCCCTGCTTCTTCACATTTTTTGGCATCATCAAGGAGCTTTTTTGCTGATTCAGCGGTTTTCCCTTGAACTTTATATCCACCTAAAACTCCTACTGATTGGGGAGTTAATCCTAAATGTGCCATAACAGGGATACCTGCGGCTGTTAATGATTGAATTCGATCAATCACTTTGCCTGCACCTTCTACCTTTACAGCATGTGCTCCACTTTTTTGGAGAATTTCCGTAGCAGTCTTTAAGGTTTCATCCGTAGACAGATGATAGGTCATAAAAGGCATATCTGTGACGATAAATGTATGTTGAGCTCCTCTTTTTACTGCTTTAGTATGGTGAATCATATCGTCTACCGTAACTGGTACAGTTGAATCATAACCTAATACGACCATACCTAAAGAGTCACCTACTAAAATCAAGTCCACTTCAGCCTCTTCAGCCAACTTCGCACTCGGAAAATCATAAGCGGTAAGCATTGAAATTTTTTCTGACTTTTTCTTCATTTTAAGAAAATCTGTTGTTTGTTTCATGTGTTCCTCCTTCTTTTCAGTCAGAGGTGACGAAACAGAATGAAAGCACTTTCATTTATGCAATAAAAAAACCTTCTGAAATAATGACAGAAGGATCATAAGTGTTTAGAATCATTGTTTCGACCCTCTGTCCCAGTCCAATTTGGATCAAGGCAGAATTTTAAATTTTATCAAACATTCAGTTTACAGGTGCAGTTCCTAGGATACTGCCCACTGAAATTATACCATAAAAAAAGAGATGGAAGAAAGAGTTTTAGTTCTTCTTCCATCTCTTATAGAAAAAAAGCCAGACTATACATTCACTTCAATATCAGCAGAATATATTTGATGGACAACACCTGAAGTGTCTTCTATCTTTAAAACACCCTCATCAGTAATTCCAAGTGCCCTGCCTTCAATATTTCCATTTATCGTCCTAGCAATTATTTTTTTTCCAATACTTATAGCATAGCTTTCCCACAACAGCTTGATTGGAGTGAAGCCTTCTTTCATATAGAGGTCATAGAGGACCTCCATTCGTTCTAAAATATTCTGAACTAACTCTGACCTAGAAAGCTGGTTTCCTTGTTCAATAGCCAATGACGTAGCAATGGTCTGCAGTTCATCAGGAAAATGTTTTTGTGTATGATTCACATTCATTCCGATGCCTATAATAATGGAATTTATTTTATCTGATTCCGCTTGCAACTCAGTTAAGATCCCTGTTACTTTTTTGCCGTTTATGAGAATATCATTCGGCCACTTTATTTGTGGATGCAAATCTGAGACCTCTTCTATGGCTTGAACGACAGCTACTGCAGTAATCAAAGTGAACTGAGGAGCTTTTTGAGGGGGCAGGAGAGGCTTTAATATGAGACTCATCCATATACCTGTCCCCTTAGAAGAGTGCCATTCCCTCATTAGCCTGCCTCTTCCAGCCGTTTGTTCATCCGCAATAACCATAGTCCCTTCTTGGGCTCCATCACCTGCTAGAACATGGGCAATTTTTTGGGTGCTTTTAACTGATTCCTCGTAATGAATGACTTGACCTAATGTTTTAGTTTGTAACCCTAATCGAATTTTATTTTCAGTTACACTATCAGGTGTTTCAAGTATACGATAGCCTTTTCTTCTAACTGCTTCGAGAATAAAACCTTCTTTTCGAAGTTCTTCAATATGCTTCCAGATGGCTGTTCTGGAACAACCTACAATATCAGCTAATGATTGTCCAGATAAGAATTCATCTTCCGAATGAGAGAAAGCTTCTAATAACTTTTTTCTTATTGCTGATTGCATTCCTTAAGCCACCTCCGTATAGGTTCTTTTTCATTGATTATGATTCCGTTTATGATAGCTGATTCAATTCTATTTAATTCTTCCTTTATCCATGGACCTTCCTTTTGTTTAGCCCATTCCATTAAATCTTTCCCACTTACAGCAATCTCTCCCTTTGATTTTATCGGTAATCGATCATAGTTCTCTTCGAGGGTAATTAAGGAAGAAAATGTAAGGTTGTGAATACAGCAATATACTTTTTCAACGTTTAGTGCAGCTTCTAACCCGGCATTATAAAGTAAACTCTTGGTCCAACCAGAACTCTCTCTGCGTTTTAATATTTGAATTTCTTTGCTACGATTTTTTATCATTTTTGATGGAAGTCTCCATTTTTTCAAAAAGGCTTGTACATTCGTTTCAGCCATAAAGGATAATAGTAGTAACCAGGCTTGTTCCTTATTCAATTGATGAATATTTGAAGTTTCAGTGAAACACTCCAATGCCTCAGGGTAGCGAATTAATTCAGGTAATTCTTTGTAAATGCCTGTCTGAATTAACAAAGAAACAGCTTCCTTCTTAAAGGGTGCACTAAGAATTTTTTCAAATTCCATTGTTTTTCTTTCAGTTGCAATATGAGAAAGGAGTGGAACATTTTCAGATAAAGCTTTTAAAGTAGACTCTTCAAGAGCAAAGCCTAATTGACTGACAAACCGAATTCCCCTCATCATTCTTAATGCATCCTCTGAAAACCTTTGCTTAGGAGGGCCTACTGTTCGAATGATTCTATCGTCGATATCCCTTTTTCCGTTATACGGGTCTATGATCATACCTTTTACGTTCATAGCCATGCTATTCATTGTGAAATCACGACGCTCCAGGTCACCATTTAAAGAGCGGATAAACTCTACCTTATCTGGTCTTCTGAAATCCTTGTAGGTAGATTCTGTGCGAAAGGTGGTAATTTCATATTCTGAATCTTGATCCATCACCAGTATCGTCCCGTGCTCGATTCCTACATCAACCGTTTTCCTGAATATTTTTTTTAATTCCTCGGGGAGTGCGGAGGTTGCAATATCTACATCATTAATCGGTCTATTTAAGTAATAATCTCTGACAGAACCTCCGACAAAATATGCTTCATACCCTGCCCGTTCGATTTTTTCAAGAACAGGTATTGCCTGTTGAAACATTTTAGGTAACATTATTAACCACACCTGCTTACATTAATAAAGAGTTTCAAATCACATCTCCATTAAAAATTAGAATAAACCTCGATATACTTGTTCGTATTGTTCTAAAATTTTACTAGAATGAAACTTAGTTCTTGCCGTTTCAAGAGCATTCTGAGAAAAAGTTCTGTGTAACGTTTCGTCTTTTAGAAGAGTTAAGGCCTTTGTAGCGATTTGTTCTACGTTTCCTACTTCACAAATGTAGCCATTAACCCCGTCTTCAATCACCTCTGGAATCCCTCCAACATTGGTACCAATGCTTGGTACTCCACAAGCCATTGCTTCTAATGCTACTAAACCAAAGCTTTCTTTTTCTGAAACTAAAAGCTTTATATCACTTAAGGAATACAATTCTTCAAGATTATCCTGCTTTCCTAGGAACAATACTTTATTTTCTAACCCCAGATCTCTTACCTGTTTGCAGATAATCGTCATTTCTGGTCCATCTCCGACAAGGAGTAGTTTAGAAGGAAGCTGTTTTTGGATTATATGGAATGAAGCAACTACATCTGTTACCCTCTTTACGCTGCGAAAATTTGAAACATGAATAATGACTTTTTCTTCTTGAGTAATGCCATATTCACTCTTTAAGTGTTGGGAGTCAACGGCACGATATACCCGTTCGTCAATAAAATTATAAACCGTTTTTATTTCTTTATCTGGCTGTATAAGCTCTTGCGTCTGTTCTACCAACGCAGAAGATACAGCTGTAACCACATCAGATTTTTCAATACCAAATCGAATTGCTCCTGTTAAAGATGGGTCGTAACCGAGTACCGTAATATCAGTACCATGTAGGGTAGTTACAATCTTCACATTCTTCCCTGCCATTTGTTTTCCTAATATGGCACATACAGCATGTGGAATTGCATAATGAACGTGCAGGATATCTAAATTCTCTCTTTCAATAACCTCTGCCATTTTATTTGCAAGAGCAATATCATAAGGGGGATATTGAAATACAGAATATTGACTAACTTCAACCTGATGAAAATAAATATTGTGGTACATTTTATTTAATCTAAATGGAATGCTTGATGTAATAAAATGTATTTCATGACCTTTTTCTGCTAATAATTTACCTAGTTCTGTTGCTACTACTCCAGATCCACCTACAGTAGGATAGCATGTAATTCCAATTTTCAATTTCATCTTTAATCTCCTAACAAATCTTGATGAAGAATAAGTGTATTATAGGAGAAGAATCCTTCTGCATAGTGTATACCTGCATCTTTTCCCATCATTCTTTCCCTTGCTTCAACAGCCTCTAAATACCCTTCCGTTAACGGGGTGGAAACATTGCCTTCCCCCTTGGTGAATTGACTTTCGTAGGCTTGCAAGCTTAAGAGTTTTGTATGAATATGATTTTCAATATTAATAACAAAATCAGGTTTATGGAACCCATTAATCATATAAAAATAAAGATTCTTTGCCTTATGGTGAGAGCTTCTGTCTTCAACTTTTCTAATTCCAGCTGAAAAAAAAGCTTCTTTCACCAATTTCGAAGCATTTCCATGATCTGGATGCCGATCCTGATCAAATGGAGCGAAAATCACTTTAGGTTTATATTTTCTAATTATCGATACCACTTTTAAAATATTCTCATCTGTTATGTAAATCCCTCTGTCAGGAATGTCCAGAGTTTCTCGCTCCAATACACCTAATAATTGAGCTGCTTTCTTCGCTTCTTTTTTCCTTAAAGGAACTGACCCATTAGACGATAACTCAGCCTGGGTAATGTCACAGATAACAATTTTCTTTCCTTCTGATGCATATTTGGCTATTGTACCACCCATACCTATTTCAACATCATCTGAATGAGCACCAAAAGCAAGTATGTCAATATGTTCTGGCTCCATGGTTACTCCTCCTTACCTCTTACAATACTTCTCCATTCTATATCCCCTCGAGCTAAGCCTTTCACCAATACTTCAGCAGTTCCCATATTCGTAGCCAAAGGTACTGAGTATACATCACAGAGTCTAATAAGTGCCGTAACATCAGGTTCATGAGGCTGAGCTGTTAATGGGTCTCGAAAGAATAAAATTAAATCCATTTTATTATTTGCAATATATGCTCCAATTTCTTGGTCTCCACCTAAAGGACCGGAACGAAAACGATGAATGGACAAGCCCACTTCTTCGCTGATTCGTTTTCCAGTAGTTCCTGTTGCAAATAATGAATGTTTCTCAATAATTGGCTTATAGGCTAATGCAAAGCGAATTAAATCGTCTTTTTTCTTATCGTGAGCAATTAATGCAATATTCATGGCCATCACCCTTTAATCTAAAATATTCTCTAAACCATAAACTAGTGTTTCTAGGTTCATGACCGTTTCGACAGATACCTTAACACCTGACATAAAACTTCCTCTGTTAAAAGAATCATGTCTAATCGTCAATGTTTGACCCTCAGCACCAAACATAACTTGTTGATGAGCAATCAACCCTGGAAGTCTCACACTATGAATGTGCATTCCGTCTATATTTGCTCCTCTTGCCCCTTCATGGGTTTCTTTTTCACTTGGATGTCCTTGCTGCTTCTCTGTACGAACTTCTTTTATCATTTCTGCTGTTTTTACTGCTGTCCCCGATGGTGCATCTAATTTTTGGTCATGATGAAGCTCAATGATTTCTACATCATTAAAATACTTGGCAGCCATTTGTGAGAATTTCATCATGAGAACAGCACCAATTGCAAAGTTAGGTGCAATAATGCAACCTAAGTTTTTTGACTGTGCCAACTCTCTTAACTCTTGTAGTTCATCATGTGAAAACCCTGTTGTTCCAACAACGGGTCTCACACCATATTCTAAAGAAGTTTTCGTATGTAAATATCCAACCTCAGGGGTGGTTAAGTCAATTAAAACGTCTGGAGCTTTGTCTTTAAAACATTGTTCAATATCAGTATAGACAGGAACATCCATATTCACATCGTTTTTATGATCAATTACACTGATTAATGAGAAATGATCTGTTTCTTTTACTAGTTGTACTGCTTCTCTTCCCATTCTGCCTCTTGGTCCTGCGATCGTTACAGTGATTTTCTTCATTTTATTCTCCTCTTTCTATTCTAGTCCATCGATCTTTATCTCTAGTATTAAATTTATTCATCACTCGATTATGGGCTTCTTCTAAGCTTATATCTAAAGAATTCGCTAAGCAAATCACTACAAACAAAACATCACCTAGCTCTTCCTCTATCGTTTTCTCTTTTTCTGTACTTTTTTTAGGTTTTTCCCCATAGTAATGGTTCACTTCTCTTGCAAGTTCACCTAACTCTTCCGTTAATCTTGCCATCATCGCCAGTGGGCTAAAATAGCCTTCTTTAAATTGTCCTATGTATTGATCGACTTCAGCCTGCAATTGCTTCATTGTTTTATCATTATTCATAAGAAGTCACACTCCATCATTATCTTCTATCATGTTAGCTAAATCTATCCACTTTTACAAATATTACGTTCAATCCTACGAGGTATTCTTCACCTTAGATTGCTAGTTTCCCTTTCTTCTTATATAATGTCTCTGACAACAAGGTAATTCAACAAAAAGGAGGGGTTAAAAGATGGTAGAATTAAGATTAAAAAATATATTTTTCATTCTACTGGGTTCAGCCATTTTTGCTTTCGGTTTAGTACATTTTAATATTCAAAATGAACTAGCTGAAGGTGGATTTACAGGTATTACATTAATTCTTTATTTCCTTTTTCATATTGATCCTTCCTATTCAAATCTTGTCCTAAATATTCCTTTATTTATCATCGGATGGAAGTTACTTGGAAAAAGAGCATTTTATTATACTATCATAGGTACAGTTGGTCTATCAGTGTTTCTGTGGATTTTCCAGCGATATCAGATGCAAATAAATCTCGAAGGTGATCTTTTTCTTGCAGCTTTATTCGCTGGCGTGTTTATCGGCATTGGGCTCGGAATTATTTTCAGGTTTGGCGGGACAACTGGTGGAGTCGATATACTTGCTCGACTGGCTCACAAATACATAGGTTGGAGCATGGGAAAAACCATGTTCATGTTTGATGCAATCGTCATTACTGCCTCCCTAATAACATACCTTCAATATCGCGAAGCCATGTATACTTTGGTTGCAGTGTTTGTAGGTGCAAGAGTCATTGATTTCATGCAGGAAGGTGCTTATTCTGCAAGAGGAGCCATGATCATCTCTGAATATCATGAAGATATTGCTCAGAGAATCAATGAAAAAATGGACCGTGGCGTCACTGTATTAAGAGGACACGGATCCTTTACTAAACAAAATCGTGAAGTTCTGTATTGTGTAGTGGGGAAAAATGAGATTGTACGCCTAAAAAACATCATCACTTCAGTTGACCCACATGCATTCGTTTCTGTCACTGTTGTCCACGATGTATTAGGTGAAGGATTCACACTAGACGCAAACAAAAAACCATTGCACGACTAGAAAAGCGGTACCGACCGGTAAGATTTGGTCAGCATAAAAAAAGCTAGACTACTTATTGTAGTCTAGCTTTTTTGTTTAATTCATTAATCGTCACCATTCATACCAGTAAAGATTAATACTAATCGTAGTAATTCAATTACTGCAACGGCTGCAGCAGCTACATACGTCATCGCTGCGGCATTTAACACTTTGCGAGCATGTCTTTCTTCTTCGTTACGAATCAATCCCAGTGATACAATTTGATTCATCGCTCTTGAAGAAGCATTAAACTCAACAGGGAGGGTAATTAACTGGAATACGACTCCAGCTGCCATTAAAATTATACCTAATAGGAACATACCCGTTAATTGAGTAAACATTCCAATCAATAAGAAAACCCACGACATATTTGAACCAATATTCGCTACGGGAACTAATGCGTGACGGAATCGAAGAAAGGCATAACTCTCAGCATCTTGGATTGCGTGTCCGACTTCGTGGGCAGCAACCGCTGCTCCTGCTACTGAGTGTCCGTGATAGTTGTCAGGTGACAGAGCAACCGTTTTTGTTATTGGATTATAGTGGTCACTTAGAAATCCTCTTCCTTCTACTACCTTAACATTGTGTAAACCGTTTTCGTCTAATATTCTTCTAGCCATTTCTCTTCCAGTCATACCGGATGTGGTGGCAACTTTCGAGTATTTCTTAAAGGTACTCTTTACACGCATTTGAGCTCCAATAGGAATAAGAGCAATGAGTAAAAAGTAAATTAAAAATCCTGCCATTATCACAATAACCTCCAGATGTTTAGATACCTAAATTTTATAGTGATATAAATGTTCTGTCAATTTTTTTGACGTTCGGACTTCTTCGCTTCACTTTCTCCTTTATACTTTCTCCAACCTACATAAGATAATGTAGATACAATGATACTTCCAGTGGATATGATCACCCACCAAAGAGATGGATCAGCTTCATCCTCTGTCATATTATTAAACAGCTTCTCCAAATCAGTTTCTAAGGAAGATAGTTCTGCCATAGCTTCCGTGCTTTCTAAAACTTTTTGACGATAATGATCCAAGTAAGAAATTCTGGCATCTAACGCTTGAGCTCTTTCCACAGGAACGTCAAGTTTTATACTTGGCTCAATTATATTATATTTTGATAAAAACACATTTAGTGTTGTATGGTATTTTTCTACATTCCCTTCTTCAACAGCCAGCTTTACGCCACTATAAGCTTCCATTAAAGGATCTTCCATCTCCACCCACAATGGTTGGTATTGACTATACAAAGCATCCATGACGAGACGAAACTTCGTTACTGCATTCACCTTCTGCTCTAGATCACCAGTCGAGTTATTGATACTCTCTAAGGCAAGATTGTGTGAGATCGTAAGAATCCTAAGTTCATCCATTGAAAAGGATTGTTGTGCGTTTACGGTAGTAAATTCATTGGAAAAATCGTTTAAAAGCATTTTAGCTTCTTCAAATCTACCTGCTTTCGTCATTTGTAATGTTAATTCAGCCATTTCATCAAGCTTGTTTAATGGAGACGACGACTCTGCTGCAAATAATGGTTGAGGCATTAAGAATAATAAAAAAAATATTATTGTTACAAAAAAGCGTACTAATTTCATACTTGTCCCCCCTAAAACTACTAATAAAGTTTATGAGTAGTTGGACAAGAGTAGACCAAAATTATTTACTACGATAATGAAATTTGCTTTCTAGTCGTTTTTTGAGTATAAAAGTATGCGATTGCAATTGATATAAGACTGAGCCAAAAGGTAAAGTATCCTATATTCTGTATGTACTCATATAGCCTGGAGTAAACTGGAAACTGCATATAAACATAGTCAATAATGTCATTATGGATTGTCCAAACAGCCCCCACTACTAGATGCCACATCTTAACCTTGTAATAAGAGGAATATAATATTCCTTGTACAGCCATAGCACCATGAGACACCATTAACATATACCCTTCCCACGGGAGATCACCCGATACCCATAATGTTAACAAATTCATGACAACGGCCCAAACTCCATATTTAAATAAAGTGATAATAGCCAAAACTTCAAAAATAGGCCAATTCCGGTTCAATAGAAAGGCAATTAATACAAAGCAAAAAATAGACTAGCAGTTGGGCTGTCAGGAACAAAGATTAAAAATTGTGAAGGAGTATTTCTTAGTTGAGGAAGATACCAGATATACCCGTAAATAGTACCGAGCAAATTCACGAAAAGTAAGAGCCATAAAAATGGTTTATATTTTAAAACAGGAAAAACCCAGTGCATTTTTCTAATCCTCTCTAAAAAGAATATAAATACATTTTTTGTAGAAAAAAAGAGCCAACTTTAGCCGGCTCTTTTTTAACTGTTATTCTGCTTTTAAACCAGAGATAAATTCAGCTAGTTTATCTAACTCTTCATCTGTCCCTTTGAATAAACCAGAAGGCATACCTGGTGGTTTACCATTTTTAGCAATATCTTTAATTGCATCTGGTTCTAACCCAGTTCCAACTAATGATGGAGCTGCAGCTCCCCCTGTCATGTTTTCACCGTGACAAGTAATACAGCTATTCTTTTCATCTGAATAGATTTTATATCCTTCAGATTCTTTATCAATTTCTGCTTCAGCAACAATTTTCCCTTGTTCTTTAGCTGCTTCCCAGTCATGAGTCGCAACAGATTCCCAAGTCAGGAAGTATGTAGCTGCAAGTGCAAGTAACATAAATCCTGTTGCAAATGGACGTTTAGTAGGACGACGTTCAGGTCCTCTATCAATAAATGGAGCCAGAAGAAGTGCTCCAAAAGCAATTCCAGGAATGATAAATGCTCCAATAACGTTGTAAGGTCCAGATGCATATGTGTACTTAAGTAATTGGTATAAGAATAAGAAATACCAGTCAGGCAATGGAATATATCCAGTATCTGTTGGATCGGCGATACGCTCTAACGGAGACGGATGTGCAACCGTTAAGCATAAATAACCGATTAGGAAAACAGCTCCAACTAACCACTCTTTTAATAAGAAGTTTGGCCAGAAGGCTTCTGTTTTACCAGGGAACTCCGAATAATCCTTAGGTATATTCGGCTTTCTGTCTGCCGGAACTCGTGAGTCCCCTACAAACTTCATCCCTTTTCCTCGATGCATAGTGTCCCCCTCCTTTTAATTAGGTTAAATTCAATCGTATCTTATAGTGGTCCAGAAATACCTTGCTTACGGATCATCAAGAAGTGAGCTCCCATTAATCCAAGTAATGCAGCAGGTAAGAAGAATACATGAATAGCGAAGAAACGAGTTAATGTTTGTGCACCAACGATTGTAGCATCTCCAGCTAACAACATCTTCACTTGATCTCCAATAAATGGAGTCGCACCCGCAATTTCAAGACCTACCTTCGTTGCGAATAACGCTTTCATATCCCATGGTAATAGATAACCAGTGAAACCAAGCCCTAACATAACGAAGAAAATAAGTACTCCTACAACCCAGTTTAATTCACGAGGTTTTTTGTATGCACCTTGGAAGAATACACGTAGTGTATGTAAAAACATCATTACGATAACTAAACTAGCCCCCCAGTGATGCATCCCACGGACAATTTGTCCAAATGCTACTTCATTTTGTAAATAATACACAGATTCCCAAGCGTTTTTAATATCTGGAACATAGTACATTGTCAAGAACATACCAGATAAAATTTGAATAACGGTTACGAAGAAAGTTAAACCACCAAAACAGTAGACAAACGCTGAGAAATGATGCGCCGGGTTTACATGTTCAGGTACTTCGTGATCCGCTATGTCGCGCCACAAAGGCGTAATGTCTAAACGCTCGTCAACCCAATCATAGATCTTGTTCAGCACAGATTACGCCCCCTTACTTAACATATTTATTTGGTTCAGGTTGTCCAAGGTATAAAATACCATCTTTTTCTTTTGTTGGATAAGTATCCAACGGTGCTGTCGGTGGAGTTCCCGGTATGTTTTTACCGTTTTTCTTATACAATCCACCATGACAAGGGCAATAGAACTTATCTGGGTTATTTTTGTCTCCCGCCCAGTTTACTGTACATCCAAGATGTTTACATACTGGTGAAAGCGCAACAATGTTCCCTTCTTCATTCTTGTATACCCAAGCAGTTTGTGTTACTTCTGATGTGTACCACGCATCTTTTTGTTCATAAGAAAAATCGACACGAACTGGTTCATTTTTTAGTTCAGAGATTTTTTGCTTAGTTGCTTTAAAATCTCCAGCTGCTTCCGTTTTCAAAACTGGATCGACAGCGAATCGAACCATTGGCATTAGCATTCCTGCTGCCATGAAACCGCCTACACCCGTAAGTGTATAGTTAAGGAATTGACGTCTGGATACACGATGTTTGCTCATCCTTTTCCCCCCTCTATCGTAAGGTAAGTCCATCGGACATATTTCGCACAAATATAAAACTAGGACATAACTATGATATATTAAACTTTAATCAAGGTCAATAACTCTATAATCTAAATGATGGACACAATGTGAAGTTTTTATGAATTTTTTTGCCATTTTTGAACAATCACATTTAAAAGCTGTTTTACCTGGTCTTCCATGATTGAATGCTTATAGTTTTCGTCCAAGTGTTCCAATGGAATTGAAGGTACCCAAATCAAGCTTTCTTCAAGTTGGTTCTCTACCTTTTTCCACTCACTATCTGCTGTTAGAAAGAAGGTATGTTTTACACCACTTTCTTTCAATTCTTTCTCCCATCTAGATAATTCTTCAACCTCTGATTCTCTAGATACTGACATCAAATAAGAATATGGAGGTACAATCATCATTCTTCCTTTGAATTGTCTTTCAAGGTGAAAGGTTAGTAAGGAAATAAATTCAGACTGTGCACCTGAAATTCTAATATTGTTTCCAAAGTCAATAGGGACAACTGGTATTACGGCTGTATCTATGTAAGCTTTTTCTGATTCAAAAACCTCTATGTCTTTAACATTCCAATTCATTTAAAACCCTCACTTTGTTATTCTAGCATTCCTTTCCATCCATCTTATCACTTTCCTGCTTAGGATTAAAAGTTATATTCCTTAATTTGTAGTATACCCCTGTCCTAATTTTGTATGTTGACGTATGTTTTTTAAATAAATTCTCGGTACCTACGATTGAACAATAAATCATGGTTTTTGTTATGGGTCAATTGGATAATTGGGAATCGTATCATGCGACACCCAATTGCAGGCTACCCAGGAGATCAAAGTATAACTAGGTCTCAAGAATAAAAGAATTCAAAAAAAAGCGAAGAGACTTTTTTATCTCTTCACTTGAATTTATTTTAAACTATTCAATTGTTTGGTTAATTTTTAAAGGTTTTTTTATCACCCGAATCAAGGGCATCATCAATAGCTTTCAAAATACGGTCTTTCTGAAATGTTTGTAGACTTTGTCGTAAAAATTGCTCAGCCACAATTCTGTCTTTTTCATTTATTAACAGATATTTCGGCATAAACGGATTTTCTTCAAGAACTGCTGCAAATTGATAACTTGAATTCGCTTTACTAAAATTTAATTGAATGTAGATATCTTCATCTTTATTTAATCGAATATCATGGAATGATTTCTCTGCATCCGTTGTCATAATATTTTCTTTATAAAAACGAAACGGTACATCCTCAACACAATGAGTCGACATGACTAAGCCTCTTGGACAGTATTGGGACTCTTCAACAAAATGAACCTTTTTCATCAATTGATCATGGCTCATCAAGTAATTTAATATCCAGACACATTCTCTTCTCTTTAACTGATATCGGTTTAAAAACCAGCGTATAAATTCTTTCTTCTCGTTGACAGATACAGGGGTGGTCATGGTTTTCCCTCCTCTGCGAAATCCTATTTGATTTAACTTTATTCCAATGACAAACCCATTAGATTGAATAATTATTTACTATCCTTTTCGCTCAAACAAAAAATCGATTAGTCTTGTAATCTTTCAATTAGCTCTTGCCATTCATCATTTGAAGGATCCATTTTAATGAGATGTTTATAAACTTCGATCGCTTCACCTCTAAGTCCTTCCTCTACTAAAAATTGACCGTATTCTATTAAAAACTGTTGCTGATTCTTAAAGTAATTATATGCAATACGGTATTGTTTTAATGCATAATTATATTCTTCAAGACCCTCATAAGCTTTTGCCAGGTCCCAATTCACTTGAGGTTCCTCTTCCCCTTCAACAGTAAGCATCTGAGCAATTTCTAACACATCTTCGTATCGATCTTGCGTAAAAAATAATTTATTAATAAGTAAGGCCGCCTCAACATATCCTGGATCTAGAGCTAAAGCCTCCCTTAGAAACTTCTCTGCTTCCTCTTCTAAACCAAGCTTTAAAGAAATTTTCCCTCCAAAGAGGTTCAATTCCTTGTTAAACTCGTCCTGTTTTACCCCTTCTTGAATAGTTTCAAGGCTTTCTTGTAATTGTTCATCATGCTCATAAGATTTTGCTAACAGCAAATAAACTGAGTGATATTCTGGATCCAGCTCTTTAACAGAAACAAATTTTTCAATTGCCTTTTCATAAAACCCTGCTTGAAAAGCAGTAAATGCATAGCCAAAAAGGGTATTAATTTCTAAGTTTTTTTCGAGAGCTTTTTCATAATGTGTTAACGCCTCTTCAAAGGCTCCCCCTACACTATATGCTTCTGCGAGTCTTTGATGGACATTTGTCCCACCTAATTCAGTTATTCCGTTTTTAATTAGGGTGTCATAATGTCTGATAGCTTCTAAAAACCTGCCCGTTTCCGCATATAATTCACCTAAACCAAAATCAATAACGGGTTCTTCTGGTAAGATTTTTTTGGCTTGTATCAATTTTTGTTCGCTAACTTCAAATAACCCTTGCATTTGATACAAGTCGGCTAATAGTAATAAAGCTCTGGGGTAAGTAGGGTCATCTTCCTCTATGAGAGCAAGATTGTTAATCGCTTCTTCCTCTTGATCCATTTCTACTAATACTTCTGCCACTTCAACCAACAACTCCCCTTCGCCAGGATAGTATTGAAGTAGGTTTTCATATAATTCTTTTGCTTCTTCAAGAAAGCCAAGTTGATGTAATTCTTCAGCTAAACTGAATTTATCTTCATGGGATCCAAACTTTAATACCTGTTCATATTGCTTTTTTGCTTCTTCTAAGTTCCCTTCTTCTAAAGAAGTGATCATTTGTTCACCGTATGACATATACAATTCCTTTCTTTCCTTCGCATAATATTAAATAAAATATCCAGGAGTATGGATGATTATTTCTTCCCCGACTCCAGGATAAAAATATCCTTGATTGAATGAATAAAAACATTTTCCTTTATTCATGGTACATTTTAGCACATGATCTTCATATTTAAACGTAGAGTGCTCTTCATTAGATGAGTTTTCTTTCCTCATATAGAGGTTATAACTTATTTCTCCACCTACGATAAAATTTCCTCTATGAGGATATATCCCAATTTTTTTCAATTGTTCCATAGGAAGTGGAGTCTTTTGTTGGATTTCATCCGAAAAATGTTGAATCCTCTCGTTTTTCATCATTTTTTGCCATATTTTAAGATGCTTCATTTTTAGTTTTTTGTCTATATTTGTCGTAAAAAAGGGGACAAAAGTAATGGGGTAATTATACAAAAGTCCTTTAATCCATCCCCATTTTATTTTTTTCAATTGTTCTATGTTATCTAATGCTACCCAGATAATTGGTATTTTATGATCTTTACAAAGTTTTACCGTGTTTTGAGTGATAAGGTCAGCTGGTACAGAAATACCTAATGTGTAATCAAGGGGACTATTTAGCAAAGAGGTTCGTTTTTCTTTAAGCTTCTCAAGAAACTGGTATTCATATTGAAGTGAAAAAGAGGTGAGAATGGTTGTACAACCTTTTGAAATAAACTCATTTATAAAATAATTTTTTAAGGACGAAAACTCTTGCTTAAGAGGTAACTCCAAATCACACATTACATGAACAGGAGTCATAATAAATGGGTCTACTCTCATTTTCATAAAAGCATAATAGGTAAAGCTGTCCTTCATAGCAGAGATCTTATTGTTTTCAATTAAAATAGATGATTGTACAATTTTAGAATCTTTAACCAAATTTGCTTTATCTATCACAAACGCATTCACTTTAATCACCTTCCTTTATAGACAAGCTATGAAGGAAGGACAGTATAAATGACTGGAAATCATTAAAACGGGAGGTGAATACACCTCCCGTTTTAATGATAATGTATTACTTGCTAATTAAAAGCTGTTCAAGATCTTTAAAGAACTGAGGATATGAGATGTTTATTGCTTCGGCATTTTCTAAATACACATCTGTTTTTGTAATTAAAGATGCAATAGCGAGTGTCATACCAATTCGATGATCTCCCCATGAATGAACATTACCTCCGTTTAAGGAAGTTTTCCCTTCAATGATCATTCCGTCGTCGGTCGCTCTAATGGAAGCACCCAGTTTTTTTAATTCAGCTACGATAGCATCAATCCGGTTTGTTTCTTTCACCTTTAATTCCTCTGCGTTTTTAATGGTTGTTGTTCCAATTGCTTGAGTGGCAAGTAGAGCAATAACCGGAATTTCATCGATTAGCGAAGGAATAAGGTCACCTGCAATTTCAATTCCTTTTAACTCAGAGGTCACTATGTGAATGTCACCTATTGGTTCACCTTGTTTCGAATGTTCCAATACTTCAATCGTTGCTCCCATTTTCTCCAAAACTTCAATGATCCCTATTCTTGTTTCATTTAATCCTACGTTTTTAAGAATTACATTGCTGCCTGGTACGATGGCTGCTGCAACCATAAAAAATGCTGCCGAAGAAATATCTCCAGGAACAAACACTTCCGTTCCCTTTAGACTTTGACCGCCTAATACTTTTATCGTCTTCTCTTCTCTCTCAACACTTCCACCAAACTCAACGATCATTTTCTCTGTATGGTTTCTTGTTTTTTGAGGCTCAATAATTTCTGTACGCCCCTCAGCCTGTAATCCCGCTAAAACAATGGCAGATTTCACCTGTGCACTCGCTATTGGAAGCTCGTACTGTATTCCTTTTAGACTTCCCCCACGTATAGTTAACGGAGTAAAGTCCCCTCCATTACGTCCGTCGATATGAGTTCCAAATAGCTTTAAAGGATCCGTCACTCTTTTCATAGGACGACGGGCTATGGATTCATCTCCAATCAGAACCGAATGAAAGGGTCTGCCTGCTAAAATACCCATGATCAAACGCGTTGTTGTTCCGGAATTCCCCACATCAAGTATTTCCTTCGGCTCTATTAGACCACTCCAGCCTTTCCCGTTAATAATAACTTCATCTTCCATTAGAGAAATGTCGACCCCCAACTTTCGAAAACATGAAATTGTACTTAGACAATCTTCCCCCATTAGGAAATTATGTATCGTTGTCTTTCCTTCTGCAATGGAACCGAACATCACTGCACGGTGGGAAATCGATTTATCACCAGGGACATGTAATTCGCCATTGAGCCCGTTTTTAGGCTTTGCTAATCTTCTATCTGCCATCCTTTTCACCCTCTACCCTAAGAATAATTCATAATTTGTATTTGTCTTCAAGCACTCTATCGCTTGTTCTCTATCCTCAAATGTTTGAAAACTAATGACAAGAACTCCATATAGATCTTCTCTTGTTTCTAAAATTCTAATATTGGTCAAGCTTATTTTTTCTTGCGCAAGGTAAGCAGTAACTTCCGAAATAACACCAGGATAATCAGGAACATCAACAAATAAATCATAAAAAGACGGAATCGCACCTTTAGATAATATAGGAAGGTCATCTCGAAAACGCTTTGCTTCACTAAAATATTCAAATATTTTATGTGTATTGTTGTCTTCGATCATTGAAATTACTTTTTCCATTTCAACTTTCCATTGCCCTAAAATGTTTAATAGGACAGAGCGATTTTGGATTGTGATGTCTTTCCACATGGTTGGATTTGAGGATGCAATTCGTGTAATATCACGAAATCCTCCAGCTGCAAGCCTTCGAATATACGGGTGTTCTTCGGAAGACTCCTTAGCTTGATGTACAAGAGAAGCTGCTATGATATGTGGGAAGTGACTGATGGTTCCTGTTATTTCATCATGCTCTCGTGGATCTACCAATATGAATTTAGCCTTTGTTCCCTTTAACCAATTCATAAGAGCATTAACGTTTTCTTCGCTTGCGTTATTACTAGGTGTTAATAAATAAAATGCATTCTCAAAAAGAATTTGTTTACTAGCTGTCACTCCACTCTTATGAGAACCGGCCATAGGATGCCCACCAATAAAAAATAGACCCTTTTCGGTTAAAATGCTGGATGCATTCATGATTTGTTCCTTTGTGCTTCCTGTGTCTGTAATGATTGCATCTTTTTTAAGAGTAAACCCTTGAAGCTGTTTTACTATATTTTCCGTTTGAAAAACGGGTGTTGAAATAATGATAAGATCAGCTTGTTCTGCTGCATGCTGTAATGAGATGGACATTTCATCAATAACACCCATTGTTTTCGCTAACCTTAATTCTTTATGATTGATGTCATGCCCGATGATTTTCGAGTTTGGGTGTTCACCTTTTATACAAAGAGCTAATGATCCTCCTATTAACCCCATGCCGACTACTAAAACAGTTCCTTCCATTTTCCTCCACCTCGTGTAGTTTGAAAAAAGTCGGAAAGGGTTCACGACGTGATTCCCTTCCGACTACTTCCTAAGTCATTTTGTTTTTTTTAACTCTTTAAGAAACTCTTTCATTTTTTCTATTACTTCCTCGTTTTGTTCTTGGGATCCCACAGTTACTCTAACAGAGTTCGGATATCCTAGAGCCTGTCCAGACCTTACAATAAAACCTTTACTCATTAGAAATGTAAATACCTCATCACCATTAACACCAAAGTCAATGAGTATAAAATTTGCTTGTGATGGAATGTAGTGCAATTGATTCTCTTCACAAAAACGATAGTACTGATTAAGCCCCTCTCGATTCTGCTCACTACATTCTTTGATAAATGCTTGATCTTCAATAGCCGACGCAGCAGCACCTTGACCTAAAGAATTATTATTAAATGGTTCGCGTATAGGCTCAAGCTTACTTATTACTTCATGGCTTCCGATTCCATATCCTACCCTGAAGCCTGCTAGACCATAGGCCTTTGAAAAAGTTCTAGTAATTAGTAGTTGAGGATAAGACTTTAGTAATTCTAATGAATCATAATAATCTTCAGCCACGACATATTCAAAATAGGCTTCATCTAATACAACCAACACGTGAGGAGGAACAGAATTAAGGAATGAAACTAACTCATTGTGTCGAATATATTCACCAGTTGGATTGTTCGGAGAGCAGAGCCATACAACCGATGTAGAGTCATCTATCTCTTTCAGCATTCTGCCTAACTGATGTTTTCCTTTTAAGTCAAGTGGTACTTCTCTAACTTCTGCCCCTTCTACAATTGCGTTATGTTTATATTGTGGAAATGTCGGTGTTGCCATTACTGTATTATTACCACTATCCAGTAGAGCCCTAGCGATCATTTCTATTACTTCATCGGAACCATTTCCGAATATTAATTGAGTTGGTTCAACTGAAAGATGCTCCGCTACTTTTAATCGTAAATCCTTAGCATATCCATCAGGATAGATTGCTTGAGATAAAGCTGTTTCTTGTAAGTACTTTTGTACATTTGCTGAACACCCAAAGGGATTTTCATTTGAAGCTAGCTTCACCACTTTCTCAAGCTTATAAAGCTTTTGTACATCCTCCATAGTTTTTCCGGGTTGATATGCTTTAAGAGATTCGATCTGGGGTTTCCACTTCATCATAAAACTTCCTTTCAATCATCTTTCATAAGAAGGTTATTTAACACAATGGAAAAATGTTACTCTTCTTTTAAGTCAGGCCTTAGGCTAATGGCCCTTTTCATATAAATATGTTGAATTTCCCGTTGGGGTGTTGACGTATTATAATGAATCATAATTCTAATACAACGAGATAAACCATTAGGTACATCGAGCTCTTGCATACACATTACAGGAACATACTTCCATTCATCAAATTTCCGTAATGCCTTAGCAGGAAAAGAACTGGTTAAATCATTCGTAGCCGAGATAAATACAGAAGCTACTTCCTCTGCTTTGATTTTATTATGTAAAATCATTTCTTTAAGAAGCTCATTAGTTGAATGGAGAATTTCTTTTTCACTATCCACATCTACTGTGGTTGCACCACGAATTCCCCTAATCATT
Source organism: Rossellomorea aquimaris TF-12 (assembly GCF_001648555.1). GTDB lineage: Bacteria > Bacillota > Bacilli > Bacillales > Bacillaceae_B > Rossellomorea > Rossellomorea aquimaris. Next base: position 138,653 of record NZ_LQXM01000002.1, on the reverse strand, counting down.
CTACTCACACTCCTTTTTTATTCCTTGCACTTGCAACTCTATTCTTCTCAGAGCCTTTAAGATTATGTTATTTGTCTAATAAATCCATCCGCCTTAATCAGATCTTCCTTCGAAACCTTGACCATCTCAGGTTCACCAATACTTCTCAATAAGACAAATACAGGCACCCCGTCTTGAGACTTCTTATCATGCTGCATTCCTTGGTAGAGAACCTCAAAAGAGATTGAATCTGGAACTTTTAAATCATAACCAATCGACTTGATCCAAGTAATAAAGGTGCTCAGATTAAAGGATAGATTATAATAGATCTTACTTAAGTATAAAGCATAAATCATTCCGATCATGACTGATTCACCATGAGTCCTATTTCCATAGCCACTTGAGCTTTCAACAGCATGTCCGTACGTATGGCCAAAGTTCAAAAAGGCACGAATATTTGATTCTCTTTCATCCTTGGATACAATATCTCCTTTCACCTCTATGCCCTTAACTAAACAGTCAATAAGAAATTTCTTGTCTAGATTATTCACAGAATGAAACGAGCTCATGATCTCTTCTAAAAATGATGAACTTGATAGAAAAGCGTGTTTAATCACCTCTGCAAAGCCAGATAAAACTTCTTTTTCCGGAAGGGTTTTAAAATAATTCAAATCAAAAAACACACCTTCAGGCTGATAAAACTGGCCCACCATATTTTTCCCTAAAGGGTGATTGATCGCTACTTTTCCTCCAACAGCACTATCATGAGCCAATATTGTGGTTGGTACTCCAATAAAGGGTATCCCTCTCATGTACGTGGATGCTACGAATCCAGCAAGGTCACCAATCGCTCCTCCTCCAAACGCTAATACAAGTGAGTGACGATCTACTTTATGTTCTAAGCCATGGGTAATTGCCTCTTCATAAACACGAAAGCTTTTGGCGTATTCACCTTTAGGAGCTTTGTAAATGGTCAATTTAAAAAAATCTTTTAAAGTTACTGCAAGAGAGGTTCCATGAAGTGTAAACACTTCTTCATCTGCAATAATCCACACGTTGGATACTTTCGGAAAACGTTTCTTAATGAACATCACGATTTCATTCGTCATTTCTTCCCCAATCTTCACAGGGTAAGTCTTGGAAGGAGTTTGAATGGTCACCTGTTTCATATCATTAAAACTCCTTTGAGTCTTGACGTTGAATATCAATTGCTTCCTTTAGTTTTTCAAATTGATCGCTATGAAATTGCTCCACCAAAGCCGATGCAAGTTCCCAAGCAACCACAGCTTCTGCTACAACACTAGCTGAAGGAACAGCGCAGCTATCAGATCTTTCAATACTCGCTTTAAAAGGCTCCTTCGTTTCGATATCAACGCTCTGTAAAGGTTTATAAAGGGTTGGGATAGGCTTCATGACTCCTTTGACATGGATTGGCATTCCAGTCGTCATTCCACCTTCGAAGCCGCCTAATCGATTCGTCTTGCGGAAGTAGCCTTCCTCTTCACTCCACGCTATTTCGTCATGAACTTCACTTCCAGGTTTTCGAGCCATTTCAAACCCCAGACCAAATTCGACACCCTTAAAAGCATTTATACTCATCACTGCCATGGCAATCTTTGCATCAAGCTTACGGTCATAGTGAACATAACTGCCAACACCAGGAGGCATCCCCTCGACAATAACTTCTACTACTCCTCCAATAGAATCTCCATTCGACTTTGCTTCATCTATTAAGTTCATCATACGCTGAGCCGCATCTTCATCAAGACACCGAACGGGAGATTCTTCTGTATTCTTTTTCAGCTGGTCAACAGAATCATATTGTACTTTCTCTGCTTTAATACCACCGATTTCTAGCACATGTCCAACGACATCAATTCCAAGAAGCTTTAATAATTTCTTTGCCACTGCACCTGCTGCTACCCTTACGGTTGTTTCTCTTGCAGAAGACCTTTCCAAAACATTTCTAAGGTCCCTATGTCCGTATTTCATTCCACCAACCAAGTCAGCATGACCTGGTCTCGGCCTAGAGATTTTTCTCTTTACCTCTTCTGCTTCACCCAGTTCTAAAGGTTCAATTCCCATTACCTTTGTCCAATGAGTCCAATCCTTATTCTCTACAACCAATCCAAGTGGAGAGCCTAGAGTATATCCATGTCTGACCCCGCCTACGATTTGGGCACGGTCTTTTTCTATTTGCATTCTTCGGCCACGGCCATAACCTTTCTGTCTTCTTGCTAAATCTTCATTTATATCCTCAGACTCTAATGGCATTCCCGCCGGTAAGCCTTCAATAATTGTCGTTAATTGTAGTCCATGTGATTCACCTGATGTTAAGTATCTCATTTACTTTCCCCCTTCAACTCGTTAAAGAATTATGTATCAATATAACATAGAAATTACATTTTTTCATAGTACCTGAATTTAAAAATTTTGAAGATACTAACTCTTTTTTCGGATTTTAAAAAAATGCTGTTCATACACCTTTTTAACTAATGACTGTTTTCGTAAAGATTGTTGCTATTTTAGATGAGAAAGTGATGGTTGATTGCAGCGAAAATCAGCTTTCTAACCATTAGTTACTAAATATAGACTAATATAAATACCTTTCAAGTGAAGAAACCTGCATTTTTCAATTGTGGAGTGATCGATTTTATCTTGTATAGTAGAATTACTTTTGCTTTTTGTTTTTATTTAGCTCTGTCACTTTTATCCTTATAGATGGTGGACAGAATTTTCAAAAGACAGGTTATTGAACAACAATCTTTGCGGGAACAGCCAAACTAAAAAAACGATGGGTAGCAAAGTGTATTTGCGATTGACCCCCATCGTTTTTAGACATTATATTTTTTTATAAAAAAACGTATCTTCTGTTTCAAACCCATATTGACCCGGATTAAAGATTTGCTCTGTACTCCCTACAAAAAACACTCCATCTTTTTTTAAAGAAGAATTAAATTTTTTATAAAGCAAATCCTTTGCCTCTTCAGTAAAATAAATCAATACATTCCGGCAAACAATCAAGTCGAAGTTATCTTCAAACCGATCAGCTAATAAATTTTGATTTTTAAAGGTAACAGTTCTTTTCACTTCTTCTGTCACCCTAAATAATGAACCTTCTTGAGAGAAAAATTTTTCTTTCATATCAATTGGTACTTCATTTAAGGAGCGTTCAGGGTAAACACCATTTTTCGCTCGCTGAATTGCATTTCTATCAATATCCGTTGCAAGAATTGAAATTTGAGACGAAGGTATGTATTTCGATAACATCATGGCTAAGGTATAAGGTTCTTCACCTGTTGAGCAAGCAGCACTCCAAACTTTAAGGGTTCTGTTTCCTTTTAAAAGCCTAGGTAGTATTTTCTCTTCTAAAACCTGCCACCTCTTATAATTTCTATAAAACTCAGAAACATTAATTGTCATCCGATCTAGAAACCCTTCCATCTCTTCAGCATCTTGGTTAATAAACTTAAGAAATTCTTGAAAACTCCCGTAGCCTTTCTTTTCATATAAAGCTGTTAGTCTTCGCTTCATTTGTGCCTCTTTGTATAGAGACAAATCAATTCCTGTTTTTCTTTTTATTCCATCAATAAAATCCAGATAATCCTTTGACATGGTATCCACTCTCTCTGCATATGAAACGGTTTATATGTTTATATTGAATATATCGAACAAAGGCTGAAATTGTTAAATGAAAATTAGTTTATTATACAAAAAAGACAAGTCGATTTTGTCGACTTGCCTTCTTTTTCATATTATAAGGATGGATTAGTAAATCCACTCATTCATTAATTTAGAATATTCAACAAGCTCTTCTTCTTTGAAGAATAAGCCAATTTCTCTAACAGCGCTTTCAGAAGAATCCGAACCGTGAATAATATTTTTCCCTACTGTTAAACCAAAGTCCCCACGGATTGTCCCAGTAGCAGCGTCCTTAGGATTTGTTGCTCCCATCATTCCACGTGCTGTTGAGATAACATTTTCACCTTGCCAAACCATTGCAAATACAGGACCAGAAGTAATAAAGTCAACTAGTTCTCCAAAGAATGGTCTCTCTTTGTGCTCACCATAATGCTCTTCTGCAAGCTCAGTAGAAATACTCATAAGCTTAGCTCCAACTAATTGAAAGCCCTTTTTTTCAAAACGTGATACAACATCACCGATTAACCCTCTTTGTACTCCGTCTGGCTTTACCATTAAAAAAGTCTTTTCCATCTTCCCCACTCCTAATTATGTATGTATAGTCTGTCCGAGGACGTCCCACGAAAAATAGTAACACTGATTAGGGATTTTGGCAACGTTTCCATTTTAAATTTTCTTAATATTTTCTTTTTCCAATAAAGTTTGCAATATTCTTTAACGTTTTCTTCACACGGTTATAAGGAAGAGCATCCAAGTCTTTCAATGCCCGATCTAAATAAAGCTTACTAATACGGTGAGAACGTTCTATTGCATCTGAAGCAACAATAGCAGATATAATGGATTTCATTTCGTCTGAAGAAGTATGTTCTGTGACCCTTTCAATTTTCTTCTTTAATTCCGAATCCTCCATAGCATAAAGAATCGGAAGGGTTATGTTCCCTTGCCACAAGTCACTTCCAGCAGGCTTACCCAGCTCTTCTTCGCTTGCTGTGAGATCCAATATATCATCGGTAATCTGAAAGCTCATTCCAACATTATAGCCGAATCTAAATAATCGTTTATGTACTTCTTCAGTGGCCCCAGCAGCAATGGCACCAAGCTGACAGCTAACAGCAATAAGTAAAGCCGTTTTGCGCTTAATTCTTAACAGATAGTCACGTAAATTTTGATCAAAACGATACTTATCTTTAATTTGTGCAATTTCACCCTTACAAACCTCTACAATCGTTTGGGACAAAATTTGATGGGCTTCAGGTGCTTTAACAATTGTCATATACTCAAGAGCTCTTGCAAATATATAATCACCTGTATACATAGCAATCCGGTTATCCCACTGGGCTTTAATTGTTGGTTTCCCTCTTCTTAACTCAGCATCATCAATTACATCATCATGAACAAGGGATGCCATATGAATGAGCTCGAGTGCAACAGCAACATTTTTCACACTATTGATATCATATTGTCCAAATTTTGCTGAAAGCAGGACAAACACAGGACGAATTCTTTTTCCCCCTGCTTGCAGAAGATGAAGGGACGCCTCTTGAAGAAGTTGGGATTCAGATTCGATTGCAACTTCCAGTTCCTTTTCAATTTCATCTATATCCGTCTTCAGAAACGAATACATTCTGTTTAGCTTCATAGTTTTTCCACCTAGTTTACTAATTTACGATTTACTTGCTTTTTTATAACCTGCATGCATGGCAGCGACCCCACCACTGTATGGTTTCACATGTATATCCTTGAAGCCTGCTTCTTCAAACATGTTGGCTAATTCTTTCATACCTGGGAAGTCTCTTGCTGACTCTTGTAGCCAAGAATACTCTGAGAAGCTCTTAGCGAACACTCTTCCAAATATAGGCATAACAAAGCGGAAATACATATAGTAAAGCTGTCTGAAACCAACCATTGTTGGCTGAGAAGTTTCAAGACAAACAGCCATACCGCCAGGTTTTAATACCCGGTTCATTTCTTTTAAGACATGCAGATAGTCCGGAACATTACGTAAACCGAATCCGATCGTTACATAATCAAACGTATTATCCTCAAAGGGTAACTCCATGGCATTCCCATGAATGAGCTCAATATTATTCAAGGGGGATTCTTTTACTTTCTCTTTTCCGATAGAAAGCATATTTTGGCTGAAATCCAAGCCAAACACTTTGCCAGTGTCCCCAACTTCCTCACCAATGGCCAGAGTCCAATCAGCAGTCCCACAACAAACATCTAATGCATCAGATCCTTGGCGGACATCCATATACTTCATTGTCTCTTTTCGCCATTTCTTATGCTGTTGGAAGCTAATGACCGAGTTCATTTTATCATAATTAGAATATATTTTTTCAAAAACACCGTGTACTCTTTGTTCTTTTGACTCGTTCATTCTTTTACCCTTCTTCCGCATATAGTTTCGTCAATGGTTGTAGATTAGCATATGGCAGTAACTCCACTATAAACTTTTTAAAATATGGTGAAAGTGGTTCTTTATTTTCCAAATGTGAATGGATGGTCTTTTTTGTTTTTTCAATTAACTCATCAATGGTCGTTTCTAAGAGTTGGTACTCCTCGTTCGTATTCGTTAAGGGGGTAGATTGACTCTTGGATGAATGCAGCATTAACGACGATAAAGCTTTTAAAAAGGTAGTATCTTGATTCCTTTGTAAGCCATCTCGCTCTTGAACAAGCTTTTTATAAAGGAGTGCTTGCTCTACAACCTCAACCCAATTGTCCTCATGAAAAAAGGAAAAAAAGTTAGAGACGATTGCTGACTCTCTTGTTTTTAAACTAAACAATAATTCATCAAGATTCTTATATTCTTCTTTATATATAGATATTTTGCTTTCATTAATTTCTTTAATGGCTCTAGCCAGTGTAGAAATGAGGTCAACATCATCTGTATCTGCAAGAATTTTATAATAAAGACTACTAAAGTACACTCCGGCAAGAACAGTGAGTTGTCTTTCTTTTAATGAATCATGTTGAGATAGTGTAACCTTCTCATGGGTATCAAGGGCTATCTGCAATAACATAGCAGTAGAAATCCACTGTACAATTTCTTTATTGAAGGTCCGTCCCTCATTCATAAATGGAAGGAGTAAAAAAAATATACGATCACGGTCGATGGTCGGTTGATCGATATACTCCTTTAAGTACGAGTGGTGTAGCTGCTCATCTATGTATTGATGAATGATATTCGCTTGATGGTTACAATCAATGAATTTCATACCCTTTTATCCCCATTTCTACTATGTATCAGTCTAAAAATTTCAGCATTAGATATTATACCATAAAAAGTGCTTTTATAGGGAATCAGTCTTTCCCTGGGTCTTTACATCTTGTTCTGACGATATGGGAGGAACGACCATCTACGAAGATTGATTTAGAGGAGGTATTACCGGGTCTCTCTTGTCATCTGAATTGATAACAAAGGGGACGACTAGGAAGAATCATCTTCATTGTCTACCCCTCATCCTGTAATCATTTCTTGTTTTCGCTTTCAACCTCACCGTAACTAGTCATGATTGTCGCTTTACCTCTTACTTTGATGGCAGAAGTATGATCAGTAAATTGCGCAATCATCACTTCCCCTTTATCAAGCTTTTCAGAGTGATGGAATCGTGTGTCTGTACCTCTCGTTAATCCGATTACGTTCACACCATCTTCAGTCGCTTTTATGACCACATATTCATTTGAATTCATCTTCGATCACTCCTACTTTCTTAATTCTTTATGAAAGAAAGAACTTCGTTTCGAGCTTGAGAGTCCTCTTTAAATGTTCCTCTTACGGAAGTTGTTATCGTACTTGACCCTGGCTTCTTCACGCCTCTCATGGTCATGCACATATGTTCAGCTTCCACTACTACCATCACACCATAAGGTTCCAATGTCTCCATGATAGAATCAGCAACTGTTGAAGTAATTCTTTCTTGAAGCTGCGGTCTTTTCGCAACAGACTCTACTGCTCTTGCAAGTTTACTTAGACCTGTAACCCTTCCGTTACGTGGAATATATGCTACGTGTGCCTTTCCGTAAAAAGGAACGAGATGATGCTCACACATGGAGTAAAAAGGAATATCCTTTACAAGTACCAACTCTTCATGATCTTCACTAAATATAGTTTCAAAGTATTCTTTCGGATCATGATCCAACCCTGAAAATACCTCTGCATACATTTTCGCAACTCGTTTTGGAGTATCTAATAAACCTTCTCTATTAGGATTTTCTCCAATTGCCTCTAAAATTAACCGAACTGCTTCCTCTAATTGGGCATGATTGACTTCTGCCATTATGTTGTCCTCCTAAAATAACTTAAAGAAATAGTAACATTGTTAATATTAGCATAAGCCTATAAAGTCATCAAAGACTAGTGCTTTAGAAGTTTAGAAAATATAAAGATCCGATAAAAATCACAAATTTTTTACATAAAATAAAGCTGGCTCAACCATACTATAAAAAAGAAAAAAAGGCCGCATCTTCATGCGACCTTTCTTACGCTCATCAAAGTATGTAATTATTTTACAGCTTCTTTAAGCGCTTTACCTGGTTTGAAAGCAGGTACTTTGCTAGCTGAGATTTCGATTTCTTCTCCAGTTTGTGGGTTGCGACCTTTACGGGCTGCACGCTCACGTACTTCAAAGTTACCGAATCCAATTAATTGTACTTTATCACCGTTTGCAAGTGAGTTTTGAATTGTATCAAAAACAGCGTCAACCGCTTTTGTAGCGTCCTTCTTAGATAACTCAGCAGCTTCTGCAACAGCATTAATTAGTTCTGTCTTGTTCATGCCATTCACCTCCTCCCAAGGAAATGTCTCAGTCATGATTCATTTACTTTATTATCATTAGTAAACAACTTTAGCGGATTCTATACATTATGTAAAGAAAAATCGCTTGAAAACGTTGTTGAATCAATAATCAACAACAATTCTGTTAAAAGATTATCACAATAGATTGTCCTTAGCAACAATTATTCAAGAAATAATGGGAATCTTTTCTTATTTACGATAAAAATTGACTAAATTCACCTTATTTTCATGATTTTCACCTTAAATACAATCTATCACTTTATCACCGATCCTACAAAAAAAGCATCATTTTATTTAACAGTTACTCTACCTTACTTCCCAAACATACATTTCCCTAAACATTTTTTCTAGATAATATTTAAAGAAATCTCCAACATTGAGTCAATTTAACGGCATCTTTACTATTACCCTGTATAGTAGAAATACTTTTTATGGGCCTCTGTAAATTAGAGTAGCTTGAGGATGCACCCTCTCAAAAGGGATGGGAAACACAAAAAGACTCCCTGTGAGGAGAGTCTTTTTGTGTTTCTTGTTATCTTATAAGATAATGGCGATTAATCCACCAGAACCTTCATTAATGATTCTTTCTAACGTATCTTTCAACTTATATCTAGCATTCTCCGGCATTAATGATAACTTTGCCTGTATGCCTTCTCTAACAATTGAGCTTAAGCTTCGGCCGAATATATCTGAATTCCAAATGGATAGTGGGTCATCTTCGAAATCTTGCATTAAATAGCGAACCAGCTCTTCACTTTGTTTTTCAGTACCTATGATCGGTTCAAATTTTGATTGTACATCTACCTTTATCATGTGAATAGAAGGAGCTACAGCTTTTAAACTGACCCCAAATCTTGCTCCTTGTCTTATGATTTCAGGTTCATCTAAGCTCATATCATTAAGTGACGGTGCGGCAATACCATAACCCGTTTGCTTAACCATTCTTAGAGCATCAGAGATTTGGTCATATTCAGCCTTGGCATGAGCAAAGTCTTGCATTAATTCTAATAAGTGATCTTTCCCACGAATTTCTACCCCTACAATCTCTTTTAATACTTCATCGTATAGTTCATCCGGAGCATATAAATCAATTTCTGCTATACCTTGCCCCATATCAATTCCTGCCAGTCCTGCCCTTTCGATGTGATCAAACTCACTAAAGTAATGTACAACTCGATCGACATCTCTTAATCGTTTAATATCCTTTACTGTTTCCTTCACTGCTTCTTGATAATTTTGACGTAACCAATGCTCTTCTTTCAGCACCATAACCCAACTAGGAAGGTTTACATTCACTTCCAGCACCGGGAATTCAAATAATGCTTCTCGAAGTACATTTAATACATCTGAATCTCTCATACTTTCAACACTCATAGCAAGAACAGGAATATCATATTTATCCTGGAGCTTCACTCTTAGGTCTTCCGTTTCAGGGGCATGGGGCCTAGCTGAGTTAATCACCATAATAAATGGTTTTCCTACTTCTTTTAACTCTTCAATTACACGTTCTTCTGCCTGAATATAGTCTCCTCTTCCGATTTCCCCAATAGAACCATCAGTGGTCACGACTACACCAATCGTAGAGTGTTCCTGGATAACTTTTCGAGTACCAATTTCAGCTGCCTCGTGAAACGGTATAGGCTCTTCGTACCAAGGTGTATTAATCATTCTAGGACCATTCTCATCCTCATATCCTTTAGCTCCTGGTACAGTATAACCTACACAGTCCACCAATCTCACATTAACCTCTAGGCCTTCATCTACATGAACTGAGATGGCTTGATTCGGTACAAACTTTGGTTCTGTTGTCATAATGGTTCTTCCAGCTGCACTCTGAGGAAGCTCATCCTGTGCTCTAGCTCTCTCTGACTCACTAGCAATATTAGGAAGGACTACTAATTCCATGAACTTTTTTATGAAAGTAGATTTCCCCGTTCGTACTGCTCCTACCACACCTAAATAGATATCTCCGCCAGTTCTTTCGGCAATGTCCTTAAATAGATCGACTCTTTCCAAGAGATTCCCTCCCATCTTATATTCCAGGGATGTTTCATCCGTGTATTCTGTCTCACATTCTATATTTATGATGTTGTCCTAATGACTTATGACTATTAATATGTTTTTTTTACCTCCTTATGATAAAAAAATGAAATTTATTATGTCTTAGCATTTATGATCATTTGTATTAAAGTAAACCCTTTATAAAAAATGACATAAAAATAATAACCCTTCCCCTACAATATATTTTGTAAGAAAAGGGTTATGCCTATTTTGTCATAAAGACAGGTTCAGATTTTTCATTAATGGTATATGGTAAAGAATATGCTGGTACAAAAACAGAGTCTTTCGTGAGTAATCCCCTAATATCTTCGCCTGGTTCGGGCATATTTTCTGCTGTTTGAATTTTTTCATATAAGTCCATAGAGTAGTCAACAAAAATATCCCCGTTACCATTGATGACTAAGGGAAGATTTTTATTAGAATAAGGGCTATTGACGTACACTTCTCCATCATATCCTAACTCCTTGTAATTCAGAGTATATACATTTTTAGATATTTCTTCTTTAAATGGAGGGTATCCTTGTGCCTGTATTCTAATTCTTACTTCTCTTATCTTTTCAGCCATACGCAAATCGAAAATGTTTACTGTGGGGTTTTCCTCTACATCTGTTAGAACGTATTGAAAGACACCACCGTTTTCAAATGCGTTTCCAGGAATTTCTGCCAGAAATTGAGGACTAAGCTTTCTGAAGTCTATGGGATACTTTTGATAGATAGGAGTGTCTTGATCTTTTGTTTTTATAGGAAGTAATCCATTATTGTTATTTTTGTACTGATCCACTGCTTCCTGAACAGTTTTCACCTGAGTATCGTAAGGAATTTGATTCTGATTTAGTTTTTGCTCAGGGTATAAGCATCCAGACAGTATCGTCATTGTTGAAATAAGAAGTATTGCCATTAATCCAAAGCGCTTCAATCTAAAACGTCCTTTCACTTGTAGAGCCTCTTTAATTGGTAGGCCCACTAAATACAATATAGATCATCATCAAACCACCGGCAATCATTAATATGTACGCCACGAAAGCAGTGATAAATCGTAAAAATTTTTGTTTGATTTTATATCGACTGAAATAAATGGTTAAAATCGCAAAGAACATGAACCCCATAGAACCAAATGAGATCCACATTTTCATCATCGAATTCAAGAAACATCCCTCCTGTTATCGAATGTATTATATCATAAGTTTTTTCTAAAAGAATAGGGAAGATTCTTTGTTCAATAAAATGTTATAAACTGCAAATAACAGCTACATAAAGGCACTATTCACAAAGGTTGTTGTCTTTTTAATAAGAGTTCAGTCAATGGCTTTGTCAACAAGGTTTGCTTAAATGATGAAGCACACCGACGAGGATGCTCACCGCATTCCCTACTGCAAGCGAAGGTCAACTTCTCCTATACAAGGTAGCAACAAGCTTCAAGAAATGAACCTACATAAAAGAAGAGCACTCACCTGTTTTAATACCAACTTTACAAGTTGGTTTTAAAACAGGTGAGATGCTCATAAATGAGACCTACCCATCTATAGGCAAAGCTGTATATATTCATCACAGTGTATGCAACAGAGCTGCTATCCGCATCCTCGAATGCCTATAATAGATGGATTTTATTCTTCTTCTATGAAACGTTCACCTAATATATTCACCAGGTCTTCCATTTCATTGGTTTTAACACGTGCCATTAAATGATCAACGGCTTCTTTTGCTTCTACATTATTAAATAACACTTCATACAAAGCATCCGTAATCGGCATTTTCACTTCATATTTCTCAGCCAGCTGATGAGCTGCTTTTGTTGTGCGAACACCCTCTACAACCATTCCCATGTTATCGAGCACCTCTTCAAGATTACGACCTTTACCAAGCATATTACCTGCTCTCCAGTTTCTTGAATGAACACTTGTACAAGTAACAATAAGGTCGCCTATTCCTGTTAACCCTGAGAAGGTAAGAGGATTTGCCCCCATTTTAGTTCCTAAACGAGCGATTTCTGCTAGACCTCTAGTTATAAGGGCAGCTTTTGCATTATCGCCATAACCAAGTCCATCAGTTATTCCCGCAGCTAGAGCAATAATATTTTTTAAAGCTCCGCCAATCTCTACCCCAAGTAAATCAGGATTCGTGTAAACTCTAAAGTTTTGATTCATAAACATATCCTGAACCGACTCAGCAGCCTTCATATCCTTCGAGGATACCGTTACAGTAGTTGGGTGTCTCAAGCTCACTTCCTCCGCATGACTTGGTCCTGAAAGCACAACAACTGCATGTAAGTTTTTTGACTCCATCTCATCTTCAATCATTTCAGATATTCTTAATAGAGAATCCGGTTCAATTCCTTTACTAACATGAACAATGGTTAAAGGAGTACTTTGAACTTCTTGTATTTGACGTAATACTGGTCGAATTGCTTTCGTTGGAACAGCTAGAATAATGGTATCGATTTCCTCAATAGATTGTTGAAGGTTAGAATACCCAATAATAGACTCTGGGAGTTCCACTTCTTTTAAATACTTTTGATTTGTATGGTGTTGGTTAATTTCATTGATTTGATCTTCTTTATGACCCCATAACCTTACCTCAAGCCCATTATCTGCAAGGACCATTGAAAGTGCTGTCCCCCAACTACCTGCTCCAATTACCGTAATCTTTTGGGATTTTTTCAACATTTCACACCTACCTAATTATTTTCTAGCACGAGCGATAATACGAATAGGAGTACCTTCAAATCCAAATGCATCACGTATTCTATTTTCTAAGAAACGCTCATACGAAAAGTGCATTAATTCTGGATCATTTACAAATACAACAAAGGTTGGCGGCTTAACAGCAACCTGTGTAGCGTAATAAATTCTTAACCTCTTACCATTATCTGTTGGAGTAGGATTCATGGCAACTGCATCCATCACTACTTCATTTAGTACACTGGATTGAACACGTAATGCATGATTTTCACTAGCTATATTAATGACTGGCAGTAATGTGTGAATTCTCTTTTTCGTTATTGCTGAAAGAAATACGATGGGAGCATAGTCTAAAAATTGAAAATGGTCACGAATGTTCTGTTCCCATTTATTCATGGTTTTTTCATCTTTTTCAACAGCGTCCCATTTATTCACTACGATCACTACTGCTCGACCAGCCTCATGAGCGTATCCAGCAATTTTCTTATCTTGTTCAATAATTCCCTCTTCCCCATCAATAACCACTAAGACGACGTCTGAGCGTTCAATGGCTCTAAGGGCTCTAAGTACACTATATTTCTCCGTTGTTTCGTATACTTTTCCCCTTTTTCTCATACCTGCAGTATCAATAATGACATAATCTTGTCCTTCAAAGGAGTAAGATGAATCCACTGCATCTCTTGTTGTACCTGCTACATTACTTACGATAACTCTATCTTCACCCAGTAATGCGTTAACGAGTGAAGACTTTCCTACGTTTGGTCGACCGATGAGAGAGAACTTAATAACATCTTCAGCATAATCGTCTTCTTCATCCTTTTTAAAATGTCTAACCACGTCATCTAGCAGATCTCCTAAACCAAGCCCGTGAGATCCCGAAATTGGGTATGGTTCTCCAAAACCTAATGAGTAAAAGTCATAAATCATTTCTCTCATTTCAGGATTATCCACTTTATTAACGCCTAACACTACCGGTTTTTTTGATCTGTATAAAATTTTAGCAACAATCTCGTCTGCAGCAGTGACACCTTCACGACCATTCGTTAAGAATACAATGACGTCTGCTTCATCGATGGCAATTTCTGCCTGCTGTCTAATTTGATCTAAAAATGGTTCATTACCTAATTCTATACCACCTGTGTCGATCATATTAAACTCATGCGTTAACCATTCAGCTGAACTATATATTCGATCTCTTGTAACTCCTGGAACATCTTCAACTATTGATATTCTTTCTCCAACAATTCTATTAAAAATCGTGGACTTTCCTACGTTTGGACGCCCTACGATGGCTACGACTGGTTTTGACACGTTTTTCACCCTTTCTGTAAGAAACTTTTTACTTTTCTTACATTTCCTCTTTTAAGCCTTTTCAATTCTTGATGTCAAGTACTATGAATAAGAAAGACTGGCCCTTAAGGTCTTATTTCCTTATGGGACAGTCCCCTAACTTTACTATTTTATCAATAAAAGAATAATCTAGCAATCAATGTTTCACAATGATAAACAGTCCTTCATCTAATTCATGGGCAATACCATCTAAAATGGCTTCTAAATTAGCACATATCTTTTGTAATTCCGAATCACTTTTACAATGAAATACGGCAGTCCCACTTGGTACTCTTTCAGGTGAAGTAGTAACAGCTGCAAGAATGAATTTCTGGATTGTTGTGCTCATTCTAACTTACTCCCCTTCTTATTAGCTTTTGATTCTGAAGGCATTCTAATCGCATTCTCCAATGTAGGCACTTGACCTAAAATGGCAATGGCTTTTTCGATATCCTTCCTTTGTGGAAGGACAAATACACCAATGCGACCATCATCTAGATCTCTTTTAGCGAGAGGAGTTAGAGCTGGAGTTCCTGAATCTTTAAAAATGCCTAAGGATGTGGAAATGTCATGAAGAATGGCCTGTCGTTGCCCCAGGTTTGCGATAGTAGACCTTGCATCAAATGATTTAGGAGAAAGAACAAAGCCCATACCATACTTTAAAATCTCTTCTTGTCTGACTTTCAAACCGATATTCATAATATAGATATTATCGACATAAAGCCCTGCCCCATCAAAATGAGGCTCAACATACTCAATATCGACTATGTCCTGAAGTCGACCACCAGCCATTAATTTATGAGAAATGAGCATAGAGATAAGCCCAATGACTAAGGCAACATAAAAATTGAAAACAATAAAAGCAATAGTCGCAAGGAGCGAAGAAAAAATGACCAAATAATTTCGACTTTCAAATGCAATGGCTATCCCTTCTATGTAAGTTGCGCCTCTTGGAACAAGCTCATAAGCATCTAGTTCTGTTAACGTATTCCTTTCCATATTTCGAACATCACGAAATTGAGAAGCTGCAACAGTCAAAAACGTAATCGCTGTGAAATTCTCTTCCAATAATGCGGGTATTGCAATCGTACCTAATCCAGCAGCGATAAACCCTAATGCGATGTGTATTATTTTACCATGTAAGTAAGTAGGGTATTGGCGATAATCTGTGCGAAGCATATAAATTCTAGTTAACGTTCCCACCATCACACCAAAAATAACCGGGTACACATATTCATTCATATATTATTCATTTCCCCTTTGGTTTGTAATTTCATATTGACCACATGGTTGATATCATTCAATACCTTAATGACAATAAGAGTGAAAAGAGAAATTGTTAGAGAATCTAAAAAATTCCCATTACCTACTGAATATAAAAAACCAATTTTATTTAACGAAAAACACAAGAGAAAATCACCGGCAATACAGCCTAACACGACAGCACTCACTCTGTATTTCATTGAATGAGACGGATAAAAAAGAAAACTTAATATTACAGAAGAAAAGGCTACAACTATTCCAGTATCCAAAAACATTAAAATAGGATCGTAAATGGATATGAGTCCTAAACCTGAGTTAGTCAGTCCGATTGTTAATAAGGTGATAAACAAATATAATTTATCTCTTACTCTCAGCGAACGTATATAAATAAAACAACCAATAATTATCACAAGTACAGGTACTGCTATTCTCATTGAATATATCGTTACACCATATGGAAAAACGATGATTAACACCAGGCTTAAAAATGAAATATAAAATCTAAACGTGTCTTTTTTACTCATAATAAAGGTTGAGTATGTCCAACATCCCCAAAGGAACCATAAATAGTAAATTCCATCCACATTGTTTCACTCCCTCTTATTATCTACATTATGGAAAATCTTTATGTATCTCATTCATGCATGAATAAAAAACTTATAGAAAAAATAAAGGAAGGAGGTGTTGATAATGGGTAAAGATCGACAAGAAAAGAAATTAAAACAAAGCAAACAGGTGGAATCTGATCGAGATCAAGCTTTGCATTATAAAGGATCAACAGGGCTACAAAGCCCGGAAGAAGCAAGAAACAAACAAAGATAAGGTAGGATTAACTCTTCATGCGATGGGTATGAATTTGCGAGAATAAATAAGTGAAGTCCACTTCCTTAAGGGGGAGTGGATTATTTTGTTTGGTTCGAGGAACAATTACTGGATGTGAATGGTTTGGTTTGATTTGATGATGATGCATGCTTTGGTGATGAGTGATCATTCTTTTTGTAGATTTTGTACTTATCTCTATATGTATCAGCATCATTAAATTAGAAAGCAATAAAAAAGACGAATTCTATAAGAATTCGTCTCCTTAAAAGATATGAAATTTTTTAAAAATCATTGTTTATTACGATTGCTGAGCTCTTTAGGATTCAAGCCTCTTAGCTCCAACCAATGATAGACATTTCCTGACAATACCACTGGTACATGATGAAGCTCGCTCAGATTTTTGCAACCTAAAGCGCACATTAAAAATTTAAGATCTGATTGAATTTCGTTTACTTCTTCAATTGTACTATCCAGTCCAGAATCAAGAAGTGTTTTCAAGATAACTCCTGCCATCCCCACGGCCGAAGCACCTAAGCTTAAGGATTTCACAATGTCTAAGCTGCTTTGAACACCTCCAGAAGCAAGGATTGGCAAGGAGGTGGAAGAATGACATTCAACGATGGATACTGCTGTTGGGATTCCCCAATCATCAAAAAATCCTAACATCCTGCTTCTTCGTTTATTCTCAATTTTAGAGAAGTTCGTTCCCCCAAATCCACCAACATCAATTGCTGCAATATTCGAATGTGATAGAGATGCGGCCACTTCCTTGCTAATTCCAAAGCCTGTTTCCTTAACGATGACAGGAACGGATATCCCATTAGCAATTTGTTGAATCCTTTCCAAAGCACCCCTAAAATTACGATCCCCTTCTGGCATCGTTAATTCTTGAATCACATTAAGGTGAATTTGCAAGGCATTTGCTTCTATCATTTCAACAGCATCTTTTGCTTGCTGAACAGTTGCCTCACTTCCAAGGTTTCCAAAAACGATTCCGTTCTGATTCGTTTTTCTAACCACTTCATATGTATGACGCTCATTTGAATCCTTCAATGCAGACATTTGAGAACCAACCGCAATGGCCATACCTGTTTCTCTTGCCAATATAGCCAGTTCTTCATTTATTTTAGAAGTGGATTTTCCACCGCCACCAGTCATAGCATTGATAAAAATTGGCGAACTCCAATTAAGTTCGCCAATTTGAGTATGCAGATTAACATCATCTACCGCTATATTAGGTAAGCTATGGTGGACAAAAGTAACATCATCAAAACCCGTTTTTCGTTGTTGACCTGTTGATAGTGCATAGTTAATGTGGTCTTGTTTTCTTTGAGCTCTCGTCACTGTCCATCACCATCATTTAAGATCTTTTAGTTTGTCTCCGATCATTTCACCTAACTGGAATCCAGTGTTTTCTTCTGGCATTTCGTAGTCGGTCACTTCTTCTTCCTTTTCTTCCAGAGCTTTTATACTTAAGGATAAGCGTTGTTCGTCTTCGTTGACATCCAATACTTTTACTTTTACCTCTTGGTTCTCTTTTAATACTTCATGAGGGGTACCAATATGGCTATGGGATATTTGTGAGATATGAACGAGTCCTTCTACTCCTGGAAGAACTTCAACAAATGCACCATAGGACACTAAACGTTTTACAACTCCATCAAGCACGCTTCCCTTTGGAGCCTTTTCTGAAATATTGCTCCAAGGTCCAGGTAAAGTTTCTTTAATAGATAGAGAAATTCTTTCATTATCTCGATCAACACTAAGGACTTTGACATTTACTTTTTGTCCTTCTGTTACGACATCTGAAGGTTTCTCAACATGCTCATGAGAAAGTTGTGAGATGTGAACTAAACCATCTACTCCTCCGATATCTACAAATGCTCCAAAATCGGTAATACGCTGAACTGTACCCTCAAGGACAGCCCCTGACTTTATATCTGTTAATAACTTTTTCTTTTGTTGTTGTTTTTCCGCCTCTACAACTGCTCGGTGAGATAAAATAAGTCGATTTTTCTCTTGGTCTAATTCGACAATCTTAAAGCTTAAAGATTTATCTTTATAATCAGAGAAATCTTCAACATAGTAGTCTTCTACTAAGGAAGCAGGAACAAATCCTCTAACCCCAAGATCTACAACTAATCCACCTTTTACAACATCTTTTACTTCTGCTTCAAAAATGTCTCCATTTTCAAAACGGACTTTCATTTCTTCCCATGCTTTTTCAGCATCTACTTTACGTTTTGAAAGAACCAATAGCTCTTCTTCCACTTTCGTCACGATTAACTCAAGTACATCTCCTTCACTGACTACATCAGAAGCTTTTTCAATATGAAGGCTTGAGAGTTCACTAATTGGAATGATGCCATCCACTTTGCTATCTTGAACATCAACAAGGACTTGTTTCTCTTCGACCTTAGTGACTGTTCCTTTAACTTTTTCACCAATTTCGAGATTTTTCACTTCAATTCCATTCATGTCTTCCATTATGTACTCCTCCTTAATCCATGACTACAAAAATTTTAAATCCATAAATCGAAAATTTATAATATTCTTTCTACTAACTTCTAATAAATAAAGCTTTTTGTCAAGCAAGAAAGCTCATATTAAACATGCTCATTTATTAGTTTTTCAATTTCACCCATGATAATTTCAGTTGTTTTTTCTGCATTTAACTTCTGTTCTCTTACTTCATCCATGGGAATAGGGGGACCGTAAACAACCTTTAGTTTTTTAAATGGCTTGTAAGGTCCAATAATGGCACAAGGAACAACATAAGCATTGGATCGAAGAGCAAAAAATCCTGCACCGGCTAATCCCTTTCCAATCTTCCCTGTTTTACTTCTAGTACCCTCTGGAAACAGTCCCAAAACATCACCCTGTTTAAGGACGTTCAATCCCTTACGCAGGGCCTCTCGATCACTCATTCCCCTTTTAACTGGAAAAGCGCGAAGTCCAGGCAGAATCTTACCAAGTACTGGTGCACTAAATATCTCTTCTTTCGCCATAAAAGAAACAGGTCTTGGAGCAGTAATACCTACTACTGGAGGGTCTAAATTATCAATGTGATTTGCACATAATAAAACCCCACCGTCTTTAGGAAAATGCTCTAAACCAACAACTTCTATTCGATAAAGGGGGGTAAGAACCGTTTTTACTAAGCTTTTAGCAAAGGAATACAAGTTCACGTTAACCCTTCCTTTCTACTAGCAACATAATTTGGCTCACTACTTCTGAAATCGACAAGGATGTGGTATCAATCTCAATGGCATCTATTGCTTTTTTCAAAGGGGCCACTTCTCTTTCAGAATCAATCTTATCTCTTAGTGCAATCTCTTTCTTGAGTTGTTCTAAGTCTGATGGGTACCCTTTAGTAACATTTTCTTCATGTCTTCTTTGAGCTCGTTCATCAACACTGGCTAGTAGAAAGACTTTGATTTCAGCATCAGGTATAACATGGGTACCTATATCTCTTCCATCCATTACAACAGCTCCTTCTCTTGCTAACTGTTGTTGTCTATGAACCATTTCCTCTCTCACTAAAGAATGGACTGCAATATGAGATACAGAGTTGGTAACAGAAGATTGACGAATCTCATCTGTTACATTTTCTCCATCTACATATACTAACTGTCCATTTTCTGATGGTTCCAATTCAATTGTTGTATTTGCTAACAACTTCGTTAGCTCCTGTTCATTATGAACGTCTACATTCATTTTCAAAGCTTTATATGTTAGGGAACGATACATCGCTCCAGTATCTATATAAAGATAAGATAATTTCTCTGCTACAATTTTTGCCACTGTACTTTTACCTGCAGCAGCAGGGCCGTCTATTGCGATTCTTAATTTTTCCAAAAAATCCACCTACTTATATTCCTAATTATTTCTCCATTATTTTAACATAAATCAAAAAGAACGTTTAAAAAATCTTTATTCTAAAAACTTTGTTAAACATTGCAAGCGATTTCCTTTCAATCAACTAATGTAAAAAATCACATAGCAAACCTATAAAAAAAGCAGGTCTAATCACCCGCTTTTCCCTTTGATAATGTTTCAACAATATCACTATATTCCATTTTTTCTACCCCTTCATAAAATATTATTTTATGAAATACAGGAAGGAAATTGAACTCATGAAATAGCACTTGAATTCCCAATAATAAAATAAAATGAATAATCGCTAGTTTAATAAGGATACGTTCTACCAATTTCATCTGCTCACCCTTTTTCTTTACATAGAAAAAGTATGTGTCAATTTACTGTTTTTATTCAAGAAGTCCCTTTTTCCTTAACTCTAATTGTCTTTCGAAGCAATATCTAAGGATAAGCTGTCGTTGACTTTCCGTTAGTTTGTCAAACTCAATACTTGCAATACTTCTTGCATCTTTCTCCCATACACGAATCACTCTTCCTTCTATTTCAGCGTAATGACATTCACCATTTTGCATTGGAAGTACTATGATCGTCGTCAGTTTTGTTCCACCCTCAATCTTCATTTCCTTATTCACTATGGCAGCACAGCCTCCTGCACTAATGTCTTCGGTGATGGTGGGGTGATATTGGTTATTAAATTTCAACGAAATATCAGCGTTGGCATCTACACGTACAAATTGCCTGCGTTGAATTTTTACTAATTCGTTTTCGCCAGGATAATGGATGTGAATCATCGGAATCTTTGATAGTTTCCTCCCAAGAACCTCCGTTTCAAACATAAGTACTGTCTGATCATTGTAGATAAAACTGGCTTTAAGCTGAGTGCCATCTATTAAAAAAACAGTCTTTTCTGTTTTTGTATGGATCGGATAATCAATATAGATACCATTTTGCCCTAACTCCACCACTCTACATTTATATTTTTCAAATTTCTCATTATGTAAAGGCTCTAATTGCAACGTCATTCCAGCTTTAATCATAGTCCAAAACTCTCACTTTCTTACTTCCATTATGTGTACCCTTATTATGGCATGTGACAATCTACCTTTCCATACTTTTTTATACATTTTCATTCTTTTCTGAATTTAAACAACAAATGAGGGACGGACCTCCAAATGGAGGTCCGTCCCTCATAAAATAATTATACTACTTCTTCATATATTG
Source organism: Rossellomorea aquimaris TF-12 (assembly GCF_001648555.1). Classification (GTDB taxonomy): domain Bacteria; phylum Bacillota; class Bacilli; order Bacillales; family Bacillaceae_B; genus Rossellomorea; species Rossellomorea aquimaris. Next base: position 116,978 of record NZ_LQXM01000002.1, on the reverse strand, counting down.
GTTCTGCATTTTTAAGTCTTTCTACTTTTTCTTCTTCTCCGGTTTTTGCATTTATAAAGATTCGATACGTATCTTTACCTAGCATACCCAGGAACTCAAAACAGAGTACTTCTTCATTTAAGTCATTTACGATGACAGCCTTTCTCTCTTCCATGACTTTAAGATTTGGGTTTGTTGTGGCTCTTGCTTCTTCTTTGGTAATGGAAGGCTTCGGCAATTCTCGTTCATGATTATTTTTCAAATATTCTTCTGCAGCAAATCCAATGATTTGTCCGTTGTCTAAAGCTACTTTTATTTTCACAGAATCAGGATATATCCTTGTTTCATCTACAATCGTTACATACGTGAAGATTCCAATATTATTATATTGAGCACTTTCAAACAGCTCTAATTTCTCAAATTTATTTTCTTTTAAAAATTGAGTAGCTTTCTCAGCAGCTTTATTTAAACTAATTTTCGTATCTTTCACTTCTCGATTATGAATGTACCAAATAGGATATCCTCCCTTTTTAGTTATATCCATACTCGCTTCAGTTTTTCCGTTGCCAATTGACACACTATAAAATTCGTAATTAGAACCTTTTCCACTTTTAGCTACCTTGGCATTCTTGGTTTCCTTCAAACCTGAATATTTTCTTAACACTTCAACGGCTTCTTTTTTAGAAATTGCTTTACCTTGTAGCTTTTTGAAATTATCATCTTTTTTCTCTGTATTTACAAAAGTGGTGTTTCCGAAATTTGCTTCATCGTATCCAGAGACATTTTTTTCAACCGTCTTAAATCCATCAATGATTGTATTGTCTGACTGCTCTTTTCCTGATGCTAGAGCCAGTTCCACGTCCATCCATCTTAAGTTATTCTTAATAACTAAATATTGAACCCTTCTTAACTCTTTCTGTATATCGGCACTTTGTTTATATAATCCTTCTAATGATTTGTATTCTTTTTCAGATAGTGGATTTTTATCAAGGTCCCTCACGGCTACTCGGTAGCTGAAATCTCCGATATTGCTTAAAAACTCCTCCGTTTTATTAAATGGTAAAAGGGTCAAAGGAAGTTGACCAACGTCACTATGAGCTTGGGAAGTCAGTCTCCATACATCTGCAAGAGCAGGAGATAGAGATTTCCGTGAGTTCATTGCTAAAGTCGAACCTATTTTATCGTGGAGAAGATCCATCTGGTAAGTTAATTCATGAAACGCACGCTGGTAATTATTTTCAGCATTTATTAATACCGCATTTTTCTCCTGGTGTTCTTGATACCCCCAAAAGGCTGTACCTGCAACGCCCAGAACGAGTACAGTGATTAGAATTACACGTAGCACTTTACTTCACCTCATTAATTACAGAATATGTGCTTTCCTATTTTCTTTATTTGTGGACGGGACCAAATCCATTTACTTGTAGCTGTTGCAGGATTAAAATAATAAATGGCACTAGAGGATGGATCCCAACCATTGATAGCATCCAACACAGCTTCCTTCGCCTTTTCGTTTGGTGTCAGCCAAATTTGCCCATCTGCAACAGCAGTAAACGCACCAGGTTCAAATATTACTCCTGCAGCTGTGTTTGGAAATGCTGAGCTATCTACTCGATTTAAAATAACTGCTGCAACTGCAACTTGACCTTCGTATGGTTCACCTCGTGCTTCACCATAAACAGCATTCGCCATTAATTGGATGTCGTTTTGAGAAAAGCCATTTGGTGTATTCACCGCTGTTGGTTTGGAAGGGGTTTGCTTTTGCTGTTGTTGTGGCTGCTTAGCACTAGTCCCTTTTCCTCCGCCTCCCTCAGCTTGTTTGTTAAGATTAGTACCTCCGTAATGACTAAAGTTTTTCCCTTTTTGGATCTGTTCTTTGACAAATTGTTTATTATACTTTGAAGCTTTCACTAGTTTATTTTTTGTCTCTTGACCTGCTAAACCGTCAATTTCTAGACCAAATTCATATTGGAAGTTTCTTAAAGCCCAATATGTCCCCCAACCAAAGACTCCATCAATATCCCCATTGTAGTACCCTATATACTGTAACCTTGCTTGTAGCTCTATTACATCTTCACCAGTTGCACCATGCTGAATGACTTGGTTTGAAAAAGCGTCTGCCTTCTCTCCTTCTGATGAAATCATTAAAAGAGAACACATAAGCACCATGACGACTGAAGTAATAGATATTTTGAAGCGACTATTCATAATGCTTTAACCTCCATATCTTCAATTAACATTAACTCTAGTTTTTGTAGAGACTCCCATTTTATACAAGCGTTATAAGAAAAAAAGACGTCCTCAATTTGAGAACGTCTTTTATTGAACCTTTTCTTTATATAATTGATTGTTGTATTGTTTTTCTGTTAGTCGATGTGCATGTTTTACTTTTTTCAAACCAAGCCACCATAGAAAGAACATGAAGGGAATCATATAATAGATCCAATTTTTTTCAGCAAGAAAAATATAATTATATGTTCCGTGTAAAAAGATCGGAATAAAAAGGGAAATCAATAACCACTTTCGTTTTTCTTCTTTTAAAGAAAATTTGGCTTTTCCTAAGTAATAACCCATAATAACTCCAAATAAGGCATGACTTGAAACAGGAAGCAATGCTCTACCAAATGCATACTCAACGCCATTTGCTACTAAATATAATATGTTTTCCACTGTAGCAAAGCCTAAAGACACACTTGCACCATAGACAATACCATCATAAGGGTCATTGAAATTAACGTGCTGAAAAATTGCAAACATCAAAATAAACCATTTGAAAAACTCTTCAAGTAATCCTGAGGAAATATATGCATTGGCCAAATTTGATGGAATGAACCCTTCAACTCCCAATACATATTGAAGGAACATAATAGGGAAGGTTATGATAGTTCCATAAATAAATGTCTTAAACACTAATGTAATCGGTTCTGATTCATATTCGTCGCGCAAATAAAAATAACTCAGCAACGCTAATCCTGGTGCTATACCCGCTGATAAAATCACCAGCATAAAAAGTCCTCTTTTCTTTCGGTTTTCTTAATCGTATCATGTTAAAGTAAGATTGGAAATAACATTTTATTTGACAGGAGGAATGCCCATATGAAAAAAAATATTTTAGTAATACATACAGGTGGAACGATTTCTATGATGGAGGATGTTAGTACAGGAGAAGTGATTCCAGGGAAAGAAAATCCTTTATCCGTTCAAACTTCCATTGTTTCAAACTTAGCTAATATCACAGTAGAGGAAGCATTTCACCTACCTTCTCCCCACATTACTGAACAGCATATGTACCAACTTAAAGAACTAATAGAAGAGAAGTACAAGGAAAAGGCGTTTGACGGGGCAGTTATTACACATGGAACAGATACTTTAGAAGAAACAGCTTATTTCTTAGATCTTACCATATCCTTACCTATTTCTATTGTCGTTACAGGGGCCATGAGATCGAGTAACGAAATTGGAGCAGATGGATTGTATAATCTTATATCATCTGTTCGTGTAGCAGCAGATAGTAAATCAAAGAATAAAGGTGTATTAGTTGTATTAAATGATGAAATTCATTCAGCAAAAAACGTAACAAAACACACACAAGCAACGTTTCTACCTTCCAAAGCCCGCAATATGGACCAATTGGAATTGTTACAAAAAGAGGCGTACTTTTTCACCACCAACCTACTTCCTCTGAGAGCTATCAAGTTTGCGATATCTCAAAACGAGTTACTTTAATCAAAGCATATGCTGGGATGGACTCGGGCCTGTTAATTGCAATTAAGGATTTACAATTTGATGGTGTGATTATAGAGGCACTTGGACAAGGGAATCTTCCACCTGAAGCCGTCCATGGTATAAATGAATTGTTATCTGCAAATATTCCCGTTGTGCTTGTTTCAAGATGCTTTAACGGGATTGTTCAAGATATTTATGGTTATAGTGGTGGAGGAAAACAATTAAAGGAAAAGGGAGTCATTTTTTCTAACGGCCTTAATGGACAGAAAGCCCGTATAAAATTGATGGTTGCTCTTTCTCAAACCAACGATTTCCACGAACTTGAGAAGATATTTAAAAACTAATGACTTTGTTAGATAGGCAACAAAGTTAGCAAAAATATCCTAAAACGACTCGTGAAATCCGCGAGTCGTTTTGTAAATTATAGATATGAAAAATATTCATGAAGTTACTTTATGATCAATCTTTACCTACAATAGAGCTTGCTATTAATCCTCCATGTAATCTCCCGTTTTCAATAAATATTTCATTGGCATTATTTCCTGCTGCTATAACTCCTGCGATGTATACTCCATTCACATTCGTCTCCATAGTGTCAGGATTAAAGGATGGTCTTCCTGTTTCATCATCAATGCTAATTCCCATCTTAGTAAGAAAACCGTGATCTGGATGATACCCTGTCATAGCAAAAACAAAATCATTGTATATCTCCTTTTGTTCTCCTTGAGTATCATAGATTACAGACTGTTCCTTTATTTCTTGAACACACGAATTAAATTCCATATTTATCTCACCACTTCGAACTAATGCATCGAAATTAGGAAGTATCCATGGCTTTACACTTTTTGAGTATTCACTTCCACGATAAATCACCGTTACTCTTGCTCCTGCTTTATTTAATTCTAAGGCAGCATCGACTGCTGAATTCTTTCCACCTATTACAACAACATCGGTGTCAAAAAAGGGATGTGCTTCTTTAAAGTAATGAAATACCTTTTCTTCTTTTTCACCTGGAATGTTCAAGTAATTTGGAGAATCATAATAACCAGTTGCAATGATTACATGTTTCGCTTGGTATGTTTCCTTTGAGGTAGAAATAATAAAACCCTGTTCACTTTTTTCTACGTTTTGAACCAGCTCAAAACGATTAATCCTTAATTTTTTTCTTTTTGCTACCTCACGATAATAAACAAGAGCCTGATTACGACGAGGCTTATGTTCCTCAATAACAAAAGGAACATCACCGATTTCTAATTTCTCACTTGAAGAGAAAAAAGTTTGGTGAGTAGGGTAATGATAAATAGCATTTACAATATTGCCTTTTTCAATAATTAAAGGATCTATTCCTTGATCCTTTAAACTTATAGCAGCTGACAACCCACAAGGGCCTCCACCTACAATAATACAATCTTCAGTTTTCAAATTTGGACACTCCTTCAAATTACTCTATCTGAAAGATGATATAGTTAGTTTTCTTCAGAACTTCGAATTATCTCCCACCAATTATTATGGAATAATTTTAATTATTGGTCAAAAGTAATCCCTTATATAAGCCTCTTTTCGCAAAGATTGTTGTATTATAACATAATTTCACCTAAGGCTCTGTCAACGCTCCGTTTTCAGCCGACGTCAGCAGAGGATACTCTGCGCCCATGAACTGGGAAGTGAGCATCTTCTGAAATAAAAGTAACAAAGTTTACGAAAAGAGCCTAAAATATAAAATGAGAGAGACCGTTAGTCTCTCCCATTGCTTATTTATGAAGCTTTTTTCGTAAATTGTATTACTATTAAACACATTGACAAAATTCTCGCTTTTGTCTATGTTAATCAGTCCAAACACAGTTATTCTTAAAGGAGTTCTTAGATCCAACCTCTGAAGCGGCAAGCCTCTGCCATTTTCCTTACTCCTACCATGTAAGCAGCAAGTCTCATATCTACTCTTCTTGATTGAGCCGTATCATAAACGTTGTTAAATGAATTAATGAGTATTTTTTCAAGCTTCTCTTCCACTTCTTCTTCAGACCAATAGTATCCTTGGTTGTTTTGTACCCATTCGAAGTATGAAACGGTAACTCCTCCAGATGAAGCAAGAACATCTGGTACCAATAAAACCCCTCTTTCTGTAAGGATTTTAGTAGCATCTAATGTAGTTGGTCCATTAGCAGCTTCAACTACGATACTCGCCCTGATATTGTGTGCATTATCTTCAGTAATTTGATTCTCAATGGCTGCCGGGACTAAGATATCACAATCAAGCTCTAATAATTCTTGATTTGAAATTGTGTTATTGAATAATTTCGTTACAGTACCGAAGCTGTCTCTTCGATCAAGTAAATAATCTATGTCTAAGCCATCTACATCATGTAAACCGCCATAGGCATCCGAAATTCCAATTACTTTTGCACCAGCATCATGCATGAATTTTGCTAGGAAGCTACCTGCGTTTCCAAACCCTTGAACAACGACTCTTGCTCCTTCAAGCTTTATTCCTTTTTTCTTTGCAGCTTCTCGTATACAAATCGTCACACCTTTGGCAGTTGCCGTTTCCCTACCGTGGGACCCTCCAAGAACAAGTGGCTTACCTGTGATAAATCCTGGTGAATTATATTCATCTATTCGACTATATTCATCCATCATCCAAGCCATTATTTGAGAGTTGGTAAAAACATCTGGAGCTGGAATATCTTTAGATGGACCTACAATTTGACTAATGGCACGAACATAACCTCTACTTAATCGTTCTAATTCTCTGAAAGACATATCCCGTGGATCACAAATGATTCCACCTTTACCACCACCATACGGCAAATCAACAATTCCGCATTTTAAACTCATCCATATAGAGAGTGCTTTTACTTCCTTTTCTGTCACATTAGGATGAAAACGAATTCCACCTTTTGTGGGCCCAACTGCGTCATTATGTTGGGAACGGTAACCTGTAAATACCTTAACTTTACCGTCGTCCATTCTCACGGGTATTTTAACGGTTAACATTCTTACAGGTTCTTTCAACAATTCAAAAACTTCTTCAGGATAACCTAATTTATCAAGCGCAAGGTGAATAACCGTTTGCGTAGATTTCAACACATCATGTTTATCTGATGTTTGATGATTTTCTTTCCCCTTTTCGGCTACCATTTATGTAAACCTCCCAGTATATTTCACTGTAAATCGTAAAATCTTGTCCGCTTTCAAGACATAGTATACACGTTTGGTTTCCTCTTGCAAAGAAAGAAAATAAAAAAAACTAAACTTTTTTGAAAACGCTGTCATTTATAAAAAAACGATGTACCATGAATCTCACAGAGAGGGGTTCTAAGCGGTCCCTAAAAGGCACACCCTTCTTTTTTTGGTACCACTTAGACTATTTTGTACCTATTTTATAATAATTTCGTCTGACTATTTTTATTTCTTTATAGGGGTAAGTAGGAAACGTTTTGTTTGATCTATGCTTAATTTAAGAATATAGGCTTAAAAGTTTTGTTTGAAGGGGTTATAGAAAGGTGAATTAAAAATATAAAAGAATTTGACTTAAGGTGTTTTTTATTAGGATTGGGTGCCCGTATTCCTTTAAAACATATTTAGTATTTCTTGGTTTATCCCCATATTCAAAGGAGAACGGGTCAATGAGAAGAAAGTCCTTTTCAATCAAATCTTCAAAGAGGAGATAATAATGACCATCATACGAATAAAGTTCTATTGAGATGGAATCATCTTTAATATTAAGTGAATGGCTTAATCTTTTTAATAGTTCAACTACAGGGTCAAACTCACTAAATTGAATTAATATATCCAGTTCTTTTTGTGGTGAAATGGATTCAACATCATGCTCCCAATCAAAAAATTCTTCATCGCTCTCTAGAGTGAGAATCATGCAAATTTCTTTTTCATCAAAGGATTCAATTTCAACTGTGATTTCCATTTGAGTTTCGATTCCAAATTTCCCTTGTACTTCATCAAGCATTTCTTCAAAAAGATCATGCCAAATATATGAATCTTTCCACTGGTCCTGTTCAAAGAGTCCTTTTTGTTCCAGTTCTTCTACACCAATGGAAAACTTTATTTTATTATCTGAAATTCTTTCTAGCTTCATTATTTGTACCCCCCCATGAGAGTGACGATTTATCATCATATTATGTAGGGGGCACAAATCAGTGCATGCAGGTGCTATATTTTACTTTTTAACCATAGTTCCCACTCTGGTTTCGTTTGTCCAACAATGTGTTCAAAGTACTCCTCTTTCTTTTCTTTAGATAACTGGTCAACAGCAAAACCGCCAATCCCTATCTCTAATCCATCTCTTTCTTCTTTTAATGAAGAGACTAAAGAAAGTAAGTGTTCAATGTTTTCTCTCATTGTACAGGAGAAAAATAGAAATTTAGGGTCAATTTCATCTAAAACGATATCGATATCATTTTCTTTTATACTCGACCCTAAATAAATCACTTCGAACCCCTTTCTTCTAACATAAAGAGTAAAGATTAATAAACCAAGTTCATGCCATTCACCTGGTCCGCATACTGCCACTACTTTAGGCAGGATACCATTGTGTGGAAATGAATGCATAATAATCCCTATGCGGGATCTTAGAATCGAAGTAGCAAAATGTTCGTGGGCAGTTGAGATTTCACCATTTTCCCAAAGGTTTCCTATCTCTACAAGTAACCCACCCAAAATATCAATTACGACTTTATCAATTGTATAAATTGTAAAAGAATGATTAATAATTTCATGAGCTTTTGATTCATCAAAACTAAGTAATGCTTTCATAAGATCATCTGAAATATTTTTTGTTCGGTCTTTTTGTTCAGAAGTCGTCATTTCATTGTCTTCTATTTCTTGTTTGTCCAACAGAGCGACTGCTTGACTGATGGTAAAACCTTGATTAACCTTCTCTACTAACCACTTTAATATATTAAGATGTTTTTCTGTATAAAGGCGATGGCCAGATTCATTCCTCACCGGAGCAATAATGTTATATCTTCTTTCCCATGCCCTTAACGTTCCCGGCTGTATACCAAGAATTGTTGACACAGCCTTTATATTATATTTGCCTTCAACCTTATTATCATTGCTCATTAATAGTCCCCCAAATAACACTCTATTCTCCAAAATTATAATCGAGAAACGTATTTGTGTAAAATTTGTATAGGTAATGAATAACAGTTGTGCATTTAATCAGCATTAAGTGTGATTAAGTGTGTTTCTGCTCGTGCACCTAACCTTAATGGTAATGCAGTCGTTCCGTATCCATTGCTTACTAATAAAACCGTTTGAGGAAGTTTTTCAATACTTCCTTTCTTATACAATCCCCAACCAAATAATCGAATCTGTCCACCATGAGTATGACCACTCATCGTAATATCAATACCGTGCTCTATTCTGACTTGATTTACCAGTCTTGGATCGTGACTAATTAATATGTTAAAGTCTTTAGGGTTTACCTCTTTTATTGCTCTAGCAAAATCAGCCCTTTTTAGACTTGCATCGTCTACTCCAATTAAATTAATGCTGTTTGGGAGCTGAATAGAGTCATTGATGATTTCTATGACTCCCTTCTTTGTAAACATTTCTTTAAGCTTCGCTCCGTTCACTTCATAATCATTGTTCCCCCAAATAAAGTAAACCGTACCAATTGATAAAAGCTTATCCAAATTCTCTTCTATTTTTGACCATGAAACTCCCTTCTCGAGAAGGTCGCCCCCTATAATAACCATATTTGCTTTTACCTTTACTTTATCAATGATTTTGTCTGAGACTTTTCTCTTATGTATATCAGAAATAAAAAATATTGATAATGGTGGTGATTTTTTTGGAAATGCAGGAAGCTTTACATTCTCTATTTTCACCACATTCCTATGAGCTTCATAAAACATAAAAAGGAGGAGAATCCCTCCCCCTAGAAACATTACACTGATAAATTCAAGCATGACGGCCTCCTTGACGGTGAAAATCTATAGAAATGATACCATAAATAACAGCTGAAATGGAAAAAATCATCGCTTGCCATATTCCAAAAAACGTTAACAAATAAATCATCGCCACGTGAATAGGTATAATATACAACCCTTTATGTATTTTCCCGCTCATCAATAGAAAGATGGAATACACTTCTATCTTTAGTAAGCTGCCTTGTATCATAAGCCCAATCATAAAGGCTGTTGAAGCAGCAAAAAATTGAACAGGGTTTAAAACTAATTGTATAATTATTTCTGAATTCTCTTCTACATTAGGAAACCATTTAATAAATAAGTACCCCATTAGAAATGAAACTATCAGTTTAATGAAATAATTAATCAAAAAAATCCCTCCCATAAATCTTATGAGAGGGATTTCGTTTCATACAGGAAATTTATCTTACCGTGTTGATTCATTGTGATGGAATTTACTTATTCATCTTCTTGGATGTGAAGAATTCTAAATCCTGATTTTTCTAATTTGTTAATAAATTTATCCATATTGTCTTTCTTTTCCACCTTCAAGACAATTCTTCTTAATAACTTATCAGATTCATCAAAGGTTACCATTGAAATGACTGATTCGGAGTATTGTTGAATAATATCTCCAAGTCGAGCAATTCTTCCCTCTGTTTCAACAGAGGTAAAGGCGATTCGAATTCCTTTTTGATCCATACCAAAAGCACTTCTGAATTGATCTAAAACATCATATCGAGTAATTAATCCCAGAAATTTTTTATTATCATCGACTACTGATAGAATAGGGAAATCTTTCAACTCTACCAGTGTATTTTCAAATACATCACTATCCGTCAAATATTTTTCTTGATAGGTTGCAATATCCTTCGCCTTCTTCTCTTTTAGAAAAGTATCTTTTTCCATTCCAGAAAGGAAGAAGCTTTGATAGATGTTGTAACGAGTTAAAACTCCTACATACTCTTCATTTGAAAGAACTGGAACTCCATCGATTTTATGATGCTCTAATACTTCTAATGTTTTTTCAATCGAATCGTTTTCATTCACCACATAACATTTGTGCTTCGGAATCATGGCACTTTTTACAAACATTTGAACCACCTCTTTATTAATATCCTACACTTTATAACATTCAACACTTTCATTCCGTATCCCTTTTTATTTTAGGGAAATAAATTTATTAACATTTTCCTCTATTCATTCTCATATGTTGTTACGAAGGTTTTTCTATTCAGGAGGGATTTGTGTGCACGATTTTTATAAAGCTTATTATCCTTATGTAAGTCCATTTGACCCTTGTAAGCCCATTACACGAAAAGTATATTCTACACCTCCTAATCTATATCTGGGATTTCAGCCACCTAATTTAGAACAATACTCACCAAGTGAAGCTTTACGGAAGGGGACACTATGGAAAGTGTTTTATGACCCCTACTACAGCCCTTATGAAAAAATGAAGGGAGAATAATGACCATGAATCAACTTCCAGCTCATTATTATGAAATCATGGAGGAGTTACAAGCCGTTGATTTTGTCATAGTAGACCTTACCCTTTACCTCGATACGCACCCAGACGACTATGACGCTATCTCTCAATACAATATGTATATCAAAACCAGAAAACAAATTAAAAAGAAATTCGAAAAAGAATTTGGACCTTTAACACATTATGGATACAGTTATTCAAATTACCCTTGGGATTGGAAAGACGCTCCATGGCCCTGGCAGGTATAATTCATTCATAAAAAGGTGGGGAGAAACGTTATGTGGGTTTACGAAAAGAAGCTACAGTACCCCGTAAGAGTTAGTACTTGTAATCCAAAACTAGCAAAATTCTTAATTGAACAATATGGTGGGGCGGATGGGGAATTAGCAGCTGCACTCCGCTATCTTAATCAACGATACAGTATTCCTGATAAAGTAATAGGTCTATTAACCGATATTGGTACAGAGGAGTTTGCCCATTTAGAAATGATTGCGACAATGGTTTATAAATTAATAAAAGATGCTACCCCCCAACAGATGAAGGAGGCAGGATTAGATCCTCATTATGTAAACCATGATAATGCCATTTTCTATCAAAACGCAGCCGGAGTTCCTTTTACGACTTCTTATATTGCGGCAAAAGGGGATCCAATAGCTGATTTATACGAAGATATCGCAGCAGAGGAAAAAGCAAGGGCAACGTATCAATGGATTATAAACATGAGTGATGACCCTGATTTAAATGACGGTCTCCGCTTTCTTAGAGAACGGGAAATTATTCACTCTCAACGCTTTAGAGAAGCTGTTGAAATATTAAAGGACGAAAGGGATAAAAAGCAATTTTACTAAAAAATAGCTTACTTTGAATAGTTGGGACCATCGAAACATTTATGAGTATGAATACTCCATTGTTTCGATGGTCTTATTCTATGTTTAAGATCGGCAAACTGATTTGCACTATTATTTACTTCCATGAAATAGATTAATATCATGCTCAGTTTTCATTTTCTCAAAAACCTTATGTCTCATCCTCCAGGCATCCTCTTTCCATAAATCTTTACTTCGATCAATAACCTCACACCGTAATGCGTGGTATTCACTTTCTTTTTTCTCTTTTTTTTCATACAGTACTTTCGTAGCACCGAAAAGAGCTACTACTATTAATAATATATATAAATGAAGAGAATTCGAAACAAAGACAGAAAGCATAGCAGAGAAAGAATAGGAATATGGTGCAAGTACATATTTCGATAAATAATATAGAAAGAAAAATGATAGAAATATAGTTAGATAAAGAGTATACATATGCATTGTTTTAGCTTTATCAAATTTTTGTTTTCGATCTATTAAATTGTGTAACATTTGTTTCGTAGCAAGGTCTGTCCAGTCCCCAATCTCATTTATTACTTTGTGCATCTTACTCCTCCTCCCTTCCCAAATATTTTATGAACTTGTCCATTTAAATAGACTAGGAAACAAAAAAAGGACCTGAAAAGATCCTTATCCATTGATTCTTATCAAATGAGCTCACCCCCACATTTGCTGTTCTAACCCTGTGGAACAAACATCTTCATAGTCAAAAATTAATTCATCAAAAATCTTATCCCAGGATTGTTTTTCAGCCAAATGAAGAGCGTTCATACTCATTTGTTTAAATACACTTTCATTTTTGAGAAGTTCTTCGATATTTTCAATAAAAGATTCATACTGATGAGCTTTAGAAATCATTCCTGTTTTTCCATGCTCTACAAGGTTGGTTACCCCGCCTTGATCTGCCACCACTGCTGGTAAACCTGAAGCATAAGCTTCCAAAATAACATTACCAAACGTTTCTGAAGCAGATGGAAATACAAACAAATCAGACGAAGCATATATTTCTGCCAGGTCATCCCCTGTTACATAACCGGTAAAAATGACTTTGTCTTCTTTTGTTTTGTCCATTAAGTCATTCTTCATAGGTCCGTCCCCCACTATGACCCATTGAACCTTGTTTTTAATGGAGGGTGAAAGATTTTTTATTATTTTTCCGAGGGTTTCTAAGTCTTTTTCGGGTGCTAATCGACCAACATATAGAAAAATATACTTTTTAGATATGTTATACATTTTTCTAAGCCGATTGCTTTGTTTTGTAGGAGAATATCCTTGGCAATCAACCCCTCTACCCCAAATGGATAGATCAGAAAATCCTTGGTTAAGGAGATGATCTCGCGTTTCAGGTGAAGGGACAAAGATTCTATCGGACTGAGAGTAGAACCATTTCATGTATTTCCACAGAAGAGATGAAATCCACGTCATTTTATAATAGTCAAGGTATAAGTCAAAATGAGTATGATAAGAAGAAACTAAGGGGATATTCATTTTTTTTGCTCCTCTAATTCCATACAAACCCATGGTAAGAGGTGTAGTCACATGAATAATAGTGGGTGAAAAATCTTTTAATTGTTTTTGAATGGTTTTTGGATTTGCAATGGCTGTTCTGCATTCTGGATAAAAAAGAAAAGGAAAACTGGTGAAAGAATATACATTAGGGTATGATTCCCTATTCTCTTGTATATCGGGTGTAAACACTTTATATTCAATGTTTCTTTTTTCAAAGTGATTTGTTAATCGCTTTAACGTTCTTGCAACTCCATTGACTTGTGGATAATACGTATCTGAAAATAAGGCAACTCGCATTTCTCATTTCCCCCTTATACAGTATTAGATCACTCTAAACCAAAGCTACATCTAAATCATAAAGGTGACACCAATTGTAGTGATAATCGCAAGCAGTGCACCCGCAACAACATCTGAGGGATAATGAACACCTAATACCACACGTGAATATGCCACTACCCAACTTATTGGTAAAAGAATCAAGATAGACGATGGATACTGAATCATAAATGGAGTTGTGATTGAAAAAATCGCCGTTGAATGTCCAGAGGGGAACGAATGATCCTTAAAGGCATATCCGTGAACCATGGCATTTGGCAAAGTAAGATATGGACGAATTCGTTTCACCATCTTCTTTATTATTGACATGACGACATGACTAAAGATTAAGGAAAAACCAGCCACTAAGGACGTTTGATTCAATAAAGGTTGCTGAATACTTAGTAATAACAATAGAAGCATTATTCCTATTGTAAATCTAGCTCCACCCAAGTGTGTAACGAATCCAAAGAATGATCGATAAAGTTGTTTACTCCCATTGATTTTATAAAACAACAGATGGTCTACTTTTTGAAAGCGAGTAATCATTCTTTCCATTCATTCAACCCCATTTCACTTTATATTTACTTTTATTATATTTTACTTTTGTAATTACACTAATAAAGTAGTGTAAAGATTTATATTCAATATTGTTAAGGGGTGTCAATAAAGATTGCACAAAAAACTCACCTCCGAATGTGTCTAAGAGGTGAGTTTTTATTAATCTAATGGAATTTCTAATACTTGACCTGTTTGAATCTCATTGTCTTGTATATTATTCCTTTGTCTAATCTTCTCAATTCCAGCCTGAGAATGATAATATTTCATAGCAATGCGAAAAAGTGTTTCCTGTGGTTGAACTTTATGATATACAATGTTTTGTGTTTGTTTCTCTTCGGGTTCAGGTTGCGCATCATCTTTCGGTTGTTCGCCACCATCTTTACCTTGATTCGTACTGGATGAACCTTTATCTGGTTGTTTTAAATCTTCCTGCTTCTTCTCTGTACCATTTGAAGGAGTCGTCACATCTTCTTCCTTTTCTACAGTCGTTGTAGGGGAAGAGTCACTCTCCTCAGAACTTGAAAGCTCATTCTCTTCTTGATCATTACTCTCGTCATATTGAACTTCTTCAAGTCCTTTGTTTTCTCCAGTCAACGCAAGTAAAGGGCCAGTTCTGCTATCGAAGTAAGAATAAATGCTAAAAACGGTTAATGGCAGCAGAATAAAAAATAAGAGCAACATGCTAATCATTGGGTATTTTATTTTCCATTTATTTTTTTTCTTCTTTTCTCTATGCAGCTCACCCCTAGGAGGTAATGGTTCTCTCTTCTTAGGTGTTACGTCATCTTGAACTCTTTCAATCTTCTGCTTAAGTTTCGCTGCTTGATCTCTATATGGGTCTTTACTCATGAGACATCCCTTCTTTACTTACTTGTCCAGCCTTTGAACGCATATATAATCCTAATAAAAAATCAATAACAAAGTGCATGACAATCGTTACAACGATATTATTAGTATATTCATAGACACAACCGATCCAAAAACTAAGTATGATGACATTTATCATTAAGAACCAATGAGCCCAATACCTAATGTGGATAATTGCAAAGATAAGACTGGACAAAATAATCCCAAAATGAAATTGGATTACTCCTCTAAATAAAATTTCTTCACTAACGCTAATGATAAGTGCTAACAGAGCAATTTCGAGAGTGTTTCTATTTGTAAATATTTGCTCATTAACCCCACCATCGTCATAATATTTTACAGGTAAAATCCTCATTAAGAATATGTCTAACAACACTACAAGCAAACCACTTGTCATTCCGATAGTCAATATTTCCTGCGAAAAATAAAACTGTCCCCAAAACTCAGTCCATTCATCATATAAAAATATACCTAAAACAAAGGAAATCGTTAATAGTAAAATTTGCGTAAAATACAAATGAAATGTTAATTCTTTTTTAGTAAGTTGTTTAATTATGTCGCCTTGTTTCTTCATATCATTACCACTTATCCCAATAATAGTTTTTCTAATCTTTTTTCCCAAGTTGACCATTGAATGTAATCATGATTTAGTTCTTTTTGTGACATCAAATCATTGAACCCTGATAAAGTATATCCACAGTTATCACAACAGAATGCTGGTTTCTTTAATATTGGCTCTTTAAAATAATGAAGTAACCATTGTCTTCTGCATGAATGGGAAAGTAACCATTCAATCATGGATCGAAGTTTTTCCTTCTTGTATTGTAAACGATCGTCTCTTACTTGTTTGATTTTTTCTATTAATCTATTTTGTTCTACCTTATTTTTATCATTTAAAGCAAGTCGATTACAATAAAAATCCATGAAGCGAAATTGAATTTCTGTAAGTTGTAACGATTCGATAAGTTCTTTCGGTGATAATGTTTTCAGTTTTTCAACATAATTCTCTACTTGAAAATCGTCTGGTAGTTCACCTTCAATAAGTTGTGTTGGCAAAGAAAAATCCTGTTCTGTATAGAGTACTAAAGATATACTTTTTTCACCATCTCTTCCTCCTCTACCCATCTCCTGAAGAAAGGCTTCTATACTAGACGGAAAGTGGAAGTGAATAACAAATCGGACATTTTCTTTGTTGACACCCATTCCAAAGGCCGAGGTAGCACAAATAACCCGAAGTTTACCTGATAAGAATTGTTGCTGTATCAATATCCGATCTTCTTGCTCCATACCACCGTGATAATGAGCAACACCCGACACACCATTATTACCTAACCAATAAGAAACTTCCTCCGCCATTCTTTTACTGGTGAAATAGATAATTCCCGCACCCTGCCATTCTTTTGCAAACTTTAGAAGGGTTTCTAATTTTCCTTGATGATTTTTTTCTTGTGCCACAAATAATGAAATATTCCCTCTATCAACTGAGTATACCTTTTCATAAGCATCTTCTATTTTTAAGACCCGTTTTATATCCTCCCTTACTTCTTGCGTTGCAGTGGCAGTTAAAGCCAAGGTTGTAGGATTATTTAAAATGCCTTTAATTTCACCTAGTTTCAAATAATCAGGTCTGAAGTCTGGACCCCATTGGGAAATACAATGAGCTTCATCGATTACTAATAATGAAATATCTAACATTCGAATAGTCTGCAAAGTGTGTTCCCTTACTAACATTTCAGGTGAAATAAAAATGAACTTATACAAGTGAATTTGCTCCATTGCTCTCAATTTCTCTTGAAATGGCAGGAATGAGTTTAGGGCAATTACCCGTTTTTCACCATTCACCTTCATTTGTTCCACTTGATCCTGCATTAAGGAAAGCAAAGGAGAAACAATAAGGATCGTCCCTTCCATCAAGTATCCAGGTAGTTGATAACATAATGACTTTCCCGTACCTGTTGGGAGCATGGCTAATGTGTTCTTTCTGTTTAAGACAGATGTGATAACCTCTTCTTGTCCCGCTCTAAATGAGGTGTAGCCAAAATGAGATTTAAGTGTTTCTTTAAGATTCATTCCTATCACCTGCCTTTGTTATAGCAACTCTTATTTGAAAATAGGATAGCTCCGGTATCTTTTCTTTAATGGCTTTTAATCGTTTTGTTTCTAAAGAATCCATTACTTTATTTACTTCATGAATATCTTCTTTTTTAATAAATTTCTCAGTATTAATTTTTTCCTTCGTTAATAGTATTTCAATTACATGGTCTTCTATCGTGTTTTGCTTCAGGTTACGAATCCTTGCAATTTCCTCTAAGCTAAAACCACGATTGAGAAGATCAAATGTTTTAGCTGTAGAAATCGTCAGGCTTTCTGTTTGATCACTTTTTATACTCATGGAATACAATATTGGATACGTCTCCGGGTGCTTTGTCAGTTCAACAAGTATTCCGTGTATAAAGTTGAGAAATCGAAAACGATATTCTTCTTCATGCATCTTCAATTTTTCTGCAACTTGTGATTCCGTCCATCCATAGTCTTCAAATCCAGTTAAACGATGAACAAAGATTGAGGGATCATCCTTTCCTAATTGTAAATTCAGGACTTGTTTCAATTCCTTATATATCGTAAGAGAAATATTTTCTTCACTGCTATGAGCTCTTAAAAATCTTTTCACCCAGTCTTGCACCCCTCTAGAGCGTTGTACTGGATAATAAATGGATTCCTTGTTTTTTACATTTGAAAGAACTTGAACGAGTAAACTTAACCTTTTCCAAAACAATTGACATTGATCACCAAATAGAAGCCCATTCATATCTTTAGGAAAAAAGGCCGTCTGTAGTTCACTTTTCAATATTTTTTCACCTTTTAAAGTTAGAGTTCCTATTTCATTTTCTGATATGTGCAAATAACCTTCTGATACAAGTTCTTTTACTTTCTCGTTAAAAAATTCCCGTTTTAGCTTTGGTAATGACAGAAAAAAAGGCTGCAATTCGAATAGATGAGTATCCTGGATCGATTGAGAAGATTTTTTCCCTTTTAAGATATGAAAGACCGAATATATTGACCGTTCTTCATGTACCTTCTCTAAGCAGTACAAAATAACATAATTAAGATATTTCACTTATCTTACTCCTTAGTTTGTAGGTTATTGTCAAATATTGTACCATGAATTTGTCCGGAATCGATGTTTTGATTTACACAGATAGGATAAAAATAAAGAAAAGAAAGTACCTAACTATTGAAATGTTATACAATCCTATATAAAATATAAGTTGAGTGATTTTTTCACTAATTATCGCTATGTATAATGATTAATTATATAGAATATTGATTCGGGAGGTTTTTTCTTTGCCAAAGTATACAATCGTTGATAAAGATACTTGCATTGCCTGTGGTGCATGTGGAGCGGCTGCTCCAGATATCTATGACTATGATGATGAAGGTATTGCATTTGTGACGTTAGATGATAATCAAGGAACAGTAGAGGTTCCTGATGTTTTAGAAGATGACATGGTAGATGCATTTGAAGGGTGCCCTACTGATTCCATTAAAGTAGCTGACGAACCATTTGATGGAGATGCGCTTAAATTTGAATAGTAAGTATCGAGCGATTGGCTAATGTCCAATCGCTTTTTCTTATTCACCATAAAAAAATCCAATTGGTATTTGTACCAATTGGATTTCATTATATATATTATGCAGCTTTATTTATTGATGTTTGTCTAGCTAACCATCCTTGCAAACGAACAAACAATAAGATGAAAACAACGGATACGAGAATTCCTTTTAATATGTTAAATGGTATAATTCCCGTAACAATAATTTCTGCAGGAAGCTCAAAATTCATAAAATATTTATAAGCAGGTAAGAAAATAAAGTAATTGAGTATCCCCATACTAACACTCATTACAACTGTACCTGTAATAAGGCCAATCAATAAGCCTTTCTTTGATTGAAAACGTGAATAAATATAATAGGTAGGAAGGATGAGTAGAACGCCGGCAGCAAAGTTAGCTGCATGCCCTATCGGTATCCCTGTATCGCTCCCTGTTAAAACATAATCAATTACATTTTTAAATAATTCAACTAATATTCCTGCAACTGGGCCTAATGTTATGGTGGCAATCAAAGCAGGAACATCACTAAAATCAACCATTAAAAATTGTGGAAATGGCGGAATTGGGAAGTTAAAAAGCATTAATACATAAGAAATAGCACTTAACATGCCGACTGTTACAAACATACGTGTATTCATTTTCTTCATAAACCTCTCTCCTTTTAGGAGATTCATCTCTTTAGAAGATAGTCTAGCCTTGCGTAGCATTAAAAAACTCCTAGATAAATACGATCTAGGAGAGTGTAAGGCATACCCAAATAAACGTCTAACTTCCCAAAATTAAAACGTCTTGGCTAAAACCTTCATCTTCTCCCATCCAGACTATACTGTCGGCTTTGGAATCACACCAAATCCTGCCAAAAAGGCTCGCGGGCTTAGAAAAACTCGTTTCATTACCGCCGGTAGGGAATTTCACCCTGCCCCGAAGATGAATCATTATTTTTTTATACATTTTCATTATACATAAGGAGAATCATTATGTGAAGAAAAATGTTTTGAATTCGAGCTAAATATTATATTAACCTAATGAATCAATCACCTTAAACTCTTATCCCCCTTGGAGCTTCAACACTTGTTGAGGGAAAATAGGCTTATCCAATTCCAGCCCATTCCATTCCAGTAAAGTAGATATTTCTAAGCTATGTGCCTTTGCAATGGAATATAGTGTGTCACCTTTTTTAACAATGTAATCTGAATTTGATTTTTTAGGAATAATCAACTTTTGGTTTTCGATTACGATTGTATTATTCAATTCATTTCTTTTCATTAGGTCTTCAACAGCTACATGATAATTTTCCGAAATAGCCCATAAAGTTTCTGCTTTACTGACTGTATGAATTTGTTCAACCTGCTCAATTTCCAACGTATCCACACTTAATTTTTTATGTTCATGAATATCTCCAGAAACAACCACTGTTTGATAAGGATCGGTTGTATTGGCAAAAACCAATTGGCCAATTTCACCATATCCATATATAAGAAAAGGATCAAATGCATGCTCTTTTTCAATTGTCCATTCACCATTATGTACTTCAAAATGAAGATGGGCACCCGTGGACCTTCCTGTATTTCCTAGAAGTCCAATTTGTTCCCCTTGATCAATGTCTTGATCAACTTCTACTAACCTTTTCTCAAGATGAGCATAGACCGTTTCATATCCGTTGTCATGTCTAACAAACACCACATTTCCATAGCTAGGTGAGTAATACGACTTGATTACCCTTCCTTTATCAACAGAATACACGGGGGTACCAATCTCACCCCCAATATCCACCCCTTTATGTGTACCTGCCCTAGTCCCGTAAGCGTCTGTAATAATCCCCTCAACTGGAAATGTCCACCCTGTTGTATCAATCGCCTGTCTATTCTCTTCTGCTTTTGCTTCTTTTCCCGCAAGAAAAATCACACTAATGCATAAGGCCAATACTATAACAATAATTATCCTTCTAACATAATCTAAAATCATGCTTGTCCTCCTTATTCTTTTTGCTAATCAAAGACTGTAAAGTTAAAATTAATACGGCTTGTACACCTATCATCTCTGATACAAATACCGTTTTCAGAGTAAGACACTCTGCACTTTCCATTATATGTACAAACTCCCCATAATATGAGTTTGAGATAATTTTCCTTTCACTAGTTTGCCTAACTTTAAGATAAATATGACAAGATTATGAGACAGAGATGATTTATAGATATGTGGCGATCAATCAATAGCTCGCAAATATAATTAAAATTTCACTCGATATAGTTGAAATTACAAAATTTATTTTAAAATTCACTTGATATATTGTGGATTTCGCAAATAAACGTGGCGAATGACATAAAAAAGCTGCCATTTTCCACATGGCAGCTTTACTACTTATTATTCCTCAATATCTTTTACGTTTGGACTAACGGGTGCTGTAATAGGTCCTTCAAAATTGAATCCATTCCAGGTTTTTTCCTTAATATTTTCAAATAAAACTTGATTATAACCAGAACTTTTAGCAGTTAACAGTAAACCTTCAATCATTTCCAAAGCTGATTGAGCATCTAAAGAATTCATGTTTAATTCTTCTTGAAATTCAATGGTTACATACTCATTAGATTCTGTGATACTCATGTTAATGTTTTCAGGAATCACCGTTTGAAACAGACTTGAATCAGGGTTTTTCATTGCATTAATGGCTTCTGAAACATTACCTCTATCTATGTTATCCTGTACCAGATAACGATCTTTACCGTTAGGAGTATATAGGTAGTAAGGAGAATGTATTGTATTAGTCAGGTCTATGGTAGACAATTCTCCCATTGTACTAAATTGAGGGACACTACCATCTTTATTTACTATTTGAATCTTCGTTACATCCTTATATCGAAAAGAATAAAGGAGCGAATGATAAAAGGCATACTCTATTGCGCTACTACCACTATAAGAATGATTTTCAGCTATAGTAAATACAACCTCATTTTCGCTATCACCTTCCCTAAATTCACCTTTGAAAGGAAGGTATTCATCCATGCCCCATTCAGCCTGAGGTAGGTTTTTAGACATTTTTTCGAACTGTTCCAATGAAGTAAAAGATGGTTCTTTATTAGTAACAACAGTAACCGGAACGGGAATGGCATCCTTAGATATCAGACCGAATGTATAGTATTCTTTCCCTGTCAAGTCTTCTTGAAAAAGGGACAGTCTATCGGGTGCTTGAGGTGTCATTACTGGTTGCTCCTCTGACATACTTAATTGAGTGTCATTTGCGGAGGTTGTATCTTTAGCATCTGAATAAAGGGATTTAGACATCTCTGCTTCCTCAGCTCTATCTTCACTAGAATGATCTGCTGTTTTATTTGCTCCAGAGCTACTATCATTCGACTGATTTAGGATGGAGGGAGAAAGTAAGACAATAATAAATAATGCTGCAATGAGTGCAAATGTAGGTATGAAACGTCTTAAAACGGTAAAACTTTTTTGCTTTCTCACCTTTATTTTTGAATATAGATACTCTGGACTTTGATTGTCTTTTACTTTAGGGAGCTTTCTAATGAGGTCTTCAATCTCACGATCTTTCCAATCGGATTGTTTCAAGGTCTTGGTCCTCCTTTGGCAGCATTTGGTTCATTTCGATCCGTAGCCACTTTATTGCTCTATGCTGGGTCGTTTTCACTTTGCTTTCAGACCATCCTAATACTTCTGACGTTTCTGAAATAGAAAGTTCTTGTAAATATCTCATAATAATCACCATACGATAATCCGTGGAACAACGTTTAAGACATTGGTATAATACCCGAATATCTTCATTTGCAATGGCAATCTCTTCAATTAAGGCTTCATCATCCCTTAAATCATTTCGGTTCCAATCAAATTTCTCCATAATACGATTTTTCCAGTTTTTTTGTTTTCTAAAATGATCTATTGCAACATTTTTTGCGATTGAAAAAAGCCATGTTTTTTCAGAGCTCTTACCTTCAAAATTTTTGTATGATTTTAAAACCCTGATATACACTTCTTGAACTAAATCTTCAGCTTGTTGCCTATTTTGAACCATATATATCAAAAACTGATATACATCCTGGTGATACTTCTTGTATAATTCCTCAAAAACGGAGTTCATTTGGTTTCCTCCCCGTCAAAATATTAGTCGTTATGTAAGTTTAAAAAGTTACACAGTAACAATATAGTATTATTTTGGTAAAAAAGATAGACCTTTATGGCATAAAAAAAGTCAACAGATTAACCTATTTCATACTTCTAAGGTTACATCTGTTGACTTACAATGAACGATTGTTCCCCATGTAACAAGATTTATCGTCACAGTTCATCATTTTTCTTTAGAATCGTAGTAAAAACACGATTTATGCCTGATAAGGAAGAAAAAAGGTAAAGGTTGTTCCTTGATCAAGCTTGCTTTGAACCTGAATATGTCCTTTATGAGAGTCGATAATATTCTTCGCAATCGCCAAACCTAGACCAGTACCTGACTTCCCTCTAGTCCTTGCCTTATCTGCTTTATAGAAGCGCTCGAATACAAAAGGTAAATCCTCATCAGGTATACCAGAACCAGTATCTTTAACATTAAACAGATACCCATCATTGCTTTCGGATAAAGAAACGGTAACCTCTCCTCCTTGAGGAGTATGTCGTAAAGCATTATCAATAAGGTTTGTCAATACTTGTTCGATTCGATCAGGATCCATAAGAATTTCTCTATTAATTCCAACATTTGTTTCAAAATAAATATTTACTTTCTTTTCCTTAGCTAAGCCGATAAATTTATTCGTTACTCTTTCTGTAAAAGGCATGACTGTTACCACATCTTTATTAAGAGTAATTTGCTCTGCTTCCATTCTCGCTAAATCAAGGAGATCATTCACCAGGCGTCCCATTCTTAAAGATTCGTCATAAATGATACGAGCTATTTCCTTTTTCTCTTCTTCTGATTCAGCGATATCATCTACAATAGCTTCGCTGTATCCTTGTAGCATCGAAATGGGGGTGCGAAGCTCATGGGAAACATTCGCGATAAAGTCCTTACGAAGCTTGTCCAGCCTTCTTTCCTCCGTCATGTCACGTACAACGGCCACTGCTCCTCTAATAGTGTTATTGTTGTATAGAGGACTGACGATAACAACATAGGATCTACCCTGTAAGCTCAATTCATCCGTTTGCTCCATTTCGGTCACTACTACACTTTGAAGTAATTCTTTCACCGTTGTGGGGATGGCTTCTTCCGTTGCTTCGCTTTGTTCGTAATACCAATGCTGGAGAAAACGATCCGCTGGAGGATTTGTAATCAATATGGTGCCATCACGGTTAAAGGTGATAACCCCATCTGCCATACTGCTTAGGATACTGGAAAGCTGCTCTTTTTCCTGACTTAACGCATTAATATGGAATTTGAGTTGTCTTCCCATTTGATTAAATCCAGTAGCAAGCTCACCAATTTCATCTTTTGTCAAAATTGGTACTTTGGTATCGAATTTTCCTTTAGCCACTTCAAAAGCCGCTTCTCTCATTTTTCTTAGTGGTGCTGTAATTCTTGTAGAGAGGAAAAATGCAAATATGGTTGTGAGAATGATGGCAATTCCGGCAGCCAACAAAATAAGTTTTGTTGTTTGACGTGTCGTATCCTTAATCACACCGAGTGATTGATATAAATAGACAGCCCCATCCTTCTCATTAACCTTTAAGGGAGTACCAATAATAATGATATTTTCATAACGATTGGACGAAAAGTCTGAAGAAAATTCAAGTTCTTTCTTAACTGTCTTTCCATCCGATTTTACTGATTGTAATTGTTTGTCATTAAGTATGTACTCACGTATGTTATATTGATTGCTTGAGGAATCATTTGAATAGAGTGATTCATCTTGTTCAAGAGAAATCATAATATTGACTGGTTCATCAATGATCTCCTTCCCAAGCTCCATTCCTAAATTTAAGTCTTTATGATTTTCTATTATTCTGGCTACTTTTTCGGCTGTATTGGTTAATTCTTTTTCCACTTCATTTACGTGATAGTTTTGAAAGAACTCTAATAAAAGGATTGTTAGGATAAACAATACAAATGAAACCAATAGTAAGATGGTGAGCCAAAGCTTCCCTACGACACTACGCCAAAGCCTCATTCATTCGTTACCTCGAATTTGTACCCAACTCCCCATACCGTTACAATCATTTTGGCAGCTAGTTCAGAAACCTTATTTAATTTTTCTCTCAAGCGTTTCACATGCGTATCAACAGTTCTTAAATCTCCGAAGAATTCATAGTGCCATACTTCTTTTAGTAAATGTTCACGATCAAACACTTTATCTGGCGCTTTAGCAAGGAAATAGAGTAGCTCGTATTCTTTAGGTGTTAAGTTAACATCCTTTCCATCCGCCGTTACTCGATGGGCATCATTATCGATGGTTAGATGAGGATACACAATCAGGTCCTTTGCTTTAGAATCAGCTGGTATTAAACTTGCCTTTGATGAGCGTCTTAAAAGTGCTTTCACTCTCAAGACTACTTCTCTTGGAGAAAAAGGCTTTACGATATAATCATCCGTTCCTACTTCAAATCCTTGAACTCTATTCACTTCTTCCCCTTTGGCAGTCAACATGATTACAGGGGTAGATTTTTTCTCTCTAAGGTTCTTACACACTTCGATACCATCCATGCCAGGCATCATAATATCTAACAGGATACAATCGTAATTATTTTCAAGTGCCATTTCTAAGGCAACTTCTCCATTTTCCGCTTCATCAATTTCATAGTTCTCTCTTTCAAGATACATCTTTATAAGTCTTCGAATACGGTCTTCATCATCTACTACTAGAATTCGAATATTCTCTTCCACAAAAAATCCCCCTTTTGTCTATGTAAAACATATTATCCTATATTTTAAACGAAAAAAGAAGCTGACTCAAAGAGAATTTTACTCTCATGAATGTCAGCCTCCTCTTTAAAATATTTCTTTAAGCATATGAATGTAAACCAGCAATGATTAAATTAACCGCCACTAGGTTGAATAAAATAATCGCTACACCTACGACTGCTAACCAGGCAGATTTTTCCCCATGCCATCCTTTAGAGAGACGAAGATGAAGAAAGGCTGCATAAAATAAAAATGTAATTAAAGCCCACACTTCTTTAGGATCCCAGCCCCAGAATCTAGTCCATGCGATTTGAGCCCATATCATAGCAAAAATGATTCCACCAAGAGTAAAGACAGGGAAACCGATTAATACTGAACGATATCCAATTTCATCCATTAAATCCAAGTTAACGTTTTTTACTAATGGTTGCAATTTTGCAGCAATACGCTTTCTTAAAATTAAACGTAAGAGAAGATATATCCCTGTGCCCACAAGAAATGACCAAATAACCGAATTTAATTTTTTCGCATTTATTAAGGCCGGCATTTCTACAAGTGGTTCCATGCCATCTCCTGTTAATAATTCGCCTTCATTGGGTCCGACAATGGCTGGTAATGTATACTCAGAAATTGCCTCAGCTCCTTTTTGGTCTACATATTGGAACTGGGCTTCATAGTTCGTTAAGGTAAATGTTGTTGAAGCAACAACAAAACCTAATACAACTATCATCCCATACATCACTGTTTCTAGCCAAAATGATTGTTTGCTACCCTTAACATGATTAACAGATTTCAATAAATAAATGAGTCCCGCAACAAAGCTAATTGATAATATTGCCTCTCCAGCTGAAACTGTTGTTACATGAATCTTTAACCAATCACTTTGTAATGCTGGTATAAGAGGATTGATTTCTTTAGGGAACATACTTGCATACGCAATGACCAGTAAAGCGAAAGGCAAGGCAATGACTCCAAGAACAGTCGACTTATACATAAAGTAAATGATAATGAATGCTCCGACAAGCATCATTCCGAAGAAGGTGGTAAATTCAAATAGATTACTTACAGGTGCATGGCCTGCCGCTCCCCATCTTAAGAAAAAATAACCAATTTGAGCAACAAAACCTATAATCGTAAGGATAATTCCAATATACCCCCATTTTTGTTGATTTGTCTCAGTCGTATTCTTTTGACGAATACTTCCTCCAAAAAACAACGTTGCGACTAAATACATAATAAAAGAAATATAGAGCAGATTACTACTCCATTCAGCCATTGATGTTGTTGTCATCTTCATTCCTCCCCACTTCATCTTTTTGTTGTTGATCTTCAGGCTCGTTTATTCCTGTGTCTTCTAAAACAAATTTAATCTCATTTTTCAATCCGTGCCAATTTTTATTCGTATGACCAGCGACCATTACTCCACCCTCGCTGCGTCTAATCCAAATTCTACGATGATGCCAGTAGGCACCTTGTATTACCCCTATCATGAAGATGGCTCCACCGACTGCCAATATCCATAATGTTAAATCTTTGTGCACAGTTAGAGCAGAGACATCCCTTGTATCCACTCCAGCAAATGACAACTTATATTGATTCTCACCTAGAGGTTCAAGATTTTTTTTAATCCCTACAAAGCTAATTTCACCTTCTGGTTTTTCAGGTGAAAACATTTTAATTAAAAAGGCCGGGTTATTCGGAAGAGGAGATTTTGTTTGAGGTTCTCCCGCCTCATTAAACCCTGAGAAGTCCGGATAATATCCCATTAATTCAACTTTGTAACCATCTTCGAATGTATACGAATCTTGTGGATCAAACAAGTCGATGGTAAACTCACCAAATGTTTCTCCCGATTGTTTATTATCCAAAGTAAATGACATAGATTTAAACTCATCTAATTTATAGCTTGTTTGATAAACAGCAAAATGGTCAAACTTAAGTGGGTGGTTTACTTTTATTGACTCTTCCTTTACTTTTTTTCGTTCTGTTGTTTGTCCTGGCAAGCCTTCACCAGGGACTTTATGAAGGATCACATCTGACTGAAAATTTTTCGCTATTGTGCCGGCTTTGTCAATTGCTTGTCCAAACACTTCTTTATCAGTATCTTTATCATACGTTTCCAAAGTGAAATCTTTATTTTCTAAGTAATATTCCTGATCAGTTCCAGGGACAGCTCTCGTTTCCCCTTCTCGAATCCAGACGGTTTCATCCAGGTACATTCCTGGGACAAATCGGAGCATTCCCCCGATAAGAAAGATAATTAATCCAATATGGTTAACATATGGGCCCCATCGTGAGAAACGATTTTTTTCTGCCAGGATGTTCCCATTTTCTTCTCTGATTTTATATTTTTTTGCACTTAATTTTTTCTTTATCTCACTTAAGGGTTGATCGATATCTGTTATGTCAGTCTTTCCAAATATTCTTTGGCGCATTAAAAACCCTTCGTGTCTGGATACACGTTGATTCTTTAATGCTCGATAAAGTGGAATAACCCTGTCTAAGCTACAAATGACTAATGAAACTCCAATAGAAGCAATTAAAAGTAAATACCACCAGGAGCTATATAAGTCATGAAACCCTAAAACGTAATACAATTCACCGAAGAAACCGTATACGTCCTTATAATATTCACTCGCCGGTTGAGCAGACGGAATATACTGTTCTTGTGGCAATATGGTTCCGACTGCCGATGCTATTAACGTCAAAACAATTAACCATACCCCTACTTTTACAGAGGAGAAAAAGTTCCATATTTTATCAATAATTGATTTATTATATGTTTGAGAACGTCTTGCACTACCCTCGTAACGCATATCATGAAGCTTTTCTGATCGAGCTTCTTCCGTTAAGGCACGTCCACAGGACTCACAGAGGATTGTACCATTAGGGTTTACATGACCACACTCACATTTGATTTCTTTCATGCTAAAACTCCTTATGTCAGGTTAAGCGAACGCTCATTTAAGGTTTGATGCTTTCCATGTCTTCTTTTATATCATTTTCAGTCATAGTACCAGTAATGATTTTTTCTATTTCACCTTCGGGGTTAATTAAAAGAGTCGTCGGTAAAGGATCAATTCCATATGCGTGTTGGACTTGATCTTCTTTATCAACTAATATGGGAAACGTTAAGTTATGCTTAGAAACAAAACGGTTAATGAGGAAATTCGATTCCCCAACATTGATTGCTAAAACCTGGACACCTTGATTCTTATATTTTTTATATTGATTATTCATATAAGGCATTTCTTTTTCACAAGGTTTGCACCAGGTCCCCCAGAAATTTAAGAACACACCTTGTCCTTTATAATCTGACAACTTATGCTCATTTCCTTCCATGTCCTGTAAAACAAAATCAGGTGCCTGGTCTCCTACCTTTAATTTTCCTCGTTCATCCTTCGTAAAGTTAGCATATAACGTATATGCAACCGCAGAAGTAAGTACAATTAAAATAA
Organism: Rossellomorea aquimaris TF-12; assembly: GCF_001648555.1. Classification (GTDB taxonomy): domain Bacteria; phylum Bacillota; class Bacilli; order Bacillales; family Bacillaceae_B; genus Rossellomorea; species Rossellomorea aquimaris. The sequence goes on along the minus strand of NZ_LQXM01000002.1, from coordinate 87,823 downwards.
TCGTACGAATAAGCAATCTGCGTTTCTTCTTATCCATTTCATTATGCCTCCCAAATAAAAATCGATCTAGAAAGATGGGAAAAATCCTCTCTTAACATGAGCAAAGGGCCTGATTTCATAAGATATTTCTTAGAAGATCAGTCCCTGCAGTATTTTATGTCCATACCTGCATGATAAGAAAGGAAATATCCCATTCATCTTTTCGGGGTAAAATTCCATTCCCATTATACCATTTATCACTTTAGAGATAGTGTAAATTATATGAAGGATGTGTGACACTTTAGCTATTAAGTTTTATTTCAAGTTACCGGTTTCTGCAAGGGCACGAAGTTGTTTCACTTCATGGGGAGTTAATTCTCTTCCTTCTCCTGCATTTAATCCATGTAAGGTCAAGAAAGCAAATCTTTCTCTTTTCAGCTTCTGTACAGGATGTCCAATCGCTTCAAACATTCTACGCACTTGGCGGTTTCTTCCTTCATGAATGCTTATTTCAACAATCGCTTTTTCTTGTTTTTTATCCATACTTAACATTTTAACTTTAGCAGGAGCGGTCATCCCATCCTCTAATTTGATCCCTTTTTCAAGTTCTCTAATCTTAAATTTTGAAGGAATTCCCTTTAACCTAGCTACGTAGGTTTTCTCTATTTCATTACTAGGGTGCATAAGCAAGTTAGCAAATTCACCGTCGTTTGTTAGAATTAGAATACCTGACGTGTCATAATCTAAGCGTCCTACAGGATAAATTCGCTCTTGGATTTCCGGAAAGAATTCTGTTACAACAGGACGGTTTTTATCATCAGATACAGCCGAAATGACACCTCTTGGTTTGTATAGCATGTAATACACTTTGTTTTCTCGTTCAATTTGAACACCTGTTACTTCAATTTTATCTGAATTCGAAACCTTTGTTCCTAATTCCTTTATAACTTTTCCATTTACTTTTACTTTACCTTCTATTATTAATTGCTCTGCCTTACGTCTAGAAGCTACGCCACTATGAGCAATTACTTTTTGTAAACGTTCCACGGTCTTTCACCTCATTTAAGTTTCAATACATTTGTCTTCATGAATTATTACATAATCCAGACAAAATAGAAAGGCATAAAGAAAAAACAGCCTATTATAGCCGTTTTCTTTATGCCAAATGAAGTTAGGAGAACATAATTGTCACAATCATGATTGCTGCCGCAATTCCTACAAGGTCCGCTAATAACCCTACTTTCAAGGCATCCCCCATTTTGCGAATTCCTACTGCTCCGAAGTAAACTGTTAAAACATACAAAGTTGTATCTGTACTTCCTTGGAGAGTAGATGCGAGCCTCCCAATAAAAGAATCCGGTCCATAGGCAGCGACAATATCACTCATCATCCCTAATGCAGCAGTACCTGAAATAGGTCGGATAATAGCCAAGGGAACGATTTCAGGCGGAATACCCAATGCGATCAATCCTGGTCTAATAAGATTCACAAAAAATTCTAAGGCACCGGATTCTCGAAAGACAGTGATTGCTACAAGCATCCCGATTAGAAAAGGGATAATGGAGACAGCGATTTTAATCCCTTCTTTTCCACCTTCTACAAACACCTCGTAAGTAGGAACCTTTTTAAACGTTCCATAGACTAATATAAATCCAATCATTATTGGGATTAACCATAAAGAAATAGTTGAAATCCACTGCATCTACTTCACCTCTCGTCGAGAACGCCTATAATGAAAATATCTATCTATGATAATTGCACCGATCGTTGATAATAATGTGGCAATTAGAGTTGGTCCCACGATTTCAGTGGGAGAAGCAGAATCATATTTCATTCGAATCGCTATGACTGTCGTTGGAATAATCGTCAGGCTGGATGTATTAATAGCTAAAAAGGTAATCATCGAACGACTCGCTGAATCTTTTCCCCCGTTCAACTCTTTTAATTGTTCCATTGCTTTTATTCCTAAAGGGGTAGCGGCATTTCCAAGTCCGAACATATTCGCCATCATATTTGATAAAATATACCCCATGGCAGGGTGGTCATTAGGCACTTCAGGAAATAACCGTTTTACAAATGGCCTAAATAACTTGGCAAGTTTATCTAATAATCCAGCCTCTTGGGCTATCCTCATAATACCTAACCAAAACACCAGTACACTGACTAATCCTATGCAAAGTGTTACAGCTTCATTTGCTGAGTTGAATATCGCCTCGTTGATTTCCTCCATTCTTCCATTGACGATGGCAAATAGTAATCCAATTAAGGTCATTCCTACCCAGATTAGATTAACCATTCCCCTCTACCCCTAAGATAGATTGAAATGAATAGGCCCAGAATTCCCACCAGCTTGGTTCCTCTTCTTCCTTCTCTACTTTAAAGAAGATTGGCAATGTCTCTATTTTTTCACCATCTAAATAGATTACAGCATTCCCTACCACTTCTGGAACGTGCTCATTTTTCAACCATTTTTTTTTCGGTTTTAACATTTTATATTCTACCTTCACGTTTTCAACTTCATCATCCTTTAACATTAATACTGCTTCCCTTTTGAGGTACGCATGATCTTTATAAATGCTGTTTTTTATTTTATCAATTGTCCCTTCTTCCAATACAATTTTATAATCATATTGTTTAAATCCATATTCAAACATTCCGATATGATCATTCCAATCATCAGGACCGTTTAGTGTTACAGCAATTAAATGCTCTCCATCCTTTGAAGCTGTTGAAACAAGAGTTCTTTTCGCCAATTTTGTATACCCTGTTTTTCCACCCGTACTATGTTTGTAGAGCTCCGTTAACAATCTGTTTTTGTTTTTCCATTTTCGATCCCATTTCTCTTCCGGGTTAGGAGAGGTATGAACCTTTGTTCCAGATATCTTTTGAAATAATTCATTCTCCATAGAATACCTTGTCAATATAGCCATATCATAAGCCGTTGAATAATGATCTTCATGGTCGTCCAAGCCATGAGGATTTGAAAAGTGAGAATTCTTCATCCCAATTTCACTTGCTTTTTTATTCATTAGATAAGAAAAACCCTCAAGACTTCCACCTACATATTCGGCAATAGCAACAGCTGAATCATTCCCGGAACGTAGCATAAGTCCATATACTAAATCCTCTAATTTTACTTTTTCTCCTGCCTTAAGAAATAGAGATGACCCTTCAGTCCCTGCTGCATTATTCGATATAGTTACTTCTTCCTCCATCTTTCCTGACTCAATCGCAAGGATGGCTGTCATTATTTTTGTGATGCTCGCTATTCTGCTTTTGGTATGTGCGTCTTTTTCAAATAGAACTCTCCCCGTTTCTTGATCCATTAGAATAGCTCGCTCTGAACTAACTGAAGGGGATGCTTGAACTTCTTTTGATACCACACCGAATAACAAAGTGAACACAAGTAAATAATATATGTAAAATTTCCTTCTCTTTGAATTCACAGCCATCTACTCCTTTAATTCTTCGATAAGTATTTGTACAAGTGTATGCAGGACAAGGTGTATTATGATTGAAAAGGAAAACATTCCATACTTTTATATAGGTTCTTTTTGCAAAGGTTGTTGTTTATAACATGAGTCTCTTAATGGCTCTGTCAACCAGTATTCGCAAGATGCTGAGGGGGAAAGCGAGAACCTCTCGCTGCAATCAACCACTTCTTTCCTTTTTTTTAAAAAAACAAAGTTTACGAAAAGAGCCTTATATAAAACGTAACCTTGGCTCTATTATTACTGAGATCAACTGAACTGTTGATTGGAACAGTATCCACAATGTCCTCTAAGATGCATGTACAAAAAAACAACACTGAAAAAGAGTTTCTTTTCAGTGTTGTTTTATTAATTTATGACCCTTTAGAAAGAAGCGTTTTTCTTTTGTAATCTGTTTCGTAGTATTCCAGTTCTTCACGCATACTACGAAACTCTATCTCTACTTGATTTATTAGGTGAGCAAAGCTTTTTGGGGGCTCTTGACGGAATCGAATGGAATTGGACTCTAAGTATGCAGCTCTACTATCTTCAAACCACAAGTCGTAACGAGGTGAAAAAAACTCTTCTATGCATTGATGATAGATTTTATAGAGCGTTTTCTCTGCTAGATTTTTCATGAAAGGCTCGCTTTGTAACACAATGATACACTTATCAAGTCCTTCCTCACAAAAAACAAGTAGTCTCCTTAAATTTGAAAGCAACCCTTCAAAATAGGCGCGATCTCCCTGTTTTTCTAATAATAGACTTGTAATAGTCGTTGCATTCAAATATCCTTCAATTCTATCTACCTCTTCCTCGAGAAAAATTTGAACTTCTTGAACTTGAGATTTAATTAGAAGATTGCACATTTAGTCCCCTCCATCTCTAATCCTACCCAGCGCTTGATTAATTGAATTTTCTGAAATAACCACTCATAAGTGAGGCAGGGAATAAGAAGTAGCCCCTGCCTATTTACCTATATTTACTAATATTACACTATTTTATTCCTTCGCCTCTATTGTTTCTTGAAATTTTTCAAAAAACAGATCTGCTTCGTCCTGCATAAATTCATCTTGAATATTTTCTGGAAGAGGAGGAAGTTCATCGACATTATTTAAACCAAAGTAGTCTAAGAATTCTTTTGTTGTTCCGAACAGATAGGCACGCCCGGTTCCTTCAGCCCTTCCAACTTCTTTAACTAAGCCTTTTGCCATGAGAGTCTGGATAGGGCGCTCTGTTTTCACCCCTCTAATTTGCTCAATTTCCATTCTCGTTATGGGCTGTTTATAGGCAATAATCGCTAAAGTTTCTAACGCCGCTTGAGATAAGGAGCTGACATTAGGTGACTCTACTAGCTTTTTTAAATAATCAGCATTACATTTTTTTGTCACTAGCTGATACGTTCCAGCTAGTTCAATCATGTATATGCCTCTTTCTTCTATTCTTTCATAGTCTTGCTTCAGTTCTTCAAGAATTTCTAGTGCTTTACTTTCTTCAATTTCAAGGACTGAGCAGACTTGTTTTAATGAAAGGCCTTCATCTCCTGCTGCAAAAAGTAAACTTTCTAGTATCCCTTTCCAATTAATGATGTTCAACAAGCCCTACCTCCTTCGATGATTCAACGAAAATTTCTGTGAAATTTGTTTCTTGACTTACAATTAATTGCTTCCTCTTCATCAATTCTAAAACAGCTAAAAAGGTGACAACCAGATGTTCCTTATTTTCTGCTTGAAAAAGAGTTGTAAATGAGGTCCGTCCCTCTATTTTGTGTAGAGTATTGAGAATATCTTGCATTCTTGTCTCGATGGATATTTCTTGTCTTGTTATTCTGGTTTGAACAGGCTTTTGGAGTTTTTTACGTCTAAGTAATTTATGAAAGGCACCTAGCATATCGTATAGGGAGACTTGGATTTCATTACTTTTTGTATCTACTTCTTCAGTATACTCAGACAGGTCACTAGGAGCCTTTGTATAAAATTGTCCTCTTTCCTCTTCACGTTGCTTTAATTCATTGGCAGCCTCTTTAAATTTACGGTATTCAATCAGTCTTTCTACTAGTTCATCTCGGGGATCGTCTTCAAATTCAATATCATCATCTAAGAGAGCTTCATCGTGTTTTGGAAGAAGCATTTTACTTTTAATTGCTAAAAGGGTTGCAGCCATTACCAAATATTCACTTGCAACGTCTAATTGCAAATCCTTCATCGTATGTACATATAATAAATATTGCTCAGTAATTTGAGCCATCGGAATATCATATATATCAATCTCTAACGAATTTATTAGATGCAGAAGAAGATCGAGAGGACCTTCGAAAGCGTCTATTTTAACATTGTATTCCACTTTATCACCAAATTTCTAATTGCAGTCATCCTCGAGTAGCTACTTAATAGTATAGTAGATTGACACTCTAATCTCCAATACATTTTTTGTATTAGATGGTCAACAGACTAACTGTTTTGGGGTGTGTATAGAATATGCTACACTTTAATAGCAAAGGAGGTTAAGGATGAATTACCCACAACCTTATTTACTTTATTTAATCTACTTTCATGGAAGCCGTGATTACTTTGAATGCCATGAAGTACTAGAAGAATATTGGAAGGAAGTTGATCCAAAAAACCGCGCATCTCATTGGGTAGGATTGATACAGATTGCTGTAAGTCTTTATCACTACCGAAGAAACAATTTACCGGGGGCGTCGAGAACTCTCGATAAAGCATTAAAGAACATCAATAATAATGTGAGTGAACTAGAGCAGTTAGGATTAGATGGAGCCAAACTTCAAGATTTGCTTGGTGACCTTAAGGAACGTCTTGCATCTAATAAGCCCTATGTAAGCCTTAACCTACCCATCACAGATTCATCACTGTTAAATCAAGCTCAATCACTATGCTCACAAAAAGGGTTCACATGGTGCTCTCCCAGTGATTTATCCAACAAACAACTCATTCACAGGCATTCTCTTCGGGACCGAACTCCGGTTATTTTGGAACGTAAGAATGCATTACGAAAAAGAAAAGGAGACTAAACCATCTCAAATCTACTGTTTGAGCAAGATGGGCTAGTCTCCTTTTTGCATCACTTTCAAATGACTTCTTCTTCATCACACTTTCCAAAAAATGATGCGGTTTCAGAGTTTGGTTTTACTGTATGTTCTGAGAACATATCCCTTAAGTGCTTTACCATCGATTTCCCAATTCCTTCGTGGCGGTGGGAAGGGTTGACTGATATATGCTGTATTTCCAAAGTGGTATCTGTTTTAAATACCCCTATTAAACCAACTATGTCCTCTTCTTTCCATAAAAAAAGCTGCCAATTATCTTCAGTTTCGTATTGCTTCATTGTTTGTTGAAGCTTTTTCAAATCCTTTTCATTTGGCATGAAAGATAATAACCCCATTGCAATCTTCTCAAACGCCTTTTTATACCGAATTAACATATTTACCCCTCGTTACGTTTTATGCCTAAACCTTTTACCAACATTATAGACAAAAACTAGAAATTTTATTTCAATTTAAGGCACTTGTATCTATTGTCGGCCTTTAACAATCAATTACCACAAATAAGATGTGTACGATTTGGTTGTAGCTGTCGATCATTCAGAACGTTTATCTATCTTACTAAATTTACTATTATTAATCAACTTAAGGGATCAGTTCCCTGCTAGGAAGAGCCAGTAAATTATTCCCCAAAGCAGACCGAATACTAATAAAAACAAGAATAGTTTTACATTGCTAATCTTCATTACGAGCTCCTTTACTTACACTATATTCACCTTTAATAGTCATTGTTATTGTATAGTAAAATATAAATTTATTAAAGTATGAAATATAAAAAGCCGTGAAAGAGGGCCAGACGAATAAACTCGTCTGGCCACTTTAGATTATTTCATTAGAGGTACATCCAGAGCGATAATGTCTTCATATGTTTCTCTTCTTACAGCGAGTCTGGATTCGCCATCCTCCACAAAAATCACGGCTGGTCTACGAATTCGATTGTAATTATTCGCCATAGAATAACCATAGGCACCTGTACAAAAAACAGCTAGAATATCACCGGCCACAGACTGGGGAAGAGGAAGGTCCCAAATCAACATGTCCCCGGATTCACAGCATTTACCTGCAATTGAAACAGTCTCTTCAGGATTGTCATTTGCTTTATTGGCAAGGACTGCTTCATATTTTGCATTATAAAGTGCTGGTCTGATGTTATCGCTCATTCCACCATCGATAGCTAAATATTTTCTAATATTTGGCACTTCTTTTCGTGAACCTAGTTTATAAAGGCTTGTTCCAGCATCCCCTACAAGGGAACGTCCAGGCTCAATCCAAATTTCAGGCATTTCCAAATGAAGTCTCAGCGCTTCCTCTTTCACTGCCGAAATCATTTCTTCTACATATTGAGAAGGTGGAATGGGGTCATCCTCTTTTGTATAGCGAATCCCAAATCCTCCTCCTAAGTTAATTACTTTCGGGATGAATTGATAGCGCGCTTTCCAATCAGCAATCTTCTCCATGATTTTTTTAGAAGCTAAAATAAAGCCCGTAGTTTCAAAAATTTGAGAGCCAATATGACAATGCAACCCTAATAAGTCGATTGTTTCTGCTTCCATTGCCATCTTCATCGCTTTTTCAGCTTGGCCGTTACCTAAATCAAAACCGAATTTGGAATCTTCCTGGCCAGTTAATATATAATCATGTGTATGAGCTTCAATTCCAGGAGTAACTCTTAGCAAAACTTTAGTAGGCTGATTTATCCGTTGAGAAATTTCTTTAATAAGATCCAATTCATAAAAATTATCTACCACAATACAGCCAATTTTGTTTTCAACGGCCATGTTTAATTCTTCAATGGATTTATTATTACCATTAAAATGTATTCTCTCTGGAGGGAAATTCGCTTTAAGGGCTGTATACAACTCTCCTCCAGAAACTACATCAAGAGAGAGACCTTCTTCCTTCATCAATTCAAATATAGCAATACTTGAGAATGCTTTACTTGCATAGGCAACTTCCGCCTTTACACCAAGAGTTTCAAAGGTTTCTTTAAACCCTTTAGCTCGCTCTCTTATTAACGAAATATCATATACATAAAGTGGGGTACCATACTGTTCTGCAAGTTCTACAGTATCTACCCCACCTATAGTTAAATGTCCTGTAGCATTAATTTTTGTTGATCCATGAAGATGCATGAAAACCCTCATTCCCCTCTTTATTCCTTTAGTAATTAAAAGTAATTTAACACAGAATGAGAGGTGTTGCAATATTCTAAGATTTTGCAGGCTGCTTGTATTTATTTCGTGGCTGAACAATACTAGGTCTTATTTTTGCACCAGGCATAGATCGACGAATGAGAATTTGCACAAAATCCGTCGGACTAAACGGCATTAACGGCCATAGGTACGGTGTATTCAGTGACTTAATGCTAGTCACAAATAAAATATAAAGTGTGCTCCCAATCATCAGTCCAGGAATATGGAAGAGGGCAACGGCTATTAGTAAAAAGAGTCTTGAAATCTTATTTGCAGCACTTAATTCATAACTTGGTGTTGCGAACGTTCCAATCGAAGCAACAGCTACATACAGAATGACCTCGGGCTGAAACAACCCTACATCGATGGCTATCTGTCCAATTAATACAGCTGCGATAAGACCCATTGCAGTGGACAGAGGCGTTGGAGTATGAATGGCCGCGACCCTGAACATTTCAACCCCGAAATCCGCAATAAACAACTGCACAATGACTGGAATATTGGTTTGTTCATTAGGTCCTACAAATTTTATCATTTCAGGTAATAACGACGGGTCTAAAACGAATAAATACCATAATGGAAGTAAAAAAAGTGAAGCCAGAACTCCCATAAACCGTGTCCACCTTACAAAAGTTCCAACTGCAGGTGACTGACGATATTCCTCTGCATGTTGAAGGTGGTGGAAATAAGTAGTGGGTGTAATGATGACACTTGGCGACGTATCTACAAAGATTAGGACGTGTCCCTCCAATAAATGTGTAGCTGCTACGTCTGCTCTTTCTGTGTACCTTACTAATGGATATGGGTTATAGCCTTGCTTTACTAAAAATTCTTCTACCGTTTTGTCTGCCATTGTTAAACCATCAATCTTAATACTCTTCAGCTCTTTTTTTATTACTTCAATGAGACTGGGATTGGCAACATCGTCAATATAGGCAATAGATATATCTGTTTTCGATCTCTCCCCAATCCGAAAAATTTCAAAACGGAGTCTAGGATCTCGTATCCTTCTTCTTGTCAAGGCTGTATTGACAATAATATTTTCTACATATCCATCACGTGATCCTCTTACTACTTTTTCAGTATCTGGTTCCGATGGCTGCCTTCCTGGATAACTTCGAACATCAACAATAATTGCCTCTTGATACCCTTCAACAAATACTGCTATCAAACCTGACAATACTTCATCTACTGCTTCTTCAATGGTTTTAACAGGCTCTACGGATTGATGAACGAGACGGTTGTAAACAATTTCGTACAATCGACTTGTCGCTCTCTCATGATCATTAATCTCTACAAGTTCTTCGACAATCTGTATGATATAAGCGGCATCAGTTAATCCATTGATGTAATAAATTTGAACTCCCTTTTTTAATATCATTAGCTTTCTAACACCAATATCGAAACTTGTTTTTAGCCCTACATGATTTTTCATGTATTCTTCAGTGACTGATAAATCCTTTGATATTGGCGTATTTTCAGGTTTTTGATGCATTGTATCCGCTCCTTTCTAAGATGATTTCAACTGCTTTTTTTGTAATGGGAGCTCCTTGTGAGTAATGATCTCGCTTTGCCATTTTTCCTATGTCGCCGATTCCAACAATGATAGGTACATTTAGTTCATCTAAACAATAAACAGTGTCACCATTTAATCTGCCCATTTCAAGCTCAGGCACTCCAAATTTGTCTACCCCATACGGTGTTAAATTTCCAAATTTATCGACACAAACGTCTATCCTTGTCCATTCAGCTTGTCTTGTTTTACTAGCCACCGCTATAATCCCTAATACGTCAATATCGGGATGATTGGCCACATGCTTTAAGGCTCTTTCCCCTGCTCCTTCACCCAAGAATCCACTATCATCAAACATTACAAAGACGGGGTCGTTCTTTGCTTTTTTAATTAGCTTTACTACTTCTGATCCAGTTAATACAGATGGGTTTCCCTTTGAGCTTGATATACAACGCCCGCCATAGGACTTCGCGACTCGCTCTATTGCGCGTTTGGCATATTCATCCCCATCTGTAATTAATATCACCTTTCTTTTTTTGACCATCGTAACCCCTGCCTATCTATTATAGATGCACTAAGAAAATCCAATGAAAGAGTGAGCCGAATATTTTCCCTAAAACAATTGCCATTATTAAAACAACGATCTTCCCTTCGATTCCTATCCGTTTTGCTAGTATAGGAAACACATTTAATACTTCAGTAAGGGCTGCCGCCAGAAGTCCTACAAAAATGCCACTAGCTAAACCAAGAGGGACCAAGATAAATGGAGTGAAATGAAGAGTTACTTCATTTAGGCTAATGAAACCCCCTACCAGCGCTCCTGTCACAACTGCAAGTTCATAAAAATGAATCATTTTCATCGTTTTCGTTAATTGAGTCAATCTTGGAATGATTCCTAAAACAGTTAAGAAAGCGACAAATCCAGAACCTACAGCTAACCCACCTGCAAAACCAATAAATGCCGTTAGTAATACACTAATTGTCATCTATATGTTTCATACTTTCTTTATTTTCATGGAGTATGACATATTGGTCTAAATCCTGCTGGTATTTAAACATTTCAACCTCCAAAGGGCTAGGTTCTTCATTAAGTCTTTTTCGAAAAACATGATTAAAAAATAAAATCATTCCTAGTCCTAATCCAAATGAATAAGGTACTTGAAAGAGCAAGGGATGGGGGTCCTCTTCCCCAGTTACAAAGTGATACAATCGTTGATGAACCTCACGCATACTGACATCCTCGTGAAAATTCATAATAGCCATGGCGGCTCCTATAAATAAAAGCAGCCAGACACATATGAACAAAGGAAAGGAGACGGCCTTTTTCTTATAAATAACCTCAATAATACTTTGTGTCGGTCCAATTGTTTGAATATCTAGTTGGGGTTTTTTGTTTAAAATACTGTTTATTACTTTCATAACATCGATAACGATAATATTTTTATCCTTGGCGGTCACTTGATGAATAGGAATTTGCTTCAATTCTTCTAAAACGTATTCGGGTGCAATAATTTGTGCAAGTTGATGGAGTTTCACTAAGCTTTCTTCTTTCACTTGAACACGGTTCCGTAATCGAATGTACACAATTCCTTCCATGCGAAATCACTTCCTGAAAACATGATTTTCCCCTCGTACCAATAGTATGTATTAACGGAATTAATTTATGTAATGGCTGATTTACTTCAAATTGTGGGATTTTTGCAACAGGTGTTTACATAAACAAAAATAACCCTAATGCTTCTATGTTTCTTCCGTTTAAGAAACACAAAAACACCAGGATTATATCTACTCTGTGTACATTTGTTCTTTCATGGTTTGCAAAATTTTCTTTTCAAGTCGGGATACCTGTACTTGAGATATTCCTAATCGATCTGCCACTTCAGACTGTGTTTGATCTTTATAATATCTCAAATAAACAATCAATCGTTCACGATCATCTAATTCCCTAATCGCTTCCTTTAAAGCAATTTTGTCAAACCATTTATGATCTGTGTTATCAGCAATCTGATCTAATAGTGTGATGGGATCTCCATCATTTTCGTAGACTGTTTCGTGAATCGATGAAGGAGTACGACTCGCTTCTTGCGCCATAATCACTTCCTCGATAGAGTATTCAAGGTGCTCTGCTAACTCACTAACAGTTGGTACTCGACCGAATTTCTTTGATAATTCATCTTTCGCTTTGCGAATCTTATTCCCCATTTCCTTTAGAGAACGACTTACCTTTACCGTTCCATCATCTCTAATAAAACGCTGAATTTCTCCAATAATCATAGGAACAGCATAGGTAGAGAACTTTACGTCATAGCTTAAATCAAACTTATCCACTGATTTCAGCAACCCGATACAGCCTATTTGAAAAAGATCATCTGGTTCATAGCCTCTATTGAGGAATCGTTGAACAACTGACCAAACTAATCGCATATTTTTTTGAACGATTAAGTCTCTAGCACTTTGGTCTCCCTCATGACTTTGTTTAATGAGGGCTTTGACTTCATGATCTTTCAAAAAGGGCTGTTCTTTATCCTTTTTCACTTCGACATCCATAGGCACGACTCCTTAATTGCATAGCGCTTTACTATTGGTCAAGTGCTTCTTCAGTCTTACCGTAGTGCCTGTACCAGGGTGTGATGACACTTCTACCTCATCCATGAAATTTTCCATTATGGTAAAACCCATTCCAGAACGTTCTAATTCAGGCTTAGAGGTATATAATGGCTGACGCGCTTCCTCCACATCGCCAATGCCAATGCCTTCATCACGTATGGTCATATCGATAAATCCATCTTCCTCCAATATGACGGAAATATACACAACTCCATTAGGCTTGTTGTCATACCCGTGAATAATAGCATTTGTCACAGCTTCTGAAACAACTGTTTTGATTTCTGTTAATTCATCCATATTAGGATCTAATTGAGCGATAAAAGAAGCAACCGTCACTCTTGCAAAAGACTCGTTTTGACTTAAAGAACTAAACTGGATATTCATTTCATTTCTCATTTTATGCGACCCCCAATCTTTGTAATGCGTTTTCTTCCGATGGCTCAAGACGAATAATCTTAAACAATCCTGACATTTCAAATAATCGGTTTACAGATGGGGATATCGCACATACAACCATTTCTCCATGCTTTTGCTTAATCTGCTTATATCGACCTAAAATTACACCCAAGCCTGAACTGTCCATAAAGCTTAGTTCCTCTAAATTCATGATAATATGCTTGATATTCTCTCGTTCAATTAGGGTAGAAGCTTTTTCCCTCAGATCATCGGCAGTGTGATGATCTAACTCTCCACTTAATCTTATGCACAAGACATCTTTTTTAACTTCTAAGTTAATAGCAAGACTCACTATCAGAAAGCCTCCTTCTCTGTCGTATAGTGAGTCATTTCGCTATCGCTATATTAAATTCCTTCTCCATGACAAAACTAGAAGGAATTCGTCATAATTTGCATTTACTTATTTGTCTTTGTAAACAATCCAAAGGATTTTTTGTATAACTCCCACCAGCTTGCACTTTCCATATCCTTCTTAGCTACTAGTGGCGTTTCTAACATTTTTTCTCCTTTATTCATAACCGTCAATGTTCCAACTTTATCTCCCTTTTTGACTGGGGCTTTCAGGTCTTTTGATAAAGTAATGACTTTCGTTACCCCATCCAATTTTTCTCCTTTATGAGTCAATATAGATACTGGCTCATCCGTTACAGCTTCAACTTTATTCGATTTCCCTTTTGAAACCTTTACTTTCTCGATTGAATCCCCTTTTTTGTATAAAGGCTTTGTTTGATACTGATTAAAGGCATAATCAAGCATCTTACTTACTTCATTATTTCGTTCCTTTGGAGTTGGAGCTCCAAATACTACTGCAATGACTCTCATATTGTCTTTCTTTGCCGTAGCTGTTAAGCAATATTTCGCTTCATTTGTGAAACCCGTTTTCAATCCATCTACACCGTCATAAAAACGTACTAGTTTATTGGTATTTACGAGCCAAAACTTTTTATCGGTGTCTTCACGTAAGTAAGACTCATAACTTCCCGTGAATTTTGTGATGTCATTATATTTTAAAAGTTCTTTTGCCATCATAGACATATCATGAGCGGAACTGTAATGCTCTTTTGAAGGCAGACCAGTTGTATTTTTAAACTGTGTATCTTTTAACCCAAGTTCTTTTAACTTCTTATTCATATTGTTAACAAAGTTTTCTTCACTTCCTGCAATATGTTCTGCCATTGCTACAGAAGCATCATTTGCTGATCCAATCGCAATCCCTTTAAGCATTTGTTCTACGGTCATTGTTTCTCCTGGCTCAAGGAAAATTTGCGAACCTCCCATTGAAGCTGCGTATTCACTTGTTCGAACTTTGTCGTCCCATTTAATTTGACCCTTTTCAAGGGCTTCCATAATTAATAGCATGGTCATAATTTTTGTCATGGATGCCGGTGCCAGCTTTTCATGACTATTTTTCTCATACAGCACCGTACCAGTATCTCTTTCAATTAGAATGGCAGATTTCGCTACTTCAGCAAGCTCAGATTTCTTTTCCTCAGCGAACATCATAGAAGGAAATAAAGAGGTTAAGAGAAAAAATGCCATTAATATATACACACAACGTTTCATCATACCGTCCTCCAATCAAATCTTGTTTAATTCAATACTCATAGACCCATTTTTTCCATCATGACCAATTTTATACAAATAAATACAAAAATTTAGGCTCTTTTCTTAAAGATTGATGTTATTTTAGAAAAAGAGTCATTTAAAAATGGCCACATAAAAAAGCCCTTGCCTAGAGAATCCTCCAGGCAAGGGCTTTCGAATATTAGTTTGTGATTTCTGTATGAATGAGGATAGGAGCATCCACTTTTTCACTGCTTATCTCAATACTTTCGTAAAGTTTATTCTTTACATCCTCCAGGTTTTCCTGATTGCTGTAAATCGTTACGATAGACTCTCCAACTTTTACAGAATCTCCAATTTTCTTACGCAGTTCTAATCCAACTGCTAAGTCAATAACAGAATCTTTTGTCGCTCTTCCTGCACCTAACCACATTGCAGCTGTGCCAACAGCATCTGCAACTATTTCTGATACATATCCGTCTTCTTTTGCCTCAAGCTCCACCTTGAATTTTGCTTGAGGAAGTTTAGATGGATCATCTACAACTGAAGCATCTCCACCCTGTGATTCAAGGAATACCTTAAAGTTTTCTAAGGCTGACCCATCTTGGATTGCTTTTTGTAGCATGTCTCTTGCCTCTTCTTGAGAAGTAGCCTTGTCCGCAAGGTAGACCATGTGACTTCCTAAAGTTAAGCACAATTCTGTTAAGTCTTCTGGACCTTCGCCTTTTAACGTATCGATTGCTTCTTTTACCTCTAAAGCATTCCCAATGGCAAAACCAAGTGGTTGGCTCATATCGGATATAACAGCCATTGTCTTTCTTCCAACGTTATTCCCGATATTCACCATTGCTTTTGCAAGGTCTTTAGAGTCATCTAATGTTTTCATGAAAGCTCCGGCACCAGTTTTCACATCAAGAACAATTGCATCAGCACCTGCAGCAATTTTCTTGCTCATAATGGAGCTGGCAATAAGAGGAATACTATTAACTGTTGCGGTTACATCTCTTAATGAATATAACTTTTTATCCGCTGGCGTTAGATTCCCACTTTGTCCGATAACAGCCAATTTATTCTTGTTAACCAGTCGAATGAATTCATCATTTTCAATTTCCACATGAAATCCTTCAACCGCTTCAAGTTTATCAATTGTGCCTCCAGTGTGCCCTAACCCTCTACCACTCATCTTCGCAACAGGCACTCCTACTGAAGCAACTAGTGGCCCAAGGACCAATGTTGTCGTATCGCCTACTCCTCCTGTTGAGTGTTTATCCACTTTGATTCCTTCGATAGCAGATAGATCAATCTGATCCCCAGACTCGACCATAGCCATTGTTAAATCTGCACGCTCTCTGTCGCTCATATCTTTAAAGAAAATCGCCATTGTTAGAGCACTTACTTGATAATCTGGAATCGTTCCATCCGTGTACCCTTCCACAATAAATCTGATTTCTTCCGTTGTTAATTCGTTACCTTCACGTTTCTTTTCTATTAAGTCAACCATTCTCATTGTTTTCACCAACTTTAATATATTTGTTTATATAGGTCTGCCAATCAAAGTCCTTACTTTCCGTTCCCGTCACTCTCTTTTTTGTTGAAGAGAGACTGTTTAAAGAGATTTCACAATTGCTTTTACATATGATAAGAAATTAGCACGTACCATTTCAGTCGTTTCGATTACTTCATCGTGGGAAAGAGGTTGATCTAAAATACCAGCTGCCATATTAGAGATACATGATATTCCCAGAACTTTCATACCTGCATGGCGAGCTACGATGACTTCAGGCACAGTAGACATCCCAACAGCATCTCCTCCAAGTGTGCGTGCAAGACGCACCTCAGCAGGTGTTTCATATGTAGGACCTGTATTCCCTACATAAACCCCTTCTTGGACTTTTAGAGAAAGTGATTCTGCAATCTCTTTCGCACTTTGGCGCAATTGTTTACAGTAAGCTTCAGACATATCCGGGAACCTTGGTCCCAAACGGGAATCATTTGCTCCTATTAATGGATTGCCTCCCATATTATTAATATGGTCAGAAATTAACATCAAGTCGCCTGCTTGGAAATTTTCGTTCACTCCACCGGCGGCATTTGTCACAATTAGAATTTCCACGCCCAATTCCTTCATTACACGGACAGGGAATGTGACTTTATCAAATCCATACCCTTCATAATAATGAAAACGTCCTTGCATAGCGACCACTTCTTGTCCTGCTAATTGACCAAATACAAGCTGACCAGCGTGACCCGTTACAGTTGATACTGGAAAATCAGGTATTTCTTTATACGGAATTTTAACCGAATTTTGAATTTCATCAGCTAATACTCCTAAACCAGACCCTAGAATTAACCCTACTTTCGGTTGTCCAGTATATTGATTTTTCAAGTGATTGGCTGCATTTTGAATTTTTTCGTAATTCATTTAGATTGCTCCTTTTGTTCTTGGTTTCAAAATCAACAGAAAAGAGAGATCGTTCCATTTTCATGAACACCACCTCTTCCCCTTATCCTAATTCTTCCAAATATCATTATTTTAAACGAGATAAAAAGCTTTTACCGAACTTTGGCATATTAACATTAAAGTTATCGGCAACAGTCGCCCCAATATCAGCGAAGGTTTCGCTTATTGGTAATTCTTCTCCTTGATCAAAGCGTTTAGAGTAAACAATTAGAGGAACATATTCCCTCGTATGATCTGTTCCTGGAGCTGTAGGATCATTACCATGATCGGCTGTAATAATGAGAAGATCATCTTCTGTCATTTTCTCAAATACTTCTGGTAAACGAGCATCAAATTCTTCTAGTGCCTTGCCATAGCCTTCAGGATCACGACGGTGACCGTATAACGCATCAAAATCGACAAGGTTTAAAAAGCTTAATCCTGTGAATGACTCATCAAATGTATTGATTAGTCCATCCATTCCGTCCATATTATGCTTAGTACGAATGGACTTTGTAACTCCCTCTCCGTTATAGATGTCCGCAATTTTCCCGATAGCAATGACATCAAATCCAGAATCCTTTAGCTCGTTCATCACTGTACGATTAAAAGGCTTTAATGCATAATCATGACGATTAGAAGTACGTTTGAATTCTCCTGGCTCTCCCACAAATGGACGAGCAATGACACGACCCACTAAGAATTCTTCATCCTTTGTAATCTCACGGGCAATTTCACAAATTTTATACTGCTCTTCAATAGGGATAATGTCTTCATGAGCCGCAATTTGAAGAACAGGATCTGCAGATGTATAAACAATTAATGCTCCCGTTTCCATATGTTCCTTCCCTAGTTCTTCGATAATCTCTGTGCCGCTGGCTGGTTTGTTTCCAATAATTGTTCTTCCTGTTTCAGCCTCTAACTTTTGTATTAACTTTTCAGGAAAACCATCTGGATAGGTTTTAAATGGAGTATCAATATGTAGGCCCATTATCTCCCAATGTCCTGTCATTGTATCTTTTCCAACAGAAGACTCTTGCATCTTAGTAAAGTATGCAAGTGGTTTTTCAGCTTTTTCAATACCTTTTACTTCCTTAATATTTGAAAGTCCCAGCTTCGCCATATTGGGCATATTCAACCCATTCATACGTTCAGCAATGTGTCCTAAGGTATCAGTACCTTTATCATTAAACAGTTCAGCATCTGGAGCTTCTCCAATCCCTACCGAATCCATTACTACTAAATGCACACGTTTATATGTATAGTTACTCATTGTAAACCTCCTATTAATACGGTTTCATTTTTAAGAAAAACGGTTTCATTTTCAGACGATAATCGTATCATACCCTTTTCTTTTATAGATAAGTCCAATTTACCATCACGTCAGAAGTCTGACATCTATATTTTACTTTTCCCTACATAAAAAAACAAGAGAGATCCCTTAAAGTGTCATAAATTCTTTAAGAAATCTCTTTTTGTTACGCTCTAGGATGAAATTGTGAGTAAACATCTTTTAATCTTGTTTTGGTTACATGGGTATAAATTTGAGTTGTTGAAATATCAGCATGTCCAAGCATTTCTTGGACTGCCCTTAAATCTGCACCATTCTCTAATAAATGAGTAGCAAATGAATGCCTAAGAATATGAGGTGTTAGATCTTTTTCAATGTTCCCTTTCCTCGCAAGTGCTTTAAGGTTTTTCCAGAATCCTTGCCTTGTGAGCCCTTTGCCGTGATGATTGAGAAAAAGGTGATCATCTTTATATTTTTTTGACCTTAAGGAAAGTCTTCCTTCTTCTAAATACTTTCCTAGAACATTCATGGCTGTCTGTCCTATCGGGATAATACGCTCTTTGTTTCCTTTCCCGATACATCTTACAAATCCCATGGTCAAATGAACATCATCTAATTTAAGAGTGATTAATTCACTGACTCGAATACCAGTAGCATAAAGAAGTTCAAGCATTGCTTTATCTCTCAAGCCTAACGGTGAAGATTCATCTGGGGCTTCTAATAATGCTTCTACCTCAGCAATACTAAGAATTTTAGGGAGAGTTCTTTCGGTTTTAGGTGTCTCAATATGAACAGTAGGGTCTTGGTCCGTCGCTTTCTCCCTTAGTAAAAATTGGTGGATAGAACGGATTGAAGCAACATGTCTAGCAATCGTCTTTGAAGACTTTCCCTGTTTTTTCAAATAGCCTAAAAATTGTACAATATTGACTCTGGAAACATCATTGATGTTCGAAACATTTTCAACCTTGGTGAGATAGAGTACATAATTTTTCAAATCTCTTTGATATGATTCTATCGTATTATTCGCCAGTCCTTTTTCAACTTTTAAAAAGTGCATAAAATCTTGAATATGGTCTTCCACACTGCATTACTCCCCGTTCATATAAAAAAATAATAATCGATCATACCAGTTGCTCTCTTCATTCGTTATGGATGAATAAACCTTTACTGCTGCCCCTTCTGGTTCATCATATCTGTGATACCCTTCGTATTCTTCACTTATCCACATAATACCATAGTAAAACAAGATCGTTGAACCAGTAAATAAAATAAACACCTTAAGCGTATGCCATATGATTCGAATTCCGTTCTTCATAACTAGAAGGCCTCCATATTCATTAGTACTTTAACAGTCTTTATATCTCTTAATACAAGCTATGACGATTTTAAACTGTTTTATACCTTATGAAAGCAGAATATCTAAATATTTATGAACAGGTATGAAAAAAAGCCCCAAAGATATGTATATGCTGTTTCATCATGAAACAACGATTGCGTCTTTAAAGGCTTTTCTTCATTATATTATTCTTCTGTATCATCAGAGTCTTTCTGACATCTAGAACAGATACCATGAAAGGTTAGTCGATGATCTTTTATTTTAAATTTCCAATCTCGCTCTACAATATTCTCTACGTCTTCTAATAGATCTTCTTGAATTTCGTCGACTGCTCCACATTCAATACACACTAAATGATGATGAAAGTGAGCTGCCCCTTCTTGTCGAAGATCATAACGTGATACACCATCGCCAAAATTAATTTTATCAACAATTTTTAATTCAGATAACAATTCAAGTGTACGATATACGGTTGCTAGTCCTATTTCCGGAGACTTTTCCTTAACGAGGAGGTATACATCTTCGGCACTGAGGTGATCTTCTTCATGTTCCAACAACACTCTTACAGTTGCCTCACGTTGTGGGGTAAGCTTGTAACTTGCTGAATGAAGTTGTTTTTTATTCGTTCAATACGGCTTTCCATCTTCCTTCCCTCCCTCGTCAATGTCTATATTATTATATCAAAAAGGGAAGAATAAGCAAAATAAAATTATTATAATCAAACAAGTATAACGATTATTAAATGAGAATAATTATTTAAAATTTGAAATTACCGTTTTCATTAAATAAGGAGACAGATACGCTTCAATGCTAGAGGCAATCGTTACAATTCCGATAGCCAAGACTAGAAATATCACATATCTAGATAAGAACGGAATCATCTGAAATTGTATGGATGGTCCATGCTTCATAAAGATTTTACGAATAAGAGTTAAGGAAAAGCTGGCACTAACGGCTCCAATAAAGATAAAAGCCGGGATAATAATGATGTTTTGCGGTAACACACTAACAAATGACAGCAAAAAACCGCTCCATTCCATTTGATTTACTAAAAATCCAACTGAAAATCCTACTACTACTCCCTTCATAAATAACAGAACAAATATTAAGGGAAGTCCAATGATTGAAATACCTAGTATCCACATCAATCCAAGGTATTTTACATTGTGAAGAAAGCTTTGTCTAAACAATTCTTCTGAGGAAGTCATTCTTCCATCTTCCATTTCACTAAAGAATTTACTCAAATAGAAATACAAATCTTCCTTTTGTGCAAAGGATAATGAATTAACTACAATGGCACCGAATATGACCCCCATTAAAAACAAGGTAATAATAAATAAGTAGATTGAGGAATGTGCTTGTACATGTTGTACGAGTGGATTTGAATTTGAAATTTTTTTGCGCATCACAGTGCTCCTCCTAGAGTATCAATTACTAATCTATATGAGAGGGGAGGCTTATTTATGCAGGTTACTCTTGTATTCAGCAGATTCTATTATTCTATTGAATTCTCAAACACAGAAATGTATAATCATGGAAACTAATAACCATACGTCAAAATAATGGAGGGATAAGATGAAACCAATTAGCTTAATAGAGTTTCCGGAATATATTGAAACAGCTAGACTGATCATAAGACCATGTAAGCCTGGTGATGGAATCGAAGTACATGACGCTATTGAAAAATCAAGAAATGAGTTAAAGTCATGGCTTCCATTTGCCAGGAAAGAACAATCAGTTCAAGAAGTCGAAGCCGGAATAAGGGACTCTTATGGAGATTTCATCAAAAAAACAGACATTCGCCTCCATATCTATCTAAAAGAAACAAGGGAATTCGTAGGTTCTTCAGGTTTTCATCGAATAGACTGGGAGATTCCCAAGGTTGAAATTGGGTACTGGCTTCATAGTCATCATACAAAAAAAGGCTATATTACAGAGGCTGTTGAAGCACTTACCTCTTTTGCCTTACACACACTTTCTTGTCAACGAATTGAAATTCGTTGTGATGAGGAAAATACCCCTTCCAGAAAAGTGCCTGAAAAATTAGGGTATGTATTAGAAGCAGTTTTACAACATGTGGCTGTGAATGAAGAGGGAAAAAAACGTAACACTTGTATTTATGCTGTTATTCCGAATGATTGGAGTCATAAAAACAGCTAATCCCTAAAAGGATTAGCTGTTTTTATTATTTCATTAACTTTTGCAATTGAAGATATTGAACGGCATATGCTGTTTTTGCGTCGTATATTCTTTGTTCTTTAATTAATCCCAAAGCTTCTTCTACGTTTACTTCTACTAACTCTACAAATTCATCCTCATCGGTTTCTCTTGATTCTTCTATTTGATAAATGTCTTTTGCTACAAACAGATGAACCAGCTCATCTGCAAACCCGGGAGACGTATAAAAAGAAATTAGATGTTCCAGGTTTTCAGACCCATATCCTGTTTCCTCTTCTAATTCCCGAAGAGCTGTTTTCATTGGTTCTTCCCCTGGCTCGAGTTTCCCAGCCGGAATTTCAATAATCGATTTTTCCAGGGCTTTTCTATACTGCTCTACCATTACGATTTTATCTTCTGATGTCAATGCAATGACTGCAACAGCACCTGGATGCTTGATAATCTCTCTTTTAGATGTCTTTCCATTGGGAAGCTTCACTTCATCAATGTACAGATCAATGATTTTCCCTTCATAAATCGTTTCGGATTTAACGGTTAGTTCTTCAAATTTCTTCATTTATTCGACTCTCCTTGTTCTTTCATTGATCTTTTCATCATACATTCTACCATATTTGATATGAAGAACGAGGTGAACTTCATTTTGAAAATAATAACGAAAAATGATCGAATAATCCTAATAGGGAAAGCATGGGAAATTAGAGAGAAGCTTAAGGAATATAATCAATCTTTTGAAACAGTCAAGCAATGGATTGATTCAATTCAACAAAGAAAGACATAAGATTTCTTTTTCAAAATTCGTTTCTTTTGTTTAGTTATTCAACCTTTCGTTAATATAAGATAGTAAGGTTTAATTCGAAAGGACGGATACAATGGAAAAAAGACGATTAGGAAACTCCGATTTATTCGTATCGAAAATGGGGCTAGGCTGTATGTCCCTTGGGACGAATGAGGAAGAAGCGAAGAAAATCGTTCAACATGCTTTAGAAAATGGGGTTAATTATCTTGATACCGCTGATTTATATGATTTCGGAAAAAATGAAGAAATCGTTGGAAAAGCTATCCGAGAGGTTCGTGACGATATCATTCTTGCTACTAAAGTCGGAAATCGTTGGAATGATGTAGAAGATGGGTGGCGTTGGGATCCTTCAAAAAAGTACATTAAATCTGCTGTAAAAGATAGCCTGTCTCGCTTAAACGTGGACTATTTAGATCTTTATCAGCTTCATGGTGGTACAATAGAAGATCATTTTGACGAAACAATCGAAGCCTTCGAAGAGTTAAAAGACGAAGGTCTTATTCGTTTTTATGGAATATCCTCCATTCGACCTAATGTGATAAAACAATTCCTCAAGGAATCTTCTATTGTAAGTGTCATGATGCAATACAACCTGCTAGATCGTCGACCTGAAGAGTGGATGGAGTTATTAAAAGAGCATAATGTGAGTATCGTTACTCGTGGTCCTTTAGGGAAAGGACTTCTATCAGAGAAAATGCTTGCAAAAGCCTCTTCAAAAATCAAAGAAAATGGTTATCTGAACTATTCCTATCAGGAGCTTGAAGAGACCATTGATTCCATTCATGAAAAATTAGGAGATAAGCGAAGTATGAATGAGCTCGCTTTGCAATTTAATTTATCACATCCATCAGTCGCTTCGGTTATTCCTGGGGCAAGCTCGATTGCGCAGCTTGAAGAAAATTTACAAGCTGTAAATAATCCTCCTCTCTCCAAAGAAGAGGTAGATCTATTAAAACAATTAACAAAACCCTCCCATTACGAACAGCATAGAGACTAAAAAGAATAGGAGCGAGCAGGATATTTTTCTACTCACTCCTATTCTTTTCATGCCAATCCAACGCTCTTTTTTCAAGTTGTTTGACGTAAGTATCTTTCCCTTGAATATATCCTTCAATATCGTGAGGATTTAATTTTGCCACCGCTTCCTTTAACTCTCCGTATTTCCTTGCTTCTAATTCATGTTTTTTAAATAATCCCGCACAGCTAAGTGCCTGGTGACTTCATGAGTATCCTTAAGAAAAATATGTAGATTCACTATTCTTCTGCCTTCATGATCTTTCAAAAAAAAGCGGCGGTTAGGAATCCCATGTTCACCTTTTCCTATATATCCTAATCTTTGAAAGAAGTTTTGCATTCCATCTATCTCATCTAAAGAAGATACTTCTACCAGGATATCGATAATTGGTTTTGCTGAAAGACCCGAAACAGACGTTGATCCAATATGATGAATGATTGCTTCCTTTGGAAGTATTGTTTGCAAAAGTTCTTTTTCTCTATGAAACAATTCATTCCAATGGGTTTGATGAGGTACTACTTTCACTTCTCTCATTACTCTTTGTAATTCTTCCAATTCATATTGCTTTCATTCAACAATTCTTCAAAGCTCTTATTTTTTCTCTTATCCTTTTCTCTTCTGCTTTCTTCACACGTTCTTCCTCTTTTTTAACCGCTTCTTCTTTTTCCAGTTCCTCCTTTTTATTCTTTAATTGTTGAAAAATGTTTTCATTAATGGAGTTTTTCAGCGTTAATTCAGCTTCCTGTTTTTTCTTTTTAGACATGTACGATTCCTCCTATCTGTCATTAGTTATAAATCTTTTTTGTCTGTTAGTCAAAGACTCTGTTAGCATTTACTGTTGGTTTTTTTTGAGAAAAGGAAATGATCATGTTTTGAATTGCTATTCCTTTAAAGATTGTTGCTTTTTTGGAGGAGACATTAGTAGTTGATTTCCACTGCAGGATGCTCGCTTTCCGCGGGGAGGAAGTCGAGCCTCTATCACCCGCAGGAGTCAAGTGCCTTCCGCTACATTCCACTCTGTGATTCTACATTCTTATGGCCTAATAATATGGATAACAAACACACAAAATGCTTCTCAGCATAGCTCAAACATCAGTTATTAGTTAATGTTTATCGTTATAACCTACCGAGAATATATCTTGTCCTATTTTAAATTACTATAATAAAAAACTTTCAATTGAACAGTTAGTCAATGTTTTTGACGGCTCAATTGGATAATCAGGAATCATATACTGAATTCGACACTTAGATGCGAGGGAACCAAAAGTTGGTCTTGGAACTGTCTTTCTCATCTAAAATAAATTGAATGACAAAAATAGGGACTACCAATAAAAAACTAGTCAAAAGGTAGATGTTCTTCCCTTTTGACTAGTTCAATTATGGAGGTCCTATTAACCTGCTTTCATCTTTATGACGACTTATGGTTTTTGCCTCTATTTAATACGCGTCTAATACTACATCTTCACTGACTTTTAGTGCAGCTTCTGTGGAAGATACAATATCCTCAACTGAAAATCCATTTGCTACTTCACGAAGCAGTAGTCCTTCTTCCGTTACATCCATAACAGCACGGTCTGTTATGATACGGTGAACGACACCTTTTCCAGTAAGGGGTAGTGTGCATTCTTTAAGAATCTTACTATCCCCATTTTTATTAACATGCTCCATGATGACAATGATACGTTGAGCACCATGAACTAAGTCCATTGCTCCGCCCATTCCTTTTATCATCTTTCCTGGAATCATCCAGTTTGCAAGATCACCGTTTTCAGCTACTTCCATACCACCTAAAATAGCGATGTTAATATGTCCTCCACGAATCATAGCGAATGACTCTGAGCTATCAAAGTAGGCAGAGCCTGGAATCGCAGTAACCGTCTCTTTACCTGCATTAATCAGATCTGCATCTACTTCCTCTTCAGTTGGATATGGTCCAATTCCAAGTAGGCCATTTTCCGATTGCAGGACAACCTGCTTGTTTTCCGTAATATAGTTGGCTACTAATGTAGGCATGCCAATTCCTAAATTCACATAAAAACCATCTTCTATTTCTTTTTCTGCTCTTCTTGCTATTCTTTCACGCATTTTAGCACGATCCATATCCTTTGCACTCTCCCCTCTAAGCTTGTTTCACCGTTCTTCTTTCAATACGTTTTTCTTGATCAGCTTGGATTAATCGCTGTACATAAATGCTTGGTGTTTGGACTTCATTTGGATTGATTTCTCCAATTTCAACAAGTTCTTCTACCTCAGCAATTGTTACTTTTCCAGCAGCTGCAATCATAGGGTTAAAGTTTTGAGCAGTTTTGTTGTAAACTAAGTTCCCCATTTTATCTGCCCTCTGCGCTCTTACAAGAGAAAAATCGGCTGTAAATGCCTCTTCTAATAAATATTCTTTATCATTAAAGGTACGAGTTTCTTTTCCTTCAGCAATGGGCGTGCCGACTCCTGCAGGTGTATAAAAGGCAGGAATCCCTGCTCCTCCAGCACGAATTTTTTCTGCCAGCGTTCCTTGAGGAACCAGCTCTACTTCAAGTTCACCTGATAATACTTGTCTTTCAAACTCTTTATTTTCTCCCACATAAGACCCAATCATTTTATCAATTTGCTTATTTTTCAGTAATAAACCCAATCCCCAGTCATCTACACCACAGTTATTTGAGATCACAGTAAGGTTTTTTACACCTTTATCTACAAGGGCAAGGATTAGCTTTTCAGGAATTCCGCATAAACCAAATCCCCCCACCATAAGAGTGGCTCCATCATGAATATCTGCTACTGCTTCTGCGTATGAAGTAAACACTTGCTTCATTGATTACCCTCCTCAGTTCTTACTTTTAATATGATTATTTATGTAGCTCGACAACCGTTGCTACTCCTTGTCCTCCACCGATACACAAAGTGGCTAAACCATTTTGTACTTGTCGCTTTTTCATTTCATGAATCAGCGTAACAAGAATTCGGGTGCCACTTGCTCCAATCGGGTGACCAAGTGCAATCGCTCCACCATTTACATTTAATAAATCTTTGTTAAATCCAAGCTCTTTATCTACCGCTAAGGATTGTGCAGCAAATGCCTCATTTGCTTCAATTAAATGCATATCTTCCATCGTTAACTTTGTTTTTTCCAACACTTTCTTCACTGCTTGTACAGGTCCAATTCCCATTACACTTGGATCAACACCTGCGTTAGCATTCCCTTTAATGGTGACAAGTGGTGTTATGCCAAGCTCATCCGCCTTCTTCCTTGACATAACGACAACTGCAGCTGCACCATCATTAATTCCTGATGCATTTCCAGCTGTTACACTACCATCCTTTTTAAATGCGGCTCTAAGACCAGAGAGCTTTTCGGCAGTGGACCCTTTACGAGGGAATTCATCTTGACTAAAGAACACTGGATCCCCTTTTCTTTGAGGGATTTGAACAGGTACGATTTCATCGGTGAACCTGCCTTCTTCAATCGCTGTGCTTGCTTTTTGTTGACTCCAAGCTGCAAATTCGTCTTGCTCTTCACGTGTAAGGGAATATCGGTCGCATAGGTTTTCTGCTGTTACTCCCATATGATAATCGTTAAATGCACACCATAATCCATCGGAAATCATACTATCGACTACTTTTTGATCTCCCATTTTATATCCACTTCTTGCTCCTTGTAATAAATATGGAGCCTGACTCATATTTTCCATACCACCTGCAACAATAACATCCGCATCCCCTGCAAGAATTGCCTGCGTCGCTAGGTGAACTGTTTTTAATCCTGATCCACATACTTTGTTAATAGTCATAGCGGGCACATTTTCCGGAAGCCCTGCTTTAATGGATGCTTGGCGAGCTGGATTTTGTCCTAATCCTGCTTGTAAGACGTTACCCATAATCACTTCATCCACATCCGTTGATTTTAAACCAGCCTTTTCGAGTGCATCTTTAATGACAATCGCTCCAAGTTCCGGTGCTGAAATATCTTTTAAAGAGCCATTAAAGCTTCCAATAGCAGTACGTACTGCGCTAACAATGACGACTTCATTCGACATTTTTCTTCCTCCCTTTCTCTTCTGACTGATTGATTTGCCTGTATCCTCTTGCAATAAAGAGGAGTTTGAAAAATCTGTTCCACTTTTACTCTTTCTATGTAAGCGTTTAAAATCCTCTAATTTTGTCAAAAAATTTTTTGTTGCTTTATAAGTCGGAATCTTCCTACAATAAAGAAGGGGAGGCGAAATGATGAATTTACCTAATAACATAACCATAATTGAAGTTGGTCCCAGAGATGGGTTGCAAAATGAAAAGAATTTTGTTCCTACTGATGTAAAAAAGGAGTTTATTTTTAAGCTGAAAGAATCAGGGGTAAAAGAGATGGAGCTAACATCCTTTGTATCTCCTAAATGGGTTCCACAAATGCAGGATGCCAGCGATATTGTCGATTCTTGCTTAACAATCGATTCACGAGATATTGTCTTAGCCCCTAACAAAAAAGGGATAGAGCGAGTGTATGAAACAGATTGTCAATCAGTAGCCGTATTTGTCGGCGTTAGCAATACCTTTAATCAAAAAAACATTAACAAATCAACCCAAGAGGCATTAGAAGGTTTAACCCCTCTTATCCTACAATTAAAAGAGCGTGGATATTTTGTCAGGGCCTGTATTTCTACTGCCTTTTACTGTCCTTATGAAGGAAAAGTTTCACCTGAAGATACTTTAGACCTTTGTAAGAAATTTGTTCATTTAGGAGTAGATGAGTTAAGTGTGGCAGATACGATTGGACGCGCCAATCCTTTAGAAGCTTTCACCCTCTTTTCCTTATTAAGAACAGAGCTGCCTGATGTTCTGTTAACTGCACATTTCCATGACACGAGAAAAATGGCATTAGCCAATATTTTCGCTTCTTTACAAGCAGGGATTGATCGCTTTGATACCTCGGCTGGTGGACTTGGGGGATGTCCTTTTGCGCCTGGTGCTACTGGTAATGTCGCCACAGAGGATGTGGTATTTATGGTGGAGGAGCTTGGCATTTCAACAGGAGTGAACCTGGAGAAGCTAGCTCAAGCCATTGATGTAATTAAACCTTATACGAGTCGTCCCATTGAAAGTGGATATTATCGTTTGTATGAACTAAACAAATAATATCTGGCGTATAACCCATATCTCTTTTGTACACTCTAATGCTAAATGCATTTCAAGGAGTTGAGCAGAATGAGTCAAAAACGTGAAAAAGGATTTAGCCAAAAGGGAAAGAAAAGTTCAGACACTGTTTCAAATCCAATGGCTGCTGAAGAGCTAAAAAAAGCTATTCACCCTACCAAGGGACAGAATGCTAAATCATAATTTTTTAGAGGGTGTCCTTTATTATGGGACACTCTTTTTCTTTGAAGATCTTCCTCTACACCAATCAGTAAATTCCTCTTTTTTCCTTATCGTGCTACAATTAATCTAGACTATTTCAGAGGTGATCTCCATGAAAAAAAGACTTTTCCTAACTAGTTTACTCTCTACACTTGGTTTAGGTGGATTAGGCTTTTACATCACTAATCGAGTTATGTACTTACCAAAAAAGACGAGGAATTTATTCGTTCCAGAGAAGTGGAGGCTATTCGCTTAATCGAAGAAGATTATGCTTCCCTTCCTAAACATGAGGTCCTCATTCCCTCTCCTTACGGGTATGACATTCATGCTGTTTTTGTCACTCCATACCCTCATAATAAATACATGATTTTTTCACATGGAGTAACTGAAAATAAATACAACTCTATTAAATATATGAATCTCTTTATTAAAAAAGGCTTCAATGCGGTGATATATGATCATAGACGTCATGGGGAGTCCGGAGGAAAGACAACAAGCTATGGGTACTTTGAGAAGTATGACTTAAAGGCGGTAGTTGACGAATTAATTCACCGCGTTGGTGATGATCTTTTCTTTGGTATACATGGTGAATCCATGGGTGCTGCCACTCTCCTTTTGTACGCAGGGAGTGTAGAAGATCGCGCCGATTTCTATATTGCTGATTGCCCGTTTTCCGATTTCGGTGAGCAGCTCAGCTATCGAATGAGCCTAGAATTGAAAATGCCCGCAAAATTTCTTTTGCCACTTGTCAATCGTACGTTAAAGCTTCGTCAGGGCTATACTTTGAAGGATTTATCACCCCTCTCAGTGATCCAAAATATTCAAAAGCCCATTTTGTTTATTCACAGCTCAGATGATGACTTTATCTTACCTCAAATGACAATGGATTTATTTAATAAGAAGCAAGGGGCAAAAGAATTATTTCTAGACTTTAAAGGGTCTCATGCTCAGTCATATAATGATAACCCTGAACAATATGAAGAGGTCATTCAACGTTTTTTAAATGAATGGGTCTTTAAAGAAAAGGAGAAATCTTTATGATACCCGAAGACTTTCGAAAGAAGATGCAAACGATGTACGGCAATTCAGGACTTGACTGGGTCTCTAATGTCGAAGAATTGTTAGGTTCTTTAAAAGTCCGTCTTCATTTAACCTATGGCAAACCCTTTTCCCTTAGCTATAACTTTGTTGTGCCTGTTCTAGTTAACTCAAATCAACCTGCCGTTTTAAAAGTGGGCTATCCCAATAAGGATTTCTCAAATGAGTTTCATGCCCTTCAAGATTTCCAAGGCAGAGGAATGGTTAAGGTCTTGGACTCCAACCGAGAAGAAGGCTGGATTCTCTTAGAACATCTGCAGCCTGGCACTCACCTGCATACGTTAAAAAGTGAAGAAGAAGAGGTAAAGATGTTTGCCTATGTCGCTCAACAATTATGGCATAAGCCGTCCAGTGACCACCCTTACCCTACTGTTCAAGCGTGGTCTTATGGGATCGATCGGCTCCGAAGGCAGTACAATGGTGACACGGGTCCTTTGCCACCAGAAATGGTATCAAAGGCTGAGGACTTGTATTCAATATTATTTTCCTCCGCTTCTGATCTGTATTTACTACATGGGGACCTCCACCATCACAATATTCTTTACTCTGATTCTTTAGGGTGGACCGTTATCGATCCTAAGGGCGTACTCGGTGAACGAGAATACGATTGCATTCAATTTCTCTTAAACTATTGGAAAGAGCATCCTCAGCCATTAAAGCTTCTGGAATTTCGAGTTAAAACCATGGCTTCTCTTCTTTCTCTTTCATATGAGCGGTTGATTTCGTATGGATATTGTCACTCAATTCTATCTGCCTGTTGGTGTTTAGAGGATGGGGTTGACTGCTGGAAGGATGGGGTGGAGGTAGCTCGATTATTTGACACATTGTTGAGTGAATTCTATACCGCTTAATTCTGTTAATGGTGCATTACAAATACAGGTTGGTGTTTTAAAAGATAATTTGGCCCTGAAAAAGCATAAACATAAGACTTTACTTCTTCAGGGCCTATTATTTTATTCATTGGGGAACAGGACAAAGTTCATTCTTCCATTTATGATTTGTCCAGGGCTTTTTAATTGAAATGTGTTGCTTGCTGTTGAGAAATCAATTTTCAATTCCTCATCAAGAAATACTGTTTTGGATTTTTCAACTAGAATAGGGTAAGAATTCGTTTCTATTTCGATATCTTCACCTTCATCTGGCTTTTTCACATACCATAACGTCGGGATACCACTGACTACACAACCGCAGCCTTCTGTGTCATATTTTAACTTTAAATACCCTTCTTGATGATCAATTTTATCTATTATTTTTTGCATTGCTTCATTTGTTATTTCTATTTTCATTGTTCAGCCTCCTCCACTTTATCCTATCATATTTCACCTGTTTCCTTTAGAATATTGCATTTTTCTCTTTTTCACTTTACTATCAAAGTGGGGAATCTTTTGTATGTATTTAGAAAGGGTGGGTTTTCATGACAAAAGCTCAAATTAAAGTAAATGATAATGGTTCTTTTCGCGTTAGTGGAGATGTAGAATTAGTTGATGCAGATGGAAATGTATTTCCGACAAAGCAAGTGTTCACTCTTTGCCGCTGCGGTCTATCGACTAAAATGCCGTTTTGTGATGCTTCACATAAAGGTAAATTCGAATCGTGTGTACGCGCTGAAAAGGTTCTAGACGAAGAATAACACATGACGAAAAGAGACTTCCAAAAGGGAAGTCTCTTTTCAAATTCATTCAAAAAAGTGAATATCGGTTACGCTCGATAGTGGAATATATTGCGCTTCCTGAAAGCGATCCACTACGTGTAGCTTTTCTTCTAAGGCATCAACATGATGCACCGTTCCAATGAATAACTGATGGCGGTGTTTTACGTAATAGGTAATGGAGACTAGCTTACCAAATTCCATGGCTTCTGACACCACATCATTTAACATCTCCAGCTCCTGTTCATCGAGTTCCTTTCTCTTTTCATAAGTATCTTCTTTAGCCCAATCTCGCAATAATTTTACATGCTCTGGTAACATCATAGATGTCCACTTTATTCTTCCTCGATCACGAATCACATTCTTCACCTCCTAAATTGAAGTCAGGGCTGTTACGATTTGTGGCCGCCTACAAGACGAGCACGATGCTTTGCTGTTCCTGCTTCTGTATACGAGACTGCGCGAAGTAAAGCTGCCGATCCATATTTATTTCGAATTCGATCTACCACATATCCTAATTCTCTTTTTTCCCAACGTTTAGGATCAAACAATGAAATTTGTAACGTCTCGTCGTCCACAACATTCGAGAGGGCGATAGAAATTTTCCGTACTGTCCTACCGTTGTAATTCTCTTCAAATAATTCGAGACATACACGATACAAATCCATGGTAATGTTCGTAGGTTCCTCCATTGTTCTTGAACGATGAAACCCTCCTCCAAACTCTTCTTGACTGTATCCTATTCCAAAGCTAACGGTTCTTCCTGCTTTCTTATGGGTACGAGCCCGCCTGGCCACTTCTTCACACATTTCCAATATAACGTGCTTAATTTCTTTTCTTTCTTTATAGTCCCGCAGAAGAATTTGACCCTTTCCAAAGCTAATTTGCCCATCCATGATAGGGGCACCTATTTCGGATAAATCTACTCCCCACGCATGATGGTATAGCTGATTTCCCATCACTCCAAACTTATCTTCAAGCTTCTCTAAATCATATTTCGCCAATTGTCCAACGGAGAAAATCCCCATTCGATTAAGGGTCTTTTCAATGCGTCGACCAATCCCCCACATTTCACTTAGGGGTGAGAGCGGCCAAAGTTTTTCAGGTATATCCTCGTAAGTCCACTCACAAACTCCTTTTTTCTTTGCTTCAAGATCTAAGCACAATTTTGATAAAAGCATATTAGGACCAATTCCTATAGCACAAGGAAGCTGAAACTCCCTCTCCATATCATCTTTTATTTTATGAGCAATTGTTGTAGCGTCCCCCCATAGATTGGTGGCCCCATCAATCTTAATGAAGCTTTCATCTACACTGTAAGTATGAATGGCATCCTTTGGAACATAGCGATGAAATAACCGAGTAATCTCAGTTGAAATCCGGACGTACGTAGCCATTTTTGGTTCTACTAATTGAATTCGAGAATCATTAGGGATTTCAAACATCCTGGACCCTGTCTTAATGCCAAAATCTTTTTTCATCTTAGGGGAGGCCGCCAATACAATGCTTCCTTTACGGTCTTTATCCCCCACAACTGCTAAATGACATTCAAGAGGGTCTAGTCCCAGCATGACAGCCGAACAGCTAGCATAAAAGCTCTTCATATCGATGCATAAAATCTTATGGTGTGGCAGCACACTGTAATCGACAGTCATTCAATCCTCCTCCATCACCGTATAAATAGAACAAATGTTCTTATATAGTATATCTATGATTGTATACGAATATACGTTCGCTTTCAACTTAAATTATTGGTAACGGAGTGAATAATAAGAAAAGGAAAAGACAAGCCAAAATGGACAAAGATTGAGAAGAGAATTCACGATTTGGCCCAATTCTGATGAAAAGTGGCCCAATCGCTCCATAAATCAGACCATTTAGAAGGACGCACAAGAAAAATTTAGCGATATTTCCTCGTTGTTCACAATTTTGCACATTATCTAGGTAAATTCGCACATTAGTAGAGTGTTTTCGCACATTCACCCCCGCTTTTCGCACATTTCATCCAAGAAATAAAAAAACAGGAAGGAGAAGTGACCGCTTCTCCTTCCTGTTTTTCATCCTTTTCCAGCTTGAAAGCCTGGATACTTGGTCATTCCCCCGTCCACAACTAAGGTTGTACCGGTTACATAGCTTGCCTGCTCTGAAGCTAAGAATGCAGCGCAGGATGCCACTTGCTCAGGTTCTCCGATATACCCGATTGGAATCAGCTTTTCCACTCCCTTTTTCTTTTCAGGATCAGAAAATTTTTCAGCATTAATAGGTGTATCGATGGCCCCTGGTGCAATATTATTTACTCGAATTCCATCGGGAGCGAACTCTAAAGCAAGACTTTCCATTAATAATTTAACCCCACCCTTACTGGCTGCATAATGGACAAAGTGTGGCCAGGGAATAATTTCATGAACAGAAGAAATATTAATGATGGATCCTTTGATATTATGATCTAACATGTACTTGGCAGCTTCTCGACAACCGAGAAAGGTACCGGTTAAATTAGTATTTATGACCGTTTGCCAGTCTTCAATAGACAAATTTTCAGAAGGAACTTCATTTTCGACCCCTGCATTATTCACATAAATATCAAGGCTTCCATACGTGTCATGAGCAAATTGGACAAATGCTTTCACGTCTTCTTCTTTCGAAACATCCCCTTGAATAATGGAAGCGTGCCCTCCTGCTTGTTCAATCTCTTTTACAATCGCCTCTGGATTTTCTTCTTTTTTAAAATAGTTAATTACCACTTTACATCCTTCATTAGCCAATCGAGTTGCGATGGCCTTTCCAATCCCAGTAGCGGCACCAGTAATGATAACAACCTTACCTGTCAGATCAGTATACATCCTATATTCCTCCTTAACTTTTTGTAAAACCTAGAAGAACACCACCAATAATAATGAGAACACACCCCAGGATCACGAGGAAAATTTGTTTTTTCGATTTCTTTTCTCCTAAGAAAAACAATCCTCCGAGGGTGGAAATGACAATACCTGTTTGAGATAAGGAGAAGCTGGTTGCTACCCCAATTCTCGGGAGAGCAAGTAATAATCCTAAATTACCCGACGCCCACATCAGGCCCGTTAATATATTTCGAACCGTATATTTTGTAAAAGGCTTATGCCTGAAGGTGATCACAACCGCTCCGATAAACATTCCGATTGCTTGTGGTAAAATGGCTTCCCATCCGTCGATGTTAAACCACCTTAAAATAACGACATAAGCTATGTATCCACAACTTGAAATAAATAAAGTGAATAGACCTTTTTTTAGTTGAGACTGATCATCACCAGCAGATTTTTGCGAAAATGAGGTTAGTACTACACCAATAATAAGAGCAAAAACGGCCCCACTTCCGATTAGAATGGTTAAGGTTGTAGTCCATTCCTTAAACACTAAAACCCCAAAGAGTGTTGTACCGATCAGTTGCATTCCTGTAGAGATAGGAACTGTTTTAGCAACACCAATAAATTTTACGCTTGCTAACTGATTCACTTGGCCGACAGCCCAGAAGACTCCGGAAATAAAGCCGATACCCCAAACAAAAAGCGTTAACTCCGGGGATTTAATGAAGAAAACGCCAATGGCAAACAGTAGGGAACCAATTGTAATTCCAACTGTTTGACTGTAAGCATTTCCTCCTAGTTTTACACTGACGAACACAAGACTTCCCCAAGCTACTGCGGGGATTAGGGCTAACAAAATCCCTATCATATTTCCACATCCTTTTTGCAATCGATAAAAATAGTTTTTCACTTAATAGAATTTTTAGCCTTATAGGCTAGAAAAACAGAAACATTTTCCGTTCAGTGATGCATACCCTTATTTTGTTCGGTATAATCACCATGAAGTGTCAAAATGGAAAAGCGATGATTGAAAAGATGTTCCTTCAATGAACATCCTCTTAATTACTGGGATTATGAACATTAGTTGAGGAAATCGAAACTCGTTCTAAAGAAGAACCGAATTCATCAATTCACCAGATCGTTGAAGATATCGTATATGAATTCCCTGTAGATTAAATCTATGTAGATTGAGGAGGAGTTTCTGTTTTTGAAGAAAAGGTGCTTGGGAAATAAAAAAAGAAGCTTCCCTTTTTACAGAAAAGCCCCTTTAAACCTAACGAATATACGTTTTATTATTTTTCAACTTTGAAATCAACATAATGAAAGACAAAGATATGGTGGTGAAGAGAAAGAACATGGTTCCCAGAAAACCTATTATCGCAACAGAAGTGCCTCTATCCATTTCATCTGGTGCAGCAAAAGAATGACCGATAAGCCAAGTAGTACAGGAAAAAACGAATAATACTAAGGAAACTAAAAGGATTTTACCTTTTGAAAACATCGTTTACCCTCCATCATTTACAGGTTAATAAGAGAAGCATTAGGTTAAAACACATACTATGATGGTTCCCAAAGCCTTTTCACATCCACTAAAACCTGCTCATTAAACTCCATCCTATAAATATCTGGTTTAGATATGCTATGTAAAAAATTCAAATCATACTTCCTATCATAATACCCCATCATTAAAGTCATAACAGCTCCATGAGTCCCCAATACAACTTTTTGTCCTTGGTAGTTTATCAATAATTCTTTTAATACTTTTATTGCTCGTTTCTGACAGGTGGAATTAGATTCAGCTCCGGATAAAGAAAAGTCGGGATCGGTAAATGATTCCTTTAATAAAGGGTATAAATCCTTATCAGATATCCTCTGTTCTTCAACATGAAAAATTCTTTCTTTAAGGTTTTCAAATACAATAACTTCTTGTCCAATTTGTTCTGCTAGATTTTGTACGGTTAGGATTGAGCGATTGTATGGGCTGGAGATGACAACATCAATATCTTCGTCTCGTAATACATTTGCAATAACTAGAGCATCATGCTTTCCTTTAACAGTCAATCCTCTCGTTTTTTCTTCTCCTCCTTTTGGAGAGTCACCGTGCCTTACCATATATACAAAAGTATTCATACTACCTCCTAAAACCATTTATAATGGAACGTCATTATACAAATACGCACCTTAAAAAGAGTCATTCACATAACGGTAACCAACTCTTTCGTAATCCTTTATTTTGTTGACGTATGAATCGGAACAATAACTCTCTCGTCATTAAGATTCACTAATACATGCACATCTCTGTTAATGGTTAATTCCTTAAAACGTAAAGAATACATTCCAGTGGGGTTTTTCTCCATGGATTGAATGGCTACTTGTGAGAAACGGGGGTCTTTTACGACTAATTTAACCGCATTCCCTTCCTTTTCACTTTGAGCATCTGTTAAGAAAACCATTTCATTTGCAAAAGCTTTGCCAGGAAAGGATTCTTCCATTTCCCCGTCAAAATTCACTTGAATTTTCTGTCCAACCTCTATATCAACACTATGTATTTTTTTGTCTTTATCCGTACTAAACACTGTTCCATCGTTAAAGGAAAACCAAACATCATTTATGAGTACTTCATTGCTTTCAATTTGGGTAACAAAGCCTATGAATCGTTCATTTGGCTCAGAATCTTGTACAGGCGTTGAAAGGTCACAGCCAGTGACTAATGGTAAAAGACACAGTAAAAGAATAGTGAGACATTTTTTCATAGACTCCCCCCCTTATAATATTAGACGATTGGAAGTATTCGTTAGTTTCATTATTTTTTGAAAAAAAGTTTATTTCCTACTTTTTCAATGAGTGAAGGAAATAATTGATAAACAACACTTCCCGCATTCATCCAACGAGGTAAATTGATCTCTCTTGTATTTGTGAAAAGCGCATTTATGACTTTTTCTGCTACTTTATCAGGTTGAAGCATAAATTTTTCCACATTTTTTGCATATGTACCTGACTCATCGGCAATGGAAAAGAAATCCGTAGCAATAGGACCAGGGTTTACGGCTGTAACCGCTACGCCATACCTGGCGGCTTCCATCCGAAGACTATTCGTATAGCCTAGAACAGCATGCTTAGAAGCAGAATAAACGCTTGATTTAGGCGAGGCAAATTTACCCGCTTGAGAGGCAATATTCAGGATATGCCCAAAGCCTTGTTTACGCATATAAGGAAGTATTTCGCCCGTACATGCCATAAGACCAAGTACATTCACTTCAATCATTCCTTTTACATCACTAAATGACGTTTCATGAGCTTCCTGGAATATGCCGTAGCCCGCATTATTAATGATGGCATGTACTTCACCGAAGTCTTCCAAAATGGTAGAGAATACACGAGGGATTTCAGCATAATCTGTTACATCCAAAGGATACACTTCTACTTTAACCTTGAATGTAGTCATCAATTTTTCCTTTAATCCCTCTAATAACTGAACACGGCGAGCAATCAAAGCAAGGTTTCCTCCATTTTCAGCAACTTTGATTGCCATCTGCTCCCCAATTCCACCAGATGCTCCTGTAATGATTATGTTTTTTCCTTTAACTCGTTTATTCATTTCCACACCTCCGGTTAGACAAAGTAATAATATACCCCATCAGTCTTTTCCTTTTTTATTAAATCAAGGGATTCTAAATAATCTAATTGACCTATCGTCTCAGACAAGGTAAGACCCAGTTCTTTTTTATAAACAGAAGGAAACAGCTTTTGGCAAATCTCTAATACAGTAAATCGATTTCCTTTTATCATATGTAAAACAGATTGGGCCCTTTCATCTTGTTTCCTTAACCTCTTAGGAATAAGGGCATGAACATCCGAAATATCCTCTCCATGACCTGTATAAGCACGTGAGATAGGGATGTCCTGGAGCTTGCTTAAAGAAGCATTGTATTGAAGTAAAGGCTTTGTCCGTTCTTCTTCTCCATCAAATGGTGGTTCAATAAGAGGATTGGGTGAAATATGAGCAAGGATATGATCTCCGGCAATCAATACACCATCACGTTCTCGATAAAAAGACAAATGACTTTGTGCATGACCCAGGGTTTCGATAATGTTCCACTCCTCTAGCCCAGGAATAGCATCTCCTTCTCCTATTGATACATCTAGCTTTCTATCACCCATGAATTTTAAAGGAGTTTTAAATTTAGGAATGGCAGAAAGAAACTCTTGAGGTAATCCTGACTCAATAGCTAACTTCAAAAAAAGCGATCGTATACATCGTGAAAATAATTATCTCGATGTAGCCAAAAGCGATTATATTTATGCCCATATACTTTTACAGAAGAAGGAAAACGATCAAGTAAGCCAGCATGATCTGGGTGATGATGGGTGAGGACAATTTGTTCAATGTCTTCGGGTTTATATCCTAAAGAAGCTAATTCCTCCGTTAATTGAATCCATGCAGTATTTGTCAATGGACCCACGTCTACCAACGTTAGCGCTTCACCTTTCACTAAATAAATATTTACATCTCCAACAGCAAATGGAGTAGATAGCGTAATCTTTGCGATATTATTTTCTAACATATTTTCACCACATTCTACTATAATAAGGTCTTCAACCAAGACATTCGTTTCTCAAAATGAATGATGCTTCATTTTACAGTGTACATTTTTTCCTATCACTTGTCATTTTTAATATCTTTTGAAAATACTGAAAAAAACCTTGACAGACAAGCCACTTTTTTATGATAATCACCTATAATATTATTTTTTCAACTGAACATTACATTCACTATATATAGAAAGCGATGAAGAAGACTAGTAATAGATAGATGATGTTAGAGAATAGTGCTCCATTAGGCTGAAAGGCACTGTCATCCTCTCTATTTATGAACCTACCTTTTGAGCGTCTTAAATCAGAACGTTTCCAGCGTTATCTGGAGTTGAGTGTGTTCATTGGCATTTGAATGTTCGTGAACGAAACAAGGTGGTACCGCGGAAGCAGACCCTTTCGTCCTTTATGGATGAGAGGGTCTGCTTTTTTATATAGGATAAGGAGGAGTGACTTCATGAAGACATTGTTTATGGGTGCAGGTTCAATGGCGCATGCATTAATGAAAGGGTCACTAGCAGCAGAAGTATTGAGGCAAGAGAAGGTGTATGTGACAAACCGTTCGAATCGCCAGGGTTTAGAGGAATTCGTGCATGAATTCGGAGTTAATAAGGTGGAGCATGAAGCTTCATATGATGTCGTGATCCTGGCAATGAAACCAAAAGACTTTCACGGTGCAGTGGCAACCATTCGTCCTTATTTGACCACTCACACGTTGGTCATTTCTGTTTTAGCAGGGATCACCATACAACATTTAAGTGATAAGCTTGCATTTAATGGAGCCATCGTTAGAGCTATGCCTAATACGAGTGCATCCATGGGGAAATCAGCTACCGCTGTATCGTTCAATCGTCACCTGACGCACTCTCAGAAGGAGTGGACAATGAAATTATTTCAATCCGTTGGGATAGCAGTGGAGGTGGAGGAAAAGCAATTAGACTTAATTACTGCTCTATCTGGAAGTGGTCCTGCCTATATCTATTTTGTGGCAGAATTACTTGAAAAGGCTGCAGTGGAGTTAGGACTGCAACAGGAACTGGCTAAGGATTTAATCTCTCAAACGATTGCAGGGGCAAGTGAGATGCTAGAAAAATCCGGCTTAAATGCACAGGAATTAAGGAGAAATGTTACAAGTCCAGGTGGTACGACAGA
Organism: Rossellomorea aquimaris TF-12; assembly: GCF_001648555.1. GTDB lineage: Bacteria > Bacillota > Bacilli > Bacillales > Bacillaceae_B > Rossellomorea > Rossellomorea aquimaris. The sequence goes on along the minus strand of NZ_LQXM01000002.1, from coordinate 47,249 downwards.
AGCAGGTATTGCAGCATTGGAAGAATATCACGTTAGGGAAGCCTTTTTGCAATGTATTTATTCGGCGAAAACGCGTTCTGAGAATCTTGGAAAAGAAATTAACACACAATCCCTTTAAATATGAACTCACCTAAATAACCTACCTTTTCTCGCTATTTGCTTGTTTCATTGGTACAATCGAAACAAAAAAAGAAGGTCGTACCTATGATTCACCTATTCATTTTACTTTGTATGGTACTTGGTGTCTGGTTGTTTATATCCATTGACGTGTGGAGAGAGATTTCTACACTCTCCTCCATTCATGATTACGCAATCGTACAGAAAGGTCCGTTACTAACGATTATTGTCCCAGCTAGAAATGAAGAGAAAACCATTTCAGCCAGTATCAGATCTCAACTTCAACAGGATTATCACAATCTTGAATGGATATTAGTAAATGACCGTTCAACTGACGGGACACCAGATAAACTAGAAGAATTGGCGAGCATGGATAAACGAATAAACACGCTCCATATAGACTCATTGGAGAAAGGATGGCTAGGAAAAAATCAGGCTCTATACAAAGGATATCAGCACGCCCATGGAGAACTTATCCTTTTCACTGATGCTGATGTCATCTTTAAAGATTCGACGATCGTTTCTAAAGCCGTATCCTTTCTTCTGTCACGGGAATTGGATCATCTTACTCTAGCACCCCATATTAAATCACGGACATTTTGGTTAAAAAGCTTTGTTGCCTTTTTCTTATTCGGCTTCTCCTTCTATAAACGCCCCTGGAAAGCAAACGACCATACATCAAAAACGGGAATGGGCATTGGTGCTTTTAACCTTATCTCACGGACGGCTTATGAAGAAATCGGTACCCACAAAGGGATTAAGCACATGCCTGATGATGACTTGCAGCTTGGAGTGCAAATAAAGAAACACCACAAAAAACAATTCTTTCTAACAGCTCTGGATTCATTGGAAGTTGAGTGGTATCAATCATTGAAAGATGCTTTTAACGGTTTAGAAAAAAATACATTTGCAGGACTCCATTACTCCATCTTACTCGTCTTGTTTTCCATTATTGGGGTTTTCTGCTCCACTGTCCTCCCTTTTATCACGATTTTCTCATGGGATTGGAGAATTCAGATGGTGAGTGCTGCTATTATTCTTATGATTTTATTGGCGTATCAAAAGGTCATTAAACACATGACAAATGAGTCTCCTTTTCTCTTTCTTTCATTACCACTCACAGCTCTCCTATTTATCTATTCAATTGGCCGAGCCACGATTTTAACCTTCAAACGTGGTGGAATCGAATGGCGGGGAACGGTTTATCCATTGAAAGAGTTAAAGCAAAAAAACAAATAGAAGCACATTTCTTTCCTGGAAAAATAGGTGTTGTTATAATCATTGTGAATTACTATTTAGAAACCCGAAATAAATAACCCTTGATGAAAGGTGATGAAAGATGAATACAAAGCTTTTTCAACCATATACCCTTAAAAATGTTGAACTGAAAAATCGAATTGTTATGGCACCTATGTGCATGTACTCTTCCCATAACAATGATGGGAAAGTTGAAAATTGGCATCGCACTCATTATACGAGCCGTGCTGTTGGTGGAGTCGGGCTGATTATTCAGGAAGCAACTGCCGTTACACCCCAAGGAAGAATCTCTCCTCAGGACTTAGGAATTTGGGATGATGAGCATGTGGAAGGATTAAAAGAATTAGTAGGATTAATGAAAGAACAAGGTGCGAAGACAGGTATTCAGCTGGCTCATGCAGGAAGGAAAGCTGTTCTAGAAGGTGATATTATTGCTCCATCTGCCATTCCATTTAATAAAGACATGAAAACACCTGTTGAAATGACAAAGAATGATATTAATGAAACCATTAAGGCATTCATTAAAGGTGCAGAAAGAGCCAGGGAAGCAGGATTTGATGTGATTGAAATTCACGGAGCCCATGGATATCTCATTAACGAATTCCTCTCTCCCCTTTCTAATAAACGCACGGACGAATATGGTGGGTCTCCTGAGAACCGCTACCGTTTCCTTCGTGAAATCATTAACGGTATTCAACAAGTATGGGAAGGACCATTACTTGTACGTGTCTCTGCCAAAGATTATCATGAAGAAGGTCTTGATGTTGAAGATTATGTAGTATTCGGAAAATGGATGAAGGAACAAGGAATTGATTTAATTGATGTTAGCTCCGGTGCAGTTGTGCCGGCACAAATCCCTGTATTCCCTGGCTACCAGGTAAAGCTTGCCGAGACCATCAAGAGAGATGCCGATATTGACACAGGAGCAGTCGGGCTGATTACTACAGGGATTCAAGCAGAAGAAATCCTTCAAAACGAGCGTGCTGATCTCGTTTTACTTGCACGTGAATTACTTCGAGACCCATATTGGCCTAGAACTGCTGCGAAGGAGTTAGGAGTAGAACTGGAAGCTCCCAAGCAATATCAAAGAGGTTGGTAAGGACTAAGAAGCACTGGACAAAAAAATGAGGGGGAATGCCTTGGCATTCCCCCCTCATTCACTTATTCATACACTTTCTGAACTTCATACTTGAAACCACCATAACGGTAGTTTTGTCTTTGATACATAAGTCTAGGTGTGTCTTCTCCATCAGCTAACAGAATCACTGTTTTATTAGGAAATTTTTTCATCACACGTTCTTGCAATTTACTCCCTATGCCCTTCTTTTGAAAAGATTCTTGAACCATCAGCCCATCTATTTCCGCTGTGTCCGATTTAATAATAACATCGACTGACCCTGCTGGGGTTCCACGATAATAGGCTAGAAGTTGAATAAAATTCTCATCTTGAAAGTGTCGTTTATGTAAATCAATCTTTTGTTGAGCAAATTCCTCTCCAAATTCTAAATCCTGTTGGTACTGGAATTCAAGGTAAGCATCAAGATCTTGATCAGACACTACCTTAATTTCTATATCAGGATTATCTTCTAAAGGTGGAAATTGATCAGGTGCAATACTATATAATTCATTAAACCCCACTTCAAATTTTTCACGTGCAAAAAAGTCCATTAATTCCTGAGAGGGTTTAACATCCTGTGGAAAATAGAATTTTACATGTTTTTGCCCTTTTGATTTATGGAATTCTCTTAAAAAATGAGCGGCTTCTTTAAATTCAGAAAGGGATGGCTGTTTATTAAATTCAAGAAAATTACTATCATACCTTGTTAACATTTCTGGAAAATGAATGTGTTGATAGAGATTATTTTCTGCTACTACATGTCCTTCTTTTCCTTCTTTATATATAAGGTCAAATGTTATCTGCATACGCACTCCCCTTTATTTCCAAATTCGTTGAACCGAAGCTTGGCTTTGCTCCACTGTTACCAAATAAACGTCAGGATTTGAAAGAGCAAATAATTCTTCATACCCATACTTGTCATCAAACAACCTCAACAATAATGTCGTTAAATTCCCATGACTAACACATACAATGTTGTCTTCTTCTTTTGTTAAGACATCATCAACAAAGGACTGAGCTCGCTCCATCGCCTTTTGATTGGATTCTCCACCAGGTAATGATAAGGAGAAATCTTCAAAGCTCTTCTTTAACTTTTCCAACCAGTCAGGAAAATCCTGATCACTGAGGACCCTTTCTCCTAACCGATCATCTTCTCGAATAGTCAGGCCCGCTCGCTTGGCAAAGGGTGCTATAGTTTCAATTGCCCTTACAAACGGGCTAGAGTAAACGGCTTGAATCGAACGGTTTTCTAAGAAAGAAGCCAGGTGTATTGCCTGCTCCATTCCAATATCCGTTAAAGGTGACTGAAAAGGCTGACCTTCTGCTTTTGCATGTCGTACGATGTAAATGTTTTTCATGTACTTCCCTCCACTACTTCTTAACAGAAATGCTATATTCCATAAAATCCTTTGCAATGAATGTCTCAGGAAACACTTGGCGGGCTTCATCTCGCAATTCATTCCAGGACTCTTTTGCAAACCTTGAAGAAATATGTGTTAAAAAAAGGACTTTAGCATTTGCGGCTAATGCCGTTTCCCCTGCTTGCTTCGTAGTTGAATGGTAATATTCATGAGCCATTTGTTCCTGCTCTTTATTAAACGTTGCTTCATGGATCATGACATCGGCGCCTTCTCCCAGCTTGATTGCATTTTGACAGGTACGAGTATCACCTAGAATCGTCACAACTCTACCCGGAATAGAGGGGCCGATAAAATCCTTCCCATTGATTTCTCTGCCGTCTTCAAGAAGAACTGTTTGTCCTAATTTCAACTTTTTATAAACCGGTCCTGGTGGTAGCCCGATTGCCTGCAATTCATTTACCTCAAGGACACCTGGCTTATCCTTTTCTACAACTCTGTACCCGAATGTCGGAATCGCATGTTCAAGTTCTTTTGCCTCTACTTTAAATTCTTCATCTTCAAAAATAATACCCTCTTCGATTTCAACAATGCTTAGGGAATATTGAAGATGAGTTCGGCTTAGAGAAAGTGAAACCTCGATATATTCCTTTATTCCTTTTGGTCCATAGACGGTTAAAGGAGAATTTCCTCCTTGAAAGGAACGACTACCTAATAGTCCGGGAAGACCATAAATGTGATCACCATGTAAATGGGTAATAAAGATTTTTTCTATTCTTCTCGGTTTCAAGCTAGTATGTAAAATTTGATGCTGCGTAGCTTCTCCACAATCGAAAAGCCATACAGCACCTCGTTCTTCTAATAATTTCAACGCAATACTGGTGACATTGCGGAGTTTAGCAGGGACACCTGCACCCGTTCCCAGAAATAACAATTCCATTTTCACCCACTCCTAATACGACAATGTTGCCTCTATCATAGCATACACTTAAGCATCTTGACGCTTTAATACTTCCTGCAGTGAAACCTTTTTCAGTTTTCTCTTTGATAAGGAAACTGACACTAAATAAGAAGAAAGAATAATCCCAAATCCTATAAAGAAAAGAGGTATATTAATGGTTACGGGCAGTACATAATTTGTCTCTGACGCTAATGATTTTAACAATGTGTCGATACTAATGATGGCTAAAGGCACACCAACACAATATGCGATGATCACAACAGGGGTATAAATATTGATCATCCATTTAGAAATCGTTTTATCATCATATCCAATGACTTTTAATAATGAAATGGAATTCGTATTCTCCTCCACAATCAGATTGGTAATTAGAGTGATGATCACCAGTCCTATGACGAAAGAAAGACCCGACATAATGAAAATCGAATATCTCACTGGACCCATTAAAGACTCAAGAGACTCCATCATCTCTTTCTTATTTTCTATCATAAAGATATTATCCATTTTTACCGGCTTATCTGAAGTCCACTCCCCGAGATAACTATTTTCAGGATAGTCGTTCCATTCATTCAAGGTGTGGCGGTCCATGTAGGCTAATGAACCCGTATATAATTCTGCAACGCCGACAATTTCAAAGGTTCGCGACTCATCATTCGTAGAAAGCTTAAGGGTAATCGGATCCCCTTCATTCAAGTTGAATATATAAGACAGAACCTTGTTGATGATAATTCCATCTTGTAGGTTTGGAATCAAGTTCTCTCCTTTTTCATTCTGTAAGGATATTGTGGAGTTAGAAGATTCGATTCCATACAGTTGAACTTTTTCTTCTTCACCCTCATGTACCGCATTTGTTTCAGAAAAAGTAAATACGTTTTCAGTCGCTTCAGATGTTTTCAAACCTTGATAGTAAACGCCATAATCATATTGAAGCCCTTCCTTATATGTCTCTTCCATTAATGTATCCATAGAATTCATACTTACAAATCCATACATTAATAGAATGGTGGAAAACACAATACCGATTGCTAAATAAAACACTCTTCCAAGATTATTTACTACCATTTTCAAACGAAAACGAGCTCGGAATGACTTAGGTTGAAAACGAAACGTTCTCGTCTTATTTTCTAAGGCTCCAATTTGCTGAGGTTTTAAAAGGTGAATGGGAATTTTGGACACTTGTTTGGTGATCACAATATAACCTGTAACAAGAAGGAAAATGGTTGGAACCAGGATTGCTAAAAGGACCGAAATAAAGTCTGTTCCGAACTGTTTAATAATCGGAACATTAAAAAATTCTGTGTACAACTTCGTAATGGGCACAGATAATAGCCCACCTGCGATGACACCTAAAATGGAACCGAACAACCCGACAAACAAAGGATAAAATAAATACGCCTTCGTAATTTCTCTTGGAAAATATCCCAGTGAAAGCTGAGTTCCAATTTGCTTCTTTTCAGAATCTAAACGTCGTTTTAATAGAATAACGACCATCATAAGTGAAATAACCCCTATGAACAAAGGAAGAACAGTTGAAAAGGACTTGGTTCCTTTAATCTCTGTATTAATATAAGAAATTCTAGGATTATCACTACTATTCAACCATTTTAAAACAGGAGCCTCTTTGGAAATGGACTCTTTTAAGTCTGAAACGCTTCCTCTTTTATTCCACTTGCCAATGTAATAGGATGCGGAATCTTCTAACCCTTCAAATACATCTTCAGTCAAAATACCATAGCCGAAATCTGTGGCATTATTGACGATCTCACGTTCATTTTTAAGGGGATAAATATAATCTGGTAAGTATATAAAACCTGATATCTCTTTATCCTCTCCGTTCAACAGTATGGTATCTCCAATTTCCATACTGTTCTTACGTGCAAAAATATCTGAAATGGCCACCTCATTTTTCTCTTTTGGAAGTTGCCCTTTTTCAACATAGGCTTTATCTACCGTAGTCGTTTCATTAAAAAGACGAAGAGTTTTTTTACCATCATCCAACTCAACGTCACTCGTTAGACGCCTCTCCATTTCGACTTGATGCTTCTCCTCGATGAGCGTTATTTTCTCATTTGTAAGCTTCTCACTTGTATAAAATTGAAAATCCTCCTGAACATAATCTTCTGCAAAGGTGAGATTGCTCTTCTCAATGGAGGTAATAGAGGAGCGGAGCATTATAAAAAGCATAACCCCTAAAAAAATAAGAAAAATTGCGCCACCAAATTGCAGCTTACTATTTTTCATTTCTTTAAACACGCTTTTAGAAAGCTTTTTCATACCCATTTCACCTGCTCAGCAGAGAGCGGTGTTTTATTTTCTTCAAGGGCGACCACTTCTCCACTTTTCATCTTCACGACCCAATTTGCCATTTCACCAATTCCAGGATTGTGCGTAATGAGAAGAATGGTGGTTTTAAATTTCACATTAATTTCTTGAAGTAATTGTAGTATATTTTTACCGGTTTCTTCATCCAATGCACCCGTAGGTTCATCACAAAGAAGCAATTTTGGATTTTTCACTAGAGCCCGAGCAATGGCCACCCTTTGTTGTTCTCCACCACTCAGCTGATGAGGGTACTTACCCTGTTTATCTATCATACCTACCCGTTCTAACACTTCGTTGATATCTAACGGAGAATCACTAATTTCTGAGCCTACTTCTACATTTTCTTTTACAGTTAATGTAGGGATTAAGTTATAAGATTGAAAAATAAAGCCAACATAATGACGACGATAGTTTGTTAATTCCTTAACAGAAAAGTGATGAAGGGATTGAGAAAAAATAGTCATTTCTCCCGAATCAATTGTATCTATGCCCCCTATGACATTAACCAAGGTCGATTTTCCAGAACCGGAAGGACCTAATATGACGGATATGGACCCTTGGGGCAATTCTAGTGAAACTGATTTTAATGCTTTAACGATGATTTCACCACTTTGATACTGTTTACTTACGTTTTTTAAGGCAATCATCCATTTTCCCCCTTAAGTTAGTAAAAAAGGTTAAAGATACCTTCATCATATCGAGAAATAAAACCATATACAATCATTTTATGAAATATTTACATATGGATATTTCATAAAATTTATTTCAGGTCGCATTCTCTTTCTGATTGCAAATAATTTGCTAAATGGCTTATAAATCTTTAAAATTAGATAATTGTAAAGGATATTAAATAAGAAGAAACACAGGTATTACAAGCTAGGCAACAAAGATAAAGTGAGGTCATGACATTGAATAATTCAAATACACCATCGTCTCTTATTACCATTTTTGGTGCAACAGGTGATTTAGCCAAAAGAAAGCTGTATCCATCTCTTTATCATTTATTCCGCAAAGGGAAAATCTCAAAGCGATTTGCCGTAGTCGGTGTCGCTCGCCGGAACTGGTCAAATGAAGAATTTCAAGAGCATGTTAAAACGTCCGTACATAACGCCATTGGAGAAAATGAAAACATTGATGAATTTGTTTCTCACTTCTATTACCAACCAAACGATGTATCCAATAGTGATTCGTACAAGGAATTAAAACAACGCTGTGACGAATTAGATGAGAGTTACAACCTTGAAGGAAATCGAATATTTTATTTGGCTATGGCGCCAGAGTTTTTTGGAACCATTACTGAGCAATTAAAAAATCAAGGGGTTACTGAAACGGAAGGGTTTCAACGCCTTGTAATTGAAAAACCGTTTGGACACGATCTTCCTTCTGCAGAGAAATTAAATAGTCAGATACGTGAATCATTCTCAGAAGATCAGATATACCGTATAGACCACTATCTCGGAAAAGAAATGGTCCAAAATATTGAAGTCATTCGTTTTGCCAACGCCTTATTTGAACCGTTATGGAACAATCGATACATTTCAAATATCCAAGTAACGTCATCTGAAGATTTAGGTGTAGAAGATCGTGGACGCTATTATGAAAAGAGTGGAGCCCTAAGGGATATGGTTCAAAATCATATGCTCCAAATGGTCGCTCTATTAGCTATGGAACCACCAATTAAACTAACAACGGATGAGATTCGAAGTGAAAAGGTACGCGTTCTTCGTTCTTTAAGACCATTCGAACGAGATGAAGTGAAGGATTACTTTGTCAGAGGCCAATATGGTCCTGGTACATCCAATAACCAAGAGGTAAGTGGTTATCGCGAGGCTGAAAATGTAGATGATCGCTCCAATACGGAGACGTTCGTTGCTGGTAAGCTTATGATTGATAATTTCCGTTGGGCAGGTGTTCCTTTCTACATTCGTACCGGTAAAAGAATGGGTGCAAAATCAACAAAAATTGTGATTCAATTTAAGGACATTCCAATGAATCTTTATTACAATATGGACAAACCTCTAGCACCTAACCTGTTAGTGATTCATATTCAGCCAGAAGAAGGTATAACCCTTCATCTCAATGCTAAAAAGTCAGGTCAAAATATTGAAACAACACCTGTTAAGTTAAACTTTGCTAATAATAGTGTCGATGGAATGAATACTCCAGAGGCATACGAGAAGCTCCTATTTGACTGTATGCGTGGGGATGCTACAAACTTTACTCACTGGGATGAAGTGAAATTATCTTGGGCTTTCGTTGATAAGATTTCTGAGGTTTGGGAGCACACACGTGATGAACAATTCCCTAACTATGAATCAGGCTCGATGGGACCAAAAGCCGCTGATAATTTACTTGCAAAAGATGGATTCTATTGGTGGCCAATTACAAATCTAGACGTAGACCAATGCTAAAAGAGGTGTGAAAATATGAAAATTTATGACGTAACAGCAACAATCTTTAACGGCATGCCCGTATACAAAAACAAACCAGAAAAACAACCAACTATTGAAACAAGCACAAATGGACATGTAACGGAGTCTCGTATTACCATGGATGTTCACACGGGAACCCATGTAGATGCTCCCCTTCACATGATCAACGATGGCGATACTATCGAGACGATTCAAATTGAGAAACTTGTACGTCCTGTAAAGGTATTTGATTTAACAGATGTGGATGAAAAAATAAGTTTTCAAGATATTAAAGATTTAGATATTGAAAAAAATGATTTTATTTTATTTAAAACGAAAAATTCATGGGATACTGAATTCAACTTCAATTTTATTTATGTAGCAGAAGATGCAGCATCCTATTTAGCTGAAAAAGGCATCTCTGGTGTTGGAATTGACGCTCTTGGAATCGAAAGAGCCCAAGAAGGTCATCCAACACACCGTAGTTTGATGGGTAGTGATGTGATTATTATGGAAGGACTTCAATTAAAAGAAATTGAAGCCGGACAATATTTCATGGTAGCTGCTCCCTTAAAAATTGAAAACACCGATGCTTCACCAGCACGCGTGTTACTATTTGATGAATTGATTGGATAAAGCATGATAGAAAGCCGCTCTCAAAATAGAGAGCGGCTTTTTTTGTCATAGTCCCCTGTTGGATTTTATACAATTTCCTAATATGAACATAAACCTTTTGACAACCGCAGTAAAATGATGTAAATTAGCTAATGTACGAACGATAAACAAAAACTTAATTTAAATATTCGCTTTTAGGGGTGTTATATATGGAAAATGTATTTGATTACGAAGATATTCAATTAATTCCTGCAAAATGTGTGGTAAACAGTCGTTCAGAGTGTGATACAAGTGTAACTTTAGGGGAACGAACGTTTAAATTACCTGTTGTCCCAGCAAATATGCAGACGATTATAGATGAAAAGATTGCTATTTACTTAGCTGAGAATGGATATTTCTATGTAATGCATCGTTTTGAACCACAAAAAAGATTGGCTTTCACAAAAGATATGCATTCACGTGGACTATTCGCATCGATTAGTGTCGGAGTGAAAGAAGAAGAATACTCATTCATTCAGCAATTAGCTGAGGAACAAATTATACCTGAATACATTACAATTGATATTGCCCACGGTCATTCCAATGCCGTAATCGAAATGATCAAATTCATAAAAAAACACCTACCTACAAGCTTCGTTATTGCAGGAAATGTCGGAACTCCAGAAGCCGTAAGAGAATTAGAACATGCTGGTGCAGATGCAACGAAAGTTGGAATTGGCCCAGGTAAGGTATGCATCACAAAAATTAAAACCGGATTCGGTACCGGCGGCTGGCAACTAGCTGCTTTAAGATGGTGTGCAAAAGCAGCCAGCAAACCAATAATTGCTGACGGAGGCATTCGTACCCATGGTGATGTAGCGAAATCTGTAAGGTTCGGAGCAACAATGGTCATGATTGGTTCCCTATTTGCAGGGCACGAAGAATCACCAGGGGAAACAACTGAAAGAGACGGAAAGCTCTACAAAGAATACTTTGGTTCTGCTTCTGAATTCCAAAAAGGTGAAAAGAAGAATGTAGAAGGAAAGAAAATGTTTGTAGAACATAAAGGTTCTCTAAAGGATACCCTAATTGAAATGGAACAAGATCTTCAATCCTCTATTTCTTATGCAGGTGGTACAAACCTTGACGCTATTCGTCACGTGGATTATGTGGTAGTTAAGAATTCTATTTTTAATGGAGATAAAGTATATTAATTAATCTAAAGCATAAAAAAAACACCAACAGCTGTTGATCAGGGTTGGTGTTTTTATTTGACTATTTTCCCCTTACTCTGTTGATGAAACAAGTTTTATGAGTTCATCAATTGTTCCACAACACTTTTCAACTTCTGGCAAATGATAAAAGGTGCTGGTGGTTTCGATGTTATTTACTTCTTCTTCCGGTGAATAAAGGTAAATTCTTTTGCCATGCCCAATGGCAATACCTAATTCAATATGACTTCCTTTTCCCGCAGGAAATAAAACGATTATGACATCAGCTTCTATCACTGCTTCTTTTTCTTTTTGCCCTATTTCTTTTAAGGCGTCAAATGTTGTGGCCCTTTCATTCATCGTCCAATCGTATGTATGGATATGGCCTCTATTTTTCAACTGTTCACTTACATACCGAACTAATTCGATATTTTTAAAGCTTGATGCAACATAGAATTTCATTTTGTCCTCCATTCTGCATTGAAAATTGTCCAATAAGCGACTACATAATAGATTAAGTTTTCCTTTTAATTACTATAAGGAATAGTCCAACAGTAATAAAGATGAAAGATATTAAAAGTGCGTTGCCTTCGCCACTAACATTACCATATAAATACAATAAATATCATATTAGTTATTATTGAATACTCTATTTTTTTCATTAGTGAGGGATCGAATACATTTTTTAGTAATATCACCTTTTCACAGCAGCTTTGGATTAGAAAATAAATAAAGTTAGTAAACTAGGAGAAAAGTTTTACTAATTATGGTAGATTAACATAGAAGGCTATTTTCCAAATAAAGGAGGGTTGGTTCAGATGGAACTAATTATGATAATGTTTGTTTTTTTAGTTACGATGGGTATAAGTTCGGTTTTAAATATACTCTTTCTTATGACTGAAAAGAAACATTGGATCATGTCTCTTCTAATCAGTTCTGGTTTGTCACTCATTATTGTTGCAATGTTAGCAGGATGAAGATTATTACACTGCCAATTCCTACATTCTAATTAAACCCCTTATTTTCCTACTCCAAAGTCTAGCCACAATATATCAAATAGGTAAATAATGATCTACAATCTCCATGAGACGTTCAGTATTTTCTGATGGTACCCTCTCAGACAATCTTGCTGCAGCGATAATGGGAGCCCATTGAAAAATATCATCTTTGGACAAACCGCTTTTTTTACAATAAAGACGAAGATACATCTCGGCCAATTCTAAGGAAAACTGAGAATACAAAAGATACGTGCGATATACATCAGCCCGGACATCACCTTCACTTGAATCAACCCAATCTATAATTGTGACACCCTCATCTGATAAGATTAAATTGAATAAATGAAAATCTCCATGACAGAGCCTTTTCTCGACTGTCATCGAACTCATTTTATCTAATAAAGTAGACTTACGTTTACTATCCAGATTAGGGACAGATTCTATTTGTCTACATAATTTTTCTGACATAGGCTCAATCGAATGATCAGCTTCAATCCTATGTATTTTCAGTTGTATATCAATGGATATATTCATATAGTGTTCTGCTTGATCCATATTTTCAGATACGAGATTTCCAATTGTTCTTCCCTTAATATATTCCATTATTATAGCTTGCTTCCCCTCAATTTTCGTGACATCTACTATTTCTGGCACTGAGAGTCCACACGAATAAGCATACTTTTGTTTGTACGCTTCATTTTTTGCTTCCGAATCCGGTAAATAGTCCTTAAATACTTTAATAATCCTATTTTCATGAAGATAAACCTTTGCAGTACTACCATTTGCTATTGGATGGTCTAGATACATCAATTCTTCCTCCTGGAATTCGGTGACTTCCAATCAAAAAGCCGATTTCTATTGAAACCGGCCAAATGATTTCTGAAACAGTTGTTATTTACTTTTCTCCATGACTGCAAAATAGTTCTCTTCTCTATCTGCGAAGTTAAACACTCTCCCTGAAGGCATATTGACAATTTCTCCAACAGTGACATTTTTATCAAGTAAATGTTTATATAATTGGTCAAGATTTTCAGAGAAGAACATTAAGGACGGGGTGCCAAGATTTAATTCGGGTTGCATTTTGGCTATTAATTCTTTGTTGTGAAGAATAATACTCGTTTCAACATCCTGAGATGGAGCAATTTCGATCCATCTCATACCATGACCGTTCTCCTCTTCAGAAATAACTTTGAACCCTACTATTTCTGTCCAAAATTTCACTGCTTCATCCTGGTTATTCACATATACCATAATTTGTCCAAGTTTATTAATCAATGCTATTCACTCCTCTTATTCTATTTTTGGATCGATAGACTTAATGGAATCTTTCTTCATTAATTATTCTACAAATGGAGGTGTTTTCCTTCTTAATATTCTAGAACAAGAGAGCCCACATTCTATTAGCGTGAGAACATGATTGCTTCTGTTTCCAGCAACCATTTATCAATTGCTTTTACAGGGAAATAAAATTCCGTTCCAATTTTTATATATGGGATTGAACTTGTTGTAATATTCTCGTCTATACGGGGAAGGATCATCTGTAATTCCTCATCAGTAACCCCTAGGTAGCTTCCTAATTCAGACTGAGTTAATAATTGTTTTTCTTGGGTTATTTCTTCATCTACCCCTTTATCCATAACCACTTGTACATTTCGATTTAATTCTTTTGATACGAACCAACTGCCAATGACAATCGCTATTGCCAGTGAGAAAATTGAAACTGCCATTAATTGATACTTCACTTTAATCTCCTTTCATCTGCAAGGTCTACTTACTGAAGATGTTTGCACCCCTTAAAATGAATAGAACGACGAGCTATCCACGTCTCATAAAACACAGCTCACCTAAATCATTAGTAAACCCCCACTTTTCATAAAATGGTTTCATTTCAGGTCGACAATATAACTCAAAATGCTGTACATTCACTAATTTTGAGTGGTTTATCATTAGATACATTAATTTCTTACCTAAATCGGCATCACGGTATGAAGGCTTTACCATAACATCAAAAATGAATGCTTTATATACGAAATCAGTCAGTACACGTGCAAATGCTATTAGCTCTTTGTCTTTAACAAAAGCTACAATAACATCGGAATGGTCTATCATACATTGGACCTCTTCAAATTTCCGTCCCTTCGTCCACCATTCCAATTGAAACATTTCAGTTAGTTGTTTTATTTGATCTATATTAAGTGCTTCAATTATTTTAAATTCCATTTGTTACAACCTCCGCAAAATATTCAACGATCATGCCCAAGTCATTACCATTACTTTGCAGCTATTTGATCTTTAGTTTCGAATGGATGAAGGTTATATTCAATATGTATAGATTTAATACGACTACAACCTCAAATATATTCCTCATAACCCTTCACTTAATTGTTAATGCTATAGTTGGATTTTCAATACAACCTCATCCCACATTATTTCACCCGTTTTTTTAAAACCCAGGCTTTCATATAACTTTATTGCATTAACGTTTTCCGGTTCTGCACTGGTGTAAAATTCAATTCCACCGTATGTATTGATGATATGTTCTAAGAGTTGTTTTGTAGCTTGCTTTCCATAACCTCTCCCCTGAAAGTGTTGATCTATCATTAATCGACTCATTTCCATTCGATTTGTTTCTGAATCTACACCATACATTAAAAATCCAATCATTGACCCTTGATCATAGAAAGTGGGTATAGCCCATCAGTAAATTTCGACTGCAATAATGAGTAACAGTTATCTGCTACAAACCCCTTTTGATGATCAGATACTGATAATTGTACGCACTCATTCCAATTATCAACATCTATTTCCCTTAGCTCCAAATTCATTTATTACCCTCCAAGATTAAAGATCAACTATTAACATCTTTCTTCGTACTATCAAATTACTTGAAATCAGAACAATACGACCACAACTCATAGAAACTCAATCGTATTAATTAGAATCTCGCTTAAAAAAAGAAGTTCGTCGTTCATCAAGAAACTAAATTGTCATCTATACCTATTAATCTAATAAAATATTTACCGTATCATCCACATACTTTGTTGTATTATAGCCTCGGATTTCAAGCTTCTTAGGAATGACATCTTCTCCAGTAGTATCATTATATAATTCTATTTCTTGTTTTGTTTCAAAATAGCGCGGATGCTCAATTTGATCAAAAGGATATTGAATTTCTCCGATTTTATATTTTTTTCCGTTTTTGTCCATCAACACTCCATCTCCGCCACTTATCCCAATTGAGACAATTTCCTGATTGTCATTGTTTATTACTTGAAAATGGACAGATTCATACACACGATCTTTGGACACATCATGGGTTAGGACTATTTTCCCCGGACTCCCTGTAAGTACCTTGTCAATGGAAATGGTATTTCCAACATATTCAAACGTTTGTGGGTAATCCTTAGAAGGATTAACCTCGATCGTTTTATGGTCCTCAATTGTTAAATGAATAGATCCAAATCGCACTTTAACTTCTTCTGGCTCTTCTAAATATAAAGTTTCAAAGCTGGCCTGGAGGGACCTCCAATCTTCTTGGAAAGAATCCATATACCTATTTCCTCCAAATAAATCAGCTTCTACTTTTTTATTATTTGTTTCAAGACTATCAAAGTTAATCATTTCAATTCTCTTCTTTGCTTCCATACTTTGAAAGCTATATTGAAGGAGCGTAACGGTTGGGGCAATGGTCAGTTTTTCAAATCTGATGGGAATTCCATCTATTTTAGTTTCCATATCCAATTCATGTTCAATTGAAGGGTGTTTGGTTACAGGAATATCAAAACTCCACTCCCCTTCAGCAAATTCAACCTCCCCATAAGGTCCCCCATTTTGTAAATCCTGAGGCAATTTTTGAAGACGTGAAAGGTTTAATTGGATTGTGTCCCTATCTTCTGCAATTGGTAAGAGACTGATTGTTCCCTTATAAATATTTTTGGCTTCATTATGTACCTTTTTTTGGTCCACTGGAGGGGAGTATCTAGGTTGCGCTATTCTACTCATCACGTAAATCTCATTTTCTATTTCTAAACCTTCATATTGACTCATCATGTATCGATTATCTTCATTTGTATCTTCTATTTCATAATATATCAGCGTCTGAACATCATCGGCGATGGCACTTTTAATCCTTACCTTCACCCCATTGCTTACCTCTTCCAAATTAAGTCGTTCTCCTAATTCATTTTGAAGAAAGAAACGCAATTGCTCATCTTCTTGATTACGCCAGTCCACCCATGAATAGTAAACATTTGAAAAGCTATTGGTCACAAATCCTGTACAGATCATTAACGTTAAGATGCTAGCAAATGCAAGACCGATGGATTTTCTCTTCTTGTTTTTCTTTGCCCGCTTCATTTCTGTTTCAACTACTCTGTCCTTTACTTTTTCCAGGAATTGAGGTGGTAGACTAATGTCATCGTGCACTTCTCTTAGGCGTAAGGTTACCTCCTGAAAAGTGGCCAAATCATCTTGACAACCGTGACAATGATAAATATGCATCTCAAATTCAACCTTCTGTGTTCTATCGATTGTTCTCCTTAAATAATCGATATAAAAAGGATGATATTCCTTACAGCCTACCAAAATTTCATCATATTTCATTTTTTCTTTAAGCAGCTGAATACCAGAAAACAATTGAGTTTTTACAGTATCCATTGAAATTTGAAGAACCTTTGCTGCTTCCTCCAACGAAAATTCTGATAGGTACGCTAATACAATCGCTTCTTTTTGTTGAGCTTCTAATTGGTCTAAAGCATAAAATATGTTCTGATGCTCTTCATCTTTCTTTAAAGCTAGTAAACTCGGCTTTTTATCACTAGAATACTCTCGACAAATCGTAATAAAAATGGAGGTAACCCAAGAATCAAAAGAGGTTTCTTTTTTTACATGTTTCCTTTCATCATATATTTTTACTATGGAACGATAAAAAACATCCTCTATTTCCTTATTCGTCCTCAAATACATCATTCCGAGAATATATAAGGATTTTTGATGTTGTTGAAACCAACTTATAATTGATTCAGTGTCCTTTTCTCTCATTTTACTGACCAAAAAAGGATCTGTTTCTGCTGTAATCATATCTGCCTTCCTTCCTTTTTAAAAAAGATATACTAATAATTTAATATTCCAAAAATTTATAGTGTACGGATTTTGTAGAATCGATTAAAGAATAGATATGAGAGTTTTAAAAAAAGGCTAGAACCATACAACTCTATCCGAACCAATATTACCATATTAATCCATTTAATTTAATACTTTAATTATAAAGAGAAATATTTATTTTCATGTTGTTCCAATTGTTCCATTGGGTTTAAAAATAGAATGAATCCCGTGTAAGACCATCCATCCTCCAAATATTTACTAACATTTGCGGTTTCATATGTTCTTATCGATGATTATGATCTATTTCGTTTCAGTAAAGCGATCATTTCATTATTTTGCCTTACAAGTTCATCAGAATTTTTTTTAATGTAAAAAATCCATCTAATCACTAGAATTGCTAGAATAAAAGGTAAGAAAGAAATGATAATTCCAAATAGACCGAACATTTCCATTTCGTCATCCTCCTGTTCGTTTAGTTATTTTCAACCTTATTATCTATACATACGGGTTTAGTTGAATATAAGTTTCAAAAATTCCACCATTCACTAAGTACTCCACTTAATTCCAACAAAAAAGGAAGCCTACCTTCTGAAAGATATGCTTCTTAGCTTTACTACCCTATATTATTTAAATTTTTTTCTTCTCATCCATTGTGTTGCTGCCCATTTATCTCCTATTATAACTGGTGCACCACCATGTAACGTTAACTCATTTAGGGTTTGATCATCATAAAAATATTCGAAATAAACTGCCATTCCCTTTTGTGGAGACACTGATAAATTCAGTTTCGGAAAGAACGTTTCCCCACCTTCTTCAACATCATTTAAGTACAAGACGAGTGTACTAATTCTGGGGTTACTCACTGGCTTAACGGATGCAGAGAAAAAATCAAAATGAGCTTTATACTCTTGTCCAACTTTATAATTCAGGATTTGAATACCTTCTCCATGTTCAACAGGTATATTCATAATTTGAGATATTCTTCTTTCAATCCTATCAACAACATCATGTTCGCCTTCATTAAAAAACATACTACTACTTGATCTAAGGTCATCAACTTCACGCGTATTTCCAATTTTTGAACGGAGCATACGTTCTTTAGACAATCTTATAAGTTCATCACATTCTTCATGGCTTAACACGTTTCCTAAAATGACGATGAGTGGCTCTTCAAATCTAGCAATGATGTTCACTTCTCGATCGTCCGTTTTAATTTTATTACCCGTGTGATGAAAAATAGTTTGTTCTTTAATCGATAATTCATTTGTATCCATTTTTAACTTCCCTCTACCTTTTATTTTTAATCTTGTGAATAATAAGAATTTTAAAGCTAGTGGACTGTGATTCTATTTCTAAATGTCTATTATCAGTTGTTTTTATACTGATTTTTATATTTTACTCCTTGATGTGATTTATTTCTATCATTATTTTCGTTCATTTTGTATTTCTTTTGTACACTTTCTTTTAAATAAACATATTGTTTTTGATTAGTATCTGAAAAAGCTTCTTCTCTGGTTGAAAGGATATCCATATACTTTATGTTTTCGTTAAATTGCGATGCTGTAAAATCATATCGACTACCATTAATAATATTATAAAAATGCCATCCGGCAGACAGCTTTGTTTTCCGTATTTCCCCACCCAAAATATCATTAATCACTAAGGTAGTTACTCCGCATTGTCCTTTTGCGGGGTTATTATGACTCCATTTTGAGCTTGATTCTGTAGACCAGGATTTTGATAAAATTAAAAGCAATTTTTCTATTTGTGTTTGTTCATTCTTTTCCATAAACATGCTCCATTTTCAAAGTGATTTTCTAAAAAAATTGATTGGATTCAAGCAGTGAGGAGCTCCCCTTCTGCCCATGAAAGCTGGGGTACATTATTTTTACATTAAGTTACTTCTGAACACAATGAGCTATATTAATGATTTCCTGCATAACAGACTCAACATCATCTTCCTTTTTAATAACAAATAAATGGTCCGCTTCCCCTGCCACAGGGTCTATCACGTTCTCTTTATAAGACTCATCCTGTTGTCGAATAAGAACTTCATCAAAAGTAGATGCAGTCCTAAATACAGCTGTACTTCGGTTACTGTTGGCTATTCGGGCTTTAAGAATATGATCTGGAACATCAAAATGAACGAGGATACTGATAAATCCTTTGCTGTAAAATTGGTCTAAAAGCTTCAAACGACCTCTACGATTTCTATTAGAATTGCAAATAATGAGATGATGGTCTGTCTCTTTTACTGCATAATCAACAATGGTTTGAGTGACAGCCTATTTGATTGTATTAGGTCCATGCTTTGGAAGTAGCTTTTTGTAAAAGGTATTGATAAATTCAGCATGGTTATCCTGGTCAATGACAATAGAGTTACACAGCTGTTTTTCTAATTTTTTTGCAAATGTTGTTTTTCCGCTATGGGTTTTACCGACTGTTATAATCACGAACCTATTCATCCAGACACCTCATTTGTCTAGTTTATTTTGCTATTTTCACAAAGATTGTTGTTTTAAAACAATGATCCCCTAACTCTCTGTTAACGAGTCTGCGCAAGATGGCGAGGGGAACTGCTCCGCTTGCAGCTAGCTTTTGGGGGCTCGGCACGTCCATATTACCGCAGGAGTCTATGCCGTTCCCCTCAGAGTTTGATACTATATGTACTTCCATTTTCATTTACATGAATGGGATACGTTGATGATATCTCCCAAACTATTAAACTACTTTTTTCATTGTCTTCATCTAAATACCAATTATTTCAAATTTCTACCATTAACTCAATCATTAATTTTTGTTAGCTCTTTTTCGTATACTTTGTTTCAATTCATTTCAGCCGAGTGAGTAAGTTTCAACGCTAACATTTGCTTCTCTCTCTCTATAACCTTACACTTACGATAGAATTAGGAATGGAAAGGGTGAAGAATGATGGCACAATCGATTAATGGAAAAACCGCTTATATAACTGGTGCTTCTCGGGGTATCGGAAAAGCAGTAGCATTAGAGCTTGCCAAGGAAGGCGTTCATGTTGGCTTAATAGCCCGTTCAAAGAGTGCCCTGGAAGAAGTTGCACTTGAAGCAAGGGCAATGGGAGTCAATGCGAGTGTGGCTGTCACTGACATCTCAGATATGGAACAAGTGAATGAGGCTATTTCAAAACTAGAATTTGAACTTGGACCAGCAGATATTTTGATTAATAATGCAGGAATCGGAAAGTACGGATTATTTTTAGAAATGGAACCGGAAGAATGGAAGAAAACCTTTGAAGTGAATGTTTTCGGAACATATCATGTTACACATGCCGTGTTGCCTCAGTTAATCAAGAAAAACCGAGGTGATATTATCAATATATCCTCCAGCAGCGGGTTAAAAGGTACAGCAAAAAGTACAGCATACAGTGGATCTAAATTTGCCATTCAAGGCATGACAGAAGCATTGATGCAGGAAGTTCGTAAAAACAACATCCGGGTAATGACACTTAACCCTAGTCTTGTTGCAACGAACCTAACCTTTGGGGACAATCTCGATGAGGTAGACAAAGAAAAATACATGCAGCCTGAAGATTTGGCTGAGTACATGGTTTCTCAACTAAAATTACACCCGCGTATCTTTATTAAACAATCTCTTCAGTGGGCAACGAATCCATTTTAGAAAAAGAAACTCCTATTGTGGATTTAAATAGTAAGTTGATTGGAACAGAAGTCCACACCCACGTTTAACTTGATTTAAAAGTAAAGTCAGAAAGGCTCTGAGTTAACTCTGAGCCTTTCACATTCTTCAATCGTTATTTTTCCTTTAATAATAGGTCTAAAATTATCTTGGTTTGTTTATTATTAATTTTGTAATATTCACCCAGGTTACTCGCGATCAATGTTGTATTATTGGAGAAATTTTCGTGAAAATATAATTCTTCTCTGGTTTTGTCTAGGTAGATTAATTGAATCTTATATTCTGGTTCACTTGCAAACTCGTATCGCGTAAACACAATATGGTTTGAACGATTTAGTATTCCACTAACAGTCCCGATCTCTTCTTTATCTACTGTTTGCATTTCTTTTTCAAATGGTTCATCATATTTTTGTATTACAATACTTTCAATTTCTGAAAATCCGTTATTGAACATTGAATAAATGAAGGTACAAATAAGGAATGCCATTGCCAAAATGATTATTTTTCTTTTCATATTACCTCCGTTTACGTTTTCACAAATGATTCATCCGCTTTTATTCTTTTACTTAATACCAGTTCGCTTAATCATTCATTTCAAAAAAGGGGAGCCTCCATCCTATTTCTGATAACCCCTGTGAATAAATCAATCGATTATCATACAAAATCATACAAACTATCTTTCTATTTGAATCGGAGGAACCTTACGTTCTATGACATTTATTATTTGTTTAAAGACACTTTCATCAATGAATTCGCCATTATTACTAACTGCTGAAGGCTGATAGGCTCATGGTAATCGGAAGTCATCATACCTAAATTATGAGTAATATTGTCTTTATCCGTCCACTCGATAATCTTTGAATGATCCTCATCTTTTTTGATTTTCGCTTTTATCTCATCGTTTAAATCAATCATTTGATTAGTATCAATATTTGTTTCTAAGTTTTCAGTATGCATTGTTGTAAAATGAATATTTATCCTATCTTTATGCTTTGCATCAACATGAGAAAAATCAACAGCCGTTAAGAGAACCTTTCCATTTCTCATTTGATCTTTAGAAAAATTCTTATATTCTACCTTAAATGGAAATTTGGTAGGAACTTTCATTTTTTCTTGGTTTTCTTTTGGTAGTTCATTTACCTCTTGAGTGAATGTTTTCGGATATTCCTCTACTGGAAGCTCAAACGTTTTTTGATTGGAACATGCAATCAAGATTAAGCCAAGTACAATGATGAATATCCGCTTCATTATTAATCACTCCCTCTTTTATTACTAATTTACTATTCAAGGTATTCATCATGGAGACCACTACTTAAATATCTTGCCATACCGGTTTTCACTTTTCTAAATCCCAGTTTCCTGTAAAATCCTTCGTTACCAGAAGTGGAGATCAAGTGAACACAGGAAACATTGCTGAGTTCTCCTAGTAAATGATTTAATATATATTTGGCAATACCTGCTTTTTGAAATTCTTTATGCACGACTATATCATAAATGGCTGCATTAAATACTCCGTCTGAAATCGCTCTTCCAATTCCCACGATACGATTATTAGATTTAACAATCACTTTGACATTACTTGCATCAAAAACCTGCTTAATCACATCATTCGTGTGCTTCATCCATCCTACTGAGTGATATACTTCCTTCACTCCCTCTATATCTTCAATGAAAAGATCATCTTGTATTTCAATATTCATTTTATCCCACCTTAAAGTGTTCTCCATAAGAGAAAAGATCGTTATTCATTCAGCTATCCTCAACAATATCAGGAACTTAACTACTTTTCTTATATAAAGAAGACACCGGTTAAAGAGAATAAGAAGCACACTAGAAAAAATATAAAGTTTCTTTTATGTTTTTCCTTTTTACTATGTATATACAGTAAACATATTCCTAAAACCGTACCTAACCAGGCACATAACTTTGTAGCATCATGGCTATATGTGAAATTAAGGATTATTGCTGCAATAAACCCAATGGCCATAACTCCCAAACTTAACTTCTGCATAATATGTATCTCCTTTATTAATTGACGTACAATTTCATTTGAATTTTTACAATTATTCCTCTATATAGAATGAAAAGCTGAAGATTAGTAAACCAATCTTCAACTCACGCTTTTTAAATGAAAGATATCATAAATAAGCAATCATCATGACAATAAAACTGATTACCGTAAAAAGAACCGACCCATAAAAGAAGACTCCGACATTTGCTTTTAATTCATTGTCTTTTTGAATTTTCCATCCAGCCTCACTTGCTTCCAAAGTGGCTCCTTTTGATAAAGCTCCTCCACTACTGTTAAAAAAGAAAAGCACAACAGATAATCCAAGACCAATAAAAAAGCTCCATTCCCCATATGAAAAAGAAAAGACCATACTCCCTATCCAAACGATGAAAGCAATTGCCATAGAAGAGATTAGTGATCCTACAATAAGTTTGTTCATTTAACATCACCTCTTATTATTTCTACGTAAATAAAGTTAAAAAGTTTCATATGTACAGAAAATTCAATCAAATAGATTAGAAATATAAAAACAGCTTTGATGTATATAGATTCCATATAGAATGAGTTATTATTGATGGAATCAATGATCTCGTTTTATATGTGGTTACTCCTAGAAGAATCCCTGAAAGAAAAGTAATGATCCAATACATAGGATGAAACAATGAGAAAATTGCAGAAGATAACATTATTGCCATAGAGGGTTTTAGGAATTTTAAAAATAGGAATAACAGAACTCCTCTAAAAAATATTTCTTCCCAAATTGGAGTGAATAGCGTGCTGTCTATTACTCCTACAATATCTTCACCTATTAATAGACTATACTTGTAACTATTCACCAGATTTTCATCTAATAGTATCTCGTAGTGTAAACAAACCGTTTGTAAGGTATATGACAGGATTAGTGTCATAATAATATAAAAGTAAGAGGATGGTTTCTTTAAAACCTTGAAATCTATTAACGGAGTGATAATCTCTCGAGTTGATTTAAAGAAAAATGTTAGTATCAAGAATGATGAAAGCCATACAAATGTTTCAATCTGTGAAAAGTCAGAGTGAATAACCGAAAGCTGGTTGATCACAAATCCAGTAGACATGGCGAATATAAAATAAAGTATTAAACCGATATTATACTTCACAACAGTTCCCCCTATAGATAAATAAAAACGGGTATAACACACATCTTTTTTCAAGAAAAGCTTCCCATTAGTTTAATATTTTTTGTATTACTGTTGTTTAAAGAAAAGTGTTAAATGAAAAATAAAAATGATACTACAGCTCCTATCACTACCTTCATAAAAGAAAGTTTTACAATGAGTAAGCCCTCGTCCCTTTCAGTTACTTTATATACTGTCTACCAGGCATCTATGCCTGAATAAAACAAGGAAAATAGCCAGGTCATGAAAAAGGAAGAAAGATAATGAAAACAATTTCTTTACTCAAAAATCATCCCCTCCTATTGTGATACCCCTTTAATTTTATTAATCTACCATCAATAATTTTAACATAATTTACCTTTTTAGCGTATTTTCTTACATAAACTTTAAATGAAATCACACTTCTGTAAATCGTATTAAATTTCACCGATCCAGACCCTTATACTTTTATTAACAAAAAAATCGAGTGTGAACCTTTACGGTTTCACACTCGATTTCATTTGATATTTCTCCAATAAAAAATAATGAGCCTTTAAACTATTTATTTTTCCAACTTGTTTCCTTCATAAGTCTTCACATCTAATGGTGCTGCTAAATACTCAGGTGCTTTCCTTACAAATGAGGAAAAGTGCTCGCTTGTATTATGACTCTCAACAGCAGCTTCATCCTTCCATACTTCGACCATGGTGTAAACATTGTCTTTTTCTGTATCTTTCATAAGATCATAAGAAATATTTCCTTCTTCTGCTCTCGAAGCAGCTATTAATGAGTGAACCTCATTTAGAAATGCTTCTTCTTTAACTGGATTAATATGAAAACCTGCATGAATAATGATCATTGCGACTATTCCTCATTTCTAAAATTTTATTTCCACTCAGCAATCGTTTCAATTGGTAAACGAACTGATTTATAACCTGCTTCCGCTGCTTTCCCGATTGATATGAGCATTACTGGGTAGTAGCGTTTCTTGTCCATTCCATACGCTTCAGCAATTTGATCCTTTTCATACCCACCAATTGGATTTGTATCGTATCCGTGTGCTCGAGCTGCTAGCATTAATTGCATAGAAACTAATCCACCATCAATCAGGTTCATTTCTCTTAGCTGCTCAACTGGCATGCTTTCTAATATCCCTTTAATTCCAGGAAGCTGTCTATCTCTTACTTCAGCAGGCATATATCCTTCTTCCACAGCTTTATTATAAATTTCATCTGCATAATCAAGACTGTTCATGTCCGCGAAAACAGCAATCACAGCTGAAGAGGTTTGCACTTGAGTTTGATTGAACTTAGCAAGAGGTGCAAGCGTTTCTTTTCCTTCTGGGCTATCGATGACAACAAAGCGCCAAGGTTGTAGGTTAACAGAAGATGGTGCAAGAGTTGCCTCCTTAAGTATTTCAGTCATTTCTTCTTTACTGATCTTTACATTTGGGTCATAGTTACGGATCGAACGGCGACCTGTAATAATTTCGTGAAAGTCATTGATTTTTGTTTGATTCATATTGCATTCTCCTTTTTTGTGTTGTCTATAGTTGTAGTTCAATACCTAATTTTCAATATCCTGTACATTATCCTGAATGCGGTTTAGCATCTCCGATAATACTGAACGTTCTTCTTTCGTAAAGCTTTTAAAAACCTTAGAAATAAAAATTTCTTTCTCTTCACGGTAAGCTTCTATCTTCTTACGACCTTCATTTGTTAATCGAACAAATGTGAATCGGTTGTCATCAGGATTTTTACGGCGGGATACCATGCCTTTTCCTTCGAGCTGTTTAAGATGTCTTGTCACAGCCGCACTGTCAATATTGACTTGTCTTTGAAGGGCAGTCTGACTGATTTCTTCTACTTCAAACAATTTATGCAAAAGATCTAAGCGTGACTGACTAATCCCCGTACAGCGCTCAAACTTTGGGCTCATTTGCTTATATATATTGTTCAATTGAACGATTATCTTTTCTTCTTCACGACACGAATGAGACAAAGCATCACCTTTCTCTTATTTAATTGATGGGTCAATAGTTGACTCGTCAATTAATATATTACAGGTTGAATTCAATGTCAAACAAATAACCTTAATTGCTTGATGCATCAATAAACATCCACCTTTTATTCTATATAAAAACCCCCCTACTCACATATGGAGCAGGGGGAATTACATTATTTTTATTTCATCCATTCAGTATGGAAAATACCTTCCTTGTCTACACGCTCATAAGTATGTGCACCGAAGTAGTCTCGTTGAGCTTGAATGAGATTGGCAGGTAGTGTTTCTGTCCGGTAGCTATCGTAATAGGATAAAGCGGCTGAGAATCCCGGTACTGGAACACCGTTCTGAACAGCTACACTAATCACTTCACGAAGAGCATATTGATAGCTTTCTACAATTTCTTTGAAGTACGTATCTAAGAGTAAGTTATTTAGCATTGGCTCCCGATCGTATGCTTCTTTTATTTTTTGCAGGAACTGAGCACGGATAATACAGCCGCCTCTGAAGATCATGGCAATATCTCCATATTGGAGATCCCATTTATACTCATCAGATGCTGAGCGCATTTGAGCAAACCCTTGTGCATATGAACAGATTTTACTCATGTATAATGCTTTTCTTATTGATTCAACAATAGCTTTTTTATCTCCTGCAAAAGGTTCTGTGTCTGGACCTTTAAGCATATTACTAGCCTTAACACGTTCATCCTTAATAGCAGAAATAAAGCGGGCAAAGACTGATTCAGTAATAATCGGTAAAGACACGCCTAAATCTAAAGCACTTTGACTTGTCCATTTCCCAGTTCCTTTTTGGCCGGCTTTGTCAAGGATAACATCTACCATAGGCTTACCTGTTTCGTCATCTTTTTTAGTAAAGATGTCAGCAGTGATTTCAATTAAATAACTATCAAGCTCGCCTTTATTCCACTCTGCAAAAACCTCATGCAATTCTTCTGCACTGAATCCGAGAACATTCTTCATTAGAAAATAGGATTCTGCAATGAGTTGCATATCTCCGTATTCTATACCGTTGTGCACCATTTTTACATAGTGACCAGCACCATCAGGACCGATATAAGTTGTACACGGTTCTCCATCTACTTTGGCTGCAATATCTTTTAAGATTGGAGAGACAAGTTCATAGGCTTCTTTTTGTCCTCCAGGCATAATGGATGGACCTGTTAAGGCTCCTTCTTCTCCACCTGATACTCCTGTCCCTATGAAGTGAATACCTAACTCACTTAATTCATGATTTCGACGGCGAGTATCTTCAAAGAATGTATTTCCGCCATCAATAAGGATATCTCCTTTTTCTAAAAATGGCTTTAATTGATCAATGGTAGCGTCTGTAGCGTTTCCTGCTTTCACCATTAATAAAATCTTACGAGGTTTTTCTATAGATTGAACAAATTCTTCAATTGTATATGTAGGAACTACCTTTTTCCCTTTAGATTCATTTATCATTTCATCCGTTTTTTCTCTTGATCGATTAAATACACTAACAGAATACCCTCTGCTTTCAATATTCCATGCCAGGTTTTTTCCCATTACGGCTAATCCAATTACACCAATTTCTTGCTTAGACATTTAACCAACGTCCTTTCGTTTGTTAATTCTGTACTTTAAAATCTATTTTAATCTAACAAGAATACGAATGCGTTGCAAACAAAACAGTTTCTTTAGGTACTTGATTAACTTGTCCCTTTTCACTTTTTATCATTCTCTTAAAAAATCCTTATTAAAGCTTGTGTCATTTTTAGGATCATAAGTTGCATTTTTTCTATTCTTTTTACCTTGGAAACCTTTTGAAATTGAATCCTTCCCAAACTTATCTTGCAATTGGTTTAAAACATTATATAGTGGCTCATTTTTGGCTTTCACTTCATATGAAAACAAATCTAATTGTTCCGTAGCTTCACTTTTTTCTACTATCTCTTGGGCAGTCACTCCCAGGAGTCTTACAGGGTCTCCGTCCCAGTGCTTTAAAAATAATTCTTTAGCGATTTGAAATAGTTCTTCTTTTTTATACAGAGGGTTTTCCATTTTTTTGCTACGGGTAATAGTCTTTCTGAACTTATTTTTAATGATAATTTGAACAGTGGTTCCTAACACTTGTTTTTGTTGGAGTCTAGTGGAGACTTTTGCGCATAGTGTTTTAATGATGGAAAGTAACTCGTTTTGATTCGTTGTATCCTTTGGGAGAGTGGTAGAATTCCCTACACTTTTATAGTCATAGATAGATTCTGGGTCTACGTTACGTCGATCGACCCCATTGGCTCTCTCCTTTAAGCGTAAACCGTTTATTCCTATTTTGGATTTTATTTGAATGTCGTTCCCATGAGCAAGATCATAACAAGTAGAAATTCCTATACTATTCAATTTTTCGGCGGTTTTTTCTCCAATTCCGTGCATTTCTATGACGGGGAGTGGCCAAAGCTTTTCAGGAATATCTCGCTTTCTTAGTACTGTGATACCCATAGGTTTTTTCATATCAGAGGCTGTTTTAGCTAAAAATTTATTGGGGGCAACTCCAATGCTACATGGTAGATCAAGCTGTCCTTTGATTTGGGCTTGTATGGCTGAGGCAATTTCTAAGGGTGTACCTTTTTCAAATGAATCCGTAATATCTACATAGCCTTCATCAATAGAGACGGGCTCAACAAGATCGGAGTATTGTCGTAAGATAGTGAAAATTCCTTTGGAAGCAGCACGGTAACGGTCAAAATTCGGTGACATGATAACCAGTTTAGGACAAAGTTTTTTTGCTTCCCAAAGAGGCATTGTTGTTTTCACTCCATAGCTCCTTGCTTCATAGCTACAAGTTACAATAATGCCTCTTCTTTCCTGTGGATTTCCTGCAATAGCTAAAGGTTTACCTCTTAGAGACGGATCATAAGCCATTTCTACTGAGGCATAAAAGCTATTCATATCAACATGAAGAATTACTCGTCCATTTTTGGGATAATGTGAGTTCATACTACCCGCGACTTTCTATGTCTAGTTTTGGTGTGCCTTCTGTTCGTTAACATATTTCTTTATTTCTTTCATACCTTCTAAGCTTTCTACTAAAACATCTGGGTCGATGGTCGTAATCAATCTGTTTTCTAAATTAATCACACCAGAGAAATATTTTGTTTTAGAATAAGCAAGCAAACCAACATCTTTCACTGCATGGTCTGGTACTTCCAGAATTTCTTTCGCTTCTTCTACAACTAACCCGACCTGCAGAGTATCTGTGTGGATGACAAGGAGGAACTGTCCTGTTTCCACATTCGAAGGTTTATTGTACAGTATGGTAGCTAAATCAAGAACAGGAATTAACTCTCCTCTAACCTTCACAATACCTAACACGAAATTTGGTAAATGTGGAATTGGGCTTACTTCGTCCAGCTTTTCTATGGAAACTACGTGTTCAATTGGTAAAGCATACTCCTCTTTTCCTGCATGAAAAATAACTACTTTTGCCATTTTTATGACTTCCCCTCTCGAACTTCAATTATGTATATAACTAATGTACCATATTAGAGAATGCTTAGGTAAATAGAAAACGTGTCAACTTAAAAGAAATGCCCATCAACATTTGTTGATGGACACGTTACATTATTCTCCTGCTACATCTTGAATGATCGCTACAACCATTTCAGATAATTTATTTAATTCTTCAACAGGCATTCTTTCACTCTTAGTATGAATTTCTTCATATCCAACAGCTAAATTTACAGTTGGTACTCCAAATCCGGCGATAACATTAGCGTCACTTCCACCCCCGCTAGTACGGAGCTCACTCGGACGACCAATTTTCTTCGCAGCACGTTTTGCTACTTCTACAACTTCATCGCCGTCTTTAAATTTGAAGCCTGGATACATAATTTGTACATCAATTTCAGCCTTACCACCCATTTCTTCAGCAACAGTCATGAAGGCTGCTTTCATTTTTTCCACTTGAGCTTCCATTTTTTCAGGTACAAGGGAACGGGCTTCTGCCAAAATGTCTACCTGCTCGCAAACGATATTTGTTGCTTTACCGCCTTCAAAACGACCAATATTGGCTGTTGTCTCTTCATCAATTCGACCAAGTGGCATTTTAGAAATGGCTTTAGCCGCAATAGTAATAGCAGAAACACCTTTTTCTGGAGCAACTCCTGCATGAGCTGTTTTTCCATAAATGGTTGCTTTAATTTTTGCTTGAGTTGGAGCAGCAACAATAATATTTCCGACTTCTCCATCACTATCTAATGCAAAGCCGTATTTAGCTTTTACAAGAGAGGAATCTAATGCTTTCGCTCCTACTAATCCTGACTCTTCCCCAACAGTAATAATAAATTGAATGTCTCCATGTGAAATCTGGTTTTCTTTAATTACTTGGACAGCTTCAAGCATCGTGGCAAGACCAGCTTTATCATCTGCACCTAAGATTGTTGTACCATCAGAATAAATAAAGCCGTCCTCTTTCAATGTCGGTTTTACACCTTTAGCTGGAACAACTGTATCCATGTGAGAAGTAAAGTAAATGGTATCTACGCCTTCTTTATTTCCTTTCAAAGTACAAATGAGGTTTCCAGCACCATGGCCCGTTTCACCCATCGTGTCATCTTCAAAAACCTCTACTCCAAGATCAGTGAATTTTCGCTTTAACACTTTTGCAATTTCTGTTTCTTCTCTTGTTTCAGAGTCGATTTGTACCAATTCTAAAAATTCATTAAGTAAGCGCTCTTTATTAATCATAGTAGTGACCTCCAAAAGTATGTATTCACTCTTATAGTATAGCGTGAATAGGTTAGTCGGACAAACCAGACCACTTACAACGGAATATTTCCGTGCTTCTTACTTGGTCTATCTTCCTTCTTGTTTCTCATCATCTCTAACCCTTGAATAAGCTTGATTCTCGTTTCGCGAGGATCGATCACATCATCAACCATTCCTCTTGAAGCAGCCACGTATGGATTAGCAAACTTCTCTCTATATTCTTCAATCTTTTGTTCTCGAAGCTCTTCAGGATGATCACTGTTAGCGATTTCCCTTGCAAAAATAATATTGGCTGCTCCTTGAGGACCCATTACCGCAATTTCAGCGTTTGGCCATGCAAATACCAAGTCTGCACCAATCGATTTACTATTAAGAGCAACATAGGCACCGCCATATGCTTTTCTTAGAATCACCGTCATTTTAGGGACAGTTGCTTCCGAATATGCATAAAGGATTTTTGCCCCGTGACGAATAATTCCACCGTGCTCTTGCTTAATACCTGGGAAGAACCCTGTTACGTCTTCAAATGTGATAAGGGGAATATTAAAGGAATCACAAAAACGGATGAATCGAGCGGCTTTATCTGAGGAATCAATATCTAATCCTCCAGCCATGAACTTTGGTTGATTACAAACCAGTCCAACGACTTCTCCCTTGATTCGTGCCAATCCCACCACAATGTTTTTAGCAAATTCCTTTTGAACCTCGAGGAAGCTTCCCTCATCCACAATTTCATTGATAACAATACGTACATCATATGGACGAATCGCATCAAAAGGAATAAGATCTGTTAAATTCTCACGATAATCGTCTTCCTCATTTACTTCTAATCGAGGAGGTTTTTCCTCGTTATTTTGTGGCAAGTAGCTTAATAATCTTCGCACTTCCATCAGAACTTCTTCTTCTGTTTTCCCTCTAAAATGAGCATTTCCACTGATTGAGTTATGTACTTTCGCTCCACCTAAGTCTTCTGAACTGATTTTTTCTCCCGTAACGGTTTCAATTACTTTTGGTCCAGTAATAAACATCTGACTTGTATCATCTACCATAAAAACAAAATCTGTAATGGCAGGGGAATAGACTGCTCCACCGGCACATGGCCCCATAATAACAGAAATTTGCGGGATAACCCCTGAGTAGATAGAATTTCGATAGAAGATATGACCATACCCATCTAATGAAACGACACCTTCTTGAATCCTTGCACCACCCGAATCATTTAAACCAATAAATGGAGCCCCGTTTTTCACAGCTAAGTCCATTACGTGGGAGATCTTCTTTGCATGCATTTCTCCAAGAGCCCCACCAAACACAGTAAAGTCTTGTGAAAATAAGTAAATGGGGTTGCCATTTACTTTCCCGTAACCAGTAACGACCCCGTCTCCTGGTCCATTTACCCCTTCAAGTCCAAAGTCCGAGCAACGGTGTTCGATAAAGGGATTGAGTTCAACAAAGCTGCCTTGATCTACTAATAAATCAATTCTTTCCCTTGCAGTTAGTTTTCCTTTTTCATGTTGTTTATTGATTTTTTCATCTCCACCACCGAGTTCTACTTCTCTTCTTCGATCGTAAAGCTCATTTATTTTTTCATAAATATCCATTATGACTTATCCCCCTTGATGTTCGTTTTATCACAAAGCTCATAGAGTACACCATGTGCAGATTTAGGATGTAAAAAGGCAACTTCTGCTCCTCCTGCTCCAGGTTTAGGTGTCTCATTAATCATTTGAACGCCTTTTGTTTGCAATTCATGAATTCGCTCTTCAATTCCTTCTACACCAAATGCTATATGATGAATGCCTTCCCCTTTTTTCTCAATAAAAGTCGCAATTGGACTTTGAGTATGTAAGGGTTCTAGTAATTCTAACTTAATATTTCCTCCATCCAAAAAAGCAACCTTGACACCTTGAGTCTCAACATGTTCAACTTTTACTAGCTTCAACCCAAGTGTATCATTATAAAATGGAAGAACATTTTCTATTGATGATACGGCTATTCCTATATGGTCTACTTTCTTCATTAAAATCATCCCCCTGTTGTCGAAATGTTCTACACCTTATACCATTCTATAAATGTTGTCGAAATCCCTCCTAATGTGGGGAATTATTAAAGCGTTTTCTTAGGTGGAATGGTTGTATTCTCTTATTAATCAAGATAAAATAGGAGAAAATAAGCTGAGTGCTATGAATTAGAAATGGAGAGGTACTATGGGTAATAAAAATATTCGTAAAATTATCGTGTTTATTATGTTATTTGCAATGCTGGCATCAACACTTCTAGCTGGCCTGACTTTTCTATTATAAAAATAAAAAGAATCTCCTTTGTCGATTGTCAAGACAAAGGAGATTCTTTTTATTTTAAAGTTCGCTCTTGTGTTTCGGAAAAAAGTAGTAGTTAATTTCCGCTGCAGGATGCTCGCTTTCTGATGGGCGGGCGGTGAGCTGCATCGAAAATCAACTTTGTGTGAGTTTGTTAATCTAATCTAAAAGAACGAGAATAACTTCTTTTAATGAATCAGTAATCAATTTCTGCGTATTTATCAATTTAATACTCATGCTGCAAATCAAAAAACCTTTGTAATAACATAATCATTTTAATGCTCCGTATTCTTTTCCTATCTCACCAAAGCTTTTAGTTGTTTTTACTACTAATACCTTTGTTCCAATTGGAGCCTTATCGAAGAGGTATTCTACATTTTTATTTTGCATTCTAATACAGCCATTGGAAATGTATTTTCCTATACTGGATGGTTGATTTGTACCGTGGATACCATATATCCTTCCGTCTGTCCCCTTGGCATCAAAGCCAATCCACCTCGTTCCTAGTGGGTTTCTTGGGTCACCACCAGGAATATTCTTTTTACGATAATATGGATTCTTGGCTTTTACCGTCACTGTAAATATACCTTCAGGAGTTAATTCCGTCGTTTTCCCTGTTGCAATTGGAAACGTTTGTTGAATCATTCCTTGATCAATATAGGACAATTGATTATTCCCTTTATTTACAATAATAAATGGATCTCCAGGGAGAGGATTTCTTCCTAAAGGCCAAATGGGAGATGCAACTAATAGAATTGCAAGAAGTAAACGCATACCATCACCCTTTATTTAATCTTAGGTGTAGTTTACTTCTCTTTCTTCATTCTCATTCTTCTTTATCCCCTTGAAGGAACTTTTCAATAGTAAATATTGTTCCATTTCTTGAACAAATTGATAGAGGGCAGCACGTGTTTCAAACTCTTCACGGGTTTTCGGTAATTCCATTTGTTCAAATTCAACCTTCATATCATACAACTTTTTCAGATAGAACAGAGCTGTATTACCCGGATGAATATGTTCACTTAGCTCTTCAAGGAATTCAGCTATTCTGTTTCCCTGTTCAATAGTTAAGGAAATAGAAGCTGCAATAGGAAGAATTCGCTGAAGAATTTCAAACTGCTTTTCTCTCATTTTAAAGTAAAGATAATATAAGTTTTCATGACGTAAAAAATGATTTTCAACATCTTTAAAAGCCAATGTCTTTGCTTTTTTCAGTAATTCTTCTGTTTCCGTTATTTCTTTCCCGTCCCAATGACTGTCATTTGTTTTCAAATAATTTGTCATCTCACAAAATATTTTATAAAAATTCTTCTCTATCTCTTCTTGATACTCGATCAGTTTGTTTTCAACACTCGGCATATATAAATTCATAATCAAAGCAATTCCTATACCAATTACAATAATTCCTAATTCATTTTGAAAAACACCTGCCGTTACATTGCCTGCAGAGTAAATATGTAAAATAATAACTGAGCTTGTGACAATCCCTTCTTTAATATTTAATGCTACGGTAATTGGAATAAACACAAGTAGAAGTAAACCAATGATCGCAGGCTGATAGGCTAGAAATTCAAAGAAACCTGCAGAGAGTACCATAGCAATTACACAAGCTATGAATCGGCTCCAAGAAGCATTAATCGATTTCTTTTTTGTATTTTGAATACAAAGGATGGTTAAGATTCCTGCTGATACAAAGTTATCCAGCTGTAACCATTGTGCAAGGCTAATCGCGACGGCTGTGCCGACCCCTGTCTTTAACGTTCGATACCCGATTCGAAACATTTCATCTTTCTCCTAACTCTTCTCTTTTCATACCCTTTTTAGAATACCACATTTCCTACTATACAAAAAAAAGAAGGGTTAACGATAAATTACGTTAATCCCCCTTTTTCATTAAGCTATGATTACTTTTTGATTCAATCAACGTAGTGAAAAAATCTACAATACTTAATCAATGTCTCTTATTAAAGTATCTTCTCAAGAAATTCTTTTGCTCGTTCACTTTGGGGATGAGAGAAAAATTGTGCTGGTTTTCCTTCTTCTACAATTTTACCTTCATCCATAAATAGCACTCGATCCGCTACTTCTCTTGCGAAGCCCATTTCATGGGTCACAATCATCATGGTCATACCTGAATGAGCTAAAGATTTCATGACTTCTAGGACTTCTTTTACCATTTCCGGATCCAATGCAGATGTTGGCTCATCAAATAGCATCACTTTTGGTTCCATTGCAAGAGCCCTGGCAATAGCTACACGCTGTTTTTGTCCACCTGACAAACGATTAGGATATTCGTTACATTTTTCCTTTAGTCCTACTTTCGTTAGAAGTTCGATTCCTAACGATTCAGCTTTGCCCCGCTCCATTCCTTTTACTTTTATGGGAGCATAAATGACATTTTCCAATGTTGTCATATGAGGAAATAGATGAAAATGTTGAAAAACCATTCCTACATCTTGTCTAACCTTCTGAATGTTTTTTCCTTTTACAGCAACACCTTCAAACGTAATATTCCCGGAGCTTGGTTGTTCTAAATAATTCAAACACCTTAATAGAGTTGATTTTCCAGACCCAGAAGGACCAATGACAGCTAAAACCTCTCCTTTTATAACGGAGAGATCAATCCCCTTTAAGACTTGTAGTTGACCAAACGATTTTGTAATATTTTCTCCTCTAATCATTTCCTCTCAATCTCCCTTCCAGTACCTTTCCTAATATCGTTAAGATCATCACAAGAACATAATAAATGAGTCCAGCAAAAAGTAGTGGTTCAAAGAATGAATATAAATCACTTCCTACCATATAAGATCTTCTCATTACATCGGCTGCTCCGATTACTGTCACAATGGCTGATTCTTTTGTTAATGTTATAAACTCATTCATTAGTGCAGGTAAGATGTTTTTTATTCCTTGAGGTAAAATGATATCTTTCATCATCTTTCCATAGGGTACACCTAATGCCATGGCAGCTTCCCTTTGCCCTTTATCCACTGCATTAATTCCAGCACGAATAATCTCAGAAATATAAGCGGCTGAATTAAGGGAAAAGGCTAATATAGCTGCTGAATAGGGTTCAATTTGAGTACCAAAAAGTTGTGGAGAACCATAAAAAATAATCATTAATTGAAGAACTAAAGGTGTCCCTCTAAAAATAGACGTATATATGTCTGCTATAAATGTTAAAGGTTTAATAGAGCTAATTTTACAGAGTGCTAGTAATATTCCAAATATAAATCCAAAAATACCTGATAAACCTACAATTTTTAGTGTGACCTTCAATCCTTCCAATATAAAAGGGATGGAAGGAATTAATTGTTCAAAATCAAGTGGCATTGTATCTCCTCCAAATAAATCATAAAAGCTATAAGACTGCCCATTTAGCTTTTTAAATCAAAAGGCTAACCGAAAAGTAGGTTAGCCTCTCTTTCAATCTCGTTTATGATTGTTCTCCGTCAAACCATTTTTCTGCCAGTTTGTCTAATTCACCATTCTCTTCTAACTTTTTCAAGGCGTCATTAAATTCTTTTGTAAGCTCACTATTCTTTGGAAAAGCAACGGCAGATCCCGTTTCCTCTTCTTTGACTTTCATGGTGTTTCCTTGTAGCTCTTTATTTTTTGTTAAATAACCATCTGCTACGGTGTTCTCAATGATGATAGCATCGAATCTACCATTTTGGAGATCTTGGATTAATTCAGGAATACGATCTCGTGTTTCCACTTTTAGATCAATCGATGTTGTAAGTTCTTCTGCTGCATCCTGTTGAATAGATCCTAATTGAACCCCAACTGTTTTTCCGTTTAAATCCTTTTCACTTTTTATACCGCTCTCTTTCGTTGAAATGATCATATCTTTCGCCGTGTAATATGTGTCACTAAAGTCCACATTTTTTTCACGTTCAGGAGTAGGTGTCATTGCAGAGAGGACAAAATCTACCTGACCTGTTTTTAGTGCGGAGATTAGTCCACTGAATTCCATATCCTTCACTTCAATGCTATAACCAAGTTCATCTGCCAACATATTCGCTAAATCAATATCGTATCCAATAATTTCATCACTGTTTGCAGTATCGACATATTCAAAAGGCTTGTAATCTGCTGAAGTACCCATGATTAATTTAGTAGACTCTCCTGATGCCGTTTCGGCCTTTTCTTCATTCGAACCACAAGCAATTAAACTAATTGAAACAAGAGATAGTAGTAACATAAATAATAGCTTTTTCATAGTTTGTTCCTCCTCAAATTGTATAAATATAATTATTTTTGTATATTAATTACTATATTCGTATTCTAGCACGAATTAATTTTTATTCAATACTTTTTATAATTATTCATTAATGTTTATATTTTCTGAAAATTTTATGAGTTATTATAATTATTTATTCATATTTATGTATATTCTATATCTCGTTATAAAAAAGAATTCTCTTTTCTTAAAAGAGCCTAAAAAAAAAGCCTGCCATGATTTCTGGCAGGCTTTTTCTAAAATCTACTTATACTTCTTCACAATACTGATCGAAATAGGATTGAATTTTATTTACAACAGACATTGGATCATGACCTTCAATTTCATGTCGTTCAACCATTGTCAAAAGCTTTCCATCTTTTAAAAGGGCAAAGGATGGAGAGGATGGTGGATAACCAGTAAAGTAACTACGAGCTTTCGCTGTCGCTTCTTTATCTTGTCCAGCAAATACAGTTACTAATTGGTCTGGTCTCTTATCATAATGGATAGCATGGGCAGCAGCCGGACGAGCAATTCCTCCTGCACATCCACAAACGGAATTAATCATCACAAGAGTTGTTCCTGGTTTAGTGAAAGCTTGGTCTACTTCTTCTTCCGTTGTTAATTGAGTGTATCCCGCTGTCTCGATTTCCTGACGAGCTTGGCGTACGATATCGTTCATAAATAAATTGAAATCTATATCCATGATTGTACTCTCCTTTTTACTACTATAAAATTTCTGATTCAATCTTTCTCGCATCATAAGTTTGATGTGTATCACCATCATAACAATTTTTAACTGTATCTTTCAATTAAAATAATCTAAAGTAATCGTTAATCCATGCTTCCTTTATATAACTTTAGCAATTCTTCTATCGCTTGAGTAGTCGTAGTATCTTCTGACTTCACTTTCTCTTCAAAAAGAGGCAGGGTTGATTTGATGTTTTGATGGTAAAAGAAGTCTGATAGGACTCTTTCTTTTAACATCGTATGAAACCATTCCTGTTTTTGAAGGTTTCTTCTTTCTTCAAACACACCATTTTTTTTTGTCATTGTTTCAAACTCTTTAATGACTTCCCACATTTCTTGTAAACCTTCATTTTTCAAAGCCGAACAGGTGTATGCTTTTGAACCCCAACCCTTCGTGGCCGGGATAAGAAAATGTAAAATTTGATTCAATTCTCTCTTTGTTTTTTCAGCAAGATGCTTATTTTCCCCATCTGCTTTATTCACCAGTAACGCATCAGCGAGCTCCATGATTCCTTTTTTCATGCCTTGGAGCTCATCTCCTGCTCCTGTAATTACAAGAAGGAGGAAGAAGTCCACCATTTGTCTGACCATCACTTCGCTCTGACCGACTCCAACTGTCTCAATGATGATTAAGTCGTATCCTGCTGCTTCACATAAGAGTAAGGTTTCATTCGTTTTACGATGAACTCCCCCTAATGTTCCGGCAGTAGGAGAAGGTCTCACAAAGGCTTTAGGATTCTTTGATAATTGCTCCATTCTTGTTTTATCACCCAATATACTTCCACCAGATATGGATGAGCTAGGATCAATGGCCAGGACAGCTACATGATGTCCCTCCTTGCATAACATCTCTCCAAATTCCTCAATGAACGTGCTTTTTCCAGCTCCTGGGACACCTGTTATTCCCAGACGTAAGCTGTTCCCTGTATAAGGCAATAACTCTTGTAATAACTGTTGTCCAGCTTTATAGTGCTCCTCGGCATTGCTTTCAATCAACGTAATCGCTTTTGCTAAAAAACTACGTTCTCCTTTAAGAATCCCTTCTTTTAATTCGGAAATCGAAATGGGATCCTTTCTCTTCTTCACAAATCGCCGCTTTCCTCCCGAATCATATCCAGTCATTATTCAGTCACTTCCTCGTAACCAAGCACTTCATAAATCTCTTGAATCACTTTTTGAGCTGCTACTGGAATAATCGTGCCTGGACCAAATACAGCCGAAGCTCCATTCGTTAATAGGAAATCATAGTCTTTAGCAGGGATAACTCCACCAATTACGACTAGTATATCTTCTCTTCCCAGTTTCTTTAATTCAGCTACTAATTGTGGAAGCAGGGTTTTAT
This sequence comes from Rossellomorea aquimaris TF-12, assembly GCF_001648555.1. GTDB lineage: Bacteria > Bacillota > Bacilli > Bacillales > Bacillaceae_B > Rossellomorea > Rossellomorea aquimaris. Next base: position 7,600 of record NZ_LQXM01000002.1, on the reverse strand, counting down.
GACCGGCTGCTAATGAGCTAACACCAATCACATGGACATCATTTTCCACTGCTTGAAGAGCCGTTTCTTCCGGTGTTTGGAATAAGGGACCGATATCCACATCAAATCCTAGATCGGCAAATGCTGTGCTGATAACCTTCGCTCCGCGATCATGACCATCCTGGCCCATTTTGGCAATGAGAATCCGAGGTCTTCTCCCTTCATTCTCTAAAAACTCCTCAGTCATTTCCTTCACGATCGTGATTTCTTGTTCATTGGAGAAATTCGAGCTATACACTCCGCTTATACTTCTAATCGTTGCTTTGTGGCGACCAGATACCTTTTCAATCGCATCTGAAATTTCACCAAGTGTCGCACGAGCTCTTGCTGCGTCCACAGCTTTTTCAAGGAGATTTCTTTCACCGGTCTCAGCTGCAAGAGTAAGTGCATGCAGTGCTTCTACTACGACCTCTTCATTTCTTTCTTCCTTCAGCTTTTGAATTCGCTCCAATTGTTTTTGTCTTACGACAGTATTGTCAATATCTAATGTATCAATAGGGTCTTCCTTTTCCAGACGATATTTATTTACACCAATGATTGATTCTTCTCCTGAGTCAATCATCGCTTGTCTTCTCGCAGCCGCTTCTTCAATTCGCATCTTCGGTAAGCCTGTTTCAATCGCTTTCGTCATACCACCAAGCTCTTCGATTTCTTCAATATGCTTCCATGCTTTATCCATCAATTGATTTGTTAACGATTCTACATAATGAGAGCCAGCCCATGGATCGATCACCTTCGTAATCCCTGTCTCATCTTGAAGGTACAACTGAGTATTTCGAGCAATACGTGCTGAAAAATCCGTTGGCAAGGCGATCGCCTCATCCAGGGCATTCGTATGAAGAGATTGCGTATGCCCCATTGCAGCAGCATGGGCTTCTAATAATGTACGAATGACGTTATTATAAGGATCCTGCTCTGTTAAGCTCCAACCAGACGTTTGAGAATGAGTTCTCAACGCCATTGATTTAGGGTTTTTAGGGTCAAACGTTTTCATCATTTTAGCCCAAATTCTTCTAGCTGCCCTCATTTTTGCTACTTCCATAAAATAATTCATACCGATTGCCCAGAAAAATGAGAGTCTTGGTGCAAAGGAGTCGATATCAATCCCTGCCTGAAGCCCCGTTCTTACATACTCAAGTCCATCCGCTAATGTATAAGCTAACTCTATGTCCGCAGGAGCTCCCGCTTCCTGCATATGATATCCTGAAATACTGATACTATTAAATTTCGGCATATACTTGGATGTATACTCGAATATATCCGCAATGATCTTCATTGATGTTTCTGGAGGATAAATATATGTGTTACGTACCATATACTCTTTTAAAATATCATTTTGAATTGTTCCTGAAAGCTTTTCTTTTGAAACTCCTTGTTCTTCAGCAGTGACGATATAAAAAGCCAATATTGGCAAAACTGCACCGTTCATTGTCATGGAAACAGACATTTGGTCTAAAGGTATTCCATCAAAAAGAATCTTCATATCTAATATTGAGTCGATGGCTACACCTGCTTTTCCTACATCTCCTACCACTCGTGGATGATCCGAGTCATAGCCACGATGAGTGGCCAAATCAAATGCGACAGATAAGCCTTTTTGTCCCATACTTAAATTTCTTCTATAGAAAGCATTGCTCTCTTCCGCAGTAGAAAATCCAGCATATTGCCTGACTGTCCAAGGGCGATTGACATACATAGTTGGATATGGACCTCGTGTATACGGAGGCAAACCCGGTAGATCTTCTCCATGGGAGATATTTTTTGAATCTTCCTCTGCATATAGCGATTTAATCTTTAGTTTCTCATTGGTTTCATACGTGGTTCCAGATAGAATGTTATTCTGTACTGATCCTTTGTTTGAATAAGGGTCAATATTTTGCCAATTAGGCTTTGTCATGGTCTTTTCCCTCCTCCCAAATGGTTAAGAGCTCCTCTAATTTTTCTAAAATATTTTGCTTCGCGTAAACAGATCCGTTTAGTCCAAGTTCCTTAAAATGTTTCGAAGATGATTCTTTGACTTTCCCGGCCAAATCAATAACGATTTTGGAATCTATATTCTTAATACTTTCTACTATCATTGGAACAAGTTCATCATATGCTTCATCTTTCCCGCAAACAATGTAATAAGGAAGTTTTGTTTCTTCCACAAACTGAAGAACATCCTCCTTTGAAAAGCACTCTGGACTAATAGTTGATTGAATTCCACCCGTAGCTAGAAAACCACTTACAAAATCAGCACGTGGTTTGTGTGACTTTAGTAATCCCAGTCCAATTATTCCAGCTACAGGTTTTGAGCCATTTTCAGTTAATCTTTGAGCTCTATACCTTAGCTTTTCAAATGGTAGTGACATACGCTCAGAAGTATGGGGAGTTGGAATCCGATCTCCAAGGTTTGCATAGATATTTGTTCCAATCATAGACTGCTTTCTCGTAGACAAATCATGGATTCGAGCTTCTTTTACTTCTCTAACCCTTTCTTGAATCGATCCATTTTCTAACTCAGCTAAAATACCGCCTTTTGCATCGATTTCTTGAAACTCCTTCCAAGCTTTCTTACCGATTTCTTCAGATAACCATTCTACATAATAAGAACCACCACTAGGATCCACCACTTTATTTAAATGTGCTTCTTCTGCAAGGATAAGCTGCGTATTGCGGGCAACCCTTTCAGAAAGTGCATTCGTTTCACCACTTACATCGTTAAAAGGCAGGACAACAAGATAATCAACACCTGATAGAATAGCCGAAAATGCTTCGCCACCTGAACGTAGCATATTGACATATGAATCAAGGGTAGATTTATTGAATTTGGATGTTTCTGCACTTGTGCTGATTGAACGAGAAACAACTTCATTTGCTAACCCATAGGAAGATAAAATCTCCTGCCACAATTTCTTAAACGCTCTAATCTTTGATACTTCCATAAAGAAATGGCTGCCTACTGAAAAGTGAAAGTGCATTTTTTCAGCAATTTCATCTATAACCCATCCTTTTGCTATCAGTCTTTCAATATAAGAAACACCTTCACTCAGAGCGTAAGCAAGTTCTTGAACGGCGTTCGCTCCGTTATTATGATAAGGAGCAGTGTTAACGACAATCGTTTTCACCCCAGGTATATTGTCTTTTGCTTCTTCCACACTACCCAAGTACTTATCAAATGAAAGGTTTTCATGAAGAAACGCTTGCTCAGAAATAGAATCAAATCCTACTACACCTTTAATATCTCGAATGTTTTGATGCTTCTTTGATAGAGCGGAAATACGATTGATTAAAGTTGAAGAACTTTTTTCAATAGAAAAGATGGGTGTTTCAGAATCGGTTAGCTCTGTGAAAAATTGATCGAATTCTTCGTTAATCGGTAACGTTTGAGTTGAAAAAGAAAAACAATTCTGTCCCCTTGAAAGTGAATCCCTCACTTTATCTGTTAAATCACCCCATGAAATTCCTTTTAGGGGTTGTGCAATAAACCACGATGTTCCTTCTATCTTTGATTCTACATTTGGAATATAAGAACGAATTCGATCATTTAAAGGTGAATCGTTCTTTGTGTATAAAGGCTTTAATTCAATACCTTCATAAGTATGTGTATGTAAACTATCTAAGGTTTTCCCTTTTAAGGCAGCTTTTGCTACTTCCTGCCATTCTTCTAGCGATTTAGTATTAAATGATTGATTCTTCATTTCACTAAGTTTCATAATACCCCTCTTTCCCTTTATCATTTACTTTGTAATCGTTTACAAAACTCTTTAAAAACCTTATCCATCCCCTACTTATTAACCTGATTTTCTAAGTGATGAAAATTCGAAATTTTTCTACTAATACTATTTTAGTATATAAAAAAAATGGCGCTTCTTCAATGAGTAGGAAAACTCTCAACCGAATAAGTGGGATTAATATGAGTTTTGCATTCCAGTTCCCTTTCGAATAAGCACCGCTGAACAGAATCACAAGAAATAAGGACTAACCAGCTGGTTAGTCCTTATCATTAAATTATTAATACACTGAAGTCGTTTCTTTTGATGTGTTTTCTAATATCTCTTTTACTCGTTGAAGGAATCTTCCACAAACTAGTCCGTCTAATACACGATGGTCAAGTGACATACATAGATTTACCATGTCACGAACGGCAATCATTCCATTATTCATCACAACTGGACGTTTAACAATAGACTCCACTTGAAGAATCGCTGCTTGAGGGTAATTGATAATACCCATGGATTGAACTGATCCAAATGATCCAGTGTTGTTTACAGTGAATGTACCCCCCTGCATATCCTGGGAAGTTAGTTTACCACTTCGTACTTTTCCAGCAAGTTCTGTAATTTCACGAGCGATACCCTTAATCGTTTTTTCATCTGCATTTTTAATGACTGGAACATACAAAGCATCGTCTGTTGCAACAGCAATGGAAAGATTAATATCTTTCTTCTGAACGATTTTGTCTCCAGCCCACATAGAGTTAATTTGAGGATATTCCTTCAAAGCTTGAGCTACTGCTTTTACAAAGAAAGCAAAGAATGTCAGATTGAAACCTTCACGCTGTTTGAACTCTGTTTTAAGAGAATTTCTATAATCAACTAGGTTGGTTACATCAATTTCCATCATCGTCCATGCATGAGGAGCTTCGTGCTTACTTCTCACCATGTTAGCAGCAATGGCTTTACGAATTCCTGAAACTGGAATTTCAATGTCTCCCGGTGCAACAGGAACGCTTGGTGCAGCTTGCTTACTTGCTGCAGCAGGTTGTGATGGGACTTGATCCTGAGCAGGCGCTTGAGGTGCTTCTGCTTCCGCTTTTTCTACCGGAGCATCTCCAGCTTTAGGAATATTTCCAGATTCGATAATCTTTTTCAGATCTTTTCTAGTGATACGACCTTCGTTTCCAGTACCTTCAACCTGATTTAGGTCGATATCATGTTCTTGAGATAGCTTTAACACAGCAGGAGAATATCTTGCCTTATTGCCGCTATCCTTGCTTGGTGATTTAGCAGGTTTTTGAGTTGATTCTGGTTGTTTACTTGATTCTTTTTTACTCTCTTCTTTCGGAGCTTCCTCTTGAGGTGCAGAGCCTCCACCTTCAATTTCAATCGAACAAATGATTTCTCCAACTTCTAGAGTATCCCCTTCCTCGGCGATTAACTCTTTTATCGTTCCAGTAAAGGAAGAAGGAACTTCTGCATTTACCTTATCTGTTTGTACTTCTGCAATTGGATCATATTTATTTACAGTATCACCAGGTGACACTAACCATTTACTAATTGTACCTTCTGTAACACTTTCCCCTAGCTGAGGCATTTTCATATTTTCAATACCCAATGAGGACCCCTCCTTACGTTACGATTAATAGTATTCTTATGATTAAAATTCTGCCAGCTCACGCATTGCTTTTTCTACCTTGTCTGGATTAATCATGAAATATTTCTCCATTGTTGGTGCATAAGGCATTGCAGGGATGTCTGGACCAGCAAGACGCTTGATTGGTGCATCCAGGTCAAATAAGCAATGTTCTGCAATAATGGCAGAAACCTCTCCCATGATGCTTCCTTCTTTATTGTCTTCAGTAACAAGAAGAACTTTACCTGTTTTAGAAGCAGCTTCAATGATTGCTTCTTTATCTAAAGGATAAATTGTACGTAAATCTAAGATATGAGCTTCAATTCCATCTTGAGCAAGCTTCTCTGCTGCTTGAAGAGCAAAGTGGACGCACAGTCCATAAGTGATGACAGTAATATCTTCACCTTCACGCTTCACATCTGCTTTTCCTATTGGCAGAGTGTAATCATCTTCAGGAACTTCACCTTTAATTAAACGATAAGCACGTTTATGTTCAAAGAACATTACAGGATCGTCGTCACGAATCGCCGCTTTCAGTAATCCCTTTACATCATAAGGAGTAGAAGGCATGACAATTTTCAATCCAGGTTGATTCGCAAACACAGCTTCTACTGATTGAGAATGATAAAGAGCGCCGTGAACTCCACCACCGTAGGGAGCACGAATTACCATCGGACAGCTCCAATCATTGTTAGAACGATAGCGGATACGAGATGCCTCTGAGATGATTTGGTTAACAGCGGGCATAATGAAATCAGCAAATTGCATTTCAGCAATAGGTCTCATTCCATACATTGCTGCACCAATTCCAACACCTGCAATAGCAGACTCAGCTAGTGGTGTATCGATTACACGGTCTTCACCGAATTGGTCATACAACCCATGTGTCGCTTTAAATACGCCACCCTTTTTACCAACATCTTCCCCAAGGACAAATACTTTTTCGTCACGTTCCATTTCTTCTCTCATAGCCATTGTTACGGCGTCAATATATGAAATTACTGGCATTTTTTATTCCCCCTTACTTCTCTTCTGCATAAACATACTTCATTGCTGATTCTGCTTCAGCATATGGAGCATTTTCTGCATAGTCCGTTGCTTCATTTACTTGCTTCATGATACGATCATTGATTTCTTTTTCAATCTCATCATTCATTACACCTGTTTCTTTCAAGTAAGCCCCAAATGTAATAATTGGATCGTTTGTTTTCGCTTTAGCCACTTCATCTGGAGAGCGATAGCTTCTGTCATCGTCATCAGAGGAGTGAGGAGTTAATCGGTAAGATACTGTTTCGACAAGCGTAGGGCCTTCACCACGACGTCCACGGTCTGCAGCTTCTTTTACAGCTTTGTATACTTCTAATGGGTCATTACCATCAACGGTAACTCCTGGCATACCATAACCAATGGCACGGTCAGATACATTTTCACACGCCAATTGTTTTTCAATTGGAACTGATATAGCGTATTTGTTGTTTTCACACATGAAAATAACAGGAAGTTTATGTACACCTGCAAAGTTAGCGCCTTCATGGAAGTCCCCTTGGTTTGAAGACCCTTCACCAAATGTTACGAAAGTAACTAAATCTTTTTTCTCCATTTTCCCAGCCAGTGCAATCCCAACAGCATGAGGAACTTGAGTTGTAACTGGAGAAGAACCCGTTACGATATTATTTTTCTTTTGACCAAAGTGTCCAGGCATTTGACGACCACCAGAGTTTGGATCTTCCGACTTAGCAAAGCCAGATAGCATTAATTCTTTTGCAGTCATTCCAAACGTTAACACTACACCCATATCTCGATAGTATGGAAGAACATAATCCTTTTCTTTATCCAATGCAAAGGCAGCTCCTATTTGAGCAGCTTCTTGTCCTTGACAAGATATAACGAAAGGAATTTTCCCTGAACGATTTAGTAACCACATACGCTCATCAATCTTTCTTGCAAGTAGCATTGTTTCATACATTTCTAATACTTTCTCATTGGAAAGCCCTAATTCTTCATGACGATTCTCTGCCATATCTCTTACCTCCTATATAACTAGTTATTCATTGAGTTCTTTGTCGGGCTGGATCACTGGTCAGCTCCGTTTTATATTTGTATAGCTACGGCGCCAGAGACTCGAGGTCACTTCCTAAACCTACCATATGGCAAAGTACGCTTTTGAGAGTTCTAGGAAGTGCTTGTCGCCTCTGAACCAGCCGCCTTCGCTTTTCTAGATGTCTAG
>NZ_LQXM01000001.1 GCF_001648555.1 Rossellomorea aquimaris TF-12 | reverse complement strand
TTATCGTAGATGCACTTGCTGAGCGATTAGGAGTACAGTTAAATCAATCCAAATTTAAAGGGGTTTACGGTACCTATCATTATAAGGGAGAGAAGATTGTTTTATTAAAGCCTCTAACTTATATGAATTTGTCCGGAGAAAGTATTGTTCCTTTAATGGACTACTTTGATATAGAGGAAGACGATCTCCTTGTCATTTATGATGATTTAGATTTGCCTGTTGGAAAGATAAGATTAAGACAGAAGGGAAGTGCTGGAGGGCATAATGGAATAAAATCAACGATTGCTCATTTAGGCACTCAGCATTTTAATCGAATCAGAGTAGGGATTGATCGTCCTACAAACGGGATGAGTGTTCCTGATTACGTTTTGGGCAAGTTTAGCAAAGAAGAACAAGGGGATTTGGACCAGGTGATTTCAACAAGCGTTGAAGCGTGTGAAACGTGGTTTGATAAACCTTTTCTAGAAGTGATGAATAAATTTAATTAATCCCAGGAAAACGCTCATCATAAAATAATCCGAATGAATAAGTCCTCCCAAACAGGTTCATACTAAGTATATAAATGTGTTTGGAGGTAATGAATTTGACGATCCACTACCATTGTCGACATTGTGGAGTTAATGTTGGAAGAATTTCCGAAATGTCCGTTCATTCTGAACAGCTGGGACTGAATACGTTAACAGATGAAGAACGATTACACATGGTCCATTATCAAGAAAATGGGGATATACAAGTACAGACTATTTGTGAAGACTGTCAAGAGAGTCTTGAGCGTAATCCAGATTACCACCAGCTAGATTATATTATCCAGTAACAACGCTTTGGTGAAGAACCAAAGCATTTTTCTGTTTATATCTCTAGAATTCAATCATATATATAGAAAGATCCACAGGGGAGGAGCGTACTCTTGAAAGGTATTTTAAAGCATGTTCATAAAAGTGAAGAAATTCAGACCCTTATAGCAGGGGTAGAGGAGCAACTATCAGAACAGCTTGTAGCAGGATTATCTGGTTCATCCCGTTCAGCCTATATAGCGGATGTTTATATTCAGACTAAAAAATCCACGATTGTGGTTACACATAATTTATTTCAAGCACAGAAAATTTACGAGGATCTAACACAGTTTTTATCTGAAGATGAAGTATATTTATATTCTGCAAATGAACTCATTGCAGCGGAGCTAAGTGTTGCCAGTCCAGAATTAAAATCCCAAAGAATTGAAGTATTAAATAAGCTTGCTAATAACATGAAGGGTGTGTACATCGCACCAGTAGCAGGACTTAGAAAGATTCTTCCTCCAAAATCAATGTGGGAAAAAAACCAAATCACGTTTACATATGGTGAAGATATTGATTTAGACGAGGTTTTAAATCAATTGGTTCAAATGGGATATCAACGTGCAGGGATGGTTAGTGCCCCTGGTGAATTCAGTCTCCGAGGAGGTATTGTAGATGTGTACCCCTTAACATCTCAAAACCCCGTAAGAATTGAGTTGTTTGATACAGAGATTGATTCCATTCGAACGTTTTCTGTTGAGGACCAACGCTCGATAGATAAGCTTGAAACGATGGAAGTAGGACCTGCTACAGAAGTTTTATTGAACTATGAAGATACGGAAAGGCTGATTCATAAAATTGAAGCGGGCTTATCCAATAGTTTGAAGAAAATAAAAGCGGCAGCAGTGAAAGAAAAGCTTACAGAATATATTGGTCATGAAATAGAGCAGCTTGAAAATGGTCAAATTCCACAACAAATCTTTAAGTACCTATCACTCGCATACGATACTCCTAGTAGTTTGCTAGATTATTTACCGAAGGACGGTGTTTTATTCTTCGATGAATATAGTCGTGTTCAGGAGATGAGTGAGTCGCTGGAAACAGAAGAAGCCGAATGGTATACTTCCCTGCTTCAAGATGGACAAATCATTCATGATCTACCTGTATCTCATTCCTTTAATAAGCTAGTAGCGAACACCAGGTTAACAAAGGTCTATTTCTCGTTGTTCTTGCGACATATTCCAAATACAAGTCCCCAGAACATTTTTAATATAGCATCTAAACCCATGCAAAATTTCCACGGTCAGATGAATGTGTTAAAGGCGGAATTAGATCGTTGGAAAAAAGGAAATTATACGGTTGTCTTATTGGGTCCTGATGAAGAACGGGTAAAAAAGCTTCAACGAGTACTGGACGATTATCAAATTGAGATCGCCTTTGTAGAGGATGGGGAAACATTACTGCCTAATAAAGTGCAAATGATTAACGGTAGTTTAACAAGTGGTTTTGAGCTCCCCCTTCAAAAGATAGCAGTCATTACAGAAGAAGAATTGTTTAATAAGAAAACCCAGAAAAAGCCGAGAAGACAAAAGCTTTCAAATGCAGAAAGAATTAAAAATTACTCTGAACTTAAAGTTGGCGACTATGTGGTTCATGTGAATCACGGAATAGGAAAATATTTAGGTATTGAAACTCTAGAGATTAATGGAGTCCATAAAGATTATCTTCATGTGAAATACCAAGGGAATGATAAACTCTATGTACCTGTTGATCAAATCGAGCTTATTCAGAAATATGTAGCCTCAGAAAGCAAAGATCCAAAACTATATAAATTAGGTGGAAGTGAATGGAAAAAGGTTAAGTCAAAAGTGCAATCCTCCGTTCAGGATATAGCAGATGACCTAATCAAACTGTATGCAGAGCGCGAAGCAGCGAGAGGGCATGCGTTTTCACCAGATGGAGATATGCAGAGAGATTTTGAAATGGCCTTTCCTTATGAAGAAACCGACGATCAGCTGAGGTCCATTAATGAAATAAAGCTGGATATGGAAAGAGAACGGCCGATGGATCGTTTACTTTGTGGAGATGTTGGTTACGGGAAAACAGAAGTGGCCATTCGTGCAGCGTTTAAAGCGATAGCTGATGGGAAGCAAGTGGCTATTCTGGTACCAACCACGATCCTAGCCCAACAGCATTTTGAAACCATTAAAGAACGTTTCCAAGACTTCCCTATTGAAATTGGGTTATTGAGTCGTTTCAGAACGAGAAAGCAACAACAAGAAACGATTAAGGGATTGAAAGCCGGCACTGTGGATTTAGTCGTTGGTACTCATCGCTTGCTCTCTAAGGATATAGAGTATAGGGAAATCGGTTTACTTATCATTGATGAAGAACAACGATTTGGGGTTACACACAAAGAAAAGATCAAGCAGTTAAAAACGAATATTGATGTTCTAACGCTTACAGCGACACCAATTCCACGTACCCTACATATGTCTATGCTTGGGGTAAGGGATCTTTCTGTCATCGAGACACCTCCTGAAAATCGCTTTCCAGTTCAGACGTATGTAATGGAATACAACGGAGCCTTAATTAAAGAAGCGATTGAAAGAGAAATGGCTCGTAATGGTCAAGTGTACTTTCTTTATAATCGAGTAGAAGATATCGAACGAAAAGCAGACGAAATATCCATGCTTGTTCCAGAGGCAAGGATAGCCTACGCCCATGGACAAATGAGTGAGAATGAATTGGAATCCGTTATTCTGGGCTTTCTGTCAGGTGAATACGATGTTTTAGTGACCACTACCATTATTGAAACGGGCGTTGATATTCCAAACGTAAATACATTGATTGTCTTTGATGCTGACCGAATGGGATTATCTCAGCTGTATCAGCTTAGAGGACGGGTAGGACGTTCAAACCGGGTTGCCTATTCTTACTTTACCTATCGTAAGGATAAGGTGCTTTCAGAAGTCGCCGAGAAGAGATTACAGGCTATTAAAGAGTTTACAGAGCTTGGCTCTGGTTTTAAAATCGCAATGCGTGATTTAACAATTCGTGGAGCCGGAAATCTCTTAGGTGCCCAGCAGCATGGATTTATTGACTCTGTTGGGTTCGACTTATATTCTCAAATGCTGAAGGAAGCAATTGAAGAACGAAAGGGAGACCAGCCTAAGGAAGAGACCTCTGCCTTTGAAGTAGATGTAGAAGTAGATGCTTATATCCCTGACGACTATATAAAAGATGGCCATCAGAAGATTGAAATGTATAAACGTTTCCGTTCGCTGACGTCTCTACCTGAAATAGAAGAGCTGGAAGAGGAAATGTTAGATCGCTTTGGGGAGTATCCAGAGGAAGTTGGCTTTTTATTTTTAATTTCTGAAATGAAGATTTACGCAAAGAATACAAATCTAGAATCCATCAAGCAAGATAAGAAGATGGTGAATATTTTCATGTCTCCTGAGTCAACAGGAAAAATCGATGGATCTAAAGTTTTTGATCTATGCAATAAGCATGGTCGTGCGGTTGGACTGGGTATGGAAGGCTCTAAACTAAAAATATCTATTAATACTGCTCGTTTGGAGACGTCAAAATGGTTTCATATGGCCTACGATATTATCAAGAATTTAGATCAGGCATTAAAAACAGAAGAAAACATATCTTGAGGTACAGTTTATTCTAGTTGTCCCATTCATTAACAGAAAGATACAAGAATGATTCCAAATTAACGATATATTTCATAAATATAACAGCATTTCCTATTATTCGTTATCATCTTGTAACTAAACTGTAAACGCGTTTATGGTTTTACTTTACTATGATAGGGGTATTAGTATTTATGCAGCTGCCAACAATGGAAAAGTTAACCTGCATTAGCATTTTAGTGAAATTACAGAAAAAAATTACGCAATGTGTATAGAACTTCTAAGATGTAAGATACTAAACTCAATAATGGCGTTGTATTCACAACCGATAGAGTACATCGCTATAAAAATCATCTGATGAAAGTGAGGCAACTATAGATGAAAGCAACTGGTATTGTTCGTCGTATTGATGATTTAGGGCGTGTTGTCATTCCGAAAGAAATTCGCAGGACATTAAGGATTCGTGAAGGAGACCCTCTAGAAATCTTCGTTGATCGTGACGGGGAAGTCATCTTAAAGAAATACTCTCCTATAAGTGAGCTTGGGGATTTTGCAAAGGAATATGGTGAAGCCTTATACGACAGTTTAGGAAGTGCCGTTTTAATTTGTGATAGAGATTCGGTCATTGCCATCTCTGGCGCTTCAAAGAAAGAATATTTAAATAAGAACATCAGTGAACTAGTAGAGAAAGTAATGGATGACCGCACGTCTCTATTACACACTCAACAAGGACAAGCAGAGCTTGTTGATGGACATGATGAAGATTTAGCTTCCTACACGATTGCACCGATTGTAGCAAATGGTGATCCAATTGGAGCAGTAGCGATCTTTTCAAAAGATCGCACAGTAGGCGAAGTAGAACAAAAAGCAGTAGAAACGGCAGCTGGCTTTTTAGCAAGACAAATGGAACAATAGTTGTTAAAGGAGTGGCATCTTTTGCCACTCTTCTTTTTTTAGGTTATTTTCAGAATGATTAGTTATGAATTGAAAATCAGCTTTTCTAAACCAATTATCCCAAAATAGTAGAGCAGTTCCCCTCACTATTTGGCACATACATCTTGAAAAAACCTCTTGTTTTAAAACCACAATCTTTAAGGAAAGTGCTTTTTATATGATAAAATGACGAGTACATAATCTAAATTATTCTCTATTTGTGAAGTGAAAGTCATTCACATAGAAAGGCAGGAAAACTCGTTGAGTAAGAAATATTCCTCCAACCAGTTTTTGAAAGGGGCCATGGTATTAACGATTGCCGCTTTAATCACGAAGATTTTAAGTGCAGTATATCGTGTTCCGTTTCAAAATATTGTTGGGGATGTTGGGTTTTATATATATCAGCAAGTGTATCCCTTTTATGGTATTGCTATTGCATTATCTACTTATGGATTCCCGGTGATTATCTCGAAGATGGTTGCAGAAAAGCTTGAAGAACAGGATGAAGAGGGAGCGAAAAGAGTCGCTCTTACCTCCTTTTTATTCTTAAGTACGGTCGGTTTCATTTGGTTTATAGGAGTGTATTTTGGAGCTGAGTTCATAGCAGGCTGGATGGGAGATCCACTCCTGACCCCTTTGATTCAAGTTATATCTTTATCTTTCTTATTGTTAGCGCCCTTATCTGTCATGAGAGGATACTACCAAGGAAAGGAAAACATGGTACCTACTGCTGTGTCACAAGTCGTTGAACAAACCATAAGAGTAACGACAATACTTTTTTTTCTACCCTTTTAATATCTCAAGGATACTCTTTGTACATAACAGGAAATGGTGCATTGTTCGGATCGATTACCGGTGGAATTGGGGGAGTGTTCGTATTATTTTTCTTTTTGGCAGCCCATAAGGAAAAATTATTCTCATTACAAGCTTTGACACTAAGGAAAGATAGTAAACAGGTTTGGTTGCGGTTGCTGAAAAATGGTACGGCCGTTTGTGTTAGTGCAATGTTATTAGTCCTTCTGCAATTTGTCGATTCTTTAAATTTGTATGCACTGCTTACGTCTTCTGGAATGGAAGGGGAAGTGGCGAAGAAATGGAAGGGGATTTATGACCGGGGTCAGCCTTTCGTACAACTGGGGACCGTTGTGGCTACATCCATATCATTAACGATTGTTCCATTAGTGACGAGTGCTTTTATGAATAAAAATCAGTCCTTGGTTAGGGAGTATAGTCAGTTATCCTTGAAAATTAGTATTGCCATTGGGTTTGCTGCAACACTAGGTATTATCAATCTTATAGTACCTACGAATACCATGTTATTTGAAAACTCCCTGGGTTCAGGAGTAATTGCCGTATTTTGTATTTCTATTTTCTTTAGTTGTCTGATTCTCACCTTTTCTGGTATCTTTCAAGGAATTGGGAATATTTATTACCCGGCTTTAAGCATCATTATAGGAATAGTATTGAAATATATTGGGAATACATTATTGGTTCCTGTCATGGGGACCATGGGTGCATCTTTAGCGACCATTGTTTCCTTAGCGGTGATAGCTGGTTTGATGATCATAAAATTACGCCGTCTATTTCCCCTTCGTATTATAGAGGTGTCTTTTTATAGAACGATGCTCTTAAGCGGAGGGATCATGACAATCGTGTTGCAGGGATTTTTACAGCTTTATGATACACTTTTATCAAAAGGAATGCCTGAAAGAGAGCTTTCTGTCATTTTTTCATTAGGTGGCGTTTTACTTGGAGGAGTCATATTTTTAGTTATCTTCTTACGAGGCAATGTTTTATCTAAAGACGAAATCAGCTTTCTGCCTTTTGGGACTAAATGGGTCTGGCTTATGAACAAAATTCAAAAAAAGAATGAAACGTAAAAGGAGACTATTATGCATACGATTACGATTGTAGGACTAGGTGCAGGAGATTTGGAACAGCTGCCATTAGGTGTATATCGTCAAATTAAAAATAGTACAAGCTTGTTATTAAGAACAAAGGAACATCCAGTTGTAAGAGACCTTGTAGAAGAGGGAGTGGCGTTTCGTTCCTTTGATGAAATTTATGAGAAGCATGACCAATTTGATCATGTCTATGAGGAAATCGTAAAAGAACTCGTTTCAGAAGTTCAAATACATTCCATTGTTTATGCTGTACCTGGTCACCCATTAGTAGCGGAAAAAACCGTACAAATGCTATTAGACCTTCAAAAGGATGGAAGAATCAAAGTGGAAATTGGTGGAGGACAGAGCTTTATTGATGCCTTGTTTGCTTCTGTTGGTGCTGATCCTATTGATGGCTTTCAGCTTTTAGATGGAACAAGCCTAAAAGTACAGGACATTCGCATGAACCAACAGCTCATTATTGGTCAAGTATACGATGGGTTCATTGCTTCTGAGGTGAAGCTTACGTTAATGGAGCTCTATCCATATGATTATGAAGTAGCATTAGTAACGGCTGCCGGAAGTAAGGACGAAAAGGTTGAGCACGTTCCTTTAGTTGAACTTGATCGCGCGGCGAATCTAAGTAACCTTACAAGTCTATATGTTCCAGCGGCGAATAAAATGGAGACCACGTATAAACAATATGCCACTTTAAGAGAGATCATTACGACTTTAAGAGGACCGAATGGGTGTCCGTGGGATAAGGAACAATCTCATCAATCGTTGAAAAAGTATTTATTAGAGGAAACCTATGAGTTGTTAGAAGCTATTGATGAAGATGATATCGACCATATGATTGAGGAATTAGGAGATGTACTCTTACAAATCATGCTACATGCCCAAATCGGAGAAGATGAAGGGATGTTTACTATGGAGGAAGTCATAGAAAGCACTGCCTCCAAAATGGTCCGTAGACACCCACATGTATTTGGCACTGTTGAGGTTGAAAACTCAGAGCAGGTAAAAGCAAATTGGGATCAAATAAAAAAGCAAGAAAAAAACCAGAATGATCTCGAACCAATGCTAAAGAATGTGGCAAAGGGAATGCCGGCTTTATTGAAAGCTTATGAATATCAGAAAAATGCTTCTAAAGTGGGCTTTGATTGGACAGATGCCAAAGGTGCCCGGGAAAAGGTGTGGGAAGAATTAAAGGAATTTGAAAGGGAAGTCGAGAATAATAGTGAAAAGAAGATAAAGGAAGAATTTGGAGACATCCTTTTCGCTCTTGTGAATGTGGCTCGATTTTATAAAGTGTTTCCAGAAGAAGCACTTGCTATGACAAACACGAAATTCTATCGCCGCTTTTCCTACGTAGAGGAACAAGTTCAGCTATCAGGTAAAAGCTTTGAAGATTATACGCTCGAAGAACTGGATGATTATTGGAACGAAGCAAAGAAGAAGAATATAAAGTAAGGAGATTTTATAGAATGGTATCCATGAGATTAGATAAATTTTTAAAAGTTTCAAGATTAATAAAACGAAGAACCCTTGCGAAAGAAATTGCTGATCAAGGTCGTATTTCAGTAAATGGGTTGCAAGCTAAAGCAAGCTCAAATGTAAAAGTGGGAGACGAATTAAGTGTAAGGTTTGGACAAAAGATTATGAGGGTAAAGGTAGAAAGGCTTATTGAAACAACCAAAAAAGATGAAGCCAGTGGACTTTATTCTGTCCTTTCTGAAGAACGAATTCAAGAAGAAACAGAATAGACATTACATATTAAGTACTATCTAAATTGGTTCTATTTTTCTCGATTTCACATACATATAGTTACAAAGCTTGTACTATTGGAATGTGAGGGATGAGGATGAACCAATATTATGATGGAAATAAAGATAAAGTGACGTATCAAGAGCATGATGTAATGATGAGAGGAAGAAAGCTACTCGATATTACAGGTGTCAAACAAGTAGAAAGCTTTGATAACGAAGAATTTTTACTAGAAACTGTCATGGGGTTTTTATCTGTCAGAGGTCAAAATCTCCAAATGAAAAATTTAGATGTAGACAAGGGCATTGTTTCCATTAAAGGAAAGGTGTTCGATCTGGTCTACCTGGATGAGCACAGTGGGGAGAAGGCTAAAGGCTTCTTTAGCAAACTGTTTCGATGACGCTCACCACTCAGTTTTATACCATGCTTTCCATGATTGGGATGGGAGCATTATTTGGTGCGACACTCGATACGTATAATCGATTCTTAAATCGTTCTGAAAGAAAAAAATGGCTTGTGTTTTTAAATGACATTTTATTTTGGATTTTTCAAGCTCTATCCATATTTTATATTTTGTTTGTTGTGAATTTTGGGGATATCCGGTTCTATATATTTGTTGCATTATTATGTGGATTTGCTGGCTATCAGGCTTTAATCAAGCAGCAGTACCTCCTTTTTTTAGAGCGTATGATTCAATTTTTTATTTCACTTTATAATTTTGGAGTGAAAATGGTAAAAAAACTCATTTATTCGCCGATAAAATGGATAGTGCTACTCCTCGTTACTATTTTAATGGGGATAGGAAAGGGTCTATTATCGATCATACTCTTTTTGTTTAAGGTAGTGTATAAAATCATTATCTGGTCTCTTAAGCTCGTAACTGCTCCAATATGGTGGGTTTGTAAGATAATATGGAATTTATTGCCGAAAAATATTACAAAAAGAGTCGAGAAGTTATATAATAAAATGGCAGGAATTTTAAGGAAGTATATCAAAAAGATATATAGAGTGGTAAAACGGTGGAAAAAGCCTCCTGAAGAATAGGAGCTGCACCCAAATACCATTTCAACGTGTAAAGGAGGTTTGGAAATGAGAAAAAACGTAACATCTATGGAAAATGAATATGTTCGACATCAGGAGCATATCCATCATTCATCTTCTAAGAGAAAAAAACGTTTGGTCCGTAGATTATCATTATTTTTTGTATTAGTATTGGCAATTAGTGGATTTTTAGTGTCAACTCTCATTTCCAGGACCCAGGTTTTAGAAGATAAACGTGCTGAAAAAGCACAATTAGAAAAAAAGTTAGAACACCTAAAAGATAAGCAATCTGCCCTAGAAGAGGAGATTGTGAAGCTTAACGATGATGAGTATATAGCTAAACTAGCGCGTCGAGACTACTTTTTGTCTGACGATGGAGAAATTATTTTTAACATTCCAGAGCCAGATAAAGAGAAAGAAGAAGAGGTGTCTTATTGACACTCTTTTTTTTAATTGGCTATAATATATAATAAGGTTTATCTTTTATAATTTTAAGGAGGAGCATTTCTTTTATGTCAATCGAAGTAGGCAGCAAGTTACAGGGTAAGGTAACAGGTATCACAAATTTCGGAGCGTTCGTGGAATTATCGGAAGGTTCAACAGGTTTAGTTCACATTAGTGAAGTTGCAGACAACTATGTTAAGGATATCAACGAACACCTTAAAGTTGGCGACGAAGTAACAGTAAAAGTAATTAATGTTGAGAAAGATGGGAAAATCGGTTTATCTATCCGAAAAGCGAAAGAGCAACCACCACAACGTTCACAGCGCCCTCAGCGTCCTCAACGCCCACGTAGCAACAATAAACAAAATGACACACGTACAAAAGAGAGTTTCGAACAAAAGATGGCGCGTTTCATGAAAGACAGTGAAGAACGCCTATCATCTTTAAAGAAAAACACCGAATCTCGACGTGGCGGAAAAGGGGCGAAAAGAGGTTAACTTGCTGTCTATTAACTAATATAGCAGGTTCTTACGGTAGAAACAGGCACGGCCATCAATGGCCGTGCCTGTTTTTTTATGTTATAAGGCTTGGGTTATAACAAAGGAGATCCTTAATCATTTCCCGAATATAGAAAGTAAATCAGATTAATGGAGGACTTTATGAATAAAGTAGAAATAGTGACACATCATGAAGAGTTTGTAAATTGGCTGGAACAGTTAAATGAGGTTAAGGAAGAAAAATGGTTCTCACCCATACAGGATGAGAAATGGTCCCTTGCTGCTATTGTTTCTCACATTATGAAATGGGATCAGTATTCATTAAAAGAGATTTACTCAAGATTGCATAACGAAGCAGCATTCACTCCTTTTCCTGAGTTTCAACCATTCAACCAGGCAGCGGAAAACTATGCACATGAGGTTGTGACACAACAGGAACTGATTGATGAGAGTGTGAAAACACGTAAATCCGTCATCGCTTATATAGAATCATTAGAAGATAATGAAATTGAACATTCTTTTACGGTAGGAGAACACCGATTTACATTAAGAGAATACCTTGAAGACTTTCTTGGTCATGACAAGCACCATCGAAATCAAATTGAAAAAGCCTGAAGGATAGATCCTTCAGGCTTTGTTGTTTTAATTAGGTTTTAATGTAAAACGGCTCGATTATTCAAAGAATCGGACCACTTTGCCTTTTTACAAGAATAACATCATCCAATTTACTAGTCATATGACAAAAAAAGACTATCTCAAAGGATAGTCTTTTAAAAATGACCCGTACGGGATTCGAACCCGTGTTACCGCCGTGAAAGGGCGGTGTCTTAACCGCTTGACCAACGGGCCTAAAAATATGGTAGCGGCGGAGGGGATCGAACCCACGACCTCACGGGTATGAACCGTACGCTCTAGCCAGCTGAGCTACGCCGCCATATCTGTATACCTTTAAGGCACAAAATCTATAATACATAGAAAGAAAAAACTTGTCAACATATATAATAAAAGAATTTGTCAAATTTCCTTTAAGTGCTTATGTAACAACTTTCAGACATAAAAAAAGGTAAATGAAGTAAATACTCAACGAGAATATTCTGAATATTATAACGGATCGAAGAGAATGTCGTCGAAATATTCTTTGGTTGCATTCCCTCATTTTGACAAACTTTTAAGCTCGTCCAATTTATACTAAACAAAAAGAAACGGGGAGTGTATGTTACATGGGGAAAACCAATCAGACCATCATAGAGCCTTTACAGAATGTGGACATTGAACATACGAGGGTAGAACTTTCTAAGGGAATAAAGTCTATTTATTCTAGGCTTGAAACAGTGTTTATTCAAAAGGGTATTGCGTTGTTGGTCATTGGATTTTTACTAGGCAGAGCGTTAATATTGTCGCATCTTACTCCATTTGCCTTACCGTTTTTCGCTACGGTTTACATTATTCGTAGAGAGAAATCTCCTATTGCCTTAATAGGTTTACTTGCAGGTGCTCTATCGATTTCTTTATCTAGTATCAGTTATACGTTTGTTAGTGCGATATTATTCCTGTTAGTGTTTCGTTTAACACAAAAATATCATAAGAATGATCTGAAGCTGGTTGCCTTTTATGTTCTGTTTACTGTTTTAGTTGCCAAGCTTGGCTTTAATTATGTACAGCAAGGGCAAGTATTAACCATTTACAACGGAGTTATGGCTCTCATAGAAGCAAGCTTAGCGTTTATCTTAACCTATATATTTATTCAGAGTGTTCCTCTGGTCGCTGTTCAACGAAGAAGAAAATCACTTAAAACAGAGGAGGTTGTAAGTCTCATTATTTTGTTAGCTTCGATTTTGACTGGAACCATTGGCTGGTCTGTCTACAATCTATCCATTGAGCATATATTATCGAGATATTTGGTCCTCCTATTCTCATTCGTCGCAGGGGCAACAGTTGGTTCTACTGTGGGGGTTGTAACAGGTCTTGTTTTCAGTTTAGCGAACGTTTCAAGCTTTTATCAGATGAGCTTGCTTGCTTTTTCGGGTCTCCTTGGGGGATTGATGAAGGAAGGGAAAAAATTTGGAGCAGCAATCGGTCTGTTAATTGCTACGTTACTAATGGGAATGTACGGAGATAGTGATACAGTTATAACCAAAACCTTATATGAATCAGGAGTTGCGATACTATTATTATTTTTAACACCTCAAAGCTTGACCGCAAGTATCGCTAAACATATTCCTGGAACTGCTGAATATCAACAAGAACAGCAAGGGTATATGCGTAGAGTAAGGGACGTAACGGCTAATCGTGTTACCCAGTTTTCATCTGTATTCCAAGCATTATCAAATAGTTTTCAACAAATTGAAGACCAATTTGAAGAGGAGGAGGATAAAGAGTTTGATTATTTCTTAAGTAATGTAACGGAGAAGACTTGTCAAACATGCTTTAAGAAGGATCAATGCTGGTCACGGAATTTCGATAAAACCTATAATTTGATGAAAGATGTGATGACGGAGTTTGATGAAGGGCGAATTCCACTTTCCCCTAAATTGGCTAGAGAATTGGACAAGCATTGTACGAAAGAAAAAAAACTTCAAGACACCATTTATCAAGAGTTAACCTTTTATCAAGCAAACCTTAAACTGAAAAAACAAGTAAAGGAAAGTAGACGATTAGTAGCAGACCAATTAAAAGGAGTCTCAGAGGTCATGGGGAATTTTGCGAAAGAAATCCAAAGGGAAAGGGTGAATCATCACATTCAGGAGGAGCAAATTTTAACTAGTATTAAAGAATTTGGAATTGAAATTGAAAATATTGAAATCTATAACTTAGAGCAAGGGAATGTGGATATTGATTTGACTATGCCCTATTGTGGGGGACATGGACAAGGTGAAAAGCTTATCGCTCCTATGCTGTCAGATATACTAGGTGAAAATATAGTGGTTCAGAAGGAAGATTGCGCTCATTTCCCAAATGGGACTTGCCATGTGACATTCCGATCAGCTAAAAAATTTGTTGTGAATACAGGTGTGTCCCATGCTGCAAAAGGGGGAGGATTAGTATCTGGAGATAGTTATTCTATGATTGAATTAGGAGCTGGGAAATATGCTGTTGCGATTAGTGATGGAATGGGAAATGGAGAGCGGGCTCATTATGAAAGCAATGAAACACTTAGGCTACTAAAAAAGATATTAGAGTCTGGAATTGAAGAACAAGTTGCAATCAAATCTGTTAATTCGATCTTATCATTACGTACGAATGATGAAATTTTTTCAACCTTGGATTTAGCCATGATTGATTTACAGAATGCATCATCAAACTTCTTAAAGATTGGTTCGATTCCAAGCTTTATTAAACGCGGGGAAAAGGTGATGAAAATAGAAGCTAGTAATTTACCGATGGGAATGCTTCAACAGGACTTTGAGGTAGATGTTGTGTCAGAACAATTGAAGGCAGGGGATCTCCTCATCATGATGAGTGATGGTGCCTTTGAAGGGCCAAAACATGTGGAAAACTATGATCTTTGGATGAAGAGAAAGATTAAGGAGCTTCAAACGGAGGATCCTCAAGAAATAGCGGATATTCTTATGGAGGAAGTGATTCGTTCGAGTTCAGGAGTGATTGAGGACGACATGACAATCGTTGTATCGCAAATTAAACACAACATTCCTAAATGGTCTTCAATTCCAGTGCAATCAAATAAAGGAAAGGATAAAAAAAGAATCTCATAGAGATATTTGTGGTCCTATAAAAATAGTTAACTAGAGTATATTTTTCTTCTAATTCGGCGAAGATGATACCATCTTTTGAATTAGGAGGGGAGTATGATGAAGACAGGTACACTTCGTCAAATTCTATTAATTACAGATGGCTGCTCGAACCAAGGGGAAGACCCTATCGCCATGTCAGCGTTGGCAAAAGAGCAAGGGATTTCAGTAAATGTTATTGGGGTCATGGATAATGATGTGATTGATGATAATGGGTTACAGGAGATTGAAGGAATTGCTCTATCTGGAGGTGGAGTTAGTCAAATTGTTTATGCTCAACAGCTCTCTCAGACCGTGCAAATGGTCACAAGAAAAGCAATGACTCAAACGCTTCAGGGGGTCGTAAATAAAGAGTTAAAACAAATTTTAGGGAAGTCTGCTTCGATGGAAGAACTTCCTCCAGAGCAACGCGGAGAAGTGATGGAGGTAGTGGATGAATTAGGTGAAAACGTTGATATGGAAGTGTTGATTCTTGTCGATACATCTGCAAGCATGAAGCATAAGCTACCAACCGTGAAGGAAGCCTTGTTAGACCTGTCCTTGAGCTTAAACGCGAGAATGGGAGATAATAAATTTTCCGTATTTGTATTTCCCGGGAAACGGCAGGATGTCGAAAAATTGCTAGATTGGACACCTAAACTCGAAACGCTTACGAGTATATTCTCTAAATTGTCTCCAGGTGGAATCACACCTACGGGTCCCGCTATCTCAGAAGCCATTACACACTTTAAGAAAAAACGTTCATTAAGGGGATTGCTCTCTCGTGGCGATGATGAACAATACTTCGAAGAAACCATTTAATTTCTCTCCTGGGACAGTTATTAGAGGAAAATGGTATAAAAACATCTACTCGATCATCAAAGAATTAGGGTATGGTGCAAACGGAATTGTGTATCTTGTACAAGGAGCATCCGGATTCCAGGCAATAAAAATAAGTGAAAGTAACGTTACGATTACATCAGAAGTTAATGTATTAAAGTCATTTTCTAAGGTCCAAGGTTCTCCGCTTGGACCTAAGCTTCTTGATGTAGATGATTGGGAATATCGAGGGAAAACGATTCATTTTTATAGTATGGAATATATACAAGGTCCAGATTTGCTTTCTTTCGTACAAGAGAAAGGATTTTCGTGGACAGGGGTATTGGTGGCTCAACTATTAACAGACCTCCAAAGGATTCATAAGGAAGGATGGGTATTTGGAGATTTAAAACCTGAAAACCTTATCATCACTGGACCTCCTTATCGTATTCGCTGTATAGATGTCGGAGGAACGACAATTGCAGGAAGAGCGATTAAAGAATTCACGGAGTTTTTTGATAGAGGGTATTGGCTAGGTGACTCTCGGAAAGCTGACCCTACCTATGATCTTTTCTCTGTTGGAATGATCTTAATCAATTTGGCATACCCACAACGTTTCACAAAGACTGGAAGTGGGAATATGCAACAATTGAAGCAGGCTATTCAATCAAAGGATCAATTAAGAAAGTTCCAGCCCACTATTGTAAAAGCATTAGAAGGGGACTTCCTTTCTGCAAATGAGATGCGAGAGAGTTTATTAAACACATTGTCTCATTCTCCTCAGAATGCCCGGCAGTCTAATACAAATCCAACAAGAAAAAGGACATCTCACTCTTCACATACTCATGCCTCACCTCAAACTACTCGATATCAAGCTCAAAAAACGAATAAAACAAGTCATTTTATTGAGACTGTATTGGTAGTAATCATCGTGTCTCTTTTATATGTATTATATATTTATGGGGAGTTAATGTAGCCATATGAGGTGAGAATTTAAGTGAAAATTGATACAATAAGGAAAATGGTTTAGGAAGAGGAAATGTTATGCTAGAGAGCTCGACAAAAGAGTTTATTCAAAGTCATGAACTTATCCAAAAAGGTGATGTATTAGTTGTGGCCGTTTCAGGTGGTCCGGATTCTTTGGCTCTTCTTCATTTTCTCCATGCAAATAGAAGAGTGTGGGAGATTGAACTTGTTGCGGCTCATCTCGATCACATGTTTCGCGGGGAAGAGTCCCTTAACGAACTCCTTTTTGTAAAGGGATTTTGTGAGAGGTTAGACATACCCTTTTTTGGAGAAAGAATAGATGTTTCACAAGTGATGAAGGAATCGAATGGTGGTCTTCAGAAAATTGCCCGTGACGTTCGCTATACCTTTCTGAATAAAATTATGATAGAGGTATCTGCCAACAAGCTCGTTTTAGGTCATCACGGAGATGATCAAATAGAAACAATCCTCATGAAGCTCACAAGGGGAGCGAACGGTGTGAGTAGAGCGGGAATTCCTTTAATAAGGGAGTTTTCACCAGGTAAGATTATTCGTCCTTTTCTGTCTGTGACAAAGGAAGACATCGAGAAATATTGTGAGGAGTATAATCTTTCTCCTCGACGGGACCCTAGTAATGAGAAGGAAGACTATACTAGAAATCGATTCCGAAAAGCAGTGGTACCTTTTTTAAAAGAAGAAAACCCACTCGTTCATAAACAATTCCAACAATTTAGTGAAGAATTAATAGAAGATGAAGGCTATTTAGAGGAATTAACAAGGCAAAAGTTGAATAAGGTATGGAATAAATCGAAGGATTTCTCCACTTTAGATATTAAAGGTTTTCTTACAATGGCTCAGCCTTTACAAAGAAGAGGGATTAATCTAATATTAAACTATCTTTACAAACTTAGACCACCTTCCTTATCGTCTATACATATTTATGATGTATTGGGTATATTAAGAGGAAAAACGCCTAATGCCAGCTTGGATTTACCAAGTGGTCTAAAAGTAACAAGGGCGTATCATACATGTTATTTCCATTTCGGGGAATTAGAGTGTATTCAATCACCTTATTGTTATGAACTAAACGTTCACGAAACACTCGAACTTTCAAATGGATATCAATTCGACTTCTATCCCGCACCTGTAAATAAAGAGGATTGTAACGGTCAATATGTATACTTACATGAAGACCACATTGCACTCCCTTTATCTATTCGGACGAGAAAACCAGGAGATCGAATAAAATTAAAAGGGTTCGAAGGCTCTAAAAAGCTTAAATCCCTTTTTATAGACGAAAAGATTCCTGTTCATCTTCGGGACCAATGGCCAATTGTCGTTGATGCCGAAGAACGAATCCTTTGGGTTCCAGGAATTAAGAAATCTATTTACGATTTGGGAGAAGCAAAAGAAAAGAGTTTAGTCTTACAATTAATAAGCAATCATCTTCTAGGAGGCAGTTGAACATTGTTAAATCAAGATATTGAAAAAGTGTTAATTTCAGAAGAAGAACTTCAAGTGAAGATCAGAGAACTAGGTGCCGAATTAACGAAGGAATATCAAGACCGTTTTCCTCTAGCAATTGGAGTTTTAAAAGGGGCTATGCCATTTATGGCTGACCTATGCAAACGTATGGATACTCACATGGAAATGGATTTCATGGATGTATCGAGCTACGGAAATTCCACTGTTTCTTCAGGAGAAGTGAAAATTGTCAAAGATCTTGATACGAAAGTTGAAGGAAGAGATATTCTAATCATTGAAGATATTATCGATAGTGGGCTAACACTTAGTTATTTAGTTGAATTATTCCGTTATCGTAAAGCGAAATCGATTAGCATCGTAACGCTGCTTGATAAGCCATCAGGTCGTAAAGCTGATATTAAAGCGGATTACGTAGGGTTTATTGTTCCAGATGAATTTGTGGTTGGATATGGTTTGGATTTCGCTGAACGATACCGTAATTTACCGTATATCGGCGTTCTTAAACCTGAAGTGTATACAACAGGAGAATAAGTGTAATCTAAAGAAGAATTCTTCTTTCAAGAAATACAAGAGGGCGACATACATAAGGTTTTTGTTTTCAAAAAAAAGTGTTTTTGGTGCCAGTATTCCAATTATGTATTCCCCTTTACAATCTCCGCGCTTTTATAAGTGCAATTTGTTGTAATGCCATGATTTTCTATGATACTATTTTACGTAGTTTGTTTACCGTGGGAGGAGGTAAGGGATGAACCGGATCTTTCGAAATACCATATTTTATTTACTTGTCTTTTTAGTGATTATAGGTGTAGTGAGTTATTTTAGTAATAATAATGAACCTACCAAGAATATTGAATACAGTAATTTTATTAATAAGCTTGAAGATGGTGAGGTTACTTCTTTTACAATTCAGCCTGGAAGAGGCGTTTATGAAGTAAAAGGAAAGTTAAAAGGGGCTAAAGAAGAAGAGTTCTTCTTAACCTATGTCCTTACTACTGATGGTAAGTTAATGGAGAAAATTAATACTGTAGCTTCAGAACAAGGTATCGATGTAGAAGTATTACAAGCAAAAGAAACAAGTGGATGGGTATCGTTCTTTACGACCATTATTCCATTTGTGATTATCTTTATTCTGTTCTTCTTCTTACTCAACCAAGCGCAAGGCGGCGGAAGTCGTGTTATGAACTTCGGTAAGAGTAAGGCTAAGCTATACAGCGAAGAGAAGAAGAAAGTTCGATTCAAAGATGTAGCTGGAGCAGATGAAGAGAAACAAGAATTAGTAGAGGTAGTGGAGTTCTTAAAGGATCCACGTAAATTCTCTGAAGTGGGTGCACGTATTCCAAAGGGTGTTCTTTTAGTAGGACCTCCTGGAACAGGTAAAACCCTACTTGCACGAGCGGTAGCTGGGGAAGCTGGAGTTCCCTTCTTCTCAATCAGTGGTTCTGACTTCGTTGAAATGTTTGTCGGTGTCGGGGCATCTCGTGTTCGTGATTTATTTGAAAACGCGAAGAAAAATGCACCATGTATCATCTTTATCGATGAGATTGATGCAGTTGGTCGTCAGCGTGGAGCAGGTTTAGGTGGAGGTCACGATGAACGTGAACAAACCCTTAATCAGCTACTAGTTGAAATGGATGGTTTTGGCGCAAACGAAGGAATTATCATTGTTGCAGCCACCAACAGACCAGATATTCTTGATCCTGCATTGTTACGTCCAGGTCGTTTTGACCGTCAGATTACAGTTGATCGTCCTGATCTTAAAGGGCGTGAAGCGGTACTTAAAGTACATGCACAAAACAAACCTCTGGATGATTCTGTTGATTTGAAATCAATTGCAATGAGAACGCCAGGTTTCTCTGGTGCTGATCTGGAAAACCTTCTAAATGAAGCAGCCTTAGTAGCTGCCCGTGAAGATAAGAAGAAAATTGATATGCGTGATATTGACGAAGCAACTGACCGTGTTATTGCCGGTCCAGCTAAGAAAAGTCGCGTTATATCTGAAAAGGAACGTAAAATCGTGGCATTCCATGAAGCTGGTCATACAGTGATTGGGTTGGTCCTTGATGAAGCAGATATGGTTCATAAGGTAACGATTGTTCCTCGTGGTCAAGCAGGTGGTTATGCTGTAATGCTTCCTAGAGAAGATCGTTACTTTATGACAAAGCCTGAGCTTCTTGATAAAATCACTGGCTTACTCGGTGGTCGTGTCGCAGAAGAAATCATCTTTGGTGATGTATCAACTGGTGCACATAATGACTTCCAAAGAGCAACTGGAATTGCACGCAAAATGGTTACTGAATACGGTATGAGTGACAAGCTCGGACCTCTTCAGTTTGGTCAATCTCAAGGTGGTCAAGTATTCTTAGGCCGTGACATCAATAGTGAACAAAACTATTCAGATGCCATTGCGTATGAAATTGACCAGGAAATGCAACGTCTAATAAAAGAAAGCTATGAACGAGCGAAGACGATTCTTACTGAAAATCGAGATAAGCTTGAGTTGATTGCGAAGACACTATTAGATGTAGAAACATTAGATGCGGATCAAATTAAGCATTTAATGGATCATGGTAAATTACCAGAACGAATTTATGCTTCAGACGAAGAAGAGAATAATGACGTTAAGGTAAATATCCAAAAGAAAAACGAAGACGTGATTTCAGATGATACTACTTCTAGCGAAGACGAAAACAACTCTGATCGCACGTAATATATGACTAAGAGGCTGGTTCTTCCCCACTTAAATGTGGAGGTTGAGTCAGCCTTTTTTCTTTGGTTAGAGATATCTTAATCAGATCAATGATGCTTATTAAAATAGGCTCTTTTCGCAAAGATTGTTGTTATTTTAAAACAGATCTGCCAAGGCTATGTCAGCCAGTGTGTGCTCGATGGTTTGGGGAGCTGCTCCGCTTTCCGGGGTATCGGCACTCCCGATTTTCCGAGAGGAGTCTCCGGAGTGCCCCTCGCCACCAAAGGAAATTTATTTGACAGAGCTTAATTGTGACAAAAAACAATTAAAAGAGGGCTGACTTTCTATAATACAAGTTAAATTCACCACTACACACTTCAAACCTAAATCGCTTTTAAATAAGTCTATAGCAAGAAACTCATGCTTAGAAGGTTG
This sequence comes from Rossellomorea aquimaris TF-12, assembly GCF_001648555.1. Lineage (GTDB taxonomy): Bacteria > Bacillota > Bacilli > Bacillales > Bacillaceae_B > Rossellomorea > Rossellomorea aquimaris. Next base: position 1,363 of record NZ_LQXM01000001.1, on the reverse strand, counting down.
GTTGGAGGGGAAGGTGCTCGACTCCTGCGGGAAAATCGAGACAGGTGAGACCCCACAGGCGCTTACGCCGAGGAGGCTCACCGACCACCCAGCGGAAAGCGAGCATCCTGAAGCGGAAATTAACTACTGCCTTCTTTTCTAAAATATCAACACTCTTTACGAATACAGCCCTATTTAAAGATATACAGTCCAGTTCAAACCGTACCTATAATAAAAAAATTGTGGTATGATGTTGGCAGTGTGAAAACAATTGGCTTAGTAGGTGAGAATAATGATTTTTGTAATGGATGTTGGGAATACGAATATCGTATTTGGTGTATATGAAAATGACCAATTAAAATATCATTGGAGAGCTGAAACGAATCGACATAAGACGGAAGATGAGTTTGGCATGTTTGTAAAAAATTTGTTTAAGCATGTAGAACTAACTTTCGATGAAATTGATGGTATTATTATATCCTCAGTTGTTCCTCCAATTATGTTTAGTTTGGAACGCATGTGTGAAAAGTATTTTAATATCACTCCTCTTGTTGTCGGGCCTGGTATTAAAACCGGACTAAACATTAAATATGAAAACCCAAGAGAAGTGGGAGCTGACCGAATTGTGAATGCTGTTGCTGGCATCCATGAATACGGAGGTCCATTGATTATTGTGGACTTTGGAACTGCGACTACTTATTGCTATATAAATGAAGATAGACAATACATGGGTGGAGCTATAGCCCCGGGAATAGGAATATCAACAGAAGCGTTGTATTCAAAAGCGGCAAAGCTTCCTCGAATTGAAATAGCCCGTCCAGATAATATCATCGGGAAAAATACTGTTGCAGCGATGCAAGCAGGAATTCTTTATGGGTATGTGGGACAAGTAGAAGGTATCGTTCAAAGAATGAAAGCACAAAGTAAGAAGGAACCAACTGTTATTGCTACAGGTGGATTGGCCACGCTTATTTCGAAGGAATCAAAAGCAATCGACGTGGTAGACCCATTTTTAACGTTAAAAGGATTGAAATTAATCTACAAACGAAATATGAACTGAGTGAAAGGAGCTTTCAAAACATGAGCGACTATTTAGTAAAAGCGTTAGCCTATGATGGGCAAGTTCGTGCCTATGCTGTTAGAAGTACTGAAACAGTTGGAGAAGCGCAAAAGAGACATGATACATGGCCAACAGCATCAGCCGCGTTAGGTCGTACGATTAGTGCCGGGGTCATGATGGGAGCAATGCTAAAAGGTGAAAATAAATTAACGATTAAAGTTGAAGGTGGAGGTCCTATCGGTGCTATTCTAGTAGATAGCAATGCGAAAGGGGAAGTAAGGGGTTATGTCTCAAATCCACATGTTCACTTTGACTTAAATGAAC